>CAYYTK010000014.1:0-19305 GCA_964474695.1 uncultured Anaerolineales bacterium
ATCGTCCTTGACACGGGGCACAATTCACTCGCCCCGGATTATTGAGAAGATACCAGAGGCCGCTGGCGGTAGCCCAAGTGGTCGATTTTGTTGGCAGTGCCGGGCTGCGGGATGCACGAGCGGCCGGAACAGAAGGCAGGTATCGTATCAATCGGCGCAATCGGGATCGTGCTGGCCAGGATAAAGGTCGAGTTGGCCGGGGTCGTGAAATCCGCGCTGAACTTCCACAATGTCAGCGCGTCTTGCGGCGCGGCGTAAGGCCCACCGTTATCCATGCTGCCGACGTAGTAGGCCGGCGAACCTGGCGGCGGCGGCGTGGAGCCATCCAGATCGGCCGGCAGTAAGCCATCGCCGATGTTGTAGGCGCCACCGGCGGCGGCAGGGGTGACCAGGAATGAGATCACCGTCGGCGTCGGGTTGCCAGCGATGAGCTGGGCGCGGTTAACGGCGTAGGCGCCGACGCCGACATAGGTCGAACCACCGGCGAATTCGCGCGTGCTGATGTACAGCGCATCGGACCACCAGCCGAACTTAGGGTAATCCGGGAAGTTGCTGCCGGTGTTGAAGGCGTAGCGAAAATACGAGCCTGTGGGGTCGGGCGTGGTGGAGATAGCTACGCAGATATAGTAGGTAGGTCCTGCCGAGGTGAACTGGCTTAGCATCCAGCGATCGGAGATCTGATCATGGAGCACGATCGGATCGCCTGAGTTCTCGGTCTGGCAGGGACCGCCAAAACCCGCCCACAGCGTGTTGTTGGGCGCCGGGCCGTAGAGCGATGTGCCGGACTTATCGAAGATCTGGAAGGACAGGTTGCTCATGGCCACGTAGTGGTTGGGGCCCACGTCTCCAACCGGATCGGGGGGCGAGACGCCGCTGAGGTTCGGTGGGCCGTCGAAGCTGATGATGGGAGCCGGGAGCGCGGAGGGACCGTAGGTGGTCTGCAGCGCGCCGTCAGCTTCCTGCACACCGAGCGCACCCTCGAGGCCGGTGCTCAACTCGGGAATCTCGAACTGCTTCCTCTCCTGCGGCGCAGTGGGAGTGAGCTCGCGCAGCGGCCGTGAAACGTCGAACTGGACGGCGGTGCCGGCGCCGCGATAGATGCCGGTGATTTCAGGTTCGGGCCCTTGGCCGGCGGACGGAGACGCGGCTGACGCCGTCAAGGCGGCGGTGAGAAGGGACAAGGCGATGGCAGTGATTATGAACGCGGCCCGAAGCCGCGCTGGGCGTTGACGCTGCATAATGCTCTCCTTTGGCTGTGTCTGGGCTGGTGGGTAGACCATGCTGCTCCATGTCGCTCGTCGATGGCAGTCTTACCTCCTTTCCGGGTAGGATTGTGGAAGTAATTTTCGCTATAAATATCAAACTTATTATATACTAACAAGGTACAATCTGTCAATAAATCAAAATGATCAGGGGGGCATGGCTAAAGACAGGGCCGCTGCACAAGCTGAGTTGTGCAGCGGCCCTGTGGCCTACTGGCCAGGTGCGCCTGCGAGGGTCATTCCCCTGTCCCATCCCTCGGAATGGGACAGGGTCCAGAGGTAAGGCTCATTCCCCTCTCCCGTCCCGGGGGATGGGAGAGGGGTCGGGGGTGAGGGCTACTTGTAGCCGAAGAACGCCGTCGTGAAGCTGCCACCCGGCCGGATCACCACCGGCAGGTAGAACTCCGGCGTCGTCGGCGTCATGCTCGCCAGCGGCTCCTCATCCGTCAGCGGCGCCACCAGGTACGTGCCGCGCGGCACGCACATGTAGAAGTAGCCCGCCGAGTTCGTCGTCCGGCAGCGCGTGCTCAGATACGACACCGGCTCGGCGCAGGCCGTCACGCCCGCGATGCCGGCCTCGCCCGCATCCTGCACGCCGTCCGCGTTCACGTCGTTCCACACGCGGCCAGTGATCGCGCCGCGCGTGCTGCTGCAGACCAGGTTGTAGCCGAAGTCCGCATCCAGGTACGTCTGCATGTGCACGACCGTGATCGGCCCCAACGGGTTGCCCGCCGTCGTCAACGACAGCCCGGTCAGCTCCCCGTTCACGTCCGTCACCTGCACGAAGTACGCGCCGGGCAGGATGTTCGTGAACAGGTAAGTGCCATCGGCCGCCGTGGTGGCCGTCGCGATCACCACACCCGGTGCGCCGCCGCTCGAGGTCCACAGGTCCACCGTGACGTTCCCGATGCCGTAGTCGCCGGCGTCAAAGACGCCGTTGCTGTTGCCATCGAAGAACACCTGGTCGCCGATGCTGGCCCGCGCCTTGTCCACGCCGAAGTTCACGATCTTATCGATCCCGTCCAGGACAAAGCAGACCTTCGTCGGGCTGGTGGCCACATAGCCGGCCGGCACCGTGATCTCCACGCAGTAGTTGCCTGACTCGCGGAAGCCGAAGTCGTACCAGCCGCTCGGCGCGTTCGACCAGTAGTAGTCGATCGCGACGCCGTCCTTGCTCAGGGTGACGGGCACCCAGGCGGGGCCAGTCGTCTCGCCCACGTTGCGGTGGCCGTCCGCGTTCAGGTCGTCGAAGACGTAGCCGCGAATCTGGGCGCCAGGAGGCGCCCCCACGATCAACGTCACCGGCACGATCACCAGATTGGTCTCGTTGCCGGGGCCGGCGTCAGGATCGTTGGAGACGATGCACAGGTTGGCGTTGTACGTGCCGATCGCCAGCCCCGTCGAGTCGAAGGTCACCGCCACGTCGGTCGCCTCGCCCGGCAGCACCGTGCCGCTGGTCGGGACTTCGCTCAGCCACGGGATGTCGACCGGGTTGTCGCAGACCGGCGGGATCGGCGGCGCCACGAACTCGAGGTAGTCGAAGCGGACGTTCCCGGTCTGCGCGCCCGCGCTGACCGCGCCCAGCTTCAGGGCCACGCTCTGCCCCGCGTAGGCGCTCAGGTCGACCGTCGCGTTCACCCAGTTCGGATAGGTGTTGTTGGCCCCCACCAGGTCCAGCGTCCACACCGTGGTTCCGTTCACCTGGATGTAGGCGGTGTCGGCGTCCGCGTCGTCCGGGTCAGGCCGGTAGGCCAGGTACTGGAACGACAGGGTCGCATCGGTCGCCGGCACCGCGATGGTCTGCTCCACCGAGCTGGTGGTCGGTGCGCCGCTGCAGTAGCCGCCGGCCCAGAAGTCGTACGTGCCATCGTAGGCGGCCACGCCCCAGACGCCGCTCCAGTCGCCGATCCACTCACAGCCCGTGTTGGTGACCTCGGTCCAGGCCGAGGCCGGCGGCGGGCCGTTCTCGAAGCTGCCGTCATTGATCAGCGCCGCCGGGCTGCGCGTCATCGGCGCCACCGGCTGCATGCTGGGGGCGAACGGTCCCGCGGCGATCAACGATTGCGCCGCGCTGGCCGGCGCGCCCTGTTCGGCCGGCACGCCGCCTGCGAAGGTCGCTTCGGCTTCCCAAAGCTCCCACGTCAGGTCGCTGCTGCCGGTGTTGGCGATGTTCAGCATTTGCTGGGTCTGCTCGTCGGTCAACTGCTCAGCCAGCAGGCTCAGCGGGTCGACGACGATGTTGGGCTCCACCAGCGTCACGGTAGCCGTGTCGGTGTCGGAGGCAATGACCATCGACGCCAGCGAGTAGCGCACCGCGGTGCGCACCGCGAGGCCGTCCGTGCCGAAGTAGTACTGGGTGCCCAGCGTGCCGTCGGCATTCTCGACGCCCGCCGAATGCGTGCCGCCGTCCGAGGGTGCAGCCTGGTAATGAACCTCGATCACGTTCGTGCCCTCGTAGAGCTTGAACTGCATCGAGACCTCATTGCCGTTATAGTAGTGCGGCACTGCGGTGAACTGGACGATGAACACCCGGTTGGGGGCCGCGCCCAGCATCTGATAGAAGACTGCGCCGCCCTGGCTCAGGTTCAGGTCCTCCCACCAGCCGGCGATCACGCCGTTGGGATTGTTGGGGTTGGGCATCGGTTGGCCTGTGCAGCAGCCGTTAGACTGGCCGGGCAGCACGGTCAGGAAGCCGTTCGAGCTGATGTAGATCTCGCTGTAGGGCGCGCCGTAGTAGTCGAACGCGAAGCCGAGCGGGATCGCGTCGCTCATCGAGTCGTCGCTCAGCGGCACCTGGGTGCCGGTGTTCGCGATCTCCTCCCAGTTGTACGGGATGGTGCCGTCCGCGACGTAGCCGCCCAGGCTGGTCATGGCGGTCCAGGTGGCGCTGTTGGTGACGGAGCTCAACGGTGTGTCGGCCACGATCACTTCAGGCGAGAACGCGCCGGGGGCCAGCGTGTAGGGCAAGTCGTCCAGGATCGTCCCCAGCTCGCTGTCGACCAGGTCGTGGAAGTTGAAGGTCACGCTGCCGGTGTTCTCCACCTGGTAGCAGTAGTAGACCTCGGTGCCGCGGTCGACGGTGATGCTGTCAGTCGTGGCGCAGACGCCGGGCACGGTGCCCACCGTCTTCACCAGGTCGATGGAGGCCGCCAGCGCCTCGACGGTCAGCTCCACCGGCACCACCACCAGCTCGGTGCCGTTGCCGGGGCCGGGGTCGGGGTCGTTGGAGGCGACGCACAGGTTCGCGTCATACACACCGGCCGCCAGGCCGGTCGAGTCGAACGTCACCTGCACCGGGGTCGTCGCGCCGGCCGCGGTCGTGCCGCTGGTCGGGACCTCGCTCAGCCACGGCACGTCCGCCGGGTTGGCGCAGTCGAGCTGTTCGCCGCCCAACCACAGGATCGCGTTGTGCACCACGTCCGGCATCTGGCCGGTCCATTCGTAGTAGTAGCCCACATAGCCGTTGATGGTCGCCACCGTGCCGTTGTTCTTCACGGCCACGAACAGCTCATTATCCGCCCAGCGCGCTACTTCCGACGAGCCGGCCGTCAGAGCCGTGCCGTTCCCCCGGTAGTAGTCGCAGACGTCGGTGATGCCGGCCATGATCGGATGGCTTGCGTTGTATGCGCCCAGGCATTGGGTGTCGAACACGTAACCTGTGGTCGTCATGGCCGAGTAGCCCTGGGTGCGGAACCGGCCCTGGTATCCCCAGGATGGATCGAGGGCGAACATCATGTCGATGACCTTGCCGCCCGCGTCCACGTAGTCGGCCAGCACGTTGCCTATCGTGGTCGCATCGGCAAACGCGTAGTTGGCCCAGACCACCACCACGTCGTAGGCCTGGAGATCGGCGAGGGTCGGCGTAGCGTCGCGCGCGTTGAAGAAGTCCACCGCGCCCAGGTCGCCGTAGGCCTGCAGCAGCGCCTGGATCGGGCTGCCGTAGTCGACGTCGTAGTCAGCAACCACCAGCAGCACGTCCGGCGGGAGGACGGTGAGCGCCTGCCGCTGGATGGTATAGCTGCCGGCCGGCCGCGCCGCGGTGTGGCCCGCGACGGCCGTCCCTGCGGCCGCCTCAGCCGAACGGGCCGGGAGGGCGACGTGGACGACGCCCAGGTTCTGCGGCTCCTCGGTGAGGGTCCAGGTCAGCTCGCCGTCACCGGTGTTGCCGATGCTGAGGGTCTGGCTCGTCGTCGCATCCGGCGGCTGGGTCGCGGCCAGGCTCAGCGGACTAACGTCGATGTTCGGCACAGCGTCACTTTGGCAGCTCTGGCTCGCAACCTGCATGGTATACGGGCCGGTCGTGTCGTTACCGAAGGTGGTGACGACCACGTCAATCCACCCGGCCCCCAGCCCTGTCGCGCTGATCTCCGACTGGAGGGTGCCGCCGAAGTCATCGTTGTAGGCCACGTTGTTCAAGCAGGGCTGCGTGGGATCGAAGGGGCTCTGCGAGCCGTCGCCGGCCTGGTAGAACACCAGGACCGTGTCCAACGTCGTGCCGCCGACCAGGCTGGCGAACAGGTCATGCGGGATCGGGCCGGCCAGGTTGTAGGAATAGACGTCGTAGTACACGGCCGTGCCCACGCCCGAGGGCGTGCAGGAGCCGCCGGAGCCCACGGGCCGGTTGAAGACCGGATCGTTGGTGGTTAGCTCGCCCACCTCCGGCCCGGCCGGACATATCCCACCACCGGACTGCACCGTGACGGTGGCCGAGGCGTTGGCCTGGGCCGAGGGGCCGCCGGTGTTGTAGGCGGTCCACGTCGCCACGTTGGTTGTGGTGACATTGATGAGCGCCGGAATGCTCAGGCCGGCGGCAACCGTGTTGACGCTGGCGCCCGGGGCCAAAGCATAGTTCAGAGCCGAGAAGATCGTGCCGAGCTGGTCATCCACCAGGTCGTGCAGGTTGAGGGTCACATTGCCGGTGTTGGTGACGGTGTAGCAGTAGTACACCGTCGTCCCGGGGGGCACGATGATGCTGCTGGTGGTCGCGCACACACCGTCCACGGCGCCGACCGTCTTGACCAGCTCGATGGAGGCCACCGGCGGCTCCGTGACGATCAGTTCCACCGGCACGATCACCAGGTTGGTGCCGTTGCCGGGGCCGGCGTCAGGATCGTTGGAGGTGACGCACAGGTTGGCGTTGTACGTGCCAACCACCAGGCCGGTCGAGTCGAACGTCACTGTGACGGGGGTCACACCGCCACCCGCGGTCGTGCCGCTGGTCGGGACCTCGCTCAGCCACGGGACGTCCGCCGGGTTGGCGCACGTCTGCGCCGGCCCGCCGATGGCGCCGCTCAGGCGGAAGAGCAGGTCAGGATCGGTGCCAACGCCGCAGGTCCCCAGGCGCGCGCCCCAGGTCGTGCAGCCAACACCGAAGCCGCCGCCCGGGTTGCGCCAGGCCGAGGGGCTGTTGGACTGCACCGTGCGCTCCGTCCACATCCACTGGCCGCCGACGCTGTAGTCCATCACCGCCTGCACCGAGACCCAGTAGGTCCCCGCGGGCAGCACAGCCGGGGTGGGCAGGGCGATGGTGAAGGTGCCGGCCGAGTCAGCGGGCACGAGGCCAAGCGCGCTGTAGACCTGGGCGCCGGGCAGCCCGCTGGCGTTCTGATAGAAGAAGACGTTGACGGCCGGCGCGGGGCCGGCGCCGTTATAGTAGATGCCCGGGACGTAGACCTCTGCGATCGTCCAGGAGCCGTCGCCGGTCGGCACGACGAAGTCGTCGGCCGCCTGGTTGTCATAGGCGTCCAGGCTCGCCTCGAAGTCCTGCGAGGTGATGCTGTTGATGCCGGCGTTGTCGGTCTGGTCGTAGAGCACCACGGCCGGCCCATTGTAGGACGCCACGATGCCGGCCCCCGGCGCAGCCTTGCCGATCGCCGGGTTGGGCGCCTGGGCGCTGCCGCCGCTGTGATGGGCGGCCAGCGCGGCCTGCGGTCCTTCGACCGTGATCGGAACAAGGGCCGGCTCCTCGACGATCGCCCAGGTCAGGTCGCTGCCGCCGGTGTTGCCGATGTTGAGGGTCTGGCTCGACGTCGTGTCCTGCGGCTGGCTGGCCGCCAGGCTCAACGGATCCACATTGATGTTCGGCGGTACGATCTGCGCCACGGTCACCGTGTGCTCGTTAGCAGACTGGCCGCACGCGTTGCTGACGGCCAGGGTGGCGAGATAGTCTCCCGCGGCGAGGTAGGTGTGGTCCGCCGGGTTGCCGCTGGCCGTGCCGCCGTCGCCGAAGTCCCAGGCGTAGGTCAGCGGTGCAGTGCCCGTCGCGCTGCCGGTGAAGGTCACCAGGTCGCCCACGAACGGGTTGGGCGGCGCCCAGGTGAAGTCGACCCCCGTCGGCGGGTCGCAGGTGGGGCAGGCGACAAACTGCCACGACTCAAACGGCGTCGGCGAGAGCGAGCCAGAGCCGATGCTGCCGCCCTCCGTCCAGAAGCCTTCGAAGGTCGGGTCGCCGAACGAGCCGTGCGCCGGGCCGAGCGACCCGCCCTGCGTCGTGTTCAGCGGCAGGTTCAGGTTGGTCCAGGCGTTGGGCGCGTAGTCGTACTTCCAGGTGGCGTTCTGGGCCGTCCAGCCGATGAAGCCGCCGATGGAGTAGATAGCGCCGGTGTCCGGGTTCTCGACGATCAGCGGCGTCTTGTGGTAGGGCAGGTTGGCCAGCGTCGCCCAGGTGTCGGCCGCGGGATCGTAGGCGTACCAGCCGTAGTAGGCGCCGAAATGGCCGCCGGCAAAGAGCTTGCCCCAGAAGTCGCTGCCCACGCTGCCGCCCAGGTCAAAGCCGTAACCACCCTGCAGCGGGCAGGCGGCCTTGCTGGTCCAGGCATCGCCGACAGGGTCGTATTCGTAGGTGGGGCAGTCGGTGGGGAAGGATGAGGTGCCGCTGCCGCCGGCCGAGTAGAGTTTGCCGCCCACCACGCCGCCGGCCTGGCCGCCGCGCGCCGAAGGCAGCGCCGCGCCGGTGCTCCAGGCATCGGTGGCGATGTCGTAGATCTGCAGGTTGGCGTAGCCGGTGAAGGCGGTGTCGAAGCCGCCGGCCATGTAGAACTTGCCGCCGATCAGGCCGTAGGCCGTGCCGAACAGCGCGGTCGGCATGGACGCCTTCTGCGTCCAGGTGGTCGCGGCGATGTTGTAGCACCAGTGCTCGCCGGAGACGGCGGTCGAGCCGCTCGGCCCGCTGAGGCCGCCCACCACGCAGACGTTGCCGCCGTAGTAGTAGCTGCCGCCCCAGTAGAGGCTGGGCTCGCCGCCCACGGCCTTGGTCACCCAGGCCGGATCGCTGAAGCTGCTGCTCGCGGTCGTCACCAGGGTGGCGCTGTCGCTTAAGCCGCCGCCGGCCGCGGTGACGGTCGCCGTGTCCGCACCGACGGTCCAGGGGAGGTCGACGGTGACGGCGATGGAACCGCTGGCGCCGGGCGCCAGGACGAGCTGCGTCGGGTCGGGTGTGGTCGGCCAGGCATTGCCGGCCACCGTCACGTCGAAGGTGTCGGCGCTCGGGGTCATGTTGGTCAACGTCAGGTCATAGTTGACGCTGCTGCCGGGGCAGCCGGTCTTGGCGCCGTCAGGCCCCAACGCCACGTAGGGGCAGGGGTACCACCCCTCGGAGAGGGCGGTGTCGTCCAAATAGAAGTTGTTGCCGTAGGCGCTGACGCCCAGGAAGCCGATGTAGACGCCGTTGATGTTGTAGCCCGCCGGCAGCACGACCATGTGCTCCTTCCAGCCGGGGGTCGTGAACGCGGCGTCGTAGCGCAGCACCGGCGCACCGACGTCCGACCAGGTGACGCCGTCGATCGAGACCTGCACCTGGACCCTGTCGGCGTTGGTCGTGTAGCCGGTGTCGTGCGACATCCAGAAGACGACCTGCGGCACGGCGTAGCCGCTCAGGTCCAGCGCATTGGTCCACAGCCGGGCCGAGCCGCCGTTCTGGCTGAAGGAGTTGAACTTGGCCATGTAGCTGCCGCCGTGCGGCAGAATGGTCGGGTACGTGCCCGCGTTCACCTGGCTCCAGTCGGGGTCGGTGCCGGGATCGACGACGATCGTCTCGGTCCAGCCGGGCGGCGGCACGCTGGTCTCGAAGCCGTCCAGCGGCGTGGGCGCCGTGGCGGTGAGGGTCGTTGTGGCCGACTTGACCACCGCGCCGCCGAAGAGACCGGGATCGTTCAATGTCGCCTGGTTGACCACGCTGCTCCCGCACGGCAGGCCGTCGGTGTCAACGGAGAAGCTGATCACCACCGGCGTGCCGACAGCCACATCGCCGGCCCAGGTGATGCTGTTGGACCCCGCGTCGTAGACGGCTCCTCCGGTCACGCTGCCGGCGACGTAGGTCGTGCCGGCCGGGATCGGGTCGACCATCGTCGCGTCATCTGCGGAAGCGGTGCCCGAGTTGACGATTGTCACCGTGTAGCCGATCGGATCGCCCACAACCGCCTTGGCAGGCGCCGTCTTGGTGGAGGTGTCGAAGATCGGGTGGGGCGAGATCGGCGTCCAGTCCCAGGTCAGGCCGGAGGGCGGGACGTAGGCCGTGGTCAGAGCCACTGTCGCCGTGTTGAGCGTGCCGGCCACCGTGTTGGTCCAGCCGGTCGTGCTGGAGCGGTTGTTGAAATCGGTATTCGCAGCCCCGCGCAGGCCGACCTGAGAGGTGCGATTCGTCGCGTTCTGGGTGAAGGGTCCGTAGACCACCTCGACCAGGTTGCTGGTCTCATACAGGCGGATCTGGTAGTTGCGGATGTCGCCCGTGGCGTTGTAGTGGCGGAAGTTGGTCCACTGGATCACGAAGATCTGGTTGGGGCTCACGCCCAGCGTCTCGTAGCGGATCTCGCTGGCGGTCGTGTTGGTCTGCTGGTCTTCCCCCACGGCCACGATCACGTTATTGCTGGTGCCGCTGCTGATCGGCGTGTAGCTGCTGACAACGGTGGCGCCCATGGCGATGAAGCCGTTGCAGTTGATGGATACCTGCGTATAGGCCGTGCCGTTGAAAGTGAAGGAGAAGGGGATCGTGATGGCGTTGTAGCTGTTGTCGTCGCAGGAAGTCGTTACCTGCGTGCCGCCGGTGATCGGGACGTACGTGCCGGTGGACTGGCTCCAGCCGTAATCCGTGCCCACCCCGGCGATCCCGGCCGGCCGGGCCTGGCCCGGCGCCGCGTTGGGCTCCTCCCGGTCGACCACCTTCTGCGCGGGCTGCTCCGCGGCGGTCGACGCCACATCGGGAGGCTTGGTGCCTTGTGCCGCTGCACCGACCGGCAGCAGCGACACGACCATGGCCAGGACGGCCAGCAAATAGAGGATGCGTTTGCGTTGCATGTTCGGATGCTCCTTTGTTGCCCGTGCGCGACGGGCGGGTCCAAAAGACAAGGCATCGCAGTGGGGAAAAAGCGCAAATCTGGAACGGTGTCGACCCGGAGTCGGACCTGTTCGGTGGCATCACCTCCTTTTGTCCGAGCAGACAAGAATGTGAGCATGCCGGCGCGCCTGCCGGGGGTTCCGGGGTGAAAGCAGCCGGCCGAATTTGACAACGAATCGCCGCGGGATTGACTGTAGATATTCTAGCTCAAAATACAGCGCAGGTCAAGCCCCTTTGACAAAATGCAACAAGTCCGTATTTGAACCTTTTGTTACTTTGCACCTTTTGCTACTCTGTAGTAGAATCCCCCCATCACAGAAACCGGCTGGCGCGCGTCGTCCCACGCGCGCCGGCCTACCGTTCCAACAGCAATTCCAAATACACCCGGAATCGAGGCTTTAGCCGGTCATTGGCCACTTGAACGCCATGCGGCTGACCGGCCAACGGCATGCATGCCGCAGCCTCCATTCCAGACGCCTGCAGCGACCGGATTTGGAATTCCTGCCGTTCCAACCGAAGGAGGTGCGCACCACATCCAAACCGACCACCACCAGACCGCAACGATTCACAGTGACCTATCTTTCAGGAGGAACCCATGAAGCATTGGCCCAAATTGGCCGTTGTTGTCGCCGTCCTGCTGCTGGCAGCTATCGTCGTAGTTGCCTGCGGCGGCAAGCCGGCCCCAACCGTCGCCTCTGCCGCCGCCGCCCCGATTGCAGCCGCCGCTGCCGCCGCACCCGCGGAAGCGCCCGCTGTTGCGGCCGCTGCTGCACCCGCTGTTGCGGCCGCTGCTGCCCCCGCTGCTGCGGCCGCGGCTGCCCCCGCTGTTGCGGCCGCTGCTGCGCCCGTGGCTCAGGCTGAAGCCCCTGCGGTCGCCGTCAGCACCGCAACCCGGGTCGAAACCTGCACGATGTGCCACAAGCGCGACGGTGCGACCCACCAGACTTACTACGATCAACTGTACCAGGACGGCGTCATCAAGGTGACCGACGTGAAGTACGCCTTCACGGCCAACCCTGACACCACCGTGGTCACCTTCAACCTGGCCATGAACGGCCAGCCGTTCGACCCCGCCAAGCTGGACAACCTCAGCATCTACTGGGTGCCCTACACCGACGGCAAATTCCAGTTTGAGCCGGCGTTGGACCGCCTGGCCATCAAGGGCAAGATCACCTGGGATGGCAAGGCGCTGGTCACCAGCACGCTGGTCGAGAAGGCCGCGGACGACCCGGCCTACGTGGACTACAGCGACGTGAGCCAGGTGAACGGCCTGGTGGTGGTCTACGGCCGCGACGAGACCCAGGGCACCATCCCCGGCTCGCGCGTGGCGCAGGCCAAGTACCCGTTTGCCGCGCTGGCGGAGACGGGCGCGGGCGTGGATTACGTCTCAGCGGCCAACAACGCCGGCTGCGTGAAGTGCCACACCGACCCCTACCTGAAGCACGGCTACATCTATGCCCAGGTGGACGGCGACCCCGCCACCGACTTCTACACCTGCAAGGCGTGCCATGTGGACAACGGCACGGGCGGGCACTACGAGTGGCAACTGCTGGTCAACGAGCCGACGGTGGCGGCCGAGTTCCTGGCTGAGCCCGACGAAGAGAAGGCGCTCGAGCTGCTGTCGGAAGAGCAGAAGCAGATGTATGCGTACAACACGACCGTGATGAACGACGTGCACATGTCGCATGCCATGGAATTCCCCTACCCGCAGTCGATGGCCAACTGCGTGACCTGCCACGAGGGCAAGCTGGATGTGGTGCTGGCCGACAGCCAGTTCAAGATCAGCACCTGCAAGAGCTGCCACCCGCTGACCGGCGCCAAGGCCGAGCTGAAGGAAGGCCAGGAAGAGCCCGCCTGGGACACCACCGGGCTGGCGCTGAAGACGGTCGTGCCCGAGGCGAGCCACGGCACGCTGGACCTGACCACGACGGACTGCACGATGTGCCACGGCGAGGGCAAGCCCGCGCCGGCCTTCAAGGCGATCCACACCGGCTACGACCAGAAGATCTACACCGCGGCCGGCGTGAAGTACTCCGATGCCATCTCCGTGACCATCGCGAGTGCGGAGCTGGACGGGACGAAGCTGAACATCAAGTTCAGCGCCGCGGCCGTGGCGGACTTCGCCGAGGTGGACGTCACCAAGAACATGACGCCCACGGTGCTGGTGGGCCTGTACGGCTGGGACACCAAGGACTTCATCATCGGGCCGCATGAGCGGCTGATCGACGACAACGGCGACGGCGCGCTGGACAGCAAGGACGGCCGGAACCTGGAAGCCGCGTTCGGCGCCAAGACCGCCAACCCGCGCCTGACCATCACGTCGGCGACAGGCGGCGAGTGGGAAGCGGTTGCGGACCTGACGCCGTGGGCCGCGCTGCTCGAAGACGGCACGGTGAAGCGCGTCGAGGTCGGCGTGCTGCCGCTGACGGTGAACGCCGCGGGCGTCGAAGTGGCTGTGGATGCCGCGACGCGGACGTTTGACCTGGGTGCGCAGGCGTTCGACGATAAGGCGTTCAACGCGATCGCCGAGACCGAGAAGTGCGAGAGCTGCCACGCCGCGCTCGCGACGCAGTTCCACGAACCGAGCTACGGCGGCAGCGTCACCGCGTGCCGGATGTGCCACATCACGAAGGCGGGCGGCTCGCACCTGGAGATGCAATCGCGGTCGCTGGACTCCTACGTGCATGCGATCCATTCGGGGCAGGCGTTCGACGTCAGCGCCATCGACTTCAAGGACCCGGTGCAGGCGCTGCACTACGAGCATCACATCTCGTTCCCGTACCCCACGCATGCGCAGACGAACTGCGAATCGTGCCATGCCGCAGGCGCCTATAACGCACCGACGCAGGATAAGTCGCTGCCGGGCCTGCTCTCGGCCTCGGCGAAGAACGAGACCTGGGGTCGGAAGATCGGCGGCGTGCCGGCGCTGGTGAGCGGGCCGGCCGAGCGCGCGTGCGGCGGCTGCCATCGGGCCGCGGTGATCAACGAAGACAAGGCCGGCAACCTCGCGATGCTGAACCAGCATTTCGAGCAAGGCGGCTACCTGATCCCGGCCGGTGACAAGCCCCTCGACACCCTGATGGGCGTCATCAACAACGTCATGGCGCTCTTCAAGTAAGCCTGACCCAAAAACCCAAAAAACAAACCAGGTTTCTCCGAGAAACCTGGTTTGTTTTTTGGGGCGCTCGCGAAATCTGGCTTGTCCTCCGCGCCGCGCTGTGCTAAAATCGGTGCCAGCCAACCGCGAAGGAGGCGCACCCATGAAACGCACGCCGTTCCGCCTGGCCGCGGCAAGCCTCTGCCTGGTTGCTGCGGCAGCCCTGCTCAGCCTGGCTCAGCCTGCCGGCAGCCTGGCAGCCGTCCACGGCCCCTTCCCGCCGGAGCCGACCCCAACCGACGTCTACGATTCCTGGCTCTATCTGCCGTTGATCGGCCGGAACTACGACGCGGCCGCGCCCACCCCGACCCCGCGGCCCTCGGCCACCTCCACGTCGACCGCCACACCCACGCCGACCGCCACCCCCGCGCCGACCGAGACCGCCACCGCCACCCCCGCTCCCACCGAGACCCCGACCGCGACCCGGACCGACAAGCCCACGGAGACGCCGACCGCCACGCCCACCGCCACCGTCACGCCCGCGCCCACGGCGACCCCCACGGCCACCCGGACCCCGGCGCCCACGCTGACGCCGACCGCCACCCCCAGCAAGCCGCCGACCGCGACGCCGACCGCCTCGCCCACCGCCACCATCACGCTGACGCCGACCGCCACCCCGACCCTGCCCTCCGCACCCCCGGGCATGGTGCTGGTCCCTGCCGGCCCCTTCCAGATGGGCTGCGACCCCCAGCATAACGGCGGTTTCTCGTGCGCCACCTACGAGCTGCCGCGGCACACCGTGACCCTCAATCCCTACTTCATCGACGTGCACGAGGTGACAAACGCACAATATGCCCGATGTGTCGCGGCAAACCAGTGTTGGGCGCCGTATGCCAACTCATCCGCCACCCGCAGCTCCTACTACGGCAACCCGGCCTACGACAACTACCCGGTGATCCACGTGGACTGGAGCCGGGCGTTCGCGTACTGCAAGTGGGCCGGCAAGCGGCTGCCGACCGAGGCGGAGTGGGAGAAAGCCGGCCGCGGGGCCAGCGACACCCGCGCCTATCCCTGGGGCGACGCGGCCCCGGACTGCACGCGGGCGAACGGCGGGGCCAGCGCCCGCTGTGTGCCGGGCGGCGACACCGACGCTGCCGGCAGCTATCCGGCCGGCGCCAGCCCCTACGGCGTGCTCGACATGGCGGGCAATGTGGCGGAATGGGTCAACGATTGGTTCGGAAGCACCTACTACAGCACATCGCCGGCCGAGAACCCGCAGGGGCCGGCCTCCGGAACGCAAAAGGTGCTGCGCGGGGGGAGCTGGTTTGAAGAAGACGGACAATCTCTGCGCGTGGCCGCCCGCGTTTACGCGGCGCCCAATTACCAATACGAGGATCTCGGGTTCCGGTGTGTCGTAGCTCCATATGGGCCATGAGCCGCGCGGGGAAGCACGGAGAAACCAGGTTTCTGCAACGACCGGAGGTCGCGAAACCTGGTTTCTTTTTGGATTATCGCTTCCAGGGCGGCGTGTCCGACAGTAGCTTCTGAAACTCTGCGATCAGCGCCGCCTCGTACGCGCCGGCATACGTGCCGTTGATGAACCTCTCGGACGCCTCATCGTAGAACCGCTGCCACGACATCTCCTCCATGCCCGGGCAGATCGGATAGTACAGCGCACCCACCCCGTGCGCCGCGTCGCGGTCCCCCGGCGCGTCCCCGATCATCAGGATGCGGTCGTCCGGGTACTTGCCCTTGGCCCCGTACTCCAGGTGCTGCTTCTTCGTGCCCATGTCCTGCCCCGCCACCACCGCCATGTACTGGATCAGCCCGTGCTCGGTCCATTCGCGCTTCAGCGCATCCGAGGCCGTGGTCGAGATCACCATCAGGTCGGCCTTGGCGTGCATCTTTTGCATGCTTTCGCGCACCATCGGGAAGGGAGGCACATTGCGCACGGTCAGCGCCACCAGGCTGTCGATCGCCCGCGTCCACTCCAGCCCGCGCCACAGCTCGTCGTCGCCGTGCCCGGCCGCGATGTACCCCTTCAGCCCCGCCTCGCTGGGCGAGAAACCCGAGGCGATGAACTCCTTCAGCGCCTTGCCCTCCGGGACCTTCACCCCGCGCGCCGCCACCTCCGGCCGCTCGGCCAGCAGATCGAACACCTTCACCAGCGCGGGCCAGCGGTTCGCCCCGCGCCACTGCGAGTACAGGTTCACCCACTCCGCGGTTTCCCGCGCATACTTGGACACGGGCTGGAGCCCCCAGACCCGGATCGTGCTGGGGGTGAAGCACTCCTTCTGCTTCAGCTCCATCGCATCGAACGCGCAACCGTCCGAGTCGATGCCGATGAAAAAGTCATGCTGCGGCTTGAAATCGATGAGCACCTGGGCTGATGGGGGGGTCTTCGCCATGTTCCTCTCTCCTTTTTCTGTTGCCTGGCCCCAGCCGGCCACGGCCCTGGGTCACCCCGCCGTGTGCGGACCTTCCAACGCCCTCCCATTGTAGCACACCGAAGTGGCAAATCAAAGTGGTTGACATCTCGCCGGTCTGGCCTTACAATCAGGCGGGAGGGTGTCATGGCAAACATCGATTTCAATGCGGATCGCCTCATGATCCGGCCCGGCGAGACAGCCACGCTGCGTTGGGCCGTTGAGGGGGTCAAAGAGGTGTACCTGTACGCCGAAGGCGAGGACTGGCGCGACCACGGCGTCGTGGGCGCGGGCGAACGCCAGGTCCAGCCCGGCGGGACGACGAACTACGTGCTGCGCGTCGTGCAGACCGACGACCGCGTCGTCCTGCGCGGGCTTGAGGTGCTGGTGCAGGCCGAGGCGCGCGCGGCCGCCGCGCCGTCCGGCGACGTGTTCACCGTCGACCGGGCCGTGGTTCAGCCCGGCGAGTGCGTCACCTTCCGCTGGCGCATCGAAGGGATCAAGGCGATCTACTTCTACCGGGAAGGGCAGAGCTGGCAGGATCACGGCGTAGCCGGCGTCGCGGAGCACCCGGCCTGCCCCAAGGGCACCACCACCTACCTGCTGCGCATCGTCAAGCCCGACGACACCGTGGAGTTCCGCGCGCTTACCGTGCAGGTGCAGGAGCCCGCCCCGCCGGCCGGCGACCTGTTCACGGTCGACCGGACCGTGGTCCGCCCCGGCGAGTGCGTCACCTTCCGCTGGCGCATCGAAGGGATCAAGGCGATCTACTTCTACCGGGAAGGGCAGAGCTGGCAGGATCACGGCGTAGCCGGCGTCGCGGAGCACCCGGCCTGCCCCAAGGGCACCACCACCTACCTGCTGCGCATCGTCAAGCCCGACGACACCGTGGACGTCCGCGCGCTCACCGTGCAGGTGCGCTAAGCGCGCCCCGTCGGACAGTTTGCCGCAGTTTCTGGAATTGAGGCTTCAGCCGGTCTCTCGCCACACCGGCCCAATTCCCGGAATTGAGGCTTCAGCCGGTCTCTCGCCACATCCACACAGACCGCCTGAAGGCTCAATTCCAGATATATGTCATTTTCGGGGGGAGCAAAATGAGCACCACGCCCGACTTGCCGTCCCTGATCGCGCTGCGCGAGGCACTCGCAACGCGTTTCAACAGCGAGGAGCTGCGCACCCTCTGTTCCAACCTGGGCGTGCGCTACGATGACCTGGCCGGGGAGGGTGCGGCCGGCAAGGCCAGGGAGCTGTTGGACTACCTGGCCCGCCGCGAGCACATCCCCCAACTGCTGCGCGAGCTCAAGCGCACGCGGCCCGGCCAATTCGGCGCGCAGTTCGACGGGCTGCTAGCGGCCGAGGCCGCGCTCCACGCGCTGCGGCCGCCGGTGGGGGACTTCACCGGCCGGGCCGCGGAGCTCGACGCGCTGGTGGCGCACCTGAGCCGGGACGGGGGGACCGCAGCGATCACCGGGCTGCACGGCATGGGCGGGATCGGCAAGACGGAGCTGGCGCTGGCCGTGGCTCACCGGCTGCGGGAGCAGTACGGGGACGCGGGGCTGCTGTTCGAGTTGCAGCCGGGCGGCGCGGCGCTGCGGCCGGAGGCGCTGCTGGCGAACGTGATCCACGCGTTCCAGCCGGAGGCGCGGCTGCCGGAGGAGCTGGCCGCGCTGCAAGGGATCTACTGTGCGGTGCTGGCGGGGAAGCGCGGGCTGCTGCTGCTGGACAATGCGGCCGGCGCGGAGCAGGTGCGGCCGCTGCTGCCCGCGCCCGCGGGCTGGGCGGTGATCGTGACCTCGCGCAGCCGGTTCACGCTGCCTGGCGGCAAGCTGTGGGACCTGGCGCTGCTGCCGCTTGAGGATGCGGTGGCGCTGCTGCGCCGGCTGTTGGCCGACGGAGGCCGGGCCGACCTGGCCGGCACCCTGAGCGGAGCCGATTTACCCGGCATCCTGAGCGGAGCCAACCCGCCCAGCGTCCTGAGCGGAGCGGAGCGCAGTCGAAGGACGCCCGACCCGCCCGGCCTCCTGAGCGAAGCCGACCCGTCCGGCATCCTGAGCGGAGCGGAGCGCAGTCGAAGGACGCCCGCCATCCCGAGCGGAGCGGCCCCGCCAGGCATCCTGAGCGGAGCGGAGCGCAGTCGAAGGACGCCCGGCCTCCCCGCGCTGGCCGAGCGGTGCGGCCGGCTGCCGCTGGCGCTGCGGCTGGCCGCCGGCTTCCTGGCCGCGTACCGCGACTGGTCGCTGGCCGACTACCTGGCCGCGCTGGCGCAGGCGCCCCTGGCCTACCTGACCTCCCCCGGCGAAACGCCGGCCCAGGCCGTGTTGGGGCTGAGCCTCGACGCGCTGCGGCAGCGGGACCCCGGGCTGGCCGCGCGCTGGGCGCAGTTGGCCGTGTTCCCCGCGGGGTTCGACCGCGCCGCGGCCGCCGCGGTCTGGGGTGAGCTGGCGGACGCGCCGGCCGGCGACGTGGATGCCTGGCCCGCGCCGGCGCCGTTGGGGGAGGCGGAGACGCGGCAGGGGCTGAGCGCGCTGGTGCAGGTGAGCCTGCTGGACTACGACCCCGGCCGCGACGCCTACGCGCTGCACGACCTGCTGCGGGAATGCGCGCTGGCCGTGGCCGCCGATCTGGACGCCGCGCGACTGCGGCACGCGTGGCACTACCTGCGGCTGGGGCGCGCGGCGGAGGCGCTGTACCGGCAGGGCGGGGAGGGGGTGGTCGCAGGGCTGCGGCAGTACGAGGGGGCGCGGCCGCACCTGGCCGCGGCGTGGGTCGCGCTGGCGCAGCCGGCGCACGACCGGCCGGATGCCGCGGCGCTCCGCTGGCTGAACGCGTACCCGGATGCGGTGTCCTACGTGCTGGACCTGCGGGCCGCGCCCCGGGAGCGGATCCCGCTGCTGGAAGCCGCAGCCCGCGCCGCGGCCGCGCTGGGCGACCGGCGGGGCGAGGGAGGGCATCTCGGCAGCCTGGGGCTAGCGTATTGGGCCCTGGGCGATGCCCGGCGCGCGATCCAGTATCACGAGCCGGCGCTGGCGATCCACCGGGAGATCGGGGACCGCCGCGGGGAGGGGAACGATCTCGGCAACCTGGGGCTGGCGTATGTTGCCCTGGGGGATGCCCGGCGTGCTGTTGCACACTATGAGCCGGCGCTGGCGATCCACCGGGAGATCGGGGACCGCCGCGGGGAGGGGAACG
>CAYYTK010000014.1:19405-35565 GCA_964474695.1 uncultured Anaerolineales bacterium
GAGCCGGCGCTGGCGATCCACCGGGAGATCGGGGACCGCCGCGGGGAGGGGAACGCGCTCGGCAACCTGGGGAGTGCGTACTTCGACCTGGGCGATGCCCGGCGGGCGATTGAGTATTATGAGCCGGCGCTGGCGATCCACCGGGAGATCGGGGAACGCCGCGGGGAGGCGAACGATCTCGGCAACCTGGGGAATGCGTATCGGGCCCTGGGGGATGCCCGGCGGGCGATTGAGTATTATGAGCCGGCGCTGGCGATCCACCGGGAGATCGGGGATCGCTGCGGGGAAGGGAACGATCTCGGCAACCTGGGGATGGCATATGCGGACCTGGGGGAGGCGCGGCGGGCGATTGAGTGCTACGAGCAGGCGCTGGCGATTCATCGCGGAATCGGGGACCGTCGCGGGGAGGGGTACGATCTCGGCAACCTGGGGCTGGCGTATGCGGCCTTGGGGGAGGCTCAACGCCCGATCGAGTTGTATGAGCAGGCGCTGGCGATCCACCGGGAAACCGGAGATCGCATCGGGGAGGGGAACTGGCTCTGCGATATGGGGCTGGCGTACGAGAAGCTGGGTGAGGGGCCGCGGATGCGAGAGATGTGGGCCGCGGCGCTGGTGATTTACGAGGCGGTCGAGTCGCCGTATGCGGCGCGGGTGCGGGAGTGGCTGGCGAAGTGAACCTTCATGCCGGCAGCCATGACTCCCCGCAGGTTCTAACTTCACCTATGATGGAGAACACTGGTTTCGCGTTTCTTGAATATGGCCGAAGTGGATTTGATTTTCGAGTCCGCCCGACTTGTCTTTTCCCGTCGGGACGCCGCTCCGCATCTGAGGATGCTCCGCTCCTCCCCGCGTCTCCGCGTCCCCCCGTCTCCGCGTCTCGCGCTACTCCCACACCCCCACGCGCAACCCCCCGCCCCTCGCTGCGTATTACCCCATATCCCCCATCAAGGAGCAGATCATGGCGGTGAAATCTCCCGGCGCACCCGCGGCCGACGTTGCAGCCGGCCGCGCGCCAACCCAGCGGCTTCTCTTCTTTGACAACCTGCGCGTGGCGCTGACGGTGCTGGTCATCCTGCACCACGTCGGCCAGGCGTACGGCCCCACCGGCGGCGCCTGGCCCTTCCAGGAGCCCACCCGCGCCGCCATCCTCGGCCCGTTCTTCGTGGTCAACCGCTCGTTCTTCATGAGCCTCTTCTTCATGGTCTCCGGCTACTTCGCGCTGCTGGCCTGCGACCGCAAGGGACCGGTCCTCTTCCTCAGGGAGCGCCTGCTCCGGCTCGGCATCCCGCTGCTGGCCTGGACCGTGTTCGCCGGGGCGGTCGGCGCGCTGCTCGAGGGGCGGCCGGTGTGGCCGGTGGAGATGGCGCATCTGTGGTTCCTGCAGCATCTGCTGGTCTTCAGCGCGGTCTACGCGGCTTGGCGGATGCTCCGCCCCGGTTCGCCGGTCCCGGCCGTCACCGCGGGCCGGCCGCCCGCGTGGTGGCAGATCGTAGCCTTTGCGCTCGGCATCGCGTGCCTGTCGGCCATCGTCCGCATCTGGTACCCCATCGACCGGTGGGTCTACGTGTTCACCGTCATCAAAACGGCCTGGGCCGACGTCCCGCGCGACCTCGGCATGTTCATCGTGGGCGCGCTGGCCTACCGCAAGGGGTGGGTGGCCGGCTTCCCCGGCCGGGCCGGCCGCGCGTGGCTGGTGCTGGGCCTGCTCCTGGCCGCGCTCTGCTACCTGGACGAACCGATCCTGAAGATCGCGGGCGGGGCGAGCTACGCGATCTGGGAGTCGTTGCTGTGCGTCAGCCTGTGCATCGGGCTCACCGTGTTCTTCCGCGACCACCTCGCGCGGCAAAGCCCGTTGGTCAGGAAGATGGTGCAGGCGCAATACCCCGCGTACATCTACCACCTGCTCGTCGTCATGCTCTTCCACTGGCTGCTGCTCGGCCTCGCGGCCGGTCCGCTCGCCAAATTCGCCCTGGTGAGCCTCATCAGCGTCCCCGTGACGTTTGTCATCAGTTATTTGCTACGGTTTTGAGGGGGAAGTTTTGGGGAAAGGCAGGTTGACCCACCCCGTGGCCAACCTGCCTTCGGCAGGTTTTCGGCTGTATCAGGCTGCGGTTTTTCAACCGCAGCCCACGCGCCCCGGCGACTGCAAGTCGCGGCAACCGGCATGCTGCGCATGCTTGCAAAGTCGGCTTGCACCGGCTGGCGCGCGGTCCACGCAGAGCCTGTCCTGAGCCTGTCGAAGGATGGACCTGGCAACGGTAGTCTTAACCGCCAGGCCCGCGCCCGGCGGCATGTCCCAAGCCCTCTTTACTGGCGCTGCCGCGAGGACAGGCACCGGCTAAAGCCTCGATTCCGGATGTGGCAGGATGCGCCAGGCCCCTTGTGGCTCAAGCCTCGTTCACGAGGCGCTGTCGCGAAGCCGGACGATTTATCGCCCGGCGGTCCCTCCTCTGCGCGTCTCCGCGTCACCCCGTCTCCGCGTCCCGCGCTATTCCCACACTTCCGCCAGCACAAAGGCGCGGCCCAGCGCACGGGCCACCGCGAGGCGGCCGTCGCCGTTGGCCGCGATGTAGCGGCCGCCCGACTTGACGACGGCGATCGGCGTCATCTCTTCCCCCTCCAGCGCGCGGTAGGCGGCCAGGCCGTGCGCGGGGAACAGGATCTCCCGCAGGCTCAGGCGGTTGCCGGTCGCACCGGTGCTGTCGACGATCCGGTCCACGGGGATGTCCCGCAGGCCCACGAAGGTGCGCGCCGCGGCCGCGGTTGCGGGTGGGCAGGCGGGGCAGGCGCCCTGCCCCAACTTTTCGGCGGCCTCGCCGCCGGCATAACGACGATTGCGGTTGATCACGAAAGCAGACATTTTCTTACACTTCCTTTCTTGCGGTGTGACGGTTCCTTGCAACCGGTTGCACACCAGGGCCTAGAAAAGAGCTTGCTGTTGGCGTTCGAGCGGCCGCGGCTGCTCTGGCGCCGGTCGCAAGCTCTCGCGATCGATCAGGTCGATTGCCTGATGACCAGCTCCGCCGGGATGGTGACATTGGTCACCACGCCCGTCTCGATGTGCTGGATCAGGTTTTGGGCCAGCAGTTTCCCCGCCAGGGGGATCTTCTGGCTCACGGTGGTCAGCGGCGGGCTGGTGAACTTCGCCAGCGACAGATCGTCATAGCCCACCACCGCGACATCTTGGGGCACGCGGCGGCCCCGTTCGTGCAGCACGTTGATCGCGCCCGTCGCCATCAGGTCGCTGTTCGCGAACACGGCATCCAGCTCCGCGCCGGCCGCCAGCAGCTTGCGCAGCCGCTCCGCCGCCGAGTCGCTCGTCCAGTCGCCGTACGTCACCAGCGCCGGGTCGACCGCGACCCCCCGCTCCTGCAGCGCGGCCGCGAACCCCGCGTACCGCTGCTGCACCTCATTCTCGTCGGCCGGCCCGCCCAGGAACGCGATGCGCCGCCGCCCCCGCCCGGCCAGGTGCTCGGCGGCCAGCTTCCCGCCGATGAAGTTGTCGCTGTTCACCGAGCAGTAGCCGGCATCCTGCGGCCGCACCTTGTTCCACACGATGAACGGCGCCTGCATGTCGATCAGCGCCTTGACGTGCGCGGTCTTGCGCGCCGACGTCAGCACGATGAAGCCGTCCACCCGGCCGGTGTCCAGGTACTGGTGCGGCCACGCCGGGTCGTGCGGGTCCACGTTGGCCACCAGCAGGTCGTAGTGATAGGCCGGCAGCGTGGTCGAGATGGCGCCCAGGAACTCCAGCAGAAAGAGATCGTTCACCGACAGGCAGTCGCACGTCTGGTGCGGGTGCACCACGAAGGCGATGGTGCGGCTGCGCTTCAGGCTCAGCCGGCTGGCCGCGGCGTTCATCTGGAACCCGCGCTCCTTGGCCACCGCGCGCACCCGCGCCTTGGTCTCGTCGCTGATCAGCGGGCTGTCGTTCAGCGCGCGTGACACCGTCGACTTCGAGACGCCGCAGATGCGGGCGATATCCGCGATGGTCTGGACCGGTTTCTGGCTCATCTTCACTGCTCTCGGTTTCTCATTCTGCAACCGGTTGCATTATACAACGCTTCGCGCGATTTGTCAAGACCCAATATGACAGCGAGTGCGTTTCACGTTGGGGGCAGAATCAAGCGGGGCACCCTGAGCGGAGGCCCGCATTTCACGTTGGGGGCAGAATCAAGCGGAGCACCCTGAGCGGAGGCCCGCATTTCACGTTGGGGGCAGAATCAGGCGGAGCACCCTGAGCGGAGGCCCGCATCGGTCGGCGGGCCGCAGTCGAAGGGTGCGCAGCGGTCATCGGCAAGGCCGCATCCTTCGACTGCGCAGCGCAGACTGATGCGCTGCTCCGCTCAGGATGCTTGATTGCCCCGAAAATGAAATCTCCGTTACTCGCGATCAGCTTTCCCCTGTCCCCACCACCCACCGCACCGCCAGCTTCTCGCCGGTGACGCGCGCGAGCTCGGCCTCCACGCGCGGCTGGAGCCGGATCGTGAGCCACTCGCGGGCGCGCTCCGACTCCACGGCCACGGTGAGGACGTCCTCGGCGCGGCTGATCCCCGCGGTGCGTTCCAGCCACGAGCGGTAAGTGGCGGCCGGCAGTTGCCACCGCAGCAGGTCGCGCACCGTCTCCCAAATCCGGGCCGGGGTCTCCGTCTTCTTTTCATCCTCTTTCTTATTTGGTTCTATAAGGTTCTTCTTTAATTCACCTGGTGTGGTGGTGCCTTCACCTGGTGTGGTAGTGCCTTCACCTGGTGTGGTGGTGCCTTCATCTGGTGTGGTGGTGCCTTCACCTGGTGTGGTAGTGCCTTCACCTGGTGTGATATTAGATTTATTTGACGGCTGTTCGCCCGCTGCGCCGCCGGGGTCCGCGGCCCCGAACAGGCTCTGCCGCTGGCGGCAAACGGCCTCCATACGGTCGTACAGGCCGTCGCCGGTCTCCCGGCGCCAGGCCGCGTTCCGCTGCCACAGGTCGGGGACGCGCAGGTGCCAGACGGGGGCTTGAAAGTTGGGGTCGCGGTGGAGGCTGCCGGTGAGCAGGCCGACGCGCAGCAGGTGGCTGCGGCATTCGGCTGCCTTGCCCGCCGACATGCCGGCGAAATTAGCCAGCGCCGCGGTGCCGAGGATGCACTCGCCGTTCTCCCCCGCGATCATCTTGACCGTGACCCACAGCGCCAGGTCGTGGGGCGTGCGGCAGAAGGCCACCACCATGTACGGCAGCAGCGCGAAGTACTTGTGCTCGGCGTCCCCGGCGGCGGCAGCAGCGGCGGTGTTCGGCGCGCTCATGGCCGGCTCTGCATCGGGTAGCAGGACGGCTGCGCGGCCTCGGCGGCCGGGTCGAGAACCTTGAAGCGGAGCGCCGCCAGCTTCTGCACCTGGTAGGCGGGGTAGGCGCCGGGGCGGCTGAGGCAGCGGGCCGCGTGGGCCAGCGCGTACGCCAGCGCCTCCCAGGGCCGGCGGCAGCGGTGGCCGTAGACGGCTGCCAGCAGCGGGCGCAGCGCCTCTTCCTCGAGCGCGCCGCGGCCGGCGATGAAGGCGGTGGCCAGGGTGCGCGGGATCTCGACCAGGGGCCAGCCCTGGTTGTAAATGCGGTGGCGCAGGTGCGCGGCCAGCTCGATCCGCTCGACCTGGTGGGCGGCGCCCGCGCCGTTGGTCGCGAGGAGCGCGACCAGCTCGGGCTCGCCTGCGGCGTGGATCGCCGCGATGATCATGTTGGCCACCTCGCGGTGTTGGACGACGCGGCGGATATCCGCGTCGTCCAGCCTGCCGTGCCCGCAGAAGTGCCGCGCCGTGGGCGCGTTTTCGCCCGGCGCCAGGACCACGGCGGCGGTGTGCGGCAGGGCCGGGACGATGCCGACGAAACAGGGCTTGATCGGTTGGCTGGACAAGAGACTCCTCCTGAGCTGCGGTCCAAGTGAAACTGAGTGGTGGCCCAACAAAAAACTACTACATCGAAACGACAGAGGGGCTATAATAGCCCATGACAGGACCATTATACTCGCGCCGGGCCGGTTTGTCAAGAGTTAAGAAGCATTTTTAGGCCAAATGTTCTAAATTGGTGCGCCATCGACGATTCAAAAAGAAACCTGGTTTCTCCGAGAAACCAGGTTTCTTTTTGAGGACGCCAGGTGACACCCCCCCCCGCTTGCGCTCAGCAGTTCCAAATGTAGGCACTAAGGAAGCATCCTGAGCGGAGCACGGCGGTAGTCTGGCCGTGCGTAGTCGAAGGATGCGGCCCCCGGCGAGGCCGGGGGTTCGGCCCCACCTGCCCGCTCCGGCATCCTTCGACTGCGTTCCGGCCGGAAAGATGGCCGGAACTCCGCTCAGGATGCCTCCGCTCGCGTTTAGATTTGGAACTGCTGGCTTGCGCTTGCGGGGCTTGCCACAAGCGGGCGCGGTGTGCTAAAATCGGTGGCATCCCAGGTTGAACACTCCCACCGCGAAAAAGGACCCATCCGATCATGGCAGACAAGAACGGCAGCGCCGCGGCCCTCGGTTTCGAAGACAAGCTTTGGAAGGCCGCGGACGCGCTGCGCAGCAACATGGACGCGGCCGAGTACAAGCACGTCGTCCTCGGGCTGATCTTCCTCAAGTATATCTCCGACGCATTCGAGGAGCGGCGTGCCCTGCTCGAAGCCGAGGCCGGCCAGGGCGCCGATCCCGAAGACCCCGACGAGTACCGGGCCGAGAACATCTTCTGGGTGCCGAAGGAGGCCCGCTGGGCCTACCTCCTGGCGAGCGCGAAGCTGCCGGCCATCGGCAAGACCGTGGACGATGCGATGCTCGCCATCGAGCGCGACAATCCCTCGCTCAAAGGCGTACTGCCCAAGGACTACGCGCATCCGCGGCTCGACAAGCAGCGCCTGGGCCAGCTCATCGACCTGATCGGCAACATCGGGCTGGGCGACAAAGAAAACCGCTCCAAAGACATCCTGGGCCGCGTCTACGAATACTTCCTGTCGCAGTTCGCCAGCGCGGAGGGCAAGAAGGGCGGCCAATTCTATACGCCGCGCTGCATCGTGCGGCTGCTGGTCGAGATGCTGGCCCCATACAAGGGACGCGTGTATGACCCGTGCTGCGGATCGGGCGGCATGTTCGTGCAGTCGGAGAAATTCGTGGAGGCGCACGGCGGCCGCGTCGGCGACATCAGCGTCTACGGCCAGGAGTCGAACCACACCACCTGGCGGCTGGCCAAGATGAATTTAGCCATCCGCGGGATTGACGGCAACCTGGGCAAGGAGCAGGCCGACAGCTTCCACCGCGACCTGCACCCCGACCTCAAGGCCGACTATGTGCTGGCGAACCCGCCCTTCAACGACAGCGACTGGCGCGCGGAGCTGCTGCGCGACGACAAGCGCTGGGTCTACGGCGCGCCGCCCGCGGGCAACGCCAACTACGCCTGGGTGCAGCACTTCATCCACCACCTCGCGCCGGCCGGCATCGCGGGGTTCGTGCTGGCCAACGGCTCGATGTCGTCCAACCAATCGGGCGAAGGGGAGATTCGCAAGGCCATCGTCGAGGCCGACCTGGTGGATTGCATGGTCGCGCTGCCCGGCCAGCTCTTCTATTCCACGCAGATCCCGGTGTGCCTGTGGTTCGTGACGCGGAACAAGAAGAACGGTCGATTCCGCGACCGCCGCGGGGAGATGTTGTTCATCGACGCGCGCAAGCTGGGCACGATGA
Organism: uncultured Anaerolineales bacterium; assembly: GCA_964474695.1. Lineage (GTDB taxonomy): Bacteria > Chloroflexota > Anaerolineae > CG2-30-64-16 > CG2-30-64-16 > DAOUBP01. The sequence goes on from CAYYTK010000014.1 coordinate 27,083, forward strand.
CCGACCGGGTGCACCGCGAGCTGACCGACGACGACATCGCCCGGATCGCCGGCACGTACCACGCCTGGCGCGGAAACCCAATCGCCAATCAAAAATCGAAAATCAAAAACTACGCGGACATCCCCGGCTTCTGCCTATCTGCCCCCCTGTCCGACGTCCGCGGCCACGGCCACGTGCTGACCCCGGGCCGCTACGTGGGCGCGGAAGAAGTGGCCGACGACGGCGAGCCGTTCGAGGAAGTGATGGCGCGGCTGGTGGGGACGCTGCGGGCGCAGCAGGCCGAGGCCGGCCGGCTGGACGCGGCGATTGCGGCGAATTTGGAGGGGCTGGGATATGGCCTGGCAAAGTGATGAGCCATTTCGGCCAGGTTTCTAGTGCCACTCAACCGGCCGGTGCAGCACGAACCCGTCCGGCTTCACAACCTGATCAGGAAACACGCTTTGAGCCAGCGTCGCCCGGTCGAGATGCAGGGTGGCGTTTGCTGCGTTCTTCAGGGCGTTCGAGTGCCTGGAGGGCGGAAAGACCGCAACAACGCGTTTCTGGGAGAACAACTGGCGCACCTTCTGCACGGGGCCGACCAGATCGCTATCGGCGGAAATGAGCAACGCCATATCGAAACGGTCGGTGAACGCATCAGAGAGCAGCTCCGTGGCAATGTTGACATCTGTCATCTTTTCATGGTGGGTCGTGTACGTGTGCCCGCATTGCCGGCAAACGACGGTGTCAGCCAGGTAATGGCCGTAGTGAATGGAGAAATCCGGCAATGTGTTGAGCGCCTCCAGATAAGCGGCCTGACGCCGGTTCTTATCCAGGGGCGAGGCAACGAGAGATGTGAAATACTTGGTCTCGACCAGGGTCTGGTTGGGTTTCAGCAGGTGGAGAGCTACCTGGTGGAGATTCAGCCAGTAGAAGCGCCGCCAATGATTGGCGCGCAGACCGTAGTAGAGGTTGAAGCCGTCAATGTATGTGATGACGCGTGGCATCGGCGATCCTATTATCATAAAGGGACGCCCGCCCTTGCGGGCGGGCGTCGGCCCGGAGATGCTATCTCCGGGGGGGTTATGACCCTAGTATAGCACATTTCGCACTAAAGTCAAGCACCTTCTTGAAGCCAAAGAGTGAAAAGGGGCTGGGGTATGGTGGGTGAGTGGCGATCATCAACCTGGGGCGAGGAGATCTCGCTGGAATACGGCAAAGCACTTCGCGGATACGATGCCGTGAATGGCGCGTATCGCGTTTTTGGAAGCAACGGACCGATTGGGTGGACCACGGAGGCACTAACTCCTGGTCCAGGCGTGATCCTTGGACGTAAGGGCGCTTACCGCGGCGTTCAGTATTCACCGGATCCGTTCTACGTCATCGACACCGCGTACTACGTTTCGCCAAAGACCGAGCTCGATATGAGATGGCTTTACTACGCCATTCAGCACTACAAGCTTGGAGAGATAGATGACGGCTCGCCCATTCCCTCTACAACGCGTGCAGCCGTCTATGTTCGGGGCTTGGAAGTTCCTCCTTTCCCCGAACAACGCGCCATCGCCCACATCCTCGGTGCGCTGGACGACAAGATCGAGCTGAACCGGCGCATGAACGCGACGCTGGAGGGGATGGCGCGGGCGCTGTTCAAGTCGTGGTTCGTGGACTTCGACCCGGTGCGCGCCAAGCTGGAGGGGCGGGATACGGGCCTGCCGGCGGAGATCGCCGCGCTGTTCCCGGATGGGTTCGAGGGGTCGGAGGTGGGGGAGGTGCCGAGGGGGTGGCGTTTGGGGACGCTTAGCGAGTTCGCGTCATTGAACTCCGAAAGCTGGTCAAGAGCCACCCGCCCGGCGCTCATCAGATACGTTGACCTGACGAATACCAAGTGGGGGCGAATAGAAGCGATTACCGAGTACGGCCAGCAAGATGCACCGAGCCGAGCGCAACGCGTGCTCAGACCCGGCGATACCATTATCGGCACTGTCAGGCCTGGCAATGGTTCGTTTGCCTATGTTTCTGAGGACGGACTTACAGGAAGCACGGGGTTTGCCGTGTTGAGACCTCGAAAAGCCCAGTATCAGGAGTTCGTCTATCTCGCCGCAACAACCGGGGATAACATTGGGATGCTTGCACATCTTGCGGATGGTGGCGCATATCCCGCAGTTCGCCCAGAGATTGTCGCATCAACCCAAGTAGTATGCCCGACAGATGCCATTCTATTAGCGTTCGCCAGGATAACAAATCCCTTGCTGGCAAAGATGGCTCAGAACGAGCGTGAATCCCGCACCCTCGCCGCGCTGCGCGACGCGCTGCTGCCGAAGCTGATCTCCGGGGAGGTGCGGGTGGGGGAGGCGGCGCAAAACCAACAAGATGGAGGATAAGTGTCTAATCTAGCATACTGGACGAGTCAACTTCGGTCCTTGCAGACCCAGTACCAGGCTGCCAAGGAGGACTACGCTAGGCGCGAAAGGTTCGCCGGGGTGCAGCACGAGCTCGCGTGGGATCGTGGAAATGCAGAAGGCAATTTCGACTCCCCCAGGTACCGGCAGATGGCGGCCGACGCAGCCAACGCCCAGCGCGACGCGGATGCGGCCAAATTCAGGCTGGCGGACATCGAGCGTCAGGTCAACGCTTGCGCGGCTCAGATGCGGGCGGAGCCGGAGGCGTCGCCCGAAGTAGAGCTTGATGCCGCCGATGTGATGCAGGAGTTCAACAGTCAAGGCGTCGAATTCGTCGCCCGCGCTATGAGCCGAAAGACTCCGGATGCCGACGCCTGTCTGCGCCTGGTGGCGCAGATCGAACAACATGGATGGCTTACCGCGGCACAACAGCAGGCCCACTGGGGCTGGGAGCAGTTTCAGGATCGACGCCTGATCCGGCGTGAGAGAGAGCTTCTGGGCCAGCTCAAACGCCCCGATGACGCGGCAAAGCTGCTCGACGAAGAAGCCCGGGTCTTCCCGAATGACGCCGAGCTCCAAAACCTGATCTGGGCCAACCTCGAGCAGTCCGGAAACTACCCGGCCCTCTTGGCGCGGCTGGCGGCAAAGCGGCAGGTTGCGCCGGATGATCGGGCAAATTGGGAGAAAAGCAAGGCCATTCTGAAGAAACTTGACCGCAAGTTCGAGCTGGCGGATCTGCTGGAGCAACAGACAGCGCATTGGCCGAACGATTCCGGGTTGGAACAGGAGTTGCAGGCGGCGCTAGACGCTGCCGGCGCCTACCCCAAGCTCTTTCAGCGTATGCGCGACCAGCGCAAATCACAGCCGAATAACGCCAGCCTGTGGAAGGCGCACGTTGACTTCTCGCGTCGCTCCGATCGTAGGAGATACTGGATACAATATCTCGGCCAACTTTGTCGCGCCGACCAGGCTGACCCGCTGGAAGAGGACGAGTATTTGACGCTGCTTGAAGAATCTGGCGACTGGAAGATGGCGGCCGAACACCTACAGCAGCGGGCCAAACAGCAGCCTCAGAACAACGTCTTGCGCGAGCGGCTGCGTGGCGCGGCCGAGAAGGCGAACGCGCGAAGGATACTGATCTCCCTACTCACCGAGGATCTCGCTGCAGATCCGAGGCAAGAGGCTGTACGGAAGCGCCTCCTGGAGTTGCTCCGCGAGGAAAACTCAAGCGTAGCGCTCAGGCAAGTGCTCGCCGACGGGCTCCGCCTCAATCCCAATGCCCGCGAGTGGCAATACGAACTGCTGAAGGAACTGGTAAAAGCCCGCTATAACGATCATGCTAAAGAGCTTCTCGTCTCCATTATGGCCAAACCGTCTCAGGATCGCATTAGCCTGTCCGCGGCGGTCGAAGCCCTCCAAGACTCCCGTTCCGGCTCGCTGCTCGCATCTGCTTGTGCCATGGAGTTTCCCACCGAATCAGAGCGCATCAGTTGTGCTGCCACGGTCGCCAACGCCCTGCATCGTGACGCTGGGATTCAGGAGGCGATTCGTTTTCTCAACGAGCTCATTGCCGCCCGGGGCGCCGATACCGATCTACGAAGGCTTCGGGCGCGTTTCCTCGCCGGGTCATTGGCATCCTCCAAGAGCGGTCAGGTCGCCCTGCAAGAGCTCGAGGACCTACCCGTGACGGAGACCGAAGACAGCGTCGCCGCGCTCATTCATCCTGATTCCCCAGAGAAGACGGCCATCGCGCTTGGTCTTCTTCAGCAGATCAAGCCGGATCGGATCAGCGCGACCTACCTGACCTTGCTCAAGGGCAGAACTCCTGTTGAGCGGGTCTGGGCAGCAGAGCGCCTGACCGAGCTTGAGCAGGGGAAAGCGCCGGGCAAACCGGGTTTCGTTGACCCGCAGCCCGCTGTCTTGGCAGCCATCGAGGAAGCCTGGGCTAAAGAACCGGGCCGGGTCCCTACGGCCGCGTTTGCCGTCATCCTGCGTGAATACGACCGCCGGCCGCGGACGTTGTCCGAGGTGTTCACCCGCAAGCGTGCTTGGGCATCGCTTTGGGGTCCTCCTGGAAAATCTGTTCCGCCGCTGCCTGCCGGGAGCGTCACTGCGCTTGTGCGCGGTCTGAGGTCTGATTACCATGAGCGGGAGCGCGCCATTGCCGCAGCTAAGAATTACCTCCGCCGCGTTCTTCCGATACTGAAGGCCCATTATCCCGACGAAGACAACCACTTCATCCGCGAGAACCTGGCCAAGCTGGTACGGTGGGGTGGTCTGCTGTAGGTGATCCATGACCGAGCCCGAAACCCTCATCCCCAAGCACGGCGGCTACCGGAACCTGAAGAGCTTCCAGGTGGCGCAGCTCATCTATGACATCACGGTGCGCTTCTGCGACCGCTACATCGACCCGCGCAGCCGCACCCACGATCAGATGGTCCAGGCCGCGCGCAGCGGCGTCCAAAACATTGCCGAGGGCAGCCAGGACTCGGCGACGTCGAAGAAGATGGAGATGAAGCTGACGGGTGTGGCGCGCGGGAGCCTGGAGGAGCTGAAGCTGGATTATGAGGATTTTTTGAGGCAGAGGGGGCTTAAGCTGTGGGAACGGAGCGACCCACGCCGCCGGGAGCTGGTGGCGCGGCGCTGCACCACGGCTGATGAGGTGGCTGCGTGGACTAGGGAGATCCATGGACGGTATGGAGAGGATGGACAGGTTGGACGGTCCATAGAGTCCATGTCGTCCATATCGTCCATACGACCTACCTACCCTGAGATCGCGGCCAACGCTGCCCTCATTCTGATCGGTGTGGATTGCGCGCTCCTGGATCGTCAGCTTGCCGCTCAAGCTGCCGCCTTCGAGCGGGAGGGCGGCTTCACTGAGCGGCTGTACCGCGTGAGAAGCGCGGCGCGGAGGGGGAAACCATGACCCACTTCAACGAGTCGGAGGTCGAAGAGGCCGCGCTGGGGTGGCTGCACGGGTTGGGCTACGCGGTGCGGTTCGGGCCGGAGATCGCGCCGGGGGAGCCGGCCGCGGAGCGCGACGACTACAGCCAGGCCGTGCTGGCGGGGCGGCTGCGGGACGCGCTGGCGCAGCTCAACCCGCAGGCGCCCGCGGCCGCGCTGGATGAGGCCTACCGCAAGCTGACCCGGCCCGACCGGCCCACCCTGGCCGCGAACAACCACGCGGCCCACCGCATGCTGGTGGAGGGGGTGCCGGTGGAGTACTTCCGGCCCGACGGCTCGCTCGGCGGCGACCTGGTGCGCGTGCTGGATTACGATGAGCCCGCTCACAACGACTGGCTGGCGGTGAACCAGTTCACCGTGGTGGAGGGGGGCCACGAGCGCCGCGCGGACGTGGTGCTCTTCGTGAACGGCCTGCCGCTGGCGGTGATGGAGCTGAAGAACGCGGCGGACGAGAAGGCCACCATCTGGGCGGCCTTCAACCAGCTCCAGACCTACAAGCAGCAGATCCAGGCCCTGTTCACCTTCAACGAGGCGCTGATCATCTCCGACGGGGTTCACGCACGCATCGGCAGCCTGACCGCGGACCGCGAGCGCTTCATGCCGTGGCGGACGATCGGCGGCGCGACGCTGGACGACCAACACCTCAGCCAGCTCCAGGTGGTGATCGAGGGGGTCTTCGATCCGGCGCGCTTCCTCGACCTGATCCGCTATTTCATCGTCTTCGAGAACGCCAGCAACGGCGTGCTGATCAAGAAGATGGCGGGGTACCACCAGTATCACGCGGTCAACGCAGCCGTTCAGGAGACGCTGCGCGCGTGCGCGCCCGCGCCGGAGGCGCACAGGGTGGGGGAGATGCGCGGCCTGTACCGGGTGCGCGGGCCGGAGGAGGGGCTGGCGCGCCATCCCGGCGACCGGCGCATTGGCGTGGTGTGGCACACGCAAGGCTCGGGCAAGAGCCTGACCATGGCGTTCTACGCGGGCAAGATCATCCAGCACCCCCTGATGGAGAACCCCACCGTCGTGGTGCTGACCGACCGCAACGACCTGGATAACCAGCTCTTCGACAACTTCGCGTTGGATCAGGACCTGCTGCGCCAGGCGCCGGTCCAGGCCGAGAGCCGCGCGGACCTGGCCGCGAAGCTGCGCGTGGCGTCGGGCGGGGTGATCTTCACCACCATCCAGAAGTTCTTCTTCGAGGAGAACGGGCGCCCGCAAGAGGACGCCCCTGCATTGTCCGAGCGGCGTAACATCGTGGTGATCGCCGACGAGGCGCAGCGCAGCCAGTACGACTTCATCGACGGCTTCGCCCGGCACACGCGCGACGCGCTGCCCAACGCCTCGTTCATCGGCTTCACCGGCACGCCCATCGCGCGCACCGACGCCAATACGCGGGCGGTCTTCGGCGACTACATCAGCATCTACGACATCCGGCAGGCGGTGATCGACGGCGCGACGGTGCCCATCTACTACGAGAACCGCCTGGCGCAACTGCTGCTCGACGAGGCCGAACGCCCCAAGGTGGACCGGGACTTCGAGGAGGCAACCGAAGGCGAGGAGATCGAGCAGGTGGAGAAGCTGAAGAGCCGCTGGGCGCAGTTGGAGGCGCTGGTGGGCGCGGAGCGCCGCGTGGCGCTGGTGGCCGCCAACCTGGTGGCGCATTTCGAGCGGCGGCTCGAGGCGATGGAAGGCAAGGCGATGGTCGTCTGCATGAGCCGGCGCATCTGCGTGGACCTGTACAACGCCATCGTCGCGCTGCGGCCGGATTGGCATCGCGACGACGACAGCCAGGGGGCGATCAAGATCGTGATGACCGGCTCCGCGACCGACCCGCTCGACTGGCAGCCGCACATCCGCAACAAGCCCCGGCGGCAGGAGCTGGCCCTCCGGTTCAAGGACCCGGACGACCCGTTCCGGATCGTGATCGTGCGCGATATGTGGCTGACCGGCTTCGACGCGCCGTGCCTGCACACCATGTATGTGGACAAGCCGATGCGCGGGCACGGGCTGATGCAGGCCATCGCGCGGGTCAACCGCGTCTTCCGGGATAAGCCCGGCGGCCTGGTGGTGGACTACCTGGGCCTGGTCGAAGCCCTGCGGGACGCGCTGGCGGTCTACGCGGAGAGCGGCGGCGAGGGGGAGACCGCCCTCGACCAGGAGCAGGCCGTTGGGGCGATGACCGAGAAGTACGAGGTGTGCTGCGGCCTGTTCTACGGCTTCAATCGGGCGAAGTGGGCCGGCGGGCCGCAGGAACGGCTCAGCCTGCTGCCCGCGGCGCAGGAGCACATCCTCAAGCAGGAGGATGGCAAGGCCCGCCTGCTCGAAGCGGTCATGCAGCTTTCGCAGGCGTTCGCGCTCGCGGTCCCCCACGACAAGGCGATGGCGATCCGGGATGACGTGGCGTTCTTCCAGGCTGTGCGCGCGGTGCTGGCCAAGCCCGCGCCCGGCGAGGGCCGCGAGGCCGAGGAACTCGACCAGGCGATCCGCCAGATCGTCTCGCGCGCCATCGTCTCCGATGAGGTCATCGACATCTTCGCCGCGGCCGGGCTGAAGAAGCCCGATATCTCCATCCTGTCCGACGAGTTCCTGGCCGAGGTGCGCGGCATGCCGCAGAAGAACCTGGCGGTCGAGCTGCTGCGCAAGCTGCTGGTCGGCGAGATCCGGGCGCGCGGCCGGCGCAACATCGTCCAGGCGCGCTCGTTTGCCGAGATGCTGGAAGAAGCGATCCGGCGCTACCGCAACCGGGCCGTGGAAAGCGCGCAGGTCATCGAGGAGCTGATCGCCCTGGCCGAGGAGATGCGGAAGGCAGGCAAGCGCGGGGAGAAGCTCAACCTCACGGAAGACGAGGTGGCGTTCTACGACGCGCTGGAGGTCAACGACAGCGCGGTCAAAGTGCTGGGCGATGACACCCTGAAGGCCATTGCCCGCGAGCTCGTCGGAGCCGTACGCAACAGCGTGACCATCGATTGGACCCTGCGCGAGAATGTCCGCGCCAGGATACGGGTGATGGTCAAGCGCATCCTGCGCAAGTACGGCTATCCGCCCGACAAGCAGGAGAGGGCCACCCAGACCGTGCTGGAGCAGGCCGAAGTGCTTTGCTCGGAGTGGGCGGTGGGGTGTGGGGGCGTGGGGGTGTGGGGGTGTGGG
>CAYYTK010000014.1:35665-97280 GCA_964474695.1 uncultured Anaerolineales bacterium
GGGGTGTGGGGGCGTGGGGGTGTGGGGGTGTGGGAGTGTGGGTAGGTGTGAAATGTGAGGCGTGACGCGTGGATGGCGTGCGAGGTGCGACGTTTGTCACACGCCATTCGGCCAATACCTGAACGAGCTCGGGGTCAAGGAGGCGGATGGACCTGAAGAGACCGGCTTCGCCGACGCGACCAAGGCCGGGACGCCGTGGTATTTGAAGGAGTTTGTGACGGGCGGCGCGCGCGGTGGCGGCGGGTCGAACTACACCGGGAGCTGGAGCGGGACGGGATCGCTGGTGCTCTGCGTCGAATAGAACTGACAAAGAGAAACCAGGTTTCTCGAAGAAACCTGGTTTCTTTTGGCCGGATCTCGCCCTCTCAGCTTTGACCGGCCAGGGGATAGGCCAGCACCTTGGCCACCGCGTCGGCCAGTACCGGGTCCACCTCGAGGTTGGCGGCGCGCGGCGCGTCCTTGCCGGCTGCCAGCGCCCCCGCCGCGGCGGCGATCTTGGCCACGGCTTCCTCCGCGCTGAGCTCGCTCGTGTCGAGCACCAGGTCGAAGTTTGCCGGCGCGTCCCACTGCTTGTTGTAGAACCGCTGGACGTACTTGGCGTGCACGTCGTCGTCCTCTTGCACCCGCACGGTCGCTGCCTCGAAGCTTGCCAGCCCCTCGCGGTCCAGCACGCGCTGCGCCCGCTCCGAGAAGGGCGCGGTGACGCGCACCTTCAGTACATCCGCCAGCCCGGCCAACACCGCGAACCCGGTGCGGCCCAGGAAGACGACGTTGCCGCGCTTGGCCAGCGCTTCCACGATCTCGTTGGCCATCGCGATCAACAGCAGGTTGTCGGCGTTCAGCAGGTCCAGGATGTTGGGCGCGCTGCTGTACAGGTCGTCGAATTTGGTCAGCCCATACTGCCGGAAGATGCCGTCGGTCGTGCGCTTGTCCGCGAATTCGTAGCCCAGGCGCGCCGCCACCTGCCGGGCGATGTCCGCGCCGCCGCTGCCATACTCTTCGGAAATCGTGATTACCGCCATGGTTCGCTCCTCCTTCAATCGGCCGGGTTCAAGCGGCTTCGCTGCCCACGGCGTACTTCATGATGGCCTCTTCGCTGGCCTCGGCGCGTGCGAGTTCCTTCACGATCGTGCCCTGGCGCATCACCATGACGCGATCGCTCATGCCCAGGATTTCGGGCAGCTCCGATGAGATCATGATCACCCCGACCCCTTTCTTGGTCAGGTCGTCCATGATCTGGTAGATCTCGGACTTGCTGCCGACGTCGATGCCGCGCGTCGGCTCGTCCATGATGAAGATGCGCGTGCCAATGCTGAGCCAGCGCGCCAGGATCACCTTCTGCTGGTTGCCGCCGCTCATGTTCACCACGATGAAGTTGGCGTTCGGCGTCTTGATGCTCAGGTCCTGGATCATCTTCTTCACCAGCGCCAGCTCCTTCGGCAGTTGCAGGATGCCGAAGCGCGTCAGGTGTTTCAGGCCCGAGATCGTGGTGTTGATCGCCACATTCAGCTTCAGGAACAGCCCCTGCGCCTTGCGATCCTCGGTCACCAGCGCCACCCCGCGGCCGATCGCGTCGGCCGGCGAGCGCGGCTTGTACGGCTTGCCCGCGATGAACATCTCCCCGCGGCACGGGTCGGCGCCAAAGATTGCGCGCACCAGCTCGGTCCGGCCCGAGCCGGTGATGCCGGCAAATCCGATGATTTCGCCCGCGCGCAGCGTGAACGAGCAATCGTGCACCAGCTTGGACTGCGAGATGTTCTTCACTTCCAGCAGCGTGTCGCCCACGGCCGGCTCCCGCTTGGGGTAGACGTCCTTCAGGTCGCGGCCGATCATCAGCTTCACCAGGTCGTCCATCGTCACCTCGGAGACCAGCTTGGTGTCGATGTAACGGCCATCTTTCAGCACCGTCACCTCGTCGGCCAGCTCGAAGATCTCCTTGAGGCGGTGCGAGATGTAGATGATGCCGATGCCCTGCTTCTGCAGGGAGCGCACCACCTCGAACAGCTTTTCCAGGTCCTTCTCGCCCAGCACGGCCGAAGGCTCATCCATGATGAGGATGCGCGTTTTGCGGTTCAGCGACTTGGCGATCTCCACCAACTGCTGCTCGGCCACCGACAGGGTCGACACCATCGTGTCGACGGAGAGCGAGACGCCCAGGGTGTCCAGGATCTCGCGCGAGCGCTGCTTCACCAGGGCCCAATCCACCCCGATCCCTTTCGGGGGCAGGTGGCCCAGGAAGATGTTCTCCGCGATGGTCAGGTCCCGGGCCAGGTTGAATTCCTGGTAGATGGTCGAGATGCCCAGCGCCTGCGCATCGTGCGGCCCGTTGATCTCGACCGGCTTGCCCTCGAAGAAGATTTGGCCCTCGTCCTTGGTGTACGCCCCGGAGAGGATCTTGATCAGGGTCGACTTGCCGGCCCCGTTCTCACCCAGCAGCGCATGGACCTGGCCCTCCCGCACGGTGAGGCTGACGCCTTGCAGCGCCTTCACGCCGGGGAAGGTCTTGCCGATGCCCTTCATTTCCAACAGGACTTTGCCTGGGGATGCACTCATGGCTGCCTCCTGTGCGGCTACTTGCCCCGATGGGAGAGGTAGTCCACGGCCACGGCCGCGATGACCAGGACGCCGGTGATCAGCACCTGGTAAATGGAGCCCACCCCCATCAACTGCAGGCCGTTGCGGAACACGCCCACGATCAGCGCGCCGAGCAGCGTGCCCAGGATTTGGCCGCGGCCGCCCAGCAGGCTGGTGCCGCCCAGCACCACCGCGGTGATGCTGTCCAGGGCGCTGGTCTGGCCGGCGTTGGGATCACCCACCCCGGTGCGGGCCGCCAGCAGGATGCCGGCGATCGCATAGGTGAGGGCCGCGATCGTGTAGACGCCGATCAGCACCTTGGTGTTGTTGATGCCGGCCAGGCGCGCGGCTTCCGGGTTATCGCCGACCGCGTAGACGGACCGGCCGGCCGGCGTCGAGCGCAAGATGAACCAGGCCAACACGTACAGCAGGATCATCAGCACCGAGCCGTAGTTGATTTCGGTGCCGGCCAGGTTGAAGGTCTTGCCGAAGAACAGCATGATGGGCGGCAGCTTGGTGATCGTCGACGTGCTGTAGATGCGGACCAGGGCAAAGGCGATGTTGGAGGTGCCCAGGGTCACGATGAAGGGGGGCAGCCGCACGAGCGTGACGAGCGCGCCGTTGATCACGCCGAAAGCAATGGCCACCAGCAGCCCGACGATGATCGCCAGCACCGGATTCATCCCGGAGCGCATGGCGAGGCCGGTGGTGAGGATCGACGACAGCGCCATGATGAAGCCGTTGGACAGGTCGATGCCGCCGGTCAGGATGATCAAGGTCTGGCCGATGGCCAGCGTGCCCACCACCATCACCTGCTGCATGATCAACGAAAAGTTGGCGCCGGTGAGGAACTTATCGGATTGCGTGGCAAAGAAGATGGCTGCGATCAGGAGCGCGACCAGGGGCGCCATGATCGGCGACCCGCTTAAAACGCTCAGCAGGCTGGAACGACGCTTGGTGACTTTACTCACGACTGCGCTCATGGACTTCTCCTCCTGGATGCGAAAGCGGCGGTGGGTCACCCCACCGCCGCTCACTCAGCTTACGTTATTTCTCGCCCCAGCAGTTCGCGACGCCGAACTTGGAGTCCTGGCTGGCCACGCCGGCCTGCGTCAGGTCGGTGATCAGGGTGACGCCGGTGTCGGTGTAGCCGGTCGGCTTCTCGCCGGTCTTGGCGAACTTGACCAGCGCCTCAACGCCCATCGAGGCCATCTTCAGCGGGTACTGCTGTGAGGTCGCCGCGATCTGGCCGTCCACCACACCCTGCACGCCGCGGCAGCCGCCGTCGACGGACACGATGAGGATGTCCTTATCTTTGCCGGCGGCCTTGATCGCCTCGAAGGCGCCGAACGCGGCCGGTTCGTTGATCGTGTAGACCAGGTTGATGTCAGGGTTCGCGCTCAGGCAGTTCTCCATCGCGGCCTGGCCTTCGGCCTGGTCGCCGTGGGTGTCCTGGCTGCAGACCACTTCCGCGGAGGTGATCAGGTCGGACGAGTTCGGGTCCGCCGTGCCCAGGCCCATGCCCTGCAGGAAGCCGTTGTGGCGCTGCGCACCGACGGTGATGCCGGGCTGCAGATCCAGGGTGGCGATGACGGGTTTCTTGTCGCCCATGGCGACCTTCGCCCACTGGCCGATCAGCAGGCCGGCGTCGAAGTTGTTGGTGGCGAACAGCGCATCCACCGCGGACTGCGGCTCGGTGGCGGTGTCCAGGGCGATGACGACGACGCCCTTGGCGCGTGCCTTCTCGATGGCCGGCACGATCGCTTTCGTGTCGCTCGGGGTGATCAAAATGCCCTTGGCGCCCGCGTTGATCATGTTCTCCAACGCAGTGACCTGGCCTTCGTTGTCGCCGTCTTTCGCGCCGGCGCCGGTCATCAGTTTGACGCCCAGCTCATCGGCCTTGGCCTGCGCGCCTTCCTTCATCTTGACGAAGAAGGGGTTCGATTCGGTCTTGGTGATCAGGCCGACGATGATCTGCTCAGAGGCAGCCGGGGCGGCTGTCGCGGCGGCCGGGGCGGCCGTCGGGGCGGCTGCGCCGCCGCAAGCGGCCAGCAGCATGACGATCACGAACAACGGGATGATGTGCTTGTACGACATGGGTTTCCTTTTCCTCTCTTTTCCTTGATGTGTTGATTGACGTATGGTTCAGTCGAACGCTATTTGCCTGGTTCTCTGTGCTGGTCACCTCCTTCAGCGATCCAAGCGCTGCGCACCTGGGGCTGCCTCCGGCCCGGACGATCAGGACCCGCCGGCCGGCGGCGCGGCACACGATCCTCTGATTACCAGCTCCACCGCGGCCGGCGGAGGGGCGGGGACCGGCTCGCCGTTGATCATCTGCATCAGCAGGTGGGCGGCGGCCTGGCCGAGTTCATACGGCGGTTGGCGCACGATGGTGAGGGGCGGGGTGAACAGCGGCGCCCAGTCGTGGTCATCGAAGCTGACGAGCGAAATATCGTCAGGGCAGGCGAACCCGCAGGCCCGGAGCGCGTACAGCGCGCCCACGGTCAGTTGGTTGTTGGCGACAAAGACCGCCGAGGGCGGCGCGGCCGAGCGGAGCAGGGCTTGCAGCGCTTCGTAGGCGCTGGGCAATTGGCGGTGCTGCACGGCCGGCACGATCGGCGCGTAGGGGCCGGCCGCGTCGTTGGCCACGCCGAAGAACCGCGGATCGGCCCGCACCAGCAGCCGCGGATCGATCGGCAGGCCCGCCTCCCGCAAGGCCCGCTCCCAGCCCTGGCGGCGTTCCCGCTGCGTGCTGATGACGTCCAGGTCGATCAGGCAGGCGATGCGCCGGTGGCCCAGGCCGATCAGATAGCGGACGGCCTGGTACGCGCCCTCCTCGTTGGCCACGCCCACCAGCGGCGCGGCCAGGCCCGGGCTGCTGCGGTCGAGCTGGACGGTGGGCAGGCCCGACTCGGCCAGGGCGAGCAGCGCGGGGCAGGTGACCCCGGTCGGCGCGATGATCAGCCCGTCGATCTGCTGCGCGGCGAGGAGCTGCAAGACGGCCTCCTCGCGCGCCGGGTCTTCATCGGTGTGCCACAGGACGATGTTGTACTGGTAGCCGAGCGCTTCATCTTCGATGCCGCGCGTGGTGAGCGTGAAAAACGGGTTCGTGATCTCGGCGATCACCACCCCGATCTTGCGGGTGGAGCGGGTGACCAGGCCGCGGGCGATGGCGTTGGGGTGATAGCCCAGGGCGGAGATGGCGGCCAGGACGTTGCGGCGGGTGTCATCGTTCACATGGCGCGTCTGGTTGATGACGTGTGACACCGTCGCAATCGAGACGCCTGCCAGCCTGGCAACATCCCTGCTCGTGACCCTGGCCATCGAGTTCTCCACGGTGAGACTGCGCCGGCCCTGCGGGGCCGGCCCTGTAATGAGACGTACTTGGGTAAAACGCTTTGCGTAAGCGTTTGCGTAAGCGCTTACGTAAGCGTTTATATCACGCTTCGCACAACTTGTCAAGCAGTTGTTGCTATTTTTAAGGTTGAGAATAACGGGGCGCGGCGCTGCTCGCCGCGTGGCGATCAGCGCCGCGCGGCGAGCAGCGCCCGGTACTGCGCGGCCTGTGATGCGTTAGGGAGGATTTCGCGCTCGTACGTGATGGTTGCCAGCGCGGCGCGCACATCGGCCACTGCACCGGCCCCCAGCGCCGCGTTCAGCGCCGCGCCCCACACCGCGTTCTCGAAGTTGGTGACCTTGAGGGGACAGTCGAAGAGGTCGGCCGCCATCTGCGCCCACACCCGGCTGTTCTGCAGGCCCTTGCCCGCGCCCACCATGAACCTGGGCCCGGCGGCGGCCGGCGGCGGCCGGTGCGCCACCAGGTCCAGCAGGATCCCTTCCATCACCGCGCGCGTCCGGTGGCCGGGGCTGGTCAGTTCCGTGCGGCCGGTGAACCCTTCGCGGCGGTGGATCTCGCCGCGCGAGAGGACCTGGTAGGCCAGCCCGTCCGCGCCGGCGGGCGTCTGTGCGGCCAGCTCGTCCATCTGGCGGTAGCCGAAATCCGCGCCGTGCTGGCGGCGCAGCTCGTCGCGCAGCCAGGCGTAGTTGCGGCCGCCTCCCATGCTGGCGTTGACCAGGATGAAGGTCCCGTTGAAGTAGCTGCGCGTCTCCAGGCCGGGAAGTTTGACATAATCGGTGACGACCTGGGAGATTTGCGCGCCGGTGCCGATGTTGAGCAGGGTGGGTGAGTCCGCGGCGATGAGGCCGTTGCCCAGCAGCGACATCTGGTTGTCGCCGCCGCCGTAGATCACGGGGGTGCCGGGCGCCAGGCCCACCTCAGACGCCACGCGGGCCGGCACGGCCCCGGCGCGCGCGGCCGTGTCGTGCACCGCGGGCAGCAGCTCTTGGGGCAGCCCGAGCCGGTCGAGGACGCCCGCGTGCCACCGGCCCAGGCGGGTGTTGAAGATGCCGGTGCTGAACGCGTTGGTCGGATCGGTGGCGCCGTCGCACCCGCCCAACAGCTTCCCGCGGATGAAGTCGCCCGGCAGCGCGACGCGGCGGATACGCGCGAACAGCGCGGGGTCGTTCTCCTTGATGTGGAACAGGGTGGCGCCCAAATAGCCGCTGGCCAGCACGTCGATCCCCAGGTCGTCGAACTCCGGACCGGCCAGCCGTTCCATCATGGTTTCGACGGTGGAGCGGTCGCCGTACCGGGCCAGGGGCGCGTCGCAGCGCTTGTCCTGCCAGTTGATGATCGGCTCGATCACCTCGCCGTCGCCGTCGTAGAGCACGGTCCCGTGCATCTGCGCGGAGAAGCTGACGCCCCGGATGGCGCGGACGTCGATCCCCGCGACCGCCTCGCGCAGGGTGGCCGCGGCCGCCTCCCACAACATCCCGGAGGGTTGGAGGGGCGCGTTGTCGTAGCTGCGCATCGCCAGCGCGATCAGCCGGAACGTGCTTAGGTCCAGGACCGCGACCTTGACGCCCGATGTGCCCAGGTCGATGCCCAAAGCGTAGTGCTGCATGGTGATGCTCCTCCCCGCCCGCGTTCAGGCGGCCGCGCCGAAGATTTCTTCCAGGGTCCGCCGCATCACCGCGGGGTCCACATCGATGCCGGTCCAGTACCGGATGGCGATGACGCCCTGGTTGACGAGCATGCCCAGGCCGTCGAGCACGTGGCAGCCGCGGCCGGCCGCGTCCCGGATCAGCCGGGTGCGGGGCGGGTTGGGGATCACGTCGGCGACCACCATGTCGGGGGTCAGGGAGGCGACATCGAGGTCGAGCCGCGCGTCGACGTCCGGGTAGAGCCCGATGGAGGTGGCGTTGACGACGATATCGGCGCCGGCCGGGATGGCGAGCTGGCCGCGCCAGGGGTGGAACTCGGCGGCCGCGGCGGTCCTGGCGTTGAGCAGGTCCACGAGGGCCTGGCCCCGGGCCGGCTCGCGGTTGACCACGGTGAGCGCGGCCGCGCCGGCCAGCGCCAGCTCCACGCAGATGGCGCGGCTGGCGCCCCCCGCGCCGAACACCACGATCGACTTGCCCGCGGGGTCGACCACCTCGGCCAGCGCCTTCAGGAACCCTTTGCCGTCGGTGTTCTCGCCGATGAGGCGGTCGCCCCGCCGCACGACGGTGTTGACCGCGGCCATCAGCTCGGCCGACTGGCCCAGGCCGTCGAGGTGCTCGATGACCGCGACCTTGTGGGGGAGCGAGCAGTTGAAGCCGGCCCAGCCCATGGCGGCCGCGCCGCGCACGGCATCGCCCAGCAGCCGCGGGGGCACCTCGCAGTTGATGTAGCGCCAGTTGAGGCCGTGGTGGCGGTAGGCGGCCTCGATCATGGCGACGGTCGGATTTTCGGCTGCCGGCAGCGCGAAGCAGCCGGTGAGGGTGCTCAGGAAGTTGGGCGGCATGGCGGCGTCTCTCCTAACGGGTGGTGTGGCGCGCCCATTATCGCCGGTGCGGGGGGATGGCGTCAAGTCGCGCGCGCGAGGGAGCCCACGTTATTGAAGATTCCTGCGTCCGTTCAGAACAGGAAGGCCAGGATACCCAGGATATTCTTATCCTGAGCATTTCGATAATCTTATGCGTGATATCCTCATGCAGCAAAGTCATGACGTCGCCGCATACGAACAGGATGTACAAGATGGACAGGATTGCGAAAAGGTTCAACAGGTATCCTGGTTGTCCAATCCATCCTGTCAAAATCCCAACGCCTTCTTCTTGGCAGGTGCTGGTGCCGACCAGGAATATACCGATCACGTCGGTGTATTGTCTGGACATGCCGACGAAATGGCGTCCATCATAACGGCCTCACAGAGTTCGTGCAACCCGTCGCGCGAGCGCGCCCGTCCGATTGTCAGTCGCGGGCGTTTCTTCGTGTGGTGGTGAGGGCGGCCGCCCTGGGACTTTATCCCAGGGTTACGGCGCGGCGCCGGGTCAATCCGGCTGGGGCGCGGCGCGGTGGCCGCGGCCAGCCCCGGTTCACGGGGCGCTGCTGAGGTGGCACGGCGATTGATCGCCGTGCGGGCCGCCTACGTCGCGGTCGCGCCCTGCGGCCCGGCGCTGGTCGGGGCGTGGACGGCAGTCAGCTTGCCGGCCTTGAATTGCTCGACGGCCTCGCGCACCGTGCGGCATGCGCCCGCCAGGTACATGGGAATCCCGGCCGCTTCGAGCACGATGTAGCAGTTCGGCCCGTAGTCATTGCTGATGGTCGCGGTGATCCCCTGATGCGTCGCCAGCAGGCTGAGCCGCGTGCCGGCTGAGTGCACATTCGGCATCGCCGGGGCCGGCATGGCTTCCCACTCCAGGGTGGCGGTGTTCACGATGGTCAGATACGCGGCGTGCCAGAAGCGCGGCTCGATCTCGGCATCCAGCCCAGGCGCAGTGGCAGTCACAAGCACTTTCATGACATCCTCCTTGTTGGCGCGTTTGGCCCGTCGAGGTCACAGCGACTTCGCGCAAAACCCTTACTCTGCTTCAGAGCTTACACCTATTCAGGCCCAGCGTCAAGTATATTAGTTGACATCCTGCAGGACGAATCCTATAATAACTGGCGCATTACGGCATCTCGGTGCTGACTCCAGAAACTGGCGGTTAAGCTATGTCCGATACCGATACTTCTCTGGGCGCTCGCGTGCGCGGCCTGCGGAAAGAGCGGGCGCTCTCGCAGCGCGTTCTGGCCGACCTGGCGAGCCTCTCGCCCAACGCCATCTCCCTCATCGAGCGGGACGAGATCTCGCCCAGCGTCGCGACCTTGCAGCGTTTGGCCGCTGCGCTGGGCGTGAAGATGAGCTATTTCTTCGAGAGCGACACCGTGGCGCGCGTCCTGCATTTTCACCCCAACCAGCGGCCCGCGATCCGGGGCACGGGGCTGGCCATTGAGGGGTTGGGCGCACACCTCGAGGGCCAGCAGATGGAGCCTTACTACATCACCCTGGCCCCGCACGCCGACATGGGCGCCGGGCAGGTGGTGCACGCAGGGCATGAGTTCGTCTGCTGCCTGGCGGGCCGGGTGCAGTACGAGATCGACGGCGCCGCCTATGTGCTGGCGTCCGGCGACTTCCTGCTGTTCGAGGCCCACCTGCCGCACCGCTGGGGCAACCCCGGCGATGAGGAGGCCCGGCTGTTGCTGGTGCTGCAGGCGCCGGGCGGCCTGCAAGAACCGGCGCGGCGGCATTTCTCGGACTATCCTTCGGTGACGCACATAGGTTGAGCGGAGGAGGTTCCGGTGCAGAAGGAGCCCATCACCGTCGCTATTGTGGACGATCATCCGATCGTGCGCGCGGGCATCCGGGCCGTCCTGGCGACTGCGCCGGATCTCAGCCTGGTGGCGGAGGGCGCCAGCGGCGCCGATGCCCTCCGGCTGGCGGAGGAGCATCGGCCCGATGTGCTGGTTCTGGACGTCAACCTGCCCGACATCAACGGCCTCGAAGTCACCCGCCGGCTGCGTCACCGGGGCAACCTCACCCCCATTGTGATCCTGACCGTGCACAACGACAGCCAGAAGGTGCTCGGGCTGCTCGAGGCGGGCGCGTCCGGCTATGTGCTCAAGGACGAAGCGCTCGACCGGCTGGCGGCCGCGGTGCGGGCCGCGGCGCGTGGCGAGACCTGGCTCAGCCCGGCGGTCGCCGGGCAGGTCGTGCGCCGCGCGGTGGCGAAGAGTCCCGATCAGGGGCAGCCCGCCTCCGATTCGCCCCTCTCACCGCTTACCCCACGGCCCGATCCAGGCGCTGGTGGGCATGAACATGCAGCTCGGCATGCTCCTGCCCGCGACCCATCCGGGGGAGACGGGGGCGGACGCGCCCATCGCCGAGGCGCTGCAAGACGTGCGCGGCGAGATGCCGGGTGCGGTCCGGCATCTTGCCACATCGCATGAACCTCTGCGCTTCGAGATCAGGAGCGTTGAAATGAACAAAGTCGTCCTGTTCCTCATCGTGATGGCGTTGGCGGCGGCCGGCTGCCAGTCTTCACCAACGCCCGCTGCCCCGGCGACAGCCGCGCCTGCTGCTGCCGTGAAGCCCACCGCAGCGCCATCCCCGGCGGTGAATCTGCTGGCGGTGATCGCTCAGGACTCGAACCTGACGCTCATGATCAACAACCAACAGGTGGCGAGCGTGCGCGATGACACCTTCAAAGAAGGTGAGGCCGGCCCCGTGGTCCTGGAAGAAGGCCACGCCGCCGTCAGCGCGTTCAAGGTTTGGGAACTGCCGTAACCAGGACTATAATAACTTACCAGCCTTGTGTCGCAAGGAGATCCTCATGTCGACCGAGTTCAGCGCATTTGCCTATGGTCAGCAGCACTTCGACGAGATTGCCCAGGACCTCGCGCTTTCTCCGGCGATGCGCGCTTTTTTGCGCACGCCTATGCGCGAGTTTCACTTCACCATCCCGGTCAAAATGGACGACGGCAGTTATCGCACCTTCCAGGCTTTGCGCGTGCAGCACAACGACGCCCGCGGGCCGGCGATGGGGGGCGTTCGCTTCTTCCCCGATGACAAGATCGATACGATCGACATGGTGCGTTACCTCGCCCTGTGCATGACCTACAATACCGCCCTGGCGGACCTGCCCGTGAGCGGCGCGAAGGGCTGCGTGATCTGCGATCCGGCGGCGCTGTCTGTGGGCGAGTTGGAACGGTTGAGCCGCGGCTACGTGCGCGGCGCGGCCGGCTTCATGGGCGCAGACAAGGATGTGCTGGCGCCGGATGTCTACGTCACACCCCAGATCATGGCCTGGATGCTGGATGAGTATGAGGCCATCCACGAGCGCAGCGCGCCGGGGACCGTGCTCGGAAAGCCGGTAGCGTTGTTCGGATCACAGGGCCGAAGCGATGCCATAGGGCGCGGCGGCATTTGCGTCACGGGCGAGGCGGCCAGGATCCTGGGCATGGATTTGCACGGGGCCACGGCGGCCCTCCAGGGGTATGGCAACGTGGGGCAGGCCGCCCATCTGCTGGGTCGCGATCTGCTGGGGTTGAAGTTTGTGGCGGTCAGCGACCCCAGCGGCGGCTACTACAATCCCGACGGCCTGGCCCCTGAGGCGCTCCTGGCGCAGTCGGGGCAACACCCCAGGCGCGTCCTCGAAGGCTTCCCGGACGCGGGGCGTATCTCGAACGCCGAGCTTCTGGAATTGCCGGTGGACGTTCTCTTTCTTGCGGCGTTGGAGCATGTGATCACGCGCGAGAACGCTCCGCGGATCAAGGCGAAGATGATCGTTGGGCTGGCCGACGGCCCCACCACGCCCGAGGCTGACGCGATCCTGGAGGCGAACGGTGCGATCGTTCTGCCCAATTGCCTGTGCAACGCCGGCGGCATGGTCGTGGCCCACTTCGAGCAGGCGCAGAACGCCATCAACTTCTACTGGTCGCGCGAGCAGATAGCGGCGCTGTTGGAGGGGCACATGGTGCGCGCCTTCCGCGCGGTTCACGAGTACGCGCGCAGCCAGGGGGTATCCTATCAAGCCGCGGGCTGCAGGCTGGCCGTTCAACGCGTGGCGGACGCCGTGGCTCTGCGCGGGTGGGCGCGCTAACGGACGCCTGAGGCGGTGGCCGGGATTAGGGGATTTGGTGACTGCCTGAAGTTTCCCCGAATCCCCTAACCCCCGCTGAGGCCCTGTGTGGCCAGGCGCTGAAACGGCGACTTCTCTTTTGATAGGTGTGGCGCCCTCAAACAAACCAGGTTTCTGCCAGAAACCTGGTTTGTTTGAGGTGTCCTTCTACGGGTATTGCGGGCACGTCTTGTGGTACGGGGTCCCGCCGAGGTATTGCTGCCACTCCTCTGGGGTCAGGTTGCGGCCCGCGGTGCGGCAGGCGAGCTGCACCAGCTCGTCGAGCCGCAGGTGCCACAGGCGGACGGCGCCGTCTATGCTGCCGGTGGCCAGCCAGCGGCCGTCCGGGCTGATGGCCAGGGCCGCGATGGGGCTTTCCCCGGCCAGGACGACGGGACTGGCCGCGGGGTCCGGCGCACTGAGGTCCCACAGGCGGGCGGCCCCATCATAGCTGCCGGTGGCCAGCCAGCGGCCGTCCGGGCTGATGGCCAGGGCCGTAATGTCGCTTTCGTGCCCGGCCAGCAGCATGGAGCTGGCCGCCGGGTCTGGTGCGGCCAGGTTCCACAGCCGGGCGGCCCCGTCCGCGCTGCCGGTGGCCAGCCAACGGCCGTCCGGGCTGAAGGCGAGGGCGGTGACGGTGTTTTTGTGCCCGGCCAGGAGGACGGAGCCCGCCGCGGGATCGGGCGCGGCCAGATCCCACAAGCGGGCGTTGTTGTCCCAACTGCCGGTGGCCAGCCGGCGGCCGTCCGGGCTGAAGGCCAGGGCAGAGATCTCGTCATTGTGCCCGGCCAGGATGATGGGGTTGGCCGCGGGGTCCGGCGCGGCCAGATCCCAGAGGCGAGCGTCGCCGTTGCCGCCGCCGGTGGCCAGCCAGCGGCCGTTCGGGCTGAAGGCGAGCGTCGTGATGCCGTTTTTGTGTCCGGCCAGGACGATGGGGCCGGCCGCGGGGTCGGGCGCGGCCAGGTCCCACAGGCGGGCAGCGCCGTCAGCGCCGCCGGTGGCCAGCCAACGGCCGTCCGCGCTGATGGCAAGGGCGTAGATTTCACCTGTGTGCCCGGCCAGGACGACGGGACTGGCCGCAGGGTCCGGCGCACTGAGGTCCCACAGGCGAGCGGCGCCATCATAGCTGCCGGTGGCCAGCCAGCGGCCGTCCGGGCTGAAGGCGAGCGTCGTGACGCCGTTCTTGTGTCCGGCCAGGACGACGGGGCCGGCCGCGGGGTCGGGTGCGTTCAGGTCCCACAGGCGCGCGGTGGCGTCCCAACTGCCGGTGGCCAGCCAGCGGCCGTCCGGGCTGATGGCAAGCGCGGCGATGCCTCCTTGATGGCCTGCCAGGCCAAGTCCCCCTGTGCTGCCCAACGCCTGCCGCAGCGCCTCTTCCGCCGCGGCCTCGCGCGGCTCGTGTACGCTGACGGTGGTAGTCAGCGCTTCAACGGCCAGCAGCAGGCTGCGCGGCGGCCATCGCGTGAGCGCGGCCTGGGCTTGTGCGGCAAGCTGGCGCGCGGTGGCGATGCGCGCTTGCCGCTCGGCGCGGGCGCGCTCGGCTTCCGCGGTCGCTTGCGCGGCCACGGCCCCCGCTTCACTGGTTGCCCGCGCGTCGGCTAGGCGCTGCTGCTCGGCGCCGAAGGCGCGCGCCTGGGTCGCCACCCTGGACTGGCCCAGCGCAATCGCGGCCAGCACCGCGATGATGAGCACGGCAAACGCGGCCAGCGCCAGCCGCCGGTTGCGTGTAGCCCGCCGCAGCGCGGCCCGGCTGGCGCTCACCAAGGCCGGCAGGGTCGCCCCGCGGCCCAGCTCCGCGGCATCCGGGCTGGCAAGCCAGTGCTCGGCTTCGGGCAGTTCGCTCTCATCCAACAGCCCGCCCGCGCCCCCGCCCAGGCGGACCCATTCCTGCGCCTTGGCCTCCAACTGCCGGCGGGCCTCTTCCGCGCCCCGCCGCTCGACGACCCAGCGGCGCAGCGCGGGCCAGCTCCGGATCAGCGCCTCGTGCGCGATGTCGATCCTGCGATCCTCGCCCTGCGCCTCGCCGCTCGCGGTCAGCAGGCGGCTCCCGACCAGGTGGTCCAGGGTCGCGTCGAACAGGGCGGGGCTATCGCCCGGCGTCCTCAGCGCGGCGACCGTTTGTTGGCGCCGCGTGTCGGCGCGGCCCTGGCCGAACTGCACCAGGCGCAGGAAGATGCGCCGGCCAATCGCCTGCTGCTCCGGTCTCAGCGCGGCCAGCGCCGCGTCCGCGCGGCGCACCAGGGCCACCTGCAAGCCGGTGCGCGGGGGCGCATCCGGCGGATCGTACGCGCTGCGCGGCAGCACCAGCGCTTCGTAGGCGTGCAGCGGCAGCAGCCGGCGCTCGAGCCGCTCCCACAGCAGCACCAGCGTCTCCTGCACCAGCGGCAGGATCCCGGGCTCGCCCGCGGCATCGGCCACGAGCCGCTCGACCAGCGCGGGCTCGACGTAGACCCCCTCCGCCTCGGCCGGCCGCACGACCGCCTCGCGCAGGCCGTCCGCCTGGAGCGGCAGGACCTCGAAGCGGTGCGCCTGGATCTCCGGCCAGAGTGCACTGGCCATCAGGTTGGGGTAGAAGTCGGCGCGCGCCGTGAGGATGACATAACAACCGGGGGTGCGGGACAGGTCCAGCAGCGCCTGCTGAAACGCATCGCCGCCCGCGCGGGCCAGGGTGAAGAGCTCCTCGAACTGGTCCACGATCAGCAGGACGCGGCGCGCGCCGGGCTGCGCGGCCAGCAGCCGCGCGAGGGGCTGCGCGGGCGCGGCGGGATCGCCCTGCAGCGCCGCGGCCAGGTTGGCCAGGGGCGTCTCGCCGGGGCGCAAGCTGACGGTCAGCCAGCCGCCGGGGCCGAACAGGCTGCTGCGCTGCAGCGCGGGCACGAGGCCGGCGAAGACCAGCGAGGATTTGCCGCTGCCCGACGGCCCGATCACGGTCAGGAAGGGGTGCAGGCGCAGGCGCTCGACCAGCTCCTGCGTCTCGGCCGTGCGGCCGAAGAAGCGCGGGGCGTCCGCCGCCGCGAAGGGCGCCATGCCGGGATAGGGGCAGGGGGGCGGGGCCGCGGGGCCGGGCAGGGGGCGCTGCAGCTCCGCCAACAGGCGCGCCTCGGCCGCCTCCCACAGGTCGGGTGCGGTGGCATCCAGGCCGGTGAGCATCGCCAGCCGCGGGGGCAGGGTCACCGGGTGCAGCAGCAGCGGGATCACCGGCCAGGTCGCGGCCTCCACGCCGTAGCTTTGGGCCAGGATATCGGTGAACGCCGTGAAGTCGTCCGCGAGGTAAGCCGGGGAGAGCACCAGCACCGTGCGCCCGCTGGAACGCACCGCGCGCTCGAATTCGGTCAGCCGCGGCGCGCCGAGGGCAAAGGCGGCCTCGGTGTGAACGCGCACGCCAGCGCGCGCGAGGGCATCCAGCAGGTGGCCCTGCACCCATGCGCGGTCGGCCGCCGCATAGGAGATAAAGACATCGTATTCTTGCATGCCGCTTGCAGGATACCATAGGATGCCGCCCAAAACAAGCCGGGTTTCTGCCAGAAACCTGGTTTGTTTTGGGCGCTGCCTGAAGTTTCCCCTAATCCCCCAATCCCCGCTGAGGCCGCACAGCGTGTAGGGGCGGGGTCACCCCGCCCCTACACGCTGTGCGCCCAGGCGCTGGTAGAGCGCCTCGGCCTCCGCGAGGTCGCGGCGGAACGGGCCTTCCTCCTCTAACTTCAGGCTGGTGACGGCGGCGGCCCAGAAGAGCGCCTCGGCCGGGGGCGCGGACAACCGCCGCGCCAGATACGCGCCCGCGCACGTGTCGCCGCGGCCGCTGCGCCCCCGCAGCGCGGCCGGCACGAAGGGCGCTTCCATGATCTCGCCGTCGCGGCACAACAGGACCCCGGCCGAGCTGGTCACCAGCACCTCGGCCGGGCCGAGCGCGGCCAGGCGCCGAGCGGCCGCCGCGCGGTCCGCTTCGCCCGTCAGCCGCGCCGCCTCGTTCGCGTCCGTCTTCAGGACGGTGACGTGGCGCAGGACTGCCTCCTTGCCCGGCCAGTCGTCGTGCTCCAACACTACGGCCTGCTTGACCCCGTCCTCCCGCACGCGCGCCCAGGCCGCGGGGTCCTGGGGCACGCGCATGTAGCCCTGCACGTCCAGCCCGATGATCGCGCCGCGCTGCGCCAGCGCCTCGATCAGCGCGAGGGGGATCTCCCCGCGCAGCGACGACGCGGCCACCATGTACGCGCGCGCCTCCACCCCGGCCAGGTCGGCCGGCTCGAACGGCCCGGCCCAACTGCTCAGCTCCAGCCGGCGCTCGTCGAGGTTGCCGGTGGGATAGATCAGGCTCAGCTCGGAGGACGCGGGGGTCTCGCGCGCCAGCATGGTGACCCCCAGGCGCTCGAGCAGCCCGACAGCTTCCCAGTGCTCGCGGCTCAGCCGCGTGACCACGGCGACCCGCAGCCCCATCTGCGCGGCGACCGCGGCCCCGAAGTAGTAGCCCCCGCCGTGCACCAGGCGGGTGGCGTGGGGGTAGATGATGGTGTCCCGGGTGTAGTGGCCGATGAAGACGATGTCGTATCGCATGTTGGGTCCTTTGCGTTGTGCGGCTCAGGTCATCTTAACCACGATGTCGCTGATGATGTTCGCGGCCGCGTCGACGCGATCCGCGGCGTTGGAGAGGTGCCGGTAGACCTCGCGCATCTTCAGGATCACGATGACGCGCTTCGGCCCGGCCGGGCCCTCGAACAGGTCGGCCAGCGCCTCCCGATAGACGCGCTCGGCCCGGTTTTCCAGCGCCTTGGCCCGCTGCGCGTGCTCGGAGGCGACCTCGGGATGCTCCTTCAGGCGCAGCATCGCCAGGTGGATCTCGCCGGCCGCCTCGAGCAGCAGCGAGACCATGTGCTGGAGATGGGGCGTGGTCGACACGTGCAGCAGCTCCATCTCCTGGACCGTGGTCCACGCGTAGTCAATGATGTCGTCGATCGCGCGCGAGAGGGCCGAGATGTCCTCGCGATCCATCGGCGTGACGAAGGTGCGGTTCAGCTCGCTGATCAGGATCCGGCGCACCTCGTCGGCATCTTTCTCGCATTGGCGGACGGCGTTCATGGCCTCGACGCGGTTAAGCTCGCTGGCGGACTTCTCCGCGGCAGGCTGCGCGGCGGCGGGTTTGGCATCCCCTGGCTTGGCGGCGCCGGGCTTCGCCGCATCCGCCGGCTTGGCGCCGCCGGCCTTCGCGTCCGTGGCCTTGGCGTCGGCCGTTTTCCCGTCACCAGTTTTGTCCCCCTGGGCTTTGGGGTCCGCGGGCGTAACGTAGGCGCTCAGCGCCTCCAGGCCCTTGACGACGCAGGCGGCCTGTTCGATGAGCAGTTTGGTGAAACTGTCCTGGCGCGGTTTGAAGAAATCTCTCAGCCAGCTCATAGCAGCCCCCTCAGGATCCATTCGAGCGCGGCGGCCAGGGCCGCGGTGACCGGGATCGTAGTCAGCCAGGCGAGGGCCATCTGCCCCGCGGTGCCCCAGCGCACCTTGGACAGCCGCTCGGCCGAGCCGATGCCCATGATCGCGGAGCTGACGACCTGGGTGGTGCTGACCGGCCCGCCCAGCAGCGCGGCGGCGATGATGACGGCCGCGGACGTCACCTGGGTGGCGAAGCCGTGCATGGGCCGGATCTTGTAGAATTTGCCGCCCAGCGTCTTGATCAGCCGCCAGCCGCCCGCGAAGGTGCCCAACGCCATGACTCCGGCGCTCAGCGCGATCACCCACAGGGGCACGCTGAACACGGGCAGCACGCCCGCCGCGAGCAGGCCCATCGCCATAATGCCCATCGTCTTCTGCCCATCGTTTGCGCCGTGCGACAGCGCCAACGCCAGCCCCGTCGCCACCTGGCCGCGCTTGAAAACCCCGTTGATCTTGGGGCTGGCCCCGCGCGCCAGGAAGAGGATGAGCTTGGTGACCAGGTACCCGGCGACGAGGCCGAGCAGCGGGGAGATCGCCAGCGCCAGCAGCACCTTCCACACCCCGGCCATCCGCACCACGCCGGGGCCGCCCTCCACGATCGCCGCGCCGATCAGCCCGCCGATCAGCGCGTGTGATGAGCTGGACGGCAGGCCGAGCCACCACGTGAAGATGCTCCACGCGATCGCGGCCGCCAGCGCGGCGATCACAATGTCCAGGCCGATCCGGTCGGCGTACAGCACCTCGTGGCCGATGGTGGTGGCGACCGCGACGCCGAAGAGGAACGGGCCGGCAAACTCGGCGAGGGCGGTGAGCGTGAGCGCCTGGCGGCCGGTCAGCGCGCGCGAGGCGATCATGGTCGCGACGATGTTGGCGCTGTCATGAAAGCCGTTCATAAAGCCGAACACGAGCGCCAGCGCAACCAACAGCAGGACCGTCCAGGGCACACCGGGCATATCACGCCTCACTCACCACGCACTCCCCGAGAAAGCGCAGGCGGCCGCCCCCTGTCCAGGGGGTTTCAGTTTCGGGGCAATCAAGCATCCTGAGCGGAGCAGCGCATCAGTCGGCGCTGCGCAGTCGAAGGATGCTCCGCTGAAATCCGCCCCAGACGTGAGATGTGCTCCCTGTGCAGGCGAAAGCGCACGGCTCAGGGGGCGGAGATCATGGCCGCGACCTCCGGCGTGACCCAAAGCGCCGCGGCGGTGGTGTCGACGTAGAGGTCGCACGCCGCCAACTGGGGCGCGTAGCACGCCTGGGCCATCAGGAACTGCTCGCGGAAGAAGCGGTTGCGCAGGTAGCTCGGGTCGTACTTCTGGCGCAGGTCAATGTCGCGTTTCCATTTCCGCTTCAGGCGGACCGCGTCGTCGGTCAGGTAGACGGCTTTGACGCCGATCAGGCCGGCCGTTTCGGGCAGCAGGAACGGGAAGTTGCCCTCCACGAAAACGACATCGGCCGGCGCAATCCGGATGGCCGCGCGCCCCGGCTTCAGGCGGCCGTCCAGGTCGTGGCTGGAGGTGCCGTCGATGAAGTTATACCGGGGCGAGGTGATCGGCTGGCCCGCGGCGAGGTCGGCCAGGCCGCGCCGGAACATCTCGAAGTGGATGGCGTCTTTGCCCAGCGAGCCGATCCCGCGCTCCTCGCGCTGGTCGCGGTCGGTGAGGAAGTGATCCATCTCGACGGCGGTGGCGCTGCGGCCCTCGCCCGCCAGCACCTCGCGCAGCCGCGCCACGATCTCGGTCTTGCCGGCCGCGGTCGGCCCGGCGATCGCCAGCAGGATGGGCGCACCCTTGGCCGCGATCAACTGCCGCACGCAGGCGATGAACAGGCCGTCCACCTCGGCGTTGGCCTCGCGGAACGCCTTGTAGCCCACGTCCGCGGCGCGGTCGAAACGGAGCTGCCGCGGTTCGAAGGACCGGAACGCCGCGCCGCCCAGGTGGGCCCGCGCCTCCTCAGTGAGGTAGACGGTGCGGTGCAGGAAGAAGAAGCCGCGGAGGTCAAAACTGAAGTGCGCGTTGACCCACGCGGGCGGATAGTCCCCCGTGGCCAGCCCCACCAGCAGCATGCGGGTCAGCCGCGCGATGGCCGGGTCGAGCACGATCTGGCCCGCGACGCGCGGCTTGATCTGGATGCGCCGGTAGAACTCGCTGTCGTTCACCTGCGCCTCGATCGCCTCCCGGCTCTCCAGCGCCACCGACGCCCAGCCGCCCGCGCCGGGAACCAGGTTGTCCAGCCCGTAGCGGAACTCGTACAGCTCCAGCTCTTCGACGGCCGGACTGATCTGCGGCATCAGCGCGAACAGCGCGGCCGAGAAGCGGTCAGGGTCGGCCAGGAGGTCAGATGTCGGCATAGGTCTCGGCTCCCTTCACGCGCCGTACTTGGCGACCCGGCCCGCGTGGGCCAGGGCCAGCGGCATGATGTGCGTGGCGGGCACGACGCCCAGGCTGCCCCGGCTGCAGGCCCGCTCCCCGAATTCGGCGATGTTGTCGGCGCGCGCACACCTGGCGTAGAGTAAGACGGGCACCGGGTGCCAGCTATGTGAGCGGAGCACCGCGGGGGACGAGTGGTCGCCGCCCACGATGATCACGTCCGGCGCCAGCGCCAGCAGCCGCGGGAGCAGGCTGTCCACCTCCTCGATGGCGGCCACCTTGCCCGCGAAATCGCCCTTCTCGCCCGCGGTGTCGGTCCCTTTGACGTGCACATAGAAGAAGTCGAAGTCGGGCCAGTGGCGCTCCAGCGCGGCGAACTCGTCGGCCACCGTCCCGCCCGGCGCGTCCAGCACGGTCATCCCCACCAGCCGGGCGACCCCGCGATACATGCCGTTGACCGCGATGGCCGCGGCGTGCAGCCCGTAGCGCGCGGTGAACTGGGGCACGGCGGGGAAGCGGGCGAAGCCGCGCAGCATGATGCCGTTGGCCGGCTGCGCATCGGCCAGCCGGCCGGCCGCGGCCGCGATGAACTCGTTGACCAGCGCAGCCGCGCGTTCGGCCCCGGGCGCCAGCGGCCGCACCGGCAGCGGCGGCACGCCCACCTGCTGCGGGTCGCTGTCGCTGAGGGCGTCGCTCAGGCCCGCGCCGCGCAGCACGAAGGCAAAGCGGTGCTCTTTGACCGGCTCCAGGAAGCATTCGGCGCCGTCGAGCCGGATGGAGCGCAGCCGCGCGATCAGCTCGCGGCTGGCCGCGGTGGGCAGCCGCCCCGCGCGGCGGTCGGTGAGCACGCCGCTGGCATCTACGGTGCAGAAGTTGCCGCGGCCGGCCACGTCGTCGGGCCCCAGCTCGAAATCGACGCCCAACGCTTCCAGCGCGCCGCGGCCGATCTCGTACCGGATCGGGTCGTAGCCGAAGATGGCGAGATGGCCCGGCCCGCTGCCCACCGTCACGCCCGGGCCCGCGGGCTGGGTGAAGCCGAGGCTGGACCGCGCGGCCAGCGCGTCGAGGTTGGGCGTGGCCGCGGTCTCCAGCTCGGTGCGGCCGCCCGGCTCCAACGGCAGCCCGCCCAGCCCGTCCATGATGAGCATGGCGATCCTGGTCTCGGCAGGGACGATCAGGCGCTGCAGGAAGTTGCTATCCATGAACCCCTCACGCGCGATAAACACTTCCTATCCCATCCACCATCGCCTCGTACGCGCGGCGGGTCTTCGCGTAGTTGCCGCTGCGGTCCAGCGCGATGCCGCGGCCCACGCCCGACACCACCCGGCCGACGCCGATCTCGGCCAGCCGGCGCTCCAGCGCCTCCAGCAGATCGGGCGCGCTGCCCGGCGCGGTGCTGCGGCCGTCGAAAATCAAGTGCAGGCAGGCGTCGCTCAGCCCGTGCGCCGCGGCCATGCGCAGCAGCGCCAGGGGATAATCGATCGCGCCGTGCGAGCTGCGCTCACTCAGCAGGCCGATCAGGTGCAGCCGCTTGCCCCGGCGTTTGACGCCTAACACGGCGTTCAGCAGGATGGGATTCGCCGCGAACGTGCCGTCCTGCAGCGCCAGGTCGAGCCGCACGTCATCCTGCAGGATCACGCGGCCCGCGCCGATGTTCATGTGCCCCGCCTCGGAGTTGCCCGGCTTGCCGGCCCCCAAACCGACCGCGGTCCCCGCGGCCTGCAGCCGCGCCATGCCGCACCGCGCCACCAGCTCATCCCAGGCGGGGGTGGGGGCCAGGTGGATGGGGTTGGTCTCGTCCTCACAACCCAGGCCCCAGCCGTCGAGGATCACCAGCAGGACTTTTCTCGGCCCGCCCCAGTCGTGCTCCGGCGCCAGGTCCGTCCCCTCCAGCGCCGCCGGCGGGGCGACCCCCAGCGCGGCCAGGATGGTGGGCGCGACATCGGCCAGGGAGGCCGCCCCGGTCGCGCGCAAGGCCACGGCTGCGGGCGCGCGCGGGTCAACCGCGATGAACGGCACGAGGTTGGCCGTGTGCGCCACATGCGGCGTGCCGTCGGGGTGGGTCATCACTTCCAGGTTGCCGTGGTCGGCCGTGATGAACACGACGGTGTCCGCGGCCAGCGCGGCGTCTACCACCTGGCCCAGCCGCGCGCTGACGGCCTCGGCGCAGGCCAGCTTGGCCGGCCGGCTGGCCGTGTGGCCGATCACATCCCCGTTGGCGAAGTTGGTGACGATCAGATCGTAGCCCGCGGCGATGCCCCCCGTGACCGCGGCCGCGACCTCGGCCAGGCTCAGCTCAGGGACCTGCTCGTAGGGGATGCCGGCCGGCGAGGGGAGGCGGATGTCATCCTCGCCCGGGAACGGCCGGCTGCTGCCGCCGTTGAGGAAGAAGGTGACATGCGCGTACTTCTCCGACTCGGCCACCCGGAGCTGGCGCAGCCCCGCGCGGCTCACCGCTTCGCCCAGGGTGCCGGCCACCTGGGCCGGCGCGAACGCGACCGGCAGGCCGTGGAACTTCTCGTGGTAGAGGGTCAAGATGACGAAGGCCAGGTCGTGCAGCGCGCGGCGCGGGAAGCGGCTGAAATCGGCCTCGGTGAACGCTTCGGTGAGCTGAATCTCGCGCTCGCCCCGGCGGCAGCAGAAGATCACCGCGTCGCCGTCCTCGATGCGGCCCAGCGCCGCACCCGCGGCGTCCACGGCGACCAGCGGCTCCAGCGCGTAGTCGGTCTGCCCCGCGCGGTAGGCCGCGCGGACGGCCTCGGCCAGGGCCGCCGCACCGTAGGTGGGCGCATCACTGCCTGAAACCGCTAGCATCCTGAGCGGAGTCCCGCCGTCGTTTGGCGGGACGGAGTCGAAGGATGCGGCCTCCGCGGGTCGCGTCCCTTCCGCACGGCCACTCCGCCCCTTCGACTGCGTGGCCGTAACCGCACGGCCACTCCGCCCCTTCGACTGCGTGGCCGTAACCGCACGGCCACTCCGCTCAGGGTGCTCCGCTGCGTTTTGCTCAGGGTGCTCCGCCGGCGCGGGTCCTGCGGTTCGTCGATCGGGGAAGAGGTCCAGCAGCTCGCTCAACGTATGGATGATGCGGTCGGGCTGCTGCTCGGCCGGCACGACCGCATCGCGATCCTCAGCGTCCGGTATGATGATGATCATCCCGAAACCCGCGTTGCGCGTGCCGACCACGTCGCGCGCGAAGTTGTCGCCCACGTAGACGCAGCGCGACGGCGCCACCCCCGCGCGCTGCGCGGCCTCGTGGTAGATGGCCGGGTCGGGCTTGCGCTTGCCGCAGACCGACGACATGACGACCGACTTGAAGTAGGGGGTCAGGCCGTCCGCCGCCAGCCAGTCGGGAATCTCGCGGCTGGTGATGACGTTGCTGATGATCCCCAGGGTGTAGCCGCGGCGGTGCAGCTCCTTGATGACCGCGGGGCCGTCCTCCTGCACCACCCGGCGCCCCATGGACTGGCGATACTGGAACGTGAGCTCGGTGGCCAGGGGCGCGATCCGCTCGGCCGGGAACTCCGGCAGCAGCCAGCGCGTCCACAGCTCCGCCTCGGACGCCTCGATCCAATGCTCGGTGGCCCATTTGCGGTAGACCTTGTAGCGGCGGTCAATCTCGGCGCAGAACGCGTCGGGGTCGGCGGCCGCGCCGGCCAGCCGGGCGATCTCGCGGCGGGCGTGCGCCTGGTGCGCCTCATCCTTCAGCAGGATGCGCAGGGTGTTGCCCAGGTCCAGGAAGATGGCTTCGATGTCAGAAACATCGGAGGCAGAGGTGTCTGTCGGCATTGACTTTCCTCAGTGAACCACAGCGGAGCACCCTGAGCGGAGGCGCCGGGCCGCTGCCCGGCGCCTCCGCTCAGGATGCTGCATTGATCAGGGCCAGGCGTCTGTCGGGAAAAATGTCTAGCAATTCCCGGCACTCGCGAATGACATAATCCGGCTGATGTTCGACGGTGGGCGGTTCCTTGGCGACGGTGGCCGGCTCGAACAGGATGATCATCATGCCGAAGCCCGCCGCGCGCGTGCCCTCGACGTCGCGCACCATGTTGTCGCCCACATAGGCGCAGCGGGCCGGCTCGACGCCGATGCGCCGCGCCGCCTCCCAATAGATGCGGGGGTCGGGCTTGCGCAGCCTGACCTTCGACGAGAGCACCACGGCGTCGAAGTATTCGGTGACCCCGTCCGCCGCCATCCAGTCCGGGATTTCGGTCTCGGTGATGGTGTTGGCGATGATGCCCAGGCGATAGCCGCGGCGGTGCAGCTCGATGATCGTCGCCTTGACATCGGGCCGCGGGACGCGGCGGCCGTCATGATCGCGCCACAGGCGGGTCAGGCGGCCGGCCAGCGGGCCGATCTGCTCGGCGGGATAGTCGGGCAGCAGGTGCAGGGTCCACAGCTCCCGCTCCGAGGCCTCGACCAGCGACGCCTTCGAAGCCTTGCGATAGGCGGTCCAGCGCGCCTCCAGCCGCGCGAAGAACGCCTCCTCCGGCTCCCGCGCGCCGACGAGGGCGATCAGGTCGGCCCGGGCCTGGGCGCGGAACGGGGGGTCGTCGAGGACGATGCGCAGGGTGTTGCCCACGTCCAGGAAGATGGCTTCGATGTCTGCTGGCATGTGCTTAACCTCAATTCATACAGGTGTCATAAGAGCAAGCATCCTGAGCGGAGTTCCGGCCCGCGGTTTGGCCGGAACGCAGTCGAAGGATGCGGCCCTTCGCGATGACCGCTCCGCCCCTTCGACTGCGCACTGCGGTGCTCCGCCCCTTCGACTGCGGACGCCGGGCAGCGGCCCGGCGCCTCCGCTCAGGGTGCTTCGCTCTATGGGACGGCAAAAATCGGCACATCGAGTAACCCCGGCAGTGAATTCGCGTAGTAGTCGGCCTGCGCGTCGGGCTCGTAGAAGACCGCGACCGTCTGCATGCCCACGCGGCGCGCGCCGGCCAGCTCGCGGGTGTCGTGCCCGACGAACGCGGAGTCGGCGGCCGCCAGGCCCGCCAGGCGCAGGGCGGCCAGGTAGATGGCCGGGTCGGGTTTGTGGACCCCCAGCTCGGTGGAGCAGGCAACGTGATCCACGTACTCCGCGATGCCGATGCCGGCCAGCCAGCGCAGCTTGCGGCCGGGCGGGAAGACGGTGTCGGTGATGATGGTGAGGATGAAGCCGCGCGCCTTCAGCGCACTCACCGTCTCGGCCGCGGCGGGCAGGGCGTAGACGTCATCCGCCTGCGCGTTGATCAGCTCGGCCAGCGCGGCCCGCTCGGCCGCCGCGGCCACGCCGTACATGCGCAGCACCGCATCCCAATACGCTTCGGTGCTGACATGGCCGCCGCTGGCCCGATGCCGCAGCTCCCGATGTCGCGCCGCCTCTTCGGCCGACAGCTCGGCGGGGTAGCCGCGTTCGCGCAGCAGGCGCACGGTGTAGGTCAGCGTGGACTCGCGCCGCGCGTAGAACACGTCGGCGGCATCGAAGAAGATGCCTTTGATCGTCATAGGCTCCTCCCGCGCGAGCGGGCAGCAACTCCAAGTGTGCCCGGAGTCGAGGCTTTAGCCGGTTATCGGCCACTTGAGCGCCATGTGGCTGACCGGCTGAAGCCTCCATTCCAGGCGCCCACAGCGACCAGATTTGGGATTCCTGGCGGGCGGGACTTCGCGGGTGCGCTAGCGCACCCAGGCGCCTGCCACCACCGCGGCCACCTCGCGCAGGTCTCCCACCACCGCATCCGGCGGCGCAACGTCGGTTTCCCTGTCGGCCCTGGCCGTCAGGAACGATTTGATCTGGATCGCCAGGCCGTAGCCGGCGCGGCGCGCGCCGCTGACGTCGCGAGAGATGGTGTCGCCAACGTAGGCGCACTGCGCCGGGGGCAGGCCCAGCCGTCGGGCGCATTCCAGGAAGATGCGCTCGTTGGGCTTGCGCCAGCCGAAGACGGAGCTGGTCAGGATCGGATCGAAGTAGCCCGCGATGCCGTACTCCGCCAGCTTGCGGGGCACGATGCCGCGGCTCATGATGTTCGAGATTACCGCCAGCCGGCGCCCATCCGCGGCCAGGGCGGCCAGGGCCGCGGGCGCTTCGGGCCGCAGGCTGCGGCGGAAGTAATGGGTTTCGTAGAAGAAGGTCAGCTCTTCGGCCGCGGCCGCCAACTTCTCCCGGGACAGGCCGTGATCGGGCAGCAGGTACTCGGCCCACACCCGTTCGGGCGGCAGCTCGACCTCATGCGCTTCGCGCCAGTCGGTGTAGGCGCGCATGCCCGCCCGGATGGTCGCGGCCAGCTCAGGCGTGGGCAGGTGCGGATCGAGGCCGGCTGCGCGCAGCAGGCGCTGCAAGTCGCCCGCGGCTGCTGCGCGCAGTTCATCGTCGTAGTCAACATTTTCGAGCGTGCCGCCCAGGTCAAAGATGACCGCGCGCACCGGCTCGGACTGTGGATTTCGATCGTTCATGAGAATGACTCTGCAAGCATCCTGAGCGGAGTTCCGGCCAGCGTCCTGAGCGGAGCACAGCGCAGCCGAAGGACGGCCGGAACGCAGTCGAAGGCTGCGATCTTCCTGATGACCGCTCCGCCCCCTTCGACTGCGTGGCCGGTCCTTCAACTGCGCCGGGGCCCCTCCCCCGGCTCCGCTCAGGATGCACGGCCACTCCGCTCAGGGTGCTCCGCTGCTCTACCTAAAATACCAGGGCCATCGGCCGCGGCTCGCGACGTTGAGAGTCGCAGCCGAGAGCCCGGGATGCCGGCAGGCCGGCTCAGGGAGCCAGCAGGCTGACAGCCCAGAAGTCGCGAATCTGGCTGTTGTTTTGATAGGCAAACAGGTCGTCGCTCGGCCAGAGCGAGACCTCGGACACCGGCGGCATGCCTTCGGCGACCTCCAGGCCTTCGGACGCCGGGTAGGTGCCGATCTTGTTCCACGGGTCGAAGCCGTCTTGGGATAGCGCGAACTTGATGAACAGCTTCGCGGCGTTCGGGTGGGCGGCCTTGTTCGCGATGCCGAGGTAGTTGGCTTTCAGCACCCCGCTGACTGGCTTGAGCGTGAGACAGGGCGCCATGGCCAGCTCGCCGTCCATCGTCGACTCGTAGCTGCTCCAGCCGGTCCAGCCGTAGCCGGCCTCCTCGTCCTTGTTCATGCCCAGGGTGGCGAAGGCCGCATCGACCTCATCGCCGCCGGGCTGGATGCCGGGTTGGTTCTGGGCCAGCTTCTTGAGGAAGAGATAGCCCGCGTTGGGGATGTCTTTCGTGTAGGCGGGATCGGTGGTCCAGTCTTTGCCGTAGAATTCCTGGTAGTTGGCGGCCATCTGGTCGGCATGCTCGACGATCAGGGCGATCTTGGCGGTGGTGCTGGAGTCCGCGATGGGATCCTCCATGTAGAATTTGCCCTTGAGCTTCGGCTCGGTCAGCTCCCACCAGCTCTTGAGCGGGCAGCCGTCGGGGTTGACCTCCTGGTTGTAGCCGATGACGTCGACCGAGCGCCGCGAGAGGGCAAACGGCCGTTCTGCGCTGATATCGGTTTGCACGACGCCGGTCGGCAGGTACCACCACAGCCACTGATTGGGCATGAACTCCCCGTAGAGCAGGTGCCCATCGCTGTTGAACCAGACATCGCCGACGACGTTGCCGGCCTCTTGCTCGGCCTGCATCTTGACCGCGATGTCATCGGTGTCGCCGCCCTCGAGCGCGATGTCGGGGTACAGCTCTTGCCACTTATCGAGCAGCTTCTCGAACTTGGAGGAGTTGGCATAGACGACCACCCGCCCCTCTTTCTTGGCGGCCGCTTCGACCGCGGCCCAATCCTCGGCAGCGGGCTGGTAAGGCCCGACGCCGTTCGCCTTTGCCCACGCTTCCGCGGCCGTCAGCGTCGGCTCAGGCACGGCGGTCGGCTGCGGTACGACGGTCGGCTCTGCTTTGGCCGGTGCGGCGGTCGGTGCTCCGCCGCAGGCGGACAGCACCAGGGTGAAAACCACGAGGATGATCCCGAACCATTTGGACGCTTTCATTTGTTCTCTCTCCTTAAAGGCTTGTGGTAAGAAATGGCGCCACCCGGAACGAACGCGCTGTGTCTCTTGCATCTTCCTCCTTTGCCGGCGCGGCCACCGCCCGGCTTCGTTCATGTCGTCCCATCTCCTGAGGCGATCAGATTGCCGCTCGTCTTGTCGTAGAGGTTAAGGGTCTTGGGATCAAACGCCAGCCAGATCTTGTCGTCGAGGTTGATCGTGCTGATGCCCATGACCCGGGCCGTGATCTCGGTCTCTTGCCGCCGCGCGATGATGGTGGAATCGGCCCCGGCCGGCAGCACGGAATAGGCGGTGAACTCGACCGCGGCCGGCAGCGGGGTAGTCGAGATGGTGACATCCTCGGGCCGCACCGCGACGATGACCTCGCCGGTCGCGCCGCGCGTGTCCAGGCTGATCTTGAAGCTGCCCAGGTCCACGCGGCCCGCGCCATCGACGACCCCTGCCAGCAGGTTCACCTTGGGGTTGCCGATGAAATCGGCCACGAACAGGTTCGCGGGGAAGTGATAGACGCGATCGGGCGTGTCGAGCTGCTGGAGGACCCCATCCCGCATCACCGCGATCTGGGAGGACATGGTCAGGGCTTCCACCTGGTCGTGGGTGACGTAGACGGTGGTGGCGCCGGAGACGTGGTGCAGGTGCTTGATCTCGGCGCGCATGTCCATGCGCAGGCGAGCGTCGAGGTTGGAGAGCGGCTCGTCCATCAGGAAGACCTTGGGCCGATAGGCCAACATGCGCGCCAGCGCGATGCGCTGCTGTTGGCCGCCGCTCATCTCGCGCGGGTAGCGGGCCGCGTAGCCGGTCATTTGCACTTCTTCCAGCGCTTCCTTGGTCCGCGTTGCGATCTCGGTCTTGGGGCGTTTCTGGATTTCCAGCGCGAAGGTCATGTTCTGCTGGACCGTCATGTGTGGCCACAGGGCATAGTTTTGGAAGACCAGCCCCAGATCGCGCTTGCCGGGAGGCAGCGAAATCCCCTGAGCGTGCGAGAAGACTAGCTTGTCGCCGATAGTGATCTCGCCGTCGTCCGGGTCTTCCAGGCCGGCCAGGCAGCGCAGCAAGGTCGTCTTGCCGCACCCGGAAGGGCCCAGCAGGGTCAGGAAGCTGCCGGGTTCCACCGTCAGGCTCACGTTGTTGACCGCGACGACGCTGCCGAAGCGCTTGATGAGGTTGCGAATTCTGATCGATGTTGACATGGGTTGCCTCCCGCCTACATGCCCAGGCCCTTCTTGAGACTGCCGCCCCGGATGCGACTGATGATGAAGTAGCCGACGGCCACGAGTGCGATCAAGATCAAGATGACGGCGTTCGCCATCTGGGCGTCGCCGTTTTCGGTGTAGAACATGGTCTGGCTGGCCAGCACTTGCGTCTTCGGGGTGACCAGCAGGATGATCAGCGACAGCTCACGCATGGTGGTGATGAACGTCAGCAGGAACCCGGCGACGAAACCGCTGCTGGTGAGCGGGAAGATGATGCGCCGGAAGCGCTGCCAGACGTTGGCGCCCGAGACCATGCCCGCCTCCTCCAGCTCCCGGCCGACCTGCATCATGGCCGAAACCCCCGAACGGGAAGAGTAGGGGATGTGTTTGGCCACCGACACGACCACCAGCAGGGTGAACGTCCCGTAGAGCGCGGGGATCGGCCCCAACGGCTTGATGAACATCGCGATATAGACGGCGCCGAAGGCGATGCCGGGGATTACGTAGGGCACGAAGGCCAACTGCTCGACCACCTTGCTCAAACGGGTGCCCCGGCCTTTGACGATCGCGTAGCCGAGGATGATGCCCATCAGCGCGGTGAAGAAGGCCGTCCACAAAGAGAGCCGGATGGAGTTCCAGGCGGTCATGTAGATCTTCGGGTTGCGCAGGACCCCGGGCTCGCCGTGGTTGTAGATGGTGCCGCGCTCGCCGATCCAGTGCTGCAGCGAGAGGTTGCTCAGGCTGTAGTTGCCGTCCTGCAGCATCAGCGTGGAATAGACCAGCAGACCGAGCGGCACGACGATGACGAGGATCTGGAAGAGGATCACGGCGATCATCACCGCGCGTTTCAGCTTGCCCAGCTTGTTCACCTGCGCCACGAAGCCGCGGCCGCCGATGGTCTCGTAGCTCTTGCGCGTGCCCACCAGCTTTTGGTTCATCCAGATGATGGTCATTGACATCATCACCAGCACGATCGCCAGCACGAAGGCATCCGCCTTGTCGCCGACGCCGATGCTGCCGCGGATCATGGTGGCCACGACGTAGTACCTGACCGGCGTGCCGAGGATGTTCGGGCCGCCGAACGTGCCCAGCACCTTGGAGAAGGTCATGATGAAACCCGAGAGGATCGCCGGCAGGACCAGGGGGAAGGTGATCTTGCGCAGGATGTGCCAGCGACTGGCGCCCGCCAGCTCGCCGGCTTCCTCCAGGTTGGAGTCGATGGACATCAGCGCGGCCGACACGAACAGGAAGAAGAACGTGTAGTAGTGCAGCGCGCTGCAGATGATGATCGGCACCGGCCCATAGGACAGCCAACTGGGGGGGCTTTGTCCCACCAGGTATTCATAGACTCCCGGTGTTCCTCCGGAAAGCCGGTTCTTAAAGAACACCAGCCAGGCCTGGGCCAGGGTCCAGGAGGGCATGATGTAGGGGATCACGGCCAACTGATTGACGAGCTTGCGGCCCGGCATGTCGGTGCGCACCACCAGCCAGGCCAGCGACCCGCCGATCAACAGCGCCAGCAGGGTGGCCCCGATGGAGACCACCATCGAATGCCGGAGCGGGGTGTACATGTAGATCTTGCCGAAGACGCCCGTCAGCATCCTGATGTAGTGAAAGAGGGTCAGCCCGCCCACCTTGGCATCCGGGACGCGCGTGACATCGTGTGGCTGCCAGGTGACCGTGGTCTCCACCATGCGATAGAGGGGGATGATGACCAGATAGAACATCACGACCAGCATGATCAGCGACAGGACGACGCGGGGGGTCGTGATCCAGCGGTAGAAGCGCCGGGCGGAGGCCAGCAGCGGCATGGGGCGAGAGGCGGTTGGTGTTGATACGGCCATATCAGTTCTCCCAGCAGAGAGCGCGGCGCTTATTTCCCATCCAGCCCTGAGGCGGCGCGCAGGCCCTGCATGCGCTCCAGCGCGGCCAGGCTCGCATCCGGCCGCGCCATCGCGACGGCCAGGATCAGCGCGTTCATGATCGCCATCGGCACGGTCGATGAGTGGAAGGTGGACACCGGCCCGCGCCGCGCGGCCAGGATCACATCCACCTGATCATGCAGCGCGGCCCCCAGGATATCGGTGAGCAGGATCGTGCGGCAGCCGATGGCGTGCGCGTGCTCGGCCACCACCCGCAGCTCGCGGTTCATGTGATGGAAGCCCGCAATCACCAGCGCATCGCCCGGCTCCAACAACTGGAGCTTTTCGATCAGGTTGCGGCCCGACTCGGTCATGGCGAGGCAGAAGATGCCGAAGCGGCGCAAGCGCAGCTCCAGCAGGTTGGCCAGGGTCGCGGACGGCCCGCCCGCGTACACGAAGACGCGGCGCGCGGCCAGCAGGATCGCCACCGCGCGGTCGAAATCTTCGGGCGCCACCGAGTGGCCGGCCTCGGCCAGGTATTGCATCTCCATGTCGAGGACTTTGGTGAGGATATGGCCGCCGTTGCCGGCCAGCTCGGCCAGTTTGTGCTGCAGGCGCGCGGCGGGCGTCACCTGGTTGCGGTAGATGTCCTGCAGACGGCGCCGCAGCTCGGGGAAATTGGCGTAGCCGATGGCGGCGGCAAAGCGGACGACCGTGGCCTCGCTGACCTCCAGGCGCTGCCCCAGGCCGGCGGCAGTGAGGAACGCGGCGTCATCGTGGCGGGTCAGCAGATACGTCGCGATGCGCTGGTGGCTCTTGGAAAGCTCCGGCATGCGCGTTTGCAGCCTCTGGCGGAAATCATCGAGTTCCTCGACCATGAGTCCCTCGGCGCTGGTGGGTGGGTGGTCCTGTGAGAGGTCGCGGTGTTCCGTGACGACATGCAAGATTGTACTGCGTGGCTTTCAGAAATGCAAGTTTGCCTTCACGGCTGTGAGGTGAATCGCGAGAGACTGGAATCGAGGCTTTAGCCGGTCTGGCCCACGACCGTGACGGGCCGGAGACCGGCTAAAGCCTCGATTCCAGTACGCTGTCAACGACTAGATTTGGAATTCCTGCACGGCGATAGAAGATCTTTCACAGGTAACGTACTCCCGCCAGTGGGCGGACGCGCTCAGAGTCTGTTATGCACATGGAGTCATGAATTCAACGAAACGCTTCGCCAACAGCACGGCGAAGGCGATGAAGTGAAAACCGGCCAGGGTCTCGGCCAAACGCTCGTAGTCGCGGGCCATGGGCGAAAACGGGCCATCCAAGCGAAGCTGCGTTTGATCACCCACCGGTGGCAGATCGTTCGGCAGAAAGCGCCACTGCACACCGGTGCGCACCATGCAACGCAGGGCGTTGAAGACCTCCGGCAGGGAATGCTCTCGCTGCGGGGCGTTTTCTTTCATCAACGTCAAGTAGGGCGCCGCAAACGCCCACTCATCGTCGGTCACATCACTTGGGTAAGTCTTGCGGCTCATGCCGTAAGCTTACCGCAAGTATTCATTCAAAGTGCATAACAGATTCTAGGCTGGCAGACCTGGAGCACCTGCGCGGTGGCGTTTGAACGCTTCAAGTTCTTCTGGTGTTCCCAGGACATGGATTTGATTAACGCTGAGTTTGCGGAAAGATCTCTCCCGCTCTTCCATTAGATATCTGTAGACGGGCAACACGTAGAACTCGTTGTTGACCCGCTCCCCCGCGGCAATCATCCGATCTGCAGCCCAAACAAAATCAGCACCGCGTGCGAAATGGTATAACCCAATTGTCGCGTCGCAGGATATCACACGCTTCTCCGCCACTTCTACCACCATCCCCTCGTTGTCTGTCCGGATATAGCTCAAGTTATCAGCTTGCGATTTGAAGACGGGGATGAAACCATCAACTGACGGATGTAGTTGCGCGGCATTTTGTAGCTGGGCGCCGATACCGGGCGCGTAGGTGTCGCAGTTATAGATGATTAGTGGTTCGTCGGTGTCGATCATGGATCGGGCAAGCAGTACACTAACTGCCTGTCCATGGGGTGAGTCTTGCTGCAGCACGACTGTAATTTCCGGGGAAAACAGCTCTCGAAGAACAGCAGCCAGGTGGAATTCAACAGCATGTTGGGCGGAGATCACGAAGATCAAATCCTGCGGCGGCACCGATGGTAGACTGCGGACTGCCCAACACACCATCGGTGCACCGCACACATCGATGAGAGGCTTAGGCAGGGAATAGCCGGCTGCCCCAAAACGGTGGCCACGGCCAGCCATGGCAATCACATTTTTCATGGCAGTACCTCCTGGGGAGATGTGGACAATCCGGGTACTGATAAATGGCTCCACGATTCGAATCTGTAACCGAGATCATCAATGTATACGTCTGCATAAGGCTTGCCGAAATGAATCTCATCATACGGTACGCCGTGATGAGCCAACCAATCAAGTGTCACCTTACCTACGCGGGCCATTACTTGGCTGATGTCGCCATTGCATGTCCGCATGTGGCGCGCCGAATAGATGATAATGTAGTGGCCTTGCGCCCGTGCCGCAGTTAACCATTCAACCGCGCCTGGCTTTATGCTGACATCTGCATAACTCTGCCCTGGCTGCTTCAATTGGCAAATCACACCATCCAAATCGCATACGATCCGCATTAGGCACCTCCCAGCAAATTGTTAAGCAACTGTAGCGCCATTGCAAACATTGCCAACTGGCGTTTTGGCTGGTCACTATGTAGCGGGATCATCGACAGAAAGAGCAGGCCCTCGATCAGGCGGATGTCGCAAAGGCGAAAGCCGGACGCAGCTACCTTGCGCTCGAACCATTGAACCAATTTGTCTTGAAACTCGTGCTTGTGAATCACAAAGGCGATGTTGTTTGCCTGCTGTTCGATGGAGAAGAGGTCGTTCACAATGCAGTTGTAGCCATCGATCGAATGCAACAACTTGGCAAAATCATACTTACAGTCACCGTAACGGCCAACAGGGCCAAAGCTGCCACGTGGATCGATTACCTTGATGAGCCCAGTGGTGAGGTCGTGCAGGATGTTCGCGAACTGGAAGTCGCCATGGATAATCGTGACATGAGCCGCGTTGTACAATCCGGCGATCAGGGGGAGCAGACGCGGCCAGAGGGCTGGCAACCCCTTGAGCGGCCGGCTGCTGACCAAGATGGTCTCGGCGCTCAGGAGTATGTCCCAGGGTGGGTTAGTGAGACAGGCAAGACGGTCCAGAACTTTGATTCTGTACATTGCATCGAAGTCTGCGGGAGTGAGAACACCGGGGTAGCTGCGAAATCGAGCCAGAATGTCGAACAAGTGCCGCAGGATCCTGCGCCACCCAGCAAGTGATACAGTGCCACTAAGCCAGATTTCCTCTAGGGATGGTGCACTGATGCATTCAAGCTGGAGCTGCGCCTGGGGGCCATCGCATCTGAAGCCTATCACCCGAGGGCTTAGGCAGGCCAATTCCTGGGGCATCGAATCGAACCATTGGCGTTGGCGCGCCAGTTGCGCGACATCCGAGCTGCTCTTTGTGAGTATGCCAGACGAGGGGTCGATGCTGATGTGGTTGAAGGCGCGAGCTGAGTACCGATGTGATCTCTGGATGAGGACCTGCGGTGTAGCATGCGCGCGGGACTTCAGTAGTGGACTGAGCGGAGTGGGAGATAAGGAGGCAGCCGGCAATCGAAGACTGAAGGCAGGCAGAAGCAGGCGCCACAACAAGGGCCGAAGAAGATGGCGAGTGTTCAGCCAAAGCAGTCCGACCCAGGCTGCAACAAATGTGAGGAGCGGGAATTTAGGCACAACGAGCGTACGCCAGTGGTACTGGACTGTGGATTTCATTGCTTCCTCCTCGTTTGCGGCAAGAAAAGCCGATTTAAGCAGGACGAGCCCGTAGCCAGGGATGTTTCCCCACGGCAGAGGGCTCGCGCAATGAAGCATGGAGATGCTGCATTTGCCACCCTCGCCATTGAGGAAGTGACTGCAGAACACCGAAAGCTATTGACGAAGATCCGCGAGTATGCTATAGTTACATAAACTATCGATTTAGCGGACTAATGGACCAGAATAGATAGAGCTATCCTGTATCGACTATAAAAATGATAGCATACTTGAGAATCTAAGTCAATACCCTGACAGAAAGATCGGTAAACAAGTAGATCACACATGGACCATAGGTTACCATATAGATAGCTATATCTTAGCATATAGGAGTGATTATTCATGCATCAGAACTCTCCGAACGCTAGGGAAGTGCGGAAGGACCGAATTGAAGGGCTTGCAGAGAGGCTGAAGAAACTGCGAGCAGAGCGTCGACTTACGCAGCGCGAGGTAGCTGGCCAGATCGGTGTTGCAGCTAATAGCTACGCTACCTGGGAACAGAACGAGGGGACGCCACATCTGCTCCACCTAATTGATCTT
The DNA here is from genome assembly GCA_964474695.1 of uncultured Anaerolineales bacterium. Taxonomy (GTDB): domain Bacteria; phylum Chloroflexota; class Anaerolineae; order CG2-30-64-16; family CG2-30-64-16; genus DAOUBP01. The sequence goes on from CAYYTK010000014.1 coordinate 71,505, forward strand.
GCTGAGCTGTTTGGTGTCACACTTGATGAACTAGCGGGTAGGAGTCCTTCAGGTTCATACTCGCACGTCATGCAGGCATATGGCTTCGAATGGCGTTTTGCTGAGTCGTTGCTTACTAGGCTGGATTCATACGCGGTCGCTCTATGGAATGCATTACTGAAGGGGGGCAGGGTAGAGGATCTCGTGGAGAAATACAAGTTCACGAGGCCGGAGGAGCTCGATGACCATCTTTTGAAACTTACCCTGGATGGGCTGGTTGAGATTACGCAGGTAGCGCGTAATGAGGATCTGGAACGGGGGGTGCGCGCTGCATACAGGCCATTGCTTCAACAAGTGCGCGTCGTGAATATGCATCATATTGATCCCAAGTCTGAATTGCTTCGACAGATCCTGGTAGGTTATGCGGCAAAGGCGTATTTCTTAGATGTCGTCCGACCTGGCTTTTCTGTGGGGTTATGTGGCGGACGGACGGTAGGCTGGATGGTGCAAGCTTTCCGCCATGATGAGGGCCCTTTCATAAATCTACATCCCGTGGCGGTAAGTCCGATACTAGAACTGGCATCCATTAGTGCGAACAATCTTGTCGCTGCGTTGGCTCGTCGCCTATCAGGACAAGTTCGCGCATCCCAACTCCCCTTCTATCCGGATGCGGCTGTACATAACCCAACCAAGATGGTAACCGAGTCCGTACTTAACGACGCGGCGACGGTAGACGTCCTCTTCATGGGCGCGGGTGGACCAGGAAAAGGGGCGCTCGCGTTGGACATTGAAGATCAACGACACAATTACCTGCGATCGGCTGGCATTGAAGCAGATCACATTGTCTATGGAGGTGGAGTACAGGGGAATTTGATGTATTATCTGCTTAATGAGTACGGTGAGCAACCAGAAGACTTCCGTGAACAGAACAACCAGATGGTCTGTTCAATCGGTTTGGAAAGTCTGCGCACACTGGTAAATAGAGGTCGGCTGGTGGTAGTGATGGCACAAGGTGGAAAGAAAGCGCAGATCATACGTGCAGCGCTTCGAAAGAACTATGCCAATGTCCTGGTGATTGACGATGAATTAGCATCTGCGCTGATTGCATTGCGCTAGCGTAACGGTTGTGCAATCAGAGCCTGATTCGTTGAAAACGGCTCAAAACTGTAACTTTGGAATAGCGGCAAGCTGAGCTGGAAAGCCCAGCCGTCAGTTTGGATGGCTCGACCGGCATAGAGACTTTCGTCGGTGAACCTTAATAGGCAACCATCAGGTAGCCAGGCGACATCGGCTGGCGCATGGGCAGCGACCTGGCCACGACCCGCGCCTGACGGGTGTGCTGGCGCAGCCGCGTCTCGGCTTGCTGCCGGGCTTGGGCAAGCTGGCTGTGCGGTCGCTCAGGCCGTTGCCGCTCCTGGTAGTCGGCTACCAGCGCCGCCAAGGGCGTTTTAGCCGTCTGCAACCGTTCTGTACAGGACTGTAACGCCGCCTGGGCGGTCGCCAAGGCGGCCCGGCGCTGGGCCAGCCGTTGTTCAGCTTGGCTGCGCTGGGCGCACAGGGCCTGCCAGCGTTGGCGGAGCAGATCGGTCCGCCGCCAGGGCCGCACGCCGGTGGCTGCTTCGGCGGCCAAGACCAGTTCTTCGGCCAGCAGACACGACACCAAGTTGCCCGGATGCGGCTTGACGGCCAGCCACAGCCGGCCATAGGTCGGACTGCCGACGCTGACCACGGCGACTTGATAGCCCAGTCGCACCGCATCATCCATGTGGCCAAAAGCGGCCTCAGGATAGGTCGTGCTGGTGTTGATACCGGTCGTCCGGTCAGGTCACCATCGTAGATCAGGCGGCCGTGCTCAACCAAGGCTTGCGTGATCTGCTCGTCGATCAGCGGCTGGCTGATCTCTCGCAGTACCCGGCCGATAGCCGCAGCTTCGGCCTGGGTCAACGCTTGCAGGGTGCGCCCGACGCCGCTGTAATCGGCCCAACCTGCTTGCTGCCAGGCGGTGGCCACCGCCTGATCCTGTTCCAGCGGGCGGCCAGCCCGGCTGATGTCTTCTAAGTGCGGCAGACCGGCCAGCAGCGCCACCAAGAACTTGACAATCTTGGTCTGCGGACGATGGATGTGCGTTTTTTGATGCAACGGTACACCCATTAGAGTCTGTTATGCACATGGAGTCATGAATTCAACGAAACGCTTCGCCAACAGCACGGCGAAGGCGATGAAGTGAAAACCGGCCAGGGTCTCGGCCAAACGCTCGTAGTCGCGGGCCATGCGGCGAAAACGGGCCATCCAAGCGAAGCTGCGTTCGATCACCCGCCGACGCGGGAGCAGCACGAAGCCATGTTTGGCGGTGGGCAACTTAACAACTTCCAACCGGATGCGGTGTTGTTCAGCGTCGGCGGCTGGCTGCTCACTGGTGTAGCCTTGATCTACGAAGGCGACTTCCACCGATTCGCCGGTCACGGCCTGGATTTGCTCAACCCAAGCGGCGACTTGGGCCCGGTCTTGCTCATTGGCTGGGGTGACCAACACGGCCAGCAATTAGCCTAGGGTGTCGCTCATGCCGTAAGCTTACCGCGAGTATTCATTCAAAGTGCATAACAGATTCTAGCCCGCGCCGCTGCCGCCGCCGCCCCCTGCGCCGCCGCCGCCCGCGCCCGCGGAGGCCGACGTGCTCGCCGCGTTGGTGGAGGCGGTCATGGCGACGAACGCGCCGATGCCGCTATCGCTGGAGCCGGCCACGGTGTGGAACCACGCGGGGATCTCGGCCCCGCCGCGCTTCTGAAAGGCCTTCGCCCAGCCTTCCGCCAGGCCCAGGGCGGCCGCATAGGGCAGGTAGCGCTCGAACAGCCCCAGGTCCCACGCCGGGTCGCGGCCCTTGACCACATCCTTGAGATACTCCTGGAAGCTCCCCCAGCGCGCGGCTTCGCGCGCCCCCTCGTCGGACAGCGGCGAGTAGACCCCGCTCATGATGAACGCTGCGAGGCCCAGCAGGAAAACGGCCGCGGTCAGCAGGAACGGCCACCCCCCGTACTGCTTGACGAGCAGCGCGCCCAGCGCGCCGAGCGGCAGCATCAGCAGCAGCAAGATCACGCCGATGATGGTGAACCGCCGCGCGGTTGCCTGGCGCTGCGGATCGATCAGGCCCGCCGCGCTGAGCTCTGCGGTCAGCGGCTCGGTGAACTGCTTGGATTTGCCGGCCAGGCGGGCGCCCATTTCGGAGACCTTGATCGTCTCCGCCGGCCCTTGCTTGCCGGTGAACAGCAGGGCGAGCAGCCCTTCTTCATGCGGCCGCAGGTCGCGGGGCGCGGCCTCTTGCAGCCGCACGTCGAAATCGCGGCTGCGATACCAGTGTTTGTCGGGCGATTCCTCGATGGTCACGACGCCGCGCCGCGCCAGGTCGAACAGCGCGCCCAACGCCTGCGTCACGCTCGGCCGGCCGTCCGCGGCGGCCAGCGCGCCGCCCAGCGCGGGCGGCAAGTCGCCGGGCAGGGTGGAAGCGGGGCCGGCAGCCATTGAGATGGCCGTCTTGGGCCGGCGGCCGCGCGCCCAGAGCGCCCAGAGCCAGGCGACCCCCGCGGCCAGCAGCGCACCCGCCCCGGCCAGGAAGCCGGGCGCGGCCGCGGTTGCCTCAGCGGCGCGCGCCTGCCACGCCGGCGGCGCGGCGATCAGCGAGCCGGCCGGGAAGGGCACGGCTACGGTCAGCGGGGTTCCCGGCTCGATGTCCTGGGCTGTCCAGACGACCTCGCCCGCGCCTTGGGCCATCTGCGCGTCACCCCGGCGCACCTCTGGCGGCCCGCTGGGCTGCAACCCGGCCGGATAGGTCAGGCGCACCGTGCTCGACGCGATCGGGTACTCGTACTCGGTCGGCAGCGCGTTCCACCAGAACAGGTCGGCGCCCGCCTCCTGCCGTATCATGCCCAGCACGCGGTACTTGAGCTGGAACGTGTGGGCGGCATCGGAGGTCGGCGCGAAATGCCAGGTGACCACGATCGGATCGCTCCCCGTGATCTCCACCTGGCCGGCTTGCGAGCCGGCCGGCAGCAGCCGGCCGTCGAGGCTGGCCGCAATACCCTCGATACCGTCCGAGTAGCCCTGGGGCAGCTCGCGATAGACATACGTGAAGGGGCCGCCCTCGAAGCGGAAGACCACGGTCTCGGTGACTTCGAGCACGCCGCTTTCGGTCAGGTTCCAGTCGACGTCGAAGCGGTCCGCAGAGTAGCTTTTGGCGGCTCCGACCGGCAGTGGGAGCGCGCAGACCAGGAGCAGGATGGCGAGAAGAGAGGCTCGCTTAAGCATGATCTCCTCCTTCAGGGTCCGGGATCCTCGATTAAGCGGCGCGCCGCCGGTGCGACGAGGCGCGGCCGCCGCCGCCCCAAATCGTCGTCAGCCCCAACAGGAACCCGAAGACATACCAGTTCCCGTTGTTGTGCGTCTCGAAAACGTGCACGGTGTCCGAGAAGAGCGAGATGATGAACGTGACCGGCGCGATGATCCCGTGCCACAGGCCTTGCCAGAAACCGGCCACGCGGCCCGCTTCATCCGGGACATTGACCATCGCGTTCGGGCCGGCCGCGCACCCGGCCAGGATGACGAGGGTCAAGGCCAACAACGCTGCCACAAATAGGGTCTTCATTGGAATCACCTCCTGATGGGTCCTCTGAGTGTCTGCAAGAATTCTACCACGCGTCTGCAGGCTGTGGGTGACGATCATCCCCCAGGAGTCTGACGGCTTGCGGCTGCTGGACTACCTCAAGATAGACCGGGCTTATGTCGTCGGGTCGAAGTCTTACACCAGCTTCCGCTGGATCGCCAGCGTGACGGCGGAGACGCGGTTGTCTACGCCCAGCTTGCCCAGGACATTGCTGATGTGGTATTTCACCGTCGAGAGGCTGACCACCAGCCGCTCGGCGATTTCGGCGTTGTTGAGGCCCTCGACCATCAGCCGCAGCACCTCACGCTCGCGCTCGGTCAGCACCTCGGCTTCTTGCGCCTGCTGATTGCCGCGCACCAACGCCTGCGCGGCCTCGGAGGAGAGGGTCATCTTGCCCTGCCTGGCCGAGCGGATGGCCGCGGCCAGCTCGCGGGCGGTGACGTTTTTCATCAGGTAGCCCACGGCCCCGGCCTTCAGCGCGTTCTGCACCAGCTCATCCTCCTGGAAGCTGGTCAGGGCGACGATCTGGATGTGCGGATGTTGGCGCTTGATCGCCTGCGTGGCAGCCACGCCATCCATCACCGGCATCATCAGGTCCATCAAGATGACATCGGGCTGGAGCAGTCCCGCGCGGGCCACCGCCTGCTGCCCGTTCTCCGCCTCGCCGACGAGTTCCAGGTCGGGGTTAACGCTGAGGAACGCACTCAGGCCCGAACGCACCACCGCGTGGTCGTCCACGATCAGCACCCGAATTCTATCGTCCATGAGCTTATCCTTTTCCCCACAAGACTGAGATCTGCGTTCCTTCGCCGGGTTCACTGTAAACGCTCAGCCGAGCCCCGATCGCTTCGGCCCGCTCGCGCATGATGCGCAAGCCCAGGTGGTCTGCGCTGACGGCTCCGGGGTCGAAGCCCGCGCCGTTGTCGGCCACGATCAGGCGCACAGGCTCGCACAGGCGCAGCGAGACGACCGCCTGGCTGGCCCGGGCATGTTTGACGACGTTGTTCAGCGCCTCCTGCGCGATGCGGTAGAACCCCACCTGCACATCCGCAGGCAAGCTGCAGTCCCCTTGGGCCGTGAAGTGGATGGCAATCTGCGGCGCACGGCTCACCATCGCCTCGGTCAGTTGACGCAGCAGGGTGGGCAGCGGAATCTCGGTCAGGGCGTTGGGCCGCAGCTCCACCAGCAAGGTGCGCATCTCAGCCAGCGCGCCGCGCGTGAGCCGGCGCACCTCCTCCAACCGGCGCTTGCCCTCGGCTGGGTTCATCTCCCAGATGTCGGGCAGCACGTCGGCGATGAGGGTGGTCGAGAAGAGGGTCTGCGTCACCGCGTCGTGCAGGTCGCGGGCCAGGCGGGTGCGCTCGGCGGCTACGGCGTCCTGGGCGGCCTTCTCGCGCAGGCGCTCGTTGGCCGCGCTCAGCTCCTCGGTGCGCTCGGCAATGCGCTGCTCGAGCTGGCGGCGGTGTTGGGCTTCCTGCGCCGCCAGGTGCTCTTGGGCCAGGCGCTCCTGGCTGATGTCCTCGATCAGCCCCACCAGGTATTCCGGCCGTCCGTCTGCGCCCGGCACCGCGGAGTAGGAGACCCGCCCCCAGAAGACCTCACCGCTCTTGCGGATGAAGCGCTTTTCCATCTGGTACTGCGGGATCTTGCCGGCGATCAGGTCGCCGAACTGCGCCATGCCGACGGCGGCATCATCGGGGTGCGACAGCCGGCCCGGGTCGGTGTTGAGCAGCTCCTCGACCGAGTAGCCGGTGATGCGGGCGCTGGTCTCATTGACGCTGAGGATGCGGCGATCCAGCGATATCGTCGCCATGCCGACGGCCGCGTTGTTATACATCGCGCGGAAGCGCGCTTCCGATTCCTGGAGTTTCGCCAGCGCAAGGCGCTCCTCGTTGATGTCCGCCACCATGCCCACGATGTAGAGCGGCGCGCCCTGGGCGTCGCGCACCATGCTCATCGCGGTGCGCGTCCAAAACGCCTCGCCGTTCTTGCGGATGTAGCGCCGCTCGTCGGAGAACTGGTTGACTTTGCCCGCCACGAGATCCTGCAGCTTCTGCGCGGCCCTCGGAGTGTCATCAGGATGGAGCACCAGCGCAGAGGTCCGTCCGATCAGCTCCTCGCAGGTGTACCCGTACATCTGGCACAGGGCCGGGTTGATGCTGATCACCCTCAGATCCAGCCCCATGATCCCGATGCCGATGGCGGATGTCTCGAACATCGTCCGGAAACGCGCCTCCGATTCAGCCAGCGCCGCGCCCTTGCGCTGCTGCTCCTCCTCGCGCTGGCGCAGGGTGCCGGCCAGGCGGTCGAGCGCGCGCGTCAAATCGGCTACTTCGGCCGGCCCATCAGGCTCAGGCAGGCGCACGCTGAGGTCGCCGGCCTGCATCTGCCGCACCGCGGCCGTCAGCTCCGCCAGGGCGCCGGCGGGGGTAGATCGGTTGGCTGGATCAGGCATGGATCGTTGCTCCACACAGCATTGTAGCAAACGCGGGGCGCGACGTCTAGTTGCGTGGTGGGGGGTGCGTACTGCGTATTGCGTACTGCGTATTGCGTGTTGCGTATTGCGTATCGCGTACTGCCTGTCATTGCGAGGCGCCGCAGCGCCGAAGCAATCTCGCCGATTCGCTGATTCGGGCGATCCGAAGGATCGCATTCGCCGCTTCGCCCATTCGCCGCTTCGCCGCTTCGCCCATTCGCCCATTCGCTGATTCGCCGATTCGCTGATTCGGGCGATCCGAAGGATCGCATTCGCCGCTTCGCCGCTTCGCTGATTCGCTGATTCGCTGATTCGCTCATTCGCTGATTCGCCCATTCGCTGATTCGCTGATTCGCCCCACGCCTCACGCATCGCGCCTCACGCTCACCCACGGCTCGCTCAAGTCGTACTCGGTGAAGCCCAGCGAGGCGTAGAGTGCGCCGGCCGCTTCGGAATACGAGCCGACTGCGGCCAGGGTTGCGCCCAGGCGCGCGGCGCGGCGCAGGCCCTCGGCCATGACGGCCCGGCCCAGGCCGCGGCGCTGATGCGCGGGATGCGTGCCCACCGGCTCGAACGCGGCGGTGCGGGTCATATCGTCGAACCAGACCGTGCAGAACGCGGCCAGCTCGCCGTCCGGCGCGACGGCCACCAGGTCGAGGTCGCGGCGGTAGAGCGGCGCGGCCTGCACGTTGCGATACCATGCCCAACCTTCGTACTTCTCATCCGGCTCGTCGGGATGAAACGCGCGCCAGGAGAGCCAGCTGCGCGCCGGCAGCTCGCTCTCATCCCCCAGGCTGCGGACGGTGTAGCCGGCAGGCGGCTGGCAGGCGGGGATGGGCGCGTCCATGCGGCGGCGGCGCTGGTACTCGGCATGTTGCCCACGGACGTAGCCGCGGCGGGCCAGGAGGTCGCGGCGGAGCAGGTCATCCTCGTGCGCCCAGACCACCAGGCGGCGCCCCCCGTCGGGCTGCGTGGTGGCGAACTGCGTCTCGGCCGTCGCCATCATCTCCACCTCCAGCTCGGCCGAGCGGTAGGCGGGATGCACCTGCAGGTACGCCTCGCCCGGCCCCTCGGGATGGAGCACGGCGGCCGTCCGGCCGTCGGCCGTCTCCCACAGGAACACCGCCGCCTCCAGGCTCAAGTGCAAAAGGTTTTCATTGACGTGCCAGCGCCAGTAATCCCAGCGGTAGCACGGCCAGCAGGTCTCGCGACGAGCGTTGAGCAGGAAGACCTCGCGCAGGAAGGCCCGGATCGCCCAGTAGTCATCCTCGCATTGGTACTTGCGGCGAATCAATCTCATGATTTTCTCTCCGTCCGGTTCACTTGTGCCGGATGCAGAGTCAACTGATGGGAGGGCTTGGCAGCCGGCTGCTCCCAGGGGAGCGGGCCGCTGACCTCCCAGACGGTGACCTCAGCATCCATGCAGCTCTGGCCGAACATGCGGGCCACAGAGAGCCGATGGTGTCCGTCCTCAACGAAGTAACGGTCCGTCACCTGCACCAGGTTCACGGCCGGCAGCGCGATGCCCTGGCAGCGGGCGACAGCCACGCTCACCCAGCGGTCACGCAGGCGATCGGAGAGCGGTTGGAAGTGATGATCGAAATCGGCCGTCCGATCCAGGGTGCCGCAAATCTGGCTGATGTCGACCTCCTGAAGACCGCCGTGGTGACGACCGTGCACCTGGGCGGGCGGGATGGCGGCCAGACAGAGCAGGCGGCAGATGTGGCCCAGGAGCAGGCCCTTGGCGCGCTCCAGGAGCGCCTTCCGCCGCGCACGATTGAACAGCGCCAACGCACGCCGGAGCAGCGCCTCGTGGCAGTTGATCCTGGGGGGCTGAAACATCAGGGGATCGTAATTCACGGGGCGAATGTCGAACACGACAGCTCTCCTTGCTCAGCGCCAAGCCAGCTTGATGATGCCCTGGGTGTAGTCCGGCAGCGTGCCCACGATCATCAGCACGAACACATCGGGCAAACCCAGGCGGAAGTAGGCCAGGTTGGTCCATAGGTTGAAGCGGTTGCCGTAGAACGCGCTCACCTGGCTGAAGACGACGACCAGGATGACGGTCGGGATGATGAAGCTGATCGCCACATCCAGCGCCCGCCTGGCCGGGGTCATGCCCCGCGCGCGGGCGCGCCAGCCGCGCAGCGCGAGGAAGTTGCGGGTGTGCAGGACGAGCAGGCCCAGGACCAGCAGCCCGATCGCCCACCCGACCCAGCGTACCGACCACCCCTGTGAGACCGGCGGCGGCGTCCGCCCCAGCACGATCGCCTCCACGCTGCCCGTCAACTGCGAGGCCGAGATGAAGTGATCCACCTGGTAGCCCTGGTTGGTCAGCAGCACAAAGGCGCGGTCGCGGCCGGGGTAGAGGTTGACCTCGGCCCGAAAGGATTGGTTGGCGCCGCCGTGGAAGATCTTGGCCCCGTTGTCCACGATGTACCACCCCATGCCATACGCGCCCACGCCGGGCCTGAGGATGCGGCGCATCATCTCCGGGGAGACCAGCCCGCCGCCGTCGTTCATCACGGCGATGGCGTAGCGCGCCATGTCCTCGGCGGTGGAGACGATGTACCCCTCGCCCACGCCGTAGGCCGGCACACGCTCGCGCGCGGGGAACGGGAAGCCGAACACGCGGGTGTAGCCCTGCGCCAGGCCGGCAGGCAGGGTTGGCTCGGCGCTGGAGGCAGTCATGCCCAGGGGAGCCAGGATGTGCTGGCGGATGTAGTCGGCGTAACTCTGGCCGCTGACGCTCTCGATGAGGTAGGAGAGCACGCTGTAGCCCGTGTTGAAGTATTGATGCTTGGTCCCCACCGGTGCAGTCAGCCGGGCCTGCGCCAGCGAGCGCACCGCCTGCTCGGGCGTGGCATCGGCCGGCAGCACGACGCCGTAGCCGGAGTCTGAAAGGCCGCTGGTGTGGTGCAGCAGGTGGTCGAGGGTGATCCGGGCGGAGGCGGCTTCATCGGCCACGCGAAACCAGGGGATGTAGGTCCGGACCGGGGCGTTCAGGTCGAGCTTGCCCGCCTCGGCCAGTTGGGCGATCGCCAGCGCGGTGAACGATTTGCTCTGCGAGCCGATGAGCATGGGGGTCTGCGGCGTGAGCAGCCGGCCGCGGCCCGCGCTGCCGTAGCCCTTGAGGTAGACGATCTCCCCGTCCTCGACCAGGGCCAGCGCGACGCCGGGCAAGCCGTGCTTCGCCATCTGCGCCTCGATCGCGGCGTCGAGCGCGGAGACGTCCATCCCCGCGGCGAAGCCCGGCGCGGCGGCGGTCGTGTTCGGCGCCGGCGCCAGGCACAGCATCGCAATGAGCGTGATATATCGCAGTGTTTTCATGGCGTCTTCTCCACGTGCCTCGCTGGTTGCATCTGCCAGGGAGTTCAGCGCGTCTGCGCCAGGGTCTCGACCACCGCCTGCACGAAGGCGTCGGACTCCGCCACCCACGGTGTGTGCCCCGAATGCTCGAACCAGACGATCTCCTTGTGCGGCGCTTCGAGCACGGCGAAGTACTGCTCGGTCAGCGTAGTCGGCGCGTTGATGTCATGGCGGCCGATCAGGAAGAAGACCGGGACGTCCAGCCGGGTGGCCTGGGTGCGAAAGTCCACCTCCCACAGTTGGGGATACACCACGCCCAGGGTCTCGAGCACGCCGCGGAACCAACTGACCTTGTCGTACAGCCCATATTCCGGCGCGGCCAGATCGCGCCAGGTGTTGAAACCATTGTCGGTGATGGCTGGGTTGGCGTTCATGTAGTTGTACGTGTCCAGCAGGTAAGTCGCCTGCTTCAGCGCGACCCGGCGGCCGTAGTAGGGCGGCGGGCCTTGCTGCGTCAGCTTTGCCACCTTGGCCGTGTCGCCGCGCTCCCGCGCCCAATTCAGTGTGAAATCGTAGCACATCAGATCAGTCTCAAGGAAGGCAACCATCTGTCCGGTGCCGATGAAGGCGTGGAACAGCTCCGGATGGCGCTGCACCAGCATGATGCCCAGCGCGCTGCCCCACGACTCACCCAGTACGTAGACCTTTTCCTGCCCAAAACGCTGTCTCAGGTGCATCACCAGGGCGTAGGCGTCCTGAATGTAGCGCTCCGGGGTGAGGGCTGAACGCTTCACCGCGTCGAACGACTTGCCCGCGCCCGGCTGATCCCAGTCGACGACCACGAAGTGCTCCTCCAGCCCGCCGAGGGCGAAGCGAGCCGTTGCCAACTGGCTGCCGCCCGGCCCACCGGCCAGGAAGAGCAGCACCGGCTTGCCGGCGTCCCGGCCGCGAATGGAGATCCACTGCCGGCTGCCGTTGAGCGTGACCTTTTCCAGCGTGGCGATGCTGCCGGGAAGCGGCTTGCCGTCAGCGCCGAGGATGGGCGGGGTTTTCGCGAAGGCTTGCGAGGCGATCACGGCCAGGAACGCCACCACGAGAATGCCCGCCAGCGGGATGACCGTCCGCTTCCAGGCCGGTTGCAGCACGAAAAATGCGATCAGCAGCGCCAGGTCTGCGGCGGCCAGCGGGAGCCAGGCCCACGCTGGCACCGCGGTGGCCGGCGGCAGCAGGATCACCGGCACGCACAAGCCCAGGGCCAACAGGAAGGCCAACAGGCGGCCCAGAACGGCGAGCAGTCGTGTAGAGAGGGTCATGGTTGCCTCCGATACGGGTAATCATCGTGTCGCGCTGATGATACGCCCGGGCGAAGGAAAGCGCACCCGTCGCAGGGCGAGTCGGAGACTGGTCAAGTGGCCAGGTGCGGACGGGTGCGTTTCGCGTCTGGGGCAGAATCAAGCGGAGCACCCTGAGCGGAGGCGCCGGGCCGCTGCCCGGCGTCCGCAGTCGAAGGGTGCGCAGCGGTCATCGGCAAGGCCGCATCCTTCGACTACGCCGGTGATACTGCCCACCGGCTCCGCTCAGGATGCTCGTGCCCCGAATTTGAAACACACCTGGTGCGGACTTCGATGGGATCTGGCCAACGGCAGGGCGATTTCATGTTGCGGGTCCCGGCCAGGGCCGGCAGTTGAAACTGCGCCTACCTTTGCCAAGTCCACCTTCGTGGACTGCGTTCTAGTCGGCGCAGGCCGACTTCGCAACGGTAGCCGCAACTTCAGTTGCCAGGCAGGCCCAGCCGCCACACAATGACTTTGCCCTGGGCCTAACGGGTTCCGTTCTTGACGCGGCGTCCGCGCCATGCTATCTTACCACTGGATGCGCCGGCCCAGGATCCTGCCGGTGGCATGAGTGGAGCCGAACAGATGAACCCCGAACCGCGCAGCGACGCAGTCCTGCGAATCCTGACCGTCAGCGACAAGGTGGAGCCGGTGCTCTACGGCCCCTACGCCAGGGAACGGGTCGGGAAGGTCGCCCTGATTTTGGCCTGCGGCGACTTGCCCTATGACTACCTGGATTACGTCGCCAGCATGCTGGACGCGCCGTTGTACTACGTGCACGGCAACCACGACGCGGTGGCGGAACCCCAGACGGACGACCCGGACGCGTCCCGCGCCAGCCGGCGCACGCCGTTCAACTGGGCGGTGAACCTGCACGGCCGCCGGAAATACGACCAGGGGCTGCTGCTCGCCGGGCTGGAAGGGTGCCGCCAGTACAAGCCCGGCGCGCCCTTTCAGTACACCGAGGCGCAGGTGCGGCGCCAGGCCGCGGCCCTGGGCGCATCACTGCTGCTGAACAGAGTGCGGCATGGCCGCTACCTCGATATCCTGATCACCCACGCGCCGCCCCACGGCATCCACGACGGCAAGGACCTGCCCCATCAAGGTTTTGTCGCGTATCTGGAGCTCCTACGGCGCTTCCATCCCACCGTGATGGTCCACGGGCACCACCATGTGTACCATCGCTGCGACGGGATGGAGAGCGATCACGCGGGCACGCGGATCATCAACACCTACGGCTACCGGATCCTGGAGCTGGCGCCCCAGGCCGGGGGCGGCTGGCAGTTGCTGCGGTGCAGCCGCTAAAAGAAAGGAGATGGGCCCAGCGTCATCCCGAGCCGGCCATAGTGCGCAGATGTCGGGCCCGCTCCTGAAGGTCGCGGAAGTAATCGCTCTCCGTGATTTCGGCCACCTCGCGCACCTTCTTCGCCTCGTCGATCTGGATGCGCAGCGCTTGCACCTGTTGTTTCAGGGACTGCTCGCGGGCATCGACTTCGCGCGCCATGCGCTGGAAGACGCGGCCGAGCTGCCCGAGCGCGTCCGGCCGTGCCGCCACCTCGTCGAGGCTGGCGAGCCTGAACTGCCCCGCCTCCACCGCCGCGGCCGCCGCCGTCACATGGGCTACCTGCTGGAGGTATTCCACTTCCTGGTCGCGCAGGCGCTTCTTTTCCAGAGAGGCGCCGATGCGCGCGCGGAGCAGCAGGGAATCGAAGGGCTTGGGCAGGTAGTCTTCGGCGCCCATGCCGATGCAGCGGATCACGCTCTCCATCTCTTCCAGCGCGGAGATGACGATCACCGGCAGGTCGCGTCGCGCCGGATCGCGCTTGAGGCGCGCCAGCACCTCGTAGCCATCCATCTCAGGCATGAGGATGTCGAGCAACACCAGATCGAAATGACCTGCATCCAGCATCTCCAACGCTTGTCGCCCATTCTCCGCCAGCGCGACCGTGTGCCCCTGCTGCTCGAGGGTGCGCTTGAGCAGCATGCGGTTGAGGACGTTGTCGTCAACTACCAGAATCCGGCCGAGGATGTCGGCCATAGGCCGCCTCCTTGCATTGGGCTTTCGCCGAGGTCGCTCCCGATTCGCTTGCGCCTCCGGCGATGTTCAAGACCCAGGCCCGTGACCCCGGCTAGACACTCAGGCGATCGAGCGCCTGCCGGTACAGCGCGGTCAGTGGGTGGTTCGGGTAGCGGGTGACGAACACCCCGCCGCTGGCCAGCCGCATCATCTCGTCACTGTGGGGCAGCACCGCGACTACCGGGCAGCCGTACGTTTGCTCAACCTGCGCCAGCACGTCGGCCGGGTCGAAGCCGGCGGGCACTTTGTTGACGATCAGCCTCAGGCATGGCACGTCCAGTTTGCGTGCGACCTCCACCGTTACCGCGGTGCCCTGGTAGTCCTGTCTGTCGGGCCGCAGGACGATGACCAGCACGTCCGAGATCGCCATCGACAGCAGCGTCTCTTCACTCAAACCCGGATGCGTGTCCACCAGGAGCGTGTCGAGGTGCAGCGCGGCAATCAGGCCCCGGAAGCCGTCGTTGAGCAGGCCGACGTCGTAGCCGTCGCGCAGGATGCGGGCGATCTCACCGGCCTTGAGACTGGACGGGATGAGCAGCACCCTGCCGCGCACGTCCGATCCCAGGCTGGCCGTCACGTCATGCGCCGTGTCCTCGATGGCGCAACGACCCCAAAGGTAGTCGTTCAGGGAGCGGCTCGGGCCGGTGTCATCCATGCCAAACAGGACATGGATGCCCGGCGATGCGATGTCGGTGTCTACCACGCCGACGCGCTGCCCGCGCAGTGCGAGGAGAGCAGCCAGGTTGGCTGTGGTGTTGGACTTGCCGGTGCCGCCGCGGAAAGAATGGATCGAAACGATCTTGGACATACCCCTCTCCTCCTAATAGAGCTCCGGCATCTCGATGGGCTCAGGCTGCGGCTTGCATACCCCGCAAAAAAGCGCATCGGACACGACGATGGCTTTGGGCGTATTCGCCTCGCCCACATAGATGGTGACGATGGCCGGCATCTTCTTCATGTGCGCTTTGCAGAGGGCGCGACCGCAGAAACTGCACACGCCGCGCGCCTCCTCCTCACAGTGGAAACATTTCATCGCGGCGCCTCCTCGTCGGTCCCGACCTTGTCTGCCAGCGCCTGCCACAGATTGGCCGGCAGCGTCCGCCCGCGCTTCGGCGCAAGGCGCACGCGGTACGTGGTCACCCCGCGCATTTCGATCTCGCGCACGAAACCCTTGTCGCGCAGCCCGATCAGTATGGCGCGCGCGGCCTCCTCATCCCGATGCAGGAACGCGGCCGCCTCTCCGAGTCCCACCTGGACCTGGCGGATCATCCAGGCCAGCAGGCTGCACTGCGGCTCGGGCAGCGTGAGCAGGTCCGACATCCGCAGTCCCAGTGCTTGCTCGCGCGCCTCCAATTCTCCTTGCAGCCGGTTGAATAGTCCCAAGTTGCGCCTCCTCTGCGAAGCATCAAACCGGATCGTTGCTGTGTTCCTCCCCCCGTTCATCCAACCTGCGGTTGAGGGTGCTCCACAGGCTCGGGCCGGTTGAGTTCGTACGCGTCTCAAGCGTCTGCCCCAGGCGCTCCCACAGCGGCTCGGTCTCGGGCGGCACGATCGAACGGACGTAGGACATGCAGTACACCCCCAGGTCTTTCCGCACGGCGTCGATCTCGCGCCGCAGCGCAGCCACCTGCCGTTCCATTTCCGCCCGCAGATTGGGATCGGGCGTCATTTCCTGCACCTTGCGCTTCAGTCCCAACTGGGCCTGCAGCTTCAAGAACCCTGCCACCTGCTTGCGCTTGGCCGTTCCGAAGTGCTGGCCCACCGGGGCCAGCAGCGTCTCCAGGTCATCCAGCTTCTGAATCACGGCGGACTCGCCCGCCGACACGCCCACCTGCAGCCCCAGGGTCTCGCGCAGCCAGCGCCGCTCTTCCGCCAGCCCCCAGAAGATAAAAGCGCTCACCAGCCCCACGCCACCCAGCCCGAGCCCGATCGCCAGGAGCAGCGTGAGCGTCCCCGCATCCATGTTGACGACGTTATTGAAGGTGAGGTGCAGCGTGATCGCTGCCGCCCAGCCCAAAAAGAGCGAGGCAAAGCGGCTGGCCCCCCGGCCATAGCGCAGGCGACCGAGGGCGATCCCGACCAGCGCGGTCGCACTCCCGTGCATCAAAGCTGTCGAAAAGGCCCGGCCGAAGGCCAGCGCCAACCCCGCTTCGGCCTCAACCCGGCCCAGGTAGAGCAGATTCTCCAGCACGGCAAAACAAGCGCCTGTCGCAAAGCCATAGATGGCGCCGTCCACGAAGTAGGTGAAATCGGAGCGGCGCACCGCGTAGATCAGGATGAGCGATTTGAGTATCTCTTCGACCACCGGGGCGGCGAGCGTCATCAGCAGCGTAAAGCCGACAACCTTGCCGATGGCGGTGTTGATCTGCAGCGCAAGCCAAAAGGCGACCAGGCCCCACCCGAAGCAGACGAGCACGCTTCGGAAACTGCCCGAGGCATAGAGGTCCAACCAGCGCACGAGCGCGAGAAAGAGCAGTGGAACTGCAATCGCAGTCACTACTCCCGCGATCATCATGGGGTCCTCCCTTTCTCGAAGGGTCTCGATCCCGCCGCGCCGATGGGACCGAGACCCTTCGCATACGGATGACCTAAGGCATCGGAATATAGTCTACCATACGCCCGTCAGAAGTAAACCAGCCGCACCCACCGTTGCTGCTGCACCCGGCCAGATCATCGGGTTCGATGGCAGGGGTGGATGTGGGGGCAGGGGTGGGTGTGGGTGTGGGTTTAGGACTGAGCACCAGGAGCGGCAGATAGGCTTTCCTGATGGTTCCCCCGGCGGGGGCCGCTGCTTCCGGCGCAGTCTCCAGGCCCGGTACGCTGCTGGCCGCGGCCGCGTTCCATGTCGGCCCAGGCATCTGCAGCGGGACACGACTCAACCCTGATTGAATCCGATCAACCTGCAGGTAGATCATCTGGGCGGACACGGCGGTGCTGCAAATCTGCGCCAGCTTCGCGGATGAACACCCACCGTTCACCATACATGGGTCGTAACCGATGCCGGGCGGCAGCAGTGTCTCCAGCAAGTTGAACCTGACGGTCCCGTTGGCGTAAGGCAGATACTGCGCGCTGGCCGCCTGATCCTGATCTACCCAATGCGAAGATGCCGGCAAGCCCATAGTGACCACATGGTCGACGGTCAGCCCGCGGGACGTTTGGAACCGGTAGGTGACGCCCGTGGGACGATCCAGGTTGCCTGACGGGTTGCTCGGGAATGCCGTGTAGGGATCGATCGGCATCGGCGGATAGTTGAACAGGAAGTAGTTTGTGCCGGTCGGGATGCTCATGTTTGCCACAACGGACGGCGTCGTCGTGCAAGCCGCGTCCAACTGGTCACGCAAAGCATCGAAGTGCCCTACATAGCCGGGTCCAAAGTATACAGGGAACTGAAAGCTCTGCCGGCCCAGCACCGTAACCGAAACCGCCGGGACAACCTCCGCCCTGAATACCAGGGTCAACTCCGCATAGTTTTGGTAGGAAATCAACAACTCGCAGCCCATGTTGGCAGGCAGCACCAGCGCGCCTTCCGCATCGAAGCCGGTCGAGAGCAAATCGGACTCCCAGTAGCGGTAGAGGTTTGCTTGCTCAGATTCCTTTGGGCTGCGGATCGGCTTGATCTGGCCGGCCGGCTGGTAGTAGTAGCCACCCACCTGCTGCGTGACCTCCTGACCATCCGGGGTATAGACGCGCAACCTGGTTGCAGGGGACACCGATCCCAGCTCGTCGATGCGCGCGCCCTGGCCAAGACAGCCAAACAGCGAGCCGTTCCAACCGGAACTGCTGAAGAACCGGGGGTACGCCTTCGCAGTGATCGTCACCGTGTTGCCGTCCCGGCTGCCAGAGACGTAGCGCAGGATGCCGTAGCCGGGCGTGTACTGGATGATCGCGCCGGCCAGGTCGCTCTCGGGCACCCAGCCCACCATGTCCGTGATGTTTAGCCCGAGCGGCTCCAGCCAATCGGATTGCACGGCCTCCGGTGCGGCAGATGGCGTCTCGGTGGGCGCCAGGCCTTCCGGCTCGGGAGATGACAGCGGAGATTCGAAGATCTCGGGCGGCTTCGGCGCTTCAGGAGTCGCGATCTCCCCATCGGGCTGCGTCAGCGGAGATGTGAAGGGCTCGGGCGTTTTTAGTGGTTCCTCCTGATGCGCCCCTCCGAATAGCTCACTCACCGGGGTCCGGGTGAGAACTACGCCGGCAACTATGATGACTGCCAGGATGCCCACCATCACCAGCAGGATCTTGTTGCGCTTGGTCAGGGTTTTCATGCGTTTTCTCCTTGGTTAAGTCGGGTCTTTGCTGTCCCACTTTTGCTGCAGCCGAGGCCACAGCCCAAACACGAGGCCGCCGAGGAGAAGCCCCGCGACAAATGCCAGTGCCACGTCCAAACGAATCCCGCCCATCGCGGTCGCGGCAAGCGGCAGCTCTCCCTGTTGGCGGTTCGGCGACAGCAGCACGACGAGGCAAGCCGCCAGCACCACCGCCGCCAGGGCGAATGCCAGTCTCTGTTTCCTGGTGGGAACCCAGGTCGTCCGCTGAGACACGAAGCGCTTGGCGCGCTCGCTGATGGAGAACCGGCCGCCCGACATCCTGCTCTCGCCGGGCGGTGCGCCGATCTCGTGGTGAGCGGCCCCGTTCTCCCTGACAGGCCGCACGTCCAGCCTTTCGGCAATGGTCTGCATGTCGATCGTTTTGAGGGCCGCCAGTTGCTCCGCCGTCAGGTGATAGCCGGCGTCGCGCGCCGCCTGAGAGGGATTGTCAAACAGCCGTGCTCGGAACGCCTCGTCGTTCAGCGCCTGGTCAAGTAATTCCTGCAAGCCTTTTTCGGTAGCCAAGTGTCGTCGCCTTCCGATCGGATTCGAGCATCTATCCGAACAGCACTATCATATCCCCCCATCGTGGTGAGAACGTGCCCGAAACGTTGAATTTGCGTTGTGGGCCGGGCGAGTTTTCGATCAACCGTGACCTGGCTGCAATTACCCCATTGAATAATCGGCCGGGCCGCGCTATAATATGACAAACGTCGATAGCCATCGTGTCCGATCGTTTCGCGGTGAGGCCGGCATGTCCCTCTCACTGTCTTTGCTGGGGGTTTTCCAGGCCAGCCTGAACGGGCAGCCGATCACGGAGTTCTATTCCAGCAAGGTGCGGGCGCTCCTGGCTTATCTAGCCGTTGAGGCTGGGCGCGTGCACTCGCGCCCGGTGCTGGCCGCGCTCCTTTGGCCCGACTGGGCTGACCGCGCCGCGCTCGGCAACCTCCGCTTCTCGCTCTCCAAGCTGCGGCAGGTCATCAATGACCAGGACTCGACCCCCTCCTTTCTGCTGATCA
Organism: uncultured Anaerolineales bacterium; assembly: GCA_964474695.1. Lineage (GTDB taxonomy): Bacteria > Chloroflexota > Anaerolineae > CG2-30-64-16 > CG2-30-64-16 > DAOUBP01. The sequence goes on from CAYYTK010000014.1 coordinate 90,660, forward strand.
ACCGCGATACGGTGCAGCTCAACCCTGCTGCGGAGCTCTCCCTGGACGTTCGTCTCTTCCAGCAGGAGGTGCAGGCCAGTCGATGGGAGGCGGCAGACGTCGACGGGCAGCCCGAGCCGGTTCTGCGCTCCGCCCTGGGGCGCCTCACGACGGCGATCGATTTGTATCGCGGCAGCTTCCTCGAAGGGTTCTCGGCCGGCGACAGCGGAGCCTTCGAGGAGTGGGCGCTGATCAAGCGGGAGGAGCTCGAGCGGGAGGCGCGCTCGGCCCTCCACGGGCTGACGGCCCTCCACAGCCGCCTTGGCGACTATGCTGCCGCCGAACGTTGCGTGCACCGGCTTCTGGAAATGGACCCCTGGGACGAGCTGGCCAATCGGCGCTTGATGTCGGTGCTCCTGCAAAACGGGCAGCGCAACGCGGCCCTTCGCCACTACACCGCCTATCGTGAGGCGCTGGCCAAGGAGCTGGGCGCCGAGCCCGCCGAGGAAACCGTCGCGCACTACGAGCTGATCAGGGGCGGACAGCCGGGCAGGGCGACCGGCGCCGAATCCCCCGGTCCGCCGCCCATCGCTCGCCGCTCCTCACCGCCGTCTGCCGCAGGCCCGGCGCGGACTTTCGTCGCCCGCGAGTCGCAACTGGCGCTCCTTGATGGCTACCTCGACCAGGCCCTGGCGGGCCAGGGTGTCGTCGCCTTCGTGTCCGGTGAAGCGGGAAGCGGCAAGACGGTTCTGCTGGGTCAGTTTGCCCGCCGAGCGCTGACGCAGCATCGCGACCTCCTGGCGGCCGGCGGAAACTGCAACGCCTACACGGGCCTGGGTGATCCTTACCTGCCCTTCTGCGAGATCGCGCAAGCGCTCGCCGGCCGCGTCGAAGCGCAACACAGCGGAAACGAAGCGATCGATGCGCACGTGCGGAGATCGCAAGACGCGGCTCGAGTCGCGGCCACAGCGTTGGCCGAGAAGGCGCCTGATCTTGTCGATCGCTTCATTTTTACCCAGTATACCGACTTCCTGATCGCCCTATCTCGCGTGCACCCACTGCTGCTGATCCTCGATGATCTGCAGTGGGCGGACAACGGCTCGCTCAGCCTGCTGTTTCATCTGGGCCGGCGCCTGGGCGGTGTGCGCATTTTGATCGTGGGCGCCTACCGGCCTGAGGAGGTGGCCGCCGGCCGTGGTGGCGCGCGCCATCCTCTCGCGACCATCGTCAATGAGCTGCGGCAGGTGTACGGGAGCGCAGAGATTGACCTGGACCAGGCCGACGGCTGGCGCTTTGTGACGGCCATGCTTGACAACGAAGCCGGCCACCCGGGGGCGTCCTTTCGCGATGCCCTTTACCGCCTCACCGGCGGGCATCCTTTATTCACCGTCGAGCTCTTGCGCGACCTGCAGCAACGCGGCGAGCTTGCGCCCGGTGCGACCGGGGCCTGGGCCGAGGCGACGGCGGTGAGCTGGGATCGTCTGCCCCCGCGCGTCGAGGCGGTCATTGCCGAGCGCATTCAGCGCCTGCCCCCGGACGCGCAGGCGCTCCTCGCCGCGGCAAGCGTCGAAGGGGAGGAGTTCACCGCCGAAGCAGTAGCAGAGGTTGTGCAGATGGAGATTTCTGCGGTCGTCGGCCGGCTGAGTGACCTGCTTGGGAAGCAGCATCGGCTCGTCCGGGGAACCGGCGTTGTCCTGGCCGCCGACGCGACCACGCCGCTTTCCCGGTACCGTTTCCAGCATGCTCTCGTCCAGCAGTATATCTACGCCCGGCTCGACCCCGTCCAGCGCCGGCATCTGCAGGGCTCGATCGACGCCGCACTTGAAAGGCTTTATGCGCGCCACACTGCATCGGGCGCAGGAGGCGCTGGCTGCCGATGAGGAGCAGTTCCATGTGGACCGCATCCAGGACAGCAGCGGCTTACCCGATCGTCAGGGCCGCCTTCAGCAGATCCCGGTCGCGAGAGGAGGGGCCGGCCAAAATCTCAAACTCGCCGGGCTCCACGACGCCAACGCCCTGCGCGTTGACGATCCGGAAGGCCTGCCACGGCAGCTCAACCCGTACGGTCTTCTTCTCGCCTGGCGCCAGCCGCACGCGGGCGAAGCCCTTCAGCGCCTTATTCACCCAAGTGGCCGAGGTCACCACATCACTGACGTAGACCTGCACGATCTCCACGCCTTCCCGCGGCCCGATGTTCTCCACGTCCACGAAGACCTCCGCCGTTTCGCCGGGGGCCAGGAGGGGGGAGGCCAGCCGCAGGTCCGAATAGGCGTAGCGGGTGTAGCTGAGGCCGTGCCCGAAGGGGAAGAGCGGTTCCTGGGTCAGGTCGGCGTAACGGTTGCCGTGCTGGCCGCGCACCTGGCTGTGGCGGTGCTGTTGGTCTCGCCGGTGAGCCTGAGATGGTCGCCCACCACGGCCACCACGACATCGGCCCCCCGGGCCGCAGCAACGGCGGCCGGGATGCCCGACAGGTCGCCGTCGAGGATCGAGCAGCCGCGTTCGTAGCGCACCGAGAGCCCGGCCGGCGCCAGGCCGCGGATGCCGTCCAGCACGGTGATGGTCCTCTCGCGGGGGTGCTTGCCGGCCTCGGGCGGGTGCTGCCAGGACCCCAGCGACCAGTCGCCGAGCTGCTGCAGATCGTCGTCGGCGTTCGGCCCGATCACCGCAATGGACTTGAGCTGCGCCGGGTCGAGCGGCAGCAGGCCGTCGTTCTGCAGCAGGACCAGGCTCTGCCGCGCGGCCTCCAGGTTGGCCGCCCGGTGCTCCGGCCGGCCGATCTCGAGCGCGGCCCGCGCCGGGTCCGGCCCGCGCGGGTCTTCGAACAGCCCCATGCGGAACTTGAGCGCCAGCAGCCGGGCGCAGGGCGCATCGATCTCGGTCTCGGCCAGCCTGCCGCTGTGCACCGCCTCCAGGGCCCCTTCGTAGAGCTGCGGGGTGGTCATCATGATGTCGTTCCCGGCCCGCACGGCCGCGATCGCAGCTTCCATGAAGTTCGCGCACACCTTCTGCTCGATCACCAACCGCCCGACGTTGTTCCAGTCCGTCACCACCACGCCCTTGAAGCCCCACTCCTCCTTCAGCACCTCGGTCAGCAGCCAGCGGTTGCAGGTGGACGGCACGCCCTCGATCGACTGGTAACCCGTCATGAAGGTCATGGCCCCCGCCCGCACCGCGCGTTCGAAGGGCGGCAGGAAGTAGCTGCGCAGCTTGCGTCGCGAGAGATCGGCCTCGGACGCGTCTCGGTCGCCCTGCGTCTCGGAATAGCCCGCGAAGTGCTTGGCCGTGGCGAGGATGGCCGCGGGGTCGTCCAGCCCCCGGCCCTGGTAGCCGCGGATCAGCGCCGCGGCCAGCTCGCCGATCAGGTAGGGGTCTTCGCCGAAGGTCTCGCTGGTCCGGCCCCAGCGCAGGTCGCGCGCCAGGCACAACACGGGGGAGAAGGTCCAGTGGATGCCGGTCGGGACCACCTCCTCCGCGGTCACCAGCCGCCAGGGACCTGAGAGATAGACGTGCGTTGGGTTGGGGGTCAGCCCCAGCTCTCGCAGCGCCGCGGCCTGCGCGGCTACTGGCGGCCGGTCCAGCCAGGGGAACAGCTCGGCGGCGCGTTCAGGGAGCAGGGTTACCGCGTCCAGCAGATGGCCCGTCTCGCCGGGGAGCCAGGCCAGGCGCACGAAGTCGCGCACGGCCGGGGCGCCGTACCGGCTGGTGCGCAAGTGTGGCCAGGGGTATCTGTTGGAGCCGGCCGGGCCGCCCGGCAGCAACGATGAGTGAGTGCGGGCGCGGCCGAATCCGCACCTTGCCGGCAGGCGCCGGATCGGTGTCCGCCGCAGGGGCCGCGCTTTGCCGGGGGTGGGGGCGGCCGGCAGGTCGGGCGCGAGGGCGGAAGCGCCAGCGTACCGGCGAGCGATGGGACGTGGGTGAGGGGTGGAACGTCAGCGGAGCTATGGGGACGCCTGACTGCATTTGGCTGCTTCGCTTTGCTCGCCCGACGACTGCGTTGACTAGCGATTACCCTTAGCCCGATTGTGGGTGATGCAGAGCATCTGGCAGTTCTTGGCCGAGCTTTCGCCGCCTTTGCTCCACGCGGAAACGTGGTCGGCGTCCATTTCCTTGAGCGAGTAAATTCGGCTCTTGTTCGCGTCGTGACCGAGCGCGCAGAGCGGACAGTTGGACTCGCCCTTGGCCTGGGCCGCTTGCGTCTGCTTGGCGTATGCGACTTGCTTGACCCTGTCATCGAACACCCGAACCGCCAACAACTTCTTATCTTCCGAACCGCCCAAGAGATACTCGAAGATGCCTTTGCGACTCGTCACATATGAATCAGCGGCAAGCCTTTTCACTTCGTTGGACAGCTTCGCCGGATCGTAGGACTTGCCGTGGTGCTCCTCGTACAGCCTGCCCCACTCCAAGCCTCGCATTTCTGGGAGAACGTCGACAAACACGGTTGAAACCCAGTCAATCACGCTGTTGAAGTAGGTCTTCAGCTCTTTGATGTTGTTGTCGTGGCGATGAGCGCTCATGTAGCCGCCGATAGCGCCCTTGCTCACCCAGTCCAGCGCGCGCTCCAGGAACTCCTGCCGGTTGGCGCTGCCCTTGACGTACGCGCTCCACTTCTGGATGTTCGCGTTCTGGCTGTTGCTGAACTCGGCCTTTGCAAGCGTCACGAACGGCCCGGAGTAGATGGCGTTCAGCAACTCCTGGTCGTTGAGCGGCACGCCTGCAATGTTGATCGTTTGAAACCACTGCTTGATCTCGCTCTCCGTGCCCTCGCACTCGTAGATCAGTAATTTCGAGTCCCGGATCCTGGCCTGTTGGTCGGCGGGCAGGCTGTCGAAGTACTTCGGATTGCCGTTATCCATGATCGCGAACTTGTTGGTAACGAACCGTCCGATACTGGTGATGCGCTGCTGGCCGTCCAGCACCTCGAACCTGTCCTGCGCGACTGTGTTGAAATAGATCAGTCCCAGCGGATACCCCTTGAGCAGCGATTCGATGACCGCCTGCTCCTTTTTGCCGCCGCCGTCAGCATAGATGTAGTTGCGCTGGTACTCCGGCTGGATGGTGAGCTTGCCGCCCAGCCCGAACAGCCCCTTGCCCTCCAGTTGGTTGTATACAAACCCGTTGCAGATGCCGGCGACGGTGATGTCGGTTTTCAGGGTGGTCTTCACTATTTCGTCCCTCCTGCAGGCCGGGTGCGGCGCCGGATGAGGATCCTTGCATATAGCTGGATGAAGTTATCAGTGCCCACCCTATAGTATGTCTGTCCGGTTGGCGGCTCGCTCACCTTTATCGCCGGACCATCATTGAGCTTCGATACTGGCGACTTCTTTCCGTCTTTGTCGACCTGCGTCTGCATGGGATAAGTTTTGGATGCGCCGCCATACCAGGTCTTCGTGATCCCCAGAATCTCGAATTGGTCGGGGTTGTATTTGTCGAGGAAGGTAATGGGTACGCCCATGACGCCGTCGTAGTCGCGGGGAATCGCGTCGGTGAACGGCACTTCGATCGCGTCGAAGTTGTCATACCGGTCGTAGGCCGCCTTCCCCTTGATCTCCTTGTGTTTGCTGAACTTCAAGTTGTCCGCCATGGTCATGAGGGGCAGATCCTCGTGACGGCGGCCATGGTCCAGGTTTGTGAACCACATGATGCTTCCCATACTGAAATACTTAGTGCCGTCCACGATCTTCTTGCGGGACTCAGTCTGGATGTCGTAGTCGTCCTGCACTTGAAACCACTTCGTTCCGCCGTTGTCAACTCCGAGCCACAACTTGTTGTCCTTGATGAGCGGGAAGATTTCCTTATAGGTGATCGCGTTCTGGTTCCCGATGATGAGGAACTTCTTTCCGTATTCCACGAGTTGAGCGACGTACTCTCGGAAGAGGGAGAAGGGTGGATTGGTGACAACGATGTCCGCCTCTTTCAGGAACGCGACGCACTCGGGATTGCGGAAGTCGCCTCCGGGGTACTTGTCGCTGCCTTTCAACGCTACCCTGGTAGCCTTGTTCCGCTTGAGGAAAAGCTCGACGTCGGTCACGTTCGCCGCGCCGTCGCCGTCCTCGTCTTGCACACGGTCGAGGATGACGGCAAGGGCCTTGGGCTTCTTGCGCTGGCCATTGCCCTCGCTGTATTCCGGGAACAAGGTGAGCTGGCCGGCGATGGGGGAGCCGTCGTAGCTGGTGGTGATGAGCCTTTTGAGGCCGAGCTTGTTGAAGTTGGCGGCGAAGTACTTGAAGAAGTTGCTCTCGAAGGGGTCGTCGCAGTTGCAGTACACAACCTTGCCGCGGAAGGTGTCGGGGTCGAACTCGATGTAGGCCTCGATCTCCTTCTGGATGTCGACATACTGGGTGTAGAACTCGTCCTGCCTGGCCGCTTTCGCGGCGCTCAGGCCCTGGTTCAGCGACTTACTTTCCATGGCGCAATTGGCTTCCTTGGGTTTCCGTGACGTCATTTCGGGCGATTCACACTCCCGCGGACCGCTGCGTACGTTGCTGTGGGGGCGCCCTATGCAGTTGGGCATCGCTGGAATGTCGCTGAGAGTGTCAACTGTGATTGATGATAATGCAAAACTGGTTGTGGGTCAAGCGGGGGTTATGAGATCCACTCATAAATGGAGGGTTGACAGGATAGGGTAAAATCAGGTCATTC
>CAYYTK010000015.1:0-96103 GCA_964474695.1 uncultured Anaerolineales bacterium
ACGCAAAGCCGAGCCCTTACTCTCGAGGTTCACCCAAACGATAGATCACTTTCTAGAAACCAATTACAGAGTATAATCAGGAGGCTGATCATGCGAATCCTGACCCCCAAACACTCGGCGCTTGCTGGGGTGATCGTTGCGGTCGGGTGCTTGCTCGCTGGCGGTGTCATGCTGGCCAATGGACCTGCCCGGGCAGGCGCGCTGCGTCACGTCCCGCTCAGTGCGGCGCCGATGACGGCCAACGCAGCCGATACCATTGAAATGTCGGTTGAATGGGCTTATCTCGATGCAAACCGGGCAACTGTTCAGTACACCCTCAAGGGCGTGTCTGAGGAGCCGCGGGGCAATCTGCGATGGACGTGCCCCATTCGCAAGACGATCCTGGTGGATAGCCAGGACCGCAAGTTCGGCGCCAATGGCACGCAGATACAATGCCTGCGCTCAGATCCAGGCACGTATCGGGTCATCCAAGATTTCTTCCAGCATTTGCCAGGCACGCTTGATACTGAAACGGAACTCAGCTTGCGGGTTGTCGTTGACCTGGACGCCAATGTCCTACCCGACGGCACAGTTGGCGGACTGAATAGTGCTGGATCGGCACCGCGCAGTGTCCTGGATGATGTGGACTCGTCCGCGGATCGACCGCAGCAGACGCACGTGCTAAAGGTTCCTGTCACTCCCCACGCCAATCTCGTAATCACTCAGCCTCAGTTGGTCGAGCGCAACGGGCTCAAGGCCGAGTTGCGCCGTCTGGAAATCATGCCCGCCATCACGCGAGCGGTGATCTGCATGGATTTGCCCGATGCGGATGACTGGCACCTTGATATCAACCTATCACAGGGGGGCACCCAGGATTTCGACTATAGTTCGCTGGTACTCAACAGCGACAACCCCGCGATGTCTGCAGACAGCCATCGCTGCTGGCGCTTTACTTTTCCGTTTGCTTACCAGAGCGGTGCAAGTGCCCCACCACTCCTCATCCACATCCCACGTCTAGTCGTATCGCCGGACGAAAGCGCCTGGGTTGAGTCGACCGTCTGTGAGCGAGCCCGCCAACGGTTAGTCGATCAAGCCAGCGGCATTGACATCCGGTGCGAGACTAGGAACAACCGCACCGATTTCAAGATCATCAAGGCGCCAGAAGGGATGAGCCAGGAGACGGCTGGCCGCCTGGTGCGGGACGCCTACAGTCGGATACTCGAAGGCCCGTGGGAGTTCACCATCCCAGCCCAGTGACGCTCGAATACAGTCAGGTACAATGCGGTGTGTGGTGCTGATCTCCCGTGGCGCGACCGCCGAGAACCAGACAATGGTTGGGGGCAGGGGCTCACAAAAAGAGAAAAAATGAGTTATGCTTGAGCCAGGATGCTTCATTCACTAGAGGAGCAGACTATGATGCTCAAATCTATGAGTTCACACTCAACGGCAATGCGTCTTCTAACAACGTTGCTACTTGCGGCATTTGTGTTGACCACAATTAGCTTGGTCTGGCCTGCCATTGCGAAAGCCTGGTCATATCAATACCAGTGCAATTTTTGGTTTTGCAGCAATTGTACTTGGGCTGAGCACTGCTATCAATACCTCTGCCCAGACGGTTGCTCCATCCAAACATGTTGTTGGCTGGTCGACAGTTGGGATGCAATCCGGGCCAATCCCTTGTGTTGCTTTTAGCCGGTGTGTGCAAGTCCGGTTCCACGCTACATCCCCTGTCCTCTTCCCGCAAGGTGAAAGAGAGGGCCGGAGTAACACACGTCATTTTTATGATATTTCATACAGAATAGTTTGTTGTTAATGATATCTTATCCTACGGTCTCGGAAAAAGGGGTAACTGTGCAATGTAGGCACCGGGTTACATCGCGTCTAGGCTTGATCTTCATGCATATTTGTCGCTACAACCTCTGTGTCGCCCTGCTTCTGAGCTCTTGTGTCGCTACCCATGAACCGCTTGCCCAGAATTCGGTCACTATCAGTTTCGCGTGCGCCAGGATGGATCGTTCAGTCTATCAGACAGCCGCGGACGCGTTTCATAGCTTAAATCCAGATATTCAGGTCCGCATTGTCGCGGCGGAGGATATTGCAGGCCGGACCTCTGCGGCCAGCACCCAGCCGGTGGCCGTCGCTCGCGCGGTTTATGAGGTACTAGGCACGCTGGCCGCTGGAGTAGATAGTTTTGTAGCCTCGGACATCGCAGTCGAAGGGGGTGACGCCTGGCTTCTAGATCTAACACCGTTCATCTCAGCTGGCAATGGTCCTTCAGAAGAGGATTTTCTCAAAGGACTATGGCAACGTTTCGAATGGCAGAGCGGCATGTGGGGCCTGCCGGCAAGCGTCGATCCAACCGTAATCTACTACCGGTCGGACATTTTCCAGCGCGCCGATCTCCGACAACCTGCGTTGAATTGGACTTGGGATCAACTACTGCACGCCGCCGAACAATTGAGCGCCTCAGCTGCGCTGGAGACAACCAAACTTTTCGGCCTGGCCGATCCCGGCTATCAGGGGGTGCGCTCATTCATTCCAGCACATGGTGGCACCCTGGTAAATATCGCTGAGACGACACCACGCCCAGCACTCAACGCCCCAGCAACCGTAGCAGCGATCCAGGCCTATATTAATCTGGCAGTGCAGCAAAAAGTTATGTTGCTTCCCCATCCGGGCAGCGTGTATTCCCTTCTGCAAAGCCAACAGGCAGCAATGGTGATTGGCAACGCTAGTGACTGGTGGGATTTAGGCGCCCTCCGTCAGCATTTACGAATTGCGGCCGTGCCGCAGGGCGGCCCAGTAGTGCTGAATGGATATTACATTAGCGCCAAAGCAGCCTACCCAGCCGCCGCCTGGCGCTGGCTCCAATTCATCAATGGACGCGTGGCCCCGGCCGATGGTTTGCCAGCGCATGCAGAGTTATGGGCAAGCTCAAGCCAGGTCACTGAAGCCGGTGAAGCGACGGCGAACACCTTACGTTTTGCAGTTGAACACGGTCTCTCCCCGATACGTCCGGCCGCAACGGCGACTCTGCTAGATATCGCACTCGCGCGTGCATTTGCAGGCCAAGAGCTTGGATCAGTCTTGGATGAGGCGCAGAAGCAGGCCCTCGAGATCACCGTCTTGCCTGTAATCCTCCCCGCGAGAATGACGAATGCGCTTGCGCCTACGGCGGAGACTGTGGAACAGATCACGTTTCTCAGTTCCGCGGTGCAACCATCCTACTTGGAGCTTATCAAGGCTTTCCAAGAGAACCGCCCCGATATCGAAATCGCGCTAATTTATGAGTTCGAATTGCGTGATACTCCCTCCGGCGATACGCAATACTGGACGCTCGATGAGATTGCTGCTAAGAGCCGTGCTGACTGCTTTTTCTGGCCCATCATCCAGAAAGATTCAGAATGGGAGGCCGTTCTGGATCTGACGCCCTTTATCGACGCCGAGGCGCGTGAGATCCAGGAAGATTACTATCCGTGGGCCCTGGAACCGTTGCGCTATCAGGGGAGACTGTACGGCCTGCCAGGGCGCGCGACGATGCTAACCGTGTATTACAATCATACACTATTTGACACACTCGGATTAGCCCAGCCCCAACCGAATTGGACCTGGACTGATCTGTTTGCCACAGCGCAGAAGCTCGCAGGAACAGATCAGGATGGGCAGCGGTTCGGGCTGGCTATCAACTCCCAGCTCATCGAACTGCTCACTGCCATTGGTGCAGAGGACGTGTACGCAGCAACGCTTATGCCTGCCGCGGGGCAGCCAGTATTACTGCAGTTCGATGTCCCCGAAATCGTAAATGCAGTCGGTCTCTTGGCCGTGCTGGTTAAGAATGGCGTTATTCTGGGGCCAACAGGTCGGAATAGTACTGGTCAGGATAACGTCAGGCAATTGATCTCCTCGAAGAGAGTGGGGATGTGGCTCGACTATGGCTCACCACTATTGACACCATTTCTTGTTGACCACGTCAGCATTGCGCCCTGGCCAACAGGAGGGCGTTGCGCGACGCCGATGCTGGATGGCGCTTACTACATCGCCGCCACTTCGCAGCACGCACAAAGCTGCTGGCAGTGGTTAAGCTTTCTGGGCATGCATCCGCCACCAGACATGGACGGACTGCCCCCCAGACGTTCGCCAATGATCTGGGAAGCCTGGCGCGCCCAAGCCGGAACACAGGCGCAGGTGTTTCGGGCGGCGCTGGAGTGCGATGAGGCTCAGTTGCGATCTCAGGATATAACAGGCTTACCCTACTCGCATCTTGCCTATCTCTGGCTCGAGGATGCGCTTCAAGATATTGTCTGGAACCAGGCGGAAAGGACAATGGCGCTTCATCGGGCACAGGACAACGCGAATAGCTACCTGACTTGTTTACGGGCCCGCCCTGATCTTGCTAACTGGCAAAGCGCAGTTGAATGCATGAAACAGGTAGGCCTTCCAGGCGTATTTCCGTGAGCGCCCTCTTTAGGTGCCGCAAGTGTCGAGGGCCACTTTGGCTGGTGCTGATTGTTGCCCTTCTCTCGGTCCTGGCTTGCCATCAACCGTTACATGTGGAAGCCCCCATCGCTTCAACGCCACCAACGTCGGCAGCAACAGCACCCGACCAGTCGGCGCAAGTCATGATCAGCTTCGCCTGCCAAGGTAGTCGACGGAGTGAGTTCGAGACACTCGCAGCTTGGTTCCAGGAGCAAGCCCCGAACGTCAGCGTGCGCTTCGTAGCCGTGGAGGACGTCCTCGCAGACCTGCCGAAGGACAGCACGACACTCGATCGCGATCAGCGGCTGACCACGGCGGCCGATACGCAATGCCTGGGGTTGTCGACGAGCACGGTGGACGCCGGCCTGGCTCGCGACCTGACCCCTTACATAGAATCCGACCCCAACTTCGGCGCGGCGGATTTCTTCCCCGGTCTGTTGGATGCTTTTCGCTACAAGGACGGTGTCTGGGCTCTGCCGGCCGACGCGTGGGTCAGCGTCTTGTACTATCGGCAGGATGCGTTCGAGCAAGCTGGGGCGCCGCAGCCCACGCTCGACTGGACGCCGGCGCAGTTCCTGGCAACTGCCCAGAAACTGACCGACGCACCTGGTGACAAGAGCGCCCACTACGGCTTTCTCGACCATGGCGCTTTGGGGCGACGAGCATGGCTTGTGTCGCTCCTGCAAGCGGCCGGCCCTGACGCTCCGCTAACTTCTGATGTCTTCGCCGGCGGCCTTCGCTGGTACACCGACCTTGCCGCAAAACACGGTGTTATGCCGCCTGCAAAAGCGGATGCTGAAACAAGCCAAGCGGGCCTGAAGCTCATTGCGGCGGGCGCAGCGGCAATGTGGTTCGAAGCGTTGGTGCCCGAACCTGCACAGTTCGGCGCCCAGGGTGCAGCGACGCAACCCCAAATCGGGCTGGCGCTCTTTCCCACGCGCACCGGACCGAAGGCTCCTGCAACAGTACGCAGTTATTGGATGAGCGCCGGCACCAACCACCCGGATGAGAGTTGGCGCTGGTTACAGTTCTTAACCCGCCAGCAGCCGACTGGTCGCGGCGCACGAGCGTCCCTCTTGCCGGCGCGGCAGTCTGTCGCGACCCAGATGGCGTACTGGGACCAATTCAATGAGCAGATCAAACCGCTGGCGCAGGGAGCAGCAGAGCACCTGGCGCTCATCGGACTGGATGGGCGGTGGGCTTACCTGAATCAAGCAGTTGAAGCCGTGTGGTCCGGCGAGACTGTCGAAGCGGGCCTGAGCACGGCACAGCAGGCGTGGGAGCAGGCACGCAGCCAAAACGCACCGTCCGTCCGCGTTCCCGCAGTGGATACGCCTGCTGCCGCAGACCAGGTGAAGTCTTGCGCCTTTGCGCCTCCCGTGGATAGCGATCCGGCGGCCTATCGTTTGGCCGCGCTTGCCTTCAACAGTGCGCGCGCCGGCGCGCGCGTGACGGTCCTGGGACAAGCAGATGTCGGGCGTGCAGATGCGGTTGTCAGCTCCCTGGCCGCGTTTGGCCAGGCACGCAACCTGCAGCCGCTCATCAGCGCCGACATCCGTTTCCAGACCACCGACTATCTGCCGCAAGCCCTGATCGCATTCCAACGCGAGGGGGACTTGTGGGGAATACCTGTGGCAGCTAAGGCGCGCGTGATGTACTACAACCGCGCGCTGTTTGATGCCGCCGGAGTGTCGTACCCGAAGCCGGGCTGGACGCTAGATGATTTCCTGGTTGCGGCCAGGCAACTGACGCGCGGGGAAGGCGCCGGGAAGCAGTTCGGCTTTGTCTCCTATAGCAATCCGGTGACTGACCTGTTGGTCTTCTTGGCTGCCCAAGACGCGTGGCCGTGGGACAAAGCCGGCCGGCCGCAGTTCGCTGCGCCCGGCGTCGTTACTGGCGTGCACTGGTTTACGGACCTGGCGCTTGCATACGGCGTCACGCCCGCTTGGTCGGAGGACTGGCTGCAGCCGGATGAAAACGCACAACAGACGCGTGCGGCTCTCGTACGCGACGGACATGCGGCCATGTGGGCCGACTTCTCGGGCCTGCAGCATGGCAATGCGTGGGGCACTGCGTGGCCGGCGCAAGAAGTGGTAGGCATGGCGCCGATGCCGGTTGGCCGCATTGCTGCCACTCGGTTTCTATGGGACGGCGTACTGATTTCCGCCCATGCGGCCGATCCGCAGATCTGCTGGGAATGGACACAGTACGTTGCAGCGCAAGCCGAACTGAGCGAAGGGATGCCGGCGCGCCACGCATTCCTGGAGGAGCCAGCATTCGCCAACAAGCTGTCACCGGATGTTCTTGCAACATATCGTGCGCTTGCTGATTACACAGATGCACCTATCGCCACGACAAGTCGGCTGGCTGCTGAGGAGCAATGGCTGGCCGAAGCGGCCCAACAGATTCTGCAAGGCGCTGACCCGCAGACCGCATTGGCAGCAGCGCAGACGAAAGCGGAGGGTTACTGACAACATGACTGCGAGGAGCCGCAAGGCCAATCCAACCACGGTGCTCGTGCTACTGATACTCACCGTGCAAATCCTGCTGCTTGCTGCTGTCATCTGGCGGCTGAATCAGATCTATCGAGCGGTGATTGACACGGGAGTTAGCAGTGTCACCGACATCTCGATTGTCAAGGGTGTTTCGGCCGACGACGATCCTATTCTCGGTTCGCCCAACGCACCCATCACCGTAGTTGTGTTTTCAGACTACACATGCGGGCACTGTCGAGATCTGGAATCGGTCCTTGCCGGAATTCAGAGCAGCAATCTGGATCGGGTTCGTGTGATTGCCCGCGACTTTCCACTACAAAGTATCGGTTCCGCTTCCTTCATGGCCGCGCAAGCGGCAGAGTGCGCCGACCAGCAAGGCGCGTTCTGGCCCATGCGTGAACAACTCTTCAAAGGACAGCCTGCTTTCGACCGCGAGAGTCTACACAGGTACGTGGCCAGGTTGAGCTTGGACCTTCAGCGCTTCGATGAGTGCCTGGACAACCCGCAAACCCAAGCTGAAGTCCAACACGATCGCGACGATGGGGTTTCTTATGGCGTTAGTAGCACTCCAACGCTCTTCATCAATGGCTACCGACTTGTTGGTGCGGTTGATCTCGCGAGACTCCAGCAAGCTATCAACGAGGCTCGCTGAATGTATCGTCAGAACGTTCGGCGGTTGTTTGGGCGTACGATCTGGCCGATCTGCATGAACTGCTTCCACGCAAGAGAGAAATGTATTCCCGGCCTGAGTACCCCGGCAGCTATGCGCGCCCCAGCGCTTGTGACAGGTTGATGTCGCAACCAACCCGTGCCTACGCACAGCGCCCCCCGCTGCGGAGAGCTAAACATGACTGAGACCCGCGCCAGCACCCTGCTGCTGATGCTCATGGCGATCATCATTCTGTTAATGATCGCCATCGCCGGCTTGTTTGAGAATGAACCAGTTGCAGGTTCAGGTCTTGGCCGCATTGAGCGGTGAATTAGTCGGTGTACCGGCCCAGGATGTGGGCCTGCCCGTTGGGAGCGCCGCGCCGGACTTCACCTTGCCCGACCTGGCGGGGAAATCGGTAGCGCTTGGTCGCAGCGAGGTAAGGCGGAAGGGAGGTGATGGTAGGGCAAAGGATCGTGGAGTTACTTGTCTCGATGCTTCGTGAAGGTATCCCCAGAAAGGAGCCGATCAAAAATGGCTACCAATGTCAGTTCGCTTTCAGTTACCGTGCAATTGCTGACAGTAATGCTCGTCGCGTCAATCATACTGACGATAATGAGTCTAGCCATGCCCCCATATACCACTGCTGAGTGGTACTGTTATGATGAGACATGGTCCACCGGTATATGCACCGTTCCCTGTGGACTGCCGGCTGGAACACGCCTTTATCAAACCACCAATTATTGGCAGCACTGGTGCTGTAATGCTTACACTTGCTGGAAGGAAGGGGGTGTACAATCGAGTCCCGGCCCACAATGGTGTGCGTTCTGTTGATCGTTACATGGCTCAAGTTTGACTTGACGTATAATGGAATGCCTGTTCGGTAAAAGGTCAGACTGTGCAGCAGAGCAGTTTGACCTTTAATCGCGGTTCGAAGCGCAGATCTATCGTACGTGTGGAGATTACAATGCGTCATTTTGATCCGAGGCATCGGCTGTTCATGCTGGTTAGTGTGGTCGTCCTGATCTCGTCATGTTCGCAGGGCCCACCAATGGCCGACCAGAACGCAAGCGCGGACAAAAAGACTACCATCATCTTCTTGACCTATCCTCAAGAGTCGTCACAGTTCTGGCAGGAACGTATTACAGCCTTTGAAGAGCTCGATCCCTTCATCCATGTTGAGGCCTTGTACGACCAGGTAACTCCGGATTGGCCCAGTCAAGCTGATGTTGTACTGGGCTTTTGGCCCGACCGTTGGCCAGCTCTCGTAAGCCCAGGAAAAGCACTAGATTTGACGCCCCTGATCGAAAGCGACTCCTCGTTTGATGCGTCAGATTTTTATCCCGGCGCGCTGGACCTCTATCGGCAAGATGGGCACACCTGGGCGCTTCCTATCGGTTGGTCGTTCAAGGTCATTGCCTATCAACCAAAGCTGTTTCAAGAGGCCAATGTGCCATTGCCAATGTCATCGTGGAAGTGGGTAGATGTCGTTGATGCGGCTCAGCACTTGGGTCACGCGCCAAGCGGCCGCCCTCGTGGTTTTGCTAACAGCACAGATCTGATTATCGCCGCGCCGAATTGGCTTGCCGAACGGGCTGGCAGCCCGTATCTGCAACAAGGCGCTCAGATCATCCCGACGCTCGATGCACCCAGAATGCAACAAGCCATGGAGGACTACATTGCAGTGGCGCAACACTTGACGGTGTTGTTTGATGATGCCAAGGTCCGGACGACGGCAGAGACCCTCAACGCAATTGCACAGGGCGAAGCGGGGTTGAGCATTGTAGACCTGACTAGAGCCATCGACGTCTCAAAGCAATTCCCCGAGGTTGCTCTGTTTCCCTTACCACCCGGCGAAGTCGCAGCGCAGGAAGCTGAGCGTGCTCAGTCAGCCTTGTTCATCAGCGCAGGCTCTGCTCACCCAAGGGAAAGCTGGCGTTGGCTCCGTTTCCTGAGTCAGCAAGATTTGGGGGCGTATCGCTGGGGCGATCTCCCGACCAGACAATCCATCGCCGAAGCCAGCGGCGTGTGGGCCACCATGTCGCCAGTAAAGGGTGCGATCATCCGAACCACCATTGCGAATCAAGCCGCGGTTTCATATCCCACTGAGCACACAGGCGCCTTGATTGCCTACAACGCGTTATGGAAAGCGCTGGGGGAGGCTCAGTACGCTCATGAGGACGTAAGAACAGCTCTAAATCATGCTCAGTCCGTTGCCATTCAAGCCGTACAAACGGCAACGCAGGGCGATGCAGAACCGCCGTCGGTGCCAGGTGTTTGGATATCGCCTCCGTCCAGTGAGCAGGTGATTGAGTTTCAAGTCACATCAGACCCGGAAATCTATCGGCAAGCTGCTGCACACTTTGCGGCCGAGAATCCAGACTTGCCGGTGCAAATCAGTGCATTTGGAGCCAGCCCGCCGCGTGAATGTCTGGAATTCACAACACTGGGCAGCGCCCTGGAAGCAGCACAGTTAGCAGAGGCTTTGGAAACGCTGAATCCATTGCTAGAAGCCACGCGCGACCTGGCACCGACTGCGTTCTTTCCAGACACCCTGGCCGCAGTGAGCTGGCAGGATGAGCTGTACGGAATACCTGTGGCAATTAAGCCACCGGTGCTTCGCTTCCGGCCGGCGCTCTTCCGCGCGCTCGACCTGGAGACACCCTCCGCCAGTTGGACCATGGAGGAGGTGATTCAGGCAGCCCAAAAGATCACAGACGGCGGGGGTGGATACTTCGGTTTGTTACCGCAACCTGAAGAAATGGACTTCGTGCTGAACCAGCTCGGCATCTCGCTCTTCACAGCCGGCACTCCGCCTCGTCCGCGCTTTGCGACACCTGAAGTGCAAACTACTCTGGAACGCTTGATGCGCCTGGGTGACAAGACAACCACTGTTCCGGTGGCGTTCGAAGACGCTGTCGCGTTCGTGAGTGGCGGACGTGTCGCCATGTGGTTCGAAGGTACGACTTACTTCCAAATAAATGATGGAGAAACCGCAATCACCCCCATCCGGTTACGCGCTGACGTCCGTTTCCCGTTGCAGACCGCAGCTTTGGGGATTGCCAAAAACGCAGAGCACGTCCAGGGGTGCTGGGCGTGGATCACTTATCTCGTTCGACAGGGGATTCATCCTCCCGACGGTCTATCTGCACTGCGGCAGCCAGCCGCAAGTGAAGCCGTTAGGCCCGGCCCACAACAAGCCTTCTATGCCGCAGCGTTGGAGACCTTACAACAGGCGAGAAGCACCCAAACGCCACCCAGCCCGGCAACTAAATGGGCGGCCTGGTGGCTTACACAGGCTATGCGAGAGACAGCCAGAGGCGCCGACCTCGCCTCGGCGCTGCAAACCGCCCAAGACAAAGCCGAAGCCTTCCTCGCCTGCCTGGGGCCGGCCGAAGCGGACGACCTGGACCGGGCAGCCCAGTGCGCGCGCCAGGTGGATCCGGCCCACCCGTTGGCGCAGATGCAACGATAACCATGTGAATCACGTGCGCAGTTGGGCGTGGACGTAGCCATCCACCGCACTCGCCCCGATGCTCCCGGCGCTAACCTTGACACCCGTTTCCAGCCAGCGCCAGTGACAAATGTACTCGCGGCCTGAGTATTCCTGCATCTAGCCGTGCCGCAGTGTTTGTGGTAGGGTGATGGTGTTACCAATTCATGTATACACACAGAAGACCTACCCACACCTGAAGGCGTTCAGCGAGGCGCGGCGCGACCTGCAGGTGGTGATGATTTCCCGTGGGACAGCCGACGAGAACCGCGAAATGGTGACGAAGCAGGGGTTCGGTTTCCCGCTACTGGCCTGGGATGACGTGGTGGCGCAGCAGTACCAGGCGCTCGGCACGCCGTTCTTCGTAGTGGTGGATGAGCAGGGCGTCATCACGGCCGGCGGGTTTGCCAATACGCAGACTGAACTGTCTCAATTGGTGGCGGGAAAGTAGAGAGGGGAGGTGAGTGAAAATCGATAGAACTTGCACAAAGATACTTCACAAGCCAGCCTATCGAATCCAGAAAAGGAGAATCAAGATGGCAACTCCCGTCATTGCGCATCCACTGACGATGCGCTTCCTGAGCGTGATGCTGATAGCTTCTTTCGTCCTTGGCCTCTTGGGGGTAACTGGAGGCGGCTTGGTGCGGGCGGAGAATGTCTGCTGGTGGGTGTATCAATACACCTCTTCCACCTGCACTCATGGCATCTGTATGTTTCCTGCCGGTTCAAACTACCTTAATTATTACTATCACGATCGACAGCAGTGCTGCAACGCATACAACTACTGCTGGTGGACCAACACATGGCAGACCAGGCCAGGACCTGCAGGATGTACTTGGTGCAACTAAGGCGCGCACACAACTCGCTACTATACATCAGTGGGCTTCTCCTGCTGGTTTTCGGCGGTTTGCTCAGCGGCTGCACCCAACAGCCGCTGAGCAAACCGCGGACATCCGATGCCAGGATAGCCCATGAGGGCGTCAGCATCACCTTCATCACGCTTCCAGCCGAACCACCGAGCCAGTGGGAAGCGTTGGTCGCCGAATTCGAGTCAGCGAATCCCGGGGTGCAGGTGGACATTCGATTTCAGGAACCACCTCTGGACTGGCCTCAGCAGGCCGATGTCATCCTGGGGCATTGGCAGGGCTGGTGGGTGGACGCCGTAGATCAAGGCAAGATACTGGATCTGACGCCATTGTTGGAAACCGAAACTCAAACCCTGACAACCGACTTCTATCCAGGGATCTTGAGCTTGTATCAGCGCTACGGACGCGTCTGGGCTTTACCAACCGGCATAACTGCACAGGTACTGGCATATTCGTCCAAGGTGTTAGAGCAAGCTGGAGGGCGCATGCCTGTTACAGGCGCAACCTGGCATGACGTGGCTGACGCTACCCGGTGTTTGAGCGCCAACTCCTCCGCAGCGCAACCGTTCTTCGCCCTGCCCGACGATGGGATGCTGCTTGACCTCGCAACAGGTTGGATCGTGGAGCAAGTCGATGGCTTGTACACCGTGTCGCGAGACGGTGTTTTGTCTCATCTCGACCGTAGCGAGGTTTATGACGCATTGGTAGCCTGGAAGCGTCTGGCCGCACAACTCACCGTTGTGCCAGAGAGCGAGCGCGTCCGCGATCGGGACGAATTGCTACGACGTGTGGCAGAGGGACAGATCGGCATGGCCATTGTACCGCTGGAGGTAGCGAGAAGGCAGGCGCCCCGCTATTCCGAGCTCGCCTTTGCTGCTGTACCGGCCGCTGATCCTGCCATACAGCGCACGCTCACTCCAGATTCAGGCATCTTCATCAGCGGAGGGACGGCGCATCCGCAAATCGCCTGGCGTTGGGCAGAGTTCGTCAGCCGGCAGCGCCTAAGCGACTTTCGTTATTACGAATTGCCTGCCCGTCGCACCTTCGGCGAAGAAGTCGGCATCTGGGGCCGATTGCCTGATCATCTGAAGCAGGTGGCCCGCGGCGCGTTGGCAAACCTATCCCAACACCAGATACCCCCTGATGATAAAGCGGTTCAGACGGTTTACGATGCCCTGGCCAAAGCGATATATGCTGCACAACAAGGAGAACCGGATCTCATGGCCGCTTTGCAGAGCGCCCAGGCCGAAGCGGCCACCGATATCACTGCCTGGCGCAAGGTTAACGACTTTCCCCCACATGCCCAGATCAGCGTCGCCCCGCCGCCCGCAGCGACCGAACGGGTGATTGATTTTTATGTGACCGGCCCGAGCGAGGCGTATGAGGCAACGGCGCGCGCCTTCGAGGCGCAACAGCCCGGCTGGCGTGTCCGCATTGGCTTTTTGGGATTGCAGAAACCTGTCGGCTGCGTGGCGCTGCCATTAGAAAAGGGTACGATCACCACTGCGATCGGTCTTGGGCTGCTACGCGATCTGGAGCCATTCATGGAAACGGACCCTGATATCGGCCGAGACCGTTTCCTGGCACAGGCTCTAGCAGTAACGCGTTGGCAGGGCCAGACGTATGCGCTGCCCGGTTCGTTCAAGCCGCTGGTGCTCCGTTACAACGTTGTCATCTTCGACCAACTGGGTATCACCGGGCCTGACGCAAGCTGGGACGTGGAGAGGATACTGGCCACTGCCGCCAAGATCACTGGCGCAGGCAATAATCGGGTGGGCCTCCTACCATCCGATCGCGATATCCCCTTCCTGTTGGAGCAGCAAGGCCTCAACTTGTTCACACAGGAGGAGCTCTTGCGGCCGCGCTTCGCAGATCCACAGATTCTTACTGCTCTGGAACACATGCGCACGCTGAGTGGCGAGCGCCTGCCCTTCCCGCTCACCGTGGTTGAGGTCGGGCCGCTGGCTGACGAAGGCCTTGTGGCGATGTGGTTCTCCGCTTTCACTGATTTCCAGGTTAGCGAGAGCAACTCGAACGACATTGCCAGCACTGCGCTGCGCCTGCGCGCCGGCACAAGACTGCCCTTGCAGATAACGGCTTATGGGATCACGCCGAACGTGCCAGAGCCATACATCTGCTGGCAGTGGATCAAATACCTGGTACAGCAAGGAACCAGCGCGCCGGGCGAGCTATCAGCATTGAAGATCGCGACAGGGAGCAAGGCTATTGGGCAAGTTGCAGGTGAGGAACCATATGCCGCCTACATGGAAAGCCTGGATCAAGCGGACCTAGGGGCAGAGTCAGAAGCGATCCGAGATTGGGCCCTATGGTGGTTCCTTCAGGCCCTGAACAAATCCAGAAACGCTGACCTCCTAAGCGCGTTACAGTCAGCCCAAGACAAAGCCAAGGCCTTCATCGCCTGCCTGGGGCCGGCCGGAGGGAACGACCTTGCCCACGCCGCTGAATGCGCGCGGCAGGTGGACCCGGCCCATCCGCTGGCACAGCTACAACGATAACCATGTGAGTCACATGCGCATCTGGGCGTGGACGCGGCCTCCCGCCACATCCACGCCGATGCTCCTGGCGGTGATCTTGACACCAGCTTCCAGCCAGCGCCGGTGACAAATGTACTCGCAGCCTGAGTATTAATGCATCTATACGCAACGGGGCGTTTGTGGTAGGTTGATGGTGTTACCAACTCATGCATACACACAGCGACCCCCGCTGCGGAGAACCAACATGACCGAGACCCGCGCCAACACCCTGCTGCTGATGCTCATGGCAATCATCATCCTGCTGATGATTACCATAATATCAGGCGCCCGGCACGCCGTTCCCGTGTCTTGACAAACCCGTCCACCTCAGAGTCATCCGGGCGAACGGGTTTGCCAATACGCAGGCTGAGCTGGACCGGCTGGTGGCGAACCAATGACCTATAGAAGGGAGGTGAGACGCGTCAATAGACAACTTATCCCTGTTCGCATTCACATGTGCAGTTCCAAGCACACCAAGAAAGGAGATGAGACCATGTTTGCAATTTCTGGACGAAGTCTCGCGATCCAACAAGCGCTTGCAGTGATGATGATCGCTGCCGTCCTCCTGGTCGGCTTTGCATTTCTGGGCACACCGCCAGCTCAAGCAGAGTACTGCATGTATCGTCCCACCGGTGCAACACTGTGCGTATCGGGGGAGTTGTATCGGGAAGTATGCTGGTACTGTTTAATGTTCGGCCAATGGGTTTATCAAGGCCCTTGCCACTATGAAATGGTGTACGCCTGTTGCTAAAAAGAAGATCAAGTGTCCATTCACTAGCGCCAGGTGCAACCATGTTGTCTCCGCGTTCACCTTGTCACGTTCGAGAGGCTGGGTGGTTGTTTATTCGCCTGATCCTGGTCGTCGGCCTGCTCCTTTCCTGCTCTGCGCCGCCTGAATCGCAGCCCACGCCCACGCGCCTGAGCTTTGCCTGCCGTCAAAGTGATCTGGCGCTCTTCAGCGCCTTGGCTGAGCAATTCCACACCGAAAATCCAACCATTTTCATTGCCGTGAAGCCGTGGCCGGACGCGATCTTCCAGGCATCAGCCGACCAGGCGGGGCAACAGGTGGCGGTCCGCCAACTAGCAGCCTGGGCCGATGCCTTCATGTGGTTCAGCCAGGCCGCAGAGACCGGCGCGCAGGGGGTGTTGAAAGACCTTTCATCGCTGGCCGATACGGAGCAGCACGCCAAACCAGATCGGACTGATGCGGCCCGCGCCACACAGATCGGCAGCGGAGGGAAGATCTGGGGCTTGCCTGCCGGGCTCGATCCATTCGTCCTCCTCTATGCCCCCGCAGCCTTTTCTGAGTCAGGCCTTCCCGAACCAGGCATGAACTGGAGTTGGGATGATGTGCTGGCCAGCGCGCGGAAGCTCACCCGGACAGACGCCAGCGGCGCTGTTCGGTATGGCTTCTCCGATTATGAATTGGATGCTGTGATCGCAGTTGTCGCCTCCAAGAGCAGCGGCGCAGCAGGCAATGTGGCTGGAAGCGTCGAGACCCAATTGGGTGCGCTCCGCTGGTACGCGGACTTGGCGCTGGCACATGGGGTCATGCCGAATCCTGCCGGTCAGCAGCTTTTCAACCCGATCAGCCTCGTGCAAAGCGACCAGACGGCGATGGTGGTGTCACCTGCGTCGCTTTGGCTGCAATCTGAGGCCACCGATCGCAAAGCGCTCCGCATTGCGCCGCTGCCCGACGTGAATGTGGCGCAGGCATACGGCTACTTCATCAGCGCCGGCAGCGCACACCCTGACGCGGCCTACCTGTGGATCAGTTACCTGGCCGACCGGGCGCAGATGCGTGATCTTGTGCCGACGCGCCTGGTGCAGTTGGATAGCTGGGGCCGATCGGCCGGGCTGGATGCGCAGGAACTGAGCGCGATTGCCACAACGGTGCAGCGCCTGCTCATCTCGCCCCCATCCACTGCTGACGCGGCGGTCCTGAAGCAAGCAGCGACCCTCATCCTGGAGGGCCATGAGGACGCCGCGCGTATGGCGCTTCTGCAAAGCCAGGAGGGCCAGGTCGCGCTTCCCACTGTGGAGCCGTTTACCGTAGAAACTACGCCGGAGACGGAGACTATCCAGATCGTTTTCGCCACCCCTGCTTATAACCCACCGGCCTATGCCGCCCTGATCGAGGCTTTCGAACGCGCCAACCCCAGCCTCAGTGTCAAGATCGTCAATGCATTGGATGCTGACTACAGCAGCGGATCACCGAACGCGCTGTTATCTCAGAAGACAGTGGATTGCTACGTTGGCGTGGCGCCGCAACGAAACCAGAGCGCCGCTTATCGCTCGGCCGTGCTACATCTCCAACCGCTCGTCGAAGCGGATCGGACCTTCCCGTGGGCCGATTATTTCCCGCACGCCCTGGCCCAACTTACCTTTGAAGATGGCTTGTGGGGCATCCCCGCCGGTATACAGCCCTGGGTCCTGTGGTATGATCGTTCCATCTTCGATCGCGCCCAGATGGCGTATCCAAACGCCGCTTGGACATGGGATGATCTCCTGGATGCGGCACAGCGCCTGGCGTCACAGGGCGAAGATGGTGATACGTACGGGTTCCTCCTCAATCCGTTTTTGAGTTCAGCGACTCTCTTGGAAGAGATGGTTGGCATCCCGTTGTTGGACAGCACCGTCACACCCCCGCGGCCGCGTTTCACCGAGCCGACGAGCCGGGAAGCGGCCCTGCGGCTTCAGGCACTGGTGCAGGCCAGAGTCGTTCCGCTGCGTAAGCCGGGTGCCGATAGTCAGCTCTTTTTTGACCTCGTACGCAGCAATCGCCTGGCGATGTGGCGCGGCTCGGCGATGGCTGTGCCTCCGCAACCGGACGGCCCTCTGCAACCAGCGCCGTTGCCACGTGGCCTGCAATCCCAAAGCTGCTACAACTACGCTGACTCGCCGACCTGGGCCTATTACATCAACGCACAGAGCCAGCACGTACAAGCGAGTTGGCTCTGGGTGCGCTTTCTCGCTGACCAGTTACCTGTCGCCAATTATCTCACCCCGCGGCGCTCCCTACTGGCCTCCGACGCCTTTCGCGCCCAGGTGGGCGCGGAGGCGCAGGCGGTGTACACGGCAGCAGCAAACTGCCAGCCAGCCACTTCGGCCAGCTCGCTTGAGGCGGCACTACCCCACGCCTGGCGCGCGAAGATCTGGCTGGCGCAAGCCCTGGACGCCATGATTTGGCAGGACGCAGATGCAGACATCGAGCTGGCCGCCGCACAGCACAAGGCCGAGGCTTACCTGGCGTGCTACCAGGCGTGTCCTGACCCGGCTGATGTGAACTGCGCCCACACATGCATGATCGCGACCGACCCGGCGACCGAAAAGCTATTTGTGAATCCCTGACACGCTGGCGGCAGGTTTTCGGAGTGATTTAAGCGACAAATGTACTCGCGGCCTGAGTATTAATGCATCTATACGCGCCGCGGCGTTTGTGGACAGGATGGTATTGTTGGCCGCTCTATCCAGGAATGTGTGCATAGCATAGGATATGTTGACAAGACCTTGGCCCCACCTGGGTCCTGAGCACGAGCGGAGTCAGCGCGCCTTTATGAGACGACCACTGTTGCGCTTGTGCTTGGGTGGATATCTCTTTTGCCTGATCGGGCTACTTCTGAGCGGGTGCGGCTCGGCAGGGCCAGCTCCGAAAAACCCGGAAACAGCGATCACCTTTGCCTGCTCCAGCGGCGATTTACTCGCCTACCAATTGGCGGCCGAGGCCTTTCATCAGGATAATCCGGCCCTCACGGTGCGCGTCGTCCTTGCCGACACATTGACGGCGGCGGAATCAGCGACGCCAGCGGACGTCCAGGCAAATGTGCGAAAGTTGGCACACGGCGCGGATGCTTTTGTGTGGTCCTCGATAGCTGTTGAGGCCGGGCCGCACGGACTCGTGCGCGATCTGGGGCCTTTTATGCCCGAGGCGCGGGTTGATGCCTGGCTAGCGGGAGCGTTGGCGCACTTCCAGTGGCAAGGCAAACAGTGGGGCCTACCGGCCGGCATTGATCCTCTTGTTGTAATCTATGCGCCGGTGGCTTTCGAACAAGCAGGGTTGCCGCTCCCTTCCCCCACCTGGACGTGGGACGATCTGCGCGCCGCGGCCAGGAAGCTTACGCAGCAGCAGGCTGACCAGGCGCGTCGCTTCGGGTTTGTGGATCACGAATTGGATGGGTTTGCGGCCCTGCTCGCGGCGCAGGGTGTGTCGTGGGATGAACGTCAAGCGCAGACGTCGCCGCTTGACCTGACCAATTCACGCGTGGCGGCGGCGAGTCGTTGGTACGCCAGCCTGGTGCTAGACGATCAGGTCATGCCGGAGCCCACGGCGACGCAGCAGTTCGACCCGCTGGCCGCAGTGCAACGTAGCGAGGCGGGCATGGCCGTCGCCCCGGCATCGTGGTTCATCTATGCACCGGCCGAGGCCCGCCGAGGGCTCAGCTTTGCACCATTGCCAGGCGGCAGCCCTGCGCTGACCTGGGGGTATTTCATCAGCGCCGGCAGCGCGCATCCAGAAGCCGCCTGGCAATGGCTGGCTTATGCCAGTCAGCACGTGACACCTTATCGGCAGTTACCGGCCGTCCAGAACTGGGCGAGCCAGCTACCCACAGGCGATGTACCACAGGCGGCCGCGGCGTTGCTAGACGTGGCCGTGAGGAATCTTTTGCCGCCCATCCGGCCGGCCAGCAAGGAAATGCTCCTCAAGGATGCTGTGCGCCGCATCGTGCAAGGGGAAAACGCTGCCACCGTGCTGACTGAGGCGCAACAGCAGGCGCTTGCGGCGCCAACCGTCGCGGCAGTCGGCCCGTTTGCGGTTAACACTCCGCCCGCAGAGCCGGCCGCAGCCCAAACAATCACCTTCGCTGCGTTGAACAGCTCACGGTATGCCGCGCTCGCACAGCAATTCCAGGAAGAAACACCCGACATCGGTATCAATCTTCGTAACCTGGAACCGGCTGAGGCCCTGGCCTCTTCTGCCCCGAGTGCCGATTGTTTTCACTTGTGGGGGCCACTCAACGAAGAATCGCGCGGCCAGGTCCGGAATCTTCAACCTTTCTTCGAGGCAGAACGCACCTCGCTCCTGAATGACTACTACCAGAGCGCCTTGGCGCCTGTAAGGCAGGACGGCGCACTGTGGGGCCTACCGGCGGGAATGCAACTCTACATCTGGTGGTACAACCGCGCGCTTTTCGATGAAATCCAGGCGCCTTATCCTGTCGAAAGCTGGACGTGGGACGAGATCCTTGCGGCAGCGCAGCGTTTATCCAGCGGCAAAGGTGCTGAAACCCAATACGGCTTCGTGCTGCAATCGCCGCCTTACGTTCTTCTGAATATGCTCTACAGCAATACCGCTTTTGCGCCGATTACCACGCGCGATGCCGCATTGCTCGCGCATTTCGATGATCCGCACGTCGTTGCCCTGGCCACTGAACTGGCCAACCTGGCACGCGCCAACGCCATCCTGCGCGAAGACACGACCGAGGCAACTTCCAGGGAGTCTGCTGCTAATGCGATCCGGTCGGGCCGCGTGGCAATGTGGTTGGGCTCCGCTCCGACCTATCGCCGCTACTCAAACGATTTCTATCCCGCCTTTTTGCCGCACACAGGGGGCGTTTTCTGGCCTTCATCCTCGGCCTACTATATCAGTGCTGCGACGCAATCTCCGCTGGCCTGCTGGAAATGGCTGCGGTTTCTAGCTGACCAGATGCCGGAGGAGAACTTTCTGCCGGCCCGGCGCTCGATCATGGCCTCACCGACGGCGCAGCAACGATACGGGCTGGAAGCCCAGCGCATCTACATGAAAGCGGCAGAGGCGCTTGACGCGATTGCGACCACGACGCCAAACTACTCCCAGGACGCAGCGCTGGCCCAGAACTGGCTGGCAGACGCCCTGGACCAGATCATTTGGCAAGGCGCCGATGCGCCAACGACACTGGCGGCAGCCCAACAGAAAGCAACGAACTACTTCGACTGTCTCGGCCGCTGCGCCGCGCCGGCCACGGCTGAGTGTGTGACGAGCTGCCAGCAGTCAGCAGGAGCAACGCAGTAACGAAGATGCTATGCGCTGGCGGCCCTTCCCTGGCACCGAATTGTTTACGCTGCCATCACCATCATGTTACAATGGCTTGCGTCAGTCAGGCGGCCCGGCTGACGCTTGCGCACCTCGGAGACGCATCGCTATGAAACGAAACTGTGCCCCAACCTGCTGGTTGCTCCTGCTGCTACTCCTTGCGCTGACCGGCTGCCGCGGCGCGGCGCCGGCCGGCGAGTCCGCGGCCACCCCCACCCCGCTGCCCACCCCCATCGTCGCGGAGAAGCCGACTTACATCGTTCAGCGCGGCGAGGTCGCGCGGACGCTGGCGTTCACGGCCCGCGTCGCGCCGGTGGCCGAAGCGCGGCTCTTCTTCCGGGCGGGCGGCCGCGTGTTACAGGTGAACGCCGCGCGCGGGGAGGCGGTCGCAGCAGGCGCTGTGCTGGCGACACTGGATGTCTCTGCACTCGAGCGCCAGGTGACCCAGGCCGAGCTGGCGCTGCAACGCGCGCAGACCAGCCAGGAGCAGGCAGCCGCGGAGGCCGCGTATCAACTGGCGCGCGCCAGGCTGCTGCTGGAACAGGAACAGATCGCGCTGGCGAAGCTCAAACGCTACGACCCCAAACTGGAGGCTGCCGTTAGCCAGGCCGAGCTGGATAAGGCCACGGTCGATCTCCAGCGCGCCCAGGCCGACTACGACGCGGAGAAGTGGCGGCCGGAGATCGCAGCCCTGCCCCAGGCGCGTATGCTCCAAGAAGCCACCCTGGCCTACGCCCGCGCCAAGGCGGCCTACGACCAGGCCGTCCAGCGCGCCGGCCAACACGCCTTCGACATCCAGGCGCAGGAGGCCCGCGTCCGCCTGGCGCAGCTCGAGGTGGAACGCCAGGCTGCGGCCGATCCGCAACTGGCGCAGAACGTGCGCCAGGCTGAGCTGAACCTGCTCGACCTGCGCGCCCAGATCACCGACACGCAGATCCTGGCGCCCTTCGCCGGCCAGGTGTTGGCCGTCAACGTGACCGCGGGCCAGGCCGTCGAGGCGTACAAGCCCGTGATCGTCGTCGCCGACCCGGCGCAGCTCGAGGTCAGCGCCGAGCTCTCGGCCGAGCAGATGCGCGACCTGACCGAAGGGCTGGCCGTGACGCTGGCGCCGGTCAACTACCCGGGCCAGACGTTGACCGGCGCCATCCGCCAACTGCCCTATCCTTACGGCACGGGCGGTGGGGTGCAGGCGCTGGCCGAGGCCGACAAATCCACCCGGATCAGCGCAGACCTGGCGGCGCTGCCGGCGGATCAGGCGCTGAAGATGGGCGACCTGGTGAAAACGACCGTGGTGCTGGAGCGCCGGGCGGACGCGCTCTGGCTGCCGCCGGCCGCCATCCGCACCTTCAGCGGCCGCAAGTTCGTGCTGGTGCAAGAGGGCGCCCGCCAACGCCGCGTCGACGTGACCCTGGGCATCGAGGGCCAGGAGCGCGTGGAGGTCGTCAGCGGTGTGACCGAGGGGCAGATCGTGATTGGGGAGTAGTGAGGGGGTCGGCAAATTGGTCAATCGGTGGTTAAGCTTCCCAAGTGACACTGTTAGCAAACTGACAAGACGATCACAATCGGCCGCTGCCAAAATCATGTTGGCAAAAACAAGTGAATAACCAAGCACGTTGAATCTGTTCAGCCAAAGGAGGCATCGATGAACAAGCGTTTGCTGGTTCTCGGTTCTGGTCTTTTCGCCATCGCCATCTTGGCCTTGCTTTCATGCACCTCACCAGGTAGCGGTTCCTCATTGTTCACGTCACCCATCGTTACACCGCCAGCGACCACTACCCGTGTCGCACCGCCAATTGTTTCTCCGCGGGATGTGATGCTCGCTTTTGATATTGGTAGCTCCGCCGCACCTAATAAGCCCATACCGATAACGATAACGTTGAGTTCCAAAGTCGATCTCCGCGATGTAAGAGTCTCTCTAACACTGCTGGGACCATCAACCGATCGGAGAGATCCACCGCGATCGCTTGGCGACTTAAGAAACAATGATCCTAAGCAGATCACGACAACGTTAGTCCTTCCAGATGAGGCAGAATATTTCATCAAGATTCACATATTCACTCCAGAAGGATTCCAGATGTCAGATTCCAGGAGCATAAGGATAGCTACGGACCGGATCGTTGTTAATCCAACTGCGGTCTATGGACCTGGCACCCCTGCGCCAGCCGTGCCAAGCGAGCCACGAATCACTCCCCAACCTACCTTCACGCCATCACCGGGAGTATCTCCCACCCCTTTTGAGCACAGCGGTCCAACCGGCCAGGGCGCTAACGCAGATTCCAACGTGACCGCTGGCACGGTCACGCTGCGGGGTCATGTCCAGTTTGAGGACCGCGATCATGCAATCCGCCCTGGCAAATATATGCTGGTCAAGGTCTGGGATTGGATGGGGCCTACACCTACCGCCGATCGCTTTCTAGGCGAGACGGAGACTGACGCGAGCGGCAACTGGGTTTTGGGACCAGGCACTAATTCTGACCCAGATGGCACGCGACTGGATGTCTATTACACGTTTGAGACTGCGACCTATGGTTCTACAATTCCAAAGCGCATTGTAGTACGACAAAACGGATCTGACTATGCTTGGACAACACGCGATTTTCCTACCTGGGACGTTCCTGATGGCGATCAATGGGTGAATCCGGCCGAAGTGAACTGGGCCACAGGCTCATACCGAGGCATGTGGCTCTTTAACGATATGAATCGGACATGGGAATATGTTACCAGTATTGGCGGCTCTGAACCAGGTAGCATTATCATGCGGTGGGAACCGAACATTAATTTGTGGGGATATTGTGATGATGCCTGCTATCTGCCGATTGTCTCGCCAGGCGGTGTATTTATTCCGGATGAGGATAGCGACACGCCGGATACTGTAGTGCATGAGATAGGGCATCGTTATCGCCACAATGCTCTTGGATTATGGTTTTTCACTGATGCCCCTTCATACTTGAGCTGCACACAACATTACATATTCAGCCTGGTACCAAATCAACGTTGTGCTTGGTCAGAAGGATGGGCGGACTATTTCGCATTGATCATCAATAGTCAGAGCACCGCGAATGACTGGTGCTATGATCATGATGGACTTGGTCCGTGTGGCCCCGGATCGGATGACCTGGAAAATCAAGGTTGGTGGGATGCCAGGGTGGCCAATGGCATTGTGGGGGACTACGTCGAAGGCCGCATTGCGGGAGCGCTTTGGGATACGACAGATGATCGCAACGATTTGTGGGACACTCGAGGAGATGGCTTTTGGGCTATTTGGACGCTCATGCATGAGTCGCCACACGAATTTACGACGCGTGAGTTCTACGACGCCTGGATGAATCGTTGGGGTAATTCAGCATCGGTTGCGTGTCGGTACTACAACAATACGATCGACTATGGCGCATGCCCTATTTATCGCGTCCGGCTGCCCCTAATTCTCAATCAATAGCCGTCGACTACTGGTACTCAACAGCCGGTTCGCCGTTGTGGGTAGCATTCGTCGTTTTGCGGATTGGGGGCTTGGGCCTTGCCTAACAAAGCGTGTTTGCGGCGTTTTCAGGCTTTTTCCTACGTCCAGGCGAAATCCTGCGTCCAAGCCGAGCCCATGCCCTCCCGCCAGCAGGTAAGGCAAACCGATCGGTAGGCATATCACGCATCACGTTTCACGTAGCACGAGCCACATCATGCTAAATCTCTTCTCCATCTTCCGCATCGCGCTGCGCCGGCTGTGGAGCCAGCGGGCACTGATGGCCGGCCTGGGCCTCGGCCTGTTGGCGGCCGTGGCGCTCAGCGCCAGCATCCCGCTCTATGCCGATGCGGCGCAGTCGCGCGTGCTGCAGGCCGCGCTGGCCGACAAGGCCGCCGGCCGGCCGCCCTACGCGTTCCTGTTCCGCTACATCGGTGCGTGGCACGGCGCGGTCGAATGGGACGCGTACGCGCCGGCCGATGCGTATCTGACGACCCAGGCGGCCGACGCGTTGGGCTTGCCGCTGACTGCGCTGGTGCGGCACGTGCGCACCGAAAACCTGAGCCTGTTTGCGGACGCGGGGGACGCGACCAGCTACGACCGGCAGCAGCCGTTGGCCTGGGCCAGCATCGGCTTCATCGGCGACCTGGCCGAACATATCGAGCTGCTCGAAGGACAGCTGCCCGCCGATGCGGCCGCCGGCGCGGCCGCAGTGGACGTCCTGGTCAGCGCCGCGCTGGCCGACAAGCTGGGCCTCCAGGCCGGCGAACGCTACGTCCTCTTTGGTCGCACAGATGCGGCGGCCATCCCGGTGCGCGTGGCAGGCGTCTGGGCGCCGCGGGACGCGGCCGAGGCATTCTGGTTCTACGAGCCGCGGGCGTTCGACGAGGTCTTGTTCGTCCCCGAGGCCACCTTTCGCGACCGGCTGGCCCCGGCCCTGACCGGCGAGGTGGGCCAGGCCGCCTGGTATCTGCTCCTCGATGGCAGCGGGCTGCGCGCGGGCCAGGTGGACGCGTTCCTGGCGCGGCTGACGGCTTTGCAGGCCCGATTGGCCGGCCTGCTGCCCAACAGCAGCCTGGACGCCTCGCCGGCCGATGCGCTGCGCAGCTATCGCCAGGCGAACAGCACCCTGATCCTGCAGCTCACCCTCTTCAGCCTGCCATTGTTGGCGCTGGCGCTCTACTTCATCGGCCTGACCGGCGGCATGGTCGTCCGCCGCCAGCAGGGCGAGATCGCCATCTGGCGCAGCCGTGGGGCCTCGGCCGGCCAGGTGCTGGCGGTCTACGCGGTCGAACGGCTGCTGCTGGGACTGCCCGCAGTCGGGCTGGGCCTCTGGCTGGGCCGGGCGCTGGCGGGCTGGCTGGGCAGCGTGCGCAGCTTCCTCGTTCTGGGCCTGCCCACGGCCAGCGGCCAGCCGCCGGTGCTGCTCAACCTGACCGCCGGGCTCTTTGCCCTGGCTGCCGGGCTGGCGGGAGCCGCGGCCAGCCTGCTGCCCGCGCTGGCCGCCAGTCGTCACACCATCATCACCTACAAGTGGGCGCAGGCGCGGGTGCTGCGGCGGCCCTGGTGGCAGCGCGGCTTCCTCGATCTGGCCCTGCTGCTGGCGCCCCTCTACGGCTACTACGTGCTGCGCCGCCAGGGCGCCCTGACGCTGCCGGGCCTCAGCGGGCCCGGGGCTGACCCGTTCAGCAACCCGCTGCTCTTCCTGACGCCGGTGCTCTTTTGCTACGCCCTGGCGCTGCTCAGCATCCGCCTTTACCCGCTGGCGCTGGCCGGCCTGGCCGCGCTGGCCGAGCGGCTGCCGGGCGTGACCGCGCTGCTGGCGCTGCGCCAGCTGGCGCGCGTCCCCGCCGGGTACACCGGCCCGCTGGCGCTGCTGATCCTGACCCTGAGCCTGGCAGCCTTCACGGCGTCGATGGCGCTCACCCTGGACACCAGCCTGGCCGACCAGGCCTACTACCGCGCCGGCGCCGATCTGCGCCTGGCCGAGCTGGGCGAGAACACGGCCGAGACGCCGGCCGGTGGGCCCGGTCTCGGCGGCCAAACCGCCCCAGCCGCCGCGCAATGGGTGTTCCTCCCCGTTTCGGAACACCTGGCGGTCCCTGGGGTGGCGGCGGCGGCGCGCGTCGGCGCCTTCACCGCGTTGGCGCGGCCCGGTGAGCGCACCGAGGTGGGCCGGCTGCTGGGCGTGGATCGCGTCGATTTCGCCCAGGTGGCCTACTTCCGGCCCGACTTCGCCGGGGGCGAGGCGCTGGGCAGCCTGCTGAACCGCCTCGCGTTGGCGCCGGACCGCCTGCTCGCCAGCCGCACCTTCCTGACGCGCTACAGCCTGCAGCCGGGCGACCGCCTGCGCCTGACCGTGCAGGTGGCCGATCAGGTCGCCGACGCCGCATTCACGGTGGCCGGCGCGCTGGATCTCTTCCCCACGACCTACCCGACGGACGGCCCCATCTTCGTGGCGAACCTGGATTATCTCTTCGAGCAGTTGGGCGGCCTGTATCCCTATGACGTCTGGCTGCGCCTGGCCCCGGACGCCGATCCAGCCCAGGTGATCACGGGCGTGCGCGGCCTGGGCGTGCAGGTGGTGACGGGCCAGGATGCGCGCGGGCT
Organism: uncultured Anaerolineales bacterium; assembly: GCA_964474695.1. Taxonomy (GTDB): domain Bacteria; phylum Chloroflexota; class Anaerolineae; order CG2-30-64-16; family CG2-30-64-16; genus DAOUBP01. The sequence goes on from CAYYTK010000015.1 coordinate 26,627, forward strand.
GATCGCGGCCGAGCAGGGCCGGCCGGCGCGCCAGGGCGTGCTCGGCATCCTCTCGGCCGGGTTCGTGGCCGCGGCCGGTCTGACGGTGCTGGGCTTCCTGTTGTATGCGGTGACCGCGTTCCGCCAGCGCTTCATCGAGCTGGGGACGCTGCGCGCCCTGGGGCTGGGCGCGGGGCAGATGGCCGCGTTCCTGGCGCTGGAGCAGGCCGCGGTCGTGTTCGGCGGCGGGGCCGTCGGCACGGCCGTGGGGCTGGCCGCCAGCCGGCTGTTCATCCCGTTCTTGCAGGTCGGCCCGCAGGTGCCGCCGTTCGTGGTGCGCATCGCGTGGAGTGAGCTGGGTGCGATTTATGCGGTGTTCGGGGCCATGTTTGCGGTGGCGGTGGTCGCGCTGGGGGCGCTGTTAGGGCGGATGAAGGTGTTTGAGGCGGTGAAGCTGGGGGAGGCGGTATGACACTGGTCACGTGTGCGAACCTGGTGAAGATCTACCGCATCGCCGGGCGCGAGGTCGTCGCGCTCCAGGGCCTGGACCTCGCCGTGCGCCAGGGCGAGATGCTCGGCATCATCGGACCATCCGGCTCCGGCAAGAGCACGCTGCTCAACATCCTCGGCGGGCTGGACCGGCCCTCGGCCGGCGCGGTCGCCGTCGCCGGGCAGGATTTGCTCAAGCTGTCGGCCGCGGGGCTGGACCGCTACCGGCGCCTGGCTGTGGGGTTCATCTGGCAGCAGCCCGCCCGCAACCTGACGCCCTATCTGACCGTCGAGCAGAACGTCGGGCTGCCGCAGACGCTGGCCGGCCACTCCGGCCGGCAGCAACGCGCGCGCACGGCAGAATTACTCCAGGCCGTCGGGCTGGTCGAGCGCCGGCGCCATCGGCTGGTCGAGCTGTCCGGCGGCGAGCAGCAGCGCGTCGCGCTGGCCGTGGCGCTGGCAAATGCGCCAGCCCTGCTCCTGGCCGACGAACCGACCGGTGAGCTTGATTCGGCCAATGCCGCCCGCGTGTTCGATTTGCTGCGCCGCCTGAACCACGACTTGGGCCTGACGATCGTCATCGTCACGCACGATCCGGGGATTGCCGCGCGCGTCGATCGCGTGGTGGCGATCCGCGATGGCCGCACGAGCACCGAGACCGTACGCCGGCCGGCAGTATCCGCGCCCGATGCTCCTGAGCAGCTTTCGACTGCGCGCCGCGCCGCTCACGCGAAGCGTGCCCCGGAGCAAGACCTGGGCCAGGAACTCGCCCACCGTTACGACGAATACGTGGTGCTCGATGCGGCCGGTCGCCTGCAAGTGCCGCGGGCCTACCTGGAGCAACTGGGCATCGGCGAACGGGCCCGGTTAGAGTTGCGCGCAGACGGCATCTTGATTCGGCCGCCGGAGCAAGAGACGCGGGGACAGCGTGACACGGGGACAGGGCGAAGCGGGGATGAGGCAATTCGCAACCGGCAATCCGCAGTCCCCGATCCAAAATCCACCCGCGGAGGGGCGCATGACTGATCCCATCGTGCAGGTGACCGATCTTGCGCGCACCTATGGCCGCGGCGGTCGGGCTGTCCAGGCCCTGGCCGGCGTCAATCTGACGGTGGCGCCGGGAAGCTTCGTCGCGCTCATGGGGCGCTCCGGGTCGGGCAAGACGACGCTGCTCAACTGCATCGGCGGGCTGGATCAGCCGACGGCCGGCGCCGTGACGGTGTTGGGGCAGCGGCTCGACCGTATGAACGCGGAGCAACGCACGCGCCTGCGCCGCACGCGCATCGGCTTTGTGTTCCAATCGTTCGCGCTGCTGCCGACCTACTCAGCGGCCGAAAACGTTGATATTATGTTGCGGCTGGGCGGCCTGCGCGCCCCTGAACGACGCGCCCGCGTAGCCGCGTGTCTGGACCTCGTCGGGCTGACCGAGCACGCCCACCAGCGGCCGTTCGAGCTGTCCGGCGGCCAGCAGCAGCGCGTCGCCATCGCCCGCGCGTTGGCGCTCCAACCGCCGCTGCTGCTGGCCGATGAGCCGACCGGTGAGTTGGACAGCGCCACCGGCGAGCAGATCTTCGCCCTGCTGCGCCGGCTGGTGGACGTCGAGGGCCTGACGGTCATCATGGCGACCCATAACCCGGCCGTGCTGCCGTATGCGACCAGTGTCTTTGCGCTGCGCGATGGGCGGCTTGACGACGAGCGCATGACAAGCGCATCAATCTCAACATCACTTTGCGTCCGGCGCGAGTGACAAATGCACTCGACACCTGAGTTTCCCTGTAACTATACAAGTCGGATTGACCATGATAGAATGATTCTGCACAAGCCGTGCCGCTGACTTGTTCTACCGGCTGCGAATTGACGAGGACCTCGTTTGGCCGCCAACTGGACGCGCTCAGTATGCTGAAACACAGGCTGGCCGCAGCATTCGGCCCTGATGGCCCCAACGCACGGTTCACCTTCCTGCTTATAAGAGAGGCCGCATGTCCCGACGGATCCCATCCTGGTTGCAATTCTGCGTCATCTCATTGCTCGTACTGCAAAGCATCATGCCGATCCTGCCCGCGTCAAGTGTGCCCTTCGCACAGGCGCAAGGGATAGCCCCGGATCGCGTGACCTTGCCGTCTGTCGTTCAACCAGAACAGGCCTTGCCGGCCGAAGTCTCGCCGGCCGCGCCGATTCCGCCGGCTGAGCCGCGGCTGCCCCAGGGCCGCTATACCGCACGCCTGGCAAGCGACGGCCGTGCGACGCACTTCGCAGATCTGCCGCTGGCGGTGACGGACCAGGCTGGCGGCGAGGGCGGAGACACCTCTCTGAGCCTGGAAGTGCTGGCGCCCGAGGTTGCCGTCCAGTTGTCGCCAGCCGGCGTGGCCTTCACGTTGGCGCTCAGCCCGACCGTGGGGACGGCAGCCAGGCACCCGGCCACCCGGTTGCAGTTGGCGCTCGACTACGGACAACTGAACCTCCCCACCTACGGCGCCAGCTTCGCGGAACGCCTGACCCTCTACCGCGGTCTGGGCTGCCAGGTCGATACCGGAACATTGACCTGCCGGGCCTTCGTGCCGCTGCCAGGGGTCAACGACGCGGTGAATGACCGGCTGACGGTCGATTTGGACGAGCAGGCGCTACTCCAGCGCCTACAGCCCAAGAACGAATCGCCGGCAGCGGACGAGGCTCCGGCCGGCCAGCCCGGCAAAGAAGGCGTCAACCCCGAGAGCGAAAACGGGTCCGCCAAGGAGTCGGACGCGGTCACGGCAGTCGCGCCACCCCCGCCGGCAGGTGAGACGGCGGCCGATTGGCTGGCGGCCGACCTGCAGAGCCAGCAAGCAGCGGTCTATGTGCTGGCCGCCTCCTCCAGCGGCGAACAAGGCGACTTCGCCGCCACACCCTTCACCGGAAACAGCAACTATCAACTGTCGCTGGCCGTCGGCGCGATGCAGACCAGCTACGCCGTGCCGCTGCCGCCCGCGGCCGGGGGCCTGGCGCCCGATGTCACGCTGGCTTACGACAGCGGCAGCGTAGACGGGATGACGCTGAACAAGAACAACCAACCGGGCTGGGTCGGCATCGGCTGGCATTACGAACCGGGGTCGATCACCCGCCGGCTCAAAACCTGTGGGTTGACCCAGGCCCCCGGCGATTTGTGTCTGACCGGCGACAACTATGTGCTGGCGCTGAACGGCGTCTCCTCGCCCCTGGTGAAAGATGCCAGCGGCCTGTACCACCCCCAGAGTGATCCGCGCTGGAAGATCCAGAAGCTCACCAACGGTCCGACCGGCCACCCCGACACGCACAAGGAGTACTGGCTGGTGACCACGCCGGACGGCGTCAAGTATCGCTTCGGGGGCGAGATTGATCCCGACAAGACCACGAACAACGACCAGGACTCGGCATTCTTCACGCCGGTCTACGACTCGACGTGCAGCAGCGTCTCGGCTTACTGGGTGTGCAACAAGGCCTGGAAATGGAACCTGGATCGCATCGAGGATCCCAACGGCAACGTGGTCGCGTTTTACTACCAGCAGGAGATCAACCACTACAATGCCCGTACCTTCATCCGCCTGCCATATACCCGGGCTGGCAACGTCGCGTATATCGAGTATGGCCGCCGGGTGAGCTCGGCGACGGTCCCGACGCAAATCAAGTTCACCACGGCGGCGCGCTGCGAGGCGCCCTGCCTCTCATGGGCCGACTACCCCGACACGCCGGGCGACCTGAGCTGCGAGGCCGCCGGCACGTGCAGCCAGAACAAGCCAACGTTTTGGAGCGCCAAACGGCTGGACCGCATTGAGCCGCAATACTGGGACACCAGCGCCAACCAATGGACCACGGTCGCGCAGTATGCGCTGAGCCAGGAGTTCGTCAAGCCACCCAACGACCCCAACGGCGCGGCTAACGAACCGAAGTTGTGGCTGAACAGCATCACCCAGAAGAACGCAGCTGGCACAGAGGCGTTGCCGGCCGTGCAATACGGCTACGTGCTGAAACAGAACCGCCGCGATAACGGCTCCGCCTGCACCCCCACCTATTGTCCCGGCAATTCGTCGCTGACCATGCCGCGCGTCAACCAGATCACCGATCCGTTGGGCGGGGTGACGGCCTTCACCTACGATCAGTCGCACCAATGCCCCATCGTGTCGTCAGGCTTTACGCGTTTTCCCTACGACTGCTTCATCACCTGGAACCCCGCGGTCAGCGGTTTTTCCATCTTCAACAAGTGGAAGGTCATGAGCGTCACCGCCAGCGACAGCTTCTCGGGCAACCCGCCGCAGACGACGACCTACAGCTATAGCACGCCGATCAACCACTATGACGACGACCCGGTGACGCCCAGCAGCCAGAAGAGCTGGGGTGACTTCCGGGGCAGCGAGGTTGTCACTGAGACGGACGCCTCCGGCGCCAAGACCGAGCACCGCTTCTACCGCGGCATGAACGGCGACTACACCTCGAGCGGCACGACCTACATCACCCTGAGCGACGGCAGCACACGCGCCGACGAGAACTGGCTACGTGGCCGGGAGGTCGAGACGCGACGGCTAAAGGCGAACGATACGCCCCTCACACGCAGCGTCAATTGGCCCACCTGGACGTTGACTGCGGGCAACGGCGCGAGTGGGGCGTATTTCATCGGGACGCAGGCGGTTGAGGAAACAACCATTGGCTCGACGAACAAGACGACTCGCGCTGAGACCACCTACGACGGTTACGGCAACGTCTTGACTGAAGTATTGAAGGGTGATACTGCTACTTCCGCCGATGATCGCTACGTGCAGCACGGCTATGTTTATAACACCACTGACTACATCGTGGACACGCCACAATGGCAGAAACTGTATGCCGGCACGGGCGAAGCGATTTGCACCACCTACACCAGCACCGATGTACCGAAAACCATCTCGGCCAGCGGCACGCCAACCATCTACTCGACCCTGACCGTGCCAGACAGCGGACTGGTTACCGACGTCAACGTGCTGGGGCTCAACGGCACCCACACGTATATCAACGACCTGATCTTTACGCTGATCAGCCCGATCAACGCCCAAACCATCCTGATGAATCGCGCCTGCGGCAGCCAGGACAATTTCAACATCAACTTTGACGACGAGTCTCCCAATGCCGCCGGCACATGGCCCTGCCCGCCGACCAATGGCGGGACCTACCGGCCTGCCGGCAGCCTGGCGACCTTCGACGGCAGCCAGCTACAGGGAACCTGGACGCTCAAGGTGCAGGACGTCTACACCAATGACGGCGGTAGCCTGAACGGCTGGCAACTGCAGATCTGTCGCACGCCGCCGGCCGGCGACCCATTGGCCTTCAGCGAATATGCCTACGATGGCCAGGCCATCGGTGCGGCGCCACTCAAGGGCAATCAGACGCTCGCACGCGCCTACAGCCAGGTGACGCCGACGGCAGCCTATGTAGAGACAACCACTGCTTACGACGCGTATGGCCGGCCCACGACCGTGACCGATCCCAACGACCACACCACGACCACGGCTTACCACCCGTTCTACGGCTACGCCCAGAGCATGACCAACGCGCTGAGCCAGACCAGCAGCACGGTGGTTGATCCCGGTTGGGGCGCGCCTACCAGCGTCACCGACCTGAACGGCCGCGTCACCACGGCGCAATACGACACGTTCGGCCGCCTGAGCAAGGTGTGGCTGCCCAGCGAGCCGACGAACGGCCCGGCGAGCAAGGAATTCGTCTACGCGCCCGCCGCGCAGCCCGCCTGGATCAAGACCCGCCAGCTCAACGACGCCGCGACCAGTAGCTATCTGGAGGGCTGGGGCTACTTCGACGGCTTCGGCCGCAGCCTGCAAAGCCAGGCCCCGCTGGCGAACGGCAATCGCAGCGTGACCGCCACCGGCTACAACGCGCTCGGCCAGACCGCCTACAGCAGCGCAGCCTACGAAGTGACGGGGGCGGCGGGCAGCGGCTATGTCGTGCCCACGTGGACGAACCTGGCAAACTACGCCTACACCACCTACGACGAGTTGGGTCGCACAGTGCGCAACGAGACGCGCAGCGGCGCGACCCCGTTGTGGGCCACGCGCGCCACTTACGACGTCTGGACCGCCTCCGGCTACGATGCCAACGACCACCGCCAGGATGCGGTGACCGACGCGTTCGGTCAGACGACCCAGGTGCTGGAGTACAACACTGACGGCACCTACACCACCAACTACGCCTACGACCTGGCCGGCCGGCTGACCGGCGTCACCGACGCAGCCAACAACGTCACCACCATCGGCTACGACCTGCTGGGCCGCAAGACGGGCATGACGGACCCGGACATGGGAAGCTGGCAGTACGGCTACGACAACGCCGGCAACCTGACCAGCCAGCGGGACGGCGCCAACCGCTGGCTCTACCTGGAATACGACGCGCGCAACCGACTGGTCCGCAAACGCCAGGACAGCTCGACCGGCCCTGTGCTGGCCGAGTGGCAGTATGATGCGGCGGGGCAGCTCGGCCTGCCGTCCAAGAGCCTGGCCTACAGCAGCCAGGGCACGACGGAGGTCTGGGCCGTCGCCTACGATGTGCTGAACCGGCCGCTCCAGCAACAATACACCATCCCCGGCACAGGCGGCGGCGTCTTCCGCTTCGACACGACCTACACCACCCTGGGCGCCCGCGCCACCCTGCGCTACCCCGGCGGGAATGCGGGCCAGCAAGGTGAGCTGGTCACCTTCGGCTACAACACCGTCGGCCAGCTCACCAGCGTGACCGGCGACGACGGCACGCAGTACGTCGCCAGCACGATCTACAACGCGCAAGGCCAGGTCACGGAGCAGCGCCTGGACAGCGGCGCCAACGGTTTCACGCGGCAGTACAGTTATAACGCCAACACTCTCCGTTTGGAGACGCTGAAAGCCGGCACGGCCGCGCCGTTCGAGAACCTGCAAAAGCTGGCCTACACCTACGACTTGGCCGGTAATGTCCAATCCCTGACCGACGCGGCCAACAGCGGCCAGGTGCAGAGCTTCGGTTACGACTGGCTGGATCGGCTGACCACGGCCGCGACCAGCGCCGTCGGTATCGGCCAATACAGCCACACCTACCAGTACAACGCCATCGGCAACATCACGAGCTACAACGGCAACGCATACAGCTATGGTAGCCAGCCGCATGCGGTGACCACCGCCTTCGGCAACAGCTACGGCTATGACCCGGTGGGCAACCAGACCAGCCGCACCGTCGGCGGGATGGCTTACACGCAGAGCTTCGACTACGATAGCCGTCTGCTGGGCGTCGCCGGCGGGTCGTTGAACGCGACATTCCTCTACGACGCGGAGGGGAACCGGGTCAAGGGAACTGTGGCGGGTGTCACCACCGTCTACATTGCCGGGCTGTACGAGTGGCAGAACGGAGCGGTCACCAAGTATTACGAGGGCGGCGCGTTCCGGCGGGTGGGTTACTCGGGTGACAATGGCGTGTTTTATGCCGTAAGCGACCAGATCAAATCGACGAGCGCGCTGGTGAATCAGGACGGGACGGTCAACAGCCGCAACTACTACTACCCGTACGGCGGCAATCGCGGCGGCAGCGCGTTCAGCGGGATCACGACCAAGCGCTTCACCGGGCAGTATCACGAGCAGGGTCTGCCGGGTGGCGAAGGACTGGCGTTCTACAATGCGCGCTGGTATGACAGCCAGCTCGGCGTGTTCATCAGCGCGGACACGATTGTGCCCGATCCTCTGTCACCACAGTCGTTCAACAGATACGCTTACGCGATCGGAAATCCGCTGCGCTTCCAAGATCCGACGGGCCACCGTGCCTGTGACGATGATGATTGCTTGAACTCCGGCCCTGTCGTGATCAACTCGCGACCGACTGCGCCCAAACCAAATCCATACGGTATCCGCTTCACCGCGAGCAAAGGTGTAACCTGGCATGCCGATGATGTGCAGGCCGTATTGGCTGCGGCAGCCCGTATCGCCAGTCAACTTCGGCGAGTGATCCAGCAACAGGCGCGGTTGGCCGCCAAACTTGAAGGCTTGGCGCAGACGCGGGTGGCAAAGCCAGCGCAAATCTTCCGAAGGGTCATGGGCCCCGTCACCGTTAATCGTTCCGCGGAAAGTTGTGCGCCGGAGAAGTGCTGGGCATGGTACAAGGGTAATGGCCACCTGGAGATCTACAGTTCGAAAGACCGGAATTATGGGATAGAACCAGGCGGCTACACCAGCCTCAACGCCGGGCATGAATTTGGGCACTTCTTCGATGCACGCGCAGGCTCGCAGCCCCGGCAAGATTGGGCAGCAGCAAAGGTTACATATACGAATCAGATCGGGAGATTGGCGGAACTTCCCGGAGGTCGAAAAGATTCCATCAAAGAGAGCGGTTTTGCTAGCGGGCCTTGGACATGGCAACAAAGCGTATCGAATGCTCCCGGCGAGATCTTCGCCGATATGTTCCTGGGCTGGACGTACAACCACTTTGCCGACAATGCGGCCGGCGCCGCGCGTTATGACTGGATGGAGACGCACATGGCCGGTTGGATTGAGCTAGCCAGCCAGTGACAAGGGAGAGGCGCGATGTGGCCCAAGACGTTACGAAGCTTGAAGTTTATCTTGGCGGCGGTTGGGTTGAGTAGTGTTTTGGCGGCAGCATGCGTTGCGACGCCGAAGGCACCTGAAGCTACAGGTGTATCGGGAGGAACGCCGCTGGCAGTCACAGCTCCTGCCGTTAGCCCTCAGCCCACGGCTGCCATATCTGCCCCACCAACGGTGAAGCCTACCCGGCATGCGACTGAGGTCGCGCTGTCTCCGCTGGTGCCGCCTATCCAACCGACGGATACGGTTACGCCGCTACCCACGGCGACACCATCACCGCAGCCGACATTAGACGCCGACGCTCGGCTTACCTTGCTCCGCGAGATGCTGCGTACCAATGGCGGCTGCGAACTGCCGTGTTGGTGGGGCGTCGTACCAGGAAAGACGACCTGGGAAGCAACGTTAAGGCAGTTTCGGAGCTACGGCGACGCGTTTGTCGTTCCCCATCCCACGCGGGAGTACGAATACTCAGTTTCCGAGGAGTTTGATGTGAAGGATGGGATTGTGCGGGGAATCAGTATAGGTGGAGGGACCGTTGGCTACCTATACTCTTCTGTTTTCGCCGCTGACTGGCAACGATATACGTTGCGCCAAATGCTGACCCGCCACGGCAAGCCATCGGCTGTATCGCTGCAGGTGGCAGTACTGTGTATGGAGGGTGGTTGTGGCGATCCGATTTATCGCTTGTTTGTTGTCTTCGATCATGCCGGCATCGCAGTGAGCTATTACGGCAGTGCGAAGGATACAGATCCCGTCAAGATTTGCCCCAATCCCGACAACGTACACGCCATCAGCCTTGATTTGCAGGCGCCGGATGACCCACGGCCCGTCTTGGAATTGGAGCATCTTGATCCGGCAGAACTTCCGCTGATACACCCGTTGACCGAAGTGTCCACGCTGACGCTCGACAGCTTCTACGAAACCTTCAAGGCGTCGGACACAGCCTGTTTCACTGTTCCCGCAAAGTACTGGGAGGAAGCACCTGCCGGACCTTGATGACAAACCTCTGACGGCACACTCCCGCGCTGACCCATACCGTTCGACCGGCTAGGTGGTGAGCGAGACGTTTTCTATGATGCCGATGGCAATCGCGTTAAGGGAACCGTGAACGGCGTGACCACCGTCTACCTGCTGGGGCTGTATGAATACCAGAACGACGCGGTCACCAAGTACTATGAGGGCGGGGCCATGCGACGCACCGGCTACGCGACCGACAACGGCGTATTCTATGTTGTCAGCGACCACCTGCGTTCGACCAGCGTGCTGGTGAACCGGGACGGCACAGTCAAGAGCCGCAACTTCTACTATCCCTACGGTGGGAATCGCGGCGGGAGCGCGTTCAGCGGGGTGACGACGAAACGGTTCACCGGGCAATACCACGAGCAAGGTCTCCCCGGCGGCGAGGGATTGGCGTTCTACAACGCGCGCTGGTATGATGCGCAGGTGGGCATGTTCATCAGTGCGGATACGCTCGTGCCGAGTCCCCTCGCGCCCCAGACGTTCAATCGCTACGCGTACGTCGGCGGGAATCCGCTGCGGTACATCGATCCGACAGGACATTATGAAGACGAAGGTCTGGGCGGCTACACGTCCTATACACCCACAAAGCCGAAGGCAAGCTGGCCGTCGCTGTTCAGTTTCACGGTGCCAAAGACTTATGTGGCGCCATATGTGAGCACGCCGGGCCGCAGTATCGTACAAGTTGCGCGCTCGCCTCTTCCAACGCGAGCGCCGTTGATCGTGCCCGCCGCCACACCCGCGGGCCCAGTCATGCAGGCAGCGCCAACGTGGTCACCCACACCGTATGCCGGACCGTGGTATGCGCCTGCAACCCCGCGTCCGCCAACAGCAACGCCTTCTGGCCCAGTCTATACACCGACGTCAGGCCGTGTTAACGTGTCAGATCTCTATTGGGGCTTGGTCGTCGCCGTTATGAACGATCTCCCCGAACTGACTATGGAGTACGGCGGTACCACCATACGTGCAGCAGGCAGAACCTATGGCGGATCGGAAATGCCGCCGCTCGTCTCAGAGGGTGTGGGCCTTCTGGCGTCGGTAGGGCCGAACGTGTACGCCAACCTGCAGGCCGGGAAGGGGCCGGGCACGCTGGATTTCCAAACCGATCTCGTCGTTGATCTGATCGGTTTTGGTGGAAGCTGGGGAGCCGGCAAAACGCTGGCTTGGGCTGGAGGTGTTGGCGTTGGAGCAATAACCGAAGGCGCTGGCGCATTGCCGGGAGCTGTCGGTGGCTACTTGGTCGGATCTTTCGGCGGGAGCCTCATCTATGACCTCTGGATTGGCCCAACTTTTGTAGCTCCCCCGGTCTATGGCTTTCTCTCACAGTTTCACTGATGCAGAACGTAGTGACGCCGCGCCTATCTGATCCGTTTGTCCAGCAGTATTCCCCGATACCGATTGGACTTGGCAGCCCTGTGGCTGTCTATATGGGGCTTGGTTTTCTCGCCTACCTGGGTGTAGTACTGCCGAATTGGGTATGGTGGCTTGGCGCCGCCATTCTTTGTAGCGGTCTGGTCTTGGGGGTTGCGACAAAGCGCGTGGTCTACATTAGAGCGTACCAGGCGATTGTGATGGGGGTCGTAGCCTTGGTGCATGGAACGCTCCTTCTAACCGTAGCCAGTGATGCCTTCGCTGTGCGACCGGGGCTGGCGCTCGCCGCGGTAGTAGGTGTCACAGTGCTTGCAACAGGAATCGGCGCCTATCAGCATAGGCGCCAGAGCCAGCCGGACATCGCGTCCTGGCCCGTTGGCCATCGTCTAGAGAGCTTCAATGCGAAAACCGGCGCGGTGACGCGAAGGACATCCTCGCAGCAGGTAGAGCAACAAGAACGCGTCAGCAGGGGGTATGCGCGGCTGGATCGGCTAGCGCCTCTGATTGCCGGCTTGGCCATGCTGATAGCGGGTCGCTTGGAGGGATCGGCCAGCACTCTTGCCATAGCTTTCGTAGCATTCGTGGTTGCTTTTGGTGGAGCGGCGGGAGCAGGAGCTATCGCCTTCTACTTTGTGGCTGCGATGCGTTGGGAACGCGATACAAGGATCAACATCTGGGTAAAACACCGATAACCTGCCACAAAAGGCAGGACCGCCTGACTGCGCCCACGGCGCATCTCCCGGCGGCCGTCCGCGGATGGTCGCCCGGAGCATCAGGTCAACGAGAATGCTAACAATGTTGCCATGCAACGCATCAGCTTTAGCGTGACCGGCGACGACGGCACGCAGTATGTCACCGGCACCACCTACAACGCGCAGGGGCAGGTGACCGAACAGCGCCTGGATTCCGGCGCGAACGGCTTCACCCGGCAATCGCTCTACAACCCGAGCACCCTGCGGCTGGAGACGCTGAAAGCCGGCACGGCCGCGCCGTTCGAGAACCTGCAGAAGCTGGCCTACGCCTACGACCTGGCGGGGAATGTCCAAACGTTGACCGACGCGACCAACGGTGGCCAGGCGCAAAGTTTCGGCTACGACTGGCTGGATCGGCTGACCAGCGCGGCCACGAACGCGGCCGGCGTGGGGCAATATAGCCACACCTACGCCTACAACGCCATCGGCAATTTGACGAGCTACAACGGCAACGGCTACACCTACGGCGCGCAGCCCCACGCCGTCACCGGCGCCTTCGGCAACAGCTACGGCTATGATGCGGTGGGCAACCAGACCAGCCGCACGATTAGCGGCGTGAGCTACACGCAGAACTTCGACTACGACAACCGGCTGGTGAGCGTGACCGGAAGCGGTGCGAATGCCAGCTTCGTCTACGACGCCGAGGGCGCCCGGGTCAAGGGGACGGTGGGCGTCGTGACGACGGTGTACATTGCGGGGCTGTACGAATACCAGAATGGCGCAGTCACCAAGTACTACGAGGGCGGGGCGTTCCGGCGGGCGGGCTACGGGGGCGACAATGGCGTGTTCTACGTCATAAGTGACCAAGTCAAGTCAACGAGTGTGTTCGTAAACCAGGACGGGACCGTCAACAGCCGCAACTATTACTACCCCTACGGCGGCAACCGGGGCGGGACGGCGTTCCCCGGCTCCTGGGGACACAGGAGCGGGTTGGAAGCCGGTCAGGTGCAAACTGGCCGGCTTCGTTATTTAACCAAGCCGCTACCGTGATCTCGCTGATCGCAGGTGCGGCTCGATTATATCCTACGTCATGTGGAAACAGCAAATGACATTGCACAAAGGCGGGTGACTCCCTGGCCGGCAGCGGCAACGTGGAGCCACCGCCAGGCGCCGCCAGGAGGGCCGCTCGCCCCACCGTTCACCAACCCCATGATGAGCGAAGGGGGAGATGTCATAGGGCCGCGGCGGTGAACGGCTCCGCTCAGAACCAGTCCTCATCCCGCTCCGGGACGACGATTTCCAGCCAGTCCCAGGCGTCGGCCTCCAACGCCTCCAGGCTGGTCACGCGGATCACGCCGCTCGGCAGGCTGCGCAGATCGCGCTGCAGGATCGCCACCTGCTTTTTGGCCGCGTCGGCCGAGAAGAGGATCAGCGCCAGGCGGCCCGCCAGCGCCAGGGTCTTGGCCCATTTGTCCGTCCGCCGGCCGGCGACCTCCTTCTGCACCTCGATCGGCCACACGCCATCAGCCAGCGTCATGGCCAGGTCCGGCTCCGCGCGGGCGCCCCAGCGCTCGGCGGTGGCCAGCAGCACGGCCGGGTCGTCGTCCACCGCGATCCCATGGCCTCTCAGGTAATCGCGCGCCTCCAGGACCGCGACGCCGTGGCTGACCGACCTGTGCCGCCGCGCGGCGGCCGCGATCTCCGACTCGACCGGCTCCCGGCCGAAGGCGCCCCGGCACCACAGGCGGCCGAATTCGCTGAGCGTCACCAGCCGCCGCCGGCCGCCCGATTTCGGCGCCCAGGCCGCGCGGCGGCCATGCTGCTGATAGTCGTCCACCAGCCCCTTCTCCGTCAGCCGCTGGAGCGCGTTGCGCGCGCTGTTCTCCGCGGCGCAGGCGCCTCCGGCCACGAGCCGCGCCGCGAGGCGCCAGACGCGGCCCAGTCCCTCGTCGGCCATGAGCCGCAGCGCCTCACGCTGCAGCGGCGAGCCGATCTCGATGGCCTGGGCGGGCAGCACCACCGTCTTGGGCACGGCGCGGCGCCCCAGCTCGGCGCGCGCTTGCGCCAGCTCCTGGGTGAGCGCTTCGACCTGAGAGGCGTTCTGGGCCTGCTGGTCGTAGAGCTCGGCCCACTGGCGCTGCAGGGCATCCAGCTCGCGCTCCAGCTCGTCGGAGACGTCGTCCAGCTCATCCGCCCAGCGCCAGGCCGCGTCGAGATCTGCGAGCAGGCTGTGCACGCTGCCGGCCAGCGCCTTGCCGGCGTAGGGCCGGGCGGCCGGCTTCATCACGCCGTGGGCGCGCCCCACCATGTCGTTGCGCCACGCGCGCCAGTTCCCACGCCGCCGGCGGTCCAGCCGGCAGCGTTCGGCGCAGAGCGCGTTCACCCTGTTGACCACGCCTTCGAGTTCCCGAGTCGTCACATCCGCTGATTTGCTCATATAGAACTCCCGTGCTAAACTAGAATTCGCTGATTGCGGGAGGGCGTGCGAGCCTGGCTCGTATTCCCGCAGACGTACCCGTGCTGGCGCCTCGGCGTATCCGCCTAACTGGCCCACCGGCCTGCCGGTGCGTGGGGTGACCGCAACTGTCCGACCAGGCCTCGCCACATCCGGCGGGGCCTGGTCGCGTCTGCGCCCGTCGCCCCGTTCACCGGCGCCATGATGAGCGGAGGGGGAGATGTCATGGCCTTGTGGCGATGAACAGCGGCGGTCGGTCGCTGGTGAACGCCCACGCTGCCGCGCAACTGCTGCTCCCACGCACACACAAAGCACACTCACAATTAAGAGGGTGCGGGTCCTGGGAGCCGCTTTGTGGGCGGTGCAGGGCCATTTGTGGGTGCGCGACCGGCGGCCGATTAATGGACGCCATTTACCGGCTCCGCTATTTCGCATCCCTTTATGGCCCGCGGCGCTGTTGCTTACGACTGGCCCCACCCGGATAAGGTTGACGGCGTCGGTGGCGCTGGCGCTGCTGACGCCGCCGTGCTGCCCCATGACAGGCCCGTCTCGGGTGAACTGGCGGATGCTGCGGACGCCGGGTTCACGCGCCAGGTCGCACCCACCTCGCCGGATGGCAGCGGCTTGGCAAGCTGCGCTTCCAGATCCATCACGCGCTGCCGCGCGGCCGCCAGGTCGGCGGCCAGGCGCGCGCCCCGTTGCCTTTCAGCAGCCAGCTCGGCCCGACCGGCTTCCCAGGCCTCGTACCCCTGCAGCACCCCGGCCGGCAGGCGGCCGCGCAGCGCGATGATAACCGGCTCGCCGGTGCGCCGCGCCTGGTCCAGGATGCTGTGAAAATGGGCCAGCAAGGCGCGTACGGTGACGGTGGTTGGTTGGTTTGCTTCGTTCATACGTTCCTCCTCCTACGGATTGGCACACGTTCATACGTTGGCCGGCTACGTTCATACGTTCGCGGCTGACGTTGGCCGCCCGTGCAACGTTTATACATTCGGGTCGCACCCGGCGCGGCAACGTTCATACGTTTTCTGAAAGGCGTTCCCGCCCTGGCGAAACGTTCATACGTCCGGCCGCGCCCCACGCCACGATGTTCATACGTTTGACCATGACCCTGAAAGGCCCGATGTCAGCCCGGCCGTGCGCCGATCCGGCGGCTTGCAGCGCGACAGGCCGCGCACCGGCGCTGATTCCAGCTGCGCTTGACGAACTGCTGGCCGCAGGCGCAGACGCCGAGCGCGGCCGTACACTCGACAACCGCGGCGTGTTCATCGACGCGGAGCAGCGTCTGCGGCGGCAGCTCGCCGACGGCGATGATGGTGCGCACGGGGTCCGCGCCGAGCTGCTGCACGTAGCCGCGCTCGCTCAGCAGCTCGTCCACGGTCAGGCCCGCAAACCGCACCCGGAGCCGGGCCTGGCGCAGCGTCTCGGCGGCGGACCACGAGCGGAACGCGGCGACGAAGTCAGGCGACTGCTGCGCGGGCTGGCGCCGGTACAGGGAGATCGCCGCGCGCGTGAACGCGCGGCCCGGGTAACGGCCGCGGCGATGGGGGGCCAACCGGCGGCCCAACTCCCCCGCGGTCAGCGGATGGCCGAGGGCCGGCTGCACCCCGGCCAGCGCGGCCGTGATTGTCTCAGGTGGAATCATATCGAAAGCCATCTTTCAACGTCTCCTTGACGGCTTCTTGACGGGCCGGAGCGCGGCCTGCGGACGGCCCAGGCCGTGCGGCGGAGCCCCTGTGACCACCGGGCAGCCTCATGCCGCCTCCGCGACGCCGGCGCAGCGCTGTGCGGCCAGCGCGCAGTAGCCGGCGTCGATGTCCACCAGCGTCGCGCGGCAGCCCAGCTTGCGCGCGGCCACGCCGACCGTACCGGAGCCGCCGAACGGGTCCACGACATGGCAGCCGGGATAGCCGTAGAGCCGGATCAGCCGCTCGGCCAGCTCGACCGGGAACGGCGCGGGGTGGCCGATGCGCTGCGCGCTCTCGGGCGCGACCTGCCAGAGGTCCTGGGTCAGCGCCAGGAAGAGCTCGCCCGGCAGGAAGGCGCTGTAACTGCCCTTGGCATCGTGCTGCACCACCGCCGCCGGCAGCGGCAGGCAGCCATCCCCCTTGTGCGCCACGACGATCGCTTCGGTGCGGTCGCGCAGGGCGGGGTCGGACGGCAAACGGTAGGAACCCCAAGAGGTGCGATTGCCGCAGGTGGACTTGTCCCAAATAATGATCCCGCGCAGGGTGCAGCCCAGTTCAGTCAGCAGCGCACCGACGGGTGCGGCCAGCGGCGTCCAGGGTTTGCGGCCGACGCCGAACGGTGCGATGACCGCGATCCGGCCGCCCGCGACCAGCACCCGGTGACATTCCGCGAACACCGCCTCCAGCAGCGCCCAGTACTTGGCGGCCGGCAGATTGTCGTCATGCACGGCGTACTCCTTGGCGACGTTGTAGGGCGGCGAGGTGATGACCAGGTGCGCGGTGTCCGGCGCGATGTACTCGGTCAGACGCCGGCTATCGCCGAGCACGATCGTGACGCCGTTGACCGTCAGCGGGAAAATGTAGCGTGCCGAGGTCAGGCTCACCGGTGCGCTGACAGGCAGGCTGGGCGCTGGTGCCGGGCCGTAGATCGGCGCGCTGCCGGACGCCGGACCGCCCGCGCTTGCCGGTTCCACTGCATCTCCCTGTTCCCTGACCACTGACTCCTGACCACTGTCCGCGATCTCGGTCTGCTCCGTGTCTCCCGACTCCTGTTGCAGCTCGGCCAGCACGTTGCCGAGCGCCAGCAGCACGTCCCCCTTGCGCCTGGGACCTGGCAGATCGCCGCCGGCGAGGAGCTCGTCCAGGGCGATCAGGCCGGCCGTGGTGCGGCCCTGCATGCCTTTCAGGAGCGTGATCTGGCCGGCCACGGACGGCGCTTTACGGCCCACCCAGGCGCGCACACCCGGCGCCAGCTCGGCTACTGCGACGTAGGCCGGCGGCGCGGGCTGGTGTGCCCCGATGATGGTTTGCGCCGTTGAGACGGTGATGCGTTCGCCGGCGGCCGCGCGGTCGCGCGCCTCGGCACGCGCGGCATCGGGCGCGTCGGGGGCGGCCAGCAGATAGAGCGCCTTGGGCGCAAATTCCGCACCGTGCGGAATTTGACTGAATCTCTGGGCGACGGCCATGAAGCGGCCGGCCGTGTCCTGGCTCCAGCCAAACTCCGCCCGCAGCCACGGCCCGAAGTTGCCGTGCCCCACCTGGGCCTTTACCGCGTTCAGGCGCTGGCCGATCTCGATGATGTCGTGCGCGGTGCGCCGCGCGATGGCGTGGAGCGCGGCCGTCTGCTGCCGGACGCTGTCGCGCGTCGTCTCGTCCAGCAGGCTATAATCGAATTGCTCTTCTGACATGCTTGCTCCCCTCTCCTCCGGAGTCCTCAGTTCTCTTCCGGCCTGGCGTCTGCCCGCTCCGCCAGGTAGAGCCGCGGCCGCCACGGCCGCCGGCCCAGCCCCGGATCGCCCCCGACTACCTTGAGGTGGTGCGCGTCCAGGTAGTCGCTCAGGCAGTCGAGCGGGATGCGCACGGGCTGGTTCAGTTGAGGCGCGGGTAGGGCGGCGACCTGGCTCGTGACGTTCGGGTTGCTCGCCGCCGGCGACGCGGGTGCCACCGGTGGTTCCGGCGCGGGCTGGGCCTGAGCCGCGGGGGCCGGACTGACCGCCTGCGCCACGACCTGAAAGCGGGAGAGCGCGCGCTGAAGCAGCTCCCCCAACAAGCCCCGCTGCAGCAGCGCGTTGGCGTCCAGCTTGACGGGCGGTTCGTCCACCGTCAGCGGCGACTTCAGGCCGAAGGCGCGCGGGCCCAGCGCCGCCAGGCAGGCCCGCACCGGCGCCGTCTCATCGGCCCACAGAATGACGCGCCGGTAGCGGCGCGCCAGGACCAGCACCGGTTCAGCGAAGGCCGCGCCCTGGCCGCCGAAGCTGACTACGTCCACAGCCTGACCGCCCACCGTGTACACGGCCGGGTCGCCCGACGTGTACACGGCTTGCCAGATGGCGACAGCATTCAACTCACCCTCGCAGAGGATCAGCGTGTCGTAGCGCTGCCCCACCAGGTGGCCGCCGAACAGGATCTGCTGGCCCCCGCGCAGTTGGCCGAAGCGCTCTCCCTGCCCTTGGCTGTCCAGGAAGCGATACTTCAGCGCGGTCAGGCCCTGGGGCCCGTACCAGGGCAGCACGATGGCCGGCCGGCGCCGCTCCTGGCGCGGATCGAACCTGGCGGCCGCGTAGCCCAACCGCCAGGCGTGCCAGGCCGCCGGCGCGATGCCGCGGCCGGCCAGGTAGGCCCGCCCAGGTTCGCCGGCTGGACTCGCCAGGGCTGCGCTGGCCTCAGCGAGCAGACGCTGGGCCGTGGCCTGCCAGCCCGGATCGATCCAACCAGGCGCAGCCGGCTCAGGTTTCTTCCGGGCCGGCTGGCTGGCCGAGGCGGGCTGCGCCTGACTGTTGCTCAGGTTGGCCAGCCACTGGCAGGCAGCCCGAAAGTCGGACGCCAGACCCAGCCACAGCACCCACTCGATGGCATCGGCCCGCTTGGGATGGCAGGAGTAACATTTCCACCAGCCGTCAGGGTGCACGTGGAAGCCATCCTCGTTGGCCGGGCAGCGCGGCTGCGGACACGGCCCAGCCAACTCCCCGCTGCGCCCCCAGGGGTTGAGCGTCGTGTAGCGGCCGGCCAGCTCGCACAGGTCAACACGCGCTTTCAAGGCAGATACGTCCATCTTGTTCATCACTCTTCTTTCGCTGGCGCGCCGCAGGGCAGCGCGCCTTATGGTCAACTGTAGAGGTGTAGAGGTGTAGAGATAGTCAGTGAGGGCTGCAATCCTCTACACATGACCGCCTCCAGACGCCGCTGCCGCTTGGTGTAGAGGTCAGGAGCCATTGCATCCCACATCTACGCCTCTACACCTCTACACTTACTCATCGTCAGCAACCGGCAGCCGGTAGCGCGTCGTCCTACCGGCCGGCGCTTCCTCCAGCTCCCCCGCCGCGACCAGTTCCGCAAGCAGGCTATTCGCCAGATCTGCCGACAGTCCGTAGATGGCCTGCCGCAGCTCGCGCGCGGTCAGGGGGCCGCGCAACGCGACCTGCCGCATGATCTTCTCGGTGAACTGCTGTTCCGGCGACGCCTCGGCCGCGTTGATCTGCTCATAGAGGCGGTGCAGGCCCAACCGCCAGGCCTCCACAATCTCCTGCCCCTTGGCCCAGTGCCGCAGTTCGATGACGCCCCCGTTTTCCAGACTCGCCAGCAGCATGGCGATCCGCAGGCATTTTTCCGGGAATCGCACATAGGAGCCATCCAGATCATGGATCTGGAGCTCCAGCGCGAGATCGAGCAGGGCGTTGTCATACGCGTAGTAACGCTCGAACACCTCGGGACCCAGCGTGCACTCCTGTGGCTCGAAAGGCGCCACCTGGATTTCGTAACCGGTGGGCTGCTCCGTCTTGGCCTGGCTCAACGCCTGGATGGTGACCTGCGGGATCCCGAGACGCTGATGCCAATCCTGCAGCGGCTCAACCAGGGCGGCTGGAATCACGCGCGTGCCCGGAGGGAAACGGCCGCGGCCCCGGTTGGCGGCTGGGGGCGTCACCAACGCCCAACGCGCCAGGAACCCGTCGCCCCACAGACCGCTGCCCTGGCGCGCATGTGGCTTGAGATCCGCCGGTGTGATGTTGCCGAGCATGGCGAGGTACGGCCGCTGAATCTCATCGATACCGCGCCCGACAGTGGCGCTGCGATAGATGTCAGGACAATCGTCAATGCGTCTGAGCAGCCCACGAAAATCCGTCATGACGCCGCTTTGACGCATCATGGCGCTGACTTGCTGTCCAAGCTCTTCGTAAAACCAACCTTTTTGGCCTCCAAAGGAAAGTTGTTGCAGAATCTTATGCTGAGCAGCGCTCGACAACTGGCCCCAATTCTCGGGCACACGCTGGGTCATGCTGTGAACCAGCGCCTGCGGCGTGGTTTCATCCGGGGCCAGCAGGAATCTGAGACTTGCGGCGCGCAAGACATCGAGACCGATTTTGACCGTGGTAGTTTTGGCCCATAGTCCTGTCCACGCCGCCAGCGCAATATAGAGGTTGGAATAACGGGGTCCACCCAGCTGGAGCACGATGCGCCTGGCCGCGGCGGTTGACAACACCCACAGTCCCGTTGCCTCATGAAATCCCGCATAGGCGCGCGGCGACCATTCTGCACTGAACTTGCGGTACGCCGCCAGCCACGGCGAGGCGTTCTCCGCTAACTGGGGATCGAGTTGTGCCGCTGCCGGCAGCGGCCGCCAACTTACCGGCAGATCCTCTGCCGCTTCACCGACAGACGCGCCAGACAGGGCGGCGTTCTCCGGCGTGACGATCATCTCCTCAAACAGCGCGTCCACAGCGTGGGCCGTTGTGTCCGGAGCAGCGTGCGACATTGCCTGTTCCTCGCCGGCCATCACAGCAACCCCGCAAGGTAGCGCGCCGGGTTCTCCTGGATCACCTCGGCATCCGCGGCGTAGGCCTGGGTTGTCGCCGTGCTGGCGTGGCCCAGGCTGGCCGCCACCGCGCGCAGGTCCGCGCCGGCCGCCAGGGTCAGCGCGGCGTAGGTGGCGCGCAGCGCCTGGCAGCTCACCCCCGGCTGGCTCACGCCGACCTGGGCCAGGTAACCGGCCACCATCTGGCGGGCGCCCCGCACGGAGATCCTCTGGCCCGGCGCCGCGCGGCCCGCCGTCCAGTGCAGGCTGGTGAACAGCGCGTCGGTGTCCGGTTTGAGCAACGCCCGCGCGGCCAGCCAGCGCCGGAAGACTGCAGCCGTCGGCGCGGTCAGCGCCACCGTGCGCACGCGCCCGCCGCGGCCGACGACGCGCACGGCGTTCTTCTGCAGGTCGACATCGGCCACGTCCAGCCCGCACACCTCGCCGACCGTTAGTCCATGACACGCCATGCCGGCCAGCATGGCCCGGTCGCGCACGCCCTTGACCGAGTTCGGCGGCGCGGCCAGCAGGCACTTGACGGTCGGCACGGGCAGGGGCGGCGGGCGCCGGGCGGCCTGGCGCCTGCTGGGCACGCGTAAATGCAGTGCAGGATTGTGGGGGAGAATACCGGTGTCAACCAATGCCTGGCACACGCGGCGCAGGCTGACGCTGATCCGGCGGATGGTCGCGGGACGGTAACGCCCGTGCAGGCCATCGAGGTAATGTTGGAGGTCGGCAGGCTGAGCCTGCGCGATCGGGGTCTGGTGTTCGGCCAGCCAGGCGAGCGCCGGCCGACTGTCATTGATGTAGCAGCGAACGGTATTCGCCGCCCGCCGCCCGGGGCGTGGCTCCGCCTGGAGTCGCGCCTGGGCCAGGGCAAGAAGAGTTATACTGTCTTGAGTCACGGTCGCACCTCACATAGATCTATGAGGTGACGCGCAAACGTCCACGCGGGAGAGCAAAGTGGAACGCCGAGGCGTATTAGCCTCAGCGGCGGCGTGTGTTCTCCGTGTGGACGTTCAGTGACTCAAGCGCGCCGGTGGCCGCGCTCAATATGTGTGGCCCGCATCTGTGCGTACCGCGGACGGGTGGTGCTACGTGTGTGTTGTATGTGTTGCCTGCCCGTGGCAGGTGTGTGTGTTCGGTGGGCTCTACCCGCTGGCGTCGTCGCGCCAGCTCACGTGCCGATAATACCCGAAATCAGTCGTGTTGTCAAGTTCACAGACATACATTAGGGATATATACACAATCTGATGAATTGTAAGAATCGTGATAGCTGTACGCGCCAACGCGATCGCCCCTGCGTAAGCTTGCCCATTCGGATACAGTGTGATATAGTCTAGTCGCGACTAGCTTAGTTTAGCCTAGCTTATTTTGATGAGGTGTGTCATGTTCATCAACCGCGTACGTGAGTTGACCTTCCTGGAACGGCGGTACGCCGCCGACCAGGCCGAGTTGGTGGTGCTCTACGGTCGGCGTCGCGTGGGCAAGACCGAGCTGCTGCGGCGCTTCTGCGAGGGCAAACGCCACTTTTTCTATGTGGCCGACCTGGGCACCGAAGCCAGCACCCTGGCGGAGCTGGCGCGACGGTACGGCGAGCTGTTCCACAACGACCCCGAAAGCACGCACTTTGCCACCTGGGATCAGGCATTCAAGGCCCTGGCGCGCCAGGCCAGCGAGGAGCGCCTCATCGTGGTGCTCGATGAGTTTACCTACCTGCTGCAAACCAGCCCCACCTTGCCCTCCATCCTCCAGCGCCTCTGGGATGAGTCGCTCCAACACACCCACTTGATGTTGATCCTAAGCGGCAGCTACATCGGCATCATGGAGCGCGAGGTGTTGGCTTACCAGGCGCCTCTCTACGGCCGGCGCACGGCTCAATGGCATCTGCAGCCGCTGAGCTTCACCGATGCGCGGCTCTTCTTGCCCGGCTACAGCCTGCAAGATCAGGTGCGGGCCTACGCGGTGTTGGGCGGCGTGCCAGCCTACCTGCGCCAGTTCGCCGATCGCCGGCCGCTGCTTGACAACATCGAAGGCGAGATCCTCAGCCAGGGCGCGTTCCTGTACGACGAACCGCGCTTCCTGTTGCAGATGGAACTGCGCGAGCCTCGGGTCTACTTCGCGATCCTCGAAGCCATCGCCACCGGCCGCGTGCGCCAGGAGGAGATCAGTCAGGCAGTCGGTGTGAAAGGCGCCTCGTTGGGCTACTACCTGAATACGCTGCGCGACCTCGGCCTGCTCGAGCGGGCGGTGCCGGTCACCGATGCCGACCCGGCCCACTCCCGGCAGGGGCGCTATCAACTGCTCGATCCCTTCTTCCGCTTCTGGTTCCGCTTCGTTTATCGCGAGCGCGTCCATCTGGAGCGCGGGGACACGGCCACGGTGCGCCAGGCGGTGAGCGAGCAGTTGGATGCGCTGGCGGGCTGGGCCTTTGAGGAGATCTGCCGCGCCCGTGTCTGGGAGCTGGCGGCCGCCGGCCGCATCCCCTTCCGGCCGCAACGGGTCGGCATGTGGTGGGATGCGCAGGCGCAGATTGATGTGGCGGCGCTCGACGAGGAGTATATCCTGCTAGGAGAGTGCCGCTGGCGCTCGCGCCCCCTCGGCCCCGATGCGCTGGCTGAGCTTAAGCGCAAGGCCGAACGCGTGCCGGGCAACCGTCATCAAGCACTGGCGCTCTTCTCGCGCGCCGGTTTCACCGAGCCACTACAGGCTGAAGCGGCGGGCCAGGGCGTGCTGTTGTTCGGCCTGGACGATCTGCTCGGCGTGGAGGCAAAATGAGCGAATACCAGTACTACGAGTGGCAGACCATTGACCGCGCCCTGACCGCTGCCGAACAGGCGGCCGTGAACAGGTTATCCAGCCACATTGACGTCACCTCGACGCGCGCCTGGGTGGAGTATCACTGGAGTGGATTCAAGCATGACCCCAAACAAGTGCTGGCGCGCACCTTCGACGCCTTCCTCTACTACGCCAATTGGGGCTGCCAGCGACTGGCGTTCCGTTTCCCCAAGGGGCTGCTGGATGAGGAGGCGTTGCAGCCCTACCTGTGGGAGTACTGCGCCGAGTTGGAGCCCGTCGGCGACACCCTGATCCTGGATATCTCCTATCCTGACGAGGATGGCGGCCACTATTTCGAGGGTGAAGCGCGGCTCTCTGCGCTGGCGCCGCTGCGCGACGATCTCCTGGCCGGCGACACCCGCGCGCTCTATCTGGCCTGGCTTATCGCCGCGGCGGCCAACGACATTGACGAGGAGCTGGAGCCGCCGGTCCCGCCGGGGTTGCAGGAGCTTTCGGCGCCGCTGGCGGAGTTCGTGCGTTTCTTCCAGTTCGACCCGTTCCTGGTGCAGGCGGCCGCGCAGGCCAGCGAGCCGCTCCGTGCCGCGCCGGCGCCTGCGCTGGACGCGCTCATCGCCCGCCTGCCGCGCGCCGAGTGTGACGCGTTCCTGCGCCGGCTGGCTGCAGGGGAGCCGCTGCTGGCGCTGAAGCTCAACCGCCGCTTGCAGGAGCTGGCCGGACCGCCCGCCAGGCCCCAAGCAGCCGCGCCGCGCCGCACGTGGGTCGAACTGCGCGAAACCGCCGAACGGCTGCGCCAGGCGGAGGAACGCCGCCAAAAGGCCGAGGCGGAGGCCAGGCGGATCAAAGACCTGCAGGACTTTGCGCCCCGCGCGGCGCAAGCCTGGCGCGATGTCCAGGCGTTGATCGAGCAAAAGCAAGCACGCGCATACGACGAAGCGGTGGCGCTGTTAGTCAAGCTGCGCGACGTGGCTGTGTTTCAGAATCGGCTGGCTGAGTTCGAGGCACGTCTGGGTAGCCTGCAGGCCCAGTATGCCGGCCGTCCGGCGTTCCAAGAGCGGTTACGCAAGGCGGGGTTGGTATGATGTGCATGTCAGCATTTGTCGTATCTCAAAGATAATGAGACTGTGAGGCCCCAAACAGCCGTTTGTCTCAAAGATAATGAGACTGGGTCTCACAGATAATGAGACTGGCCTACATTTGTCTCAAAGTTAGTGAGACTGCCCTAAATCTGTCTCAAAGATAATGAGACCAGCCTCACCGGTTTGCTAGCCCTGTCCAGTCGCATCTCGGCATCAAGCCGAGGCAACGCCGGGAGAAGGCATTGATCAACTACCACTTGTAGTATGTCTTGCGTCAAGATGCCCTGCATATAGTGGCATGAATTAGCCTGCTGTCTACTGTCCTGCGGCCTGTTGAGAAGGTGCATTCAGGCAGATAGGCCAGTCTCACTATCTCTGAGATGTCAGTCTCATTATCTTTGAGACGAGTCTCATTATCTTTGAGATCCTACAGCATTTTACATCTTGACATGATGACTATGTTGTATTATCATTCAGGTCATGAATAACTTTCATTCAGACCCACCCCTCTATTATCGGCGTTGGTTGACGCCGCTGCTGCAGGCGGCGTGCGAGGCGCATCCGGTCGTCGTGCTGACCGGCGCGCGACAGGTCGGCAAGAGCACTTTGCTGCGCCGGGCCGAGCCGTTCGCCAGTTGGCGCTATCACACCATGGACGACTTCGACACGCTGCGCCAGGTGCGCGAGAACCCTGCCAGCCTGTGGGCCGGCGCGCACGAGGTGGTGCTGGATGAGGTGCAGAAGGCGCCCGAACTGCTGCCGGCCATCAAACGCGCCGTAGATGAGCAGCCAGGCCGCTACCGGTTCCTGCTGTCCGGGTCGGCCAACTTGCTCCTCATGGGAAACGTGAGCGAGAGCCTGGCCGGCCGCGCGGTCTATCTGACGCTTGACCCGTTAACGCTGGGCGAGCTGCATGGACAGCCACCGCCTGCGCTCCTGGCCGATGTTCTGGCTGACCGCTGGCCGGAAGAAGGAACCCTGCCGGAGGCGCTGCCTGATCCGGTGCCCCTGATGCAGCGTGGTTTCATGCCCGCGTTGTTGACACTCACCACCCCGGCCGACTATTTGCGCTGGTGGGAGGGCTATGTGGCCACCTACCTGGAACGCGATCTCCGGCAGATGTCCCAAGTGGAGTCACTGGTGGACTTCCGCCGGGTCATGGCGCTGCTGGCGTTGCGCACCGGTCAATTGCTCAACCAATCGGAAGTGGCGCGTGATGCCGGCCTTTCGCAGCCCACAATTCATCGCTATCTGAATTTACTGGAAGCGACTCACCTGTTCGAGCGGGTGCCGACCTATCTCGGGAGTCATACGACGCGCTTGTTGAAGTCGCCGCGCGCCTTCTGGGCCGATGCGGGGCTGGCGGTCTTCCTGGCGGGCTATTTCAGCGCAGATGAGTTAGCCAAAGCCCGCGAGTTGGGCGCGTTCTTCGAGACGCTGATCTACCAACATCTGCGCGTGAGCTGTAGCCTGCTGACCCCCCGTGGCCGGCTGCACTTTTGGCGCACGCAAACCGGCGACGAGGTGGATTTCGTGATCGAGCACGGTCGCCGGGTGGTGGGCATTGAGGTGAAGATGACCGACGCGCCGGGCTACCGGCATGCGGCAGGCCTGGCCAAATTCCTGGGCGAGCACCCCCAAGCCGTAGGTGGCATCCTGCTGCACAGCGGCCAGCAGATCCGGCGCCTGGATGAGAAGATCGTGGCCGTCCCCTGGTCGCTGTTGACCGGGTGACGCGGCATCAGCTTGGACGACTTGAGAGAAGCACTTGACTCAGCAGGGCGTCTGCACAAAGAGACCCGGTTTCTCGAAGAAATCAGGTCTCTTTGTGCTATAATGGGAACAAATCGGCTGCGTACGACGACTTATGTGAGTATATGCAGACATCCTTGTGCCTGACGGCAGCGCCGTCGGCGGGGTGAGGTTATGGCCGGTATCTTCGATCTGCGCTGGGTGTTGTTCGGTCTCCTGATCGTGCTGCTGACAACCGCGGCTTTGGCGGTTGTTATCGCTCGGCGCTGGTGGCTGACGCGCCGTGCCAGGCTGCCTTCGCGCGCCTTGCTCGACCATGCGCCGTTTGGCTGGCTGGTGCTGACCAAGACCGATCGTTACCTCTACGCCAATCCTTATGCGCGCCGGCTGTTGGGCCTGAGCGGCGAGCGCGGCCGCATCCCGGTGGCCGACTGGTCGGCGCAGATGCTCGATGATGCCGATACGCGGCGCATAGACCCCGCGAGCGGCGGGCGGTATCGGATCATGCGGGTGGGCGAGGACCGTTTTGCCGCGTGGTGGACCTTCCCGCTGGCGGACAATGACGTGGTCTACATGTTGGATGTCACCGCGCAACAGCGCAGCCAGGAGGCCGGCAGCGCGTTGTTGGGCGGCCTGGGCCATGAGCTGCGCACCCCCATCGCCACCCTGCAGACGCACATCGAGGTGCAACGGCTGACGACCATCTTGCCTGAGACACGCGCAGAATCGCTGCAAGCCATGAAAGATGAGGTGCAGCGGATGGCGCGCCTGGTGAGCCTGATGCTGGAGCTCGGCCGCCTGGATGTGGTTGCGGAACTTGAGCTCCGACCGGTCGATCTGGTCGCTGTGGCGCAGGAGGCGTTGACCGAAAGCCAGGCCCGGGCGGATGAGCGCGCGATGCCGCTGCTGTTCGAGGCCGACGCTGCGCTGCCGCTGGTGGCGGGCGATCGGGATCGGTTGAAGCAGGTCTTCTTGAACCTCCTGGACAACGCGTTCAAGTATTGCCGGCCCGGTGATCGCGTGACGGTTTCGCTGCGTCGTGAGGCCGATGGCATCCGCTGCGCGGTCTGTGATACCGGGCCGGGCATTCCTGCCCAGCACATACCGCATCTCACACGCCGTTTCTACCGCGCCGCGCCCCAGGCGCTGGAGGGCAGCGGCCTGGGCCTGGCGCTGGTGCAGGAGGTGCTGGTGCGCCACCAGAGCCGGCTGGAGATCGAGAGCCGGACCGAGGGCGAAACGACAGGGACGTGCATGCGTTTTCTGCTGCCGGTGCTGGGCTAGGGCAGGAAGCTGCGGAGGAAATTGCCAATGAAGAACGGTATCTTGCGCTGGCTTAGCCGCATCTGGCCAGCGCTGTTGATCGCATTGTTGCTGGGTGGCTACTGGCTGCTGCCGATCCGGGGCCGCGTGGCGATGCTGCCCGGCGGCGAGGCGGATCTGCCCTGGCCGCAGATGCAATGGGTGGCCGCAGAACGGCGGGCGATCGTGGCCGACAGCGAGCCGTGGGGCGATGTGCTCCTGACGGTGGCCGGCCGCTCGGCGGGCTCTGCGAGTTGGCAGGCGCAACCGGGCGGCATTTGGCGTTGGGAGTGGCGCATTCCGATCACTGCTTCCGTGGCGGGCCCGCTGGTCTTCTACCACGATTGTGCGACCGGCTGCCAGGAGCGCGGCCGGCTGGCGCTCGGGGATCGGGACCGTAAGGAAGCTGACGAGGGTGTGCCCACCAGCCTGGGCGTCGTTTTTGCCGATCCGACCCGCGACTGGCACGGCCGCAGCGGTTGGATCGTGGACCTGACCTACGCCCGACCGCCGGAGGATCCCTACTGGCGCGCGGATGCATTGGCCGAGCGCGTTTACGCTGCGACTGACAAAGGGCAGCGCGTGCTGGTGCGCGTGGACCACGATCAGGGGCAAACCCTCCCCCCGGCGGGCGACGAGCTGGCGCTGGCCGAGTATTTGGCCTATCTGCGCCGCCTGGCGCGCGACGATCGCCTGGCCGGGGTCTACGGCTACATCATCGGCAGCGGGTTCAACGCGCTGGACGCCAACAGCCAGGCCCCGGCGCGACCGGTGACGCCTGCCTGGTACGCGCGGCTGTTCATCGGTTACGGCGAAGATGTGACGCACTCTGACAACGCCATACAGACGATGCGCGCGGTGAACCCCCGCGTACGTGTGCTGGTGGGCCCGGTGCGGCCGTGGATCAGCGACCAGGGCGGCGATCAGCCGGCGGCGAGCCAGGCGCCGTGGTTGGATTACATGCGCTCCCTGGTGGCGCATCTGGATGCCGCGGCGCAGGCGAAAGCTGCGGCCGGCATCGCGCTGGCCGCGCCCGATGGGTTTGCCTTGCAGGCGCCCGGCCGGCCGGATGCGCCCGAGCTTTCAGACGAGGCGCGCGGGCAAGAACCCGGGCATGATCTGCCGCGCGCTGCCTGGGGCGGCGCGCAGGCCGGCTTTCGGGTCTACCGCGACTGGCTGGCGATCATCAACGGCTACCCGACGACGCGCGGCCAGCCGGCCTACATCACCTCGACCAACACCTACGCGCCCGATGCCAAGACCCCCCCGGCGCAGAACTATCCATCCGGCTGGCTGACCGCGGCGCTGGCCGAGATCAACAGCCAGCCGCAGGTGGTTGCGCTGTGCTGGTTCATGGACGGCCCGCTGGGCGACACCCAGTGGGACTGGTTCAGCCTGGCCCGCCGCCAGGGCCGCATGCTCTACGCGGCCGAGGAGTTCGACGCGCTGCTGCGCGGCGGGAAGTGAACCGCGTAACCGCATGGTGGGCTGCACAAGCCTGAAATTCCCGCAAAAGACTGGTGTTTTCCACAGTGACAAGCGGTGGCCTTCGTAGTAGAGTGAGCGTGCCATCGGGAAATCCGGTGAGTAGCACACCTTCTTGGAGGAACACTATGAAAAGGTCGCACGTCTTACTCGTTCTGTTGTTGGTTAGCATGTTGCTGGTGAGCAGTTTTCCCAGCGCGTTGGCGCAGGAGGCACAACCCCCCCTGATGCCCAATGAAATGTTGCCAAACGTTGGAATGGAAGACACTCTGCCAGATTCCGGCACCGCATCGGCGGCTGCCTCTTGTGCGCTTGCCGCAACAGATCCAGATCAAATGGTAACCGCCATTGCTGAGATTGCACAGACAGAATTGCGGGATTCAAAATCCATCAGGGCTTGCTATGATGCGCTTTCTATCGAACAGAAGGCTCTGGTGTTCGAACGGTCGGCGACGAAACGCAGTCACAACGATAAATCAGGCCGGAAAGACTCGGATATCGGGCCTCAGGCAGTACAGCCACTTGCATTTGGTACTTTGTTGACACCCTATACTGCGATCGGATGGGGTGAGAGCCGGACGGCGTACATGTATTGGATGGATAATGGGAATCGATGCCCAATCGAGCGGGGCCCTGAGACTAACTTCGCCTACTCCTATTCTACTAACGTTACGAATCCCGCTGGATTGCGAGCGAACTCGCCAACTCATCTACTGGTAGACAGTGCAATTGCGTACTATACAGTGAAGTATGGAGGTCTTAAGACATGGTATGACACCAACTCGAATGTCATTACTACATGTGTGGGCAATGAGGGCTTGTCAAAGGTTGGAGGAGCGGAGGTCTGGAAAGCCCATGCTAGAATCTATAAACCCTAGAATATTGTTTATGCTGATCGTGTTGCCCCGGGTCTAGCATTATGCACCGTGTAGTCGAAGGATGCGCCGATGCAATTCACAAGTCAGTTGTGCGGTCGTCGCATCCTCCGACTCCGGGTCACGCAAAGCAGCTGCCCTGATAGGGCCGCCAGATAAATGCCGTACAAGGATAGCGTTCAGCGCCGTGTAAAACCAGACGGAACTGTACAACGTTGATACGTTTCCCGCATTAACTGTCCTACTGGAGTTTTATCACATGTTGCAGACTCACTCGACGGGATACTTGCTTTGGTTAACGATACTGGTTGTGCTTGCAGTCAGCGTGGTGGGATTGCTCTATGTCCTGCGCACATGGAATGCCAGGCGCACGATTGGCCTTCCTATGATCGCCTGCATCAGCGCCCTTGTCCTCGGGCCTTTGTTGCGTTCTCTGCCTGAACGTATCGGTCTCCTGCTCTTTCTGCCTGGGCTTTGGGTGGTGCTGATTGTTATCGCTATTGCTTTGGGGGCCACTGTAATAGAACTGGTCAAGCATAGGCGCGGGATCGCTCTAGTGGGCTTGCTTGTGAGTCTGATCGCCATAGCGATTTTTGGCATTAACCTGATGACACCCTGGTTGTGGCCTTATCCGGCCCAATAAGCAAAGTGAACATACGCCATCCTCCACCGGCAGTGAGCAATGGAAGTATCCGCATGGCCTATCCAAGAATGGCCCAGCAAATCACTCCAGCGTCTGAGTGAAAGCAAATCAGCCAGCCGGCTCTTTTCCCATGTGTGAGATAAAACTAATGTCCAATAGACTCTATAGCGTCACCATCGATAAAACAACCAGATTCTGGCGTCTGTTCTACGGAATTCTTCTTTTCCTCAACGGTATCGCGCTTGGTGGACTGATTGTCACGATAGGGATTCGTCATATTGTGATGCAGCATTGCTGCATCAATGGTCGGTGGAATCCAGATGACTGGTGGGCGATAGCGAATGATATGGTTCCCCATTATGTTGTTTTCGGCATCGCCAGCCCTTTTCTGGCGTTCGTACTGATGATCGTGTGGTTCGTTGGGCGGCGCCGGAGCGGCACTCAATCATAGGTTGGGAGATGACCGATCCAATTCGTGTCCTGTTGGCCGACGACCATCCCACCCTGCGCGGGGGCCTGCGCGTTTTGCTGGCGCAGGCGTCCGACATCGAGGTGGTGGCCGAGGCGGACACCGGCCCCGAGGCGCTGGCGCAGAGCGCGGCGTTGCTGCCCGATGTGGCCCTGCTGGACTGCGTGCTGCCGGAGCTGGACGGCCCCGCGGTCGCAGCCGAGATCCGGCGTCGCGGGCTGCCCGTGCGCGTGCTGGCCCTGAGCGGCCACGATGAGGCCCATTTCCTGGCCGCGATGCTGGACGCCGGCGCGCTCGGCTACCTGTCGAAGGCGGAACCGCAGGCGGTCATCCTGGCCGCGCTACGGCGCGTGGCGCGCGGGGAGCAGGTGTGGCGTCCCGATCAGCTGGCGTGCATCGCGCAGTGGCGTGTCGCGGTGCAGCGCCCGTGGACGAGCCTGACCGAACGCGAGCGCGCCCTGCTGCTGGCGGTGAGCCGCGGCGAGAGCAATCGTGATATTGCGCAGCGCCTGCACATTACCGAGCGGACGGTCGAGTTCCACGTGAGCAACGTGTTGGGCAAGCTGGCGTTGCCCGCGCGCGCCGCGGCGGTCCCCTGGGTGAAGGATCATGCAGTCGAGCGCTGGGGTGTGTGAGTCGGAAAGTCCCGCCAAAGACTGGTGTTTTCCACAGTGACAAGCGGTTTTCTTCGTGCTACAGTGAGCGTGCCACCGGGAAGACCGGTGAGTATCACACTAACCCGGAGGAACCATGAAGAAGTTGCGCGTCCCACTTGTCCTGTTGTTGGTTGGCTTGTTGCTGGTGAGCACTATCTCCAGCGTCTGGGCGCAGGAGCCCGTGCCACAGGCCGCCTCACCTGATGCGATGACAAATCGGCCTGGCCCTGACAAGACAGACAAGTTGCGCATCTATCCTGAGGATTTGAGTGAGTTTGGCTCCGCGATCGTTCTGAGCATCGATGAGAGCCTTCCTACGAACAGCGACGCCCAGGAATTAACGGTGCAGGGCGCGACAAGCGCTGTGGGATCGGCATTTGTTATCGTGGCCAATCGCGAGGACGCGATAGGGCTGCGTATTACAGCGAATGAGTACAGTTTTGCAAACGATCAACAGGTAGTATCGCAGTTGACTGAAAAGGTAGCCTTCAAGCATATTGCCGAACAGGGGCTTATTCCCTCCACCACCGAGATCAACCTGCAAGCGTCTATGATACCCCAGAGTGAAGCGTTCTCTGATTCTCGAACAGATGTGTTCATGCGCCCGGATGTAGACCACGCATTCACGTTTCGGATATTTCGCACCGTTACTCCAGAAGCGGATCTTTCTTATTGGTTGATTGTGCATGGCAAAGATCGCCTTGCCGAGGTGAACATCGTCGGTACCGCTGAGATGGAGGCACGTATACAGGAGGTCGTGCGGGCATTACAGCACAAGATAGCCGCAGGTCAGCTTGGTGGAGCGACTTCTTATCGAAGCCAGCTCAGTGAGTCGCTGCAACTTGAGAAAACCTCTCGCGATTTTGGTATCGCAGCAAGTCAGTGGGTTTCCCAGGTTTCAGCAAATGCATGGCTCCAAGAATATCGTGATGGCTCGATGCATTGGTTAGCAACATGGTGGGGTTTGGTTGATGCGAGGAATCCTACGTTTATGGGCAATCCGTGTGGAGCATCGTCAGTAATATACGGGTGTATTTCGCAATGGACTTGGTGGTATAAGTGGCCCGATAGTAAACTTGGGGTACCAGGGTCAACATATCTTTGGCTATACCCTTACGGGTCGTACTCCTACAATCTCGTATGGAATATCGCTAATTACAGAGCTGATGGCTGGCAAACACCCCGCTGAGTCCTAAATGGGTGACTTCCCACCATCCGTTGGTTGAACCAATAGGAATGTGGGGAGTCACCCATGTGAGACTGTGGTCCTGCAGATGGCAGAGGGCAAGCCACTGACTTAGTCAGTGGCTATGATTGCTGGTGATTCTATCACATTGGTTGTCTTGCCTCTGGTTGTTGAGGTACCGCAATATGCCCAACCAAATTGAGTCCTTCGCAACGTTACTTCCCATAGCTTACGCATCGACTGGCATTGTTATCGTTGGTGCGGCACTTCTGGCCCGACGCTTTAGAGATTCAGACAGTGCCCTGTTTGTGCTTTCGCTGCTGGCTTGTTTGACCTCGGCCTGCTTCGGGCCCTTGGTGCGGCGCCTGCCTGAGGAGTTGGCCTTCATAGCCTTTGTAGCGGGGATTGGCCAAGTCGTTTTCATGCTGATTCTGGCTCTTGCTGCCAGCTTCAGACGACTCCTGCAGTGGCGTCGCATCTGGCCGGGGATGAGTTTGTTATTAAGCCTGATCGCCGTGATGCTCTTTGTGGTTAATTTTTGATTGGGCGGACTTGGCCGTTTGCTACCTATTGCTCGGAGACACATTCCAGAACGGACAGAACATCCTTGCTAGCGGTGAGCCGCGGTGGCAATAATCGTGACATTGCGCGGCAACTACACATCACCGAGCGGACGGTCGAGTTCCACGTGAGCAACGTGTTGGGCAAGCTGGCGTTGCCCGCGCGCGCCGCGGCGGTCGCCTGGGTGAAGGAGCGCAGTCGAGCGCTGGGGCGTGTGAGCGCAATTTCGGTCAAAAGACTGGTGTTTTCCACAGTGACAAGTCGTCGCGACCGTGCTAGAGTGAGCGTGCCACCGGAAAGTTCGGTGAGTAACATCGTTCGTGGAGGTTCACATGGGCAAGCAGAAGTGGTTTGCGATGTTCGTGCTGGCGGCACTGTTGTTGAGCGCGGTGCTGCCGCCGGTGATGGCGCAGGAGGCCCTGCCAGCACAAGTAGACACGATTGTGGCGCCCCAAAAGATGGCCGATCAAGGGATTGATGAACCCTATCAGTTTCCGATTGTTCCAGGTTCACCTGTATGGGAGACTTTCACAACCCACCAGGATATGCTCGACGCCACGCAGGTTCCAGACAATGTGTTGGAGTCCCTATCAACAACAGCGCTCATTAGGACTGTGATGGACTATCCGCTCCTTGGTGACATGTATTTGTACAATACTGTTCAACAAGGATTTGACGCGACGACACGTCAGTTTCATGCCTTGCAAGCGTTGATTGCGCGGGATGATGTTGGGACGAAAGCTCTTGAAGAGTACCTCACGTTTTCGGCGATAGCAATATCTACGAGATCCGATCAGGCGGTCGAGGGGCAAACCGCCAGGGAACGATTCTATGAAACCCTGAAGTTGCATTTCGTCGAGACAGTGCTGGCGCAGGATTCCATCTTGGGTAGCCTGACCGCTGAACAGAAGCAAACTCTATTCAGGGCGGCAAGCAACAGGCTTGCCCAAGTTCAAAAGAACATTAAGGAGCTTGGCCCAGCCGCTCAAGAGTCCCCCTTGTGGTTGATAGGTAAGCTCCTACGTAAAGAAGATCTGGGTTTTGCGAGGCGGGTTCAAGAAGATGAGGCCTTAAGCCGCTTTCTGGAAGGCGGCTTCAACGCAAACGATCAAATACTCAATGAGATTCAAGGGGTTGCTCAGGGTAAGCTAGACAGCGTGTCTGTGGGACCACATGCTCCGACGGCACTGGCGATTCAACCAGACGATTATAGTGTTACCTGGGTAAAGACACCTAACGGCAGCACGGTCCCAGGGACAGAACAAACGACCTACGAGCTTATGCCAGGCGAGATCACCGGTTGGAATAACTATGTCCAGGTGAATTATCCCTGCGCCACAAGACTTCGCGACGCCACTAGAAGGTATAACTGCCATTCATATGCCTGGTATAGCCAAGTGTCTTGGAATACGATTTGGATGTATCATCCAGGAGATGACATATACTGGGGAGATGGGAGCTATACCTTCAGCAAGCGGATTCAATACGCATGTGTTGGGCCAAATGCCGCTCCAAATGGTGCAAAGGTCTCTTATGAGTGGGATGATCATTCGGCGATCTACTACACCAATGGTTGGATGCAGTCTAAGTGGGGCGTTGGTCCATTGGTGCAACACAACTCAGCGTGCGTTCCATACAACTCATCTTCATTGGCCTTTTACGTACGCTAGGAGAGTGCTGAAAAAGTCCCCCTGCGCAGGGTGTCTCGTTTCGACACATACTACTGGTAGTAGTACTGCGCCGGAAATGCCCATAAATAGTAGCTCGCCTGATGGCATCCTGCACGAAACAGGGGTTTTTTCAGCAGCCTCCTAAGGCACTTGGTCGTGCTCTCGAATGTCTAGGGCGTGTTTGCAAAATAGGTCAGGCTGTGTAAACTCGGTGGTATGAACCGAGGAGACCTGACGAATGAGCAGTGGGAGCAGCTCGCCCCGCTCCTCCCACCCCAGAAACCGCCCCGGGGGCGGCCCGCCGCCGATCATCGGCGGATCTTGAACGGCATCCTATGGATCCTGCGCACGGGGGTGCCGTGGCGGGACTTGCCGGAGCGTTACGGCGCCTGGCAGACCGTCGCCAGTCGCTTCTACCGCTGGCGACAAGCGGGCATCTGGGACCGCTTGTTTGCCGCCGTGCAGCAACACGCCGACGCCGCAGGCGAGATCGATTGGACCCTCCACTTTGTCGATAGCACCATCGTGCGGGCGCATCAGCACGCCGCTGGTGCAAAGGGGGGGACCCTCAAACCGAAGCCTTAGGCCGCAGCCGAGGCGGTTTCAGCACGAAAGTGCATGTCCGCGCCGAGGGCAACGGCAAGTTGCTCACCCTGGCCCTGACGCCTGGCCAGCAACACGATGCCACGATGTTCGAGACGCTGCTCAGCCAAGGGGCAGTCAAACGCTCTGGCCCGGGTCGACCGAAGCTGCGGCCCCAGCGCATCGCAGGTGACAAGGGCTACAGTAGCCGCAAGATTCGCACCTTTACGCGGCGACGGCGGATCCGAATCACTATCCCGCACCGCCGCAATGAGCGCCATCGCGGTCCGTTCGACCGCACGATCTACAAGCAACGCAATCGCGTTGAGCGCTTATTCAGCCGGATGAAACAGTTCCGGCGCCTGGCCACTCGGTACGAAAAACGGGCCGAGAACTACCGAGCCATGTGGCTCATCGCCGCCACCATCTTGTGGCTATGATTTGCAAACACACCCTAGTCTTTGACAGCCCCGGTTCCACCAGGGCTGTTTCGCGCCAAAGGTTGATATTCCCACAAATTACAAACGATCCTATTTGTGCTGTCGGAAGAACCCCATGGCCGCGACCCTGGACGCGGTGCGTCGCGCCGGCCGTGGGGAAGCAGTGTGGCAGCCCGCGCAGCTGGCGCGCATCGCGCAGTGGCGCGCCGCGGTGCAGCGCCCCTGGACGAGCCTGACCGAACGCGAGCGCGCCCTGCTGCTGGCAGTGAGCCACGGCGAAAGCAACCGTGACATCGCGCGGCGGCTGCACATCACCGAGCGGACGGTCGAGTTCCACATGGGCAACGTGTTGGGCAAGCTGGCGTTGCCCTCGCGCGCCGCGGCGGTCGCCTGGGTGAAGGAGCGCAGTCGAACGCTGGGGCGTGTGAGCGCAATTTCGGCCAAAAGACTGGTGTTTTCCACAGTGACAAGCGGTTCTCTTCGTGCTACAGTGAGCGTACCCCCGGGGAGACCGGTGAGAATCTTAACAAGGGAGGCTTTCATGTTGCGTAGCATATTACGATCCAAACTAGCACCTCTTTTCTTGCTACTAATGCTGATGGCGGTTCTTGCACAGCCAATCTTGGCGTGGCAAGTCGGAAGCCAATATGGGCACAATAATCAGTTCGGGGGAGAGGCAAATACTGGCTGGCACAGAGGAAACGTTGAGTTGGTAAGCGCCAATGAACGTTGGGTCCGGGCAGGTGATGATTATGTGGTCTGGACTCAAAGCCAGCTAAACTGGTGGACGACAAACGGAAACAGTAGCAACCGTCCTGCAATGGTGTATCATGCTTTTAAGGATCGGTATGACAACGGATGCGGAGATATCCAGATAGTGAATAGTGGATGGTCATGGTCGAACCTGCCAGGTTGGAGCGCATGGACCAAGACAACCTGTTTTGCTGGTCCACAGAATGAGATTCGCTTTCTCGTCTACAACTACGGCCAACTATCTGCAGGCAGTTCCTACTACTTCCAACATATTTTTCGTGATCAGAAGTTCTACTCATCAGGCGGTACAACGCGTGGTAAGGGCAAGGTCACTGTGGATACCTATCACGATAGAGACCAGCTTGGAACACATGTTGGAGTGACGCAGGATTATCATGGGGTGTTCTGCGTTACCGACACGAACGACAGTGCCTTCGTTTGCTAACGAAGGCACTATGATGCCGATGTCCTGCCAGTTATCAGGCAGCAATGAAGGAGTAGAACCGAAAATGCCTAAACCAAACAAACTTAAATCTATGATGTTAGTCTTTAGCGCGTTGGTCTGTGTGGGGGCGCTATTCATCGTGAGTCAGCCACACTCCGGACGTGCCGGACAACCGACTGTCATACTCGATTTGGATGACGGCGGTGTTCGCTACACGGCCTCGTTCGATCCCATGGCCCAAAGAGTAGATGCAACCAGGAACTATGATTATCTCTCCGAGGCAGGTATCCGGCGATACATCGCTACAAATCAAACTCGTATGGAGGAATTCGGGCAGCGCAACGCAGGCCGACTGCGCGTGAATGTGGTTTTCAGCCATCCGCTCACGCAAGCTGAGTTTGCGGCGTTTGCACGTGACTATGATTTGGTTGTGCATAGCTATCAAATGCGTGCTGTAGAGCGCGACGGTAAACGCGTCACGATTGCTGGAGCTCCATATGAGGGTACGCTTGTCCCCGAACAGTTTATGAACATGGCACTTGACGATATCGCAGCACGCGGTGCTGCGGAGTTCAAGGGTTGGATCGAAACCGAGGTGACAACCGTACCCGCGCAGCTCAGAAAAATGCAATTGGATAAACGGATAGTGGTCCTTGAGGTAGGCCCTACCCTGGTCCTTGAGGCGTTAACACGAATGGCACTGCGCCAGGCAGGCGCCACAAGCAGCACAATGGACAAGCTTCAGAACAAACCTGACCGGGAGGTAATCCAAATTTCTGGGCCGTCGCTTTATTGGGGTCTGGAAGATATCGGCCTAGTGGCTATGCCAGTCTATTCTGGGCGATAGTATCTGATCTTCTGACATGATTACACCTTCACCGATCTTGCTCCGTCCCAGCCGCCTGCTGGTCAGCCTCTTGTTAGTGTCGCTCCTGACCCTCGGCGCGTGTGCGCCGCTGCCCGGTCCCGCCGTGGAGTTGACGCCGAACCTTCAGCCGGCCGCACCGGCGCCGCTCGTCACGCCCACGGCAGCGCCGGAGGCCGTTGCCACTGCCGTCAGCGCTCAAACTGCCGGCGATCTCCTGCCGCCGGCCAACGGGGTGACGCACACCTGGCGCGATTACGAGATCGCGCTGGTGCGGGCCATCCTGCCCGCCACGCTGGCGAACGGCGTGTGTGACTGGGAAGTCTTGGGTCATAGCGGGCAGGAAGTCTATGTGTGGGCCTTCTGCGCGGCGCAGCAGCCTGGCGCCGACATCGCCGCGGCCAGCGTGCCTGCGGTGTTGAGCCTGGCGGATGATGGCCACACCGTCACCGCCCGCATCCCGCGCGATGGGTCATACTACCCAGGGGACGTCCAGGCGCTGTTCCCTGTCGCTGTCCAGCAGATGGTGTTTGACCGGCCAAGTTCCGAGACGCCGGCCCGGCTCGCGCAGCACGCGCGGCGCCGGCTGACCCTGTCCACGCTGCCCCCGCTGGGCGCCGCCGAGACTGTCACGCCCCGGCCGGACGTCAGCGCCACGGGTGCGCACATCGCGCTCTATTCCGGCCGCGCTGACCCGCGGTGGGACCTCAACGAGCTCGACCTGGCGCAGTTGGACGCGCTGCTCGAAGGGCTGCCGGCGGTCGATTGTCCCCCCATGCCCGGCCAGCTCGGCTATCGCGGGGTCGTCGTCGGCCTCGGCATGGCTGACGAGAGCCGGATGACCGTGTACGGCGGCACACTCTGGTTCGGCTATGCCGGTGCCAATCCGCAGGCGACCTGCCTGGCTGACCCCAATCGTGTGGTCGAGCGCTTCCTGCTCGGGAGCGCGCAGCCCTACCTAGACCCTCAGCTCTACGAGACGATTACCGCGGACCTCGCACTGCCCGTGCCCACGCTGCTGGCGACGCCGGCTCCCACCCCCACGCTGGCGCCGGGCTTCGTGCGCGACGCGGATGAGGGTTTCGGCGTTCAGTTCACGCGGCCGGTCGACTGGGAGCTGTGCCAGGGGACCGGACTGAGCCGCCTCTACTGCCCGACCAGCCCGGCGACTGAGAATCCCATCACAGGGTTCTATTTCACCCTCCTGCCACCCGG
The DNA here is from genome assembly GCA_964474695.1 of uncultured Anaerolineales bacterium. Lineage (GTDB taxonomy): Bacteria > Chloroflexota > Anaerolineae > CG2-30-64-16 > CG2-30-64-16 > DAOUBP01. Next base: position 66,430 of record CAYYTK010000015.1, read on the forward strand.
CTTTCTGAACGAGGACGCGTCAGCCTACAATTGGTGGAGCGTGGAGGATCTCGCCACCGCGTTCAGCACGAAAATCGGGGGGCAATTCACGAGTCCGCACGCGCCGGCGGGCTACAATACCTTCACCCGCCTTCCCGACGTGGTGGTTGACGGTTTCACCGGCGCCGTAGTTGAGAGCGAGCCGGTCTGGGAGGCCCCCGCCGGCACGAAAGACCGCCGCGTGCTGATCAGGCTGGGCGCAGGTGCACTCGTCCTGGGGACGTACTACGCGACCGATTCGGAGCTGCTCATCTTCGAGGAAGTCGTGGCGTCGTTCCGCATCGGCCCGGCGCTGCGCGCAAGGGCGGCCCAACCTGGAGTGTTACCTTTTCGCTCCTCCCGCGATATACATGACAGAAGATCGGACGAACCGGGGAGGAGCGGTGGCTGAGCTGGCCTTGACGGATACAACGCAACCCACGCCCACTGACGGCGACGCCTGGCTGGTGCAGGAGGCGCAGCGGCGCCCGGCGGCGTTCGCCCAGCTTTACCGGCGTTACGTGGGGCCGGTCCATCGCTACGTCTACAGCCGCGTCGGCAACCGGTCCGATGCCGAAGACCTGACCGCCGAGGTGTTCACGGCCGCGCTGCGCGGGCTGCCCGCGTATCGCGAGCACGGCGCATTTGCAGGCTGGCTCTTCAGCATCGCCCGCCGCACGGTCGCGGGCCATCATCGCCGCGCCCATGCCACGGCACGCCTGGATGACCTGGCAGATCCTCCCGCACACGACCCCGATCCTCTCGCGCAGGTGCTGGCCGATGAAACGTCGGCCGACCTGGCGCGGCAGCTTGCCCGGTTGGACGAGGAGCAGCGTGAGCTGCTGCGGCTGCGCTATGCTGCGGGCCTGACCTATCGCGAAATCGGCGAGGTGCTCGGCAAACGCGAGGCGGCCGTCAAAATGGCAGTCCACCGCCTCCTGGCCCGGCTGCACGACGAATGGGAGGGAGACCATGCGCGCTGATGTCGAACTGAATCCCGCCGAGCAAGGGGTGGCCCGCGCGTTGCTGCGCCATTACGCCACGGGCGGCCCTGCGCCGGAGTTCGTCGAACGGTTGGAGCGGCAGTTGCGGGAACAGGCAGCCGCAAACGGCTCGCCGGTCCGCCTGGGGCAAGCGCCGCGGTTCTGGGAGCGCTGGCGCGCGACGCCGCGCAGCCTGCGCTGGGCGGCCGGGATGGCCGCGCTGCTGGTGGTCCTGGCGCTCGCCGTGGGCGCGCTCGGCCCGCAGCGCGTGTGGGCCCAGGTGCAGCGCCTGCTCGGCTATGTGCCGGGCATCGGCTTCGTGAACCTGGCGGACGCGCGCGTGCTCGTGGCGCCGGTGCAAGTCGAACGTGATGGCGTGACGCTGCGCGTCGAGCAGGTCATCGCCGACGCCGGCCGCACGCGCGTGGTGCTGAGCAGCCGGGGCCTGCCCGCCCAGGACAGCTCGGCCCGCGGTGTAGTGGACTTTACCGCACGGCTGCGCCTGCCTGATGGCAGCCGCCTGAACGCCGGCGACTACGCGCTGCGCTGGGGCGCTGCCGCGATCGCTTTCCCACCGCTGCCGGCCGACGTCTACACCGCCACCCTGGAGCTGGACCGCCTGCCGCTGCTGCCGCCCGGCGCCGCACCGGAGGACTGGGCGGTCGCTCTGGCGCTGCGCCCCGCCACCGGCCCCCTGGTTTCCCAGCTCTTTGCCGAGCCGTATCAGCCGGCCGGCGCCAGCGACACGCAGGCAGGCATCACCCTCAGCATCGTGCAGGTCGCGCACAGCCCCCAGGCGACCGCGCTCACGCTTCGCGGCGCCTGGACCGACCCGACCTGGCAGATCTGGGGCGTGAGCGGCGGCATGACGCTGCCGGTGCTGCGCGACGATATCGGACACCTCTATTGGGCGGCCGCGCCGGCGGACAGCGACTCCACGGTGGCGGTTGAGGTCCGTCATGTCGAAGCAGGCGCCACGCCGGCCCCACCGCCGACCGCGCTGGAGCAGGAGCTGACCTTCCCGGCGGTGAGTGCGCTCGCCAACCGCCTGACGTTGACGATCCACAGCCTCCGGGTCTCCATGCCGGTCAACGCGGCCTTCGAGGTGGCCCTGCCGGCGGGTGTGCGGGCCGGCGACCGCTGGCCGCTGGACATCCGGCTCGACGTCGCCGGCTTCCCGGTGCGCGTCATCAGCGCCCGGCTGGCGGAGCAAGCGACCGGTCGCTTGGCGCTGGAGCTCGAGCTGGCAGGCATCACCGGACAAGATGGGCGCACGTTGACGGCCATCAGCCCAGGGCCATCAGACTCCGGGCTCTGGCTTGGCGCAGCGGGCAGCTACGACGACGCCAGCCAGAAGCTGCGCTTCAGTCTCGACCTGAATCCAGACATGCCCCTGCCATCCGGAGCCATCCCGGTGCGGATCGCGAGCGCCGACGTGACCGTGCCCGGCCCGTGGCGGCTGAGCTGGGCCGTGCCGGGCCATGGGTCCGCGCCGGCCGCGCCGCTCACCCTGCGGCCGGCAGCCGCCGCCGACACGCACCACGGCCTGACCTTGCAGGTCATGGCAGCCACCCACACGGATCGGCTGATCCGGGTCGCGGCTGACCTGCAGGATCCCCCTGCGGACGTGCAGCTCTATCAGCTCATCCGGCGGGACCCGGGTTCGGGGCAATGGGCGCTGACCGTGACGGACGAGCAGGGCGCGCGCTACGCGGGCGAGGTGGCCCACATCGCCTGGGGACCGGCCGGTGAAACGGGTGTGTCCGACGACGGGCCGGAGCCGGGCGTCCAGGCGCTGACGCTGCCGCCGGTGGCGCCGCTCGCCCGCCGTGTCACCGTGACCTTCCCGGGCATCGCGGTGCTGCGCCCCGGCCGCGCCAGCTTCGCCATCACGCTGCCGCCGGACATCAAGCTCCAGGCCCAGGCCGGGCGGCCGCCGCTGAGCGCGCCCTGGCCGGTGGACATTTCGTTCAAGATCGGCGGCCACACCGCGCATTTCGCCGAGGCGCAGCTTGTAGCGGTCAACGAGGGCGTTTATCTGATGCTTGCCCCGCAGCCTGCGGGGGGCAGCGGACGGCCGGGCCTCTTCGGGTACTGCGGCCTCCGCGTTGTCGGGCCTACCGGCGCGGACGCGCCGGCCCTGGACGCGCTGGGGCATGGGCCGTGCATGCTCGCGCCCGGGTTCGCGGTCATGGATCCGGCCACGGGCGAGATCGTGCCGGGCATTTACCAGGTCGAAATCAACGGCTACACGGAGTACGTGCCCGGCCCCTGGCGGCTGAGCTGGGACCTGACCGGGCAACCGTGAGCGGCCTGCACCGGCCGGGGAACCGACCGCTGCGGCCGGACGTCTGTTGAAACGAAAGGAGGGTCTGCATCGTGCGCAGACTACGCATTGTTCTCCCCATCTACTTTCTGTGTTTCGCCGTGTTGGGCGTGCTGCTGCGCGGTGCAGCGCCCGGGCCGGTGGCGCAAGGTTATCCAGGGCGTGCGCCTCGGCTTGTGGGACGGTGAGGCAGGCACAGCCTACTTCTCGGGTAAGCGCCTCGACTGTGTGCGGGAGAACGCCGGCTCGCCCTACGACGAGATTTGCCGGATCGAGATCGCAGGCGACGAGCTGGTGTTGGCCGCGCGTGCGCGCCAGGCGGGCGAGATCATGGCCGCACGCGGGGTTTGCAGCGCGACGTATCGCAATGAGGAATGGCCTTGCAGCCTCCAGACCCACCACAACTATCCGGCGGCCACGGTCGCCTATGTGGAAGGTGGGCCCGGACTGGACCGGGACAACCTGGCCGCCGTCCGAAGGCGCTTCCCCATCGAGAACCTGCCCGAGACGGCCTTCATCTACGGCGCGATGGCTCTGTGGCCGCTCACGGCGGCCGCGCTGGTCGCCGCGCTGGCGGTGCTCTGGCCCCGGGGTCGCGCACACCCGCTCCTGACCGGGGCGGCCCTCACGGCCTGGGGCTTGGTCGCGCTGCTCGGCACGTTGTGGGCGCTGGGTCTTCTGATACGCGGCTTTTGGGATTGAGAGACAAGCCAGAAAGCAATACGGAAAGGAGCTCCTTCATGACAGATCGCGCCCCTGTTCCAGGCGCCTGCGCGAAGCTGGAGATCTGGCTGTTGGCCGCGCTGATCGCAGGGTTGGCCCTGTTGGAGGCGGCCTGCGTCTACCTCGCCTACCACACGCTGGGCGAAATCCCCCGCCTTCTGTACGGCCTGGTCGTCGTGACCGGCAATCTCGGCATCCTCATGCTCGCCTGGCGCAGCCGGCGTGCGGCCACGGTCGCCGCGCTGCTCCTGGCGCTGGCGGTCGTGCCGTACCAGGGGACGCTCACCGTGCGCCTCCACCGCGTGCAGGCCGAGGCCGCGCGTATCGTCACCTACGCCTACCAGCAACGGCTCCTGGTCGGAGAGTTCCCCGCCGATCTGACCGCCTACGACTTTCGTGATGCGGCTGTGCGACCGTTCATCCAGAGCTATGCACGCAATGAAACGGATTGCGGCGGCTTCTGCCTCTTCTATCGCGTCGGCACGGAATCCACCTCGCATTCCTACTCGCCGCGGAACGGCTGGGGCTACTACCCGGATTAGGGGTGGGTGGCCATGAACAAGAACCATCGGTTGATCCTGCCGCCGCCGCTCATCGGCATCAGTGTTTCTGATACGCGGCTTATGGGATTGAGAAACAAACAGGAGGTTGTAATGCACTGGCTTGCGCGTGTTTGCAGCGTGATTCTCACGCTGGTCTGGTTGACGATAACCTACTTCACAGTTGTCGTGCCAGAAGACCCACTGGCGCCCTACGGTTGGATTGTGCTGGCGCTCGCGCTGCTGGGCTGTGCGGCCCTGCTGGCTGCGTGGCGCCGGCCGCGCCTGGGCGGAGGAAGCGCGGTCGCGGCGGGCATCGCCTACGCGCTGATCAGTTGGCGTGCCAGCCTGGGCTCGGGGCCGCTGGCAGCACTTGGCCTGCTGAGCGCCGGCCCCTTCGTTCTCCTGGGCCTCCTGTTTGTGGTCGCCGATCGTATGCGAGCAGGCACATTCAGGGCGTCGAGGCCAGGCGTTGTGAGCCTGTCGGTGCTGATCGTGATCCTGGTGCTCGCCATGCTGTCCCTTTTGCTCATCTTTGGTTTTGGCAATGTTGTAATTCTGTACTCGCCGCTGGCGAAGCCCGGCGGCTAACCGGGTTCGCAGTTTGCTGAACTCACCCTAAGGCGCCGATCGCGCCTTCATCTCACCCCCTCAGAGGATGCATATGAATAAGTCTATTGCACAAACCTGGACGGCGCGGGCGCTCCGCGTCAGCGCTTTTCTCTGGACCCTGGCGGCGGGCGCAGTGCTCGCCCTGGCCACGATTCGGGCAGAAGTGATCACCGGCTTGCGCGATGCGGGACCCATGTCCATGGGAAAGTGGTACGATATGGCCGATCTTCTCATTCCCTACTACGCGGCTTTCGGTGGCGCATTCCTGGCCCTAACGCTGCTCACCGGGATCCTGTGGGTGGTGCAGCGCCGCACCAAGAAAGAGCCATTCTTAGTCTCAGGAGCGATCGCATGAAGCGCACGTCTGTAATTTCATATGGCTGATCCCATCCGCATCCTCCTTGCCGACGACCATCCCACCCTGCGCGGGGGCCTGCGCGTTTTACTGGCGCAGGCGCCTGACATCGAGGTGGTGGCCGAGGCGGACACCGGCCCTGAGGCGCTGGCGCAGAGCGCGGCGTTGCTGCCCGACGTGGCCCTGCTGGATTGCGTGCTCCCGGAGCTGGACGGCCCCGCGGTCGCAGCCGAGATCCGGCGCCGCGGGCTGCCCGTGCGCGTGCTGGCCCTGAGCGGCCACGATGATGCCCATTTCCTGGCCGCGATGCTGGACGCCGGCGCGCTCGGCTATCTGTCGAAGGCGGAACCGCAGGCGGTCATCCTGGCCGCGCTGCGGCGCGTGGCGCGCGGAGAGCAGATGTGGCGCCCCGATCAGCTTGCAAGCATCGCGCAGTGGCGCGCCGCGGTGCAGCGCCCCTGGACGAGCCTGACTGAACGCGAGCGCGCCCTGCTGCTGGCCGTGAGCCGCGGCGAGAGCAACCGTGACATCGCGCGGCGGCTGCACATCACCGAGCGGACGGTGGAGTTCCACGTGAGCAACGTGTTAAGCAAGCTGGCGTTGCCCGCGCGCGCCGCGGCGGTTGCCTGGGTGAAGGATCACGCAGTCGAGCGCTGGGGCGTGTGAGCGCAAATTCGGTCAGAAAACTGGTGTTTTCCACAGTGACAAGTGGTGCCTTCCATGCTAGAGTGAGCTCGCCACCGGGAGGACCGGTGAGATTATAGCCATGGAGGAACCATGAAGAAGTCGCACGTGTTGCTCGTTTTGTTGTTGGTTGGGATGCTGCTAGTGGGCAGCATGTCCAACGTGTCGGCGCAGGAAGGGACGCCCCCAAGTGCTAAATTGCCGCTGGTTGACATGGACGAATTCTCACTCCCAACTAGAGAATGGACCGACAAGTCACTCCAGCGTTTGGCTGATATGATCGTGACTGAGGCGATTTCCGTGGAACAGGTCGCACAGATTTACGACCAACTCAGCGAAAAACAAATCGAGCGCGTCACTGAAATCATCGGTGAGCGCGCAGGTGTGCCGCTCGAGGAAACCAGGAGTTTTCTGGCGAAACGAAAAGCAAGCACGGATCAGGCTTCTTGTTCTGGTGCCTCATCACATGCCGAATTCATGGCAAAAGGAGCAGTGACCCAGACCGCGTCCAATTATCTTTGGGGGTGTTACAAGGCGGAGTACGTTGGCCCAGTGGCAATAAACTTGGTGCAGAAAAGCGGCTATTGGTTGAGCACGGAATGCGGCACACAGGACACCGATTGGAACTTACAATTCGATCTATGGTATTACCAAGATCCTGATCGCTTACGCTGGTATACGACCAGCAGCCAGGTTTACTGGGTCTTTAGGGTTGCGTATGGTCTCGAACTGAACAGTTTTGCCTATAGCTACGATCCTTGGTGGCGCGCTCATTTGGTTGTTGGACAAACCGCTGCTTCGCTGGCTGGTGGCATCTACTTTGTGATGGATAACCTCTGGCTGGGCGTGAATCCCTAATTCTGACTTGGCGCTGAGTCGAACAGGATTAGCATGGATTAACATCTTGTTCGACTCGGCTGTCGCCGTACACCAGGATTGTCAACGGCTGTGTTGCCGATGAGTCACTGAGAATGAACTAGGCGCCTTTTTTGTGGACGGGAGAGAAGTTATGCTGGACAGTCTTTGTAGAGTTAGCGACATCAGAACGCGTCTGCCATGGGACCTGCTGCGCGGAACTCTGCTCTTTCTAAACGGTATTGCGCTTGGCGGGCTGACGACATCGCTGCTAATTCGCAACTGGGTGTTGAGACATTGCTGTACTGATGGTCGTTGGAATCCAGCGTACTGGGACTTGGCGGATGATTTGCTCCCCTATTATGTTGTTTTCGGCATCGCCAGCTTCTTTCTGGCCCTCGCTCTGTTGATCGCGTGGTTTATTGGGCGGCGCCGGAGCGGCCCTCAATAGCGGATTGGGAGATGACCGATCCAATTCGTATCCTGCTTGCCGACGACCATCCCACCCTGCGCGGGGGCCTGCGCGTTTTACTGGCGCAGGCGCCTGACATCGAGGTGGTGGCCGAGGCGGACACCGGCCCTGAGGCGCTGGCGCAGAGCGCGGCGTTGCTGCCCGACGTGGCCCTGCTGGATTGCGTGCTCCCGGAGCTGGACGGCCCCGCGGTCGCAGCCGAGATCCGGCGCCGCGGGCTGCCCGTGCGCGTGCTGGCCCTGAGCGCTTATACTGCTGACTACTATGTGCGCAATATGCAGGCCGCGGGCGCACTGGGCTATTTGACCAAAGATGAGCCAGCAGACGTCATCATCGCAGCCGTGCGCCGGGCCATGGCCGGGGAGACCACTTACAGCGCCTGCATTGCGGCCAAGCTCGCGCGGTGGGCGCAAGGCGTGTATCTGGCCGGCCTTACAGAGAGGGAAATGCATGTATTGCAATATGTGGCTCAAGGATTGAGCAACAAGGAAATCGCACGTGCGTTGGGTGTCACAGAGCGCACGATTGAGTTTCATATGACCAGTGTGCTTCAAAAGATCGGAGGTATTTCACGGGTTGAAGCCGCCTTATGGGCCAAGAAACATGACATTGTCGATTGAGTCAACCTGCCTGATGACTCAATGCGTATGCATGTTTGTCATCGCAGACGGATAAAAAGATGGTACACCATCCAGATACTTAAGAGAAGTCCGATAAGCACCGCGAGCAGGGTGAAGGTTAATCCGACCATGACGCTTTGTGGTTGATAGCTGAAGCGAACGGTCCACCTGCCCGGATCGAGTGTTACGCCGCGGAAATTCCCATTGACGCGGACGATTTTCCCCTCGTTTTCGATATTGTGCGCGCTATTTATTTGCTTGATATAAACTCGCCAATCAGCCGAGTAGGTATCAGCGAGTATCAGCCAGCTTGGTTCAGTAACCAGCACGTCTATATGTACTTCGTTTGCCGCATAATGACTGACCGACTGTGGCAAATGTATGCTGCGTTGTGGAGTCGAAGAGGCAACACTTGAAGCGCTGCTGTCAACAATCACATACTGGCGTGGATCATACGACTGCACTGCTTCCGCAAAATCATTGGTCTGCACAGTTGCTGAAAGTGGAAGAGTAAAGGCGCGCGGCATTACTTCCAGATTCTGATAGACGCGCCCCGCGTCATCTTGATACACCAGTCGGTACTTCGAGTCAGCGATAGCTTGTGTTGTGAGAAGGTATTTTACGTTAAGTAGGTCAAGTAGAGGGCTATCCAAACTGCGCTGACTGCGAAACGAACCAATGATGTTGTATAGAAGCATCCTCTGCTCTTCTATCAGAGCCATATAGCTTGCATACTGATTGCTGAAAAGCGAATCGTAACCCTCTACAGACTGTAGTTCAAAAAGCATGCCTACATTAGGATTCATAATGCCGACCGCTTCTCCCGGAGGAACATAGGTTGCATAACGCCATAGGGTAGTATCTGTCTTCAGGAAGTCGACTACGGGCGGAGTGTAGTTGAGCAGTTTGGGATCAATAGCTGGATTGAATCCTTTACCAAAGGAGAAGAGATCAAGAACCAACACCCCTACCGCTAGGGTGCCCCACGCCCGCGGATGGCGAATTGCGGTTGAAGACAAACTGGAACGTAACACGACGGCCGTCGCCGCCAAAAGCAAGCCAAATTGCGTGATCCAGACGATTTCATAAGAGTAGAAAGCGCGCGCATCAGGGAAGGCAAGAGGGGCCTGAGCCAATGCAAGAAACACCTTCGTGATTGCTGGCTCTAGCTGTTCAAAAAGCAGCCTGCTGACTATTATCCCCGCCAGCAGCACACCTGCCCCCCAAAGGCCGAGACTAGAAAAAAAGACGATGGGTGAAGTGCCAACTACACCTTTGATTATGCGGTGGACAAAGCTGACACCTGATGTTTTGGCATCGACATGTTTTCCGTTGATCCGCTTGCGGCTCGCTCTAATCGTATCGATCCCAAACCCGGCTAAGATCGCAATAGCGATGGTCAACGGAAATACCCACCGGAAGGGCGAGTGCGATTGTTTAAGAAAGGGCAGTGCGTAAACCAGCGCATAGACGCGAGTTCCATAGATGCAGGACAGTGAGAACATCGCTAACGCTGCAAAAAAAGGTATTGCGTGATGGGCAGGTTGAGAAGGTGGTGGCTCGGTGGTGATCGAGGTGTGACAACGGTAGCATGAGGGACGCCAAGGGAATGCGAAGCGGCTCTTAAGCCAATCCATGATCGAAAGGACAGCCAGGAACAGCGGAAGTAATCCCAGATAGGCTCCCCCCTCCACGTAGTTCTTCTCATCCCAGTAAATATATTGTCCGTCCGAAAGGCTGGGGGCATTACGCCATGTCCAAGTGAAAACGTCCAGGTATGTATGATGGCTGGGGTTTCCAAAGAAGTTAGGGATGGCGAAGGTGATCAAGCGGCGCGGTTGATACGCCCAACTTAGCACCTCATTCAAGCTCGCGGCAGCCTGACCGTCGCGAAAACTACTGGAGGCGACCTCGTAAAGTGGCAAAAACTGAATCGCTCCCAAGGCGAACCCTAATCCCAGCATTAGCACAATTGGCATTACGGCTCCGCCGGCCTCCAATACTCGTTTACGCACAGGCAGTGCGTTGGCGGCGGGGGATCTGATGACTGCTACCATTCTCCAGAGAATGTAGGCGCTCGTTACGAGAAGAACAAAATAGGTGTTTTCTCCGTGTCCTGCCAGCATTTGGCAACCGAGACCTGCGGCTCCCAGAAGCGCCCATAGTAGGGTTGCGGATTCTAGCCTTCCAATGGATCGCCTTTGTATGATCAATTCAATCATTGCCAATATGAAGGGCAGCCATGATGACCCAGCAATAATCATCGGATGCACGACCGAAACTACCATGAAGCCACTGAATTCAAACGTGATACCGGCAATCAATGCGCCCAGCCGGCCAATGTTGAGTGTTCGTGCAAAGATGTAAACAAAGGCCCCAGCCATTCCAAGTTGTAGCCATGTGAACACGCCGAATGCTTGTGGGAGCGGTAGCATATAGAAGAGGATGCTCAAAGGATACAAGGCCGAATGCTGACCATTCGCCCAGAAGGGATGTCCGGCGAATAGATAGGGGTTCCATAGTGGTATCTGGCCGTGGTCTAGGGAGTTGGCAATGAATTGTTTCCACGGATAGTTCTGCAGGATGAGATCAGCCATTAAGTGATTCTGGGGATACTCTATGCCTAGATCGCCGGCGGCCGACCTAAATGGTTCAAACACGAAGAGCCGGTCAACGGGCAAGAGGGTTTTGGCTCCAAGAACTACCGGGGCAAATAAGAGCAGCGGCACTGCGAAGATCAGTAGGATGGCATACAGGTCGGCAAGTCGTTGGTTTGTCATAGGATCAGAAGCACTCCGGCCCTTGATGGCTTGGGTATTCCGTATTCTAGTCGAGCAGAGTCTTAGCGCAAAATTGAACGATCCTTCCAGTGCTGTGCTCCACTCCTTGCGCAACCCGTGTGCAAGGAGTGGTTAGTGAGGCTGACGAGATACCGGAATTTGAGGGACTAGAACCAACACCTGACTATTTCAGCTAGTCGTTGCAGTACACGCCATTTTCGTTCCACCCGATTGCTGAAGGATAGCCGAAGTACTGACAGGCTCCATTAGCGTTCAGCCACGCCCAAGCGGTTGGCGCGTTGGGACCATGACATTTCCAACCATATGAGAACGGAAAACTCTCAAACACAGCGCGTGCATCGCCTCGATTCAGTTGGACTTTGCACCATTGATCCAACTGTGATCGTCCTAAGAGTGACCACGCATACGCCACGCTGACAAACGTCATTATCAGCAGCACTGATAGGCTGATGATGACAACAGCCCTTGTCCGACGACGTGAATTCACCATTTTGCTCTCCCTTCGCTCGTTGGCCTTGTTGGAATAAACCGGCTTGGCCTCCACTTAGCACGCACCAAGCGTATCATACTCGGCATGATCTGTAACCTGTGGAAATCCACAGGTTACAGACGCTCATATTTGTGCTACAGTAAGCGTGCCCCGGGAAGACCGGTGAGTTATCAATCGCGCGAGGTTAGAAAATGCGGACAGTGAGAGGTTTCCTACTTCTGGTTGTACTGGCGCTGTTTCTCGGCGTAACGGCCGGGGGTGCGGTCGCCCAAACTAATGTATCCGACGATGCGATTCGCGAGTTTGTCGATCAACTCTTCGAAGATAAAGTCAGCGTTGAGGAGGCGCAGGCAGTTCTCAACCGGCTCGATAGTCGTCAGGCGGATTTACTTTTGGGAGTAATGGCGATCAAAGCCGGCATTGATCCCGAATCCCTAAGTCGTGAGCGTGACGAGCATCAAAGGATGACAATCGGCTCCGAGAAACCAGGGCTTGAGCTTGTAGGTCCTCAAAGGCAAGATCAGCTCAGCCCGAACTGGTATCCAAATCCTTCGTTGTGGAGACAGTACATCGAGAATCGCTGGACAAGTGGCGTGCCGTGGAATGCCGCCTTTGCCAATTTCTACGTGAACGACCTCGAATGCGAAAGTGATTTCTGGTCTGATCCCGATCCGGATTGGCGTTTCAGTTTCCCCATGAACTACTCCCAAAATCCGGACGGTCTCAAATGGACCACGACCAATGCACAGGTATATACGGCTTTTATGGTTGCATACCAGGGCAATCTTAACGGTTTTGCATGGTCGTGGAATCACGCGATGCTGTGTCTCGGTACTGGGGGTGTGTCGGCGGCTGGCGGCCCGGATAACGTTAAGAATGCTGTATTTCTGACACCAGACAACTGATCTTTGTCTAGGTGAGGCCCGGTCATAATTCATCAGGCCGCCTTCAAGAAAGCCTTGAGACCAACCCGTAGCGGTTGGGCGTGTTGAAAACGATACAAGAGCGCCAACTGATAGAGCAAGATGGCGCCTAACGCAAAGCGGCGGGTGTTGCACAAGCCCTTCGTCGGTACCTGACCGTGGCCGTCGAAAATGCCTTTGAACTGCTCGTTGAAGTTCTCAATGGCCACCGAGCGCAGCTTATGAAAGACGCGCCGCACGTCGACACCGTCGCCCGTGTGCGGATAAGGCCCGTATTGCGTGGTCACCAGGATGCGCCCGGCCTGATCACAGGTCTCCTGGACGTTGGACGCATTGTAGTGCAGATCGCCCAAGATAAAACGCGCTTCGGCTGGCAGTTCTCGTAGCAAGGCGGGGGCGACTTCATTGTCCGCGGCGTTAGCGGGCGTCAGGTCTGCCGCCAGCGGGATCCAGACCGCCGCGGCGGTCGCCACCAGGTGCAGTTTCCAACCGTAGCACCAACCGTGCCAGCCGGATTTGGTCCAGTGGGCTGCGGTGTCAATCGATGTATGCGGTACGACGCCCTTGTCGCGGTCTTTCTTGTGCCACACACCGCCGTTGGCTAAGAGGATCGTGCTGTCGATGGCGGCGGCCCGACCATAAGCCGCCCAAGGTTGGAGCAGCGCCACCAGGTAGCGCCCCAAACAGCCGATCTGGGCCGGTAACGTGGCCGGCATGGTCTTTAAGCGCCGTTCCCAGGTACGCCGCGTCGGGTAGCGGCCTTGTTCCGTCAGCAAAGCCCGGAGCGTTTGCATCTCCGCGGTGGGCTCAGCGAGCACGGCCAGCAACTCATGCACCTTGCGCAGGTGGCGCACCACCATGATGATCAGCGCCTTGAGAAACAGGCGATCTGAGTATACTTTCGGCCGCCCCCGTGGCCGTTGGGCCGGCGGCGGCGGTACAGGTATGTTGTCAACCAGCTTGACCAACGTGACAAGCAACGGCTCCGACGGTATCATAGTGGCTGCCTCCCCATCTTGGATTGGGTTTGCAACCTCTATGATGCGGCGGCGGCCGCGTTAGGTCAAGCCCTAGCGCGGCCTAACCATTTATGACCAGGCCTCGTCCTGGTAGCAACGGACTGGAGTCGTGACTGCGCCTTCGCTGTCATGATTCCAGTCTTGCGCATTGCTGTTTGATACACAAGTCGAATTGCGAGGTTTCAAGCCGGGGGATAGTTGCACCGGTCAAGTCCAAGAATACAATGGATGGTCGAATATCAGCAAAATCTCTTTCGCAAACTGGACAGCGAGGGCGCTCCGCGTCAGCGCTTTTCTCTGGACCCTGACGGCGGGCGCAGTGCTCGCCCTGGCCACGATTCGGGCCGAAGTGATCAACGGCTTGACTACGGCGGGACCCATGTCAATGGGAAGATGGTACGATATGGCCGATCTTCTGATTCCCTACTACGCGGCTTTCGGTGGCGCATTCCTGGCCCTGGCGCTGCTTACGGCGATCCTGTGGCTGGTTCAGCGCCGCATCAAGAAAGAGCCATCCTCAGTCTCAAGAGTGATCGCATGAAACGCACGCCTATAATTTCATATGGCTGATCCCATCCGCATCCTCCTTGCCGACGACCATCCCACCCTGCGCGGGGGCCTGCGCGTTTTACTGGCGCAGGCGCCTGACATCGAGGTGGTGGCCGAGGCGGACACCGGCCCTGAGGCGCTGGCGCAGAGCGCGGCGTTGCTGCCCGACGTGGCCCTGCTGGATTGCGTGCTCCCGGAGCTGGACGGCCCCGCGGTCGCAGCCGAGATCCGGCGCCGCGGGCTGCCCGTGCGCGTGCTGGCCCTGAGCGGCCACGATGATGCCCATTTCCTGGCCGCGATGCTGGACGCCGGCGCGCTCGGCTATCTGTCGAAGGCGGAACCGCAGGCGGTCATCCTGGCCGCGCTGCGGCGCGTGGCGCGCGGAGAGCAGATGTGGCGCGCCGAGCAGCTGGCGCGCATTGCGCAGTGGCGCGCCGCGGTGCAGCGCCCCTGGACGAGCCTGACCGAACGCGAGCAAGAGGTTCTGCGATTGTTGGCACAAGGGCTGGGTAACGAAACCATCTCAGAAACGATCTGTGTGACAACACGAACAGTGGAGTCTCACATAACGAACATTCTGAGGAAGTTAGGGGTCTCCTCACGGCTAGAAGCGGTCACTTGGGTTCGTGACCATTTGCCAGATGACCTGTGGAAAATCATAGGATAAAAACTGTGGTTTTCCACGATGACAGGCCTCTAAAGGCGTGGTAGAATAGCGCTTGCCGCTGGGGAGTCCAGCGAATATACCTCAATGAGGAGGATAGATAGTATGAAAAGGCGCCTATTTACTGGCATAGCCATTTGTGTATTGGCAACGCTCGTCCTGGCAGGAATATCTTCTCCCGTTGCTGCCCAAAGCCGCTGGTATGCTTTGGGTCGTATCACAGGCTCTTTCAAGGAAGCAGACGCAAAGATTGAACTGTGACAAGACTGTTACCGGATTGACGTCGGATCTTAATGTTGATGCACTAGACTGAAGGCACAACATCCCCATGAATGGAGGAATCGAGATGAAACGCCGCATCTTATTGGCCAGCACAGTAACGACCATCGTTGCTCTAACAATCGCGGGCACAGTCTTTGCTTACGCTGCCTACCACGGAACTTGGTCAGAGCAACCCTACTATGGGAATCATTGGTGGTACAAAGATGATCCTAACGGATCTTTGCTTACGTGGTACGCGGATGATCAGTGGACTCAGAGCACTGCTGACTCAATGAAATACTGGCACACTCATTTTCCATGGAATGAATATCGCATTGAGCAGGAGGCCTATAATCCTGGTGCAGGTACAAGTTGCGATCGGTTAGCAATCTATAGCTATAGCGCAATGGATCTGCCGGTCACAGGCTGGACCTCTTCAAACGGTTGCGGTAGCAGTACATACAAAGAGGAACTGAAAATCGAGTTTGACGAGAATTCGATCTCCGCGAATACCTGGTATCGACACAAAGTTGTGTATGCCAAATACCAAATATGCACTGGGGGGAATGGAGAGGTAAGTTATTCGTTTTCACACAACCATTCCGCATCAGACAGTTGGCTGGGCAAGATCACCTATGACACCTGCTTCAACAAGACAGGCAGCGATCCATCAGGAATGGTCAACTAGACAGTGTGCCCGATCACGCAGTACCAGAGGAGAGATACCATGTTAACATCCAAACGCCGAACCCTCATTCTTGGACTCGCACTTGCGATCGCGATTCTCTTGGTTGCAAGCCAGGTTCATCCCACTCTAGCCGGACGAGGCCAGTTTAGCGGCGCAACGGACGCTTTCCGCTACAGTGGACAGGACGACAATGGTGATATTCACATGGTGGTCAGTGTAGACACTGGCGACCCAGCGGCCCTTGAGAAGTACATCGAGGCTAATCGCCAGCGAGGACTTGCATTGGTTCGCTGGAACGCAGGAGAATGGGTGCCGGTGCAGATCACCTTTGCTCAACCTATGCCAGTCTCCACTGTGAAGGCAATGGTTGAACAGACCGATTTCCAAATGACCAGCTTCTTGCAGGTCGGTCATTCAACCATCAGCGGGAAACGCGGCACTCGCGTCCAGTTTGGCCCACTTTCGGGAGATATTCCTGAGCGAGAGGCCATTGACCCAGCGACTGGCGAGGAACTCGTTTTCAGTGGCATTATGGTCCTGCAAGGCGAAGTCAGGGTTGATACAGAGGGATTAGGCTATTGGTTGGCGAATGACCAGGTATATCTGGTGGACACGTCGAAACTTACGGTGCTTGACTTGGCCGTCAGCCGCCACTCCAGGGAAACCGCTAACAAACAGATTGAGGTTTCCCTTCCAACGCCGTTCTGGAACTTGGATTGGTAAGTCTGGCCTGAACTCATTCGCCCACGGTGTTGTGCAGACAGCGGAACCAGACTCATCTGGTTCCGCTGTCCTCTTTGATCGTCAGAGCTGTATCAGGTTGAAGGCCAATAGGGTACGCTCTGGCCCGCTTGCGCCGAGATGGAGTGTACCTATGGACCTGCAACACGTGACGCCGGTGTACGCCGGGCTGATCCTGCTGGACATGTCCGACCCGTCTGATCCGCAGTTCATCTCGCAAACGCCGTGCGCGCCCACCGCGCCTTCCGCTTCAAGTTCTTCAATCGGTCCTGGGCTTCGGTTGCTGACGACTTCCGGATCGGCACGACGCTACGCGCAGGGCCAGCCCAACCTTGAGTGTTACCTTTGCGCTCCTCCCGCGATATATATGACAGAAGATCGGACGACCCGGGGAGGAGCCGTGGCTGAACTGGCCTTGACGGACACAATGCAACCCACGCCCACTGACGGCGACGCCTGGCTGGTGCAGGAGGCGCAGCGGCGCCCGGCGGCGTTCGCCCAGCTTTACCGGCGTTACGTGGGGCCGGTCCATCGCTACGTCTACAGCCGCGTCGGCAACCGGTCCGATGCCGAAGACCTGACCGCCGAGGTGTTCACGGCCGCGCTGCGCGGGCTGCCCGCGTATCGCGAGCACGGCGCATTTGCAGGCTGGCTCTTCAGCATCGCCCGCCGCACGGTCGCGGGCCATCATCGCCGCGCCCATGCCACGGCACGCCTGGATGACCTGGCAGATCCTCCCGCACACGACCCCGATCCTCTCGCGCAGGTGCTGGCCGATGAAACGTCGGCCGACCTGGCGCGGCAGCTTGCCCGGTTGGACGAGGAGCAGCGTGAGCTGCTGCGGCTGCGCTATGCTGCGGGCCTGACCTATCGCGAAATCGGCGAGGTGCTCGGCAAACGCGAGGCGGCCGTCAAAATGGCAGTCCACCGCCTCCTGGCCCGGCTGCACGACGAATGGGAGGGAGACCATGCGCGCTGATGTCGAACTGAATCCCGCCGAGCAAGGGGTGGCGCGCGCGTTGCTGCGCCATTACGCCACAGGCGACCCTGCGCCGGAGTTCGTCGAGCGATTGGAACGGCAGTTGAACGCGCAAGCTCAACGCCGGCCCGCGCCGCGGTTCTGGATACGGTGGCTGGCGGCCCCGGCTGGCCTGCGGTGGGCGACCGTAGCGGCCGCGCTGCTTCTGGTCGCAGCACTGATTATCGGCGCGGTGGGGCCGCAGCGCGTCTGGGCCCAGGTGCAGCGGCTGTTAGGCTATGTGCCCGGTGTCGGCCTGGTGCAGGACACCACCGGCCTGCGCGTGCTGGCGGAGCCGGTCCAGGTGACGCGGCAAGGCATCACCGTAACGGTGAAACAGGCCACTGCAGATGCGGAGCGCACGATCCTGGTGTGGGAAGTCACCGGCCTTTCGGCCAAAGCAGCGAATTCACAAGGCGAAGGCGTCGGCGGCGGGCCGGTGACGCTGCGCTTATCCGATGGCCAGGAGTTAGCGCTGCGCAACGCTGTGGGCAACGGTTGGGGAACCGGACTCCGGATGCGGAGCGTCTACCCACCGCTCCCCGCGCAGGTCAACGACATCACGCTTGTGATCACGCGTCTGCCGGGTTATCCGGCGAACGCCGGGCCAGAAAACTGGGAGCTGCCGCTGCGCTTTGTGCCGGCACCGGCCGGCATGGCGATGCTGCCCGTGCATGAGGTGGCGCTGACACCATCGGGGGCAGAACAGGTGGCGCCGAGCGCTGCTGCGCCCCTGGCCGGCACGGTCAACGCAGAAGCGAACCATGGCATCCAGGTGCGCCTGGAGCAGGCCATCGAGCTGCCCGACGGCTACCAGCTCCAGGGCAGCCTCAGCGTGCCGGCAACGATGCAGGCCTTTGATGTCGCGTCGCCGCTCGATCACCTGCTGCAGGATGCAGCCGGACGTCCCATTCCCACCATGCCGGCCGAGCCCGACACGCTCACCGCGGCGCCCCCCGGCTCAACATTCCGTTGGGCCATACGCACGAACACCAAGAGCGCGCCTGGCCCCTGGCGCTTGAGCATTCCTGCGCTCGTGCTGCACGTCAGCACGGAGACGTCTTTCGAGATTGATCTGGGGCCTGACCCGCAGTTGGGCCAGACGTGGACGCTGGACCAGCCGTTGACGGCGGCCGGCCAGCAGATGCGCATCACGGCAGCCAGACTGTGGGCCGACAGCGAGGGGCGAATCTGGCTGAACCTCGATTTCGCCGGTGGGCCGGACCTGCTGGCGGTCCGCTTAGGCAAGGCGGATCACGCTGGCCGCTCAACGACGTACAGCGATGGCCTGCTCGCACCGGGACATTTGAACTCCGGCCTGGTTTTCGCGCAAAAGCCGGCCGGGATCCTCCATCTGCAAGTGGTGACGATCAGCTATCGGGTACCAGGCCCCTGGCAGTTGAGTTGGGAGCCACCTGCAACAGCCACCTGGCCGCAACCAACGCCAGCGCCGGCGACCAGCCCCTGTTTGACTGCGGATGGTTGGGCGCAGATGATCCGCCAGCCGCTGAACGCGGCCCCGCGGCTGGCCGGCCGTTTGCTCTTTCAGGACTACGCCGGGGGCGGCTCGATGCCGTTGGTCTACCTGGCGAACTCCGACGGCAGCCAACGCCAGGAGATCGCGCACGGCGCGTGGAGCGCGCTGTCACCGGATGGTGCGACGGTCATCTTTGTGCCGGAAGCCGGCGATGGCCTGCGTGCGGCCGATGTGCGCACCGGGCGCATTGCGCCTCTGCCGGGCACAACGGCCGGGGACTATCATCCGGTCTGGTCGCCCGATGGCGGATGGATTGCCTTCAAGCGCGGCCTCGAGGGCCTGTACATCGTGCGACCGGACGGCAGCGGCCTGCGTCAGGTCAGCGCCAGTGAGCTGATGGAGCCGGTGGGCTGGTTCCCCGACGGCCAGCAATTGCTGGCGACCGTGCCCGGGCCTGACGGCGATGAGGTGCTGACACTCCAGGCGGCAACGGGTGCCGCCGAGAAATCCTTCGCGTTCGACAGCCCGCGGGGCGGCTTTGCCGTGTTAGCTCCCGATGGCCGGCGCCTCGCCTTCAGCGCGTCGGTTTTCGGCGAGCCGGGCCACGGTGTCTTTCTCGCCAACCTTGACGGCTCTGGCAAGCGCCTGCTCGCAACGTTTGGCGCAGAGAGCGGCCGCGCGACGGCATGGAGCCCGGATAGCGCGTGGCTGGCGGTGATTGTGGGAGGCGCAACGCCGCTGCTCATCCGACCGGACACGTGCGAGCTCCTGCTCCTCCCACTCGGTCGGGGCGAGGTCACGTCTTGGATCATGGCGCAACCTTGAACCGTGCGAGCAGGAAACAGGAAAGGAGCCGGGCACGGCAACGCCTACACTTGCGGCACGAAACCGCACGCCGTCACCGCCGCTCTGCGTAGTGCACAGTCACACATACGCGGAACGAATCAACGCACATGGGCGTCTGGTGGGAAGCGTCGGACATGGCGCAGCCCCTAGCCACCGGCGCCGAGCCAGTCCTGACTGTGCGCGACACGGCTCGCCCACATCACTGAGGAACCCATATGAGACGCATCCTACCTATCGGCCTCGCGATCTACTTTCTGTGCTTCGCTGTGCTTGCCGTGCTGCTGCGTGGCGCAGCGCCCGGGCCGGCGGCGCAGACCGTCCAGGGCGTGCGCCTCGGCTCGTGGGACGGCGCGGCAGGCACAGCCTACTTCTCGGGTAAGCGCCTGGATTGCGCGCGCGACAACGCCGACTCGCCCTACGGCGAGACCTGCCGGATCGCCATCGCCGGCGACGAGCTGGTGTTGGTTGCGCGGGCGCGCCAGGCGGGCGAGATCATGGCCGCGCGCGGGTTATGCAGCGCGACGTATCGCAACGAGGCGTGGCCTTGCAGCCTCCAAACCCACCATAACTATCCCGCCGCCACAGTCGCCTATGTGGAAGGTGGGCCCACACTGGACCCAGACGACCTGGCCGCCGTCCGCAGGCGCTTCCCCATCGAGAACCTGCCCGAGTCGGCCTTCATCTACGGCGCGATGGCTCTGTGGCCGCTCACGACGGCCGCGCTGGTCGCTCCGCTTGCGGTGCTCTGGCCCCGCGGCCGCGCGCACCCACTCCTGACCGGGGCGGCCTTCACGGCCTGGGGCTTGGTCGCGCTGCTCGGCACGTTGTGGGCGCTGGGCCTTCTGATACGCGGCTTTTGGGATTGAGAGACAACCAATATAGGAGAAATCCAACAAGATGCGGAAACTGATCCTCTTGCTGGCGACGGTCTACTTACTGGGCCTGGCCGCGTTGGGGGCCTGGGTGCATCAGGGGGCCTTTCCGAGCTGGCAGCGCCGCACGATCACCGGTGTTGTCATCGGCGCTTTTGCGGACGAGGCCCCAGTGCGCATTTCGGCGCGACGCTTGCAGTGCAATGATCCGGTCGGACGCGACCTCTACGCGCCGGCAACCTGCGCGGGCTCGGTGGCTGGCCAGGTGCTGCAGATCCAGGCGACTCGTAATCCACCGGAGCACCCCAATTCACTTGATGGCGTCTGCCAGGCTGTCTACAACGGACAGCCGTGGCCGTGCGACATGGTATGGGGCTATGACCTTCCCAGCATCCATCTGGCCGAGCCGCTGGGGCTGGACGCTGATCAGTTGGCGGCGCTGCGGCGCATCTACTTGGTCGAGAATCTGCCGGAGGTCACCATCGGCCGGGGGATGATCGCTGTAGTCCTGCTCACGCCGTTGGTTGTCGCCCTGGCGAGCATCGCCTGGCTGGGGCCGAAGCGCTGGCATTGGGTCTTTCGGGTGGTGACGCCGGTAGTGTTGGCCGCGCTCACCTTCGTCGGCACGGCGATCGCCGCCGCGCTGCTCACGCGCGGGCTGTGGGATTGAGAAACAAAGCTGATCTGACCTCTCAGAGGATACATATGAGTCAATCTATTGCACCATCTTGGACGGCGCGGGCGCTCCGCGTCAGCGCTTTTCTCTGGACCCTGACGGCGGGCGCGGTGATCGCCCTGGCCACGATTCGGGCCGAAGTGATCAACGGCTTGACTACGGCGGGACCCATGTCCATGGGAAGCTGGTACGATATGGCCGATCTTCTGATTCCCTACTACGCGGCTTTCGGCGGCGCGTTCCTGGCCCTGGCGCTGCTCACCGGGATCCTGTGGGTGGTGCAGCGCCGCACCAAGAAAGAGCCATCCGCACTCTCAGGAGTGATCGCATGAAACGCACGTCTACTGTTCTCATTGGCGCCGCCATCCTGCTGGCCCTGCCGTTCTGGGCCATCTTGCTGTTGGTCTATCCGCTGCGGGCGCTGTATGCGCTCGGCATCCAGGCGCCGCTGCTGGAGTGGCTGCTGGGCGCGCCGCACTTCTTTGCCGAGCGGCTGTTGGCCGATCTGCCGCGCTATATTATCATCTCGGCGGCGGCCCTGGTTGCCGCGATCGCGGCCGCCGGCGCGCTCATCGCTCGGCATCGCTCGCATGTCTGGCGGCGACCTATGTTCTACCTATGCTTGGCCGGGGTGGCGGGGGTGGTCGCGCTGCCGTTCGCGGCCGGGCCGTATCAGCCGGCGGTGCAGGCTGCGAATGGCGCCGAGCTGCGGCAGGTCGAGCAGCGGGGCTGGCTGGAGGGGGTCGTGAAGGGTCTCCAGGCCGGCGCGGAGGTCAGGCCCCTGGTCTATGAGCCGCTCGGGTGGGCCGACGGGCAGAGGTTGGTCTACCGCACCTGGCGCGGCGCGGGCTACGACCGGACGGGGGCCTGGCAAGACGGTGAACCGGGGCCGGTGCTGGCCTACGACGTGGCTGCGGGCGCCAGCCGGCCGTGGAACGGCGCGCTCGACAGCTTGTATCGCGCGCCCTGCCCCGGCGGCGCGTGCGTCCGGCCGCTGCTGACAAAGTACTACCAACCTGCCGATCGCCTCTACTTCGTCGGCCGCTATGAGGAGGTCCTGCCATCGCCGGATGGGAAATGGTACGCGTTCGTGGCGCGGCACGTCTATGGGCCGGAGGATCTATTGATTGTGGGCAGTCGAGGGTGAGGGAAGCAAGATTGCGGAGACAAACGACAGGGAGCAAGATGTGCGCAGAAAGACCGTAGCTGCTGGCTGCGGCGTGATGCTCATCCTCGGGCTGTGTGTGGCAGCTGCACTGTTCCTCGACGGCTTCTACCTGCCCGGCAAGCCCTGCCGGCCCGTGGGCTACCCGGATGGTAAGAGAACCGCCAAGGCCTTCCAGTCCGTGACGGAGGCTGACCTCGCCGATGTCTTGGCGTTCTACGACGACGCGCTGAACGTGCAGCCGCGGCCTGGAGACACGGGGCGCTGGACGCGCCAAGAACTGGCGCCGGACGCTTTCTGGTATACTTGTTACGGCAGCGACATCAACCGCCTGTCCACGGAGACGGGCTGCGTCACTGTGCGCCGGCAGGGCCAGGGAACCGTTAGCATTGAAGGGCTGCTGCTGCGGTCAGAGGGGAGCAACGTCCAGTGTCCGATCAAATAGAGATATCGCGCCTGTCGCGCCGCGGCGGTCGCCTGGGTGAAGGATCACGCGGTCGAACGCTGGGGTGTGTGAGCGCAAACTCGGTCAAAAGACTGGTGTTTTCCACAGTGACAGGCGGTCGCTGCGGTGCTAGTATAAACATACCACCAAAGAATTCGGTGAGCATCGTCCACCATGACAACGGGGAGGCCATAGGCTCCTCGTGTTGATCAACACAGTCAAAGAGAGTTATGAAACGATACCGTTTTATATTCAGTTTGGGTATGTTGATGTTGGTCACGATCTCTTGCAAAGCGCCTTTAATACCCATCAAGAGTAGGCCAACAACTTCCCCCATGGCGAGCACACCAGTCGTTGCAGTAGACACCATCGCTGCCTCTCCTTGCGACATCGTCTGTCGGGATGCCACCGCGTCCGTCAGCCTGACCCTGACGCCGCTCGCTCCTACCACCAACAGCCCGGAGTTTTGCGAGCAGGAACGGCAGTACATCGCCCGGTTGGAAACTGCTACTGCGGAGGCGCGCCACATGACACCGACCGCCGTGCCATCGGCCACTGCCTCAGCCACGCCGCGGCCGGCTGACCGCCCAGGCTTTGCTCTTTACCGGGGAAACAGCTATGCCAGTCGCACGGAACCACGGCGCCAGTTCCAGATAATCTACGACACTCAGCAGTGGGAACTTGTAGACAACAATCTGGAGCTCCGGCACATCCCTGGTTGCACCTTGTATCTGATAGGCACGGGCAAGGGGATCTCAGGATCAATAGTGACAGACCAGGCGATGCTGGCAGATTATACCTGGAGACGTCAGTCCGTGTTGTCAGAAAACAGCGTGTTCTACGCGCTGGATTTCGATGACAACACCTATCTCTTCGAGCTAAGTCTGCCTGAGAACACCCCAGCAGAGACGGCCCGTCAATGCCAGGCAGCCGCCGAGGCCGTGATTGCGACATTCGACGTCATAGACCAGTAGAAGGCACCGGGAGCGGGACTGGAAAGCAACATAAGTCAATCAATTTGCTATTGGGAGGTGTTTTCAAGATATGCCGAATCATGACCCTGAACTGATGAAAACAGGTCTCCAACAACTTGCCGGAAACCCCGAAGCGCTGGAGCAAACTTATCAGCAGGCTGTGCAGGCCGGCGAGCAGGCGGCCTTTGCCGAGGCGGTGGAGGCCGCCCGCGCCGAGGCCCCCACTAACCTGCTGCTGGCGGCCTGGCACTACCGGCTGCTCCACGCGGCCGCGGCCGTGAAGAAGCGGGTCGTCGCGTGGGGCTGGGCGCTGCCCCTCGGCGCGCTCAACGGGCTGCTGCTGTGGCTGCTGTCCGACGATCAGCGCTTCACCATCCGGTTCACCAACCCGCTGAACGGCCAGCTCTACAGCCTCTTCCCGGCCGTGCTGCTGCTGGCTGCGCCGGTCAGCGCGGTGCTCATCGCCCTCTTCCTGGCGCTGGCGGGCAAGCGGCGACCGGGCTGCGCGGCGACCGTCGCGTTGGGCCTGGCTGCGGGCGCAGCCTACGTGCTGCTGCTCTTCCCCCGCATGTGGCCGCGGCTGTTCCAGGAGCAGTACCTGGGCCTGATGGCGCTGCACCTGGGCCTGTTGGCCTGGGCCGGGGTCGGCGCGGTCGCGCTGGCGCGCGGGGACGGCCGGGAGGGACGCTTTGCGTTCCTGGTGAAGTCGTTGGAGGCGACTGTTGTCGGCGGGCTGCTGGCGATCGCCGGCGGGTTGTTCACCGCCATCACCTTCGGGCTGTTCAACGCGCTGGGCATCCAGCCGCCCGATTGGGCCGTGCGGCTCTTTGCCGCGGGCGGCGGCGGGCTGATCGCGATCATCGCGGTCGCACTGGTCTACGCTCCGGCCGCAACGCCGCAGGCGCAGTCCTTCGACGAGGGACTGAGCCGGCTGGTGGCGCTGCTGATGCGCCTGCTGCTGCCGCTGGCGGTGGGGGTGCTGGTCGTCTACCTGGGCTTTATCCCCTTCAACTGGCGCCAGCCGTTCGAGAACCGCGACGTGCTGATGGTCTTCAGCGGGCTGCTCTTTGCCGTCGTGGCCCTGCTGATCGGCGCGACGCCGGTGCACGGGGCCGAGCTGAGCGAGCGGGCGCAAACCTGGCTGCGCCGCGGGGTCATGGCCCTGGCCGGGCTCACGCTGCTGGTGGGCCTGTTCGCGCTGGCCGCGATCCTCTATCGCACGGCCAACGGCCGCCTCACGCCCAACCGCCTGCTCTTCATCGGCTGGAACGTGGTCAACATCGTCCTGCTGGCGGTCGTGCTGCTCGGGCAGGTGCGGGCGGGGCGGCCGCGCTGGCTGGCGGCCATGCGGCAGGCCTTCGCCGTCGGCATCGCGCTCTACCTGGCCTGGGCTGCCATCGGCCTGCTGGCCCCGCCCTGGCTCTTCCGTGGCGCGCCGGCCGATGTGACCGGCCTGCCGGAGACCATACAGTACATCCTCTACGAGCGCGCGGATCCGATCCTGCTCAAGTGCGACCGCAGCCCGCACATCTATCTACTGGAACGGGGCCAGAAGCGCTGGATTCGGGACATCCCGACCCTCACGGCCGAGGGCTACCGCTGGAGCGACGTGGTTACGTGGGTCTCCTGCGCCGATCTGCGCGCCGTGCCCGACGGCGAGACGATCCCGCCCGGCAGCGGCCCGCCGCCGCAGCCGTGAGGGCTGGCTCGCATGTATCCGGAATTGAGGCTGTGCGAAGCCTCCTTACGAATTCGCGCAGCCCGGTCTCGATTCCTTCGGCTGTCGCTCAGGACAAAGATCTCGCTGGTCTGGCCCGTCGGCAGGTCGCCCTCCCAGCAGGTGGCTTCCACGTCTACGACGAGAATCCGATCCAGTTTGCGCGCCCTGATCATCCTCCGCGGCCGCCGGCAGGGCCGTCACCCTCGCTCACAGACGCGGCCAGTCTGAGCAGCGTCGCTGCGGTGCGGTCGGTCACGTCATGTTCCACATACTGCCCTAAGAGCGGACGCAGATCGCGTTCCCAATCCACGCGCGCCCGCGCCAGAGCCGCATCAACGACCGGCAGCGTCAAGGTCAGATCATAGAGCTTGAGCTTCTGCCGGATCAGGTCGACGTCCAGGGAAACGTCCTGCTCCGCCATCAGCCAGACGTCATAAAGATCGCGCGGCTTGGCCCGCACCAGCAAGGCCCGCACCTTCTCGGCCAGCAGATGCTCCGGACTAAGTACGGTGATGACAAACGGCCGCACATCGTCATACTCCGAGCGCACCAACTCTCGCCGGGTAGCCGATGGCTCCCCGCGCAAACTGACATCAACACGCACCTTCCCCTTGCTGCGGTCGCGGCCATCGTACAGCGGTCCCTCGTAGCTCACATCGAAGCTGAACCCGACCTCTCCCTCCCAAACGTTGCGTAGCTCGCCCTCGGCGCCGAAATCGCGCAAGTCGGCCACGACCGCCTGCCACAGACCGCGCAACTCGGCAATACGGACCGGTGCGGCAACCGGCTCCCCGCTGATCAAGGCGCTGAAGTCCAAATCCTCCGAATAGCGGGCTCCCCGGTACACCAGGCGCAACGCGGTGCCGCCCTTGAAGATGAGCGCCTGTGAGCGGGCATAGAACAGCATCAGCAGCAGATGCTGGAGATAGTCGCGCTCCTGGGCCTGCATCCCAATGTGATTGCGCTGCGCCAGACGTTGGATTTGTGTGCGAGTCAGCATCAGCCGATACCCTCCTGCCGAAGCTCTCCAAATGACAAGTTTATGTCAATTCTCCATTGTGCGTCGCGCCGGCCTTGCCAGGGTCGGCTGGGATCCAGCCTGACCGACGAGGCGGAGCGGATGAGTTGAGGCGTCCCCGGCCCGTCGGCGAGGGCAGGGGCTTCGTCACAGGGCGCGACCGCGTGACCGAAAAGACCTAACAGATAGCCGAGACGCGACCCTAACGCCTTATCACCGAATCGGTTGGCATATTCCACCAATGTGCCGAGGTCCACCGTCTCGATAGCTGCTTGTAGAGCTTTCGCGACCTCCGAAATCCCGCCCGCATATTCAGGCTCGCTCAAACTGTCAATGAGCGCCTTCGCCTCATCAGCCATCAGCACTAGCAATCCGCCCACCTGCTCGCGGCGGTAGCCGAAGAACTTGCGCGGGAGCATCGTCACGAAACGAAAGCGCTGGCCGGCGTATTCAACAGGTGGCTTCTTCCGGGTGGTCGCCACGTACACCGTGAGCGGCACCTGTTCCGTGAAGCCGTAAGTGTGCAAGGCCGACCAATAGGACACGTATCCAGGCGTCACCAAGTGGGAGCCGATAAAGAGCGGATTCGCGAGGACGCGCTCAGGCTCAAAGCCCAGAAGCAAGTACTTGCCGTTTTCGATCTCGGCCACCAAACCTGCCCGGACGAGTTGGCGCACGAGCGGGTGTATCTGGGAGAGGTCACGGCCCAGTAGGTCAGCAAGGGTGCGCGACGAGAAGTAGAAGAGCTCCTGCTCGTGCAACCTGCGCGCTACAGAAATTGCGGTAAAATTATTGCTCATTTTTACTAAATCCCATCTCGATTTATCGTATTGTAGCATATCCTGTACTGCATGGCAAGTGACGAACAGGAGCCGAGGGAACGGTGAACAGTTACAACAGGGGAAGAGGCTCGCAGCCAATGCACTCATGATCTACACCGACATCGGGGCATGGGCGGGCAAACTTCGCCCAACGGGGAGACACGCCTTCACAATGCCTGCTACCGATGTCCCAGCATCCTACGGTGTAGGGCAATCGCGCCACAAGGCAATTGCCCTACATATGCGAGCGCACCAGATTACCACTTGGGCTGGTAATTCAGAAAACTACCATCCAGAGTAGTAATTTTTGACTTGCAGTTTGCGGCGTTCAGGTGTACACTGCCGCCCAGGAGGCGCGACGATGTTCCTGAATCGCACTCGTGAACTGGGCTACCTGAGCGAACGCTACGCCGCCGGGCGAGCGGAGATCGTCGTCCTGTGTGGACGCCGGCGCGTGGGCAAGAGCGCGCTGCTTTTCGAATGGTCGGAGGGCAAGCCGTGCATTTTCTTCTTCGCCCGCCGCGCGGACAAGGCGACCCTGCTGGGCGAATTCTCGCGGGCCATCCGCACCTTCTGTACGAATTGCCCGGTGCCGGACGACTTCACCTATCCTTCCTGGAGCGCCGCGTTCAGCGCCCTTGCCGAACTGGCCGCTGAGCGCCGGCTCGTCGTCATCTTGGATGAGTTCCCCTACCTGGTGGAGGCCGATCCGGAGCTGCCGACCCTCCTGCAACGGGAGTGGGATCTCCGTTTACAGCGAACCCAGATCTTCCTGGTGCTAAGCGGCTCTATCCAAAGCGTCATCCGGCAACAGGTGCTGGACCCGACCGCGCCGCTTTACCGCCGGCATACCTGGCCCTTCGAGCTTAAGCCCCTCACCCTGGCCGATCTGCCGGCCTTCTTCCCGCGCTATACCGCCGAGCAGTTGGTCGAAACGTTCGCCGTGCTGGGCGGGATGCCCTACTACCTGGTCTCGGTCGATCCCCAGGTCGGCCTGCTGACCAACATTAAGCGCCACATCCTGGCGCCCCAGGGCAGGCTGTTCGCTGAAGTCCGGCTTCAACTCCACGAGGAGCTGCGCGGCGACATCGAAGACAGCCTGGCGCTCCTGCGCGCCATCGCCGGCGGCGCCCATCGCCGGGCCGACATCGCGCGCCTGTCCGGGCTTCCGGTGCGAACCACCGATCACCGTCTGGCGATCCTGGTCGAGCTGGGCATTCTGGAGTACCGCAAGGCTGTCGAGCGCATCCGCAACGCCGACCGCTGGGGCGCGTATCACCTGCGCGATCCGTTCTACCGCTTCTGGCACCAGTGGGTGCTGCCCAACGAAGACTACCTGGCCATCGGCCGGCGCCAGGAGGAGGTGGCCGATCAGATCCGCCAGGCGCTGCCGCGCATCGTGGCCCCCATCTGGGAAGAGGTCGCGCGCCACCACGTGCTGGTCGCATCGGCCGATCGGGTCATCCCCTTCTACTTCGAGGATATCGGCTCCTGGTGGAGCGGGGATGCGCAGATAGATGTCGTGGGCGTGAATCGAGCCGAACGCCGGGTGCTCTTTGGCGAGGCCAAGTGGACGCGCGAGCCGATGACCGAAAGTGTGCTCGAGAAGCTGATTGATCGCGGCAACCGCTGGCTGGGCGGCGACACCGGCTGGGACGTGCATTATGCGTTGTTCGCCCGTGAATTCGGCCAGGTGCGTGAGTCGGCCGGGCAGGAGCCGGGATTCTACTTCTTCAAACCGGAGGACGTTCTGCAGACTCGTTAGCAGCGCATGGGTTTAGTCCGCATGCTGTTGACGCGCACGGTAGCGAGCCGCGCGTCGGCTTGGGGACAGCCGGCCACCATGCTATAATCACTCTGTACTCGGTATTGAAAACACGGCTGTGCAACAGGCTTCGGAGAGCGATCGGAGACCACACGGTTCAAGAGGAAAAGCTGACCACACGGCTACTCAAATTGACAAGCCGTGAGGTCGGGGGTGAAGAGAACCGGCCTCACTGTTCACATCCGTGAGGTCGTGGGTTCGAGTCCCTCCCCGCCCATCGCGCAAAACGCCGCGATTTCAGCCCCAAACCGGTCAACGTACCAGCGATCCGATCGTGTACTCTTCGGTTACGGCAAGGCGCTTTCAACAGGGCAAATCACGCGGCCGGTCTGCTCGTAATGCTCGAACACCGGGACGTGCCGCTCGACCATAGCAAGCAGCCACTGCGGCTCGCAACGGGCCACCCAGTTGATCTTCCAGAGCAAACGGCCGATCTGGATGTCAATGCTGGTTTGGAATTCCTCAAAATCGCTGGTTTGGAATTCCCCAGTTCA
>CAYYTK010000016.1:0-94990 GCA_964474695.1 uncultured Anaerolineales bacterium
ATGACCGGTACGACTTTATGAGACTTGTTAAGGTACGACTTTACGAGACGCTACACTATACTACCCACTATTATTGTGTTCGGCATTCGGCTGGCATCGTTCCTTTCGCTTTTAATGTCTGACTGCAAAGCATGTGTCGCCCCAATGCCATCTCCCCATTCTTAGTTCCGTAGTGCATGAACCGATGACCGAGCTACTGACCACGCGTCAGGTGCAAGAACTGCTGCACATTGACCGCACCACGATCTATCGCCTGGTAGCAAGCGGCCGTTTGTCCGCGATCCGCGTCGGCAAACAATGGCGGTTCACGCGCACAGCGATCGAGTCTCTGTTGCAGCAGCGGGCTGCATCTGTCCCGGTGGCCGCGCCGTCCGGCAAAGATAACGATCAGCCTTGGATGGCGCACATGTCGTCGGCCAGCATTCAGCGGCTGCAAGACCTATGTGCCGAGCTGCTCGGCGTCATGCTGTTGGTGACCGATATGCAGGGCAATCCGGTCACCGAGCCGAGCAACGTGTGCGACTACTATCGATCGCTCATCTGGGAGCATGGGCTGCGTCGTTTGTGCGATGCAACCTGGCCGCAGCTCGCGGCCGCCCTGCCTCTGCAGCCTCACTTTGTCAGCAGCCAGTTCGGACCCTTGTGCGCGCGGGCCTTCATCCGGGTGGATAACCGCCTGGCGGGCATGCTGGTTGCGGGCTGTGTGGCGCCGGCCAGGTGGCCGCCGGTAGATGAGACGTTGGATGCGGCCGCCAATAAGGCCGGGATCGACCGCGCGCAGATCGCATGCAGCGCCGATGCCGTGTATCACTTGACAGGCGCAGAGCGCGAGCGCGTCCTGGACACACTCCAACGGATGGCGGACATCATTTCGCAGATGATCGTTGATTACGTAGCGTAGCGTTCGTCCAGCGACTGCGTGCAATTTACTTGCAAGCCTGAGCAGCGGCCTGGCAGAAGTCATTTCGAGCTCCATTCAGGAGTCAGTCATGCGTACACTTGCGAAACTGCAGAAGAACGCCGCCTGGGTCATCGGCCTGGTCGCGATCCTGGCCGTGATCCTCATCCCACTGATCCTGCTGCGGCCCCAGAGCACCGAAGTCGTGGATAATCCCGGGGCAAAGGTGCCCACGCGCGTGCCCGAGACCGACCATAAGCACCTGCTGCCGGGACCATATGCCAGCGGGCCCGAGGTGACCCAGGCGTGCCTGACGTGTCACCTCAATGCGGCGGCCGAGTTCATGGCCACCACCCACTGGACGTGGGAAAGCGCGCCGGTGCTGGCCGGCTGGCGCGGGGAGACGGTGACCATCGGCAAGAAGAATCAGATCAACAACTTCTGCATCAGCGCGCAGGGCAACGAGAAGAAGTGCATGAGCTGCCACGCGGGCTATGGCTGGGAGGACGATGCGTTCGATTTCACCAACCCGCTCAACGTGGATTGCCTGGTCTGTCATGCCGACCGGTCCTTGTACGGCAAGGGTGACTACGGCTACCCGTTGGAAGAAGTGGATCTGGCGGTTGCGGCGGGGAGCGTGGGGCGGCCCACGCGCGAGAACTGCGGCTTCTGCCATTACGACGGCGGCGGCGGCAACAACGTCAAGCACGGCGACATGGACACCAGCCTCAATTATCCACCCGAGAGCCTGGACGTGCATATGGGCGGGCTGGATTTGCAGTGCATTGACTGCCACACCACCGTGGGTCACGTCGTCAAGGGCCGCATGCTGGCCGACAACCTGACTATCGCCGCGGAGGAGCAGGTGCTGTGCACCGATTGCCACGCCGCTGCGCCGCACGAAGATGCCCGCATCAATGCCCATACTGCCAGCGTGGCGTGCCAGGCATGCCATATCCCGGCGGTGGCGGTCAAGAACCCCACCAAAATGACCTGGGATTGGTCCACTTCCGGGCAGGATCGGCCCGAAGATCACTACACCTATCTAAAGATCAAAGGGGATTTCCGCTACGAAACGGATGTCACCCCCACCTACCGCTGGTTCAACGGCAGCAACGCGTACCGCTATCTCCTGGGCGACAAGATCGATCCGACCCAACCGGTGCTGATCAACGAGCCGGCCGGTGACATCACCGATCCAGATGCCAAGATCTATCCGTTCAAGATGCACATCGCCAGGCAGCCCTACGACACCGTGAACAAGATCCTGTTGGCCCCGCGCACGGCGGGCGATGGCGGCTATTGGACCACCTTCGACTGGCCCTCAGGGCTGGCCTTGGGTGCGCAGGATGCGGGCATCCCCTTCTCCGGCCAATACGACTTTGCCGAGACCTGGATGTACTGGCCGTCCACGCATATGGTGCAGCCCGCCGAGAACGCGCTGCAATGTGAGGCGTGCCACGGCGCTGAGGGACGCATGGACTGGCGAGCCCTGGGCTATCAGGGCGACCCTATCGAATGGGGCAGCCGGACGCAGGTGAAGTAGCTACCTTTTCGGAAATCAGAGGCCATGATGGGAACCAAACATCGCGTACGCGTATTCGTCCTGACGGTCGCGCTCCTGCTGGCGGCGGGGTTGAGCTTGACCGGCGCGGCCGCCGGGCCGATCAGCCAGGCCGCGGCCCAAGCCGCGCCGCTGCACCCGCAATTCGCCTTGCTGGACGCCAACGGGGTCAACGTGTTGGCGTCGGGCAAGCCGGTCTCCACGCTCAAGACCTGCGGCGCCTGTCACGACGCGGAGTTCATCCAGTCGCACAGCTACCACGCCTCGCTGGGCCTGGATGAAGTCGGGCAGTCGGATGGGGCAGCCGGCCATGTCTGGGACCTCAGCTCTGGCGCGTTCGGTGATTGGGATGCGCTGCGCTACCGGCGCCTGTCCTCTGCCGATGACACCCTCCTCGACCTGGGCACGCCCGACTGGGTGATGCGCTTCGGCGACCGCCACGTGGGCGGCGGGCCGGCGCTGTATGCTCGCGACGGTGGCCTGCTCACCGACCTGCCCGCGGATGCCGACAACCCGGAGACTGCGGTGCTGGATTCTGACACGGGCCAGGCCGCGGCCTGGGATTGGGCCGCCTCGGGCGCGGTGGAGATGAACTGCTTCCTGTGCCACCTCCCCAATCCGGACAACGACGCCCGCATCGCCGCCTTGCAGAGCGGAAAGTTCGGCTGGGCGAACACCGCCACTTTGCTGGACACCGGCCTGGTGGAGAGCCTGGGCGATCGCGAGGATCGCCCCTACCAGTGGAACGTCGCTGCCTTCGATGCCGAGGGCCTGCTCAAGCCCGAGTTCGTGACCGTGCAAGATCCCAGCAGCGCCAACTGCGGCCAATGCCACGGGCTGGTGCACACCGACACGGAGACGCCGCTCTCCCTGGTTGCCGCGGTGGATCCATCCTGGGACGCCAACGTGACCCGGCTTAACGCCAGCCTGACCACCGGTCAGATCTTTTCGGGGCAGCGCATCGGCGATTCCGGCCTGAACCTGGCCGGCAAGGCCGAGCTGAGCCGGTCCTGGGACATCCACGCCGCGCGCCAGCTCGAATGCACCGGCTGCCATTTCTCGCTCAATAACCCGGTCCACTTCCAGGAGAGCGCGACCACGCGGCCCGAGCACCTGGCCTATGACCCGCGGCGGCTGGACCTGGGCGAGTACCTGGCGCGCCCCATGCACGACTTTGCCAAAGGCGCCGAAACCCAGAGTGCCAGCGCACCTGAGCTGGCTGACACGATGCGCCGCTGCGACGGATGCCACAACGCCGAGGACACGCACACCTGGCTGCCCTATACCGAGCGCCACCTGGACACCGTGGCGTGCGAAAGCTGTCACATCCCCCAGCTCTATGCGCCCGCGCTGCAAAGCATCGACTGGACGGTGCTGACTGCGGACGGCGAGCCGCGGCGCGAATTCCGTGGGGTGGCGGGCGATCCGTTGGACGTCACTTCGCTGGTGACCGGCTTCCAGCCCGCGCTGCTCTCCCGCCAGGATGTGGACGGCAAGCGACGTCTGGCGCCGTATAACCTGGTGACCGCCTGGTACTGGGTCTACGGCGACCCGGTGCTGCCGGTGCGACAGATTGACCTTGAAGCTGCCTGGTTCGTGGGCGACAGCTACGCCCCCGAGGTGTTGGCCGCGCTCGACGCGGACAGCGACGGCGCGCTGGATGAGGCCGAGCTGGTGCTGGATTCTGCGGCCAAGCAAAGCACGATAGCCGGCCGCCTGGCCGCCCTGGGCCTGGCCAACCCGCGTATCGTGAGCGAGGTGCAGCCCTATGCTGTCAGCCACAACGTGACCGATGGTGAGTGGGTGACTCGCGAGTGCACCGCCTGCCACGGTGATGCTTCGCGCCTGGCGCAGCCCTTCACGCTGGCCGCGGCCGGCCCGTCCGGCGTGACGCCGGCCCTGCTGACCAGCGGCAAGGCCCTGCTGAACGGCGACTTTAGCACCGCGGCCGACGGCTCGCTGCACACCCAGGCCAACCCCGCCAAACAAGGGCTGTACATCTTCGGCCAGTCGAACATCCCCCTGGTGGACTGGGTCGGTCTGCTGGCGTTCCTGGGCGTCTTGGGCGGGGTCGCGCTGCACGGCGGGCTGCGCATCCTGGCCGCGCGCCGCCTGTCCAAGCGGCATGCACAACTTAAGCGGGTGTACATCTACAGCGCGTACGAGCGGTTCTGGCACTGGCTGCAAACCTTCACCATTGTGGGGCTGCTCTGCACCGGGCTGATCATCCACAAACCGGGTATCTTCGGCATGTTTGCCTTCGGGTCGGTGGTGTACGTTCATAACGTGCTAGCGGCAATCGTCATCATCAACGCCGCCCTCTCCCTGTTCTATCACCTGGCGAGCGGTGAGGTGAAGCAGTTCATCCCCCGCCCTCGCGGTTTCTATGACCAGGCGATCATCCAGGCCAGGTATTACCTGGGGGCATCTTCAAACACGCGCCGCACCCCTTCGAGAAGACACCGGAGCGGAAGCTCAACCCCTTGCAGCAGATCACCTATTTCGGCCTGCTCAACGTGCTGCTGCCCGCCCAGATCGTCACCGGCGCATTGATGTGGGCCGCGGCGCATTGGCCCGACGTTGCGCAGCGCGTGGGCGGGCTGCCTCTGCTGGCCCCGGTGCACTCGCTGGTCTCGTGGCTGCTGGCTGCGTTCATCGTCATGCACATCTATCTCACCACTACCGGCCACACCCCGCTGGCCTTGGTCCAGGCGATGACGGTCGGTTGGGAAGAGGTGGAAGTCCATGCGCCTGAGGCCGGTCACGGCCACGCCGAAGCATTGAAACCCGCCCAGGAGGCGTCCTATGGCAGTTGAAACCGGCAAGATCGCACCCTCGACGACGGCAAAGACGCGCGCCAGCCTTTTCGCCGCCCGGCCCACGAAGCCCTACATCCATCCCTACCTGGGCGGCGCGCTGCTCGGCGTGGTGCTGTTCCTCTCCTTTTTCCTCACCGGCAACGGGCTGGGCGCCTCAGGCGGCCTGAACAACATCATCGGGTTCTTTCAGGACCTGATCGCGCCCGATCATATGGATCGCGTGCCCTACCTGGTGAAGATCGCAGGGGGCGATAAGAACCCGCTCGATGCATGGTCGGTGTTTGGGGTGTTGGGCACCATCCTGGGCGGCTTCGTCTCCGGCTGGCTCAACGGCCGCCTGAAGGTGGAAACCGTGCGCGGCCCGCGTATCACCCCGCGCACGCGCTGGGCCATGGCCTTCCTGGGTGGAGCGATCATGGGCTACGGCGCGCGCTTTGCGCGCGGCTGCACCTCCGGCCACGCGCTCTCCGGCGGCGCGACGCTATCGGCCGGGGCCTGGGCCTTCATGTTCGCCGTGTTCGGCGGCGGCTACGCGCTGGCGTATTTTCTGCGGAGGTTCTGGAACTAGGAGGCACCATGGCGCCTTTTCCGTTGACCCTTGCGACCTTGCTCGGCCATTGGGGCCAGTACGTCGTCTATGCGCTGATCGGCTTCGCGTTCGGCTATGTCCTGGAGAGCGCCGGCTTCGGTAACTCGCTGAAGCTGGCCGGGCAGTTCTACTTCAAAGAAATGACGGTGCTGAAGGTGATGTTCGGCGCGATCGTGACCGCGATGGTGCTGATTTTCGCCGCCAGCGGCCTGGGGCTGCTGGACTACAACCTGATCTATGTGAACACCACCTATCTGTGGCCCGACATCGTCGGCGGGCTGATCATGGGCGTGGGCTTCATCATCGGCGGCTTTTGCCCCGGTACGTCGCT
The DNA here is from genome assembly GCA_964474695.1 of uncultured Anaerolineales bacterium. GTDB lineage: Bacteria > Chloroflexota > Anaerolineae > CG2-30-64-16 > CG2-30-64-16 > DAOUBP01. Next base: position 6,202 of record CAYYTK010000016.1, read on the forward strand.
GGTCGCCATGGCCACGCGCAAGATTGACGGGCTCTTCTTCGTGCTGGGCGGCCTGTTCGGCATCTTCCTCTTCGGCGAGACGGTGGACTCGTTTGCTGGGTTCTGGAACTCGTCCTACCTGGGCCGCCTCACCCTCCAGGATTGGCTGGGGTTGCCCGTGGGCGTGGTGGTGCTGGGCATCGTGTCGATGGCGCTCTTCATGTTCTGGGGCGGCGAGCACCTGGAGCGCATCTTCGGCGGCAAAGATCTGAAGCGGGAGCCCAAGGCGCGTGTTGCCGGCGCGGGCGCGCTGGTCCTGGCCGCCGCGGCGCTGATCCTCATCGGCCAGCCCTCGACCGCAGACAAATGGCAGGCGCTGGCACCGGAAAAGGAGCCGCTGCTCGTGGAGCGCAGCGTGCAGATTCACCCCGGCGAACTCCTGGACTCGCTGCACAACGATGCGCTGAAGGTGGTCATGTTGGATGTGCGCAGCGAGGCCGACTACAACCTGTTTCACATCGCGGGCGCGCAACGGGTGACTCCTGATGCCCTGCCCGACCTCATCCCCGCTTTGCTGCTGGAGCAGGCTAACACCGTTTTTGTGACCATGAGCAACGATGAAACGGCGGCCACCGACGCCTGGAAGCTCCTGACGGCCGAGAGCGTGCCTAACGCATACATCCTGGAGGGCGGCGTTAACGGCTGGCTAGACACCTTCGCCAGCGCTGACCCGACGCTGCGCAAGGCCGCGGCCGAAGATGATCGCTTGCGCTATGACTTCACGCTGGCTACGGGCGACCGATCGCCGGCAGCCACGCCCGAAGTGGAAGAATTCGGCCTGCAGTACACGCCCAAGATCCAGCTCAAGCTCAAGAAAGGGCCTTCCGGCGGCGGTTGCGGGTAGATAGCTTCAGGTTCCTCCTCACGGCGAGCGCCACGCATCTTGGGACGGGTGCGTGGCGCTTTGCTGCCATCCCATTGCCTCCAGGCCGGCCTTCGTGTGTTCAGAATCGCACAGCTTCTTCAAAACTTCGGCATAACGCCTTCACACGCATCCTGTAATCTAAGGACAGTTCAGGGCGCTTGCCCTGGCACATCCAATGAACAGAAACCCATCAAGAATGGGGGAGCAATATGACCAAGGGCACTGTTTCCAAACAAACGCGCAACAATTGGCTGATCGACGCCGCCGTGGCCATCGGCGGACTCGTCGCAGCCATCACCGGCATCTACTTCCTGTTCCTGCCTTCGGGCGGATACCAGGGCGGACGCAACCCGCTGTACGGCGTCACGATCCTGTTCGAACGCCACACCTGGGACGACCTGCACACCTGGTTCAGCGTGCTGATGATCGCGGCGATAGCCGTCCACTTCGCCATCCACTGGAACTGGGTGAAGGGCATGGCGAAGCGCGTTGCGAAGTCGGCGACCGGCAAGGGCGCTCGCCTGAATCGGCATGGCGTCTTCAACGTCGTCATCGACGCCGCCGTCGCGCTCGGCTTCCTGCTGGCTGCGATCTCGGGCATCTACTTCCTGTTCGCCGGCAGCGGCCGGGCCGCGGCGGACTTTGTCTTCAGCCGGACGACGTGGGACCTGATCCACACCTGGTCCGGCGTCGCGATGATCATCGCGGCCGTCATCCATTTCGCCATCCATTGGCGCTGGGTTACCAAGGTGACCCGCAACGTGTTCCGCTCGCTCCGGCCGCAGCCGGCGTCGATCGGCGGGAGCGTGGCGGAACGGGCGGGGGCGTAAGGACGCTCCCAAGACAACGCAGCTAATAACCAGACGACTCTCTCAAGAAAGGATATGACTACAATGTTGAAGAAAATCGCACTCGGCGCCCTGTTGATCGGCCTGGTGGCCGTGCTGATCCTGGGTGCTGTGAATAGAACCGATGCAGTGAGCGGCGGGAACGCCGGTGAGACCGGGCGCCGCGGCCAGACGACCGAGGTTGCGGCTGCCGGCGAAACAACGGACCGGGGCGGCCGTTGGGGACAGGGCGGCTCGGCCGGGCAGGTCCAGGCCGGGCAAGCAAGCCCGTTGAGCGGCGTCCCGCAGGCGGACGTGCAGCCGGCTGAGTGGCGCACCGTCGAGGGGACCGTGGTCAGTGTGGCGGCCGACCTGGTCGAGATCCGCACCGCCGCGGGCGAGGTGATCCCGTTTGAGGGTCGGCCCCTGAGCTACGCCCTGGAGCAAGGCTTCGGCCTCAAGGTAGGGGACGCGGTGGCGCTGGATGGCTTCGACGAGGACGGTGAGTTCAAGCTTGGTCGGGTGACGAGCAGCGGGGCAAGCATCGTCCTGCGCGACGCGGATGGCCGCCCGGCCTGGGCCGGGCGAGGCCGCCAGGGGTAAAAGCTCACTGATCAATAACTGAGTAATCCGGAGGGGCTGCCGTAAGCTTACAGCAGCCCCTCCGGCTGTTGTTGCTGGTTGGCCCGCCGTCTTCGTCGAGCACGACTGCATGTCAGGTCGTACAAGACGCAGGAAGCCTGGTCGCATCTCTTCCAGGTATCGCACCAGCCAGTACCCGCGCATGCCGTGATAGGCGATCGCCTCTCCGCCCATGCGCGACAGCTCTCGATACGTGGGAGGCGCCGCCTTCGGCATATAGTCTTTCATGAACGCTAATGTCTCTTGTCGGATGGCCCGCCTGCCCAGGAACTGCTGCTCTGCCGTGAGCGTTGCGATCCCCTCGTTAAGCCATGCCGGCAAGCGCAGATGAGCCGAACAGGCATGCACCAGCTCGTGGCAGGTGACGTGCTGCACGTTCACCCGCATATCCTTCTCTTCCTCGAACATGCGCACGCCAATGCTTTTGTCGCTCTGCGCCAGCAGGCTAGGATTTAGCCACACAGTCGGCGTATCTCTGCTGCCGCCTCGCCTTCGGCCACGGCCACCAGCACATCACCAGCCTCCAGCAGCGTGTCACCGTGCGGAATCAGCATCTGCCCGCCGCGGCGTACGCTGGCGATCACGGCATCGCGCGGCCAGGAAACCTCCCGCACCCGACGCTGGTCGCAGGCCGCGCCGGGCTGGATGGCGATCTCCTCGACGCTGAGCGCGGCCGTGGAGGCATTCAGGCGGGCCTGATGGGCGCGGTGGCGCAGGCTTGCCCGGCGCGTGAGGGCGATATCGTAGGCGCGCACCAGGTCTACCCGGCGCAGCACTCCCAGCAGGCGGCGGGGATCGTCGCGCGCCACCACCGGTAGCCGGCCCACATCGCGGCCGCTCATGCGCCGCAGTGCCGCGCCGATCGTCTCGTCGGGGTAGGTCACCAGCAGATCGCGCGTGCACGCCTCACCCACGGTCATTCTGTCCGCGTCGCTCACCTGGGCCCGCTCCAGATCCTGCACGGTGAGCACGCCCACCAGACCCCCGGCCGCATCCACGACCGGCAGGCCGTGATGGTGCGTCTGGCTGAAGATGTCTGCTGCCGTATCGAGTGAGTCGGTTGCGGCCAGGGGGTGCACGGCGGTGTTCATCACTTCACCCACGGTCAGGCCTTCCAGTACCTCGATATCGCGCCCGCGCTCCAGGCGCAGCCCCTTGCGCGCCAGGCTGAGCGTGTAGACCGAATCGCGGCGCAGCATCTGCGATAGCAGCATGCCGACAACTACCGCGGCCATCAGCGGGAGGATGATGCGGTAGTCGTGCGTCATCTCGAACAGCAGGAGGATCGCCGTGAGGGGCGCGTGGACCGCGGCGGCCAGCACTGCAGCCATGCCGACCATCGCGTAGGCGGGCGGCGCGATGGAGAGGCCCGGGAACACCCCTTGCGCCGCCGTGCCGTAAGCCGCACCTAGCGTGGCGCCCAGGAAGAGCGACGGCGCGAACACGCCGCCCGGGAAACCGCTGCCAATGCTGGCCGCGGTCATGACCAGCTTGGCCGCCAGCAGCGCCACCAGCAGCAGCACGGTCATGGACGGCCCGTTGAAGATCGCGTCGATCGTCTCGTAACCCACGCCGAATACCTGGGGCAGCCAGATGCCGGTGACGCCGACCGCCAACCCGGCGACGGCCGGTTTCAGCCAGGGGGGGATGGCCCAGCGGCGGAACAGGTCCTTGGCGTAGTAGAGCGCGCTGATGTACAGCGCGGCGAGCGGCCCGGCCAGCAGCCCCAGACCCAGGTAGAGCGGCAGCTCCGCGGCCGAGTTGAACGCGTAGGCGGGCACGCGAAAGGCCGGCTGCGCGCCCGACACCGACTGCGTAAAGACCGCCGACGTGACCGCGGCCAGCACGACCGCGCCCAACCCGCCGCCGCTGCCGATCTCGCCGAGCACGATCTCGAGCGCGAAGAAGACGCCGGCGATGGGCGCGTTGAACGCCGCCGCGATGCCGGCCGCGACACCGGCGGCGACTAGCGTCCGCATCCAGTCGTCCGAGAAGCGCAGTTTCTGGCCGAAGAACGAGCCCAGGTTGGCGCCGATTTGCACGGAAGGATCTTCCGGCCCGACTGAGGCGCCGCTGCCGATGGACAGCGCGGCAGCCACGGTCTTGATGGGTGCCAGGCGATACTCCAGCCGGCCGCCCGCCAGCGCCGTGGCTTCCATAACCCCGGCCACGCCGTGGTAGCGTTCTTCGCCGACGAACCGCTGCCAGAGCCAGCCGACTGCGAGACCGCCCAGGGCAGGCAGCAGAGCGACGCCCCAAGGCCCCAAGGCCGCTAACGAGCCACCCGGCCACTCGAAGGCCGCGGCGTGCGCCCATTCGATCATCTGCTTGAAGAGCCAGATGCCGATGCCGGCGGCGAGTCCGACGACCACCGCCACAGCGCTCAGCAGCACCAGGCCGGAGGGCTGCAGCCGGGCCAGCCAGCGCTGCAAGGTGTCTGATGGTTGTGCAAGGAAACGATGCATTGTACAAGCCTCGTTTGCGGTGGGAAGCCTACGGTTGGCCCGGCTGCACGTCCAGGTAATCCAGGGCGATCCAGCCGATGGGCCTGCCGGGAACCAGGACGCGCGCCCACGCGCGCCCGCCGAATTCGGCTCGGTCTCCCAGCAGGATCACCGGCGTGCCTTCGCCGACTGCGCCGATCACTGTCCCGCCCGGTGTGCTGCGCAAACGGGCCCCCTGGGCGTTCGCGTTGGCGACCATGGCGAAGCCGGGGGTCGGCCGAGGCGTAGGCGTCTCGGTCGCGGTTGGCGTAGGAGAGGCCGTCGCGGTCGGGGTTGCGGTTGCGGTGGCCGTGGCGGTCGGTGCGGAGGTGGCACTGGCCGTGGGCAGCGGCTGCGTGGCGGTCGGCAACGCGGTTGCGGCCGCGGTTGGACCGGGCGTCGCTGTGGGTGTTGCAGTAGGCAGCGGCGTGAAGGTGGGCGGCACGAGCGGATCGAGCCGCGTGGCCGGGATCACGTTGAGAAGGAGCGCCACCGGCCGTTGGATTCGGGTGGCAACTTCACGTTGAAACGCCAACACGGTTGCATAGGGGTACTGCTCGGGTGAGCGCACAGTCACCGCCAGTTGTAGCGTGCCGTCCTCGCGCGCTGTTTGCTTCAGTTCCACGAATTCGCTTTCCGGCAGCAGGAGAGCCACCTCGTCCCGCACAGCCGTCTGCACCGCGCGATCCAGGTGCACCGAGCGGAGGGCCTGGGCGGTGAGAAGCCCCAAGATCAACGAGACCACGGCCAGCAGCGCCACGGCGCTGGCCAGGCCCTGGCGCAGTACACTGCGGCGAGCTTTTTCGCTCGCGGCCGGCGCGAAGCCAAGCAGGAGGAAAACCAGGCCGCCAGCCGCTGCAATGGCGATCAGGTTCGTGAGGAAGAGCAAGAGCGCACCGCCCGCGATGTCGCCGCGGGCCAGGGCCAATCCGAGACCCACCGTGGCCAATGGTGGCACCAGGGCTGCGGCGATGGCGACTCCCGCCAGGCCGGCCGAAACCCCCTTGCGGCACAAGGCGTAGGCGCCTGCCGAGCCCGAAGCCAACGCGACGCCGAGATCGAGCACGCTCGGCCGGGCGCGGCTCATGATCTCAGGCGTAGCGGACGCGTCCGGCATCACCAGGCCCGCGAACATTCCGATGGCGATCGCCAGGGCCATGCCGCGCAGCGTAGCCCAGGCCGCGGCCCCTAGCAGGCCTGTGTCACCTTCGACGACGCCCAGCCCCAGGCCCACGATCGCAGACATAAGCGGCGCCACCAGCATCGCGCCGATGATCACGGCCGGGCTGTTCAGCAGCAAGCCCAAGGTCGCCAGCACGGCCGCCAGGCCGATCATGACGAAGAAGTCCGCGCGTGAACGCGCGCCCTCGCGGATCGTCGCCCGCACCTCATCCCGTTCGCTCGCCGTGAGGGTGGGCAACGCGTCCGTGAGCCGTTGCCATGCATCGCGTAACAGGCGGATCAACATGGGCGCATGGCGGCGTGCGACCACGACCAGCGTCTGGCTTTCCTCGGCCACGCGCTGGGGCACCTCGCCGAACGCCAGGCGGTCAATGAGCGCTTCGCGAGACGTACCCATGACGACGGCATCGTAACCGCCGGCCAGCTCGGCCAGGATGGCCTCCGCGGTTCCGTCGCTCACCACGGTCTTGCGCGTCACATGGGCGGCCAGGAAATCGTGGCGCAAAGTCCGGCGGAACTGGTGCTCCGCTGCAGCGAAAACCTGGTTTGGGGAGCGCCCGCTGGCCACAACGTGCAGTGCGGTGATGGAGGCCGCTGCTACGCCGCCGGCCAGTTCGCCAGCCAGGCGCGTCGCAAGGGTCGCGTGTGTTCCCTCGCCGACCGACACCAGGATCCGTCGCTGCGGGCCGGTTAGATGCCCGCCCACCACTGCCACATCGCAGAGCGGATCCTCCAAAACGGCCGCCAGGGATGCGCTCTGCTGCGGGTTCGTGCCACGCCACCCCAGGATGACCAGGCTGGCGTGGAGTTCCGCCGCGGTCGCGCGGATCGCCTGCCCTACATCCGCGGCCGTGCGCACAATCCAGCCGACCGGTACACCTGCCTGACGCGCCACTGTTAGCGCGGCAGCCAGTGCGGGGTACGCGGTTGGCTCGGCCTCTGGCGCGGGCTGATCGGGGCGATGGGCGGCCGCGACAGAGAGGAGCACTACCCCTGTTTGCCGCGCGGCCGCGATGCGCACCGCTACTTCGGCCAGGGTTGCGGCACGCGCGGGGTTCGACACCGGCAAGAGCACAGGCCCCTTCACGCCGGGTGGGAGATCGAACGCGATAACGGAAGAACGCGCCGGATCGAACCCCAGTCGTTCGTGTGCTCGGCGGCGTATGCCTTTGAGCCAAACCAAACCCTGCATGTTCAAGCAGACCTCATTCGTCCCAGCAGTTTTGACATACAATCGGAATTCGATTATACACAACTAACACGTGTTAGCAACTTGATTCAGTAACACACGGTAGTGCTCAGGAGCGATTTCCAATGCCCAGGCTCAAACGCGCGACCAGCCGAGATGTCGCCGAAGCGGCCGGTGTGTCGCGGACGACGGTGTCTTTCGTGCTGAACGAAGTCACGAACATCCAGATCCCCGAAGAGACGCGGCGGCGGGTCCGGGAGGCCGCGCGCCGGCTCGGCTACTATCCCGACGCGTCGGCCCGCAGCCTGGCAAGCCAACGCAGCGGCAATATCGGGGTGCTGCTGTGCCGCAGCGCTGACCGGGTGTTCGGCGATGTCTTCCTGATGGAAGTGCTGACGGGGATCCATGAGGTGATCCATCCCCGGCGCTACCATATCCTGCTGGAAGCGATCGAAGACGTTACAGCGCCTGATGCCTACATTGGCCTGGCGCGTTCGCGGCAGGTGGACGGGCTCATTATTTCCGGGCCGCGGAGCGACGACCGCCAGTTGCGAGGGCTGGAGGACGAAGGTTTTCCCGTCGTATTGCTGGGACGCCTGCCGGAGAGCGGCCTGTGTCAGGTGGACGTTGACCACCGGGCCGCGGCGCGCACAGCGGTTGACTATCTGCTTCATCGCGGCCATCGCCGCGTGGCTTTCATCGGTCAGGGTCCCCCGATCTACACGGCGACGCAGGCCCGCCTGCGCGGCTACAGCGAGGCACTGGCGGCGGCCGGGCTGCCTTGCGACGAAACGACGCTGCGATACGGCGACTTCAGCCGGGCAAGCGGCTACAGTGCGATGCAGGAGCTCCTGCGGCTAGAGCAACGGCCGACCGCAGTGTTCATCGGCAGCGACCTGGTGGCCTTTGGCGCGCTGGCCGCGGTGCGCGATGCAGGATTGCGCATCCCGGATGAGATGGCTGTCGTGGGCTTCGACGATGTGCCCATGGCCGCCGATGTGACGCCACCGCTGACAACAGTGCACCTGCCCGCCCGGCCCCTGGGCCACACTGCGGCGGAGATCCTGATGCGTCAGATCACGGGCGAGAACGTTGTCCAACAGACTGTCCTGCTGGACACGCATCTCGTCGTTCGTCAGTCAGCATGAGACGCACATGACTATTACCAGGGCACAAACACGCGCCACCTACGATCGGTTGAGCCGCTGGTACGATCTGCTGACCGGCGCTTCGGAGCGCAGGTTCAGGAATCTCGGCTTGTGCGAGCTTGACGTGCGGCCCGGGGAGCGGGTCCTGGAAATCGGACCGGGTACCGGGCAAGCCTTGGTGGTCCTGGCCCAAGCAGCCGGCTCGATTCCTTGACGTTATCTTCATGAGCTTCACCCTGGAGTTGTTTGTTCCGAACGATATGGTGCGCGTTTTGGAGGAATGCCGCCGTGTCCTCCGCGACGGTGGCCGGCTGGGCGTTGTGGCATTGTCCGAATTCGGCCGGCCAAACTTGATGCGAAGGTTATACGGCTGGGCGCACCGCCGCTTTCCGGCATGGGTGGATTGTCGGCCGATCCCTGTTGCAAAAGTCTTGGCGGAACAAGGATTCCGTATACGCAACGTGACTCACGCCTACCTATGGGGCCTGCCGCTGGAGGTTGCTGTCGCCAGCAAGGACGCATCCACTTTGTAGTCAAATCATGCTGAGCATGGAGGACGCGTGACACGTCAAATCCACAAACGGTTGCCGAACCTCGGCAAGCGCCTGGTGATCCTGGCGCCGGAGCCAGGCGGGGCGGCGCATTGCCAGGGCGCAGCAACCTGCGCTGACGACCTGGAGCTACTAAGCCGCCGCATCTTCGACTGCCTGACCCAGGTATGCTCCCCGCCCTAGACCGCTGGGGGAGAGCGTCAGCGACCGCGATCGCGGCGTTCCACTCTTCCTGTCCTCGCCCTAAGTAGATCCGCCACCTGATCGGAGGTAGGCTGCAATCCGCTGGAGTGTTACGAGTGTCCTGCAACACAATCCGCCGGATTGTGTTCTCAGTCGCCGCAATCCAACGGATTGCGCACAATCCAGCGGACGGATTGCAGTACATTAATCGAGATAGTATTATGGCTCACATTTCGCATAAGCTCCGCAACTCACTTGAAGGCGCGCTGGCCGGCGGAGGGGACGCGGCAACCTCCCCTCTCTATGTTTTCGGGCCCTTCCTGAGCCTTATCATCGCGTCCGGCGCGGCCCGGATCGTCTTCGGTGGGTCGGTCTGGCTGGCCGTCCTGACCATCGCGGTCGTCTCGGCCATGTACCGGCTGGTCATGCAGTGGGTCACCGATGGCTCCGGCGGCAGCGGCCTGAGCGAGGAGGAGTTCGGCGGCTGGGCGGTCAAGGTCAACGCTGGCATCACCTTCATCGAGTACACCCTGACCTTCCTGGTCAGCATGGCCGCGCTGGTCACCTTCATCGCAGACCGTTTCCCCGTCCTCAACACTCATATCGTGGGTCTCCCGTACCGCACCCTGGTTGCGGTCGGGCTCAGCCTCTTCACGGGCTGGCTGGTCAACCGGGGCCCCAGGACGGCCGCCCGTACTTTTGGCCCGGCCACCGCCGCCGTGCTGGTCCTCCTCTGGCTGATGATCCTGACCACGCTATTGCGGACCGGCCTCCATCTGCCGGTGCTGTCCTTCAGAGCCTTCATGCCCCCGAACCTGCACTTCACCGTCGGTGGCTACGTGCGCATCCTGGCGGTGATGACCGGCATCGAGGTATTTGCCAATCTGGTGGCCGCCTTCGACGGCGCGCCACCACAGAAGAGCCGCAAGGCGTACCAGAGCCTGCTCATCGTCATGGGCACCACGGCCGTGGCCATGCTGATCGTCGGGCCGGCCATCTTTTCGTTGTCTGATCCGCACAACACGCACGTGTCGGTCTTCACCCAGACGATGGATCAACTCCTGCCGGCGCCCTTGCCTTATCTGGGGACGTTGGTGGGCATCTTCGTCCTCATATCAGCTTGCGCAGCCAGTGCTCAAGGTTTGCAGAACCTGGCGCTCGGCCTCAGAGAGCGTCACTATATCCCGCCTGCCCTTGGCGCGTTGAATCGCTATGATGTCGCCGACAGACCGGTCTGGCTGGAGGTCGGGATCGTGAGCGCGTGTTTCATGCTGTTTGGTACACGCGAAGAGACCTATCTGGCGTTGTACGCAGCTGGCGTTTTCATCTTACTGAGCATGACGGGGTGGGCCGTTACGCAGCGCCTCGTGCGCGAGCTATCCGGCCGCTTCTCGTTTCGGGGGACAGCACTCGTTATCGGCACCACGACCGCCGCCCTGCTAACGACCGGCGCTACGCTGATCATTTTCGAGGAGAGGTTCCTGGAGGGCGCTTGGGTCTACTTCATGCTTATTCCCTTCCTGTATCTGGCGTTCACTTACTTCAGGCGGCGCATCGGAGCGCCTTCGCCGGAGATGGACTACCTTGGCCAGATCAACGCCAGTCTGCTGGCCGGCTTTGGCTTCGGGCAGGCGCCGGCCCATGCTGTTGAGAATGGCCAGATGCAGGTCAAGATCGGCTGGATGCCCGAGCCAGCGCACACTTATCGCCGATTGAACGGCACCACCAAGATCGAGCGCGTTCTCACCCTGCTGGATGGCTCCAGCAATGCGGCCCAGGCGCTGCCCATGGCGCAGTTCATCTGCGAGACCACCGGCGCCCATCTGACGCTCCTCTCCGCATCCCGCGCCTACCAGGGGGTCAGTCGCGAGCAGACGGAGGCCGAGGCCTACCTCAGCCAGGTGGCGGAACGGGTCCATGCCGCAGGCGTTCGGGTCGATGCAGTCGTGCGTGCGGTTCCGCCAGCCCAGGCCGCGCGCGACGTGGCGGCTCAAAAAGACATCGACCTGGTTGTCGTCACGCCCTACGGGCGTTCGGGCGAGAAGAACTGGCTGGGCGAAGGGCTGTCCAGCAAGTTGGTTCACCTGCTGGACATCCCCGTCTTGCTGGTCCAGGTGTTTGAAAGCGGTCCTGCTGAAGCGCCCCATCTCGGCCGGATCCTCGTCGGCTTGGACGGTTCAGCCTTTGCCGAGCAGCTTCTGCCCTACGCACGCCTGCTCGCCAGGCAGTTCGACTGCGAGCTGATGTTGCTCTCCGTCCCGGCCGTGCCGGAGAGCGAGAAATATCGCGCCCCGGCCGCCGTCGTCAACAGCATCCGTAAACAGGCGGAAGCCAGCATCAGGAAGTACCTGGATTCGGTGGCTGAAAGCCTGCGTGCGGAGGGGTTGGCCGTCCGCACGGTTGTGACCGGGTCATACCCGGCTCGCACCATCGTTGATGTAGGCAAGCGTGAAGGCGTGGATCTGGTCATGATCGCTTCGCAAGGGCGCGGCGGCCTGGACCTGCTGTTCATGGGCAGCGTGGCCCAGCAGGTCGGTCAATTGAGCGACAGCCCGGTCTTTATCCTCCCCATCAACAGAGAACTCGATGAAGTATGATAACGGAGAAGTGGGTCATTCTTGCAGGTAATCAGCGGCCTGTTCTGCGCTTAGCCGCGTCAAGTGCTCTTCGTCTTGGCTGCCGGTGACCAGGTACTCGTAGTCGGACCGATAGAGATTGTAGCAGCCGCACTCCGGACACTGCTGAAGCTGCAGCTTGCGACTGCCATAAGGCTGAAAATCGCGCACCAGAACCAGTCGGCCGGCAGCCGCATAATTATAGCCGACCCACCGCGCGGCGTGGAAGAGACCCTGGTGTACCTTACTACCGCAGCACTAGCGGCAGGTACACCTTCAAAAGGGTGTTCGGATCGCGCGTTGGGGTAACGGTCGGCGTATGGGTGAGCGTGGCCGTAGGCGTTGCGGTCGGCGTACGGGTAGGTGTGGCCGTGGGCGTTGCGGTCGGGGTTGGCGTCGGCCCGGCGTCAAAGGGTTCGAACGCCTGGATACGGTGGTTTCCGGAATCGAGCACGTAGACATAACCATCGCTATTCACCGCGATCCCACCCGGCTCAGAGAACTCGCCTTCACCCGTACCCGCGCTGCCCCATTGAATGATAAAGCCGCCCGCGGTCGTGAACTTCTGGACGCGGTTGCCTCCCACCTCTGTCACATAAACAGCGCCATCCTGGCCAACCGCGATGCCGCGTGGCCCGTTGAACTGGCCTTCCCCTGCGCCCGGACTGCCCCACTGGGCCAGGTACGCGCCGTCCGACGTGAACTTCTGGATGCGGTGGTTGCCCGAATCCGCCACGTAGACGGAGCCATCCGGCGCGACCGCGATGCCCTCCGGGCCCGAGAACTGGCCGTCGCCCGCGCCTTCCCCGCCCCAACTGATCGCGCTGCCGTCCGCGTCGAACCTCCAAATGATGTGCTTCTCAGTGATGGCCAGATAGACGTGACCCGCCTGATCCACCGCGATGGCAGCGGAGGAAGAGAAGTCATCGCTATAGCCGCGCGTCCATTCAGCGAGGATGTTGCCGTCGGAGTCGAACTCCCGGGCGCGGAAATAAGTAAAAGTGCCCATCGGGTTGCCGTATGCATCAAAGGGCGTGTGCCAGTAACTATCGGCCACGTAGATGTGACCGCCTGGTCCCGTAGTGACCGCGGCCAGCGCCCAGAATGAGAAGGGGGCGTCAGGTTCGCCCCCGCGCCATTGGTCGACCAATTCCCCGGTCGCGGAAAACCGTTGGATACTGCGGCCGTCCAGGTCCTGTACAGCCACGTACACCTGACCGGCGCTGTTGACTGAGAGGGCGATGCTCGCTCGCTCGTGCTCTCTGTGTGGATAAGGCAAAACATCAGCGTAATAGTACACTTCCACCCGGTTAAGCTGAGCTCCAGAGTAGATGTACTTCCGCACGGTGTAGCACACGTCCGGGTTGGCGGCATCTGGGCACCAGTCTTGCCGGCTAATCCTACTTCCGGAGTAGTAGGTGACGATGACCCCACTGTAGTATATGTAGTTCCCCAACGCGTAATATCGCAAATCCCCATCCGGGTAGCGCTCGATCTTCGTCTTCTTGACGCCATCATACGTGTGTTGCTCCAACAGCGCGCCGAACCGGCTGACGGCATAGTCCGGTCTTGCGTGGGTATCGTAGTAGATCTTGGCAGTCTGTAATGGGTAACTGCCTGACTGACCCCACGCGATGATGAACTCGCCATCTGAAGTGAACTTTTGGATGCGATGGTTGTACTTATCGGCCACGTAGATGTTCCCGTCCTGGTCGGCTGCCAGGCCCCACGGGAACTGGAATTCTCCCGGCTCAGATGTGCCATAACTGCCCCATTGGGTTACATACGCGCCGTCGGAGGCCAGCTTCTGAATACGCTGGTTGGCTGAGTCGGCGACATAGATAAAGCCATCCTGATCAACCGCTACGCCAGCAGGCCCGGAAAATTGGCCGTCGCCGGAGCCTTGGCTTCCCCACGCGGCAAGAAAAACGCCCTGAGCGTCGAATTTCTGGATGCGGTCGTTGAAGCAGTCCGCCACATAGGCATTGCCGACCTGATCAACCGCCACATCATAAGGGGAATCAAGCTCGCCTTCTCCGCTTCCTGTGCTTCCCCATTGGGCGACAAACACACCCGCCGTGGTGAATTTCTGGATGCGATCGTTGCCTGTATCAGCGACATAGACGTTGCCATCAGCATCCAGAGCTATGCCTTGCGGCCAGTTGAACTGGCCCTCGCCAGCGCCGGAACTGCCCCACTTGGCCACGAACGCGCCGTCGGTTGTGAATTTCTGGACGCGGTTGTTGTTTGCTTCCGCCACATAGACGTAGCCATCAGAATCGATCGCTATGCCGTATGGCCCGTTGAGCTCGCCATCGCCAGCGCCTTGGGTTCCCCACCTGGCGACAAACTCACCGTTCGAAGTCAACTTCCAGATGCGGTTGTTGCCCGAATCGGCCACATAAACATAGTCATCAGGGCCTATCGCGACATCATGCGGCAGGAAGAAGAATATCGAGTTCCATGCGGGGAAATCGCCGAACTCGGGCTGCCACATCCCTGCGAACCGGTATGCTTCGGCGCCCGGCGCCAACGAGATGCCCGGCCCTGTGGCATTGTGTGCGGCCCCCGACGGCGCATCTCCCTGGGGTAGGGATGCGGCAGCGCCATACAAACCGCTGCCCAAAGCCAGCGCCGCGATCAGGATCAGCGCCAGCAGGCCCAAAACTCGTTTACGATGAATGGGGGAATATGCGCTCATTGTGGACCTCCTTGTCGCACCCAATAAGAAGGGCAGCCCCAAAACGCCGAGAAGCTGGCACTTGGGCTGGGCTTGACCTTCACCCTCTGTCGAGCCCATGCGTCATCTCTCAGCGGGTCAGGGTCTGCGCCGCCTGACGAAATCCTCACCGGCCAGCACCAGCATGGCTGCACCGGCCGCGCCGCCCAACAGCCCCATGAACGGATCGCTCTTCACGAAAAAGCGCGCCGCCAGGATGAGCAAGCAGATGCTCCCTGCCAGTTTGAGCCCAAGCGCGAGCGCAGGATGTAGCTTCATCGGCAGCTCCTTTCGTTCGTGAGGCGATGCCGCTTCAGCGCACCTGCATCCAACCGAATAGCAGGACAAACAGCAGGCTGGCGATCACGCACGTCACCAGCATCACCGGCAGGCCGGAGCGCAGCCAGATGCGCGTCGTGATGGGGGTGCGCGTCTTCTCGCTGAGCGCCACCGTCACCACGTTGGCTGTGGAGCCGATAGGCGTTCCGTTGCCCCCGAAACCCGCGCCCAGCGCCAGCGCCCACCACAGGGGGACAGGATTGACGCCCAACTGGCCCAGTCGCTCGATCACAGGGATCATGGCGATCGTGAACGGGATGTTATCCACCACCGCCGACAGAGTGGCGGCCACCCAGAGCATGAGCAAGCCGGTGGCCAGCAGGTTGGCGCTCGCCAGACTCGCAACCCGGTCAGCCACAAGTCTCAGTACGCCCGAGGCGTCCAGCCCACCCGTAGCGACGAACAACGCGCCAAAGAATAACAGCACCCCCCACTCAACACGCCTCAGCGTTTCCTCAACATCGGGGCGCACCCAGAGCAAGGCCGCAGCCGCGCCCCCCAGGGCGATGACGCCCGGCGCCACGTGAAGCATGCCCTGCAGGAAGAAAAGGAGAATCACACCGCCCAACGTGATCAGGATCTTGCGCAAGGCGATGCGGTCGTTCAGTCCTGCGGCGGCATCCAGTTGCATCAGGGCAGCCACATTAGAGGGCCGCGCCCCCAGCTCGCGGCGGAAGATGAACCACAGCACGAGCAAGGCCACCAGCCAGGCTATTATGGCGATGGGTGCCAGGTGAGTCAGAAACGAGACGAAGCTGAAACCGGCCGCCGAACCGATAATCACGTTGGGTGGGTCACCTACCAGGGTCGCCACGCCGCCGGTGTCTGAGAGCAGCGCCTCCGCCATCAGCATAGGGATTGGATTGATGCCCAGGATTTCCGCGATCAAGATCGTTACCGGTGCGATGAGCACCACGGTCGTGACGTTATCCAGGAACATCGAGAGCAGGGTAGTAAGCGTGCCAAGCGAGATGAAGAGGAACAGGAGGTTGCCTCGCGTGCGTTTGGCGACCAGAATGGCCACATATCGGAAGAAGCCAGTCTGTTGGAGCATGCGCACCAGGATCATCATGCCCAACAACAGAGCCAGCGTGTTAAAATCAATCGCAGCCAATGCTGCTTCCTGGCTATAGAAACCCAGGAGCATCCCGGCAACCAGCATGACAACGGCGCCGACCATGGCCGCGATCGTGCGGTGGAGGCGCTCCGACAGGATCACACCGAATGTTACAATGAAGATGCCTATAGCGACGATCTGGGGCTGGGTCATGTGGGCGGCTCCGTCTGCGCCCAGGGCGCGAGAAACGCCGCCGCGATGTCGACGTGCGAGGCGATGCCCACCAGCGCGTAAGTTCGGTTCACGACCGGCAAATCCCGAACTGCATGCTGGGTCATTGTCGCGAAGGCGCGCAGCAGCCCGCACGTCTGCTCGACAGCGACCGGCGGCTGCATCAGATCGCGCACGGTCAGGCGCGCCGCCGTGGCTACGTCCTGAGGCCGCAGATTCTCCAGAGCGCCGAAATCGTGTACAAAGTCGATGTTATCCAGGAGCGCCACGAAATCGGGCATGAAGACTTTGAGCAAATCCTCCAGGCGCACCACTCCCACCAGTACATCGAGCTCGTCCACAACAGGCAGCGTGCCCACGTGGTGGGACACAACGACTTGCGCGGCCTCCCGCACCGTCGTTTCGGGCGAAACCGCAATCACGTGCCGTTTCATGCATGAACCGATCATCGTCGTCCTCCTTGGAGGATCACCTTCTGACTATTGTGGTTCAGCGCGCTCCTCGCCGCGGTAGATCCAACACGCCACCTGCCGATCACTGCTGCTGACAGTGAAGGCCGGAGGCTGCTTCTCCTCGCAGATTCGGCCCACCTTGGCAAAGCAGCGGGGGTGGAAGCGGCAGCCGGCCGGCGGGTTGATGGGGCTGGGCACACCGCCGGTCAGCAGGATGCGCTCCCGTCGCCGGGCGCGCTCCACCTGTGGGATGGCCGCCAGCAGCGCCTGGGTGTACGGGTGCAGCGGTTCCTCGTAGACCGCATCGGTCGGCCCGTGCTCGACGATTTGGCCCAGGTACATGACCGCCATGCGGTCGCTGATGTGGCGCACCACGCTCAGGTCGTGGGAGATGAACAGGTAGGTCAGGTGGTACTCGTCCTGCAGCTCCTCCAGCAAGTTGAGCACCTGTGCCTGGATGCTGACATCGAGGGAGGAGACGGGCTCGTCCGCCACCACGAAACTCGGTCCCATCGCGATGGCGCGGGCCACGCCGATCCGCTGTCGCTGACCGCCGCTAAACTGGTGCGGATAGCTGTCAATGTGCCGCTCGCGCAGGCCGACGCGTTTCAGGAGCCGCAGCGCCTCCGCCTCGCGCTCGGCCGGGTGGCGCACCCCGCGATGGCGCAGCGGCACGTCAAGGATCTCGCGCACAGTCTTGCGCGGGTTGAGGGACGCGTAGGGATTCTGAAAGATGATTTGGGCCGCGCGATGAAAGTCGGCCTTTTCCCGCACGGGGCGGCCTTCGTACAACACGTCGCCGGCGGTGGGCTCATAGAGCCGCACCAGCACCCGGCCCAACGTGGTCTTGCCGCAGCCGGACTCACCCACCAGCCCCAGCGTCTCGCCGGGCCATACGGCCAGATCCACGCCATCCACGGCGTGCACCACGGTCGGCTCCTGGCCTGCGAGGGCCCGCGCCAGGATGCCGGGGTTCCGGTGGAAGTGCTTGATCACCCCGCGCGCCTCGATCAGCGGCTGCGTTTCCTGAGTCTTGTTCATCGTCCCTTGCCTAGCCGATACCCGCGGTAGACCCGCCGGGTTTCCTCCACGGTCACGAATGCCTTACTGTCCACGTGGTCGACGGTTTGCAGGACCTTGGGCAGGTCGTGTCGCTGCACGACCACTTCCAGGATCTCCACCGTGCCGCGCAACCCCTGGCCGCTCATCTCCGTCACGCCAAAGCCTAACGCGCGCAGGGCTTTAGCCAGTTTGTTCTCCAGGTTGGTGGACATGATGCGCACCACCGTGAATCCCAGCGCCAGTCGTTCCTCGATGGTCATGCCTACCAACGTGCCGCAGGCGAAGCCGCCCGAGTAGCCCAGCACGCTCCAGACGTTGGTGGCGTTGCGCACGACCTGGCTGATGGCCACCACGAAGATGGTGACTTCCACGAACCCAATGAAGGCAGCCCACAGCTTGCGTCCCCGCACAGTCATCAGGATGCGCAGCGTGCCCAGCGAGACATCGGTGAGGCGGAGGACGAAGATCAGCAGCCCACCCAAGACTGTTTCCGTCATGAGCGGCTATCCCTCCTCGCGCGAGCGCACCATGAGCAGCGGTTGATCGACGCGCTGCAGGAGCGCCGAGGCCACGCTGCCGTAGAAGAGCCGTGCGAGCCCGCCCCGCCCGTGGCTGGCAATGGCGATCAGGTCAACCGCTTCCCGGTTGGCCGCAGCGATGATCTGCTCGACGACTGGCCCATACGGGACCAGCGTGCGAACGTGCAGACCCTGCTGGCAGAGCTGATCTTTGATCCCGGCCAGGTAGGCCCCAGCACTGGACGTGAGTTCATCTATCTCTGCCACCGGCAGGGCTGGCATCATCTCGCCGGGTGCCGTGACTTCCGGCCGAGGCTCGATCACTTGAATCAGCACGACTTCGGCAGACAGGGACCGGGCCAGCCCGACGACATGAGGCAGGATCGCCTCCGCGCGCGGCGACCCATCCAGCGGAACAAGCATCTTGCCGTACATTGCACTCTCCTGCTAGGTCATGCATTCAGGCCCAAGCGGGCGACGTCGGCAGGGCGACGCTCGTAGCCGCTCGGCCGGATGCATCTGACGTAGTGACTATGGCCGACCGTGCTCATCAGGATCGGCTCGCCTTCGCATTCGGGCCGGGCGTGCGCACACCGCGGCTGAAACGCACATCCGCTCGGCAGGCTCACCAGGTCCGGCACCTCGCCCTGAATCGGCACGATCGCCTTGCGCTCCGACAACCCCGGACGGCAGGCGAGCAGCCCCTGCGTGTAGGGGTGCTGGGGGGCGCCGATCACCTGGTCGGTCGCACCGCGCTCCACCACCTGTCCGGCGTACATTACGGCGATAGTGCTGCAGAACTCGGCGGCCACGCCCAGGTCATGCGTCACCATGATCACGGCCGTGCCGTGATCGCGGTTGATGCGCCGCATCAGGTCCAGGATCTGAGCCTGGATGGTGACATCCAGCGCGGTGGTCGGTTCATCGGCCAGCAGCAATTGCGGCTCACACGCGAGCGCGATGGCGATCAGGGCGCGCTGCTGCATCCCGCCGCTGAACTGGTGGGGGTACGCCGCGTAGCGGTCCATGGGGGACGGGATGCCGACCTCTTCCATCACCTGGAGGACGCGTTGTCTCTCGGCCCGGGTGCGGCCCCAGCCCAGCGGCCCGCCGTTGCCTTGGACCAGTCCGTGCAGCCTGAGCGCTTCCCGGATCTGCTCACCAACCGGGAACGCGGGGTTCAGCGTGCTCAGCGGATCCTGGAAGATCATCGCGATCTCCTTCCCCCGTACCCTCCGCAGTGCCGATGGTGCAAGCCCCAACAGGCTGCGTCCTTGAAAAAGGACATCACCCCCCGCGATCCGGCCGGGGCGCGCAACCAGCCGCAGGATGGACAGTAAAGTCACGCTCTTCCCGCACCCCGATTCCCCGACGACGCCGACCAGCTCCCCCTGGCGCACCGTGAGATTGACCCCGTTGACCGCGGTGACCAATCCGCGCCGGGTCGGGAAGGTGGTTTTCAGCTCACGCAGTTGCAGCAACAGCTCCGACATTTGGTTTTCCTCAGGATTGTAGTGGCGGGGTTGCCCCGCCACTACAATCGTTATTCGATCTTGAGCCGCGGATCCAGGATATCCCGCAGCCCTTCGCCGAAGACATTGATCGCCAGCACCAGGATCAGGATGGCCAGGCCGGGGAAGGTGCTCACCCACCAGGCCGTGAGCAGGTAGTCGCGGCCCGCCGCCACCATCGAGCCCCAGGCCGGCGTAGGCGGCTGAATGCCCAGCCCCAAGAAGCTCAGGCTTGCCTCGGTGACGATGAAGAAGCCCATGCGCAGCGTGCCCAACACGAACACCGACTGGATGACGTTGGGCAGGACTTCAGCCACGATGATGGCCAGGTTGCGCCGGCCGCAGACGCGCGCCGCCTCCACATACTCTTTGTTTTTCTCAGCCAACACCTGGCCGCGCACCAGCCGGAAGAACTCCACCCAGCCTTTGAACGTCAAAGCGAGGATCAGGTTGGTGAACCCTGGACCGAGAAACGCCATCACGCCGATCGCGAAGATCAGGAACGGAAAGGCCAACAGCAGGTCCGCAAACCGCGAGAGGATCTGATCCAGGCGGCCGCCATAGTAGCCGGCCGCCGCGCCGAGGGCCGTGCCAAGCAGCACGGAAATTCCTACCGTCCATAGGCCGACCGCCAGCGACACGCGTGCGCCATAGATGATGCGCGTCAGCAGATCGCGGCCCTGTTCGTCGGCGCCCAGGGGAAAATCCGCGACGCCTTTGGCCTCCCAGGCAGGCGGGGTGAAGCGAGCGCGCAGGTTCCCACGCGCTGGGTCGTGTGCGGTGATCTGTGGGGCAAAAACAGCGGCCAGCAGATAGGCAATGATGACCAGCCCGGCGAGCAGCGGCAGCGGATGATGCCACAGATCGCGCAGTAAGCTCGTCAGGCCGCGGCCCCACACGCGCAGCCGGATGCCCCAGAAGTGCCACGTCCCGGCGTTCAGGGTCCCTGTTCCGATTGTTTCCACGCTCGACTCCCAAAGTGACTCCGAAAGCATCCTGAGCGGAACGGAGCGCTGCCAGCCGTAGTTCGCTGGCGGTGCGGAGTGCAGTCGAAGGATGCGGCCTTGCCGAAAGAGCGCCCCACACCCTTCGACTCCGCCGGGGATCCCACCCCGGCTCCGCAGAGGGCGCTTGCCCGTTCTCAGGATCAGAGTCTCAGCTAAAGACTGATCTTCGGATTCAGGTAGGTGTACAGCACATCCACGATCAGGTTCGCGACTACGAAAGTCAGGGCGTAGATCATCACAGCGCCCTGAATCAGCGGAAAGTCGCGGCCGAAGATGGCACTAACCACCATCCGACCCAGGCCTGGCCAACTGAAGACCGTCTCGACGATCATGTTGCCGCCCAACAGACTGCCCACCTGCAGCCCAACCACCGTGACGGTCGGGATCAGGGCGTTGCGCAAGGCATGCTTGAGGAGCACCCGGTTTTCGGGCGCTCCTTTGGCGCGTGCCAGGGTGACATAATCGGAACGCAGCGTCTCGATCAACGAGGAACGGAGGACGCGCGCGATCACCGCCGCGGCTCCCGCGCCCAGCGTGATGGACGGCAGGATCAGATGCTTCAGGCTGCTGATCAAGGCGACGCCGTTGCCAGCCAGTAGACTGTCCAACACATAGAGCCCCGTGCGCTCCACTAGCCCCGTGCCGTGGTCGATGCGGCCGGAGACGGGCAGCCAGCCCAGCCGCACGGCAACGAGCAAGATCAGCAGGACGCCGAACCAGAACTCCGGCATCGAGATCCCCAAGAAAGCGCTGGCCATGGTCAACCGATCCACGGCAGAATTCTGGCGCACCGCGGAGAGGATCCCGATCGGGAACGCGATGAGCAAGGCGAAGCAGAGCGCGCCCAGCGCCATCTCGATCGTTGCGGGCAGCCGTTCGGCAATCAGCTCCGTCACGGGCCGCTTTTGCACGTAGGAGTAGCCCAGGTCACCGCGCAGGAGATCGCCCAAAAAGTAGCCCAGTTGGATGTGCAGCGGCTCGTCCAGGTGAAACTCGCTGCGGAGCTGCGCCATCTCGCCCGGCGACACTGCGCCGCCCTGTCCCATCATGATGTCCACCGGGTCGCCGGGCGTCAGCCGCATGAAGAGAAACACCAGGATGGCCACGCCCAACATGATGGGTATAGCAGCCAGGAGGCGTTCCAGAATTTTCGTTGCGCGCATGGAGGCTCCATGTCCTGCTGCGTACTACGTACTGCGTATTCTGTTAGCACACAATGCCACCCAATACGCAGTACGCAATACGCAATACGTCCTACTTCACACATACATCATGCAAGTTCACCCGTCCATCGGCCGCGGGCGTCCAATTCTGCACGCGTGCGGTGGCCGCTTCAATCACCTCGGGCAGCACCAGGAAGACGGCGGGCGCCTCCTCGTACAGGATCGTCTGCGCCTCATAGTAGACCTTCTTGCGCGTTTCCGGATCGGCCGTCGTCTCGCCCGCCAGGATCAGCTCGTTGACGCGCGGGTTGTTGTAGGTGGAGAAGTTGCCGCGGCCGTAGCTTTGGCCCTTGACATAGCCGTGCCACTTTGCTTCCATGTGCCCAACGGGATCGAATGCCGAGTCCCCCCAATCCCCCATGTACGCCTGCCGCTCGCCGGCCAGCAGCTTGGGCTGAATCACGCTGTACTCCCAGATGCGTACATTGGCCTCGATGCCGACATCGCGCAGTTGCGAGGCTACCGCTTCGGCGATCTGGCGCGTCGACTCTTGGGTGTCGATCACGAAGGTGAACGGCTGGCCGTTCTTATCCAGCATGCCGTTGTTGTCGTTGTCCGACCAGCCGGCTGCCTTAAGCAGCGCCGACGCCTGATCCTTGTCATAGGCATAGGGTTTCAGGTCGGGGTCGGCATAGTTGTTGTACGGCGATAGCACGCCGGGCAGCACGACGGCCCGGCCGCCGTAGAGCGCCTCGACCAGCAAATCCTTATCCACCGCATGGTTGAGCGCCTGGCGCACCCTGACGTCGTCGAAGGGCGCCATGCTGACGTTCAGCTCCATCCACAACGGCCGCGTGCCGGGCCCAGTTTTGAGCTGAATGCCCTTGGTCTGGGCGAGCGTGTCGGCCAGGTCCGCCGGTACGCTCTGGATGATGTCCACCTCGCCAGCTAGCAGCGCGGCGACCCGTGTGGACGCCTCGGGGATCACGCGGAACACCACCTCAGCGACGCACGCTGGCCCGACCGGCGCCAGGTCCGGCGCGCCGCCGTAGTAATCGTCGAAGCGCGCCATGACGAACTCGTCCATCCCCTTGGCCGAGACGAACTTGAAGGGGCCTGCGCCGATGGGGTTCTTCAGGAAGCCCTCGGTGCCGACCTTCTCCAGGTAGGCCTTGGGCAGGATCTGCTGATGCACCAGCATCTGGAGCGCCGGCGGCCACGGCCCGCTGAAGCGCATGATCACCGTGGCATCGTCTTTCTTCTCCACGGCTACCAGCGGTGCGATCAGGCCCTTGCGGGGGGAGGTGTGGGCTTCTGGAAACTCAATCGCGTTCTCTTTGATAATGCGCTCGAAGGTGAACACGACGTCGTCGGCGGTCAGTGCGCTGCCATCGTGGAACTTCACGCCCTCGCGCAGCTTGACCTCCAACGTTTGATCGTCCAGCCAGGTGATGGCCGAAGCCAGCTCCATGTGGACGCCGCTCGCCGTGTCGCGCGTGACCAATCCATCGAACATGTTGCGAATCACCGTCTCGGATTCGCGGCTGCGATGGTCGGCGGGGTCGATCGAGGTGGGCGCGCTGGGCAGCGCCACGGTCAGCACTTGCCGGGTTGGCGGCGCCGTCGCAGTGACGACCTTCTCTACGACAACGGGCTCCTTAGCCGGCACGGCGGTCGGCGCTGGAGTTGGGCTGCCACAGGCCAGCAGGGTAGTAGCCACCAGCACCAGCACAAGCAGGGTGCGCGGAAGGATGGATAGGTAGCGCATGGGTCTGAGTCTCCTTTCTTGATATGTCGAATTTAATACCGGAACACTGCAACGAGCGGAGCGCCATCGGGCGCCTGTTCTGGTTCAACGGCGTATACAGTGCCACCGTTCAGGATGGTTCGAATAGCAGCCAGATCGAGGAGATCCTCGTCACTGGCTCCAGGGTCCTGGTGGACATTCACTGTTCCTGTGTCCGGGTCGTAATTGCCCCACATCTGAACGCCGACGGCGACAAACAACACATCCACCCGTCCCCGATGCGCTGCCGTAACCGCCTCCCGCATGTCGGCGGTGATTTTGCCTGTGCCGCCCAGTCGGCGGTACTGAGTGACCGCCATCTTTTGAGCTTGCATGAAGATGGGCTGCACCAGGGGCCATGCCTGAGCATGCAATTCTTCAGGGCTCAGCGCCTCGGGATTGCCTGGAATTCCCCCATCCAGAAGATGGGGGTTCGTATTTGCCTGGGTGTAGAGCGGGAAGAGATACTCGACGCCTGCCAGCACGATCGGCGATTGCTCGCCTGTAAGCAGGCCGGGTAACTCCTCATCTATCTTGTGGAACCAGCGCAGAAGTCTGCCTTTGGCTTCATCGCTGGTGTCGTGGCCATGAAACATGGCCGAGCGACTTCCTGTTGCCCACGAGGTGCCGGTATGGAATTGCAGGTTTCTTTCGAAGCGCTCATATTGAAGCGTCTCGGCCAGGCTCGCGGGCAAGTTTTCCGTATCGATCTCGTCCACTGTATGCTGGGTCCCCTCCAACAATCTGACTTGTTTTTGGCTGAGGGCCAGGATGTAAAAGTGGCCATCGCTGGCGAAGAACGGAAGGAGTGGCTTCAGATGAAAACGGAGCGAGACCACCACCAGTTCTTCGAACGAGAGGGGAAGACGATAGGAATGAAACTGCTCAGGTGTGAAGAAAACCGCCAGGCCGTCGCTCTGGTGGCGCCAGAAGCCTGGTTCCTGTGCCAGGCGTTGGGCTGGTTTCAGCATCGCTCGCACGTCTGGGGAGCGGAGGCCCTGGCTCAGCAGGCGTTCTTCGACTTCTCGCAGCAGATTCCGGAAGCGGATAGGGTCCTGTTCGCTGTCTTGACCTGCCCGATGAGCAGGCATGAACAGCGATACGTGCCAGCCATGATCTCCACCCATGAGGGTTTTCAATTGGTCGATTGTGATCATGTCCATACGTCTTCTTCGCTTCCGCTGCCTCTCGCAGCATATTCCGGGATTTTGATCATCGGCGGCAGCACCTGTTCGCGCGCCTCCCGCAGCTCCAGGTGCAGCCGGTCCGCGTCGGCACGGACCAGCTTCATGGTCCGGTTGACGTCTTCCACCAGGGTCAGCCCGTGACGGCGTTCCAGCTCGCTGAGGAAGACCTGCAGCACGGCGTGGGTCGTCTCGGCCAGCGATTCAAGCGTTCGGTGGGCCGCCAGGTATGCTTGCAGATCTACCTGAGCGATCGCTGCCAGGCCGTAGCGTTCGTAGATCTCCAGCAGTAATGCGGGATGCACCCCTGGTCCGGCGGGAAACGCCAGTCGTTCCAGCGTGGAACGTCGTCCGGCGCAACGACCGGTCAACAGCGGCAGCACGCCGGACAGATCCGGGTAGAGCAGGTTCAAGAGCGGTCGCACCGCCAGATCAGCCACGTGCTCACCGTTGGCTGCGATTTTGTTATCCGCGTCCGGCTGCCGGCGCCCGAATCCTTTCACGTATTGGAGGCGCGAATCGCTGAGCAGCGGTCCCAGGAGGCCACTGACAAAGTGCGGGTGGATATTGGCGGTGGTGCTATCGAGCCACACGACGAGATCGCCGCGCGTGAGGTAGAGGCTCTTCCACAGGGCTTCTCCCAGTCCTCCCAGCAGGCCGTACTGCGGCAGGATCTCGTGTTGCATATAGACCGGCACACCCAGGTCGGCGGCAATCTCACGCGTGCGGTCGGTAGAGCCACCGTCAACGAGCACGATCTCGTCCAGCAGCGGCGCCCTGTCGTAGAGCGCCGATTTGATTGAGCGGATGACCTTGCCAATGGTGGCTTCATCGTTGAGCGCGGGCAGGGCCAGGCTGATGCTCAGCCCGCGCTGAGCTTTCAAGTCCAACAGCCTCCGGACGTCAGCAAACTCCTCGGCGTGATAGGTGTTTTCGGCCAGCCACTTGTCGACCAGCAGGGCGATGGCGCCTTGAGCCATGGCCGGATCGGCGGATTCCACAGGCACTGCGCGGCGCGTACGCACCAGCAGCACGCCGGCCGTGCTCTCCCGGATGATGCGGTCGGCGAAGGCGCCTAGTGAAGCGCCGCTGAGCCGCGCCGCGCTGCCCATCACCACCAGGTCAGCGTCCTGGCTCGCTGTCAACACGGTGCCCGCCGGGTCGTCAGTCTCGATCTCGCGCAGCGTCACGTCGGGCAGGTGAGCCAGCACGCTGGCCAGTCCGCGATAAGCGGCCTCCTGGCGCCCGGCCGCGCCCTTCTCGCCAGCCGGCGTTCGTACGTGCAACACAGTTACCGCCGCGCTTGATGTCCTGGCAATGCTCAAGGCCACGCGCACGGCCAGCTCGGCATACGGGCCACCCCGAACCGGGACCAGAATGCGGCGGCATTCATGCCGTGAGATGCCGGCTGCGGGCATATCGCCGTAACCCAGCGCGACATCACAAGGAGGCCGCGTCAGCCACCTCAGCATTTCGGCGGCAGGCGGCTCTGGCCTGCACGGATGGCCGATGATCAGCAGGTCAGGCTCTTTCTGTTGTACTGCGCGCGTGATCTCGGGCCAGGGTGCATGCGTCACGCGTACGTGAATCCGCACCTGGGCAGCCTGCGCCGCGCTCAGCCGGTTCAGCGTAGCGCGCATCTCGCGGGCTGCGAGCATTCCAAAGGCCAACGGCTCTTCCGGCGGCAAAACGACCAGCCCTAACAGCGTAACGTTCTGCGCCTCAGCCACCCCGAGCGACGCGGTCAGTGCCGCCTCGGCATCGCAATCGGGCAATACCGCCGCCAACACCTTGCGAAACGGTGCAAACTCGTGAGCCACGGGGGTCATCGTCCTCTCCCATTTTCCTGCGGCAGGCCAGCACGCCCCGCTGCCGAGGCATCTGGGGCTTCCCGTGGTGACGCAGAAATGGCCTGCCGTACGATCTGGCGGAACTCCTCGACTTCCACGGGCTTTTCCAGGCAACGGTAGATGCGTAGGCGGACCGCATCCTCGTGCAAGGTGCGACAGCCGTACGCCGTGATCCAGATCACGGGCAACAGCGATGCTCGCGAGCGAACCAGCTCCGTGAGGGAGATGCCGTCGAGCCCTGGCAGCCGGATATCGGTGACGAGCAGGTCGAAGGCAGACCCCTCCAGGAGCCGGTACGCCGCATGACCATCCTGGGCTGTTTCGATGTCGCACGGCAGATTCAACCGGCGCAGGGCAGCCTGCAGAACGAACAGCACTTGACGGTCATCGTCCACCAGTAAAATCCGCTTGCGCTCCTGCATGATGACGCTGAAACCTCCTCCCTTCGTTATCCGTAAGGGCGCCAAAAAGATCATAACAGATAAATCAGCGAGCAACCGGCGGATCAGGTTGTGAATGCGTTAGGGTTTGGATGCGGTCCTGCAACTCCCAACATCTCGTAGTCAAAGCGCCCGTCACGCATGATCTCTTCGTCATCGATGGCAATAGTGCAGCGGATGGGAATCACGTCCACGTGTAGTGTGGAATTCCAGGATGCGCCGGTTTCGGCCGGATGAGGGCTGCCGAACGCAACATGGACGCCCGGCATCTTCTCGTCCTGCAGCAGGTTGCCAGTCAATTTGCGCAGCCCGACGTTGGTGCCGATGGCGAATTCGCCCACGCGCCGGGCGTTTTCCGCGCTATCAAGATACGTGAGCAAATCAGTCGCCAGGGGGTCATGGCCGAGCACGTCTGCCACCTGGCCATCTCGGATGAGGAAGGTGATTGGATCGCTCAGGATGCCGTACTTTTGGCTGAAGTAATCGCCGATCACATGCGCGACCAGCGTGCCGTTGACGGTCTGCGGGCACGAGAAGGTTTCGCCTTCCGGCAGGTTGCCCCACTGGCCCGCGTTGTGGTAGAGGCCGGTGCATGCCACCCAGCGCCAATCGGAGTTGAAGCGGGCCGTCAAGTCGGTGCCGTTGGGCGTGGTGACCTGAATGGTGTCCGCCAGCCGCGCCATATCATACACGGCAGTCGTGATCGACGCGACCATACGGTAGTCGGTGTTCATGCCCTCGGTCATGAGCTGAGCGGTGATGCCTGGCATGTGGGCATGGCGCACCTTGAGATCCTGGATCAGGAAGGTGCGCAGAGCCATGCGAAAACTGACCTCACCGGGCTGGCTGGCTGCGGTGTAGAACGTGATGTGCGGCCGGAAGCGGTGCAACTCGGCCCGCAGCGGTTCGGGCATGGTCAGAATCGGCCGGTCGGTGAATTGTTCGAGATCGTGCACCAGCACTTCGCCCCCAGCATCTGAGGCCTCCTCGCCCAGCAGGCGGCCGATGCCGTGGGTCAACTTGTCGGTGATGACACACACGCGGTTGCCGGGCCTGACATTCATGCAGGTGCGCACCGCCGCCTGGGCGCCGGCGCGCATGGCCTCCAGTTGTCTCAGGCTGATGTGAGAGATATCCGTAGGCACTTCCCCTCCACTTGAATCTCGCCTGGGCGGTGCGCCGGGCGCAAGGGAGCGCTGCACGATGTGCGCCTCGCCCCTGGTCGTGAAGGCATCATAGCAGAGAAAAGAATGCGCAACGGTTGGATTAGGTTGGGAATGCGTTGGGGTTTGGATGGCGGAGACGGGTGATCAGGGATTACCACTGGCGTTGGGGTCACTCGCCTGGCTGGCAGATCCGATGGTGTAACCTACCCCGCGTATATTGAGGATGGTGCGCGGATGTGCGGGGTCCGGCTCGATCTTGGTGCGCAGGCGATGGATGTACCACTTGACGATCTGGCGTGCTTCGTGTTGGTGCTCGGGCGCATACCCCTGGATGACGTTTACCAGTTCCTTGGGGGGCACGGTTCGATGCGCGTTTTCGATCAGATACGCCAGCAGGCTGAACTCGGCCGGCGCCAGCTCGACCGGTTGGCCGGCGCAAGACACAAGACATTTGTCCAGGTCGAGGATCAAGTGACCATGCCGCAACCGACGCGCAGGTGGTTCTTCAGGCGACTGGGTGCCGCGTGTCTGTCGCTGGGCCAGCGCTTCGCGTACGGCCGTCAACAGGACTTCTGGCTCGGCCGGCTTCAGCAGATAGCCGTCCACGCCCTCACGGATGGCGGCCATGGCGGACTCCAGCGACCCGTGCGCGGTCAGGATGACGACCGCCATCCCCGGCCAGCGCCAGCGGATGCCTTCGAGCACGCGCAGACCGTCCACACGCGTGCCCAGGTTGAGGTCCAGGATCGCCAGGTCAAACGGCTCATCGCGCAGCAAATTCAGTGCTGCGTCCCCGCTTTCTGCAGTAACCACAGCATGCCCGGCGCGGCGTAATGTTTCGGCCAGGGTGAAACGCACGCCCGCATCGTCGTCCACTATCAGCGTACGGATGACGTCACCCATCTGATCCCTCCGGAAGTATGGGGAGCCACACAATGAACGTTGTCCCCTGGCCAGGACGGCTGTGCGCCTCGATGCTGCCGTGGTGCCGTTCGACGATGGTGCGGCTGGTGAACAGCCCCAGACCCAGGCCTTTCTTCTTGGTAGTGTAGAACGGCTCGAATACTCGCTCCAGCACTGCAGGGGGTATCCCGGCGCCCGAGTCGCGCACTGCCACGCGTACCCCGGCCGGATTTCTACTCTGCGTTGAGCGGATCATCAACTGTCCACCTTGGGGCATGGCATCTATCGCGTTCAGCAATAGATTGAGAAACACCTGGCGGATGCGGTCGGCCACGACCAACAGAGGCGGCAGCCGGCGTGCCGGCCGCCAGACGACCTGAATGCCCTGCTCGGTGCATTTGGGCGTACTTAGGGTGAGCAGTTGCGAAAGCATGTCGTTGAGATCCACCACTTCCGGCTGCTCTGGCTGGGAGACTGTCTGTAGATCGCGCAGTTGAGCCACGGTGCGGGCGACGCGGTGCAGTTCTTCGCGCGCTACAGCCAGGTAGCGGCCTGCCTCGGCAGGCTCCGCCAGCGTCTCCTCGGCCAGCCCCAGGCAGCCGATGATGGATTGGAGTGGATTGTTGATCTCATGGGCCAATGAGGCGCCCAGGCGCCCGGTGATGGCCAGTTTTTCGGCCTCGATGAGCGCGCCCTGCGTCTTCCGCGCTTCGGTGACATCTTCGATCATGACTACCGCCAGGTTGCCCGCTTCCGGCGCAGCGCGCACTTGAGCCAACGTCATATGCGCCCAGATCCTCGGGCCATCCTTGCGTCGCAAGGTAATATCTGACCTGAAAGGCAGCTTCTGCGCGGTCAGCGCTGCATCCAGGCGACGATTGACGTCAAGATGGTCTGCGCCAGCGGCCAGCAGATCGGTAAAGGTCCTCTCCTGCAACTCCGCCTCGCCGTAGCCGAGCAGCTCCTGCAGCGCCGGATTGGCCTGCAAGAGCTGGCCGCCGGGCGTCGCCAGCAACATGCCGATGGGCGCGGCTGCGAAGATGGCGCGCAGGCGCGCCTCGCTGAGGCGCAGCGCAGCCGTTCGTTCAGCCACCCGCGTTTCCAGCTCCTCGGCATGGCGGCGATTCTGTTCGTGGAGGCGGGCGTCCACGATGGCGACGGCGAGTTGATCGGCGATGTCGGCGATTGCCTCCAGATCTGCCTGGGGCGGCGCCTCCGGGTGTTCCGAACCGAACGTCAGCGCGCCGATCACCTGGCCCTCGGTGACAAGTGGGAAGCTGGCATAGCAGCGCACCCCTTCACTCCGCAGCAGTTCAACCCAGGGATGTGTAAAGGGTGCGGCGCTCAGGTCCGCCACCAGGTACGGCTGGCCCTGGGGCGAGTCGCCGAGGAAGACCGCCCGGCTGAGTTGCGCCCGAGCCCCGGCTCGCAGTTGGAGCCCCGTGTCGCTGCTGGTGGCCAGCAACAGCACCTCATCGGCTTGGAAATCGAAGAGGGCCACGCTGGCGCGCAGGCAGGGCACGAGCTCGCGCAGGCCGCGGAGCGCTGTGTCGGCGGTTTGGTCGACCGACTGGGCGCGGAGGACCGCGCAGTCTATCTCGCGCAGCAGCCGCAGCCGCTCGCGATACCGCTGGGCGTCGTGGGTCGCGGTCGCTCTTGCGTCCTGGATCATGTATCCTCCGGGGCGCATTATAACACAGTGCTTCCCAGTCTTCACTAACGGCGAACAACCGGACCCGGCAGCAATGCCAACCAAATCCAGCCGTTCCCGGCGACTTTTGCCCGTATGATTAGGGCCAGGAAACTCGAGATAGGAGTCACACACATGGCGGGAATTGCAGGTATCAACGCGACTGGCAAGCACGCCCTGGTCGATCAGATGCTGAACAGGTTGCGTCACCGGGGACCGTCCGGACGCGTCATCGTTGAGACCGAAACAGCCACCTTAGGCCTGGTGTACTCGGCAGCGGAGGCCGGTGTAGCTGAAGACCTGGAGCAGCGGGGCGTCGCGCGGGACGGCGAGGGCCACAGCCGCCTGGCCGAGGCGCGCAGCGTGGGCGATCGCCTGGCCTTGACGCGCGACGCGTTGGGTGTTGCGCCGCTGTACTACGGCCGGTGGACCGATGGCACATTGTGCTTTGCATCCGAGGTGAAGGTGCTTCTGCCGTTCACTCGCAACATCCACGAGCTGCCTCCAGCCAGCATGTACGATGGCGTCCAGATGCAGACTTACTTCCAGCTAGCGGAGCAAGCGCACCTGAACGCTTCGCCCTCACGCCTGGCCCAGGAGTTGCGTCGCCGCCTGACCGCGGCGGTGGATCGGCGGATCGGCGGTGGCGAGGTCGGCTCCTGGCTGTCAGGTGGTCTCGATTCCAGCGCCATCGCCGCCCTGGCCCGGCCGTACGTGGATCGGCTGCACACCTTTGCGGCTGGCGTCGAAGGCGCCCCCGACCTGGCGTTCGCGGCCGAAGTGGCCGGATTCATCGGCTCGGATCACCACGAAGTCACCGTTGACTTCGCCCAGATGTCGGCTGCCTTGCCCAAGGTCATCTACCATCTGGAGTCCTTCGACGCGCTGCTGGTGCGGTCGAGCATCACGAACTACCTGGTGGCGCAGGCCGCGGCCGAATACGTTCCGGCGGTCTTCTCCGGCGAGGGCGGGGATGAGTTGTTCGCGGGCTACGCGTATCTCAAGACCCTTGAGCCTGCCGCCCTGCCCGCTGAGCTGATTGACATCATCGGACGGCTGCACAACACGGCGCTGCAGCGCGTGGATCGCTGCGCCTCCGCGCACGGCACGGTTGCACATGTGCCGTTTCTCGCCCCTGAGGTGGTGGCGTTGGCCTTGCAGATCCCGGTCGAGTTCAAGCTACGGGATGGCGTAGAAAAGTGGATCTTGCGCCGCGCCCTGGACGGCGTGCTGCCGGAGTCAGTGCTGGTGCGCACCAAGGCCAAGTTCTGGGAGGGCGCCGGAGCAGGTGACCTGCTGGCCCAGCATGCCGAGAAGCGGATCACTGATGCTGACTTTGCCGCAGAGCGGATCCTGCCCAATGGCTGGACCCTGAACACCAAGGAGGAACTGCTCTACTATCGCATCTTTCGCGAGCATTTTGGCGATCTGGGTGATTTGACCTGGATGGGGCGCACAAAAGGCGCGTCGCGCGCTGAGATATAAAGGAGCGAGAACGTGCAGCTGCTTATGGTGGTCGTTCAGGCAGACGACGCCGATGTCCTGACTTCGAGACTCGTGGAGCAAGGACTGCGTGTCACGCGGATCGATTCCGTGGGCAGCTTCTTGATGCGCGGTAACGTGACGATCCTGCTGGGCCTCCAAGACGAACAGGTCGAGGTAGCGCTAGAGACCATACGCGCCACCTGTCGAGTGCGAACGACCCACATCAGCGCGTTGCCAGTCGCCGAAGTGCCAGGTCTCTCATTCGTCGTCACAATGCCGCTGGAAGCGCAAGTGGGGGGCGCAGTGGTGTTCAGCATTCCCGTGAAGCGTTTCTACCGGCTCATGGGGGGGATGGCCCCTGCGACTGCGGACCTGCGACATCCGCTGTCAGATCACGCCGGGGATGGTGGTGCGGCGACAACAGGAGGAGGCGCAATGGATTTAGTTGTGGCGATAGTGCAAAACGAAGACAGCGGCTCGGCTGTCGGCGGGCTGGTTGCGGCTGGCTATCAGGTTACACGTCTGAACACCGCAGGAGGTTTCTTGCGCCGGAGCAATGCCACTCTGTTGGTCGGCGTCGAGAGCGACCGGGTGGATGACGTGGTGGATATCATTCAGGAACGTTGCCAGCTTCGCGCTGACGTTCACCCGCCTGAGGCGGGAATGCCGGCGCACAGCGCCACGGTCTTTGTACTGGAGGCGAGCCGTTTCGCGCGTATATAGGTATCCGCCTGGCGTGCATCATCCACCGCACCGATTACTGGCGCCGCGGCCGCACGTTGGAGAAGCTGGGCATTGATCGCCTCAGCGTCGGCGAGCTCACGCAATTTGTGATCGATGGCCAGCGTGATTGGGATAGTTGAAGGTCCTTCCACCTATGAGGAGGCAAGAGCGAAATGTATATGGTGATGCTTGTTTTGGATGATACCGACCACCTGGACGCTGTGCTCGATGCCTGGTACGCGGCGGGGGTCGGCGGCGCGACGATTGCCGAGACCACGGGGTTCCACCGGCGCAGGGCGCGGCGCGGTCACATTGCAGCGCGCTACGCGTTGGGCGGTATGGTGTCCGGCGGTGAGACGTGCAACTACACCCTCTGGGCCATCGTGCCGGACGAGGAAACGGTTCAGCGTTGTCTGGCAACCGCTGAGACGGTCGTCGGCGACCTGGATGGGCCGAACACGGGCGTGCTGGCGGCATGGCCTCTCGCCGTGGTCAAAGGCGTACCACCCACAACCGCAATCGCTGATGGTCAGGAGGGGAAATGGTCTGGCTGATCTTCCTCGGCAGTTCAGCCGTGATCGTGCTGGCCGCGATGCAGTTGGCGAAATACGGCGATGCCATTGCTGAACGGACGAAACTCGGCGGCATGTTTGTGGGCACGCTGCTGATGGCCGGCGCCACATCCCTGCCGGAGCTATTGACGGGTATCAACTCGCTGAGCCAGGGTGTGCCGAACCTGGCCGCCGGCAACTTGCTGGGCAGCAACATGTTTAATATGTTCGTGCTGGCCGTGCTGGACGTTTTGTTTCGGCAGGCGCGCGTCCTCCGCCGGGTCGCGATGCGCCATGCCCTTACGGCGAGCCTGGCGACACTGCTGATCGGGATGGCGGCCTTTTTCTTGCTGGCTGACCTGGACCTGCGGATCGGCTGGGTGGGCCTGGACAGCCTGCTGCTGCTGGTCACCTACGTGGTTGGCGCGCGCCTGATCCAGTCGGGCAACCCGGGGACCGGCGACGAAGCGACCCCGGAGGCTGAGCTGGAGGGCGTGCCGAGCCTGCGCCATGCGCTGATCGGCTTCTGCGTGGCGGCCGGCGTTCTGGTTGCAGTCACGCCGCAGCTCGTGCGCAGCAGCGCGGCGATCGCCGAGCTCACCGGCCTGGGGACGGGCTTCGTCGGCACGACCCTGGTCGCGATGGTCACTTCTCTGCCCGAGCTGGCGACCACCATCGCGGCGGTGCGCATCGGCGCCTTCGACCTGGCCATCGGCAATCTGTTCGGCTCCAATGCATTCAATGTTGTTGCGTTGGGCCTGACTGATTTCTTCTATCTGCCGGGACGCTTCCTGGGTGCGATCGATCCCACTTTTGCGCTGGTGGCGCTGTTGGGGCTGATCCTCACCAGCCTGGGATTGATCGGCAACCTGGCGCGCGTCGAGCGCCGGCTGCTCTTCATCGAGATCGACGCAGCGATTATCTTTCTGGTGTACCTCGGAGGCATGTGGTTCTTGTATGTGCGTGGGATCGGTGCATGAAAACTCACCAGGATGCCAACGAGCGGCGGAGGCAATGATCGTCAGTCGGAACCGGGGTTGATGCGGCGCACGAGGTGTGCCCGCTCTGTGCGGGTCTGCACAATCAGGAATACGCCTATCAGAGCAACTAAACGGCATCAATTGCGTATTGAAAACTGAACATACGTATTGCATTCTGGGAGGTATTGCATGGGTAACTTTCTTCTCACCTGGCTCATCACTGCGCTGAGCCTGCTGATCATCTCTGCCCTGCGCCTGGGCCTCGAGATCAAAGGGCTTGGCACCACGCTCATAGCCGCATTGGTGCTCGGCATCTTGAACGCGATCCTACGGCCTATCCTGGGCTTCCTGACCCTTCCGATCACGGTTCTGACGCTGGGGCTGTTCGCCCTGGTGCTGAACGCGGCAATGATCATGCTAATGGCCGCCGTGGTTAAGGGAGTCCACCTGCGCAACGGCTTCTGGGGCGCGCTCATCGCATCAATCGTGTTGAGTATCCTCAACGCGATCATCTTTGCCATCGTCAAGTAAGCGGCCTTGCACATGAAAAGCTATCGCAAGGAGCTCTGGTTCAACATCCCTGGCCGCCGCGGGTTTGTCAACATCACCCCACAGGTGAAGGCTACGCTGCTGGAGAGCGGCATCAAAGAGGGCCTTTGCCTGGTGAACGCGATGCATATCACCGCTTCGGTGTTCATCAACGATGACGAGGGCGGCCTCCACCATGACTACGAGATCTGGCTGGAGAGGCTCGCGCCGCACGAGCCGGTGAGCGGCTATTGGCACAACCGCACCGGCGAGGATAACGCGGACGCGCACATGAAGCGCCAGGTGATGGGCAGCGAGGTTGTGGTCGCGGTGACCGACGGCAAGCTGGACTTCGGGCCGTGGGAGCAGATCTTCTACGGTGAGTTCGACGGCGGCCGGCGGAAGCGGGTGTTGGTGAAGATCATCGGCGAATGATGGAGTCGAGCCGATTAGGGTCAGCAGGAGGCTGGTGGCAATCGTGGCAACCTTGCGCGACCAGCCCAACTCCTCATTCAGGAACGCGACCGACACCTCCAAAAGCGAGAGCATCGCGCCGGTGGCTGCAATTGATTGGTGATGTGTTGCTAAGCCCACGGGATCATCAGATGACCCCGTGCTTGCCGTGATACGGACAGCGGTCCGCCATAGTGCAGTAGTCGCAGTGGGTCGCGCCGGGCACACCCATCGGACGCGGACCGATGCCGGCCATCAGCGACAGGGACTTGATCGGCTGCATCAGCAGAGATTCGGTTAGCGACACCCCGATCGGTGTTGTGTCTAGTAGGCTGAAGATCACCGCCTGGTCCTTAACCGACCATTCTGATTCGCCGGGCGACAGGTACGTACTGATGTGCAGGCCTTGCCGCGCCGCGTCCGTCTCCAGCGAGTGGTAGAACAAACGGCTGAGTTGACCTACAGCCAGTGAGCCTAGCTGATCCAGCAACATGCTCCGCACGACCTCCCCAGCCTCCCTATACGCGTGGATGCGGTTGCTGATGGTCGGCCCAATCGTGCATACCCCGATCGCCAGGCGTTCGGCGCCGCCCATGACAGCCGTCACCGGCCCATTGCCGATGCGTTGGCCCCCCGCGAGGATGACCGTTTCATGGCGCATCTCCTGGACTGGGAACGTGTCCCAGGCAACCGCCGGCTGCACCAGGTCGTTCAACTCCTCGAAGGTCGCGTCAAAGGCTGCGGTCATCCCTGGCCGGCGCAGGACACGCGTGAAGGTGTGGCCATATTGCTGCATGAACTGCGCCTGGTCTATCTTCAGTTGCCAATCACGCCTGATGGGCATGGGACTCCTCGTTTCCGCCGGAAGGGCTGCGCTGGTGAGGCAGCGGCGCTGAGCCAGGGCAACCGTAGCCTTCCAGACGATGTCGTACTATATGCCGGCAAGTCAGCGCAGATGATCATACACTTATATATGGGCTTGTCAAATCACGATTTTGGCCTTCTTGACCGTTCGATGTCCGCGTTGTAAACTTACCTCTCCGGCCGCTTATTGGTAATCAGAAATTGACGCCACGTCTTTTCTGTATTAGATTCCATGATGAAGAATAGGATATCATTATGACCATGTTGTCGGTGGTGATCCCGGCGTACAACGAAGAGGACGGCATCCAGGCGGTGGCCCAGCGCGTCCTGGCGGTCCGGCCGCAGTTGGTTGCGGCCGGCATCGACGATTTCGAGTTAATCGTGGTCGATGATGGGTCGCGCGATCGCACCGCCGAGCTGGCGGAGGCGGTGGCTGGGGTGCGGCTGATCCGGCACCAAGCCAACGGCGGCTACGGTGCAGCGCTTAAGACCGGGTTCGCCGCCGCGCGTGGGGAGTGGATCGGCTTCCTGGACGCGGACGGCACCTACCCGCCGGAACACTTCCCGGAGCTCTGTCGGGCCGCGCTGAGCCAGGGCGCGGACATCGTGATCGGCTCGCGCATGGCTGGGGCTGCGAGCCAGATGCCGCCGGTGCGCCGGCTGGGCAACTTCATCTTTGCCAACCTGGTCAGCCTGGTCAGCGCGCGGCGTATCACCGACTCTGCCAGCGGCATGCGCGTCTTCAAGAAAGCGATCCTCGAGCGCATCTATCCGCTGCCCGATGGCCTGAACCTGACGCCCGTGATGAGCACTCGTGCGCTGCATGAGGGGTTGCGGATGGTGGAGACGCCGATCCCCTACGCCGAGCGGCAGGGCCGCTCCAAGTTGAGCGTGGTGCGCGACGGCATGCGCTTTGCCCAGTCGATCGTCTGGACCGCGCTGACCTACAACCCCGTGCGACAGCTTGGGTTCATCGGCCTGGCCGCCCTCGCCGTGGCCCTCGCGGTCGCGGTCTACGTGGTCGCGTTGCGGGTGCAGGGGATCACCGCCTTGGGGCCCGGCAGGATCTTCGCGCTCTACGCCGGGGCGGTGCTGGCAGTAGTGGGCGTTAGCCTCTTCGTGCTCGGCGCCATGTTCAACTATTTGGTCGCGCTCTTCTACCACCGGCCGATTCGTCAGGGCCTTTTTGGTGCGCCGATCTTCCGCACCCCATTGGATCGCCACTTCTGGTGGATGGGGCTGCTTGGCCTAGGGAGCGGGATGATCGTTGCGGTTGCCAGCCTTGCACTCAGCCTGGGCGGGTGGCCGCTCGACCGCCTGTGGTTCTGGCTGATGTTGGCCGCGATGAGCTTCATTGTCGGCCTCCAGCTCCTGATCGGCTGGTTTATCATGCGGACGCTCGAAGAGCTAAGCCAGCGCGAATCTCGCATTGCCAGCGACCTCAACGGCTCCGCGACGCAATAGAAAGGATGAAGGATGAAGGCAGAAGGCCGTTTCATCCTTCATCCTTGAGTTAGGGGGAACATTCATGTCTGATTCAGTTCTTGTCACCGGCGGCGCCGGTTTCATCGGCTCGCACATCGTGGATGCGCTGCTTGGCGCCGGGTATGATGTGTCGGTAGTTGATGACTTACACACCGGCAAGCGGGAGAACGTGAACCACGCGGCCCGCTTCCATCAGGTGGATATCCGTGACGTGGCGAGCCTGGACACAGTCTTTGCCGCCGAGCAGCCGGCCGCCGTGTTGCACCAGGCCGCGTGGGCCGATGTGCGCGGCAGCCTGGTTGACCCGCAGGGCTATGCCGCGGTCAACGTGACCGGCACGCTGAACCTGCTGGAGGCCGCGCGGCGGCATGGGACGCGCAAGATCGTCTTTGCCTCCACCGGCGGCGCGATCTACGGCAATCCGGCCGAGTTGCCCGCGACCGAGGCGTGCCCGGCCGATCCCCTGGACCCGTACGGCGCCAGCAAGCTGGCCGGCGAGGCTTTCATTGCGACCTACCGCCACAACTACGGGCTGGATTTCTGCGCGCTGCGTTACGGCAACGTCTACGGCCCGCGGCAGGATCCCTTCGGCGAGGCGGGCGTGGTGGCGATCTTCGTCGGCAAGATGCTGCGGGGGGAGCCGGTCATCGTGAACGGCGACGGCCTGCAGAGCCGCGACTTCGTCTATGTGGGCGACGTGGCGCGTGCCAACCTGCTTGCGCTCCGGGCCGGCAGCGGCATCTACAACATCGGCACTGGCGTCCTCACTGACATCAACACCATTTTCCGGGAGACGGCGCGGCTGACCGGCTACACAGGCCCCGAGCAGCACGGCCCGGCCAAGCTTGGTGAGGTGCGGCACACCTATCTGGATGCAAGCCGCGCAGGCCGCGAGCTGGGCTGGGCCGCGCAAGTCACGCTGGCCGAGGGCCTCGCGCGGACAGTGATGTTTTTTAGGGGATGAAGCAATTCCACAAATCTTCGTCGGCGATGATCGTGGTCGCGAACATCCCCACCCCATAACCGCTGCGATGCCTGTCCTCTGCTTGGTCCACTATCTGTCTGGAACAGGCGAACTATCGGGCGACTTCCTGTCGCGGAAAGCGCCGTACATCTTGTGAGGGATGTGCGGCGCTTGGCATCCGTCCGGCTGGTTTGGCACCGCCTTTGCTCAGATCAACACACTCGTGCGCTGCCGTTTCACTCCGCGATCACCAGCGGGAGCCAGGTCCTGCGCGTGGACGGTGGAACCTGGTTCAGTTGAATACTGGCCTGGCCGACGATCCGTACCTCGTTGTCCAGGTTAAGGGCCTCAAGTTGGTACCAGTAGATCGAGTCTGCGAGCGGATCGGTGTCGAGCCACTCGTAGTGCTGGCCATCCGTGGCGCCCGGAACTGGGCTAACGATCAGCGTGTCGTTAAGCTGTGCCCACGGCCCTTCGGCAGTCGAGCCGCGATACAGGTTGAAGCCGGAGTGGTCCACCTCGCTGACCGTCTCCCAGGTCAGGCGCACCGCGTCCCCTTCGGCCTGCGCGGTGAAGAACGCGAGGTCCACGGCCAGCGGCGAGACGTAGATATCCACCTCCCACCGGTCAAGGTTCTGAGACCAGACGATCGGAGTGTCGGGATCCACCGGGACGCCGTTGAGGCTGCGCGCGTAGGCGAGCGAACCGATGCCGTTGATGGTGAAGGTAAGCGGGTCGCCGGCCGCGGCGCCCTCCTGCACGTCCGGGGTGGTCGGGTCGTCGCGGTAGCAGGCCATCAGCCCGTAGCGACCGGGGGGGGCGCCGCCGCTGTCGCTAACGGTGAACTCACCGCACTGAACGCTGCCGCTGCCGCTAACGGCGAAGACCGCGATCACGGCGCCCTCTGGCACGGGAGAGCCCTGGAAGGTGGTATCCGTGCTGTAGAGGGTGATCCACTGCTCGGTGGGGCTGACGTTGGGTGAGCCGGTCGAGCTGTTCACGAGCGTAGGCAATGTCTCCAGCGTATTGGAGTACTGGAGCGTCACCGTGGTGGCTGTCTTGATCCAGTAGCCGTGTAGTGGCTCCATGACGGCCAGCGTGTTGAGCTCGCTATCGATGAGATCGGGGTAGAACGACAGCGCGCCGTCGTGGAAGCCGTGTACAGCCAGGTACTGGCCGGCGATGCCCACCAACGCTTGCGTCACGGGGATGGACGTGCGCGGCAGGTAGCTGACCAGGTTCCAGCCGGCGTCCAATGTGAGCGCTGTATCTTCAGCCAGCTTCTTGCCGACGATGCGCAGGGTCGGGGAGATGCCTTCGTTTGCCCTGATCCAGTAGCCGTGTTGAGCGTCCACGTTGTTGAGGGTGTCGGATCCTGGGGCGGGATCATACGACAGCCAACGCGGCCCTGTGGGGCCGTTGTCGTAGCTCTTGATCACGCCGTAGGCGCCATTGATTGGCCGCTGCACCACCTCGATGTTGGTATTGCCTGGATTGACATAAGTGGAAACAAGGTTCCACCGATCGACCAGCGGCAGATCGAGGACCGTGACGGTCTGCACCGTGCCGGCCGTCTGGGTGCACAGGCCCATATGCTGGCCTGCGCCGCTGCCGCTAACAGCGTTCGGGGATACGACGATATCGTAGTCGCCGGGATCGCCCGCCGGCCACTCGAACGTCACCGTGACGGATTGGTTGGCCGCGATCGGCTGGGTTGTCAGCACGGAGCCGATGGGCTCAATGCCGGATGAGAATTCCACCGGCAGGCCTGCGTTCACCGTGGCTGCGCCGGTATTTGTGATCGCCGCGGTCAGCATGACCGATCTCGGCGAGCTGGTGCTCGGCTCGGCCGAGATCAGCGCGGCCACCAGGTGAGCGTCGATGCAGGTCACCTCCAGTGTGAAGGGGCCGGCGGTGGTCGTGTTACCGGCCGCGTCGGTGGCCGCCACCCAGAGGGTGTAGTCGCCGGGCATCTGAGCGGTGAGATCGTACCACCAATTCTGGCCATCGCGGGCCGCAGCGAGGTTGGAGCGGCTGCCATCGGGGGCCAGGATTTGCAGCACCACATTGATCGTCGGGCTGCCATCGGTCACGGTGCCGCTGATCACAGTCATGGATTGGCTTAGCGTCATGGATGACAGGTGATCCGTCACTGTCAGAACAGGTGCGACGTTGTCCACCCACGCGTCGAAGGTCACGGGGGTAGTTGTCCGGT
This sequence comes from uncultured Anaerolineales bacterium, assembly GCA_964474695.1. Lineage (GTDB taxonomy): Bacteria > Chloroflexota > Anaerolineae > CG2-30-64-16 > CG2-30-64-16 > DAOUBP01. The sequence goes on from CAYYTK010000016.1 coordinate 47,252, forward strand.
TGCCCACCGCGTCTACGGCGTAGATCAGCATAGTCTGCTGAACGTTGTCGACCTCGTCCGATGGGTGCGCCGCGGCGCCATGATTGGCGTAGGTCCAACGTGCGGTCAGCGGCAGGGCGTCGCGGGCCGACAGGTCCAATCTGGCGCGATAGTAACTGCGCGAATCGGTTTCCGATTCGTTGTTGGCATTCGATTCGCTGTCGCAAATGGTCAGGGTCCACACACCGGCGCTGTTCGCTCCCGCGAACGCCAGGAGCGGTGCGGCCGGCCGCACTGCCCGATCGAAGTAGGGCGGCTGAGGATCGTGGTTCCCCAGGCTAGAGCGTAGCTCTGTCGCATTGGTGTCGGCGAGGAGGACATCATAGTTCGCGTAACGTTGCGTGACCTCATCGCCGCCGATGGTGTCGAGCACGCGGACAGTTGTGCCGTTTGGTGATGTCAGATCGACCTGCAGCTCGTTCCGGTCGGGATGCTCGGCGGTGAAGCCGAGCGAGACCTGCCCGACGGTGAAGCTTTCGGCCACGGTGAAGGTGCGGACGACGCTTGCGTCGCCGCAGGCGTCGGCGATCGCGATGGGAGCTGCCGGCACATCGTCGATGATCGCGCCGGCCGGGCGGGTGACGGGCTGAAGTTCAGCGTTTTCGCAGTTGTCCGCGCCTGCTCCTGCTGGTGCGCAGACCTCAACTCTGCCGAGGCCGCGGGTGTCGGATACGTCGCCGTACAGCCGCACGGCGCCGCGCGTCACGCCGCCGGAGGCGAGGCCTGTAGCGGCGGTGTCGATGGTTATCTCTGGCGGTTCGGCGTCGACCACGAACGGCAGCGATGCACTCCAGGCTGAGGTCTGCGCCAGGGTGTCTTCCGCCTGGAGAGTCACCTGGAGCACCTGATCATGGCTCCCAACCACGGTCCAGGGACAGCTCCACTGACCGGCGTCGGGTGCGGTGGGCGAGCAGTTGGCGGCAAGCGCGCCGTCGACCGCCAGGCTGACGCTTGAGATCCCCGCCTCATCAAAGGCATAGCCGGCCGCGAGGGTCTCGCCCGGGGCAACGACATAGCCCGGCCGGGTCATGCCGAAGAACTGCGGCGCCTCGCGATCGACCGGGTGATGCGCCCAGAGCCACTCGATCGGCTCGCTGACGCCTGCCGGGTGGGTTGCGTCATACACCTCAACCGCCAGGACCGCCCAGGACTCCGCTGTCGCATTGACTGCCGCAGTGAACGTGACACTGCCGTCACCGCCCGGCGGAATGTCGCCGATCGGCACGTTGGCGGCGCTAACGAGTTGTAAAGCATAGTGGGCGGCCAGCAGCGCAGTGACGCCGGTGGCCGTGTCAGCACCGAAGTTGTGGACCTTCAGCGTGTAGTTGATGGCGTCGCCTGCGCCCACAGGCTTAACGGCCGGCAGCCCCAACTGGACTGGCATGTCTGCAGGCGGTGCGGCGTTTTCGATCAGAAGGTTTTGTTGGCTCGTGAAGCCATCTTCAATGAAGCCGTAACTGGTGGCCGCCGGATCGGCGCTCAGGCGCCATTGCAGGTCGGTGTCGCCATAGCGGTCGCTGCCGCTACCACCTGAGCCTGTGCTGCCATTCGGGCAGAGGCCGGGGCCGGCCCCATCCCAGTGGTAGCGCTGAGTGAGATCGAAAGCCAGTGTGGAGGCTCCTGCGATGCCCGTAATGCTTCGGGTGCTGTTCAGCGGGTTCGTATTCGGCAGTGTGGCCCACAGGTACAGTGCGTCCTCTTCGCTGGCCAGTGCAACCAGGTCCAGCGCAGAGCTCGCAGGGGCGCTGATGCCGAGCTCAGCGAACGGCAGGTACAGATCGGTGACGAGTTGCGCGGCGTCGAAGCGGTAGTGCTCTGCATTCAGCGCGGCGCCCTCGCCCCAGGCGCTGCCATCCCAGGTCAGCAGCAGCGCCTCGCCGGCATTGCGCACCCACACCAGTCGATCTGCTCCCATCCCAGCAGATCCGCTGCCGTTCGGCAGGGTGATGTTGCTTTGGCCGGCCGTTGCCGGGTAGGGATCGAAGGCCTGGGTCGAGCCGCTTCCTGGAATCGTGTCGAGATAGATGAAGAGGTCGCCGTCGCTGTCCCAGTTGGCGCCCGTCCAGCTCAGGCGCAGCGCCGCTTCGTTCCAGGAGGCGCGGAGTGCCTGCTCCGCGCTGAGTGCGGCATTGCCCACGGCGTGGCGGGCTGCCCGGCGATCGACGCCGAGCAGTGAGCAGTCCGAGCTCCCGAACGGTACTGCGTTGGTCAACTCATCGAGCCAGACATAATCCGGCGTGAGAGGACCGTCCGCGAACGCCACGAAGGTTTGCGTGCGCTGCTGGTTGTAAACGTCCTTGCTGGTCAGGTGCGCTATAACTTTCTGGCCCTCACCCAGGCCTTCATCGAGAGTGAAGGATGAGGCGAGCGTGTCGGATGGCAGGAAGGCCTCCGCAGTGTCCGCCACCAGCGTACCCGTAACCTGGCTGGTCCAGCGCAGGTCATAGCCGGACACGCCGCTGCCATCGCCGCTGCCGCTAACTGGAGACCACGCGAGCGTGAGACCATCCGCCGGGTCGATCACACCGCCTGCAGGGATCGTATTGCCGCCGCTCGTGGCCGTCATGATGACCGGCGCCGGCGGCAGGACATCCACCGTCACGGTGGCACTCGTTTCCGTCACATGACCGCCGATATCGGTGGCACGCGCCCGCACGGTGAAGCTATCACCGTCGGGCAGCTCTCCCTCGTCGAGCGTCCACAATGCTTTCCAGAGACCGTTCGTCACCAAGCCCGAAGCCGCATCGACCGGCGAGCCGTCGGATTGCGCCAGAACGGCCGGGTTCCACTGCGTGCAGGCTGCGAGCGTGCAGCCATCGCCGCTGCCGCCAACGCGCCACTCTACATTTACCACACCGGCTGCATCAGTGATTGTGCCGCCCAGGTCGAGCGTGCGTGGCTCGTGATAGCGTTCGCCGGTGATCAGCACGGGATCGACCGTGATCTCGGGCGACCCAGCGTCGACGATAAACGAGAACGACGCGTTACTGCTTGCGTTATCCTGGTTGGTGACGGTTGCGGTGAGGAGATGCGCCCCATCACTCGTTGGCGTCCAATCCTTGGTCCAGATGCTCTTGCTGGTGGCCCCCGGCACCCAGGTGTAGGATAGGAGGCTGCTTCCATCCATCTTTACGACCAGGCTCCTGAGGGTTGAGACGAACGCCTCTGCCTCGCCGGCTACCTTCAGCGTTGCCAGACTGTCGACGACGCCGGGCGGGCTGGTGAACATTACATAAACGTTCTCTTCACCGTCAGCAGCGGCAATGGCACGCATCCAATCGGGCACGACGCCGGCCTCGCCCGCCACCATCGGTAGCATTTCTGCGGGGCTGGCCGTCGCGGCTGCGGCGCCTCCGCTGCCGGCGACTTCCGTCGTGGCGCAGTTCCCGGCGGTGTCACAGGCAGCAGCCTCCGAGCCGACGATCACCGGGTTGACCAGGCGCAGCCCCTTGTCGTCCGAAGACAGGAAGGAGAGAGCCTGGTCCGCGCCGGTGGTCGTCCCGCGGGCGACCGCGATGTTTAGGGCGGTGCCGGGGGTCTGCGTCGTGGAGACCCATTGCGGCGACGCCGGATCGGTCACGTTGATCACGTGCAGGCCCCAACTGCCATCGGCGACGTAAGCCCAGATTTGGCCCGGCGCAGTGGTCGGCGCGGCCCCCACCGACACCCCGCGCGCCTCACCGGGCGTGTTGTATACCTTGACCAGGGCCGGGTTTGCCGGATCGGCGACGTCGATGATGATCAGCCCCGGCGAGCCGTCAGCGATGGCGGCATACATGCCGTCGGCGTCATCGCTATAGACTGCGACGTCGTAGGCCATGCCATCGGTGTAGTAGAAGCTGCCGCCTGTCTTGGGGGCCAGGGGATGGGTCGGGTCGGTGATGTCTATGATACGTAGAGCGCTCTTGCCGGCGCCGACCTTGCTGTCGGCCAGGTAGGCGTAGTTCCCGCCGGTCGCAGCATCGTTCACGGCGACGCCGACTGCATTGCCAGGCGTGTCGTAGGCGCCGACCACAACCATGTTATTGACATCAGTGACGTCAACCACCTGCAGGCCCATCGAGCCGGCTGCAACCAGGGCGTACTTGTGGTCCCCTGGCTCGATCACGACCACATCGTTGGCTTCGCCGGGCACGGCACCCACGATCGGAGCCTGCGGGGCTGACGGATCTGATACGTCCACGGCTTGCAGACCCGTGGCGCCCGCTGCAACGAATGCGTAGCGGGTGCCGGGCTCCGGCGTGGGGGTTGGTTCTGGCGTCGGCGTCGGCTCCACCCCGGCATCACCGATCTCGATCAGGATCGGGCCCCGCGTGTTGTTATACTCGGCAGCCGACCACTCCTCGACGCTGCACGCGCTGTCAGCCATCGCCGAGATGTAGTACCAGCCCGTCGTCTGGATCGTCTCCGTCAACTCCACCGCTGCGGAGGCGCCGACGGCCAGCTCGGGCACGTTTACGGTCACGTCCGGCACGACGCTGCAGCCGGGCTGCGGCGACTTGTTGCGGAAGATGCCGGCTTGCGAGACGGCGCTCGGGGCAGTGCCGGCGTTGCGCACCTGAACCACGTAGTGGACCGGATCGCCCGTGTCAGGGTTATCCGGGTAGCTGCTCACTCCGTCAACCACCAGATCGGGCAGGAGCGGGTCGCCGACAAAGACCTTAAGCGGGCCGAAACGGTTGTTGTTCAGGTTACTCTCCTGGTCCGCGAGGTTACATGCCGTGTCAAGGATGGCATAAGCCCACTGCTCACCGGGCTCCGTCCAGGCGGGCGCAGGAAGCGTCAGAACGGTGGACGCTCCGGCAGCGAGCGTTGGGACCGTTACCGGCGTAAAGTCCCAGGTAGTCTCGCCACAACTGTCGGGATACTCGGCCGAGCTGATGCCCAGTTGCACGGCCGTGCTGGGACCATCCCCGCGGTTGCTGATGCGCAAGGTGTAGGTGACGGGTTGGCGGGCGTGGACGCTGCCGCTGCCGCTTACCGCAATCGTCATGCTTTCGATGGCCAGGTCGGGCCGCAGCGCGCCGATGCTGATCGGGCCGTGGCCGTTGTTCACGTTGTTCCATTCGGTGCCCGAGCAGCGGTAGTTCTCGAATAGATAGACGTCATGGCCTGACACCCAGGCGGGATCGAAGGCGGCGCCGGGCACCTGAATGTTGAGCGTCGTGCTGGCCCCCACGGCCAACGCCGGCACCGGAGTCCAGCCGCCCGCAGGGTCGACTGTGACACACGCTTCAAATGCCTCGTCTACGAACACGCCGAGCGCCGAGGTCGTCGGGGCCGCCGCGTCGCCGAGGTTCTTAATGGTCACCTCGAGGCTGACCCCTTCCCCCGCCGAGATGCTGGCGGGCGTGTAGGTGACATTCTGGATCGCGAGATCGGGGAGCTCGGTGACGACGTTCACCCAGGTGTAGCCGGCGTTATTCTCGTTGTTGTTCTGGTACTCATCGTCGTTCAGCTCCGGCAGGGTGCACTGCCAGTCGACCACGGCGACAACGAATTTCGAACCGGTAGCGGCCCAGCCACGGTCGAAGACCACCTGCACGTCGCGGTAGGCCCCGGGCGGGATCGCGGGGACCGTAATCCTGTCGTCGTATTGGGTGTCGCCGCAGACCGGCCAGTCCGTCCCCTGCGAGTAGATGGCGAGCTCAGTCGCGGCGTTGGCCGCTACGCCCGAGTTCTGCACCCGCACTGTGTGCGTGATCGGTGACATCTGATAGACCGGCGACGGATCTGAGGTGACGGAGATGACTTCGAGGTCGGGCCGCTGGTAGTTGTCCGGGTAGAAGACGATCGGGCCGTAGACGTTGTTCGACTCGGTCATTTCGTCCACGACGCAGTGACTGTCGGCCATCAGGTAGACGAAGTGCTGCGCCTGGTCGGCCAACGCCCCGCCGATGCCGAGCTCGACCGAGGCGAGCGGCGCGAGGTTGATAATCTCTACCTCAGCATAGGGTGTATCGTCGCACGTGGGGACGTGGCCTGGATCGATGTAGAGGCCGAGTTTTGAGACCCCCGCGATGGCGCCGGCATTTCCAGGGGCGTACGCCATGTTCCTGACCCACAGATCGAAGGCAATCGGCTGGCCGGCCAACGGATCGATGGGCGTCCAAGCCACGTTCGTGATCTTGAGGTCGGGTTTGACGGTGTCGGTGAGGACCAGGGAGAGCGGTCCGGCGGCGTTGTCGTCCTCGTTCGGTTCCGATACCGCGCAGCCGTAGTCCACGGCCGCATACAGCTCGACCGGGGTGCTGTCGAAGATCTTGGTGAAGGTGTAGTATGCGGTTTCGCCGATATCAAGCGCAGCGAGGGGCTGGCCCCAGTCGGGCAGCTCGACATGAGTGGCGCAGTCCGTGGGCAGGATGTCTTTGTAGAGGCCAACACCGGGCTGCAGCGGCCCGTGGAACGGGTCGGTGCCCTGGTTCTGCACCTCGACGATGATATCTACGGGCTGGCCGATCGCTGGCTCGTCGCTAGCCACCCTGAAGTCCACGATCGCCAGGTTCGGATAGGTGCGCGGGCCGATCTCAACGGAGTAGGGACCGGATGCGTTGTTATCTTTAGGCTCATCCAGGGTGCAGCCGTAGTCCAGGTAGACCGAGGCTTCGTGCGTGCCTTCGGTCGTGAATGACGTTGTCAGGGTGAACGTCTGCGTGGCGCCTGCGGCCAGCGGCGGGATCTCCGCCACACGATCTCCGACATCCGGGCTGCTGCTATAGGGGCAGCCGACCGGATCGCGGTCGAGATACAGCCCCAGGAACGACCTGGACGGCGTGCCGCCGGTGCCCGCATTGCGGACGGTGATGGCGTACTGGACCGGCTGCCCGATCGAAGTCTGCTCGGGCGCGACGGTGACGTCGTCGATCACCAGGTCCCGGGTCTTCGGCGCGCCGACCGTGATCGACAGCGGGCCGAAGGTGTTGTCTTCTTCGTCGCTCTCCTCGACGTTGCAGCCGTAGTCGGCGTAGCCATAGATGTCGTGTTGCCCCTGCTCATCCGCGGTGAAGCCGTACGAGAACATCGTCAGGTCGACCGAAGCGCCGGGCTCGATATCGGGAATCTCGATGCCGGAGAATTCCGCGCCTGCGGTGCATTCTGCCGGGGGAGTGTCCTTATACAGGCCCAGGAAGCTCTTCAGGTAGTGCCGGGCGTTGCCTTCGTTCACCAGGTGCACGGTGTAGTGGACGTATTCGTTGGCGGCCGGGCTGGCCGGGTCTGCGGTGATGCTGGTGATCCTGAGATCCGGCTTGCGGGTCTCCGCCACCGTGAAGTTGAGCGGACCGGCGGTGTTATCCGTCTCGGTCGATTCGGTGACTGCGCACGCGTAGTCGACGAAGGCGCGGGCGGTGTGGGATCCCGCCGTACTGAAGGGGACCGACCAGGTGACGGTGTAGACCTGGTTGACCGCCAGCACGGGGATGTAGGCCGAGCGGATGTCATACTGCCCGCACGTCGGCTCGGCAGCATAGTCGAAGTACAGGCCTGCGTAAGTGATCGAGTTGGTTCTCGCGGTTCCTTCGTTCTTGATGACCAGCGCGAAGTTGACGTTGTCACCCGCGGCCGGAGTCAAGGTATCAGCGCTGAAGTTGACGATCTTAAGATTCGAGAGCAGGGGTGGCAGAACGTCCAGCGTGATCTCGGCCTGGTTGTCGGCCTCGTCGGTCTCGATGATATCACCGTCCGGGTCGGCAAGCACGGAGACCGTATGCTCGCCTTCGGTGGCGAACTGGCGTCCGCGGAACTCCAGCACCGTGCTTTGGCCGTAGTCCAGCGCAGGCACCTGCTTGGCAACCTGCACCTCGCCGTCGAGGGAGAGGTCCAGCCAGGTGGCCTTGGAAGGTATGTCGCCGTTGCTCAGGACTGTGACCGTGGCGGTGAAGTATTCCTGGGCGTGGAGGTCTGTTGCGGGCTGCAGCGTCAGTCCGGTGACCGCCAGGTTGGGGGCCAGGACCGTAACGGTTCCGGTGTAGACGTTGTCGGTCTCGTCACTCTCCTCTTCCTGGCTGAAGAAGTCGGCAATGGCCCAGATGTGCTGCACGCCCGGGATGTCGATCTTGACACCCACCACGTCAACCTGCGTGCTCTCATTGAGCGCCAGCGGCCCCACGGCGGCCTGTCGTGCCTGGAGCGGGTCGGGATCGATCGGCAGCGTGCCGGTGTACACCCCCAGTTTGGTGCCAAGGGAGCTCCGATTGCCCTCGTTGAGGACATCCACCGTCAGGGTGAAGTACTTGCCTGCGATCACGTCGACACCGTTCACGGGCGCCAACGCCGTCACCCTGAGGTCGGCCAGCCGGGGCGGGCCAACGACGACATTGAGGGCGTATTGGTTGTTCGATTCTCGGTCCTGATATTCGTCGTAGTGACAGGTGTAATCCGCGAAGGCCCACACGTTGTACGTATCCGGCGTGGTGAAGCCGGCGGTGTTGACCACCACATCGACCGACCCCCCGGCAGGGATCGCCGGGATGGTGTCGAAGCCAAATGCGCCGACCGCATTGCAGGCCATGGGCGGCTCGTCGGGGTCGGCGAACAGCGCGAGGCTGGCCGCGCTGCTGGCTGCCGGGCCATCATTCCGCACGTGCACCGTGTAGGTGATGGCCTCGCGGGCGGGAATATCTTCGGTCGCGCCCTGCACGTCAACGCCCGTCAAGAACAGGTCCGGCAGGGGCGGCCACTCGGCGGTGAACGCGGCCGGCCCGAAGGCGTTGTTAATCTCGCCGGTGAGCGTGTCGTTGTCTTCCGCGACGAGGTCGGTGTAGTCGGCGTAGGCCCACAGCGCGTGGGCGCCCACCGCGGTCACGATCCCGGCCGGGATGACGACGGTGGCGGTGTACGAACCGCCCGCGCCGAGGGTGGGCACGGTGGCCGTGTTCGCCCACCCCATGTCGCCGGGACCGCTCACCGGATGATCGACGTAGATCGCGACGCTCGACACGGAGGTCGTGGGCTCGTCGCCCTGGTTCTGCACCGTCACGGTGACCGAGAACGACGAATCCGCGTAGACCGGTGTGTGCGCGGCCAGGCTCGTCACGACCAGGTCCGGGTCGCGCTCCGGCAGGATGGTGAGATCAAGCAGCGCGTAGTTGTTGGCCTCTTGCACCTCATTGACGGAGCAGCCGTAATCGGCAAGCGCGTAGGCGACGTGGGGGCCTTCATCTAGGATGTGGGTCACCGTGTAGGTGTAGCTGGCGCCGATGGCCAGGTAGGGGACGTGCTCCACGAGATCGGGGATGCCGGCGCCGGGGCACGCCGGGTAGGGTGCGGCCGGGTCCAGGTAGACCCCTGACCACGTTGTCGGCGCGCCTTCGTCGCCACCGTTGTGGAGGGTGACGACGAAGGAGACGGGTTCGCCCGCGTAGACCGTGGTGGGGGTCATCACGATGCTGTCAAGGATCAGGTCGGGCAGCAGGTCAGTGACGTAGATCTGGGTTTCCGCGTCGTTGTTGTACTCGTTGCTTTCGGTGAGATCGCACTGGTAGTCGGCATACGCGTAGACCTGGTGATAGCCCGCGGTGGCGTAGGAGCCGGGGGCGCCCATCACGATGGCGATTTCTGCGCCCGGCGCCAGCGCGGGGATGGCGTCGCTGTCCGCCCACTGGGTGTCATCACACTGATCCGGTGGGTGGTCAATGAACAGGCCCAGATAGCCGCCCGCCGTGCTGGCTCCCGCGCCGGCATTGCGCACATTGACGGTGTAGGTCATCGCCTGGCCCGGTTGGGGATTCGTGGGGCTGGGCGTGATGCTGTCGATCACGAGGTCGGGATAGGGCACATGGAACGTCACCGGCCCGGCCGTGTTGTTGGTCTCGTTGGTCTCGGTGACCGTATTCAGGTAGTCCGCGAACCCAGTGACCGAATGATCGGCATAGTTGGATACGATCAACGTTTTCGTGACGGTCTTCGTGGCGCCCGCAGCGAGGGAGGCGACATCCACCGGCGGGTACGCGATGCTGTCGATGGAGAATTGCATCTTGAACGCGCCGGCTGCCGCCGAGCCTGTGTTTGCCAGCTCTGCCGTCATCGTGAACGGTTGATTCACCGCCGGCGGCGCTTCGACGGACAGCGAAGTGATCGTCAGGTCGGGGCCGACGACCGTATACGACACCGGGCCGCTGATGTTGTTTGTCTCATCGAGCTCGATGATCTCGCACTCCCAGTCGACATAAGCGCCAATGGTATGCGCGCCGACCGCGGGCACGGACATGGTGGCGGTCCGCTCCTCGGAGATGGCGCCGGCCGCCAGCCCGGCGGAGAACCCCAGGATTTGCGTGATCTCGCCGATCAGGTCGCAGCCGTTTGGGGTTGGCATGCGGTCGCGGTAGAGCGCGATAAAGGGATAGACGCCCGCCGGAACCGCCGCGGTGCCCTGGTTCTTGATGCGGACCTTGACGGCCATCTCGGTGTCGGTGAACGCCACTGTGGTGGGGACGGTCAAGCTGTAGATCACCAGGTCGGGATAGGGGATCGCCGTCGGCGTGAAGGTCGCCGTAGGTGTGGCGGTCTCCGTCGGGGTCGGCGTTATCGTCGGCGTATTCGTGCTGGTGGCTGTAGGCGACGGCGTCGGCGTGTTGGTGGCGGTTGGGGTGGCGGTTGGGGTGGCGGTTGCAGTGGGCGTGGGCGTGGCGGTGAGGGTCTGCGTCGGCGTGGGCGTGATGCCGCTGACGGTGATGTAGACGGGGCCGAGGTCGTTGTTGGTCTCGTCCGATTCGTCGGTCCAATCCTGCGCGTCGACGCGCGCGTACAGGGGGTGATCGCCTGAGAGCGCCCAGCCCGGATGCGAGATGATGTAGGTCTCGGTTGCGCCGGCCGCCAGCTCGTAGGTGACGTGCTGGTCGTCCCAGCAGGAGTTCCACCCACTCCAGGGGCACTCGCCGGCGTAGGTGTAGAAAGCCGCCTCCAGGCCACCGGCGGCGATTTCGCCCTGGTTCTTGAGCGTGACGTGGATCTCGAACGGCGTATTCGGCTCCGGCTGGGCGGGGTCGGTGGTGAGGCTCTGCACCAGGAGGTCGGGCAGCGCGGTGTGGACGGTAACGGTGACGGGGCCGGCCACGTTGTTGCCGTCGTTACCTTCCGTCAGGTAGCACCCGGCGTCCGCCTTGGCATAGACCGGATGGTCACCGGCCTCCGCGAAGCCGGCCGTCGTGACGACCACGGCGGCTGACGCGCCGGGCGCCAGCGGGGGCAGGAACTCCTCCCAGTCGTAGTCGCTGTCGCCCGGGCAATCCAGCGGGGCTGCGTCGAAGTAGACCCCGACGTTGGTCTCATTCGAGTACGCCGCGCCCTGGTTGCGGACGGTCACGGTGACGGTGACGGGCAAGGTGGCGCCCGGTTGCTCCGGCGACACGACGATGTTATCCACCACCAGGTCGGGGTAGAGCGGGTCACCGGCGGTTGTGATCGTCACCGGGCCGGCGTTGTTGTTGGTCTCTCCGGTCTCCCCTACATTGGTTTCCGGAACCTGGCAGCCGTTGTCCACCTGGGCGTACAGTTGGTGCGTTTCGCCGACCCCGAAGCCGAACGGCTCCAGCAGGTCGAGCGTGGTCGATGCGCCGGCGGCCAGGCCAGCTACCGTCGCTGCGTAGCGCGCCACGGCGGCGCAAGCTGCCGGCTCCTCCAGGTACACCCCGGTCGAGAAGCCGAGGACGTCATCCGCGCCCTGATTGGCGATCGTCACGTGGTAGGTGATCGGTTGGTTGGGCCGCGGTGCTGCCGGCTCCGCGACCAGAGCGGTGATGACCAGATCCGCGCTGAAGGCAGCCGCTTGGACGTCGAAGGAGAGCGGAGTGGGTGAGTTGTCGCTCTCGTCGGTTTCAGTCAGCTCGCAGGCGCTGTCGACCTGGGCCTGCAGGGTGTGCGCTCCGGCGGTGGCGAGGCCGGCATGATGCCGCGTGAAGGTGTACGAATCGCCGGCCGCCAGTGAGATGACTTCGGTCCCGGCCCATGCTCCCGCGCCGTTATCGCAGGCCGCGGGGGTGGCGTCCAGATAGATGTCGGCCAGGAAGTGGCCGGCGGTCGTAGGGCCGGAACCGGCGGCCGTGTTGCGGACCGTGACCGTCACGTCGAACGGCTGGCCCAGCTTCGGGCTCGGCGGGTTAAGGGTCAGGCTTTCGATTTGCAGATTGCGCGTAGGTGCGCTGATTTCCCGCTCGCGCAGCCAGATCTGGGTTTCTTCGCTTTCAGTGGGGGAGGCTGCGAACACGGCCCGGCTGCCATCGGTCGAAATCGCTCCGCCGTAGCCTTGCCCAGATGACGAGGGGAACTGCGAGCCGTCGGGCCGGAGCGAGAGCCGTTCAACTGCACCGGTCTCGCGGTCGTAGACGTAGGAGTCTTCGACGCCGTTGGTGTCTCCGCCACTGGGGCCAACAACGAGGTTATCAGCGTAGGAGGAGAAGGCGATAAAACGGCCGTCCGGCGAGATCGAGGGCTGGCGCGAGGGACCGTTGCCCTGGCCGCCCAGCCCGACTACCTGCCAGGTCGCACCGCTCCTGAGGTCGTGGATGAAGATGTCCTCCGCGTCGTTGGTGTCGCCGGCGGCGAGGTTATAGGAGTACGATTCGAACGTGACCCACCGGCATGCTCCGTCTTCATCGGTGGCGACCGTGACGTTCTTGGCGAACGATTCGGACTCGGCGCCTTCGCTCGAAACGGATGCTCGCTGGAACGTTCCCAACACCCGATCGTAGACGAAGGCGTCGTTCCAGTACCAGGTTGAATCGCCGGGCACCAGGTCTGTCGCGCCGGAGTGGAACCCGATACACCTGCCGTTGGCAGAGATGCTTGGGTAGGGCTGGCTATCGCTGATGGAGCCGCCTTCCGAGTTCGCGAACAGCCTGATCGTGGTGCCAGCAACGATGTCGCGCAGGTAGACGTCGGCGATGTAGTCTGACCCGTCGCTGACAAGGTTGGCCGCGTTGGATTCGAACACGACGTAGCGCCCATCGGCCGAGATGGCCGCATTGTAGGAGGTTGAGTCGCCTCCGGTGCCCTCCACCTCATCCGAGCTGACGGAGACGCGCTCGATGCTGCCGTCCTCGCAGTGGTACAGGAAGACGTCTGCAACCCCGTTGGTGTCGCCGCCGCCGCTAACGGCGACCAGGTTGCTGGCCCAGCTCGTGAAGGCTACGTGGCAGCCATCCGCAGAGATTGCCGGGGAGTAGGACCAGCTATCTGCCGGGCTGTCGTCATACCCCTGCGACACCAGCATAGTTGTGCCGGACACTGTGTCGCGCAGGAAGATATCCTGCGTTTCGTTGGTGTCGCCGGCGACCAGGTTCGACGATGTGGATGGGAAGGCAACGTAGCGTCCGTCACCGGACACCGCGCCGGCGTAGCCCTGCCCATAGCCGCCGCCGAGCGCCACGGAAATGAGCGAGGTTCCGGCCGAGGCCGGCAGGCTGAGGCTGGAAGGTTGAAGCGCGGAGGGTTTGGCCGAGCTGGGGCGAACGGTTCCGAGATCTCGTTCGGACGGCTCATCTTGCTGTGGATGCCGTACTGCGACCGGGGCTGGCAGCGGCTTGCTCCCTGAGCTGCGGGCGCTGTTCGGCGTTGACACTGGCGTTGGGGTCGTGATGACAGGCTGGGCGCCTGCAGCGTGCACGGTCGCGAGCGGGTAGAGGGCCAGGTCGATGCCGCGGGCTGAGGTGATCGCGGTGAGGCTGCCGATCAAGGTGGGACTGCCCGGCGTAGAGACATCGATGATCTGCAACCCGCCCGCGCCGTCGGCCACGTAGGCCAGCGTCCAGCTCACTACGGCGCTGCTCGCCAGCCCGGCGGTGTCGTACGCACCTACTTCACTCTGCGTCACGAAGAAGGGCAGGGTGCAGTCGGCGGTCAGGGTGTTCAGCCGGTTGTCATCGCCGAAGATCCCGGCATACCACGGGGCGTCGAAGGATGTGCGGCTGCTGATGACGCCGACGCCGCAGGGTGATTTGAAGCCCTCTTCCTGCAGGTTGAAGTCTTGGGCGGTGGTCACGTAGTTGATGGAACCGGTGCTCTGTTGGGTGCGCGTGAGGGCCAGCCGCGGGGCCAGGGTGTCCACACCGCCCTCCCAGATGCCGAGCCGTGCTGAGCCGACATGCCCTCCCTCATCCTGGCCGCGCAGATCGAGCCGGTATGCGCCTTCCAATCCTGCCGGGACTCCGGCGGTCCAGCCTGTCTCAGCAACCCCTGCGCCGCTGGCGGTCAGCTCGACCGGCCGGAAACCATCCGCCGCCAACGCGGCTACTTCGACCGCGCTCAAGGTCCGCGGCCAAATGCGCGCCTCGTCCAGCCTGCCGCGGAAGTAGAGCGCGGTCGTGCCGGCCGTGACGGTGGCATCCAGCTTGCCGAAGGTGGTGTGGCTGGTGATGCCTGGGGCCGCGGCCAGCGCTACTGCGGCCGTTGGCGCGGCCGCGCCAACCGGAGCCGGGTCAGGGACGATCGCCCGCACTTCCACATCAGACGCACCGCAGAAGGTGAGCGGTGCGGTGATGATCCGGTAGGCGCGGCCGGCCACCGGCACACCGGACCAAACCCGCGCGCCGTCGATCCAGACCTCGTAGCCGCGCGCGTTGAACTGCTCCGGGGTGAAGGTCAGCTCGGCGAGGTTCGCACACGACTCCTTGCCGCTCGCGGCGGCATTGAGCGTCTCGGTTGCCCCGCGGCCGATGTCGAAGCGGCGCATGGGCGCGGGCAGTTTGCCGGCCAGGGCGGCCGTCTCATACACCGGCGCACCGTTCACATAGATCGTGTAGGTCGTGCCATCGAAGGTCGCGGCCACGTGGTTCCATGCGTTACCGGTCAGCACGTCGTCCGTGGTGAGACTCTGGACCGCGGACCCATCGCCGAACCCCGCCCTGAGCTGTGTCTGATTCACCACTTCCAGGAAGGGATACTGGCCCGCGAGGCCGCCGTAGGCCGCGCTGCTGAAAACGGGATAGCTCTCGGTGTTCTCGGGGCTGGGGTAGACCCAGGCGGCTTGGGTGAACTTGCCGTGGCTCAGGTCCAGGCCCAGATCAGATGCGACGGTGACATAGTCCCCGATGCCATCCAGCGCCAACGACTGGCTGCCAACCTGGCCGGCCGCGGCTTTGCTGCCCGTGTTATCGGTAACTAGCTGCCCGGCGTGGCCCGCGCCCGAGCCATCTTTGAGCGATCTTGCACCGGCCAACGGCTGATCCTCGAAGGACAACTGCAGGACGGCGCCGTTGCCGCGGACCAGCCCGGCGACCTCGTAGGCATCCAGGCCGCGGTCGAAGATGCGCACATCGTTGAGCCAGCCGCGGAACGGCGACCAGTAGGGGCTGCTGTTGGCCTGCCGGTTAGAGCCGATCCAGAGGGACGAGCCGGCGTCGATGAGGTTCAGGTCTTGCCCCATCGAGGCGTAGGTGGTGACGGCGCCGTCGATGTAGACGCGCAGCACTTTGTCGGTCCGGACCAGCGCCAGATGATGCCACGCATCGGGCGCGATCTGGCCGGCATCCGCCAGGAGGTGACTGGTGGCGCCATTCAGCGTGAGGTCCACCGCCAGGTGGTTGTTGGTGATGAGCCGGAGCGAGAAGTCGTCGCCGCTGCTGCCGCTAACACCGTTGCTCCAGTGGAACAGGTCTTTGTTGGCGTTGGAGCCGTCCGGCTTCACCCACAAGGCCAGGGTGAAGTCGCCCCGGCCGAAGTCGAAATCGGAGGAATCGGGGATCTCGATGGCATCGTCAACGCCATCGAAGTATGGGCCGCGGCCCAGGTGGCCCTGCTGGCCGGTGGCCGGACACCGGCCGCCGCCGCTGTCGCCCAGGCAGACGCCGTTGTGGCCGCGCGCTGTCCGGTCAACAAAGGTGATCGTTTCGTTCGCGACCTGCGTGTCAGACAGCGGCAGGAAGGCGATCTGATCGGGCAGCGTCTCGTTGAAGAACGGCGAGCCGGGGAAAGTGGCCACGAAAGCGACCTCGGCTCCTGCGACGCCGGCCACATCGGCCGACGCGCCGCAGAGGTCGGCGTCCGCGGTGAACGTCATCCCGTCCTGCCCCGCGGCCCAATTGCCCATTGGGCTGCGGCACACCCGCGCCTCGCCGGTCACCAGGCTGGCCGCGTCGCCGGTGATGCTGACGTCGCACGGCGCGCCGCGGTGCGTCTGACCCTGCCAGCGGAGCGTCTGTGTTGCGGTGATGAGTTGGCCGGCCGCGATGGAAAGAAGCTCGAGGTCGTTGCAGCGAATGGCCACGCCCACCTGGTCGCCCAGGCCGTCGGGGGTCGTCCAGGTCACCTCCACGTTCACGGGCTGCTCAGTCACGTCGCCGTGGAGCGTCACTTCGCCGTTGATGGGTGAGTCGCCGGTCGAGGCTGCGGCCTGGTCGGCGGTCCGGCGCGCCGCCAACATAGCGCCCGGGGGTATTTCGAGATGGGTGTTCGCGATAGGCCCTTGGGCGTCGACCTGGACTGCGCTCTCGAATGTCGTACGATGGGCCGCGCGCTGATCTTCGCTCAACTGAGACTGGCTGGCGATGCCATCTTCCGCCTCGACGCGCAGGGTGAACGGGCCGCTGGGCTTGCTCTCGGTAAAGATATAGTCGACCGACCAGGCGTCACCCGCTAAGGTGGCGTACTGGGGACTGAGGCCGATCGTGCCGCCGTTCTCGTCGAGCAGGGTCACCCTCACGGTGTTCGTGACCACTCCGCTCGGTGCGGACCCGTCCGCGAGCAGGGGATCGGTCACGGTGCCGGCCACGGCAATCGTCCACCGGTTAGGCAGAACGGGGTCCGGCGTTGTGTTGAAGAGCGTCTCCTCTTCCGGGCCGGTGATGGTGGGCGGCGCATCGTCGACGAAGAGTTCGATCCCGGCCGATTCTGTCCGGTTGCCGACCCGGTCGGCGGCTCGCACCTTCACAATGTAGCGGCCTTCGCCGGCAGGTTCGAAGTAGGGGCACCAGGTGCCATCGTTCAGGACTGTCCCGTCGCTGGTCGTGCACGGATCGACCGGGGTCCAGTTGCTCGGCGTGCAGGCGCCGGTGTTCTTACAGAATGCCAGGTCCACGGCATCGATCCCGGATGTCGCATCGCGGGCGGCTGCGAGGAGCTGCATCCCTTCCGCTGGCAGATAGGTTTCGGGGGAAGTCACCTCGCACTCCGGCGCATCGGCGTCCACCATGATGTTGTTGCTCTGCCGCTCCTCGATCCAGCTCATCTGATCCGCGAACAGCCGCTCGATTTCATCTTCGCGCAGCCCGCGATCGTGGAGTGTCACTTCGTCGATGCGGCCGCGGAAGGGGTTGCTCCAGTCGCGCGTATCCCCTGCCGGGATGCTGAAGCCGCCGATGTGGAACGGCAGGTCTGTCTCGGTGCAGGCTTGCGAACCGGCCAGCCCGGACAGGCGGGCCTGCTCGGCGCCGTTGACGTACAGCACCAGCCGCTTCCCATCGAAGCTGGCCATGACGTGGTTCCAGTGGTCCTTGATCAGGCTGACCTGGCTGGTCACCCGCCGCACAATGTCGGTGCACCCGCCGTCGAATTCCGCCACCGGGATAAAGGTGTTCGGCTTCAGATAGAGCCGGTAGTTGGCGTGTAAGGTGGGCTGCGGACCGATCTCGCCGCCGACCTCAGAAGCGCTGCGGACGATGATCTCCTGGGGCGCAACAGGGTTGACTTGCGTTGGGAACACCCACGCCCCGATCGTGAATTGTGCGGCCCGGAGTGTAGCGCTGTCGGGAACGAGGATTTCGTCGTTCTCGCCGTCGAACAGTGCGGCAAGGCCCAACTGGCCGTGGACGCCCTCGCCCGTCACCGGGCAGGCGCCGCTGCCGCTGACGCATGCGCCGGTGTTGGTGTTGCCGCTAACGTCAGCAAACTGCGTCGCGCCGAACGCTTCGTCGAGGCGCAGGTGCAAGACGGGAGCCTCATGGTAGACATCGAGCACTTCCGCCGCGGAGAGGCCGCGCACATAGATGCGCACCGCGTCGATGAGGCCGCCGAAGTACTTCTGGCTGCCGTCCGTGTGGCTGCCGATCGCGGCAAACCCGGCCGCCGCGCCCGTACACTGTACCAGGGCGCCCGGCGCGGCCGCCGTCGCGACCTCCTCCCCGTTGCGGTAGAGGCGGAGCTGCGAGCCGTCGAAGACGCCGGCCAGGTGCACCCAGGTGTTGAGCGGAACCGTTTCGGTGTCCTGGACGCTCTGCCAGGCGATGCTGCCGGCGTTGGCGATGCTGGCCCTAAATTCGGGGTAGTGGTTGGTCCCATCTTCGTTCAGCGCCAGCACAAAGCCGCAGTCGGAGCTCTCCTGGGAGGAAACGATCGTTTCGCGGGCATTCTCGGACTCGGTGCGGTAGACCCAGGCGGAGACAGTGGTTGTGGTGAGATCCCCGAAGTCCGAGACGAGGACGCGATCCTGCTCGTCCGCGTTGAAGAGGGCCGCCCGCGCGTCGCGGCCGCCCAGGCCCGCAGTTGGGCAGGTAACGCCGTTACACACGCCATCGTGATTGCCCGTGCTTGCGTCGGCAAAGGAGGTCGAGCCGGGCGCGTCATCCAACTGGAGATCCAGGGCGGTGTAGGTGCCCAGGAAGATCTCACGGACGTCTGCGGCGTCCAGCACCTGGCGGTAGATCTGCAGCTCGTCGATGGTCCCACGGAACGGCAGCGAATCCTTCCGGTAGCTGTAGTCCATCACGCCTTCGATCTCTTTACCATCGGGCAGGATCACGCAAGGTGTGCCGCGTGTACAAGCGGTGCCCGCGCCATCCGGGTGCCCGGAACTTGCAGGGTCTGTGATGTAGAATGTGGAGCCTACGATGAAATCGTCGTCATTGTCCCGCGTCGCGCCACAGGTCGTCCCTTCATCGTCCTCCCACACCTGCCAGTAAGTCTGGTCCGTGAAGGTGCAACTGCGGTTGATGGTGTACCAATCGTCGCTTGCTGTGACGGATGCACTGAATACACCCTCGCCGGTGCATGCGATGCAAAGCTCAGCGTCGCCACTATCTGATTCCTCGTCAACACTCACCTGGGAGAAGTAAACGGAGCCGATGTCGCTGGAGCGGCCGATCTCGAACCCCTGCGTGACGGCCGGCGTCATGGCGGCGCCCGTCCCGGGGTCGACGAACGTTGTCTCGTCGGACGCAACCAATTCGCCGTTGAGATATAGCCTCAACTCGCCCCCGCCGTAGCTCAACGCGACGTGGTTCCAGACGTTGTCCGTCAGGCCGATCGCCGGGCTGGTGTAGTAGCCGGCCCATGCCGCCGCGCCACCTTCGGTGGTGGTGGCAAAGCCGAAGCGGAGGACGTTTGCGCCGCCGCGGACGACCATGCGCTGCAGCGAGACGTAGCCGTCTCCCGTGCCGCTCTTGAGCCCGAAGATGCCCTCCGGCTGCCACCACCCGCAATCCTGCCCGAAATACGCGAAGTCGCCGCAGTGTGCCGCGTCCGTCAGGCCGGTCTCCGGCTTGAGCCAGAGCGCGATGGTGAAATGCCCCTCGCTCAGATCGAGGCTCGAGTTCTCCGCGATAGAAACGTGCCGGTTGGCGCCGTCAAAGCTCAGCGCCTGCCCCTGGACGCCGGCCGCGGACACCGGGCACTGTGCCGTGCGGCATCGCCCTGCATTCCCGAAGGCCGATGCATCTCCCCAGAGTGTGCCGGTGGATATCGCGGTCGGATTCTCGAACGTCAGGTCCAGCACCGGCTGCTTGAAGAGCTGGCGCGCCACGTGCGCGGAGATCGCCTGGTCGTATAGGCGCACGTCGTCGATCATGCCGGAGAAAAGCGCCGCGCCGCTGAAGGCGTTTTGGCCGATCAGCACACCGCCCGTGCTCGTGCGCGGCAGCGCTGTTTCCGCGCCGCCAGCTACCGCTTCGCCGTCAACGTAGAGCTGCTGGCTGACGACCGCGCCGCCGTAGGTGTGGACGACATGGTGCCACACGTTATCGGCGTAGGTTGCGGCCGGGCTGCACACCGCCTCCGCCACGCCGTTGCGCTGCACCGCGGCGCAGACCTTGCCGCCGCTCAGGTAGGTCTCCGCGCCGTCGTCTCCCGTGGCCGCGAAGAGCGCGCCGGCCGCTTGGCTGGTTTTGAACCAGAGCGAAACCCCATAGGCGGTTTCGTTGGCGTCGGCCGGCGACGAGAGGTGGCTGGCGCCGTCCAGTGACAGCGCGTTGCCGTAGGGGCCGCCTACAACCGAGGTGCACGCGCCGGCGCAGGTGGCGTCGTTGGGCGGGAAGCTGCCGGAGTGGTCTGCGGTGACCGGGTCATCCATGGGCAGCCACAGCTTCGCGCCTTCGGCGAGCACGGTCCAATCGGAGACGAGCGCGCTGGCCGTCAGCGTGGCGCTGTAGACGCCCGAGGCGGCGCTCGCGCTGACAGCGAGCTCGCCATCCAACGTCTGCGCCTGGGTGGGGCGCAGGACAAAGCTGGTCGGCGCCAGGGCATGGGGATCTTCTGCCGCGGAGAACTCGTTGTCGAGCAGGCCCTGCATGTATCGGCTCAACAGCTCGTTCGTGACGGTGGCGGTATAGTAGAGGGTCGCACCGGGCCGGACCATGCCGTCGGTCGGGTCGTAAGCCCCTTCACCGTTGGGTTCTTGAAGCTGTGTGTCCAGCGACAGCACCCTGGCGTTGGACCAGAAGGTGGGGTTGAAGCCGTAGAGGTATTCATCGCGGTCGATCAAGCCATCTTTGTCTGTGTCGACCTTCTCCGGATCGGACGCGACCCAGGCGCTTTCCTGCAGGCCCGCGGCGTTGATGCGGTAGACGTAGCGCCAGCCGCCCACCCACTCGGTCCGGTCATCGTCGTTGTCGGCGTCCCCTGTGTCCTGGTGGTAGACCTCTTGTCCGTCCCACAGGCCGTCGCCGTCGGTGTCCTTGCGCCTGGGGTCGGTGTTGAGCCGGATTTCGTCGTAGTCGCTGAGGCTGTCGCCGTCGGTGTCGATCAACGTTGGCGACGCCCCGAACTGCAGCTCGCGCGGATCGATCAGGCCGTCCCCGTCGGTATCCTGGTGCATATCGTTCGGATCGACGTTGTAGGTGAGCCCATCGCCGTCCTTGTCCTGCATGGTGACGATCCCGATGCTGTAGTCCTGGCCCCAACTACGGCTGTAGAAACCGTCGAACGTGGCCGGGAGGATGTCGAAGACGAGGGTGTCGGTGAGCGGGTAGTGGATGCTGTCGCGCTCTTCGTCGACAACGCAGACCCCCACGTAGCAGTTCTGGACGGGTACGACATAGCCCTCGGATACATAGACTTGCAGGCGCCGGTTGATCCCGGCCGCCGGCAGGGTGATGCCCCGATCAGCAACGGTTTCATGGACGTAGATGTCGCCTTCCTGGTCTGGATCGGTGACGTCTCGCCAGTCGGGGTCCTGGCCGCCCAGATTCAGGTCGGCGGAGATGTCGTTTTCCGCTGTCTGCATCTGGTAGGTGAAGTTCGATCTGTCGAAGTTGTCCCGGAACTGCCAGTAGTAGCCGCCGCCGACGTTGCCGGGCCGGCCCATCATGGTGAGGGTGTTGGTCAAGACCACGCCCACATCGAGGACGTTGCCGGTGGTCATCCCCTTGTCGGAGTCATGCAACTTGTTGGCGTTCAGTTCGTCAAACTGCAGCCGCCCCTCAGCCCCCATGTCGACTATCTCGTTGCCGGCATAGATGAACCAGCCCAGGAAGGTGGAGACGATCCCCTCGATGCCGCCGCACAACCAGTCGCCCGGGTCGTCATAGGGATCGGTCTGCCCCGCCTTTTCCTGATCCCAACCAAAGACGGAACAGAGGGCTGCAACGAGCGCGTCGATGATGCTGATGATCCCGGTGATGATGCCGCCCACGATCGGGATCAGGTCGATGACAAACATGAGCACCAGGACGATGGTCTGGCCGATGGTGAGCGCGACCAGGTTGCCCATCTGCTGGTAGGTCAGGTCCATCAACGCGGCCTGGACCGCGAAGACCGCCCAGGTGACGACAAAGCCGACGATGGCGCCCGCGGCCGCGAACTTGGTCCCGGTCTGCTTGAACGTGGTCTTCAGGAAACTCCCCAGTTTCGCCAGCTTGGAGGCTTGGGTTGCGGCAGTGCCGGCGGCTGAGCCGGCCGCGCCGGCCGCTTTGGCCGCCGCATCGACCCACTCCTGGATGCCGTCGATCACCCCTTTGACCTCGAGGACGATGCCGATCGCCTGGAGCGCCCACGAGACCGCCTCGATGCCGTTGTCTGCTGTGGCGGACGCGGCGATGCAGGCGGCCATGGCCGCGAGTCCGGCGATGGCCACCAGCGCGGTCCCTGCCGAGGTGGCGCGGCCGCCTCGCTGGCCGGTGTCCACGAGCTGATTGATGGTGTTGAGGCCGCCGCTTTTCCAACTATCGCCGATGCCGAGAAAGCCCTTGCCCTCCGTCTGGAAGAACCATTTCTTGACGGCGGCTGAGGTCGATGGCGTGGCGCCGGCTGCGGCGCCGCCAGGCGCGGGAACACCGGCGCCGGCGCCGCCACCTCCGGCGGCCGCGGCGGTGAGGGTGACGCTGCGGGCGGCGTTGCCCGCCTCCTCTCCGATCATGTCCTCCACAAACGACATGATGATATCGAACGATGAGGCAAAGAGCCCGAGCGCGCCCACGGTGATGCCCGCATCCGAATCGGTGTTGCCCTCGTTGGTGTAGGGCAGCACCACGTCGAACTGGGCGCCCTCGTTTTCCGAGCCTGTCTGCACCAGACTGGTGATGCCGGCATTGATGGCGAAGTACAGGCTGCGCGCGGCGAGCATCTGGCCGATGACGGCATATTCATCATCCCGGAAGGGATTGACCTCTTCGGGCAAGTTTCTGAACGCGGCCGTGAACTGGGCCTCCAGCTTGTCCCAGTACAGCCGGGTCGGGTACCGTTCCCAGCCGATGGGCTGACGGTCCGGCCCAAGGGTGTCGTTGTAACGGTAAGGCGCCCAAGACAACTGCGCCAGGGTGATCGAGCTGTGGCCGGCGAAATCCAGCGTCATCACCGTTGCTGTTTGGCCGCCGCCGCCGCTGACGTTCGTCAGGCTGACGTCCGTCAGGTCGAGGCCGATGGAGGTCTCTTCGCGCGCGAACAGCAGGGTCGGGGTGATCGGGTTATGGCTCTCGAATTCCGCCGCCAGGATGGCGCGGGCGTCCTCGCCGGCAATCTCTCCAACGTAGTCCTCGTGCGGGAACTCGAAGCTGCGGACCCGGAGCGCGTTCTTCGGGATCCCCCAACGTTTGTCATCGCCGTCCGGGACGGTGCCATCGGCGTCCAGGCGATCCGCGATCGTGCCGTCCGCTCCGTTGCGCGCGTTGATGCCGAGGTCAAGCTGGCCGTTGGCGTCCTCGTCGCGGCCGGAAACGAAGGAGTTCAGCAGGCCGCGCGCGGCCTGCCACAGCCGGTCATCCGCGTTATGATCGTTATCGGCGGCGGGATCCTCCCAGATGATGGCGAAGTCCATGCCCAGGTCCTCGCGCACCATCAGCCCGGTGAGATACCACGATTCGTCGTAGGTCTGGATGATGCGCTGGGTATCGGCGGTGCGATGCTGTGGTTGGGAGCAGTACTGCTTGCGCTCCTGTGCATATTGTGCCTCATAGCCCTCGGCCGGCGCTTGGGCCGCCGCTGAAGGCTCGAAATCGGCGGTGTCGCATTCGTCGGTCAGCATCTGCACGAGCCAGATCACCCGCACCTGCTGCGCCTGCGCCCACACCATATCTTGCTCGCTGTCCGTCTGGTAGTACATGCGCGCGGAGAAGGCGATGTTGGCGCCGCCGCTCGGATCGGTCACCACATTCAGCGGCGCGTAGGCGAGCAGCGCGCCTGCCGCGTCCTTTTCGCGCACGGAGATGCCGTAGGGCTGGAGCGGGGCGGGGTCGATCATCTTGTCGTCATAGGCGCCGTTGACGATGTTGGCGATTGGTTCGCATGCGCGCTCGCCTCCGCCCTCGATACGAATGACGTGGTCCCCGTCCGCAAGGTGCGTGACGCGGCCAACGTCCGCGGGCAGCGTGACGGTGACGCCGTCCGAAACTGCCAGGTCTTGCGCCAGCAGGCGGCGGCCCGTGGGGGGGCACGCGCCTTCGTAGAAGTTCACGTTGTAGGCGCCAGTCGTAACCTCGAAGTCAAAACCGATATCGGTCCGCGTCGGGTCGGCGGCGTTCGGCGCCAACTGCATCGTCGCTGAGATGGCATTGTTCGCCACCACCTCTATATGCGGCTGGGTCAGCGGCAGGGGCACGTTGTCCGCGGGCAGGGTGATCTCCAGCATGGGGATGAGGCGCACGTCGCCGTCATCCAGTCGAGAGTCGTAAACAGCCTGGCCCGGCCGCGCCTGCGAGAACGTGGTGCCCTTAACGTGCTGAATCTGTCCTTCCTGATCGGTGCCGGGCCAGTCCATGACGTTCATGGCGTACGTCAGGTGAAGGCCGTTCTCGGTTCGCAACTGGAAATCGACCAGGGCCGGCTTGCCGTCCCTGAGGTTGTTGATAGTGAGCCGGAACGGCGTGTCGCGATCGAAGGGCTTTGGGTCCTCGGGATCGAAGGCTAATCCGTCATTCCCCATGCTGGCCCCTTGGGTCAGGTCCTGGGCGTCGGGTACACCGTCGGCATCGTCGTCCAAATCGAAGGGATCGGGCAGCCCATCCGCGTCGCTGTCGCAGTCGACCACCGCCTCGGGGTCGTAGGTGAGCGTTTCACTGCGCAGGATGGCGCACTCGATGCCGTCGCTGCTGCCGTCGCCGTTGGTGTCAGCGTTGGCGGGGTTGAGATACCACCTGCGCCCTGCCGCATCCTTGAAGCCCAACACCTCGACGTTGTCCCAGATGCCATCGGAGTCGCTGTCTTTTTTCCAGGGGCTGATGTTCAGGCGCGCTTCGACCGCGTCATCCAGGCCATCCCCGTCCGAATCTGCTGCCAGCGGATCCGTGCCTATCGCGACCTCTATGGCATCCGTCAGGCCATCGCCATCGGTGTCAAGCGTTGCGCTGGCCGTGGGCGTCGGTGTGGGGGTTTCTTCGAGTGGATTAAGCCCGGCGCGCGCCGCTGCATCTGACGCGCTCTCAGGCGTCTCGCCGGCAGGTGGTTCAGCTTGCAGAGCAGCAAGCGGATTCCGGTGGGGATCCCAGGAGCCGAGGAGTGTTTCCCGGACGGAGGCGGTTGCCTGCTGGTCGGTGCGCTCACCGGCCGTTGCGGCGCTGTTCTTGGCGGCCTGGCGCTCGGAGAAGGCGTAGGCCTGCTGAGCCTGGAGCAGCGGAATCACCACCATCGAGAGGATCACGGCCGAGACCACGACACGGTAGGCGCGGGGTGAGCGGCGCGCGACCACAATCGCCAAGCAGCAGAGGATCGCCGACCCAAGCCAGAGCGTTTGTTGGGGCAGCGCCGTTCCGGAGCCGTTGCTCAGCCATTGTGTCAGGGTGCCGGCCATCCCTGCAGCAGCCAACTCGGCCCGCCCGAAAACGAACGAGATTTCGATGTCCGCCTCGCCGCGCTGGTTGTTGTCGTCGGGTGGATAGACGAGGTGAATGCTCAAGTGCCTCGGCAGACCGCCATCGTCCAGTACGATCTCGCCTTGCCCGGTCATGCCCTGGTAGACGCGCGAGGAGTCGAGATAGAGACCTGCTGGCAGTTCGCCCTGGTCGCGCAGGTACTGCTCCAGTTGATCGCGCATGTAGTTGGCGAAGGCCGGGCCGTCGAAGTCGAAGGTGAAACGCGAAACGTGAGACGTGAGACTTGGGTCTGCATCCTGACCGTTCAAGTTATCACGCATCACGTCTTCACGGTTCACGTTCTTGATTCCGGCAAGGTACGAGAGGAAGTCGCCATTGGGCGCGAAGCCGCCGCTGAAGTCCTCTACCTTTTGCCATGAGCCGCCGGGCTGGCGTGTCCACGCTGTTTCTCCCTCCAGGCGCATTTCGGTGGCGGTCTCCGGGTTCGCGACGCTGCCCCCGTTCGTCCACAGGCGCATCTCAAGCATGCGCGCAGGCAGGTCCACGTCCCCTTCGAGGTGGAGCTGGTTGCGCGTGATGCTCTGCCCGACGCTGCTCAGTGCAGGGATCGGCCGGGTGGTTTGCACCACGTCGCTGGCGAAATGATAAACCCCGGCGTCGCGCGCCGCTTCCCAGGCGCGGTGGACCGCCTGCTCGGGCGAGCCAGGGGGCGCATCGGCCGCGGCCACCGGCGCGCAGGATATGGTCATCATTGCGGCAACCATGCCGAGCGTCCACATCAAGATCAGGGCAAACGCAGCATACATGCCGAGCGAACCTGGGCGGGTGAGAGGGCGTGGGAGACTCATGGTTGGTCCTCCTGGGAGCCGTCGGCGGCTTCCCTTTGTACGATCTGAGCAAGCTGGTTCATTGTCAGTGAGCGGACTTCTTTCCCCGTTAGCAGCACGGCCTGGTTGCACTCCGGATTCAGGCCGATCAGCAGCAGGTTGGGTTTCTTGAGCAGGAGGGGGAGGATGTGGCTCTCGTGGTCCTGGGAGAGGTCAAAGATCAGCGCCTCGGGGATACCATCTGCCAGCGCGCGGACGGCCTCCGCCCATGTCCTTGCCCGCGTCACGTTCAGGCCGGATCGCTGCTCGAAGCTTTCGGCAACAAGCAGCAGCAGCATCGAACTGCCGAAGAAGAGCACCCTTCGCGGTGACATGCAACGATTATAGCGACAGGTGGCGCGCGGGTATACTCCCCGCGGGGAGAGAAAAGAGATAGTTGCACGAGGGACGGGACTATCCTGTGGGATAGGTCAGTCGCGCACCAAACCGCTTCGCAGGGCGAAGGCCACTGCCTGTTCACGGTTCTTCAGGTGCAAGCGCTGCAAGATTTCGCCCATGTGGTATTTGATCGTGTTCTCGCTCAGGTTGAGTTTTGCACCGACTTCCTTATAGGAGAGCCCGCAGGCGACCATTTCAAGGATTTCCCGCTGGCGGTGGGTCAGTTCGATGCCAGCCGGCGTGTCTCTCGGCGCGCTGGACGGGGCCGTGTTCGCACGGGCCGTGGCCGCACGCTCGTCGAGCGCGGCTGCTTGATGGGCGAACTTGACCAGCAGGTGAGCTGAAAGCTCGCGTGATAGGGGCGCCTCGCCGCGTTCCAGGCCGGCCAGGTAATCAAACAACTCCTTCGATTCCAGGTTCTTGAGCAAATAGCCGCTGGCTCCGTTTTTGATCGCTTCGAACAGGTCCGCATCCTCGGCCGAGGTGGTCAAGATCACGATCTTGATCTCCGGCATTTCGGCGTGGATCGCTCGCGTGGCGCACAGCCCGTCACAGCGGGGCATCCGGATATCCATCAAGATGACATCCGGGCGCAGGGCGCGGGCAAGCTCTTGGGCCTCTTGACCCTCGCGCGCGGCGCCGACCACCTGATGACCGCCGGCTTGGAGCAGGTTCCTCAGACCTTCCACAAACAGGCTGTGATCATCAACCAGCAAGATTCTCATACTGACTTACTCCCGATCATCGTGAGGGTTCAAGGGCATACAGACCTCAACGCGGGCGCCCCGGTCGACCACCGAATGGACCGCAATCTGCCCGCCGATACGCGCGACGCGTTGGCGCATGACCCGCAGGCCAAAGTGCCCCTCGCCGCCGGAAGAGGGATCGAACCCGGCGCCGTTGTCTTCGATGGTCAAGTGCACCTGTGCGGTCTCGGCCCTGAGACTTACGTTGATCTGACTGGGGCGGCCGGCATGCTTGCGCACGTTCGTCAGCGCCTCCTGGACGATCCGAATAAGCTGCACGCCGGTAGACGCGGGGAGTTGCCCTGGCTCGCAGAGCGCGGCCGCAGGTCCCTCGATATCCAGGCAAACGGCCAGCCCGGTCTGCGCTTCAAAATGGGCCACGACCTGACGCAGCGCAGCGCAAAAGCCTTCGGAAGGCAGGCTGACCGCGAGCAGATTGCCGATCAACTCCCGCACATCGTTCTGCATTTCGCGGGAAACCTCGGCGAGGCGGGCCAGGCTGGTGCAGGCTTCGTCATCTTGCCCCCCTTGCAGGTGAAGCTGAGCAGCCTGGGCTTGTATGTTGAGGAAGGCCAGGCTTTGCGAGAGGCTGTCATGTAGCTCGTTGGCCAATTGCTCGCGTTCCTGGAGGGTCGCCTGGCTCCATTGCTGATCCAGGAGCTGCGTTTGTGCCCGGCGCCGCTCCGTCACATCGTGCAGCAGAAGCAAGCGCCCGATGGTCAGCCCGCGGAAGTCCTTGAGGCGAGACCCATTCATGGCATAGTGGCGGGCCTGGAGTCCTGCTCCCAGGCTGATGTCGGCCATCTCTGCTTGCGTCTCCTGTGGGTCTGCCGCATCGGTGATACGCGCAACCAAGTCAGGGGCAGCCGGCAGCAACTCCCGCAACGTTTTGCCGCGGGCGCCCGCTGGGATAGACAGTATGTTCGCGGCCGCAGGGTTGAGGCTTGCGATGCGCCAACGGTCATCGAAGACCACCATGCCCTCCCGCATCTGCTCGATCGCCGCCCTGCGCGCCGCAGGCAGCGGATCGAACAGGCGGAAGGAGAACAGCGCAATGGCATACAGGGTCCAGTTGAGGAGAAGCACTGCGACGAAGGTGTTGAGCAGGCTCAGCGCAGGCAGGGGGAAGGCGTTCAGCGCGGCCAGGCCGTAGAGCCCGCGGCTCGCGATGTCACCGAGCAGCATCAGCGCCGCGGGCCAGCGATGCTGCGGGGAGCGGAGGAACAGCCAAAGGAAGGCTGCGATGTTGATCAGGCCGAGACACAATCCGTAAACCAGCATGCTCGCACCAAGCGCGGTGACGCGTCGTGCAACTTCTCCATCGGCTGCAATTTCCATTTGAGCAAGCGGCAGATGGTCGGATACGATCAAGAGCATAACCGTAAGCGGGGGAAACACGAGCAGGATCAGGTTGCGGCGGGTAAGCCAACGCCCAGGGCAGGCATACTCCAGCGCGAAGCAGGCCGCGGCGGTGGCTGAGGGAAGCTGCCAGGCGGCCTGCAGCTTGTGCCAGGCGATTTTCGCGTCCGGGGTAACGGCGGCGACTTCAAAGGCGATACTCAGCATCCATAGGGCGCCGAACAGTAAGCTGATTGCCAACGGCCGCGCAGCGGGCACGCTGCGACGCCACCAGCTATAGAGGCCCAGGGCGGCCAGGAAGATGGCAACCACCAGTGACGGCCAGATGTCGGAGGTATAGGCGTAAGCGCTGGTCATGGGTGTTGCCCTTGCCGTAAAGTGGTTGGTCGGGAGCAAGGATACCATGAGATGGGGCTGGATGCGAATCGGCAAACGATGCTTATCTCTCGACCAACCACAACTTCTCGTTTTTCTACTTGACTTCTACCGGCGGCAGGGTCGGCGTCACTTCGGTCGCTGGCCCCCAGCGCTGCGGCTGGGCCGATGTGTCCGGCGCCGGCCGTGTGGCGGCCGGCTCGGCCGGCGCGTACTGTCCCAGCGTCACCTGGTAACGGCGGAACAGGTCGGCATCCTGCACCATCTGTTCGTCGGCGGTGGCGGCAGCCACCGTGCGCAGTTGCAGCTCGGTGTCGCGAGCCAGCAGCCAGGCCTCCGCGTAGCGTCCGCCGCGCACCAGATGCGAGATGGACTGCAAGGCCTCCGCCGAGCGCTTGATGGTTACATTGCGCAGCAGCTCTGCGTCGGCCGCCGGATCGTAGGCAGACAGGTTCAGTGCTGTTGCGGTCACCTGGCCGCTGGTGCTGCGCGGTCGTTGGGCGAAGATGTCGTTGTAGCTCAAGGTGACCTGGGCCAATGCCCGCTGGCCGGCCGGCCCGCCTGGCGCCTGCAATCGCACCAACAGCACCTGGCTCTCGCCCGCGCCCATGTCTTGCAGCTTGACCTGGGCTCCGGCCGCGGGCGGCATTCCCTCCAGGCCGGTGACCTCCGCCAGCGTCGTGCCGCCCAACGGCTGCACTGCGATCGTCACCTCGCCGGCCACCTTCTCCACCAGCCCCTCCACCTCTGCGCGAAAGACCTTGTCCATCTCCTCGGCTGAATCGATGAAGTGGTAGGCGCCCTGTCCCTGGCGGGCCAGCGTGCTCAGCAGGCTGTCGTTGAAGTCGCGCCCCAGGCCGATGGTGGACAGGTAGATGCCCTTCTGGTTATAGGCCAGCGCATCCAGGGCGATTTGTGTCGGCTCCGTCATCCCCACGTTGGCGATGCCGTCGGTCAGCAAGATGACTCGGTTGTTGCGGCGGATGTCGAAGTTGCGATCGACCTCCTGGAAGCCGAGCATCATGCCGCCGTGCAGGTTGGTGGAGCCGGTGGGCTTGATGCGGTCGATGGTGTGTTGGATCCAGGCGCCGTTGCCCATCGGCTGGGCGGCCAGGATCACCTCGGCATCCGTGTCATAGGCGACGATCGCGACGATGTCCGCGGGGTCCAGGGTGCGCAGGAAGGTGCGCAGCGCCTCTTTGACATAAGGCATCTTGTCGGCTGTGTCCATGGAGCCGCTGCGGTCAATGACCAGCGCCAGATTGAGCGGCGTGCGCGCCTTAGTCGCGGCCTCGCGCGCCTGCAGGCCGATCTGCAGCCAGACCTCGCCGCCGGCAGCCGGGATCTGCGGGTTGCCGATGCGCAGATCCAGCCCCAGCGGCTCGCCGGTCGGCATGGGGAAGCGCTGTTCATAGTAGTTGAGGTACTCGGCGACGCGGATGTTTTCGGCGGGCACAATGTCGCCCTGGTTGATCATGCCGCGGCTGTAGGATTTGGAGGCGTCCATCGAGGCTGAGCAGCCTGCAGCCAGCAGCGCGAGCGACGCCAACGCCAACAGAGCCAGTAGACGAAAGTTTTTCATGGTCGGTTCTCCTTTTGCTATTTACGAGATTGTCCTTTGCCGTTATAATCAGGGTGCTGAGCTGGTCAGGAGCCCCTTGGGCTCTTACCATGCTGGCCTTATTCTCGCGTTGCTGTTGTTGCATTTCAAGCACCAGATGTGTGACATCTCGCGTGACAACGGGGCGGAGTGAGCCTCCTGAGTGACAACGGGGTTGCACCCCCTGAGGGACCATGAAGACGTTCGGTGAGCTCTTGAGCCACCACATGCGCCAGGCTGGGATCAGCGATGCCGAGATGGCGCGCACGTTGGGCGTGCAGCGCCAGACCATTTTTCGCTGGCGTGAGGGGATGGTGCAGCGCCCGCGCGAGCGCGAGGACGTGCTGCGGATAGCCGGCAAGCTGCGCCTGACGCCGGCAGAGCGCGATGAACTGCTGCTGGCGGCCGGCTTTGCGCCCCAGGAGATCGCGTCCGCCCCGATGCCCGCGATCGAGCTGATCGGCTCGATTGAACCTCCGCAGGACCAGGCATTTAGGCCGGCGCCGGTTGTCTCCGATTCGCAGCATCCGCTGCCAGCGGTGCGCCTGCCTGGGCAGCAGCGCCCGCGCCGGCTGTGGCTGATCCTTGGTGCGGTGGCGGTGCTGGTGCTGGCGGGGTTCGCCGTCGTGCTGCTCAACCGTCCACCTGGCCCGGATGGGGCCGCCGGCAGCCGCAACCTGCCCCGTCCGGCCCAGCCCGATGAGACATTGATCTTGCTCAGCCAGTTCGCCAATTACAGCCAGGGCCAGGCCGGCTACAACGTGGCCGGCCGGCTGCGGGAGGCGCTGCTGGAAGAGGTCAGCGCCGCTGCCCTGGACGGCGTGCGTATCGAGATCTGGCCGGAGGTGATCGATAGCCCGGACACGGCCCTGGCCGCCACCGAGGCCGTCAGCGCGACGTTGGTGCTGTGGGGCGAATACGACAGCGGCCGCGTGGTGGCGCGCGTGCAGGCGCTCGGTGTGACCGAGGGTGTTGGCCAGCGGGAAATCCGCCGGTTGGTGGAATCGCCGGCTGATCTGAATGTCACCGTCAACACCGAACTGCCCACGGAGATGCGTTGGATGGCGCTCTATGTGCTCGGCGAGGCGGCGCTGAACGCGGGCCGCTATGACACCGCCGAAGCCGCCCTGAAGCGCGCCCTGTCCACGGCCGGCGGCGACGACGAGAGCGGCAGCCGGATTTACTACGATCTCGGCTTAATCGAGCACGCCAGGGCCGCCCCGGATGTGAGCCAGGCCATCGCTTATTACACGTTGGCCATCGAGCGGAGCCCGGGTTCCGTATCGGCGCTGAACAACCGCGGGGTGGGTTACTTTAGTCGTCGGGCCGAGGGGGATGTGCCGCGCGCTGTGGCCGACTTCGAGCAAGCGCTTCGACTCAACCCTGACTTTGCCCCGGCGCAGTTCAACCTGGGGTTGGCGCTACTGGCGCAGGGGGCGGGGGAACGGGAGCGCGGCATGGACGCGCTGCGCCGGGCGCAGGAATTGGCGCCGGAAGCGCCGGGGCCTTACAATGCCCTGTGTTGGGAGTATGCTCTCCAGTCCCGGCCCGAGGAGGCGCTTCCCTACTGCGACCAGGCGGTCGCGCTGGACCCCACCCCCTTCAGTCGCGACAGCCGCGGGGTAGTCTACGCTCTGCAGGGACGCAACACAGAGGCCATCGCCGAGTTTGAGAGCTTCGTGAGCTGGCTGCAAGGTCAGTCGCAGACCGTCTATGAACACTATGCCCCTGAACGCCAGGCGTGGATCGAAGCGCTGCGCCGGGGCCGCGACCCTTTTGACTCAGCCATGCTAGAGTCCTTGCGCAGCGAGTGACTGTCAGGATGGGTGATTGCTCTTCTTGGGGCCGTCGGAAACGGTAGGCGAGTTTGGGCTGGAATTCGGCGGCGGCTCCGACCTTCGGCTGGAGCGCGGAAGAGGCGCTCGGCAGGCACATCTCTGACCTCTACGCGGCCACGATACCGGGAGGGTCGCGCGAAGCCGCCTTAAAGCAGATACAGGCGGCCGGCTGGTGGGAGGGCGAGGTGCACTATCAGCGCAAGGACGGCGCCTACTTCCTGGCCTGCGTCAAGACCACCGCCCGGTGCGCATGCTCAGGTGGTTACCCCAACAATTCCTCATAATTGACGAGTATAGCACATAACCTTTTGTTCGCCCATACGTCTATAATTAGCAGATGCGAAACCTGCATAGCACGGGTCGGCTGTGTGCGGTCAGAATAGCAAGGCTGCTGAGAGATACTGTTTGGACAGCGATTGGGCGGCTCGGCCTGCAGTAATGAACGAGAGCGAAGAGATGCCAACGGAAACAATTCTCCAGCGCGCTGCCGAGCAGCGCCGCCTGGCAGAGGCGCGAGTCAAAACCTTGGGACATCGGGACCCGGCGACCCTCGCACCTGAAGAGGCCGAGCGCCTGCTTCACGAACTGCACGTCCACCAGATCGAGCTGGAGATGCGGAACGAAGAGCTGCTCAGGACGCAGGAAAAGTACCGCACGCTGACCGAGAGCATGAAAGATGTCGTGTGGGTCCTGGACCCTCTGGCCGGACGCTTTCTGTACGTGAGTCCGTCCGTGCTGGCTCTGCGCGGCTATACGGCGGAGGAAGTGCTGGCCCAACCCGCGGCCGCGGCGCTGACCCCGGAGAGCGCCGAGCGCGTGAACCGCATCATGGCGCAGGGCTATGCGTCGTTTCGCAGCGGCCGGCGGTCGGCCGATACCTATAATACGACCGAGCTGGAGCAGCCGTGCAAGGATGGCTCGACCGTCTGGACCGAGGCGATCACACACTACGTGCTCGATGACGCAACCGGCGGGATCGTCGTTCACGGCGTGTCGCGCGATATCAGCGAGCGCAAGCGCGTCGAGGAGACGCTGCGCGCCAGCGAAAGCCGCTATCGCGATCTCTACGAGAACGCGCCGGTCGCGTATTTTTCGGTGGGACCCGACGGGCGGATCCGGCGCTGCAACCGGCAGGCGGCCCGGATGCTCGGCTACACGATCGAGCAATTGGTGGGCCGTCCGGTTTTCGACCTCTACCCGGACACGGCTGACGGCAAACCGCGGGCCCGCCAGGTGTTTCAGCGTTTTCTGGCCCGCGAGCCGGTGGCCGGCGAAGAGCTGCGGATGATGAAAGCGGACGGGACGCTGATCTGGATCAGCCTGTCGGTGACCGCCATCCTCGACGCCGCGGGTGAGGTGGTCGAAAGCCGTTCGTCCGTGATCGACATCACCGAGCGTAAAGAGGCGGAGGCTCTGTTGGAGGCTCGCGTGCAGGAGCGCACCCGCGACTTGCAAGCTGAGATCGCCGAGCGGGCCGCGGCGCAAGCCGCGCTGCAGCGCAGCCAGGCGAGCCTGGCCGAGGCCGAGCGCATCGCCCATCTGGGCAGTTGGGAACTTGATCTGTCAACCGGCGAACTGCAGCCAGCCAGCGAATTGCAGCTATCCGACGAAGCGCGGCGCATCTATGGCTTCGCACCCGCGCCGCACCCCATCACCGTTGCCGACGTTGACAATGCCATCCACCCGGACGATCGCGCCGCGGTCCAAGCCGCGCGGCAGCGCGGGCTCCGTTCGGATCAGGCCTACAGCGTCCGCTACCGCATCGTGCTGCCCGGCGGCGAGGTGCGCATGGTCCACGTTGTCGGCGAAGCCCGCCGCGCTGCGACAGGCCGGTCCACGCACGCCTACGGCATGGCGCAGGACATCACCGAGCAGGAGCAGGTTAAAGCGGCGCTGGCCCGGCGCGTCCGGGAATTGACGAGCCTGCAGGAGTTGGGCCGCATCGTCAGCTTCGAGCTTTCGCTGGAAGACATCATCCGCGTCTACCTGGAAAGGCTTGTGACCCTGGCCGGTCTCGATCTGGCCCAGGTGTTTCTGCTGCGTGAGGGGCGGCTGCACCTGGCGGGCGCCTCCAGTGATTCGGGCAGATCGACGGCGCAGGCGCAGATCCCGGAGGTGAGCGAATGCCTGTGCGGGCTGGCCGCGCAGGAGGGGCGGACGGTGTACAGCGGGGGGATTGACGGCCATGTGCACTGGGCACGCAGCCATTGCTGCACCGATGGCCTGCATGAGCTGGCCGCGCTGCCCCTGCGCAGTGGCGAAGCGATCATCGGCGTGCTGGCCGTGGCCGCGGCGGCGCCCGACGTGCTGGCTGCTCGCCTCACGTTCCTGGAAACGGCGGCCGAGCTGATTGCAGGCCGGCTGCAGAACGCGCTGCTGCACCGGGAGATTCAGGCGCGCGCGGCCGGCCTGGAAGAGACCGTGAGCGAACGCACCCGGGAGCTGCAGGCGGAACGGGATCGCACCCAGGCCATCCTGGAGACCGTGGGCGAGTCGGTGGTCGTCACCGATCTGGACGGGCAGCTCCTCTTCATCAACCCCGCTACGACGGCCCTCACCGGTCACGCGCGGGACGAGGAGCTGGGCCGGCCGCTGTGGCACGAGTGGACGGAGCAGGCGCGCACGGAGATCTGGCCGGAGGCGCAGCGCGCACTGCGCACCGGCCAGGCCTGGCATGGCGAGGTCAGCGGGCAGCAGCGGAACGGTGCGACGTACGTCGCCGCGTTGACCGCGACGCCGCTGTATGATGCGGATGTGACGCTGGGACCGGTGGGTGCGGTGTGGGCGCAGCGCGATGTTACGATGGTCAAGGAAGCTGCGCAGCTCAAAGACCAGTTCGTCGCCAACGTCTCGCACGAGCTGCGCACGCCGATCTCGATCATTGCGCTGGCGTGCGATAACCTGGAAACGTTCCAAGACCGGCTGGACGAGGGCCAGCGCCTGGCGATCGTGCGCGACATTCAGGAGCAGACCCATCGGCTGGACGCGATCGTCGCCGACACCCTGCAGATAGCGCGGATAGACGCCGGCCGCGTGCCCGCGGAGAAGCGGCGGCTGGACCTGGCGCGGCTGGTGCGTGAGGAAGCGACCGGTCTGCGGCCGCTCATCGGGCGGCGCGGCCAAGAGCTGAG
This sequence comes from uncultured Anaerolineales bacterium, assembly GCA_964474695.1. Taxonomy (GTDB): domain Bacteria; phylum Chloroflexota; class Anaerolineae; order CG2-30-64-16; family CG2-30-64-16; genus DAOUBP01. Next base: position 82,987 of record CAYYTK010000016.1, read on the forward strand.
CGTGGCTGCGGCCGCGGCCGTGACCGTGCTGGGCAATGAGATGCAGTTGCGCCAGATCGTGCGCAATCTGCTCGACAACGCCACCAAGTACACACTGGCCGGCCGGCAGATCTCCTGCACCTGCGAGGTCCGCGCCGGGGCGTTGGGCGCGGCCGGGGGTGGGGAGGCCTGGGCGGTGGTGGAGGTGACGGACGAGGGGATCGGCATCGCATCCCGCGATCTGCCGTACCTGTTCGAGCGCTTCTATCGGGTGCACAGCGAAGGCGCGACGCCGGGCACGGGCCTGGGCCTGCCGATCGCCCAGGAATTGGTCGCGCTGCACGGCGGCTGGATCAGCGTCGCCTCCACCCACGGGCAGGGCAGCACGTTTACGGTGTATCTGCCGTTGGCGGGACAAGAGGCGTGACGAAATGTGGAATGTGTAATGTGCAAGGTGTAATGTGGAATGTAAGGCGTGGTGCGTATTGCGTATTGCGTGGTGCCGTAGTGCGTGGTGCCGTAGTGCGTGGTGCGTGGTGCGTGGTGCGTGGTGCGTGGTGCGTGGTGCGTGGTGCCGTAGGGCGTGGTGCGGCGACCTGCGGGTCGTAGTGCGTAGTGCGTGGTGCATGTCATTCTGAGCGCTTTGTTAGATTAGAGCTTGTCATCCTGAGCGCTTCGTTAGACTAGAGCTTGTCATCCTGAGCGGGTTGTCAACTCAAAGCCAATTACGGCGAAACCCCAGCGAAGGATCTCGTCTGCGCCGCCTGACCACTGCCCACTGACCACTGACGCCTGCCCACTGACCACTGACCACTGACCTCAAGGAGAGAGAAAATGACCACAGTAATTCTGGTTGTAGAAGATCAACCGGCCATGCAGCGCAACATGCGGCTGGGGCTGGAGATGTCGGGTTACGAGGTCGTGACCGCGGCGGACGGGCAGGAGGCGCTGGATGTGCTCAACCAAAGGCCCGTTGATCTGATCCTGGCGGACGTCGCCATGCCGCGCATGAACGGCTATCAGCTCTACGAGGAGCTGCGCCGGCAGCCCCGCTGGGCGCTGATTCCGTTCGTCTTCGTCTCCGCGCGCGCCCTGGACAGCGACGTCCGTTACGGCAAGGCGTTGGGCGCGGATGATTACCTCACCAAGCCCTTCCAGCTCGAAGACCTGCTGGCGATCGTGGCGGGCAGGCTGCGGCGGGCGCGCGAGCTGGCGCGGACGGCCGCACCGCAGTCGCCGGCAGGCCAGACGGTAGCACCCCTCGAGCCGTTCGAAAGCGAAGTTATCACCGCCGGCCACTTGAGCATGAATCCCAAGCAGCATCGCATCTGGGCGAACGGGGTTCCTGTGGAGCTCTCGCCGCGGGAGTTCGCCTTCCTCGAGTATCTGATCCGCCGTCCCGGCCAGGCCGTGCCGCTGACGGAGTTGTGCAAGACCACCCACGGCCTGAATTGCAGCGCGGTCGAAGCCGGCAACCTGCTCTACCCCCTGGTCCGCTCCCTGCGCCGCCGGTTGGGCCTGCCGGCCGGCGAGATGGGCTGCATCGAGTCGGTGCGCGGCATCGGCTACCGGCTGGTAGCCTAGGGCCACGGCATTTCCTCGCATCCTGCTCTCAGGCGACGGCCCTGGTGAGGTGCACGATGGTCAGACCGGCGCAGATCGTTTCGTCTGTGCTCTCCGCTTTCCGGCGTTGGATCGCACCGCCGGCCTCGGCCGATGAGGACAAGACGCGCCTGGCAGCCCTGCTCGATACGCTTGTACTGATCGCAGTGGGACTCTGGTGGGTTCTGCTGATCCTTCTGGCCGCATTCCGTGTTGGCAATCGAACCAATATGCTGATCGGGTGCGGCGCCAGCGTGCTGTTGCTCGGCGTGCGGGAGCTGATGCGCCGACGGCGCCTGACGTTGGCCTTGGCCCTCGGCATCAGCCTGGGCTGGGGTGTGGTCACCGGTTACCTCTATAACCTGGGCACTCCCTATGCCGTTCACCTGGTCGGCTATCTGGTGGTGCTGATCATCGCCATGTGGCTGGGCGGACTCCGAGCGGGCGCTGCCGTTGGCCTGCTGAGCATCGTGAGCGTTTTTGCGTTGGCACGCGCCGAAGCCGCCGGCCTGCTGCCGCCGGCCGTACGGATGCCGCCCCTCCACCTGGCGCTCAACCTGGCAGGCTACCTGGGCGCCGTTTCGGCCCTGCTGTTTCTGGTGCGCACGAACCTCATGCGCGCATTCGGGCAGGCGCAAGCCGAGATCGCCGAGCGGGCTGCGGCGCAGGCCGCGCTGCAGCGCAGTGAAGCGAGCCTGAAGGCAGCCGAACGCATCGCACACACGGGAAGCTGGGAGCGGGATCTGGTCACCGGTGACCTGACCATCTCCGAGGGACTGTATCGCCTTCTGGGTTTCGACCCTGCAACGCCCGCGCGGTCCGTCTACGCTGCTGCCTGGGACGCCGTGCACCCGGATGACGTTGCCGCAACCAGGGCCGCGATTGCGCGTGCGCAGGCTGCGGCCGCGCCCTTAGACATCACCTTCCGGCTCAGCCGGCCCGCCGGCGAGCTGATCACGTTGCGCATGCAGGCCGAGTTCGTGCGCGATGCCGCGGGGCAGCCCGTGCTCATGGCCGCGACGGCGCAGGACATCACCGAGCGCCAGCGGGTCGTGGATGAGTTGGACCGGCGCATCCAGGAGCTGTCGAGCCTGCAGGACCTGGGCCACATCGTCAGCCTGGAATCTTCGCTGGAAGAGATCATCCAGACCTACCTGGCACGGCTGGTGAACCTGGCGAGCGTCGATTTGGCCCAGGTATTCCTGCTGCGTGAGGGCCGGCTGCACCTGGCAGGCGTGTGCACCGACCTGGCCGGATCGGTGGCGCAAGTTTGCCGTCTGAACGTGGGGGAATGCCTCTGCGGCCGGGCCGTGCAGGAGCGCCAGCCGGTGTATGCGGCCGACGTCGAGTGCGATGCGCGGGTGACCCTCAAGCATTGCCATGCCAACGGCGTGCACTCGCTGGCCGCGCTGCCCCTGCGCTGCGGCGAAGCGATCATCGGCGTGCTGGCGGTGGCCGCGGTCGCGCCGGATGCCCTTGCCGGCCGGCTCGCCTTCCTGGAGACGGTCGCTGACCTGGTGGCTGTGCGGCTGCACAACGCCTTGTTGCACCAGGAGCTGCGCGAGCACGCGGCGGGCCTGGAAGAAACCGTGGGCCAGCGCACCCGGGAGCTGCAGGCGGAACGCGATCGCACCCGGGCCGTGCTCGAAACAGTCGGTGAATCGGTCGTAGTCACCGATCTGGATGGGCAGCTCCTGTTCGTCAACCCCGCCACCACAACGTTGACCGGTCATGACCGGGACGAGGAGCTGGGCCGGCCGCTGTGGCGCGATTGGACGGAGCAGGCGCGCACGGAGATCTGGCCCGAGGCGCAGGCCGCGCTGCGCGCCGGTCGGGCCTGGCACGGCGAGATCAGCGGGCAGCAGCGGAACGGTGCGACGTACGTCGCCGTGTTGACCGCGACGCCGCTGTATGATGCGGATGTGACGCAGGGACCCGTGGGTGCGGTATGGGCGCAGCGCGATATCACGCTGGCGAAGGAAACCGCGCGGCTCAAGGATCAGTTCGTCGCCAACGTCTCGCATGAGCTGCGCACGCCGATCTCGATTGTCGCTCTCGGCTGCGACAACCTGGAGGCGTTCCACGACCGGCTGGACGCGGGCCAGCGCCTGGCAATCGTGCGCGACATTCGCGTGCAGGCCAACCGCTTGAGCGCCATCGTTGCCGACACCCTGCAGATCTCCCAGATCGATGCCGGCCGCGTGCCGATGGAAAGGCAGCGTTTGGATCTGGCGCGACTGGTGCGCGAGGAAGCGGACGGTCTGCAGCCGCTCATCGAGCGGCGCGCCCAGCGCCTGAGTGTGGCCGCGGCCGCGGCCGTGACCGTGCTGGGCAATGAGACCCAGTTGCGCCAGGTCGTGCGCAACCTGCTCGACAACGCCATCAAGTACACGCTGGCCGGCCGGCAGATCTCCTGCACCTGCAAGGTGCACGCGGGCGCACCCGGCGGCGGGGAGGCTGCGGGCGCCGCCGGGTGCGGGGAGGCCTGGGCGGTGGTGGAGGTCACGGACGACGGGATCGGCATCGCGGCCCGCGATCTGCCGTACCTGTTCGAGCGCTTCTATCGGGTGAATGGCGAAGGCGCCACGCCGGGCACGGGCCTGGGCCTGCCGATCGCCCAGGAATTGGTCGCGCTGCACGGCGGCTGGATCGGCGTCGCTTCCACCCACGGACAAGGGAGCACCTTCACGATCTATCTGCCGTTGGCGGGGCAGGAGGCGTGAGATGTGGTGCGTGGTGCGTATTGCGTGGTGCGTGTCATGGCACACTGGACTGGAGGCTTTAGCCGGTCTCTAGCCCCTCGGGACCGCGTGCCAGACCGGCTGAAGCCTCGATTCCGGGTAGATTTGAAATTCCTGGTTCCCCCTGGTTGTGAAAAAAGATAATTAGTGCTTTTTTACTGAACACTGTAAATTGCCATTTTTACAGAATACTGCCAGGAAGTTCACAGCCAATCCCCATAGATCGGCCCGGTGCGATAGCGTATAATCTCTGATACGAGACGGCCAAACCGGGTCGTCGACGATTGACCTCGGCACAGGGGCAACGTACACGCATCTGTCTTTCCTGACATCAATACCGTGAGATCGCTGTATCCACAACGCGGGATCAGAATGGGAAAACGCCCCAGCGTTCTGATCGTTGAACCACAGCAAAACACCCGCACCTTCTTGGAAATGACGCTCAGCCAAGAGGGGGTGATGGTGTTTTCGGCTGTCAGTCTCAGCAGTGCACTGCTGCAATTGCGCGTCTTGCAGCCGGATCTGATCATCGTCGGCTTTAACCGGCACGATTTGCGGGAGTGCGCGGCCGTGGCGCAGTTCAATACGCTCTCCGCTGCCCCGGTGCTGGCGCTGGGCGATAACCACGATGCGTCGCCGGGGACGGGCATCGCTGACACCTTGCCCTACCCACTGCATGCCGGGCAGCTTTGCGCCAAGGTTGCCGGGCTGCTGAACGCAGGGTATTTGCCTGATCCGTCGTGAAGGCTTTTCTAACAGTATCTGAGAAATGAATGGTCCTGGCCGTAAGGAGTTTCGTAAGGCTAATGTGCTTCAATATACTCCGGTGGGATTTTGCAGAACGAGGCCGATACAAAAAAAACGACGTAACCTTTTCTTTGTTCTATCGTCTTCTTGACTACGATAATCCGTGAAGTTTCGTGTTGATCATGATGGCTACCCTGGCTAAGTGCCAACTTTTTCTGTAGGAAGGTGAGCCGATATGCCTAACTCTAATATTCTTCGTCGAGGAGCCCGCCGCGACCAGATCGCGCGGCGCCGTATGACCCTGCTGGGCATTGCGACGATCCTGTCGCTGCTCGTCAGCCTGTTCCCGCAGGTGGCGGGCCAGCCGATGCCCACCGCCAGCGCGCATAACCCGCAAAATAAGCTGAGCGCCGCATCCAGCGCTCCGGCCTCCCAGGCATTGATGGCTCCTCAGGCGCCCGATGCCGGCCCGACGCCGATCCAGTTCTTCTTCCTTCCGCTGCCCGAGGACCAGGTGATGGCCGCCTTCAAGATCATCACGCCCACCACCGGCACGGCGATGACCAGCGTCACGAGCATCGCGGTGCCGGCCAACAACACGGTGATCTATTACGATCAGTGGGAGGACGGCTACGAGCTGGACGTCACCAACCCGGCGAAGACGACCACCCTGATCTGGGGCGACGGCAACGCGAGCAACGGCGACGTCTGCAGCCTGGCCTCGCCGTCTTCGGTGAAGCCGGCCACGTTGTGCATCGCCCCCGATACGCTGAAGGCGGGCGCGGTGATCATCCTGCGCAACGACGTGCCGATGCCGCGCAACTCCGCCAACCTGTTCTACGATGCCCGCGATAAGGTCAGCGCCACCAAGGTCGTGACCATGGTGCGCTCGGTGTGGTATGCCAACAGCAACCCGGGCACGATGTTGGCGGATGCGTCGGAGGCCTACGACACCAGCCGCTGGGGCGTCGACTATCGGCTGCCGATCGGCGAAGACCTCAACACCCTGTCCACCTACATGTTCGAGTACGTCTCGCTGGTGTTGATGGCGAGCCAGGACGGCACGACGGTAAACATCGATAAGAACGGCGACGGCACGACCGACGTGACCACGACTCTGAACCAGGGCGGCGTCTACCAGGTGAGCTCCGCAACGGTGGGGGATCTCACCAGCAACGCCCGCATCACCAGCAACAAACCGATCCAGGCGCACCTGCTGACCGGCGACATCGGCTCGAGCTATGAGCAGCGCTGGTTCACTTTGCTGCCCACCGTCGATGCGGGGTCCAGCTACTACACGCCGGTGACCACCGTCAGCACCAGCTATCCGTCGGCGGTCTTCGTCTATAACCCGGATCAGACGACGGCGATCACGGTCAACTACCAGACCCAGGCCGGCTCGGGCAGCTTCAGCGTGGCGGCCAAGGGCGTGCATCGCTTTGCCATGCCGAGCCTCTCCGGCGCGCACTTCTACACGACCGGCGCGCCCTTCATGGCGGTGGGCGCCATGGACACGACGACCAACAGCGGCGCGACGACGCAGAACCAGACGTACGACTGGGGTTATTCCCTGATCCCGGAAACGAGCCTGACCACCCGCTTCGTGGTCGGTTGGGCGCCGGGCACGGGGGACTTGCCGCCGGCGGCGGACGGCAGCCCGGTGTGGGTCATTGCGACGCAGGCGACCACCATCTACGTGGATTATGACGGCGACCCGGCCACCGGCGCCAACACCGCGCCCAACGGCGCCAAGTATGATGTGAGTTACGCCGTGGCGGCGTTCGAGTCGAAACGCATCTATGACCCGGACAACGATCAGACCGGGATGCGGGTCTTCACCGCAGACGGCACACTGATCGCGGGCGCCTGGGGCGAGGACCCCACGACGGCCCAGCCGGGCTCCCCCTACCTGGACGTGGGCTACACCATCCCGCCCCTGCCTGAGGTGGTGGTGGATAAAGAGGTGGCGCTGGCAGTCGACGTGAACAGCAACGGCCTCGTCGAACCGGGCGACACGCTGGAATACACCATCTCGGCCAAGAACGTGGGGGTGGTGGTGATGCTGGGCGTCATCGTGATGGATGAGCTGGCCACCAACACCGCCTACGCGGCCGGCAGCACCATACTGAATGGCTCGGCGGTGCCTGACGATACCAGCGGCACACCGTACCCGCTCGATGGCAGCGGGTACAACATCGGCAACATCGCCCTGGGCGCGACGTCGGTCCTCAAGTTCCGGGTGACGGCTAATTCGATGCCGCCGACCTACACCACGATCGTCAACACCGGCGCGGTGCAGACCGACTACGATACCTACACGGTGCGCGTCGAGACGCCGGTCAACCCGCCGGCGATCACTTCTTGTTCGATGAACTTCACCGACTCCGGCGGCGCAACGGTGTCGCTGTATCTCGAGAATGGCACGGTCTATGTGCAGGTGAACGACGGCGACCGGAACACCAATGCGAGTGTGGCCGAGACCGTCACGGTGGAGGTGCAGGACCCAACCACCGGCGACCGCGAGACCGTCACCCTGACCGAGACGGGCGTCAACACCGGCGTCTTCCGCGGCAGCCGGCCTTCCTCAGCGACCGGCGGCCAGGCGGTCAACGACGGCACCCTCTACGCGCGCGGCGGCGACACCATCACGGCGGACTACACCGACCCGGTGTACGGCGATACGTGCAACGCTTCGGCCACCATCACCGTGCCGAGCCAGGCCAAGATCCTCTACCTCGACACCGACGGCACGGACAACGACGCCAGCGGCGACTTGGATCGCGTGGACCCGGTGGCGACCGGCGATACGACCACTTCAACCAGCACAGTCCTGCAGACCACCACCGCGACTACTCCCGCGGTGGACAACACCGCTAATGCCACCAACGCCGCCGCGGTTGCTACGATCGCGGTGGACAACACCGCTAATGCCACCAACGCCGCCGCGGTTGCTACGATTGCGGTGGACAACAGCGCCAGCGCGGTCAACGCCGCCGCGGCAACTTCGCTGGCGGTGGACAACACCTCCGAAGGCGTGCTCAGCAACGCGGCCAGCGCCAACATCTCGCACACGACGGGCACCGGCACGAACCGTCTGATGCTCGTTGGCGTGTCATGCCAGCAGCCCGGGGCCTCCGTCACCGCACTCACTTACGCGGGCGTGAGCCTGACCAAGGTCGGCAGTCTCAGTAACAGCAGCCAATCGCGCGTCGAAATCTGGCGATTGACCAACCCTGCTACGGGAACAAACAGCCTGTTGTTGCAGAACAGCCAATCTGACAACTGCGTCGTGGGCGTCACGACGTTTACGGGCGTGGATCTGACTACCCCGCTCGGCACGTTCGTATCAGCGCAAGGCTCCAGCACCACCGCCAGCGTCACCGCCAGCTCGGCCACCGGCCAACTGGTGTTCGGCGCCGTGGCCTTCAATAACGCCGACGCCGACCTGACGCCGGGGGCCAGCCAGACAGAGTATTGGGACAACACGGTCAACAGCAGTATCGCAGGCGCAGGCGGCACCAAGGCAGGCGCCAGCTCGGTCGCGGTGTCCTGGACCTCCACGAGCGCCTCCTGGACCATCGGCGCGGTGCCCATCAGGCCGTCCACCAGCGGGGGCGGCACCACCGGTGTGACCATTTCGGGCTTCACGACGGGCGCCGGCACGAACCGGCTGATGCTGGTCGGCGTTTCGATTGATCTGAGCTCGTCCTCGGCGGCGGTCAGCAGCGTGACCTATGGCGCGCAGTCGCTGACCCTGGTGGGTGCGGCGACGAACACGAGCAACGAACGGGTGGAGCTCTGGCAGCTCCTCAGCCCGACGTTGGGCTCGGCCAACGTCGTGGTGACGATGAACGGCCAACTGCACAACGGCATCGTGGCGGGCGTCACCACCTTCACCGGCGTGGATCAGACCACCCCCCTCGGCACGTTTGTCTCGGCCACTGGCTCATCCACCGCACCCAGCGTGACCGCCACGTCGGCCAGCGGCGAGCTGGTCTTTGCGGCGGTCGCCGCGGGCCAGGGCGTCGTCTACTCGGCCGTGGGTGCGGGCCAGACCTCGCGCTGGAACGTCACCGACAGCGCCGACATCGCCGGCGCGGGCAGCACCGAGGCCGGCGCGGCATCCGTGGTCATGTCGTGGACTTCCAACAGTGTGCCGTGGGCCATCGGTGCAGTGCCCATCAGGCCGTCCGGCTTCGCCTCGACGACGGCGGGCGTGACCATTTCGAGCTTCACGACCGGCAGCGGCACGAACCGGCTGATGTTGGTCGGCGTCTCGATCGACCTGAACTCGGCCTCGGCGGCGGTCAGCAGCGTGACCTATGGCGCGCAGTCGCTGACCCTGGTGGGTGCGGCGACGAACACGAGCAACGAACGGGTGGAGCTCTGGCAGCTCCTCAGCCCGACGTTGGGCTCGGCCAACGTCGTGGTGACGATGAACGGCCAACTGCACAACGGCATCGTGGCGGGCGTCACCACCTTCACCGGCGTGGATCAGACCACCCCCCTCGGCACGTTTGTCTCGGCCACTGGCTCATCCACCGCACCCAGCGTGACCGCCACGTCGGCCAGCGGCGAGCTGGTCTTTGCGGCGGTCGCCGCGGGCCAGGGCGTCGTCTACTCGGCCGTGGGTGCGGGCCAGACCTCGCGCTGGAACGTCACCGACAGCGCCGACATCGCCGGCGCGGGCAGCACCGAGGCCGGCGCGGCATCCGTGGTCATGTCGTGGACTTCCAACAGTGTGCCGTGGGCCATCGGTGCAGTGCCCATCAGGCCGTCCGGCTTCGCCTCGACGACGGCGGGCGTGACCATTTCGAGCTTCACGACCGGCAGCGGCACGAACCGGCTGATGTTGGTCGGCGTCTCGATCGACCTGAACTCGGCCTCGGCGGCGGTCAGCAGCGTGACCTATGGCGCGCAGTCGCTGACCCTGGTGGGTGCGGCGACGAACACGAGCAACGAACGGGTGGAGCTCTGGCAGCTCCTCAGCCCGACGTTGGGCTCGGCCAACGTCGTGGTGACGATGAACGGCCAACTGCACAACGGCATCGTGGCGGGCGTCACCACCTTCACCGGCGTGGATCAGACCACCCCCCTCGGCACGTTTGTCTCGGCCACTGGCTCATCCACCGCACCCAGCGTGACCGCCACGTCGGCCAGCGGCGAGCTGGTCTTTGCGGCGGTCGCCGCGGGCCAGGGCGTCGTCTACTCGGCCGTGGGTGCGGGCCAGACCTCGCGCTGGAACGTCACCGACAGCGCTGATATCGCCGGCGCGGGCAGCACCGAGGCCGGCGCGGCGTCAGTGGTCATGTCGTGGACCTCCACGAGCGTGCCCTGGGCCATCGCGGCGGTGCCCATCAAGTCGTCGGGCGTTTCGGGAACCATCCCCGCCGTCTTCACCCAGACGCCGGCCATGGCCAGCGATTTCATCGTATCCGCGGGGACGATCAGCGCCAGCACCTGGGTGAGCGTCACGGGCACGTTGAACACCGCGGACCTGACCGCGCAACTGAAGTACGGCGCGACCACCTTCGCCACCCTGACCAACCCGACGGCGACGCTGATCAGCGGTTCGATCTATCGCCTGGATTGGAGCGGCGCCCTGGCCAGCGCCACGACGGTGCCCGCCGGTCAGGCCGTTGCCCTTACGGTGACCAACGCAGGAACGTTCCCCATGCAGGTGCTGTACGACAGCAGCACCTACCCGTCGAAGGTCAGCCTGCCCACGAACACGGTCATTGATCTGACGAGCCTGCAAGTCTACGACGCGTCCTACCCGGGCGGCAACCTGGTCCTCAGCCCGTATCCGGGTCAGACGGTCTACGTGCGGGTGACGGCCACCGATCCGTTCGGCGCGGCGGATATCACCAGCGTGAACCTGACCCTGGCCGGAACGCCTGTGACGCTGAACGATACGTACGTCGTCGCCTCGACCGCGGGCAGCAAGACCTACGAATACGCCTGGACGACGCCCGGTGTCGAGGCAGCTTGCCCGGTGAATGCCGTCGTCAACGAAGGCTACGAGACCGGCGGCGCGGCCATCAATGACACCGCCAGCCTGCCACTGGAATGCGACTTCCAGGACACCGGCACGCCCAGCACCACCGAGTTCACCACCGGCAACAACGGCACGGGCGCCGACACCTACAGCCCGAACGAGCAGGTGTGCGTGCGCGTGACCGATGGCGACCAGAACCAAGACCCGGCCGTGGTCGAGACGGTCACCGCGGTGATCACCAGCTCCAGCGGCGACAGCGAGACGGTCACGCTGACGGAGACCGGTGTGAACACCGGCGTCTTCACCAACTGTATCACGGCCAGTGCCACGGTCGTGGGCACCCCGAACAACGGCACGCTCTATGCGCCGCAGGGCGCCGCGCTCCACGTGAGCTACACCGACCCGACCGATGCCAGCGATACATCGAGCGATGACGCCGTGGTCACCACCAACACCCCGGCCGTGACCATCAACAAGGTGCGGATCGCGCCACAGGATGGCGTGGCTGTGATCGGCGAGACGGTGCGCTTCGACGTGGTGGTGGGCAATCCGGGCACGACGTCGCTGACGACCGTGTCGGTCACCGACAGCTTCCCGTCGGCGTGTCTCAGCTACCAGGCGGCCAGCATCACGCCGTCTACGGTGGGCGCCTCGACCCTGACGTGGAACAACATCGGGCCGATCGCGGTCGGCGGCAGCCAGACGATCAGCCTCTACTTCACTGCGAGCGCAATCTGCGATCTGGCGACCAACACCGTGCAGGCCAGCGGCGTGGACCAGTACAGCCAGTCCGTTTCGGCCGGCCCGGTGAGCGCCCAGGTCATCACGACCGACCCATCCGTGACGGTGACCAAGACGCTGCTCAACCCCGTGTCCGGCACTGCGACGGTCAGCGAGACCGTCACGTTCCAGATTGACATCACCAACAACGGCTCCA
>CAYYTK010000017.1:0-93387 GCA_964474695.1 uncultured Anaerolineales bacterium
TGCCGCCACCAGAAGAGCCCGGCGCGGTCGTGATCGGTGAGCAGGTCGTAGCCGATGTTGAAGCCGAGCTCGGCCAGGTGCAGCTGAAACGCGGCCTCGACCTGTTCCTGCAGCACGCCGGTGATGCGCGCCGCGTGCCAGCGGTAGCCCTGCGCCGTCAGCCAGCCGCGCACGCCATCCAGCACGTGCCCGGTGCAGATCGCCACCTCCTCGGCCGGCGAAGCCTTGAGCCGGGCCAGGCAGATCGCCGCCACCTGGGCGGCTGCTTCGAGGTAGCGCCGGCGGGCATAGCGGTTCGGCTCCTCCGGGTCGTCGTTCTGGAAGTAGCTGGGGGCGATCACGCCGCTGACGAACTCCCCGCCCGCCGGCGGCGCGCCTGGCGCGGGGTCAGGCACGCGGCAGCAGCCGATCACCACCCCGCCGACCAGGCAGCCCCAGCCCGCGTCATCAATCTGGAGCATTGGGCCGCTCTCCTCCGCTTGACGACACCACTACTGCGCCGTAGGCCACCATGCCGCCGTAGAACCCCAGCACAAAGCCCAAAACAAAGATCAACATCGCAACGCACCTCCCCCCTGTCACAGCAACAGATCAGCCAGGGCGTCGGCCACCGCCTCGTCCGCGGGCAGATCGGTCAGCGCGGCCGCACCGAGGTTCCCCGAACGCATGGCGGCCTTGGCCGCGCCGGCGCGATGCCGCGGCGGAACCTGCGTGAAGAAGGCGATCAGGTCATCGTCCACGCCCGGCCGCAGCCGCAGCTTGAGGTTGAGCACCACCGCCTGCTCCGGCAGCCGGGGCCGTCCGCGCGGCTTCATGGTCAGCTCCGCCGCCGGGCCGCGGTCAGGGCGGCCAGCTTGTACAGGCCGCGCGCCGTGGCCAACACCGGGTCGTCTGGCACGAACGCCTTGGCGTTGAAACGGCCGACCAGGCTGTGCCGCAGCAGCAGCGCGCCCCCGCCGACCACGATGACCGCCGCGAAGCGCTTGTACGCGTTGCCCCAGCGCCGCTCCACGAAGCTGATCACCTCCCGCTCCCACACCGGCAGCGCGGCCGCGACCTCGAGCTTGCCCGCACGGAGCTGGGTGTCCAGTTCGCCCAGGGAGTACAGCCCGCCGGGGTTGACCAGGTCGAGCAGCCGCCGCACGCCCGCGGTGCGTCCCGCGGTGAAGCGGTCCTGCGGCGCGCCGCTGCGCGTGACCAGCAGCTCGACCGTGTTCATGCCGACCGAGATCACGCCGATCTCCTTATCGAAGTGGGCCTTGCGCGCGGGGATGAAGGCGCCGGCGTCGTCCAGGAGGTAGTCGAAGAGCGCGCCAGCCGCCTGCGAGGTGATCTTGACCGCTTCGACGGTGACGCCGAGCGGCCGGCCGTCGGCCTGCCAGGCGTGGCTGCCGACCAGCCAGCGCCGGACGCCGTCGGTGACCGCGCCCGCCTCCTCGCTGAGCGCCTCCAGCGGCAGGCCCAGGTAGACGACCAGCGGGTCAGCGAGCGGCTCGTGAACCTGGGCATAGGCGGTGAAGCCGGCGGCCAGCACGGCCCGCAGCTCCGGCGAGCCGGTGAAGCGATCGTGGTCGAGGTCCTCGCTCAGCGGCCGGCCCCATTCGTGCGCGCCCGCGCCGACGAAGAAGCTGCCGTTGGCGGTGCGGATGCGCAGGGGCGGCTTGCGCTGCGCCAGGCCGACCATCCGCCCCATCGTGTGGCCCTCGTCCACGGCCAGGATCGCCGGAACCTGCGCGCCGCCGGCCGGCCCATAGATCTTGAGCGCACCCGCGCCCGGATCGATGCCGATGACTGTCATGGGTGAAACCTCCTTCAGTGGTCAGTGGAAAGTAGACAGTGGACAGTGGACAGTGATCAGGTTCTGCCTACTGACCACTGATCACTGATCACTGACCCCTGCCCCCTGTCTTCCGACGCCTGGCGCTAGAAAGGCAGCTCGTCACCAGCGTCTGCTTCCTTGTCGGCGTCCGAGCCAGTCTCAGGCGGCGCCTTGGCATCCTCGCCGGCCTCGCGATCCCCCAGGAAGCGCACCCGGTCGGCGGTCAGCTCCAGGCTTGCCCGCGGCGTGCCGTCGCGGTCGATCCAGGCGGATGCCTCGATGTCGCCGGCCACCAGGATGCGCTGGCCCTTCTTGACGTACTGGGCGGTCACTTCGGCGAGCTTGCGCCAGCACACGATCCGGAACCAGGTGACCTTCTCCTGGGCTTGTCCGCTGGCATCGGTCCAGCGCCGGTCCACGGCGACGGAGAAGTTGGTGACGGGTATGCCGCCGGGGGCATACCGCATCTCGGCGTCGCGGCCCACCCGGCCGACGACGATGGTTTGTTGGAACACGATGAACCTCCTTACGAATCGGTCGCGCGCGTGCCGTCCGTCATGGATCCGGCTTGGGCGCGCGGTCCAGCTTATAATCAGCGCGTACCGGTGGGCCGGCGCGCGGACATCACATCTCGTCTTCCTCGTCGGCGCTGGCGCCGCCCGCGGCCGCTTCCGCGGCCAGCTTCGCCTTGAGAGCGCGGTCAGCCGCCTGGAAGTCAGCTAACGTCAGATGCTTCTGCCGGGCCTGCTCCAGAAAGGCTTCCAGGTCGCCGATGGTGACGCGCACCAGCCGCTGGCCGGGGCCGAGGCGGATCGCCGGCAGCGCGCCTTCCTGGATCCAGTTGGAGACCAGCCGACGGCTGACGCCGAGGATCACAGCAGTTTCCGTGATGGTGAACAGTTGGAGCGCCGATGGCAGAGGCATCAGGCTCTTGAGATCAGGTTTTGACATTGAAGTTCCTCCCTCTTGCAGTGGAACAGGAAACGCGACATGAAAAAGCCCAACGAGCAGTGCTCGCCGGGCGCGCAGGTACACTTAAATCCCAAACGCCCGACGAGAGTCCTCCCAAGTCAGGCGATCAGAACTTGTTTATGCAGATAACCAGGGGTATAATCCAGTTTAGAAAGGACTATGTGGCATCATCGCTCAGAGGATTGCTGGTCCGAGTCAACAATCGAATACGTCAAACGATCCAATTGATGAGGTGGGACACGTTGCGGATGATACCACGCGTTGGCGGCGGGATTCTGTGTCGCTCAAATCTACAAGAAGGTGAGTAAAAACCCGTCGTCCCCGTATGTGACATCATCACCCCTGAGGCTTGGGGCTGAGCGAATCTGGGGCTAGGCCCCGCAGTGATAGCCCCCAACGTTCTAACCCCACCCATCCGGTGGGGCTTTTTGTTTCCCGCCTCAACGCATCGAGCTTCGATTGATCGTTTGACTCGATTGATTCGTTTGACTGAGTGATGATGCCACTGAGGGGTATGACCAACGATTTCGACCCAACTCAGTGGATTACTACGTCGGAAGCCACCGCTCTGACCGGCTATGCCGCGGCCTATTTCCGCCAGCTCATTGCCCAGGGTCGTTTGCACGCGCAGAAACGAGGCCGAGACTGGTTTCTGAGCAGGACCGAAGTTCTGGCGTATGCGGCTGAGATGGAACGCCTCGGCACGGCCAAGTACGATCCCTGGCGGTCCGGCGGTCGACAAAAGCGAACACTGGCTCGCTGAGACTCCTCTCTCTGTTACCCCGCCCCACGACTCACCCGGGTGCCTTTGGGCAGTGCAAAGTACGCCTTGGCGGTCTTCTCGAAGGGGATGCCCCGTTGCTCCAGATGGCCGAAGAAGGCTGCCAGACCTGCCTCTTTGTCTGCCAGGCGCCAATAGGCAGGCCCTGGCAGCGTCATACGTTTGCCGGCGCCGTACAACACGATCTGGTTGCCGCCCTGGTCCATCGCTGCCCGCTGCACCTCGTCCCAACGCATCGCGTAGGTCGGCCACAGCGGCATGGTCAAGCGAATCATCTCCGGACCGATCTCAGTGACCGCGCCGCCAGCGTAGATCAGGTAGATCTCGAGAATGGCAAAAAGAAAGAGTAAACCGCCGACTGCCGCTGCACCGTCCCGCCAAGACATATATCCCACAAAGGCGAAGAACGCCACACCGATCCAGCCAATTGCTGCTAACCAGGCGCTGACCCGCACGCGCACCGCCCCAAACGCGCCGGCCAGTACCGCAGCATTCACTGCGCGCTGCTCCTTCAGCCAGACGAGGCGATCAAACGCCTCGTCGCCCAATACTGCACCCGGTGCGAACCGCTGCAGCGCTCGCCAGGCTGCGGCTGCGTCCAGTTCATCCAGCAGGAACTGAACACCGCCAGAGTCGCCGCCGACCTGCAAGAGCGGCTTCCGCCGATCGGTCTGCACCAACCGCAGGGCGCGCACTTCCGCCCAGGGGATGTCGAACACCTGGTTGTGTAGACGCCCACGCAGGCCGCGAGCATCAATCTCCAGTCGGGTGCGCGCGGTCAAGATGGCGCTGCGCACGAACAACAGCATTGCGATCCCGCCCATCACTGCCAAAACCAGGCCGCGCGCAGCATCCAGCGCCAAGATAATTGTCACGGGGGCCAAGACCATTACCAACGGGCCGATGATTTCATTGAACCAGTACTTCAGCGTGGGACGAAGTGCTGTCTGCATCGTATTCGCCTCTTGTGCGGTCACATCACAAATCCCCAAACCGCTCACCGCGCCTGACCGATGCCATGCCCAGCGGCCCAGCCGGCCACGTCCTGGCCCTGGATCGCCGTCGCCATCAGCTCGGGGAAGAGGTCGGGCGTGCAGGCAAACGTGGGGATGCCGAGGCTCGCGTACGCGGCTGCCACTGCATGGTCGTAGCCGGGCGCGCCATCGTCACTGAGCGCCAGCAGCGCGATCATCCGCACACCAGACGCCGCGATGGCGCGGGCGCGCGCCAGCATTTCGTTGCGGTTGCCGCCCTCATACAGGTCGCTGATGAGCACCAGGATCGTATCATGCGGCGCCTCCACCAGCGTCTGGCAGTAGGCCAGGGCGCGGTTGATGTCGGTGCCGCCGCCCAACTGCGTGCCGAATAGCAGTTCCACCGGGTCGGCAAGCTGTTCACTCAGGTCGACCACCTCGGTATCAAAAACGACCACGTGCGTACGGACGGCGCGCAGTGAGGCCAGGACTGCGCCGAATACGCCGGCGTAGACCACCGATGTCGCCATTGAACCACTCTGGTCTACGCAGAGGATGATGTGGCGCAGCGCCTGGCCGCGGCGGGCATAGCCGATGCGCCGCTCCGGGATGATCGTCCGATAGGCTCGCTGATAGTGCTTCAGGTTGGCATGGATGGTGCGCGGCCAGTCAATCTCATTGTGCCGCGGACGGCGGGTGCGTGCGGCGCGATTGAGGCTGCCGCGCACGGCCTGGCGCAACGGCTCGGCCAGCCGGCGCTCCAGGTCCTCGACCACGCGCCGCACGACCTGGCGGGCGGTCTCGCGCGTCTTGCCGGGCAGCACGCTCTTGAGCGACAGCAGTATCGCCGCCAGCCGCACGTCCGGCTCGATGGCAGCCAGCAGCTCCGGTTCCAGCAGCATCTGCTTGAGCGAGAGGCGTTCCAACGCATCGCGCTGCATCACCCGCACCACTGAAGCGGGGAAATAGGCGCGGATATCGCCTAGCCAGCGCGCCACGTTCGGCGCGGAGCTGCCCAGGCCGCCCTGCCGCTCCCCGTCATAGAGCGCGGCCAGGGCCGCATCTATGCGCAAGTCGTCCCCGCCCAGCGTGACCTCGACGCCATCGGCCGGGCCACCGCCCAGCACCAACCGCCAGCGACGCAGGCGCTCATCATCGCCATCCCTGGATCTTCGCGCACCTATCCCGTCATCGATCACGCCATCCCCCTGGATCACTCCGTCCGTTCAGGATGTTGCATTCTGGCCTGGTTCATAAGCTCTCGCAAGGCGACTGCACCGGCATCGCCTGGGAACAATGCCCGGTATTCAAGCAGGTCCTGCATTGCGGCCTGGATCTGAAGCCAGGAGGCGTGCAAGGCAAGAACCTCCTCATAGAGTGCCATCGCCCTATCGGAGTTTCCGGCAGCCAGATGGTAGAGAGCCAGGTTGAAGGTGTTGCGATGGTTGCCGGGTTGCGCCTCATATGTCCGTGAAGCCGCGTCCAACGCCTGTGCCAGATACGTCTGCGCACTCAGGATGTCTCCCTGTTTCTTGAGGCAAATTGCTCGCAAGTAAGTGTACCAATCGTCGCTTCGCAAGGCCAGTGCCCGATCGAGGTCGGCATGCGCTTCCTCCCATTGACCAAGCTGAAGTCGGACCTCGGCGCGCGAACCGAAGAAGCTTCCGCCTTGTACACCACCCTCCAGGATTCGATTCAGGTCCTCAAGCGCCTCTCCATACTGCCCGAGCGCACGGTAGGTCATGGCCCGTGCGTTTCTAACCCACCCATCCTCTGGCAGCGAATCAACGGCGCGTGTCAGATCGGCCAGGGCCAGCCCGTATCGGCCCAGCGAACGCAGAATCTCACCTCGCTCAGCATAAACCCAGTCCGGCGCATACCCCAACGCGATAGAGTGATCTACATCTGTGAGGGCTGCGGGAAAATGCCCCGATAGACGCAGCGCCATACTTCGTTGGGCGAATGCCCAACCGGTGTTTGGATCAATTTCGATCGCATGACTCAGATCTGTCAGGGCCTCTTCATGACGATCCAATTGGCGGTACGTTTGCCCACGCACACGCAGGGCGAACGCGTTGTATGGATCCAACTCCAGACATCGGTTCAGATCGTCCAAAGCTTCCGCGTAGCGACCCATCTGGCGTAGCGTATCCCCACGCATGGCCCCACCCCACCCTGAGTCGCCACCGTTAGCGAGATAAGCGTCGAAGCCAGCAAGCGCTTCGTCCGGCCGCCCCATGCGGCGATATATGTCCGCGCGGATGCCAACCGCCCAGTTGTAGGCTGGATCGATGTTCAAGGCAAGATGAATATCAGCCAGTGCTTCATCATACCGACCAAGATGTCGAAGCACGCTGCCGCGGTGAGCAAGGACCCAGGCATCCCCCGGCGCCAACTGCTGCGCCAAAGTCAGGTCTGCCAGCGCCTCCCCATATCGCTCCAATTGGCTGAGCGCTTCACCGCGTACGGCATAAGCCGCGACCATGTTGGGGGCGAGGTCTATCGTCCGTTGGAGCAGCGCCAGAGCCTCTTCAGGGCGATCACGATCTATCTCCTGCAGAGCCTGGTCGAATAGTTCATGAGCAGGCGTGTCGCTATCCTTCTCTCGCGCTAAGGCGCCAACCCGCTTACCTTCCACCGCAACACCAAGTTGGACATCCTTGCCCTCAGCACGAAGCCTGGCAACAACATAATCCCGGAAGCTACGCCACTGCCGCAGGCCGGCCGCGGGATCCTGGTTGAAATCAATGAACAGCCCTGTGCTCAAATCAAGCGCACGCCACCCGGTGGCTTCGCAGACCCGCCGGATGGGCTCCAGCGCTGCATCACTGCCCCGAACGTGAAGCATGATGCGATCCATCGGATCGTCATCCCCCATATTGAACTCGATGGAATAGTCACCGCCACGCAGTACGCCCCAAGCCGGATCGTTCAGGTCAAGGGCCGGCAAGGCTTTGCTGAGCGCGGCCAGAACCGTGGCACGCGGGCCAAGTTCAGAAAGGAAATCCTCCGGCAAGTCCTGTGGTGAGACAATGTTCTGCGGAACCTGCATCAAAAAGACATCCCAGCTCATCATCTACTCCGTAGGTAAATTCTGAGAGTCGTTTGCCGGCAAAAAGCAGGGAGCACCCGGCGGCATCAGGCCCAGGATGGCCGCCAACAGCGGTAGAATGGCGTCCCCGCGTACCGCATCTACGGCCGCTCCGCTTCCACCAGCAACGGGCCAGCCGCGTGCGCCGCGGGCAGCCAGCTCGCCCAACTGTCGGCGTTCGGCCGGCGGGAAAGCGGAGAAGGCCCGTCGCAGCAGGGGCAAGGCGTTGATGAAAGCCTCCGCGCCCAGGTCAGTCAGCCAGGCGTCGAGCACGGCCCACAACGCCTCGTCGTGCAAGAGCAGCAGACCGCTGCCGCGCAGCCAGCCCTCCAGCCAGGCCGCAGCATAGGCCGGGTCGCCCCCAGGGGACAGCGCCAGGCGCAGCCGCCGATCCATCTCCGACCGCGTTAGCGCCCCATTGTCGAGAAGCAAGCGACAGCATCGACCCGCGATCAGCCCGTGCAGGCCGCGCTGGTCGGCCAGGGCAGCCAATGCGCCCCGCCACGCAGCGGACAGGTCGTCGGATTGCAGAACCGCCAGCGCCTCCTGCACCGCCTCGATGCGTTCCAACATGGCACCGGCCGCGTCATCGTCCAGCGTTGCGCACGCCAGCGGCAGGCCGATGCAGATGCGCTCAACCAGGCCGGCGCTGATGGCGTTCAGCGCCGCGGCATCTACGGCGGCCGCGCCGCGCACGTCACCGTAGCGGACGGTGCGCGCCAGCGGCGACAGCGCCGCCATCAGCCCCGTCACGTCGGCGGTCAGGGCAGCCTGCGCCTGCACCGCGGCCATCACATCTTCCACTGTCGCGGCCAGGTCGGCCAGGAGCACACGATCCAGCAGCGCGGTGAGGGCCGCCAGGTCGGTCGCGCTGGCGACCAGGTGGCGGGCGTAGGCTGCGGCGGCCTCGGCCACGGTGTTACCCCAGCGCGCCATCTCAATCACTGCGACGGCGAAAGCGGGCTGCCACTGGAGGGTCCACAGTTCGTGGAAGGTGCCGCGCGCGCCAGCCACGCGGCCCAGCTTACCCCACGGCACGCCCAACAGCAGCAGACGGTGCAGCAGTTGGCTGCGGTCCAGGTCAATCGGCTGGCGCAGGTCCAGATCATAAGGTTTAGCGGTCGGATCGGGCGGCAAGCGCAAGCGCCGCTGCTGCGCCTGCAAGTCGGCGCTCAGCGGCACGGCCGGCGCTTCCTCCGGCACAGCGCCCAGCCGGTCGCCGATGATCAGCTTTTCACCGATGAGCTGCAGCGGGAGCGGGTTGCCGTGGCACAGGGCGGCCAGCGCTGCTTCGTTCATCTCCTCCAGGCTGGGCCGCGGCTGGTCGCGCAGCGCGGCCAGCGCCTCGGCCAGGCGGACGGCGTCAATGACCTGGGCGGGCGAAGCGTCCAGATCGGCCTCACGGAGCAGGCCCGCCACCCGGCTCAGCCAACTGACGGTGCGGTCATGGGGCGTGCACCACAGGTGTTCGTACCAGCCGGGCGAGGTGATGCCCGCGCCGTAGCCGCTGGCCCGCGCCAGGTGACCGTAGCTCCACGGCGCCCAGGTGACGGCCACCGCGACCTTGGGCAGCCCGCGCAACAGCGCCGCGTCGGCTTTGGCGGTCGGCGACCCTGCTCGATCCAGCACCAGCGCCGGAACATGCCACGCGCCGCAGACGACGGCAATGCGGATGAAACCCGCGCGCTGAGCAGCGCGCAGCGCCGTGCGCATGGCGGCTTCGCGCAACGGTTCCAGGGCGGAAGCCGTCGCCTCGGCAGCCCGCAGCGCAGTCATCGCCTCCTGGATCGCTGCGAACAGCTCGACGCTGGCACCGCGCGCTTCGACGAACTGCTCCCACCACGTCTCGACGTCGTCATGCCCGGCTGCGCGCGCCAGGGTCAGCAGCGGATCGGGCTGCGCCGCGCCAGGGTCGGCGTCCCCGGTCACCTCTTCGGCCGGCGCTAACGCCAGCCAATGGCGCTGCGGCAGGTCCATGAAGCGCACGGGCAGGCCGTGCGCCAGCCCATAGCGAATCGCCTGCCACTCCGGCGAAAAGATGGCGAACGGGTAGAAGGCCGCGCGGCGCGGCTCACCCGGCGCGTAGACCAGCAGCGCCACGGGCGGCGTCATCGCCGCGTGAAGCGCCAGCGGCAGCATGGCCTCCCCTTCGGGCGGGCCTTCCACCAGCACGATGTCGGGCGCCAGCGCCTCCAGCGCGGCCACCAGGCTGCGCGCCGAGCCCGGCCCGTGATGGCGGATGCCAAAGAGATGGATGGCGGCAGCGGTTGCCATAGCGATTACCGGAGTGAATCCTTCATGCCACATCTCGGCAGGCGCGATAGAGGTCTCGCCACCCCGTTCGCTCCTTGACCACCGTCTCTAGGTACTCCTGCCAGACGATGCGGTCCTGCACGGGGTCCTTGACCACTGCACCAACGATGCCCGCGGCCAGGTCGGCCGGTCGCAGCCGGCCGTCGCCAAAGTGGCCGGCCAGCGCCAGTCCGCTGTTGATCACCGAGATCGCCTCGGCGGTGCTGAGGGTGCTGCTGGGCGACTTGATCTTGGTCTTGCCATCCTGCGTCACGCCATCGCGCAGCTCGCGGAAGATCGTCACCAGCCGGCGGATTTCGTCCAGGGGCGGGGCTTCGACGGGCAATTCGAGCGCGCGGCCCAACGCCTCGACGCGCCCCTGCACGATGGCGACCTCGTCCTCGGCGCTGGCGGGCAGCGGCAGGACCACCGTGTTGAACCGCCGTTTGAGCGCGCTGGACAGCTCGTTCACCCCGCGGTCGCGGTTGTTGGCCGTGGCGATCAGGTTGAAGCCCTGCACCGCCTGCACCTCGCTGCGCAGCTCCGGGATGGGCAACGTCTTCTCGGAGAGGATCATAATGAGCGCATCCTGCACGTCGGACGGGATGCGCGTCAGCTCCTCCACCCGCACGAGCTTGCCTTCGGCCATGGCGCGCATGACCGGGCTGGCCACCAGCGCGTCAAGCGACGGGCCATCGGTCAACAGGCGGGCGTAGTTCCAGCCGTAGCGGATCGCCTCCTCGCCCGTCCCCGCCGTGCCCTGCACCAGCAGGGTCGAGTCGCCGGCGATGGCTGCGGCCATGTGCTCCGACACCCAACTCTTGGCCGTGCCGGGCACGCCAAGCAGCAGCAGCGCGCGATCGGTCGCCAGGGTCGCTACCGCGGTCTCGATCAGCCGGCGGCTGCCGATATACTTCGGTGAGATGGCCGTGCCATCGTCCAGCGCGCCGCCCAGCAGATAGGTGGTGACGGCCCAAGGCGAAAGCCGCCAGCCGGGCGGTCGGGGACGGGTATCGGTTGCTGCCAGCGCAGCCAGCTCGGCTGCGAACTGCTGCTCAGCATGTTGGCGCAAGAATTCGGTCATATTTCGGCTCCTGTTCTGCAGGACGTAGTTTTCATCGGTGTTCGTTCAAGGCCGCTAGCATCTCCGCCCGAAAGGTCAGCGCCGCCACAAACGGCTCGGTGGCCATGCTCAGCCAACTTGGCTCACCCAGGAAGGCTACTGCTTGCCCAACGATTTCGGGGGAAACGAACAACGCGCAGTCAGCCAGCAGCGGACGCCACGCCTGCGCGCGCCACGGCTCCAGGTTTCGGCGGACGATACGGCGCACAAAAGTCACGAATTCCTCACTGAAGGATGCGCTCCACGGCCGGCGGTGTGCGCGCAACCACTCCAGCCACAGGCTATCCGGTTCTAGCGTCGCCGCGTTGGCTGCAAGGCCGCCGGTTAACCAGTTCTCTAATGCGTCCTGTGGCACGGCTGCCAGCAGCGCCGGCGCGTCATCCAAAAACAGGCGGTTGCCATCGGCTGGCCAGAAGACCCAGGGCGCGTCAGCGTACCGGCGCAGCAGCGCGGCGGCCCAACTCCCGTCGCCGCTGCGCGCGGCCGCGCGCGTCCAGCCGGTGAGTAATGCACCGGCGTTCTCGTCATCCGCCGCGGCACGGATCAGTTCGGCAGGCGTGACACGCCAGGCGCCGGTCCAAACAGCCGGCGGCACGGCGGCGACCATTTGGAAGAGCCACCAGGCCCGCTCGCCCAGGCCGGCCGGCGGTTTGGCCGCCAACCCATCGCGCACCATCGCATCATCGCACTGCTCGGGCAAGCTGACCGTCACGCGCAGGCCGCGCAACAGGCGGCGCTCGGCCGATAACAGCGGTTGCAGCCGCTCGGTCATGCGCGCGATCCAACGCGAGCCGGGCAAGCGCGCCAGCAGATCAGCCGCGGCGGCCCGCACATCCTTTCGCCGATCAGCCAGGCAGCTTTCCAGAAACGGCTCATCGGCCTGGTTCAAGCCCACGGCCAACCGGGACAGGAACGCCGCCCGGTCGTCGGGCGCTTCCTGCTCCCAGGTGGCAGCCAACAGCGCGCGTCCGGCTTCGGGCGCCACACCGCGCAGATAGCACACGGCGGCCAGGCGCGCTGTCCGGTCGCCCGTCTGCCAAATCTCAGCCGCGTCCGGGGTTTCCGGCGGCAGCACCGCGGCCCAGTCGGGTTGCTGCCGCGCCATCCAGCGTCCGCGCGCGCCCAGCACAGCGACGATGGCGGACCGGAGCGGTTCACTGCGCGTCGTCGCAGCCAGGTCGAGGCTCTCCGGCAGCCAACGGGGCGGCAGGACCCAGCCACGACCGGCCAGCGCCGCCAGCCATTCGGGAAGCACGGCGCTTTGCTCGCCCGCCAACATGCGGTCCAGGTAGGCGCCGGCCCGCGGCGGACAGGCCGACTGGCTTTCGACCGGCGCAGCGTCCACCGGCACGTTCCCGGGCCTTGGCTGCGCGCCGGCCATGCGCCACGGACCGACCAGGGCTGCGGCCGAAAGCAGCGCGACCTCAGCCGGTTGTCCTGATCCTTGCGTCTGCGCCAGCAATGCGGCCAAGGGGGAGCCATCTGCCGGCGGCGAGGGTAAGGTAGCCCGTCCCGTGCCCAGGAGCGCCACTGCCAGCAGCGCGTCGTCATACTCGCCCAGGGCTGCCGGCCCAGCCGCGGCGAGAGAAGCGCCACCAGCCAACGGTACGAAGCCTCCGCCGGCCCAAGCGGTCAGTGGCTGCAAGATGGCGCCATCCCATTCGCCGGCCAGGGCCAGTGGCCGGCCGCCGCTCAACGCGGCCAACCGCCAGCCGTCGGCGGCCGAGACCGCCAGGGGCAGCGCGCCGCCCCGACGGTCCACGACCAGCCAACCCTCACTCTGCCTGGCCGGCGTGACCGCTTCGCAGACCAGTAGCCACTGCTCCAGCCACGGATTGCGCGCCCGAGCTGCGCCGAAGGCCATCAGCGCGGCCGTCAGATCAGGATAACCGACCATGCCACCCGGCTCAACCAAGCCACGCTGCGCCGCGACGAGCGCTCGCTGCGGGAATGCGCCGGGCCAGAATGCCAGATCGGCTACCAGAACGCTCCCGGTGGGAAAGCCCGGCTCCAGGGTGCGGCCAGCCGCCGCGAAGTCAAGCAGCAGCGCGTTGCGACGTTGTGCAGCATCCCACAGCCAGGTGCGCCGCACGGTCAGGCGGTCCTCCTCGGCCACCCGTTGGCCGGCGACCAGCCATGTTCCGGCCACTGTCGGCCCTGCCAGCACGAACGCCTGCTCCTGCGTCCAGCCGATCTGCCCGCGCACTTCGGCCTGCACATCGGGCGGCAGCGCGGACAGCCGACCGAAAGCCTCGCACAACAGGTGCAGCCGCGCCAGACGATCCAGCATGCGCGTCGGCCAGTCCCCACCCGAGGCAACCATGCCCGGCAGCTCAGTGACGCGGCGCGCCAGGCCAGGCGCCTGGCCATCCACCAATTGCCGCGCCATCGCCTCCCAGAAAGCCGCTGGCTGTGCAGGGAGATTGCCCAGGCCGCCGCGCACGAGGTCTTGCAGCCAGCGGTGCAACGCGACCACTGCTTCCGCCACCCGGCGTTCACGCTGGGCGACGCGGCGCGCCTGAATCTCACCGCGCTCGGCCGGCGCAGTGGAGGTCTGCTTTTCGGCTTTCGGTGCGGCCGCGGTGGCATCGACTTGGGCAGCGCGGCTGTCCAGCCAGTGCTGCGCCCAATCAGGCGCTTCACCGACGCCCAGCGCGGCCGGCGCGGCCGCGGTCAGCAGGAAGAGACCCAGAGCATGTTTGCAGGGCTGCTTGCGGCTGGGGCAGGTGCAACGGTAAGCCGGCCCAGTCAGGTCGAGCACCACCTGGTACGGCGTCGCGCCGGAACCCTGATGCTCGCCCCAGACGGCGGACAACGAGCGACCCGCGCGCTGCCAATGGCGCGGCGCGGCCAACCCCTGCGCCGCCTTCGCGACTTGCGCATCGGGCGCGAGGGCCAGAATCTGTTCGTGGGACAAATCAAGGGACATGGAGAACACGAGTCTCGCCAATATTGCACGTGCCTACGCAGATCAGGCACAGGTGGAGAGGATACCAGAAGATCAGGTCGACGTCAACGCTGGCGGTTCTTCGCTGAACAGCGCCGCGATTTGACAAGATGAGCTCAGCTCAATATACTACCTACGTGTAAGAAGATGCTATTTAACGTCTTCTATTCTATCGAACCTACTACGTTAACGCTGATTGTATTTAGAACCTGCTTGATTCACACTCGCGTCCGTCGAGGTGCCCATGGTCGAAGCAATCACACCCGAAGGCTGGCTCACCACCGGCGAAGCCGAAACCCTCACCGGCTACGCCCAGGCCTATCTACGCCGGCTTGCTGAGCGCGGCCGAATCGTAGCGCGCAAGGTCGGGCGGGATTGGCTGCTGAATCAGGAGAGCCTGCGCGCCTACCGCGACGAGATGGCCGCGCTCGGCGCACAGCGCCACAATCCCTGGCGGGAGGAGCTGGCAGCCTGCGGCCTGGGACGACGCATGGCTCGCACAGAACCGGAGTTGACCGGATTAACGCCGTGATCGGCGCCGACATCGCCAGCCCGCCCAGCGTGATCGGGCCAATGGTCTCATCCCCACCCAAGCCCTACAAGGAAAAACCGATGACCGAGCCTGCTGCCGTGCTGACAGTCGTCCAGCCGGAGATGATCACACCCGACGAAGTTGATCTCCTCGCTGCGTTCGCCGATTTCCTCCGTCTGGACGTGGCCCAGGGGGATGCCAGCCCCGAGACGATCCGCGCGTATGCAGGCCAGGTGCAGGCCTTCGTGACCTGGTGCCAGGCCAAGGGGATCCGGCCCGCGGCCGCCAGCGAGACCGATCTCAAGGCGTACCGGGCCGCCCTCGTGGCCGCCGGCTATGCCAGGAGCACGATCGCCGCCCGCCTCAACGCGATGCGCCGGTTCTATGCGATGGCCCAAGCGCGCGGCTTCCGGCCCGACAACCCGGGCCAGGGCATCAAGGCGCCGCCGGATCGGGCGGACCGCGCCGACCGCATTAAGTGGCTGCCGCTCACCGCCCTCAGCCGGCTGTTGGCCGCGCCTGACACATACACGCTGAAGGGCAAACGGGATCGGGCGATCCTGGCGCTGCTGGCGCTGCACGGCCTGCGCGTCGCCGAGGTGGTCGCCTTGCAACTGGCCGACCTCGACCTGACGCCGCCGCTGGGCGCGCTCTCCGTGCCGGGCAAGGGCAAGAAGCGCCGCCGGGCCCTGCTGGTCGAGGCGAGCCGGACCGCTCTGGAGGCGTGGCTGGCGGTGCGGTCACAGACCGCTGTGGAGAACGAGGGCGCGTTGTTCGTCAGCTTGCAGCGCAACACCGGCCGTGGGACCGCGCTCGACCGGCGGGGGGCCAGGGGGATGGTGGACGGCTACCTGGTTGAGCTGGGCCTCAAGCGTCCCCGCATGAGCTGCCACGCGCTGCGGCACAGCTTTGCGACGCTGTCACGGGCGGCTGGCGCGCGGCTGGATGCGATCTCGCGCGCCATGGGCCACAGCAACATCGCCACGACGCAGGTCTACGCCCAGATCGTGGATGCGGCGGCCGAGAACCCCGCCCGCTTCCTGGTGGGCGCACTGGAGGCCATCGAGAAGTAATCCTGAGATTCGCCTTGCGGCCTGCCCAGCGAACTATCGGCACCTTGTCAACCGCATAGCTTGGGCGGCCCGACCGTGCAAATCGGGCAGGACGCAAGGCTGACTGAGGGACGCGCCAAGTATTTCTCCGATTCCGCACATCTGTGCTAGAATCGTGCGATCACACCACGTATCACGGGCAGGTCGCACAAAGCACATGATCACTGTCAAGCTCCGTTTGGAAACCACCGTCGAGATCGTCGCCGGCTGGCTCGGCCGGCAGACTGATGAAGATGGGCCGCTACTGAAGCTGCCCTGGAGCCCGGCCCAGTCACCCTACTGGTTGATCGGCGCCTGGGCAGGCGCGACACCGCACTACTGCGTCCGCGAGATCGAAGCTTACCACCCGACCAAACCTCATCCAGAGCGCATCAAGACCGACACCTACACATGGGTCATCCGCGTGGTCATGGAAACGGTGACACCGACAACCTGTCAGGTGACGCTAACCTGCGTGCGCTGCCACGAGCCTGCGATCCTGGAACGCTTCCAGGCGCTGCTCGCCGGCATCAGCGAACGGTGGCCCGAAGCCGAAAGCCAGATTCCGGAGGCGGTCAGCTACCAGGATGGCTGGGGCATTACCCGAGTGGCCTCTCTGCGCGCCCCACATGCATCGGTTACGCAAGCTGCCGCATCAAGCGATGCGGTGGCTGAGACTGACCCTGCCAGCGCGGCCAAACGCGCCGGACGGCAGACCGTCTCCGACGAGGAGATGCTGCGCGTCTATCAAGGCTGGCTCGAAGCCAGGGCCAAACGCCGGATTTCCCAGGAAGCCTACGCGAACGAAATCGGCATGTCGGCCGAAAACCTCCGGCGCTACGGGCGAATTCTGAGGGGTAAGGGCCTGATCGAATAGCATTACTGACGAATACTGACGAACTACTGCCGGTTACAACGGCAGATTTCTGCTAAGCTCCCCAAGACACGGGGAGCTTTTTGTTTCCCAGGAGGATAACGTGTACCGACGCTTGACCATCACCCTGGCGCCCGAGGAACGCGAGTGGCTGGATCGGCTCTCGCAAGCCGACCTGCGCCCCGTGAAAGAGCAGATGCGTTGGCTGCTGTGGCAGGAGGCGGCCCGCAGGGGCTTCTGCTCCAGCGAGATGGCTGAACACGCTCAGCCCGAGGTGCAATATGACGGACAACGGCCATGAAATGCAAACCGCCAGCGGTGGCGCGCTGGCGGTCGGTGCGGCACAAGGGGCCGCTCTCGAAATGCAAAAGGATTCTACATCAACCGACGCCGCGCGTCAAGACCCGCTCGCGATCTGGCACCTGGGGCGGCTGATTGCGGGCGCGACCGACGCCGACGTGCAGCTCATCGGCCAGGTCTTCCCGGACCTGCCGCTGAACGGCAGCAAGGAGGCCAATCGCCGGGCCGCACGTGAGTACGTTGGCGAACGCAAGGAGCTGCTGGCCGAGATCCTCGCGCAGGACCTGGATATGACGCCGGAGGCCGCGGCCGCCAAGCCGCGCAGCTTCTACACGACCCGTGAGCTGCTCCTCACCCGATTTCCCGAACCCCGGTGGACCGTCCCGGAAATCCTGCCCGAAGGCCTGGCGCCGCTGGCGGGGCGGCCCAAAATGGGCAAAAGCTGGCTGGCCTTGCAGATCGCCTGCGCGGTCGGCACAGGCGGCATGGTGCTGGGACGCCGCGTCAACAAGGGCAAAGTGCTCTATATCGCCCTGGAGGATGGCTTCCGCCGCCTGCAGAACCGCATGCAAACTCAGCTCTGGACGCCCGAGACTGAGGTAGACTTTTATGTCGAATGGCCCGACCTTAACGTCGGTGGGCTGGATCGTTTGCAGAAAGAGATCGCCGCGAAAGGCTACACCCTCGTCATCATTGACACACTGAGCCGGATCGTCGCCTTCGACCAACAAGACATGATGCCGACTACTGCGGTGATGGGCGCGCTCCAACATCTTGCCCTGACGAGCCGCTGCACCATCCTCGTGGTGGATCACCACCGCAAGCGCGGCGCCTTCGATCCCGATCCCGTCGAGGACCTCCTCGGCTCCACCGGCAAAGCCGCGGTCGCCGACACCATCCTGGGGTTGTTTCGGGAACGCGGCAAACCGGGCGCGCAGCTTCATGTCACCGGCCGCGACATGCCCGACCAGCAATTGGCGCTCACATGGGACACGCGGACGTGCTGTTGGCAGGTCAACGAGGACGCCGAGACGACGACGCACAGCGCCAGCCAACTCGAAGCGCTGGAAGCCCTCCGCGAACTCGGGCGTGAGGCGACGACCTCCGACCTGGCCGAACACCTGGGCAAGGACCGGGGACAGGTCTCGCGCACCCTGGCCGAGCTGATCACCACGGGGGACGTGCGCAAGGGCCGGCGCAGCGGCAGGGAAGTGCCCTATCGCCTGGCCGATCCGCCCGTGGACGAAGAGAGCGAGGCTGAGGACGATGACTGAGACGCGCCGCGAGTCAATCCAATCAAACGAGTCAATCGTGTCAATCGAGTCAAACATCGGGCGGTGAGATGAACAGCCAACGCGGGCGATCCACCTATCAACGCACCGGCCTGCCGCCGCTGGATCTCTCGCGCGTCGACCTGCTGGGCCTGATCGAGCGTGACACCCGCCTGAGGCGCGTGGCGCATACCCACGGCGGCGAGTATGCCGGGCCGTGTCCCTTCTGCGGCGGCGACGACCGCTTCCGGGTCTGGCCAGAGCATCCCAGCGGCCGCGGCGAGTGGTGGTGCCGGCGCTGCGAGCGCGGCGGCGACGCGGTGGGCTACGTCCGTACCCGCCACAACCTGGATTTCGTAAGCGCCTGTGAGTGGCTGGGGCTCGACCTGCCGGGGCGCGACCAGCGGAAGCAGCACACCTCCGGTGCGATCGACCAGGCGCCCCCAACGAACAAGCATGTGGAGGAAAAATCGTTGCCACTGTCCGCACTTGATCGCAAGCACCAGATCGTGGATGGAGCGCCGCCGCCCAGCGAGTGGCAGAAGGCGGCGCTGAAGATCACAGCCCAGTGCGAGGCCGCGCTGTGGACAGCCAGCGGCGCCAAGGCTCGCTCCTGGCTCAGCGCCCGCGGCATCAACGAAGCCACCTGCCGGGCCTGGCGCCTGGGCTATCACGGCGAGGATGACCGGATCGGTGACCTGTATGTGCCGCGCGGGATCGTGATCCCGTGCTTCTGCGGGCAGGCGCTCTGGTACGTGAAGGTGCGCCGGCCCGTGCCACCCTTCGATGGGCCAAAGTACTGGCAGGTCAAAGGGAGCAAACTCACCCTGTTCGGCCTTGACCGGCTTGCTGGCCGGCCCGAGATCGTGATCTGCGAGGGCGAGCTGGACGCTACCCTACTTTGGCAGCTCGCCGGTGACCTTGTAGATGTGATCGCCGTGGCCGGCGCGACCCAGCGACCGAACGCCCAGGCCTTGCTCCGCCTGGCCGAGTACCGACGTTGGCTCGTCGCCTTCGACAACGACGACGCCGGCGTCGAGGGGGCCGACTGGTGGGGCTTCGCCGCCCGCACGCGCACGGCTCGGCCGCTGCAGGGCAAGGACTTGACCGACTTCCACCTCGCCGGCGGCGACCTGCGGGCCTGGATCGAATTTCTGCTGGCCAGGGAAGGACAAGCCACGGCAAGGGGCAACGCAGATCAGGCCGCGACGGGCGCAGACGCGGAGGCGATTACCCTGTCGGAAACACCTCCCTCGACCGAGTCGGCGGCCGCAGCAGAACCGCCTGTCCTATCGGTGGCCGCGCCTTCCTTTGAACCAACGGCCGCAGCAGAGACGCCTGCCGCGTCAGAAATAGCGGCTTCGATCGTACTGGAAGCTCCGCCGCCGGCTCCGGCCGAGGATGCTGCCAACACCGGCTCTGTGCAGTATCCGGTGGCGCTGGTGTGGCCGGCAGATGCGAAGATCGCCGTGATCAGCGACCAGTGGCGGCGACTTGAGGATGGCCGCATCGAGGCAACCTACAACGATTGTGACGAATTGGCCTGGTGCATGGAGGCCACGCGGCTCTTAAGCACGGGGCAAGCAGGCCATGAGACAAAAGACTGATGCTTCCGAGAATGATACATATCGGAAGGATGTTGAACGGTAGATCAGGTGATGGACGCGGTTGAAACGCTGGCAAGCGTAGAGCTGATGAATCTGCAGGTGGCAGATCCCGCCGACACGGAGCAGTTGCTGCTCCTGCTCGCCGGCATCGTGACGCGCATGTTAGGAGCCGACTCTCGTGGCGAGAATCAAGAAAACCAGGCCAGGTGAACCCCCCGAGACCGCCCGCCAACCGCGGGTGGCCGTTTATACGCGTGTCTCCTCCGAAATGCAGCTCGATGGCTTCAGCCTGGAATCGCAGCTGAAGGTCTGCCGCGAGCATCTGGCCAAGAAGGGTATGCGAGAGGTTGCGGTCTACACCGACGAGGCAGAGAGCGGCCGCAAGGCTGATCGGCCCCAGTTCCAGGCGCTGGTGCGCGACGGGATGCAGCGCCAGTTCGACACCGTGATGGTGTCGCGGCTGGAGCGCTTCGCCCGCTGTCGCCGCGACACCGAGAACTACCTGCACGATCTGAACGCAGCCGGGCTGGAGATCGTCTCCGCCCTGGAGCCGCAGTTCGACTTCTCTTCGGCCGCCGGCAAAGCCTACCTCGGGATGATTTCAACATTTAATCAATATTACTCCGATGTTTTGGCGGAAAATGTCGCGGTCAACAAGGCGACCCGCACCAAGGCGCACGGCTTGTGGAACGGCCAGGTGCCTTTCGGCTACCGGGTGAACTATCTCAAAGATGGCGGCGACGGCGTACCCTATCCCGATCCGTATGAGGCGCAGGGGGTGCAGCTCGCCTTCGAGCAGTATGCGACGGGCAGGTACTCTGACACCGACATCGCCCAACTGCTGAACGAGGCGGGCTACCGGCCCCGCGGCCGCGGGGCCCGCGCCCTGCCGCTCTTCAGCAAGGATACGATCCGGGAGACGTTGCAAAGCCGCTTCTATCTTGGCGAGGCGCGCTACCGTGATCAATGGTTCCCTGCCCGCCACGATCCGATCATCTCGGATGAGCTGTTCGCACACTGCCAGGAGGTGCGGCTGCGCCGCGGGCAGCACAAAGCCGGCACGACGGCCCGCCAGGGCAGCCGCGACTATCCGCTGACCGGCATCGTCCGCTGCGCCCGCTGCGGCGGCCGGCTGCGCGGGACCTATGTGAGCGGCAAGAGCTACTATCGCGATCTCGCCCGCGAGCAGGGCCGCGTCTGTGACCAGCGCATGGTGCGCGCCGATCTGGCCGAGGCGGCGTTGGGCGGCTTCCTGGGCCGCCTGGTCTTGCCGGCCGACTGGCGCGCCCAGATCCTCATACTGGTCAAGGTCCGCACGCGCGCCGCCGGCGATGTCGAGGCGGAACAGGGGCGCATCAACGCGCTCCTGGAGCGCCTGAAACGGCTCTTCCTGCTGGGCGACCTGCCTGAACGGGAGTACGTGACCGAGCGCGACCGGCTGCGCAACCAGCTTGCGGCCCTCGTGCCCCCGGCTCTGCCTGACCTGGAACGCGCGGCCGCGCTGCTGCGCGACTTCAGCAAGCTGTGGGAGGCCGCCACACCCCCGGAGCGCAAACAAATCCTGCAGACGCTGCTGGCCGCCGTGTACCTGGACATCGAGCGCGGTCCCGTCGTGGCGGTGGAGCCGCGGGCGCAGTTCGCAACCCTGTTCGCCATGATGCGGCCTGGTGGCGAGACAAAGTTCGGCCCCGCAGGTGACATCCTCATCCTCGACCCAGGTGAGGCCCTCACTGCGCTGGAAATGCTGCAGGGATAGACATGACCACGCAAACCGATCTCAGCCGGCGGTTCCAATACGAAGATACCGGGCAGCGCATCGTTGTTGAACAGCGCTTCAGCGAGGCGCAGGGTCTCATGCGCCAGGGCCTCAGCAACATGATCGAGGCCGGCGGCAAATTCGCCGAGATTCGCGATCTGCTGCGGCACAACAAGCACGGCGGCTTCGACGGCTGGATCCAGGTCCAGGCCCTGGGCCGCCGCACGGTCTACCGGCTCATCGAGCTGCATGCTGCGTTCGCAACGATGCCACAGATGGCACAGTTCGACATCGCCACGACGGCCGCTTACCTGCTTGCCGCCCCCAGCGTGCCCGATGAGGCCCGCGCAGCCGCGCTCCAACGCGCAGCCGCCGGCGAACACATCGGCGTGCCGGCGGCGCAGGCCATCATCCGGGCGCACAAGCCGGAGCCGTTGGTCTATGTCGCGGTCTGGCAGTTGGAGCAGGGCGTGCGGGACTGGCTTGCCGCCAAGACGCGGGACCTGGCCCAGCAGATTGACCTGCTGACCCGCATCGTGAGCCGCACCACATCAGGCCTGATCGCCCTCGACGACCTGCTGGCCGCCCCCGATCTCCCTGGGCCGCGGCGGAAAGGCGATCTGGTCCAGGCGGCCCACAACGTGCTCGAACAACTGCGCCGGAAAAACGAGGCCGCCGGCCAGGAGGCGGCCATCGAGGAGCAGAAGACCCCTGGGGCAGAGGTCAGCCTGCGCTCCCCGGCCATACCCTCTGACCATACGGCGTCAACGGCTTGCCCTGATCGGCCGCAGGTCGAGCCGGCTCGCGTTGGCCTGCATCAGGATAACGCCATGCCCGCACCCGGCCTTTCAGGCAGCACTGTCGCCGGCGATTTCCCGCGGCGGGTGGGCGATATCACCATCGTTCACGGTGACAGCCGGCGCCTGACCGCCTATGTCGCGCCGGACACCGCACACCTGGCCATCACCTCGCCGCCCTACAACGTCGGGACCGACTACGACACGCACGACGACCGCCTGTCCACCGACAACTACCAGGCCTTGTTGCGCGAGGTGTTCGGAGAATGCCACCGGGCCTTGGTCGATGGAGGGCGGATCGCGGTGGTCGCACCGCTCGGCGTTGGCCGCAAACCCTGGACGCCGCTGGCCGCGCCCATCGGTTCCCTGCTGACCGGGCTGGGCTTCACCCTGCGCGGGATCATCATCTGGGACAAGTCCACTTGCGGCAATCGCACCTCTTGGGGTTCCTACCGCTTGCCGTCCGACCCCGCCCTGCGCGACCGCACCGAAGCGATCGTCGTGGCGCACAAGGGGGATGGCTGCCTGCCGCTGCCGGCGGCGGTGGTGCAGCACGATGCCAAGGGCAGTTACAGCGCCTTCCTGCCGGGCGAGCTCTTCCTGGCGCTGACCCAGGACCTCTGGCAGGTCGCGCCCGAGAGCGCGCAGCGCATCGGCCACCCCGCGCCGTTCCCGGTCGAGCTGGCCGAGCGGCTGATCCGGCTCTACGGCTATCCCGGCTGCCATGTCGTGGACCCGTTCGGCGGCTCCGGCACGGTCGGCGTGGCCGCGCGCAAGCTGGGCTGCCGCGCGACGTTGGTGGACATTGACGCCGGCTACTGCGCGTTGGCCGCGCGGCGCTGCGCCGGCCGGCCGGAGCTCACAGCATGAGGCGTCTGAGTTGCCCGCTGGTCGAAATGGCGCTCCAGCGCGCGGACCCCGGTCGTCCGCAGGCCGCGCTCCGGTGCGTCAAGAAGCCGTCAAGGAGGCGCTGAAACGTGGCGCTCGACATGATTGCGCCTGAGACGATTGCGGCCGCGTTGGACGGGGTGCAGCCGGATCTCGGCCATCCGGTGGTCGCGGCCGAGTTGGGCCGCCGGCTGGCCCCCCATCGCCGCGGCCGGTACGCGGGCCGCGCGTTCACGCGCGCGGCGATCTCCCTGTACCGCCGCCACCCGGAGCAGCAGTCGCCCGACTTCGTCGCCGCGTTCCGCTCGTGGTCCGCGGCCGAGACGCTGCGCCAGGCCCGGCTCCGGGTGCGGTTCGCCGGCCTGACCGTGGATGAGCTACTGAGCGAAGGCGGCTACGTGCAGCAGCTCGGCGCCGATCCCGTGCGCGCCATCATTGCCGTCGGCCAGTTGCCGCCGCAGACGCTGCTCCGCGTGGACGAGCGGGCCGCAGTGGTCGAGTGCACGGCCGCGCTCGGCGTGTGCGCCTGCGGCCAGCAGTTCGTCAAGCGCAGCTGGAACCAGCGCCGGTGCGCGGCTTGCCGGGGCGCGGGTCGGCGCGTGGGCCCCCGGCGGGGTTGACCAGGCGGCCTTTCAGGGTGCTGGCAGGACGTGTACACGTCGCCGCGCACGGCAGTGAGCCACCGCCGACGTATGAACGTCGCCAGATGCGGCGTGGGTTGCCTGCATGTATGAACATCACCGCAAGGCCGATGTATGAACATGCGAGGATGTCACCGCGTGCCACGTCGCGCGCCGATGTTTGAACATCCCGCCGATGCATGAACAACGCGCAAGGCGTCGAATGGCCCGCCTGATCCATGTTCATACATCGCCGTGAGTCTCGAAAGGAACCCTTGTTATGGCTGAACCGAACATTGTCACAGTGCGCACCCTGCTGGCGCACTTCCGATCCACCTTACAGACCGCGCGCCAGACAGGCGAGCCGGTCATCATTGCGCTGCGCCGCCGCACGCCGGCCGGGGTGCTGCTGGGGTACGAGACCTGGCAGGCCGGTCAGGCCGAGTTAGCTGCGGCGCACCAGCGCGTAGCAGAACTGGAGGCCCAACTGGCCAGGCCGCAGCCGTCCGCTGAGGTGGGCGCGACCTGGAGCATGACGCCAGCGTCCGCAGCACCGGCCAGTTCACCCGCGACGGGCCTGTCGTGGGGCAGCACGGCGGCGTCAGCATCGCCAGCGCCACCGGCGCCGTCAACCTTATCCGGTTGGGGCCAGTCGTGAGCGGCGCCGCCGCGAGCAATTAACGGATGCGAAATATGCGATCCGGTAAACGGCGTCCAATTATCCGGCCGCCAGTCGCGCACACACAAATGGCCCTGCGTCACCCACAAAGCGGCCCTCAGGACCCGCACCCTCTTAATTTTGGGGCTGTTTTGTGTGCGCGGCAGATCGGGCATGGAGAGATCGCCGCTCGGCCGCGCAGGCTATCACGCCTCCATTCACCGCGGCGAATCCCTGACCTTCTCTCTCTAGCGGATCAGTGGGGCGGTGAATGGAGGATGGGGCGCAGACGCGGCCAGGCCCCGCCGGATGTGGCGAGGCCTGGTCGGACAGTTGCGGTCACCCCACGCACCGGCAGGCCGGTGGGCCAGTTGGGCGGGTATGCCGAGGCGCCGGCACGGGTACGTCTGCGGGAATGCAACGGTAACGCGCACGCCCTCCCGCAATCAGGTGGCTTGAGTCTAGCACGGGAGTTCTAAATGAGCAAATCAGCGGATGTGACGACCCAGGAACTCGAAAGCGTGGTCAACAGGGTGAACGCGCTCTGCGCCGAGCGCTGCCGGCTGGACCGTCGGCGGCGGGAGACCTGGCGCGCGTGGCGCAACGATATGGTGGGGCGCGCACACAGCGTGATGAAGCCGGCCGCCCGGCCCTTCGCCGGCAAGGCGCTGGCCGGCATCGTGCAGAGCCTGCTGGCGGATCTCGACGCGGCCTGGCGCTGGGCGGACGAGCTGGACGACGTCTGCGACGAGCTGGACCGCGAGCTGGATGCCGTGCAGCGCCAGGAACAAGCGGCCTCTCAGATCACGGCGCTGACGCACGAGCTGGCGCAGGCCCGGGCTGAACTGGCCCGCCGACCGGCCGCCACGTCATTGGTGCTGCCGGCGCAGAAGATCACCGTGGAGTCGGCCGTCCAGCGCAAGGTGCTGGATCTGATGGCGAGCGAGGGCCTGGGTCGCGTCTGGCGCATCGTCGGGCGGGTGCTGGACAGCGAGCTGACCGGCAATGCCAACTCGGTCCGGAATGGCATTGCTCGGCTGGTCGAGCGCGGCTTGCTGGCCGACTACGAGCAGCACGGCAAGCCCATCGGCTGGGCGTACAAGGCGGGCGGCCCGCGACGGCTGGTGCAGCTCACCCCAGTGGGCCGACAGTGGTGCCAGGCCGCGTTCGGCAGTGAGCCGGTCGAGTCGGAGATCTCGGTCGCCGCGCGGCGGCACAAGTCGGTGAGCCACGGCGTGGCGATCCTGGAGGCGGCGCACCACCTGGCCGCGGCCGGCTACGCGGTGGACGACGACCCGCAAGCGTTGCTGGCGGACGACACTGCCCCCTGGCACGCCCGCGCGGAGCCGGACCTGGCGCTGCTCCTGAAAGGCGAGTGGTGGCCGGCCGAGATCCAGCGTGAGGTTTCGCCGCGCGTGGTTGCCAAGTGGGCCAAGAGCCTGGAGCTATGCGGCCGGCTGGCGCTGGTGCTCTACCACGAGGAGGCGCGCAGGAAGCAGGCGGCGATCTTGACCGCCGCGCGCTTCCGGCTGCCGACGGGCGTGATCCGGCTGGCCAGCCTGGAGCAGATGGAACGCGGCGCCTGGGCCTGGCAGGAGATTGCAACGACGGGATCGTGACCGCGGTGACAGCGGCGCCCAAACCGGATCAGGCATGTGGTGATCGTCGCCAAGCGGCCATTGCGGCGCCGGACGCCTATTGGACAAGGCCGAAGAGGTGTGCTATCATTTTGATAGCACATACACCTGAAGCAGGGCCTTTCAGGCGCCAGGTAATGCAAAACACAGGAGGGATAGCACCATGCCTCAGTTATTGGTTCGAGACCTGGACACCGGCACGGTGGAGCGGTTGAAGCTGCGCGCCCAGCGCCACGGCCGCTCCCTGCAAGGAGAAGTCAAGGCGATCCTGCAGGCAGCCGCGACCTTCTCGATGAGCGAGGCAGGCAGCGTGGCGGAAGGGTGGCAGCGCAAGCTTGCCGGCCGCGCCTACAGCGACAGCGCCGAGGCCATCCGCGAGGATCGCGAACGATGAGCGCGCCTGCCGAGCCGCGGGAGGCCCTCAGCCGGGTCGTCGTGGATGCCAGCGTGGCGATCAAGTGGTTCGTGCCCGAGATCCACGCCGAGGCCGCGCGCCGCCTGCTGCGCGAAGGCATCACCCTGCTCGCGCCCGACCTGATCTGGGCGGAGGTCGCCAACGCACTGTGGCGCAAGTGGCGGGAGAAGGAGCTGACCGCCGAAGCGGTAGAGGGCATCCTGAACGACTTCCGCCGCTACCCGCTCCGCATCTGCTCCGGCGAGTCGCTTTACGATGTCGCCTGGCCGGTGGCCCAGGGCAGCGGCCGGACGTTCTATGACAGCCTCTACCTGGCGCTGGCGATGAGCAACGGCTGTCTGATGGTCACGGCCGATCTGCGCTTCTACAATGCCATCAAGGACACGCCCTGGGGCCGGCATTGCCTGTGGATTGAGGATATGCCCTAATCCTGTTTAGTATCGCATGTCGTTTTATGACAACCCGTAGTCCAACCCTCTTGCACTCCCCCGGAACCGCTGTCCCCTGTTTGTGCGCAAGGTTGCTTACTTGGTCGTGCTATGGTATAAAGTACATCCAAGGTCACAAACCCCAACAGTTATACGCGAAGTTTCACGCATCGCGTGGCAGCCCTCGCACGCGGCGCGTGCGGAGGCACTCCGATAGCGATATGTGAAAGCCTGTTGAAATGGCGCACTGACTATGTCATTCGGACGCAGCTTCAGCGTAGGTTTTCTAGCCATGCTGGGCGGGCTACTGGTCAATATCCTGACCAACCCGGCCAGCGAGTTCGCCGCGCGGTTTCAACTTCCGCTGGTGCCAGTGCTCGTCGCGACCCTGCTCTTTGTGATCCTTGTCAGCGCGATTTTGCAGATCTTGCCATCGAGACACGGCAGCACGCCGCCTCAACTCCAGGCGCAGTTAGCTGAACATCGGGCGGCCCTCGGCCGGCTGAAGGAACGCTGCCTCTCCGAGCAGTCGTGGACGGCGGCGTGTATCGAGGCGTGGCAAGAGCACCAGCAAAGCATTCTGGCTCTAAAGCGAGCCTTCAGCGATTTGGGGGTACCTGTAAAGGACGATCCGATTGACATCGAGCCTCCGCCACGACTTGGCTGTGGGCTGCGGCTTGCGTTGCTCATAAGGCACACTGCCGCCCTGCTGGCAGTTCCCTTGGTGGCATTCAGCGTGTCGTATCTGGCTGCTTTCCAGCTGGACTACGATCGTCTCAATCATTCCCAGCTCATTGCAGCTCTTTTGACGCCGCGCACTACTCCGTTACCTTTAGCAACCGCCACATCCAGAGCGAGCGCGACGCCCGATCTTGTCGCGCTCGTTTCGCCCACATCCGGCACAGCCTCTGTGGTGTTGACAAGTGGTCCGTCTATCGTTGGCACAGCCACCACCATTGCTGCCACTCGCTTACCCAGCCCGGCGGCTTCCACGACTCCGGTCGCAACCCGAACGGTGATCCCTAGAGCGACGATGTCTCCGCCCGCCACCGTACCTAGGACCTCAATCCCACCCACCACACCACCCGTCTCTAGTCTTCCCGTGGGGTGCGTACTGGGACGTCGCAGCATAGATGGTCCCATAACGGGTCAAATCCTGGAAAGAGGCATCCTCCAGGTGAAAGGGTCAGCCAATTCCGAACCTTTCCAACGTTATAAACTGGAGCTTGCCCCTGGAGCCAATCCAAATGAAAGCAAGTTCTTCGTATTGGCAGAGGTACAGGTTCCCGTTACCAATGGAGTCCTGGCAGAATGGAACTCGGCGACAATGCCGCCCGGCGTCTACACGCTTCGGCTGACCGTTGTGAAGCCTGACGGCAATTGGTTCGAGCCAAGATGCCTCGTCACGTTTACGCTCCAATGAATGATCGCAAGGAATCCAAAGAGCTATTATGCCCACCGACCAACGCCTGATCGAAGACTACATCCCCATTGAGGCCATCTCGGCGGAGGCGCGGCGCGAGAAATCCGTGCGCAAGGGCCACATCGCCACGCTGCACCTCTGGTGGGCCAGGCGGCCGCTGGTCGCGGCCCGCGCCGCGGTCTACGGCGCGCTGGTGCCAGCGACCGTTGGCAAGCAGAAGGAGAAGGACACCACCTCGAGCTTCGTAGCCGATCTGTGCAAGTATCCCGGCTCGCCGTCGGTCATCGCTGAGGCCCGCCGCAACATCCTGGAAGCCCACGCCGCGCGGCTGACCACCGAACGCGTCGGGGCTGGCCTCGCGTCGGCCCAAGCCACCGTCACCGCCGAAGACATCGAGGCCGGCCGTGCGCCGCGGCCGCGCGTGCTGGATATGTTCGCGGGCGGCGGTGCGATCCCGCTGGAGGCGCTGCGCCTGGGCTGCGAGGCGTATGCGCTCGACCTGAACCCGGTCGCCTACCTGATCCAGCTCTGCACCCTGGTGTACCCGCAGCAGTACGGCGCGCCTGAACCGGCCGCCCACGGCTGCGCGGCCGATGGCACGTGGGCCGGCCTGGCCGCGGAGGTGGAGCACTGGGGCAAGTGGGTCTTGGGGCGGGTCAAGACTGAGATCGGCGACCTATACCCACCCATTCCTGATCCTGCCACCAGGCCGGCAAAGGAGGGTGGGGGCCAACTCGGCATGGATTGGGCCACGCCTGCGTCCGCCGGAGAACACGGCAAAGGCATGTTGACCCCCGTCGCCTACCTGTGGACGCGCACGGTGCGCTGCAAGAATCCGGCATGCGGCGGGACCGTGCCGCTAGCGCGGCAAACCTGGTTGGCGAAGAAAGAGAACCGCTACATCGCCTTACAGATGGATGCCGAGACGAACCGGGCCATGACAGCGAGCGAGAAGACAGTAGGGTTCCGAGTTGTCGAGGCAACGACTGAAGAGGGATTGGGATTCGATCCGGCGGCGGGTAGCAAGGGCGGCAACGTTGCCTGCCCATTTTGTGGGACAGTCGTTGATGTGGCCTATGTGCGGAGGGAGGGTCACGCTCAGCGCATGGGTAGTCAATTGTTTGCTGTGTTATGCCTACAACCAGGCCAGCAGGGCAAGAGATACCTTTCAGCAGAGCAGATACCGCCCAATAGTTGGCCTATGGATAAAGTGCTGTGGGAGCGTATAACTCCTCACTTGGGGGGCGATCGCCCTATTCCGCCTCTGGAAAACATCGAAGCCAATCCTCGCTCCATGGACGTTCAAAACTACGGCTTTCAGAAATGGATCGACCTGTTCACCCCCCGTCAGCTTCTGTCCCTGCTGACTTTCACCAAACAGGTTCGGTGCGCCCATGAGGAGATGCTAGCTGCTGGCTATGAATCATCACACGCCAAGGTTGTGACCACTTATCTTGGACTGATACTCAGCCGACTGACTGACTTCTGCAATGCACTCTGCACCGTCGCAACTGCTGGGGGACGTGGAATCCGACAGGTATTTTCGCGACAAGCACTACCCATGGTTTGGGATTTCGCCGAAGCAAACCCGCTGAATTCAACAATTGCTAGCTGGAGTTCCATGTCGAGTACCGTCCTCCAGGTCCTGCGCCGAGGCAACTTCCCACCAAGCGCAGCTCATGTCGAACGAGGTTCAGCTACCGAAACCACTTACCCACATGGATATTTCGACGCAGTTATCACCGATCCGCCATACTACGACAACGTCTCATACTCTAACCTTGCTGACTTCTTCTATGTTTGGCTAGCAACCAGCATAGGCCATCTATACCCTGATCACTTCGCCACGTCACTTACGCCCAAAAAGCGAGAGGCCATTGCCGCGTCCTATCGACACGGAGGCAGCAGGGACGAAGCAAAGCGATTCTACGAGAACATGATGGCTCAAGTCTTCGCTGAAGCCAATCGCATATTGAAACCAAATGCTCCCATGGTGGTGGTATATGCTCACAAAACCACCTTGGGGTGGTCTACCTTGGTTGACGCTCTACGAAACTCGTGCTTCACTGTGACCGAGGCGTGGCCTTTGGAGACCGAGCAGGCTCATCGAAGCCGTGCCATCGAAAACGCTTCTC
The DNA here is from genome assembly GCA_964474695.1 of uncultured Anaerolineales bacterium. GTDB lineage: Bacteria > Chloroflexota > Anaerolineae > CG2-30-64-16 > CG2-30-64-16 > DAOUBP01. The sequence goes on from CAYYTK010000017.1 coordinate 30,432, forward strand.
TTGCTTCCTCCATCTTCCTCGTTGCCCGCCGACGCGAATCCAACGAAACCGGCTCCTACGAACGCGACGTCCGCCCTGACCTGGAGCGCATCGTCCGCGAGCGCGTCGACCGGCTGTGGGCGCAGGGCGTCACCGGCGCGGACCTGGTGATCGCGTGCGTGGGCGCCGGGCTGGCCGCGTTCACGAAGTACGCGCGCGTCGAGTATGCCAACGGCGCACCTGTGCCCGCGGACACCTTCCTGGCCGAGGTCGAGGGCGCGGTGCTGGAGACGTTGCTGGAGCGGCTCTTCGGCATCAGCCGCGCCGGGTTCAGCCGGGTGGACGCAGCCACGCGGTTCTACGTGCTGTGGCGCTACGCCTACCGCCTGGCTGCCATCGACGCTGGCGAGGCCATCGTCTTCGCCTACCCGCAGCACGTCGAACTCGACGGCGCCAACGGCCTGACAGGCGGCGGAAACCCACTGGTCGAGAAGGGCGGCAGCAAGTACCGCCTGCGCGACTTCACCGAGCGCGGCGACGACGAGAAGCTTGGCCTGCCGAAGGACGGCCGCTCCGCCTCGCTGGTGGACGTCCTCCACCGCGTGCTCTGGCTGGTGGAGCACCGCCCGGCGCTGATCCCCGCGTACCTGGACGAAGCCCAGCCCGACATCGAGCACCTGCGCGTCGTGGCCCAAACGCTGGCCGGGCAGACGCTGGCCGGCAACGGCAGCGGCGGGGGCCGGTCGCTGGTCGCCGCGCGTGGCGCGGAGGCGGCCAGCCTGCGGAAGCTGACGACGAATTGGCGGAGTTTGATTGAGACGGAGCGAAGAGGAATTGGATAGGAAGCAGCGGGTCACGGACCCGTCAGGAGCGCAGAGTTCCGCTTCGGATGCCTGCGCGAACATCAATATGGGTCTTCTGCCTTGGGAAACCTGATTCAATCAACAAGCGCAGATCCGCGGTACAATTCTCTACATGTGCGTGCCGAGTTCATCTCGATTCGATTAAGCAGGAGGCTTCATGAAGGCGAAGATACGTGAACTCTTATGTTCTATCTTCAACCACGAGTGGGGCGAATACACAGATATAGGTCCATGTCATCGGGCACGTACCTGCGAACGCTGCGGCAAAACGGAGAATCGGGATGTTCACACGATGGAATGGACGCCCGAGCGGGAGGGGTGCATCGGAGCATGCAGTAGGTGCGGAGCGAAAACACGACAGGAACACGACCTCTCCTGGGAATGGGACCCTGACTACGAACCATGCGACGATGGCGTGAATATGCAAGGCTGGCCTCGATTGTGGGAATGTAGCCGTTGCGGGTACACGTACCGCCAGTGATGAACGGCCCGTTTCCTGGAAGTCGTTCGATGCCATGGGCTTCGTTGCGATAGCTGTCAAGCTGGGACAGAAACAAGAACATGCCGTCTGGGAGAACGAGTACCAGGCCGAAGACGTGTTCGCACCAGGATTTCTGCGAGTGAAGACCTAGTACATTCACACCGATTCACTCCAATCGCATTGGCGTTTAGCTGAGTTGCCGGGATAATCTGCGTGGATCGTTGACCGGCAGACAGCAGGGACGAGGGCCATGTTCTCATCGAATCAAATCCGCGCCTTTCGCCACTGGATCCAGGGCTACCAGAACTTCTACGAGCCGATCGTAGAGGCTTACTTCCGCTTCGCCGGCTACGCGGTGCTGGCACACCCGGCGAAGGTCGGCGCAGCGGACATCCAACGCATCGTGGACGCCCTCTTCGACGGCCGCAAGCGGCTCGGACCGGATCTTGATAGCCGCGCGTTGCAGGCTTTTCTCAAGCGTCGCTCGCGCCTGCAGCCCGACTTCCTGCTGGAGCGCGGCGGCCGGCGTTACCTGGCCGAGCTGAAAAGCTGGGGCGGGTTCACCGCCTCCGGCCAGTTCGATCCCAAGCTGATGACCGACTATTTCCTGGGGCCCAAGCCCAACGCCTACGACGGCGCCTATCTGCTGGTGGATTGGCTGGAGGACGCACCCATCGCGGGCAAGCTGCTGGTCGTTTCCTCTCGCAGCCCGCAGCATGACCAGGTGCAGGCAGGCCTGCAAAGGGCGTACGACACGCAGGTCGAGCTGCTCTACCTGGACGAAATCTTCCGGACGCCGCAGTTGGCCGGCGCCATCGAACGCCAACTGCGCTACCTGGACGCCGCCGTTGCGGAGCTCAAGCAAGCCTTTCAGCCCAACCAAGGGGAACCTTCATGACCACCGCCCAACTTCGTCCCTGGAGCCAGGTCGTCAGCCTCGACCACGACGTCGAGTCCGGCAACACCGCGGTCGCAGCCTACGCGATTGACCTCGGCGCGCTGGTGGCGGGCGACCCGCGCATCCCGCGCGTCTACCGTCAGCCGGCCGACTTCTTCGCGGTGACGCACCTCACGACCGGCCTGCGCCGGCTGCTGAGCGACGTCCTGGCCGGGCTGACCGGCGGAACCGGCGACCGGGTGCTCCAGCTCCGTTCACCCTTCGGCGGCGGCAAGTCGCACACGCTGGCCGCGCTCTACCACGCAGCCAAGGACCGGAGCGCGCTCGACGTGCTGCCGGGCGGCACGGCGCTGCCGCGGCCGGGGACCGTGCGCATCGCCGTGTTCGACGGTGAGAAGTTCGACGTGCAGGGGCGGCTCGTGGAGGGCCAGCAGGTGCACACGATGTGGGGGGTGCTGGCAGCTCAACTTGGCCCCTACGACGCCGTGGCCTACCACGACGCCAACCGCATCGCGCCCGGCGGCGACCGCATCGCCGAGATGCTGGGCGACGAACCGACCCTGATCCTGCTGGACGAGGTGCTCAAGTACCTGGAGCGCGCCGGCGCGGAGGTGGTGGGCGACTCCACGCTGGGCCGCCAGACCCAGGACTTCGTGCAGTCCCTCTCAGTGGAAGTGGCCCGCTCGGCGCGCGCGGTCCTGGTCTACAGCCTCCAGGCCAGCACGCGCGAGGCGCTCGGCAATGAGGCGCTGCTGGCCATGCTCGACCACCTCACTTCCCGCGTCGATGCCAAGCGCGAGCCGGTCTCCGGCGACGAGATCCTGCCCGTGCTGCGCCGCCGGCTGCTCCGCGCACCGTGGCCCACGGCGGACGACGCCCGCCCCGTTGCCGAGGCCTATGCGGCCGAGATCACCCGCATGCGCGCCGCGCACGCCGTAGATGAAGCCTCCCGCCGCGCGGCCGAAGACGACCGGCTGGCGCTGCGCGACCGGCTCGTGGCCGCGTACCCGTTCCACCCTGCGCTGATCGACATCATGCGCGAGCGGTGGGCCTCGCTGCCCGACTTCCAACGCACGCGCGGCGCGCTGCGCTTCCTGGCGGTCTGCCTGCACACGCTGAAACAGGCCAACACGGCCGGCCCCCTGCTTGGCCCCGGCGACATCGCCATTGAGAACGACGACGTGGCCCAGGCCTTCTTCACCGAGGTCGGCCAGCGCGAGCCGTTCAAGGCGGTGCTGGAGCGCGACTTCCGCGGCCCCAACGCCCGCATCGGCCGCATTGACGAGCGGCTGGGTCGCGAGCACCCGGAGCTGAGCGGCGTCCGGCCGGCCATGCGCATTGCCACCGCCATCCTGGCCTACTCCTTCGGCGGCCTGACCCGCCGCGACGAGCAGGGCGGCGAACCGATCGCCACCGGTGTCACCGAGACCGAGCTGCTCTCGGCCGTGGTCAGTCCCGAGCTCGACGACATCACCGCGCGCGCCGTGCTGAACGAGCTGCGCACGCAGTGTCTCTTCCTTCACTTCGACGGCGCGCACTACGCGTTCAAGACGACCCCCAACGTCACCCAACTCCTGGAGGACCAGGCGGTCCACGTGCGCCCGCGCGAGATCGAGGAAGCCATCGAGGCCGACCTGGTGAACCGCCTGAGCGGCCGGCACGGCGCCATCGTCTGGCCGCGGGCCAGCCAGGGCATCCCCGACCGCGAGCCGCGCTTCCTGCTCGCCTACCTGCCGCTCGATTTCGCGGCCCTGAGCGATGCAGGCCAGGAGCAGCAGGCCAAGGCGTATTTCACGCAGTACGGCGACGCGCCGCGGCGCTACCGCAACGGGCTGGGCCTGGCGATCCCGAGCCGCGAGCCGGCCGACACCCTGCGCCGGGCCACCCGCTACCTCAAGGCGATCGCACTGCTCAAGGGCCGGCGGCAGGAGTTCAACCTGACGAGTGCGCAACTGGCCCAGCTCAACCAGCGCGAGACCGCGGAAAAGACGGCGTTCGAGTCAGCCATGCGCGACCTGTACGCGTCCGTCTGGCTGCCGGCGTTCAGCGAAGCCGGCCTGGCCATCGAAAAGGTCGGCCTTGCCGGCCGGCCGCTCCAGGCGACCACAGTCCACGAGCGGCTGAGCGAGCTGCTCACCGCGGTGTCGCCCCCGCGTCTCTTCAACTCGCTGCGGCCCGCCAAGATCGTCGAACTGCTCCGGCTCGGCGCCGGCGCCGGCGAGAACCGGACCGTGGGCGTGGACCAGGTGATCGCTACATTCTACGAGGTGCCCGGCCTGCCCCGGCTGGAGAGCGACGCCGCGATCCGGCAAGCCATCGCGGCCGGTGTGCAGGAGCGCACCTTCGGCCTGGTCGGCCGCGCGGGCCGCGACGAGGTCACCCGGCTGCGCGAGGCGAGCGGCTACCTGGTCAGCCGCCGCGCGGTGCAGATCGGCGTGGCCGTGCCGGCGGACAGCATCGAGCCGGCTGCCGCGTTCCTCATCGTGCCGGAAGCGATCGAGAGTGAGGCGCCGCCTCCCGCACCCACTCCTGACCAGACACAACCCGCCGCTGGCGGCGTCACCCCAACACCCGGTGTGACCGTCGTCACGCCAGGCGGCACTCGCCCCACGCCCAACGCCGACCGCTGCACGTCCGTGCGCCTCGCCATGCGCATGACCCGGCGCGAAATCTTCGCCAGCTCGAACGCCCTGGCCAACCTGGCCGACAAGGCCGGCGACATCCAGGTGACGGTGGAGGCGGAGAAGGCAGATGGCTTCGATCCCGCCTGGCTGCGGAATGCGGTGCTGGAGCCGCTGGAGGAGGCGGATGTGAGGATGGAAGAGCAGGGGTAACGTCGGGATCACGTCGGTAGTTTATTAACGCGGATCACAATGCCATCCCAAGCGATTAGTTGAGGAGGTATTGACGTGGACGATCTTCAGGTCTTCATTTGCTACAGTCACAAAGATGCCAAGTGGTTCGACGAAAGTAACGAGCGCTGTCTGATCCCCTGGCTGGAAGATATCCTGCGCGCCAGAGGCATCACGCTGTGGTTTGACCGCAGCGGACTGAAGGCCGGCGACCAGTACCGGAACGAGCTTATTGCAGGCATAGACCGCTCACGGATCGCGCTGCTGTTGGTCAGCTGGAACTTCCTCGCCTCGGACTTCATTCTGAAGACAGAACTGCCTCGCATCCAGGCGCGGGAAGACCAACACCTGATAACCGTGATTCCCGTGTTGCTTTCCCCTTGCGAGTGGAAGCAGTACCCACAGATCGAGAAGTACCAGATCCTGCCAGGCCAGCCAACACCGCTAGTCAATTACACCCGGAATGACGTTGACTGGGAAGATGCCAAAAACCAGATTTTGACGGCCGTTCTTGCCAGAGCTGACGAAATCCGCCGAGCAGCGCCTCCATCCCCTGAAGAGCGACGGGAACTGCGCCAGCGGGAGCAGTGCGAACAGGAGGACCAAGCCTGGGAAACAAGGATGGAAAAGGACCAAGAGAGATGGGAACAGGAGGTTAGGATCGCCCAAGAGAAAGAGCAGGCAAACTGGGATGCGTGGCATGAGCGGGAACAGGCCAAATGGGACGCGTGGCGCCGGGAATTCTATGGGGATGACCACGAATAGATACCACGACAGAACTGATGCTGCGGCAATGGCCTCCGGATTGCTGCGCACTCATGCCAGGTTGTTCGGCCGGAAGTACTGCCTCGCCGCGACCGGTGCCACAAAACGAACACCTATCTTGGTAATCCAGGCGCTCGAGCAGGCGCACGACAGTGAAATGCGAGCCGGATTGCTGTTCCTGCGCGGCCAGGCACCGTAACCAAGAGAAACGCAGTCATCTGAGCCCCGCCACTTCTGTATCGATAGCCTGAGTTGCTCTGTTGTCATCAAGGCTGTGCTTCACCTGTGTACGCAGACATAATGGCTTGACTTGCGACCGAGGAAGACTCCACTATGACAGACCCGACCACTCCCGATTACCGTTACTGGGCCTTCATCAGCTACAGCAGCAAAGACGCCGTGCACGCCAGATGGCTGCACCGCGCCATCGAGACTTATGGCATTCCTGCTAAGCTGGTCGAGCATGGCCATACGACGCCGCTGGGCGAACCGGCCCCCAAGCAGTTCAAGCCGGTGTTCCGCGACCGTGACGAGCTGCCCGCTTCCGCCGACCTGGGAGAAGCTATTCAAGACGCCCTTGCCGCCTCGCGCTGCTTGATCGTGATCTGTTCACCCCATGCTGCAATTTCGCCATGGGTTAATCGGGAGATCGAGACCTTCATCGAGATGGGCCGGGGCGACCGCATCTTCGCGTATATCGTGGACGGCGAGCCGAACAGCGACGACGAGAGGGAGTGTTTTCCGCCCGTGCTCAGGCGGCCGGTCGAACCTTTAGCCGCGGATGCCCGCCAGTCAAAAGATGGGCGAAACGATGCCAAACTCAAGCTACTGGCCGGCATGCTCGGCGTGGGATTTGACGCGCTCAAGCAACGCGATACTCAGCGCCGGGTGCGCCGCCTCCAGGTAGTCGTTGCGGCAGTCCTTCTCCTTGCACTGGTTCTGAGTGGCCTGGCCTGGTACGCCAACGCAGCCCGGCTGCGAGCAGAGGCGGCTGAAGCCAACGCGGTCAACGAGTCGTATGTCCGAGCGACAGCCGAGGCCCAGGCCGTATCTGAATCCCATGTTCGCGCAACAGCAGAAGCTAATGCAGTCACTGAGGCCCATGCGCGCGCCACAGCCCAGGCCGTGGCGGAAGATGAGCGCAATCGCGCCGAAGACGAGGCTCGAATTGCGCGAGTGCGTGAGCTGGCAGCAAAATCGCAGGCGGTCATCGAAAGCCAACCGCAGCACAGCCTGCTGCTTGGAATCGAGGCCGTTCAACTCGGCGCACAGGCCACACAAGCGTTGACTGGGGCTAAGAACAATCTCTATCAAGCACTCTCTAGGATTGGCGGCCTTGGCTTGAGTGGCCACCGCAATTGGACTTGGCGGATGGCCTTCAGCTTGAACAGTCAGCGTTTGGTTACGGGCGGCCAGGATGGCACTGCACGCGTATGGGACATGACGGAGTCACCTATCCCACGTAATACCAGGGTTTACCAGACAAGGAATTCGATTACGTCGGTGGCCGTCAGCCCGGATGGTCGATGGCTGGCTGCCGCAGACGGAGACTTGGGACTCAATCCCTACTTGGTTGGTGATCTGGGTGGACTGGACACGCTTTTTCAGAGACGGGATCGTCAAGTGCAAGGCGCAGTCGACCGAAGCCGCGATACTGCCGTCTACTTGTGGGATCTCAATGCGCCTGACGACCGCCCTCCCATCGTCCTTGGGGGCTACGACCACATAATCCACGCACTTGCTTTCAGCCCGGACAATCGCTGGTTGGCTACCGGCAACTACGACGCCACTGTGCGTCTGTGGAGTCTGGAAGCTCTTACGACCACGCAACCAATCATCCTGCATGGTCACGAATGGGATGTGTTGTCAATCGCCTTCAGCCCAGATGGGCGGCGGTTAGTTACTGGCAGCGCTGACAACACAGCTCGCGTGTGGGACCTTTCCGTACCCGAGCCAGATAAGACCTCGATCGTGCTTGCTGGCCACACTGATCAGATCCAGGCCATGGCGATGAGTTCTGATGGGCACTGGCTAGTTACCGGCAGTGAAGACAAAACGGCCCGCTTATGGGACTTGACTGCACCTGACCCAGCTTCAACATCGGTGGTCATCGCACAACACAAGGCAACCGTTGCTGCAGTTGCTATCAGTCCAGATAACCGATGGGTGGCAACGGGAGGCTTTGCCGAGGACAATACCGTACACTTGGTGGATCTCGCGGCCAGTCAATCGATAACGGATTCGCTGGTGTTTCGGGGGCACGAACGGAGCGTCATAGGTCTTGCATTCAGCCCCGACAGTCATTGGCTCGTGTCAGCAAGCCTGGACAGCACTCTGCGTGCCTGGAATATCACATCCCCAGATCCTGTGGCTTCGGTTCGCGTCATTCGCGGGCAAAACAGCGCAAACCGCGCCATTGCTGTTAGCCCAGACGGCCGCTGGCTTGTAGCCGGCAGTGAAGATGGCAACGTGCGCCGATGGGCCATGTCAACAATTACCGGCACATCTGTATTGGGCAATCCTGCTACCATCCCCCTGGCCTTGATGGGACACAAGGACAGGATCGTTGACCTGGCTGTCAGTCCGGATGGCCGTTGGTTGGCCACAGGCAGCAAGGAAGCCACGGCGCGGCTGTGGGATTTGCATTCGTTCTCGCCAGAATCTTTCTTTTCGACCGATGCTCTCCCCTCAATTGCGCTCGAAGGTCACCGGGACGAAGTATATAAACTCGCGTTCAGCGCTGACAGTCATTGGCTTGCGACCGCCAGCTTGGATGACACCGCGCGGCTGTGGGATCTGAAGGCAGCCAACCCGGCAGTCACCTCTCTACTTCTGGAGGGTCATGAGGGAGATATCAATGCTGTTGCGTTCAGCCCGGATGGCCATTGGCTTGTCACCGCCAGTGATGATCGAACTGCACGTCTATGGGATATCAGATCGACTAATCCAGCGGAGGACTATGTCGCTCTCACTGGTCATCAACTCCCAGTGCTCGTGGCAGAATTCAGCAGCAACGGGCGCTGGCTGGCGACAGGTAGCATGGATGCTACAGCACGCCTCTGGGACATGTCCTTGGCAACTCCTGAAGCCAAGCCGATGGAACTGACCGGTCACACCGATCATGTGATTGCGATGGCGTTTAGCCCAGACAATCACTGGTTGGCAACCGGCAGTGCGGACCACACCGCCCGTCTCTGGGACTTGACCAATCCAGAAAGCAGCACCCCGGTAGCGGTCCTGAGCGGCCACGTAGGCTATGTCACTACAGTCGCGTTCAGCCCTGATTGCCGTTGGCTGGTTACCGGAGGAGCAGGATCCCTGGACCCTCTTCGCTTGTGGGACTTGACGTCCGAAGATCCTGCCGCTTCCCCCATTATCTTGCAGGGCCACAAGGCTTGGGTTTGGAATTCCGGGTTCACTCCTGATGGCCGTTGGCTGATCACCAGCAGTCTTGATGGGACAGTGCGCCTCTGGGACATGGCCACGGTTAACACCGATCCCTCATCGATTGTCCTTCTCGGCAAGCTGCCAGTGCTCGATCATGCCGTCAGTCCTGACGGACGTTGGCTGTTCACCGCAGACGAGCGTGGCGCAGCATTCATCTGGCCTCTGCGGGTCGCAGATGTGGTGGAGCTGGCTTGTCTCACCGTTGGACGCAACATGAGCCTAACCGAATGGGAGCAGACCTTCTATGACAGCCCGTATCGGCTGACCTGCACTGACTTCCCGCTCCATCCCGCTCTTATTCAGCGGGCGCGATTGATTGCCGAGGGGGGCGATATGGCCAGAGCCATGTTGTACCTCAAGACCGCTTTGGAAATCGACCCCACTCTGGACCTGGAACCTGAGACAGAAGTGAAACGGTACACTGCGGAGGCCCTGCGGGAGGAAGGCGCACTCCTGGCGCAAACGGAGGGAGATGTGCAAGGGGCAACCGAGAAGTTTCGGCAGGCGCTTGAGCTGTACCCCGAGCTGGCTTTCGATGCGGAGGCAGAGGCTGGACACTATGCTGCGCCGCATTTGCTGGATGAGGGGAGGCGTCTGGCAAGAGAGGGAGAAATGCTGGAAGCCTTGGCACTCTACGACAAGGCGCTGCAGCTAGATCCTCACCTGATGATATCGGCCTCCTATTGGAATTATGTCTGCTGGTATGGGGGCCTATGGGACCAGGCGCAGGCAGTCATGGACGCCTGTGAGCGTGCCGTGGCCCTGAATCCGATCGACGGCAATATCCGAGATAGTCGTGGGCTTGTTAGGTCGCTGTTGGGACAGTATTCGGGAGCCATTGAGGACTTCCAGTACTTCATCGCATGGCTGACAGAGAGAAACGGGAGCGCCAAAACAATCTCCCAGCGCGAAGCATGGGTTGCCACGTTGGAGGAAGGACGAAATCCTTTCGATGCGGCAACGCTCGAGGCGCTACGGGGTAAATAGAGGTTGGCCGTACGCCGGGTTGCCTCGTCATTCACTTGTGCATCCCAGCCGACTACCTAAGCTACCGTGGGATAGAAGTCAGAAGTCGCCATTTGTCATCAAACCATAAGGTACCTACGCCATGAGCGAGCAACCTGCCAGGGAGTACCGTTACTGGGCCTTCATCAGTTACAGCCACAAGGACGAGAAGCAGGCCAAGTGGCTGCACCGCGTCATCGAAAAATACGGTATTCCTATAAAGCAGCTTGAAAGAGGGCATCTCACCCCCGCGGGCGAGTCTGTGCCTAAGCGATTCTTCCCCGTCTTCCGCGACCGAGCCGAACTGCCGGCTTCCTCGGACTTAAGTGAGACAATCAGAGACGCCCTGGTGGCCTCGCGTTACCTGATCGTGATCTGCTCTCCGAATGCCGCACGATCCCAGTGGGTGAATCGGGAAGTGGAGACCTTCACCGAGTTGGGCCGCAGCGACCGAATCTTCGCCTACATCGTGGATGGTGACACCGACTTGCGCAGATTCGTTAGGCGCTTTGTCCATTTGCTCACCCACATCTTCGCGCACACTACGAGCGTCGAAGTCGACAGCGGCGACGAGCAGGTGAACTTCCCGGACGCGCTGGAGGAGCAGGAGCCCCTGGCCGCCGATGCCCGCCGGCAAGGCGACGGCAGGAATGATGCCAAGCTGAAGTTGCTGGCTGGTATGCTCGGCGTGGGGTTCGATGCGTTGAAGCAGCGTGACAAGCAGCAACAGGCCAAGCGATTCCGACTGATAGCTGCCGTCGCGCTGGTACTCGTGATGGTCTTCTCTTTGCTGGCACTGTATGCCGAGTATCAGCGCCGCGAGAGCGAGGTCCAGGCCATGGGCCGCATGGCCATAGGATTCGCTGATCAGGCCAAGAAAGATGTCGCTGCATATCCCCAACGAAGCCTGCTCACTGCGATCGAGGCAGTCAGCTACTATTCCCAGAGGGCAGGCGAGACCGGGAGTTCGCCGGCTATGTCCTCCTTGCGTTACGTCCTTAACCGCACAGGGGGGCTAAGCCTGCCAGGCCACCAGGATGCGGTCGGGGTGACCGCGATCAGCCCGGACAGCCGATGGCTCCTGACCGGCGATGCCGGCGGGTTGGCCTTCATCTGGGATCTAAAAGCTGACGATCTGCGCGCAACGCGCATGCAGTTGGCCGATCACCACGGACAGATAACCGCCGCGATGTTCACCCCTGACGGCAAACTGTTAGTCACCACCAGTGCAGATAGGCTCTACGGGTCCGGCCACGTCCGCATCTGGGTCATTGGGGACGGTGGGGTATCCCCTTCGCCAACCTTTGTATCAGCAAGAGGTGCTGGAAGCCTCGCTGCAGCGGTGAGTCCCGACAGCAAATGGCTGGTCACTTCAGACGGCGACTATCTCGTGAAGCTCTGGGATTTACGCAACTTTAGCTCCCCGCCGGTCACTTTACTGGCCAGGTCCAACGTAGTCAAGTCGATAGCATTCAGTCGCGACGGTCACTGGCTTGCAGCCGCCAGCCGCAATGGAAAGGCGTATTTATGGCGGGTCGGGACATTAGGACCCTCTGAGACGCCTCTGGTCCTGCGTGGCCACGAGGACTGGGTGAACGCCGTGGCTTTCAGCGCGAACAGCGAATGGCTGTTTACTGGCAGTGGACAGTGGCAGGTGTGGCCTAACACCGTGACCGGAGCGGCTGCGAAGGATAACTCGCTCGTCGCCTGGAACCTCACAGCAGACAATCCGGCGGGAGCCGGAACGCTGATGGGGAAGCTCGATTCGCCGGTGATACAGCTTGTCGTCAGCGATTCAGGCATGGGCCTGATCAGCGTGGGACTGGGCGCTGTCCGGGTCTGGCAACAATCGGAACTCAATCACGCTGTGGTCCAGCAGCAGGGGGAGGTGCTGAAGGAATCGGCCGGCGTCGCCGCGTTTAGTCTTCACTCCGATTGGCTGGTCGTCGGCGACTCCCTCTGGGAGCCTCGTTCAGGATCATATGGTTACGGCAGGTATCTGAAGCTCGATGGCCACGAGGGAGCCATCCTGAATGTCGCCTTCAGCCCCGACGGGCGGTGGCTCGTCACAGCCGGAGCCGATGGTCTGCCTCGCCTGTGGAATCTCCACCGCATTGGGCTAGAAAATAAAGCGCAGGCTACTCCCCTCAGTTTTCAATCTCCTTTAGGTTGGTATCACCAGGCGGCCTTCAGCCCTGATGGCCGGTGGTTGGCATTGAACTTCGCAACTGACGGAACTCGCGAATGGGGCAAGATCAAGTATGGGCCCAAAAGCGCCTTCGCTGTGTACTTGTGGGGCGTAAATGACCTTGTGAACGGCTACAGCCCGAACTACCTCATAGGCCACAACGCAGCTGTTGAATATCTCGCATTCAGCGGAAACGGACGATGGTTGACCACTTTGGACCGGAACAGAGAGATACTTTTGTGGGATATGCTGCAGGTACAATCTGGTCCCTTCAAAGTACCCGGGATGGATCCTATAGTGTCGCTGGCGCTGAGTAGCGACGGTCGGTGGTTAGCCGCGCTAGGCGATCGAACAAAAACAGTGAGTCTCTGGAATCTGGACAGAGCGCCGGAAGCGATTCCTTCGCCCGTCGTACTTCGGGGCCATACGGAAAACGTCAACTCCATCGCCTTCAGCCCCGACAGCCGGTGGCTCCTCACCGGAAGCGACGACAACACGGCGCGTCTTTGGGATCTGGCATCCGCAACCACGGTAGGGAATCCAATCGTGTTAGCCGGTCATAACGGTGATGTAAGGCAGGTGTTAGTTACCCCCGATGGGAAGTGGGCGGTAACGAGCAGCTATGACCACACGGTCCGACGTTGGGATTTGCAGTCTATCAACCCAGGCAGTGAATCTCACCCATACTCCGGATATCAGCAGTGGGATGTGCTATTGGGGGCAAGCTCAGATGGACACTGGCTGGTCACGGTGGACGGCAGCAATCCGGTCCTCTGGAACCTGTGGCGCAAGCAGGCGGACGCGATTGTCCTGACCGGACATACGGCTGCCGTGAATGCCATAGACATCAGCCCGGACAGCCGGTGGCTGATCTCGGGAGATCAGGTGGGAGAGGCGTTCATTTGGGATCTCCATAGTCCTCAGAGTAGCCCGGCCTTCTTTTCGAATTCCGGTCATGCGATAGAGGTTGTGCGGGTTAGCGGTGATGGACGCTACGTGCTTGTGGTAGACACATCGGGTCTTGCTTCACTGATACTTCTGCGAACGGACGACTTGGTCACACTTGCGTGTCAGGTCGTGGGACGAAACTTCACCGCCTCGGAGTGGAATGACTTCTTCCCTTTGCGTGCCTATCGTCCCACCTGCCCGGACTTGCCGCTCCCCCTGGGTCTGGTCGAGCCGATACTGGATGAGGCCAAACAACTTGCCGAGGCGGGTGACGTAGCGAAAGCCACCGCCAAGTTCCAGGCGGCAAAGACGAAAATCCCGACCTTGAATCTGGATCCCTCCGCCGAAGCAGAACGGCTTGCTATTGGAGCAAAGATAGAAGGCCTGGTCAAACAAGACCAGACCCAGGAAGCGCTCGACTTGTTTCTTGCGGAACGGGCTAGGGAGGGGGCGCCTGTGCTCTCGATGGACGCCATGGCGTCACTCTGCGTGTTCGGGAGCTATGCATCCCCGGTGGAAACAAAGGAAATCTGCAGCGAAGTCATCCGGAGGGATGACGTCCCGACGCATGGCGTCCGCCCCATGGGATTCGCGCTTTTCGGAAGGGGTATCACACGCATCGCCGCACACGACTATTCAGGCGCGGTTGAGGATTTCACCTCCATTACAAAAGGGCTGAATGGATTGGAGGGTTACGACGAGTTCCGGTCCGAGCTTGGCGTGGACCTGGATGCATGGATTGCCGATCTGAATGCCGGGCGGATTCCGCCGGATGCGCCTTCTCGCCGATCCTACAGCCGGCGCTGAGTAGATGCGCAGGGACATAGAGCACAGGATTGACGTCCGGTAAGCGTACCTTGAGAGAGCGAACCATGGGAACAACCGGCAGACCCTTCCGCATCGAGCGTTTCCAGGCGATTGACCTGCGCTGGGGCGTGAGCGAGAAGGAGGCGCATAATGGTTGAGAGAAAGCGTTCTTTCATCAGCATGGCCAGGCTATCCCACCTCTGGCGCCGCCATGGCTGGCTGATTATCGGCCTGCTGTGGATCGTCGCACTGGCGTTGGGCTGCGTTGGCTTTGCGCTGAACGCGGCGGTCGAGGGGCGGTCGCCGCGCTTCTTCGACGTGGCCTACCGCACCCTCCAGCTTATCCCGATGAACTCCGGCGACGTGGATAGCGCGGCCTGGCCACTCGATGTCGCGCGCTTCCTGATCCCCTTCCTCGCGGCCTGGACTGCGGTCCGCGCGCTGCTGGGGCTGTTCAGCGACCGCTGGCAGCAGTTCCTCCTGCGCACCTGGCGCGGCCACGTGATCATCTGCGGGCTTAGCCGCAAGGGCTGGCTGCTGGCACAGGGCTTTGTGGAGCGGGGTGACCGCGTGGTCATGATCGAGGCCGATGAATCCCACGACCTGATCGGCCCCTGCCGCGAGCGCGGGATAGTTGTGCTTCTGGGCGACGCTACGGATTCGGACCTGCTGCGGCGGGCCGGCGTGCTCCGCGCTGGGCACCTGGTGGCAGTCACCGATGACGATGGCGTCAACGCGGAGATCGCGGTGCGCTCCCAAGGGGTGCTGCGCAACGCTGCCCAGGGGAGCAGGAGCCAACGAGGATCCTTGACCTGCACCGTACACCTGGTGGACCCGCAGCTTTACGAGCTGGCGCGCACGCGCGAGCTGGCGCTGGAAGAGGACGTGCCGCTGCGCCTGGAGCTGTTCAACGTGTTCGAGCGCGGGGCCCGCCTGCTGTGGGATGACTTCGGGCCGGTGCGCGGGGGAAACGGCGCACCGCAAAGGGGAGTCGAGACAACTGACGTGTGCTCGGCGCATGTGTTGGTGGTTGGGCTGGGCCGCCTGGGCGAGTGCCTGGCCGTTCACGCGGCGCGCGACTGGCACACGCGGCTGCACGATTCACCCTGCGCCGCGGCCGGCCGGCTGCGCATCACCGTGGTGGACCTGGAGGCAGACTGGAAGTGCCGGGCGCTGAGCCTGCGCTACCCGCAACTGGCCGGCGTGTGCGACCTGATCCCGTTGGCTATGGACGTGCGCGGGCCGGGCTTCTATGAGGAGACCTTCCTGACCGGGATAACCGATCACCCGCCGGCCAGCGCGGTCTTCGTTTGTTTCGACGACGACTCATTGGGGCTGCGCACCGGGCTGGCGGTCCATCAGCGCCTGCTGCACACGGCCGCGGGGCCGACGCCGGTGATCGTGCGCATGGCGGAGGCCGGTGGGCTGGCGCGGCTGTTGGAGCGGGCCGTCGAGGGCCATGGGGCGACGACCTTTGCCAACCTGCACGCCTTCCCCCTGCTCGACCGCACCTGCACGCCCGAAGCAATCCTGGGCGGCACGCACGAGGTGTTGGCGCGCGGCCTGCACGGGGTCTACCGCCGGCAACAGGAGGCGCTCGGCCACACCGCCGCCACCAATCCGTCGCTGATCGGTTGGGAGGAGCTGCCCGAGGCGCTGCGCGAATCGAATCGCGCCGAAGCTGACGGCATCTTTCGGCACCTGGCCTCCTTGGGATACACGCTCATTCCGTTGGCCGATTGGAACGCTGCCTTCTTTCGCTTCCCCGAGGCAGAGCTCGAGCGCCTGGCGCAGGTGGAACACGAACGCTGGGTCAGCGACTTGCGGCGCCGCGGCTTCAGGCCCACCGATGGGCCGAAGGACGTGGCTGCCAGACTTCATCCGGCGCTGCGGCCCTGGGCTGATCTGCCTGACGCGGAGCGCATCAAGACGCGCGACAATGTACGCGAATTGCCGGCGACATTGGCCCGCGCCGGCTTCCAGGTCGTCCGGCTGGCTTCGACCGGCCAAAGCATAACCCCCAGCCCCTCGGCACAAGGAGAAGAGCCAGTGAGCATGCAATCCAATCGGCGCGAGGTCCTGGGCCGCGCCATCCACGAACGCTATCGGCAGAACCAGCGGGGCATCAAATCGCCGGACGACCCAGCCATGCAACCCTGGGAGACATTGGCCGAGCATCTGCGCGAGTCCAACCGGCAGCAGGGCGACGACATCGAAGCCACCCTGCAGCACATCAGCTGCGGGGTGCGGGCTGCCGTAGGCCCGGCGCCGGTCCCTTTTGTCTTCACGAATGAAGAAATCGAGGCCATGGCCGCCTTAGCGCATGAGCACTGGATGGCGGAGCGCCGCCGGGCGGGCTGGAGATCCGGGCCGCAGCGCGACGCGGAACGCAAGATCACCCCGTACTTGATACCCTACGCTGAGTTGACAGAGGATGTCAAGGAGTGGGATCGCCAGGCTGTGCGAGCGATACCGGAAGTGTTGGCGGCCGCCGGGTTGGAAGTGCATCGCCTGCCGTAGGGGTCACTTCGTCCGATCCATAGGGGGTACAAAACGCAGTCTTTTGGACGGAGGTGTAACATGACCGACGGAATCTCGCAAAGTGATATTGATTGGGCCTGCCGACAGATCGCCTGCTACAGTGAGCTCTATCCGAGATATCAGACCTATGCAACGGTCCTGAAGAACGTGCTCGATCAGGCAGTGCGCGGCCTGGCCCCACTCGCCACCGTAGAGACCCGACCGAAAAACATAGCCAGCTTCGCCGAAAAGATCATGCGCAAGAAAGACAAATACCGGGACCCGGTCAACCAGTTGACCGACCTGTGCGGCGCTCGCGTCATTACCCACACCTACGCCGAAGTCGGATTGATCTGTGAGTTCATCGAGCAGCACTTCATCGTGGATGCTGCAAACAGCGTCAAGATCCACCAGCGGCTGAAGCCCAACGAGTTCGGGTATCGCTCGGTGCATTACGTCGTGCAGATCCCCCGTGGTGTTTTCACAAAAGAGCGTGAGGCTGTCGAGATCCCGGAGGATGTATACCCAGGACCGCAGGGGGCTCCCCCCATGAAAGCCGAGATCCAGGTGCGGACCCTGCTGGAGCACGCTTGGGCGGTGTTCAGCCACGAAAAAGCATACAAGGGCGCATTCGACATGCCAGCAGTGTGGGACCGCGAACTGAACGGCATTGCGGCCTTGCTGGAGGAGGCTGACCAGGCCTTCTCGCGCATCCAGGCTGGCTTGCGCGCCTACGCGGCCAGCTATGGCGCTTCCATGAAACCTGAGCAGGTTCGTAACGAAATCGCCCTGCTCCGCGTCGTGTGGGGATGCAGCAACTCAGATCTCGATGTGGCTTACCGCATTGCCAAGCTGGCTATGACCATCGAAGATTGGGACCAGGCGATTGAAATGCTTCGACCGCACAAGGAGGCCCTCAGCCAACCAATGCTGCGAGACCTGGGCATTTCGCTCACAAAGAAGTATGCGCAGGAGCCTCAGAGTATGGACTTCATAGAAGGCCGCGAACTCCTGGCCCGCGCGTGCGAGCTCAATCCCGCCGATGCCGATGCCTGGGCTTCCCGCGCCGGCGCCCACCGGGATGACCCGGCCACCCGACGCTTCTATTACCAACGCGCCTTTGTAGCTGACCCAACCGATCCATACGCTGTTAGCCGGCTTCTGGTCAGTGAGGTCTCGCGAGCGTGGGATCCTGCGGCGACCCAATCATCAGCCGCTGCGCCCAACCAGCCCATCGAGAGACAATACCTGCCTGCTGCACAGCTAATGGAACCCGCGATCAGAGCATCCATCCAGCGCTGCCGAAACCAGATCGCGGTAGGGACGAACATGCCATGGGCTTACTACAGCCTTGGCATGTTCCATCTGATGCTGCACGAGCCCTACGAAAGCCTGATTGACTACGCCAAAGCGACCCAACTCAGCACGGCCCCCTGGATGATCAAGACCTCGCTGGATACCCTCCATGAGTTGGCACCTGTCCGCAGCTTTCTGCCCGGATATGATTGGCTAGTGCGATGGCTCATCCTCGGATGGGCCACACTGTTCCCCGACAAAGCCCCCGTTGACCAAATGGCTGCGCTGCGCAGGTCGAGCGACGAGCCCATCTCAGCGCCAGTGCTTGTCATTGCAGGCGGCACGGATCCCAGTGTCGAAGAGAAGATGCAGACCTACCGAAAGTTCCTGCTGGACGGGCTTAAGGACTATGCGGGCACCATCATCTCGGGCGGCACGCTTGCAGGGATCGCGCGACTCGTCGGCGATGTACAAGAGGCCGCAGGCGATAGAGTCAGAACCACCGGCTACATACCTGCAGAAGCAGAGGATCTTCCACTCGACTCCCGGTATCGCGAGCTCCGAACGACAGAAGGACGCGATTTCAGTGCGCTCAAGGTCGCTCAGTACTGGATCGACCTTGTGCTATCGGGCGTCCGCCCCCAGCAAGTCAAGGTCATCGGGATCAACGGCGGGCGTATCTCCGCAGTAGAATATCGCTTGGCCCTGGCCCTAGGCGCACAGGTCATCGTCGTTGAGGGCAGTGGCCGGGCCGTCGATGACTTGCTCAAGGATCGCAACTGGGCCGACGAACCCAATCTACTCCCAATTCCGGCCGACGCAATAGTCCTCGGGGGTCTTGTCGGTGCCAAGCGGCCGATCATTGATAAGAATCAGCGCGAAGACCTGGGACGCGCCATCCACGCGGCATACTGCCAGACACAGGCGATTGAGCGGGCCAGGGCAGACCCGTCCACGGTTGGCTGGGATAGCCTGGCGGAGAACCTCCGGGAGTCGAATCGCCAGCAGGCCGATCACATTGAAAAGAAGGTGGCGCAGATCGGCTGCTCCATTTGCGCTGCCGGAGAGACAGAAAACCCCGTCATGGAGTTCAGCAAAGAAGAGGTCGAGGCCATGGCCGAGATGGAGCACGGCCGGTGGATGGCCGAGCGTCTGCAAGCTGGATGGCGGCGCGGCACGCCCAAGGATGTGGCGAGGAAAACTAGCCCGTACCTTATGCCGTGGTGGGAACTTGACGAGGACGTGAAGGAGTGGGATCGTGTCACCGTGCGCCAGATTCCGCAGTTACTGGCGGAAGTCGGACTGCAGGTGCGGCGAGATCGTCCTACGTAGGAATTTGCCACTTCCATAGATGGCAGTCTCGATACTGCGACCAAATGCTGTTCATGTCAGGTCTCGGAATCGTAGATTCGCAACAGCAGGCAAGGGGGGTAGAAGCGCATGACTATGCCCATCCATCGCATCGGCGTCCTCACCGGTGGCGGCGACTGTTCCGGCCTCAACGCCGTCATCCGCGCGGTCGTCAAGACCGCTATCACCCGCCACGGCTGGGAGGTGATCGGCATCGAAGACGGCTACGAAGGGCTGATCCTCCCCGGTAAGACGCGGCCTCTGGGCCTGGCGGACGTCCGGGGCATCCTCCCACGCGGAGGTACGATCCTCGGCACAACCAACCGCGCCGACCCGTTCCATTACGAGGTGGAGGTCCAGGCCGACGGTCAGACCAGGATCGAAGTACGGGATGTCTCGGACCAAGTCATGGCCCGGGTGGCTGAACTGGGGCTGGACGCGCTGGCGATCATCGGCGGCGACGGATCACTGCGCATTACGGTCGAGCTCATCGCCAAAGGGCTGCAAGCAGTCGGCATCCCCAAGACCATTGACAACGACATCGCGGGCACCAACGTCACTTTCGGCTTTGACACGGCGGTCAATACGGCCATGGAGGCGTTGGACCGCCTGCATACGACCGGCTCAAGCCACCACCGGGCCATGATCCTGGAGGTGATGGGGCGCGACGCGGGCTGGATCGCGCTGCATGCTGGCATCGCAGGCGGCGCCGATGTGATCCTGATCCCCGAAATCCCTTACGATATCCGGGCCGTGGCGGCCAAGGTGCAGGAGCGCAGCCAGCGCGGCACTCGTTTTAGCATCCTTGTGGTGGCCGAAGGCGCGCGACCCAGGGATGGCGAGGCGCTGTACCTGGCGGAGCGCGACCTTGGCGGCGCGCGGCGGCTGGGCGGCATCGGCGAAACGGTCGCGGCGCAGCTCAAGGCACTGCTGGATGTCGAGGTACGCGTCACGGTGTTGGGGCACGTGCAGCGCGGCGGCTCGCCATCGGCTTTCGACCGGCTCCTGGCCAGCCGCTTCGGCGCTTACGCCGTCCAACTCATCGCAGAAGGCACACTCGGCCACATGGTCGCACTGCGCGATGACCTGCTGGTGGCGGTACGGCTGGAGGAGGCTGTAGGTCATCAGAAGTTGGTGCCGCTGGACAGTGATGTACTGGCGACTGCGCGTGGGTTGGGAGTGTGCGTGGGGGAAGCAGGATGAGCGAAGTGCAGATCCCTCCGCACTTAAACGGCACGTGGTGTGACGATGGATGGACAAATGACGAGTATATTCCTCTCCTATGCACGCGATGATGACGAGCCATTCGTCCGGCGGCTGTACGACGACCTGACCGAGGCCGGATTCACCGTCTGGTTCGACCGCGTCTCCATGCCGAGCCGTGCGCTCACCTTCCTGCAGGAAATCCGCGACGCCATCGCCGCTTCCAACCGCCTCCTGCTCGTGGTGGGACCGAAAGCCGTCGCCTCGGACTACGTGGCGGCTGAGTGGCGCTGCGCGCTGGAGCTGTGCCTCGCGGTCACGCCGGTGCTACGGCTGGGCGACTACAACCTGGTGCCCCCTGAGCTGTCGGTGCATCACTGCCCCGATGCCCGGCCAGAGCGCCCCTACGCCGACGCGCTAGCTGAGCTGCTGCGCGTCCTGGCCGAGCCGGTGCCGCCCCTGGCGGCGCTACACGGCGTGCCATCGTTGCCCGCGCACTTTCTGCCCCGGCCGACCGACCTGGCTTTCCTGGACGAGGCCGTGCTGGCGGACGTGCGCGGGCCGACGGTCATCACCTCGGCCAGGCAGACCACGGCGCTGCAAGGGATGGGCGGCGTGGGCAAGTCGGTATTGGCCGCGGCCTTTGCGCGGAGTTGCGGCGCGCGCCGCGCGTTCGGCGACGGCATCGTCTGGCTGACCCTGGGCCAGCAGCCCGATCTGCTGCGGGTGGCGTTGGCGCTGGCTGCGGCGCTGGGGGACGACTTGGCCGAGTACACCGACCTGCAACGCGCCCGGAACCGCTTGCCGAAGCTGCTGGACGACAAGAAGTGCCTGCTGGTGCTCGACGACGCCTGGGACGTGGCCCACGCCGAGCTCTTCGCCAACAGCCTTGGCCCGCGCTGCCGGCTGCTGGTGACCACGCGCGACGGCGGGCTGGCGGCCGCGCTGGGCGCACAGGAGCGTCGGCTGGACGTGCTGGAGCTGGATGCGGCCTTGAGCCTATTGGCAGACTGGTCGGGCAAGGCCAGCGAAACCCTGCCGTCCGAGGCGTGCGAGGTGGCCGCCGAGTGCGGCTACCTGCCCTTTGCGCTGGCGTTGTGCGGCGCAATGGCCCGCGACGGCGCGCCTTGGGCCGACCTGCTGGACGCGCTACGTGAGGCCGATCTGGCGTTCTTGCAGGCGCAGTTCCCCAACTACCCCTACCCCGACGTGCTGCGGGCACTGAAGGTCAGTGTGGACGCTCTGGCCGCCAGCGACCCGAACTGGGCGAGGCACTACCAGGAGCTGGCCGTTTTCCCACCTGACGAGGCAGTGCCCGAAGCTGCGATCGTCCAGTTGTGGGTGCACACCAACGGCCTCAACGAACGAACCGCGCGCCAACTGCTGACGACCCTGGGCCGCAAGTCGCTGGTGCGGCTGGAGGGCCAGGCGCCGCACCGCCGCGTGGCCCTGCACGATCTGCAACACGACTACCTGCGCGCCGCGCTGCGCGACCTGACCGGCCTGCACGCTGAGCTGCTCGCCGCGTACCGGGAGAAGTGTCCCGAAGGCTGGCACGCCGGTCCGAACGACGGCTACTTCTTCGAACGGCTGACGTGGCACCTGGCCCTCGCCGGTCGGGCTGCTGAGCTGCGCGATCTCCTGCTCGACTACCGCTGGATTCGAGCGAAGCTGGGGGCCTCCGGGCCGGCCGCGCTGATCGCGGACTACGATGTCGCGTTCGACCTTGCCGCGCCCCGTGGGGCCGGCGATGAGACGGTGCGGCCGGTGCAGGGCGCGATCCGGCTGTCGGCGCATGTGCTGGCGCGGGATGTGGAGCAGCTGCCATCGCAGATCACCGGCCGGCTGCTGGCGCGGCGGGAGGAGGAGATAGAAAAACTGCTGCAGCAAGTGCGCGACGAGACAAAGACGCCGTGGCTGCGACCCCTGGCGCCGACCCTGGACGCCCCTGGCGGCGCGCTGGTGCGCACGCTGACCGGCCATACCAGTGGCGTCCTGGCTGTGGCGCTCACGCCAGACGGACGGCAGGCAATCTCTGCATCGGGGGACAAGACGCTTAAGGTATGGGACTTGACAAGCGGGAAGGAGTTGCGCACCCTGGCCGGTCATACCAATGACGTCACGGGCGTAGCGCTTACGCCAGACGGCCGACTGGCCATCTCCACATCTGAGGACACGCTCAAAGTGTGGGACGTGGCAAGCAGCCAGGAATTACGCACTATAACATGCCATGACGGCTGGATCAAAGCCGTGGCATTGACACCGGACGGTAGGTTGGCGGTCTCCGCCTCGTGGGACAGCACGCTCAAAGTGTGGGACGTGGCAAGCGGCCAGGAGTTACGCACCCTAGCCGGCCATGTCGGGACAGTCGAGGCCGTGGCGTTGACACCAGACGGCCGGTTGGCGGTCTCCGCATCGGAAGATGAAACGCTTGAGATTTGGGACGTGGCAAGCGGCCAGAGGTTGCGCACCCTGGCAGGCCACACCGGGTGGGTCTGGGGCGTGGCGATCACAGCGGATGGGCGGCTGGCCGTCTCGGCATCATGGGATAACACGCTTAAGGTGTGGGACATAGCGACCGGGAAGGAACTGCACACTCTGGTCGGTCATTCAAAGGGTGTCAAGGCCGTGACGCTCTCTCCCGATGGCCGGTTGGCCATCTCGGGCTCAGACGATAGGACGCTCAAGGTGTGGGACGTGGCCAGCGGGCAGGAGCTATGCACGCTCGCAGGCCATGCTGGTCCGATCACCGCCGTGGCAGTGACGCCGGACGGTAGGTTGGCCGTCTCTGCATCGTGGGACCAGACGCTCAGGGTGTGGGACGTGGCCAGCGGGCAGGGGCTGCGTGCCCTGACCGACCATGCCGGGGCGGTCACCACAGTGGCGCTCACATTAGATGAACGACTAGCCGTCTCGGCTTCAAGCGATATGACGCTGAAGGTCTGGGATGTGGCCAGTGGGTCAGAGTTGAAGACCCTAGAAGGCCATGCCGGCCAAATCACGGCCGTGGCCCTCACGCCAGACGGCCGGCTGGCCGTCTCCGCATCGAACGACCATACGCTCAAGGTGTGGGACGTGGCCAGCGGGCAAGAGTTACGCACGCTGGAGGGCCATACCGAAGGTGTTCGAGCCGTGGCCCTCACGCCAGACGGCCGGCTGGCCGTCTCCGCATCGAACGACCATACGCTCAAGGTGTGGGACGTGGCCAGCGGGCAAGAGTTACGCACGCTGGAAGGCCACAGTGGTGCAATTACCGCCATCGCACTCACAGCAGATGGGCAGCTGGCTGTCTCCGCATCGAGTGACCATACACTCAAGGTGTGGCAGATTTCGGCGCCGCATGATCTGAACCGCGTTCGCCGATGGCAGGCCCAAGAACCTTATGCGGACGTGGCCACAGGGATGGAAATGCACACCCTGGACGGCCATAGTTGGTGGGTCGAAGCCGTGGCACTCACAGCAGACGGCCGCCTAGTCGTCTCCGCATCGTTCGATGAAACGCTTAAGGTATGGGATTTGGCGAGCGGCCAGGAGCTACGCACCCTGGCCAGCTATGCCTATGGGGCAACCTCCGTTGCACTCACACCGGATGGCAGGTCGATCATCTCCGCATCGAACGACCATACGCTTAAGGTGTGGGACGTAGCGAGTGGAACGGCGCTACGGACTCTGGCAGGTCGTGCCAATGGAGTCCGAGCGGTGGCGATCACACCGGACGGCCGACTGGCCATCTCCGCATTGCAAGACAAAACGCTCAAGGTGTGGGACGTGGCCAGCGGGAATATGCGCGCATCGTATATAAGCGAAGGGCTGGCCACGTGTTGCCCGTCGAGTGGAGCCGACGGACTCTTGCTGATGGGCGACGCAAGCGGGCGCGTACACTTTCTGCGCTTGGAGAACGTGGCCTTCGGGCCGACAATCATCACTGCGTGGCAAGCACCTGCGGCTCTCGATGTGGCCTTCGGCTGCACCCACTGCCGCACCTGGTCCGAGGTCCCCGCGTCGACGCTGGGCACGGAACTGCCCTGCCCCCGCTGCGGCAAGCCGGTCAAGCTCAACCCATTCGTGATCGAGGCGGACTGGCGGCCGGTGGCGGCCGCGTGGCGAGGTGAACGTTAATCTCAGGTCTTTCCACGCAGGAGCAGGACAAAAACCCTGGCTTTTGACGCTGATGGAGCCATACGGTATAATCTTGACCTGACCTTTGTAATTGTATTCTGCCTCCGGCTTGTCCCGAGAGTCCTGGCAACCTCGATATATAGCAGGCATAAGAGGGCCCGATGATGAGCAGTGGTGATGTTGTCGAGTATAGCCGCAAGGTGGGCCGCATCGTGTACGATAGCTACGGCAAAGCACCTAAGGACGGCGGCTGGTCCTTTAGTGCCGACGGTACGCTGGAAGAAAACGTATACAAGGTCGAAATCACGCCGAACGGCGATATCTTTGGCCGCCACGGGGACCTTAAGGACTATACTAAAGCTATCGGCCTTTCCGGTCAGCGAGCCGAAGGCATCGCGAACCTCGAATCCCATCACCTTATTCCGGCGGAGATACTCGAACAGATAGGGATCGCCAAAGAAGACGGTATCGCTGTTGCTGTAGACTCCGTCGGCCATATGAAAGATATCCACGGTAACGGTGGCCTGGTTAAGGGTCTTCTCTTCACTGACATCGACCAACTCAAAAACTACTACAAGGAAACTTACGCCAGCCTGGGAGCACCCGAGTGGGCTGACAAGGTGGACGAGTACATCGAGGCCAACCGCGACACGTTTACGAAAGGCCTGGCTGCGATCGCCGATCAACTGGAAGCTGGCCAGCCGGACCCACTGGCCGAACCCGCCATGGATGAAGTACAGGATGCTTCCGATGCCTTGGAAGCAGGCGGCGATGCAGTGAAGGACGTTGGCACTGATAAAGTATGATATTTGACCCCGAGGGAGTTTGACGTGGAAAAACGACCACCCATCTTCTCACTACTCCTATTCCTGGAGGAGTTCGCTATGTGGCAGCCAGGAACCATAAACACCATCGTCGAGCGCTTTCTCCAGCTGGCGCTTAAGTCGACACCGGACGTTTCCCAATGGTTGACCCTGCTTAATCCGGGCCTATCTATCCTCCTGTTTCTGGTCACAGTGGGGGCGACAGTTGGGTATGTGCACTCGCTGCTCTACAACTCCATCAGCCCCGGCCTGATTCTCTTCATGAACCGACACTCTATCATCCGCTTCATCCTGGCCGGCCTGGTCGCTTTCTGGCTCTTGCGCCAGCTGATGGCGACGCTTTCGGGCGACGTGGGCAGCCTGATGGACCTGTATATCGACAAGTCCTTCTGGACAATGCTCTTCGTGGGGATTGCGGCATACAAGTTCGTGTCCCCATCTCGCCAGGATTAGGAGGTAGGTGCCATGACACGTCTGGTGCTGATTCATGATGAGATGGGGAGAAACTACCGACTGGTGACCGGAGAAAGCCGTATCGGGATATGGCTAAAGCGCACAGTTGAGCGGCGCAACACCGGCTACAGCAAGATCCTCGATATAGTACTGCCCATCCGCCAGAGCGAGACCTTGGCCCTGGGCCAGATCGATGCCAGCCTGACGCTGCAGATCGACTGCCGCGATGGCAGCCTGGAGCGGACCCTCAACGACCGCCAACGTGAGTCGCTGGAGACCCTGGTTAACAACGGAGCCAGCAGCATCAAGGCGCATATTGAGACGGTAGTCAGCCACGTCAAGATGCGCGCCGCCGTCCCTGGCGTCACCCCACTCGACCTGAATCGGGCGCTCAGCCTCATCTATCCTCACATCATCGCAAGGACCAGGGATGTGTTAGGGCTGGCAACCGAGGAGCCGAACCTGCCTTTCTTGTCCGTTCGCCTGGGCGACACGCTTAATCTCTCCCGATTCGTCGATCGCCTCATCGAACAGGATCTGAAAGATCGCACGACGCTAATCGAGAAGATCGCAACGCCAGAACTCACAACAGCCTATCCGCCGGAGGAGGAGCTGCGCATCCGCCGGGAGCACTACGAACTCATAATGCAGCAGTGGCCCCTCTCCCTTGCGCCCGTGATCAGCGACCCAAGTGCCCTGCTGCCGGTTGTTGACGAGTACGCTGACGGGCTCATCCAGGACCTGCATGTTGCAGAACCGCCTGCCCCTGGCTTATTCGGCCGTCTTTTAGGCGGGGGACGTCAGAGATGAGACTCGCGTTTGCGCGCGAGTTGCGAATCACGGGCACCGAAATCCCTGAAGAACTTCAGGTCGCGGCACGCTCGATAGCTGGTCGCAACGCGCGGCTGCTCATTGCGAACGATGGGACACGATGCTGGTTGCTGAGTTGGGAGGGCGATCAACTTTACTCCTCCTACGTTATCCAGGCTGCATCAGTTGAACCCCGACAGGAACCCCAGTTCAATTCTCGCTATTGGGTTCGCCGGCCTCCCGAGCGATCAGGTCATAGTTTCCGTATCGGCGGCGTTGAGGTGGATTCCATTTTGACGTTGCCATGGGAGGAATTGTTACGCCGCAATGACACCTTTGGTGTTCTGGTACGCGCCACCAACACCCGACAGGTACCGATTAGCGACCGCGGCGGAATCGTGGAACTGGAGATCGCAACAGATAATCAGGCGGTAGCCGAGCAGATGTGCGTCTGGTTCGGCGGCTTCATCTCCGAACGTCCCGTCAGCACCTATGCCTACACGCACGAGTTGGTCTACTTCTTTCGCCCGCCGGTGCAGTCAGCCGCCTATTTTCCTGATGGCGTCCTGGTCACAACGCCTGACCTGCTGCAGAGACTGAGGGTTGAGCCTGATCTGTTGACCCGTCATATCCTCATTTGCGGCCGGGCCGGATCCGGGAAGACCAACACAAGCAAGCTGTTGCTGACTCGTCTATGTGAGACGAACCGCCCCAGGGGCATCCTCATCCTGGACCCTCACGGCGAGTACGGCGATGTAGCCGCGCGGCATCCCAAGTGGAGCCTACAATGTATCGCAGCGGGGCGCGAAGGGAAGCAATTGGGCCGACTGAACATCAACCCCTTCCTCCCTGCGCCTGCGCAAAACCTAGAAGCACATCTCGACACGCTTAGCACCGTATTCGCAATCTCTGCCTTTCGGGGCGGTGGGACGAATCTCCCCAGCTACATGCATCAGTTGCTCCGCCTGTTTGTAGCCGACATGTGGCGCAAACAGAATAGCTGGCCAGAGAAATCTCCGCTAAACCGCGCGCAACGTCGCGAAGTGCTGAGCAAGACGGGCCAAGAGGTCCGCGCAGCCCAATTCCTGGCCTCTCCCCGCGAAGGTCCTTCGACGCTGGACCAGTTGTGTGACTTTTGGGACGAACACCGCCAGGCTATTCTGACCGAGATGACGGGCGGGCAGACAGGCAGCCAGAGGGCTGACCTTGAGGCGGTCATCACCGCCCGCCTGAACGAGATCGAGATGAGCCTGCTGCGCCACTTCGACTACTCGACCCAGGGCCGGAGCCTGGCTGCGCTCCTTCATACGCCCGCAGTGATCTCTCTGGAAGGCGCCTCTGAGGCAGATGTCGGCCTGCTGGTCTCGTTGCTCATGATGGGCGTGGCGGAGGCTGCACTGGTCGCACCGCGCCAGGACTGCCTAGAAACGGTACTGGTCATCGAGGAGGCGCACCGTGTAATGCAGCGGCCCGGCCCCGAGTCGGCTGAGTTCCAAAGTGCGAAGCAGCGTCTGACCAGCACGTTTCAGCGGGCTTTCCGTGAGTTGCGGTCGCGCGGCGTGGGCCTGTTTGTCATCGACCAGAGTCCATACACCTTGATCGACGAAGCATTCGCCAATACCGGCGTCAAGATCGCTCACCACCTGCAGTTACCGGAGGATCAAGAACGGATCAAGAAGGTATTCCAGGTGGATGGAGTTGATCTGGCATCGTTCGAACGCGGGGAGTGCCTTGTGAAAGTTGAGGGTAATCCTGCTTATCGGACTAAGATGCCGCTTTGGGACGAAGCTGCCGTGAGATAAGAGAGTGCGCGGCCACATCATTGACGCCGATCGCTTAGCTGGAAGGATGTCACATTCGTGCCGGACACCCGTCGTCCCCGCACGGAGTAACTCTGCATATACAGGCTTGATCGCCTGATGCAGACGCCGTCTTGTGAGAGCCATCCCGAATGCCGCCAAGCAATTCGTTGGGATGGCTCTCGTCGTTTAAGCGCCACGGCGTCCGCACCTTGTTTGCTAAGGTGCAATTCAGTTGTCTGTTGCCATCTTACTTACTTTCGTGTAGGTTGTCAAATCACCTGTTTCCGCGCTTTTCCTCTCCTTCCCCCTTCGGCAGGCTTTGTTACCCCGGCCAGCCGGGCACGTAATTCATCCATCACTCATCGGCTACCTCCGCAAGCTCTTCGCCCGCCTTGCGGAAAGACGGCCGGCGCCGCTTCGGTTTCGGCTGCTCTCCTTTGACGGCCAGGACCTCGACCAGGGTGAACTCCGAGCCGATCAATGTCGCCGCGCCGCGCCCTGCGGCTTCCGCGGCCAGCCGCGCTAGACCCTTCTGATAAGCATCGTCGGACAGGCTCGCCAAGAGACCGGGGCGCTGTTGGGCGATGGCGTGAGCCGCGGCCAGGCTGATCGGCTGGTAGAAGCTGTGCTCTCTGAGCTTGACGCCGAAACCCGCCTCGCGCAGGGCCGTGCTGAACTTGTAGCTGGTCCACAGCGTGTCGCGCACATAGACCCAGGCGTCCGGAAAATAGGTGAAGACCCAGTGCGCCGGCATCGCCGGTGGCATCAGGTCCACGAAGCGCCAGTAGCCGCCTGGCTCCAGGAGTGCGTACACCTGGGGCAGCAGCTCCACGAACTCGGCCTGGCTCGCCATGGCCAGCGGCGTGTCCAGGCACGCCAGCGACCCGGCCGGGAGCGCCAAGGCCTCGGGCAGCGTCAGGCGGCGCAGGGTGACATCCGGCCACTTGCGGGGGTCAACGACAAGATCGGGCACGCCGGCGCGCGGCACGGCCACAACCGCGCCGCCCTCGTGCGCGCCCTGGCGCCGTCCGCGCAAGACGTCGCTCAGGGCCGGGCTGATGCGGGCGCTCGGATTGGCGGGCCAGGGCCAGGCCGGCAGGAAGGGCAGCGCGACCGGTTCCTCAAGGGCCGCCATCAGCGGCGGCAGGCTGGGGATAGTCAGGGCCTCAGCCGTGTCCGGCAGCCACACCGGCACGAAGCTGCCCATCTCGCGCTCGGCCAGCAGCGGGATCTTGCGGAAGAGCGGCACGAAGGGCGCGGTCGGATAGATGAGCTGCAGGCGCCCCTGGGCCACGTCGACGCGCGCGTCCCGCAGCATCAACTGGGTGAGATCGCGCTGATCACCAACCTCGGCGTCGTCCCACACCTCGGAGAGGGAGTCCAAGAGCACGGCCGCCTGCTTCACCTGCTCCAGGTCTTCTTCACTGGGCAGCCCTTCCAGCTCACGGCGCAGGCGCTCCAGCTCGCGGCGATAGATGTCCTCGTTCTCGGCGAAATCGCCCCGCACGAAACCCTCGATCAGCCGCCGCCGCGCGGCCATGAGCCGCTCGCGCTGGTTGGCCAAAGTCGCGACCTTATCCCCTTCGCCGATCATCTGCGCCAGCTCCGCCTGCCAGTCCGGCGGCAATTGCAAGAGCCGCAGGATGGCGCCGATCTGCGTGTGCAGCGGCTCGATGCGGGTGCCCAGCCGGGCGTTGGGACAGTCGTCGTAGCCCCGGTCATAGGACATCTCGCGGTAGTAGCCGCCGGTGTCCGAGGCCTGCGCGCGCAGGTTGCGGCCGCACAAGTGGCAGCGGGCGAGCTGGCTCAACAGATAGGGCCGTGACACGGTGCTCAAGATGCGTGAGCGGTGCTGATGGCGCTGCCGCACGCGCACGCTGGCGTCCCACATTTCCTCCGAGATCAGCGCCTCATGCTGGCCCTGAAACACCTCGCCGACGCCCCGCGCGCGCTGTCCGGCCTTGTAGATCACCTTGCCGGCGTAGAACGGATTGCGCAGCATGTCCGTGACGGTGTCCTTGGAGAAGCGCCGGCCGGCCCGGGTGCGCCAGCCGCGATCGTTGACCATGTCGGCGATCTCGGCGAAGGAGAAGCGGCCGGTCACGTAGCGCTCAAACATGAAGCGCACCGCCTCGGCCTCGGCGGGTGCGACCACCGGCGCCACCCGCGCCGAGTCGCCGAACGCGTAACCGTAGGGGCAGACTGAGGCATTGTAGAGACCTTCGCGCGCCCGCTCCCGCTTCGCCTTCTTGGTGTGCATGCGCAAGATATCAATGTAGTACTGGTTGATCGCCGCGATCATGGTCAGCATGAAGCGGCCGGTCGGGCTGGAGAGGTCGAACTCCGGCTCCTTGACCGAGGCGAAGCCGACCTTGCAGCGGCCCAGCCGATCGAAGATGGAGAAGGTGTCGTAGACCGAGGAACGCGACAGCCGAGAGAGTTCGTGGACGATCACGACGTCGAACGCGCCCTGCTCAGCCGCAGTGAGCATATTCTGCAAGCCCGGCCGGTCGAGGGTCTGACCGCTGATGCCGGCGTCCACGAACTCGCTGACCACGGTCCAGCTGCGAGCCGTGGCATACTCCCGGATTTCGTTCAGTTGGGCCGTGATCGAAAGGCCTTCCTCAGCCTGCATCTCGGTGGAGACGCGCGCGTACGCCGCGACGCGCTCGACCGCCAGTTTCCTGTCGCGGTAGCTTGTGGCCGGGTGACCTTTGCGAGCAGCAGAAGCCATCAATTACCTCCACACGGGTAAGCAGGCCGATTATACCCCAGGCCCGCGCACCTCCGTAAATCGCCCGGAACAGGGCGGCCTGAGACCCATCACAGGGGCAGGGTGGCGCCTCGCCCTGCCCCAGACCTCACTTTTTCTCGCTTTTCCGCCGCTTGCGCTTCTCCCACATCTCCTTGACCTTGCGTAGCCACTCGCGGCGGATCGCTACATCGGGTTTCGGACCGCTTTTTTGGCCCATCGGGCGCACCTCCAGGGTTGAGATGGCCCGCCGGCGGGTGTTTTTGAGCTCTTGAGGGTGTCAACTCAGTGCACTGAGGCCTTTACACCGCGAAAATGGCAACGACAGGCTGGTGCCTGCCGCTGCCAGATTCACAGCGTAAAGACACTGGCTGCTGCGCAAATCAACTGGCTGCACGCCTTTGCGCATTGCTGCACACAAGGGTATCATCCCAGAATTGCCCACGCAAGAGGCAAAAATCGCCCTACAGGAGCTGAAAATTGCCCACACAACCCACCAAATTGCCCATAACGTCCGCACAGCGCCACAACTCGCCGCCGTATGCTGGCTTCGGCGCCGCCCTGCGGGCCTGGCTGCTGCGTGCCGACCGCAGCCAGCAGGAACTGGCCACTGCCCTCAAGGTCGGCCCCAGCACCGTGAGCCGCTGGGCGCAGGGCCAGAAACGGCCCGACGCCAGGTTGCTCGTCAAGCTGCTGGCGGCCTTCCGAGGCTGGTTCGGCGAAGAATGGAATCCGGTGGAGGCCCTGGATGCCGTCGCCTGCCTGGGCTATGACTGGGCCAAGGTTCACGCTGCGTCCGTGCAGCACTTCCAGCAGGGGGGGATGTTCAAGCCATCCAGACCTGGTGGGCGGCAGCTCGCCCCGCGCCGCACCGGCTCTTTCTTCCGCCGCGGCCCCTCCTCCAAGTGCCCCGCAGCGTCGAACACGCTCTGATCCACGACCTGATCGCCCAGCGCGGCTACCGCCAGGCGCGCTGGCGCGCCGTGATCCTCTACGGCCTGGCCGGGATCGGCAAGACCGCTATCGCCCGCGCCCTGGCCGACAACGAGCGCATCCGAGACGCTTTTCGAGATGGCATCGCCTGGCTGGACGGCAGTTGTGATCCGGAGGCGGAAATCACACGGCTGTGCCAAGCGCTGCAACTGGCACGCGCGCCGGGGGAACGGTGGGTCGAGTGCTGGCGGCGTTGGGCTGGCGCGGCCGAGCACCGCTTGCTGCTGATCGTTGATGACGCAGTCTCAGCCGCTGGGCTGCCGCCGCTCATCGCGGGGCTGGGGCCGCAGGTGGTGGTGCTGATCACGACGCAGCAGGGCGCCGAGATCAGAGCTGAGACCGAACGATGGGTGCCCGCAAACGCGATCATGGAGGTAGGAATTCACGGCCTTGCGCCCTCTGAAGGAAGAGCGCTGGTCGAAGCGGTGATCGCACGCCCACTCACCGATGCGGACTGGAACATGGTCCAGGAGATCGGCGAGCTGGTCGGCTGGCACCCCGAGGCGCTGCGGCTGGCGGCGATCGAGGACCGGGAGATCGGCTGGCAAGGGATGCTGGACGAGCTGCGGGCCGGCCGGATGCCGTGGCCAACGCTTCGCCGCCGGCTGTTGGGCCAGATAGCAGAGCCGGAACCGCGCGGTTGGCTGACGCTGCTGAACAGGGGCAGCGAACCTGGCGCCTGGTTCGACGAGACTGACACGGCGCGGCGCTGGAGCGTAGAGACCACCGTCGCCCGACGACGGTTGATGCTGCTGAGGCGGCAGGGCCTGGTGCGGGAAACAGGAGATCCGCCGTGCTGGCGCATGGAGCCGGCCCTGCGGCTGGCAATGGAGCGAGCTGGGCAGGGAGATGCAGAATGAGGAAATAAACAGCAAGAGAGACAATTGCGTTTGTGTACAGGCGCTGCTTATGCTAGACTGCACAATGCAATTAACTGGCGAAGCCGACCAGGAGCGAACTGATCGGCTTCGCACCCGCCTCCTGTTTTTCGTTTCCGACCGGAGCGAAGTTGATCTCATGACGGACCCCGCCAGCACGCCGTTGACTGTGTCAGGCAGCCTCCCCAGACTGCCCGCCGCTAAGTCGCTCTTTTCCCAGCACTACCTGCAAGCGCGCCTGCCGGAGCACGCCGAATGGGCCGCCGATCCGCAGCCCGTCTTCGAGGCGGTGCGCGCACTGTGGGAGCGGGCGCGCACCTTGGGCGGGACGTGGAACGAGGCGCAGACCGAGCAGGAGTTCGTCAAGCCGGTGCTCGACGCCCTGGGGTGGAGCTACATCGTCCAGGTGAAGGCGCAGCGCCGGGGCGGCAGCCTGACGCGGCCCGACTACGCGCTGTTCAGCGATCCGGCGGCCCAGGCGCAGGCCTATCCCCACCAGGGCAACGATGACGCGTTTTACAGCCGGGCGGCCGCCATCGCCGAGGCCAAGTATTGGGGCCGGCTGCTGAGCGCCACCGATGCGAGCGGCCGCAACACCTGGAAGGCCGAGAGCAACCCCAGCCACCAGATGGTCAGCTACCTGGTGGGCACGCGCTGCCCGTGGGGCATCCTCACCAACGGTCAGGTCTGGCGCCTCTACAGCCGCGAGGTCAGCAGCACCGCCAGCGAGTTCTACGAGGTTGACCTCGGCCTGGTCTTCGATTTCCTCGACCCGGACAGCGGCCCCACCCCTGAGCAGCTCGCCGACTTCAAACGCTGGTGGCTCTTCTTCCGCCGCGACGCGTTCCTGCCCGCCGCAGGCGGCGCTCGCGGCCGTTCGTTCGTGCAGCAGGTGCGCGAGGGCTCGGCCACCTACGCCAAGCGCGTCAGCGACAAGCTGAAGGAATTGGTCTTCGACGAAGTGATGCCGGAGATCGCCAACGGCTTCGTGGCTTATCGGCGCGAGCAGTTGGGCATCCGTGAGGAGACCGACGCCAGCCTGCACGAGATCTATGCCGCCGGGCTGAGCCTGCTCTACAAGCTGTTGTTCGTGCTCTACGCTGAAGCGCGCGATCTGTTACCCATGCGCAATCCGGCCTACCGCGAGCAGAGCCTGACCAGCCTGGCCGAGTGGGCGGCCGAGCGGGCCGACCGCCATTTGCCGCTCAGCGACACCACCTTCGCCACCCCGCGTTACGAAACGCTGTTGGCCCTCTTCCGGCGCATTGACCGCGGCGACCCCAGCCTGGGCATCCCGCGCTACGACGGCGGGTTGTTCAGCGCGGCCACGCCCGAGAATCGCTTCCTGGAGCGCCACAAGCTGAGCGATCGCGCAGTGGCGCGCGCCGTGGACATCATGGTGCGCGACGCGGGCGAGCCGGTGGACTACGCCTACATTAGCGTGCGCAACCTGGGGACGATCTACGAGGGGCTGCTGGAGAACCGGCTAACGTTGCTGGACGAAGGACGACCGACGAACGACCAAAGCGTCTCCGTCCTCCGTCCTTCGTCTTTCGTCACCCTCGTCAACGACCGGGGCGAACGCAAGCTGAGCGGCTCCTTCTACACCCCCGACTTCATCGTCGAGTACAACGTCAGCCAGACCCTCGACCCGATCCTGGATGAGCGCGCCCCGCGCTTCGGCGCGGCGATGGACCGCATTGCCGGCCTGCGCCAGAAGCTCCGCAGCGCACTGGACACGACGATCAACCAGCGCCTGCAGGCGCAACTGGCTGAGGCCGAGCGGGACGCGCTCGAAGCGTTCCTGGGGATCAAGGCATGCGATTGTTCGATGGGCAGCGGCCATTTCCTGGTCAACGCGGTGGATCACCTGACCGATGGCATCATCCGGCGGATGCAGGTGTATCACGACACCCATCCCGACGTGTCCTGGGTCTGGAACCCCGTGCAGCGGCTGATCGAGCGCATGCGGCGGGAGATCCTGGCGGAGATGGCGCGCCAAGGCATCGCGATCGATCCGGCCCGGCTTGACGACACCGCGCTGCTGACCCGCCTGGTGATGAAGCGCTGCATCTACGGCGTGGACCTCAACCCGCTGGCCGTGGAGCTGGCGAAGCTGAGCCTGTGGCTGCACTCCTTCACCATCGGCGCGCCGCTCAGCTTCCTGGATCACCACCTGCGCTGGGGCAACTCGGTGATCGGCGCGGATGTGCGGACGGTGGAACGCGCCATGAAGGTGACGGACGCCGGCCAGTTCGCGCTGTTCCAGGGGCCGTTCGCCGGACTGCTCGACCTGACCGCGGTGATGATCGAGGTGGCCGAACGGGCCGATGCCACCCTGGCCGACGTGCAGCAGAGCGCCGAAGCCTACGCCGCGTTCCAGCGCCAGCTCCTGCCCTACAAGCAGGCGCTTGATCTGTGGGTGAGCCAGTGGTTTGACGAAGGATGGACGACGAACGATGAAAACGACCTGGCTTCATCCCCAGACGGAAGCACCCCTTCGGCAGGCTCAGGGCAAGCTCTGAGCGGAGCACGGCAGCAGTCCGCCGTGCGCAGTCGAAGGGTGCGGCGTGGCGATGAAGGGGCCGCCGTCGAGTTCATGACGATGCACAGCGGCGACGTATTGCCCGCACTGCGCGGGGAGATCGCCGTAGATGAGCGGCATCAGGAGGCGATCGCCCGCGCCCGCGGCCTGTGGCAGCAGCAGCGCTTCTTCCATTGGGATCTGGAATTCCCCGAGGTCTTCATTGACCTGGCCGGCCGCGACTGGGCCGCGGACGGCGGCTTCGATGCCATGATCGGCAACCCGCCGTACGTGCGGCAGGAACAGGTGAGCGCGGCCAAGCGCTACCTGGCCGCGGCCCATGCGCCGGTCTACGATGCGGCGGCCGACCTATACGTCTACTTCTACCACCGCGGCTGCGAGATGCTGCGCCGCGGCGGCCGGCTGGCGTACATCGTCAGCAACAAATGGCTGCGCGCGGGTTATGGCGAACCGCTGCGGCGCTACCTCGCCCAACAAACCGTGGTGGAGCGGGTCGTCGACTTCGGCCACGCGCCGATCTTCCCCGACGCCGACACCTTCCCGTGCATCGCGGTGCTGCGCAAGCCCGCTGCCGAGCCGGCCGCCCCTGCCGAGACGGAGGTGTGCGCCTTCCCGCGCGAGGAGCTGGGCCGCAGCGATCTCACGGCCTATGTGGAAGCGCACAGCCATCGCGTACCGGCTGGCCGTTTCAGCGCCGCGCCGTGGAGCCTGGAGCCGCCAGAGGTGGACGCGTTGATGATGAAAATACGGCGCGCTGGTGTACCGTTGGCTGAGTTCATCGGCGAAAAAGCCTACAATGGCGTAAAAACTGGACTGAATGAGGTCTTCTCGATAGACACGCCGACGCGTGACCGACTTTTGGCTGCTGATCCTGGCGTTACAGACGTGATCGTGCCCTATCTACGCGGGCAAGACATCAAACGCTGGCATCCTGAATGGGCCAACCTGTGGATGATTCTGCTCAAGTCGAGTGAGAACTACGAGTGGCCCTGGAGCAGGTCAGGTGAATCGGCGGAGACGGTCTTTGCTCGCACGTTTCCTTCTCTGCACGCTTACTTGAAACTGCACGAAGACGCGCTGCGCAGGCGGCAGGATCAAGGACGCTTCTGGTGGGAGTTGCGATCGTGCGACTACTACTCAGCGTTCGAGCGTCCTAAGATCATCCATACCGATATTGCCTGGCGAGCGCAGTTTGCGTACTCCGACAAGCCGGTTTTCCTGGTCAACACGGCCTATGTCTGGCCGACTAGCGACCTTTATTTGTTGGCAGTTGTGAATTCGCCCCTGATGTGGGCGTACATGTGGCGTAATGCCATGCACGGCAAGGACGAAGTCCTTCGTCTGATCTATTCCTTTACCGAAGCACTGCCCATCGCTCAGCCCACTGACTCGATGCGCGCTGAGATTGAACCAGCAGTCCAGCGACTGATCGTTCTCGCTCAACAGAACCAGGCAGCAGTCGCTGAAGTGCTGGCATGGCTCGCCGCCGAGTTCGGCGTGACGACGCCGGGCCAGGCGTTGGAAGCGTTTGCCGATCTGGACGAAGGGACATTCATCCAACAGGTGCGCGCTCGCCGTCCGAAGGGGGAGGCCCGCCTCAGCCCTGCGGCCGTAGGCGAGCTAACGCGTGTCTACCGGCAGTATGTGCCACCGCTGCGCGCCGGGGCCGTCGAGAGTGCGCGACTCGAGGGCCAGCTGGCGGAATTGGTCAACGCGGCGTATGACCTGACACCGGATGAGGTCGCGCTGCTGTGGCGTACCGCGCCGCCACGGATGCCAACAAAAAAGCCGTGAGTCGCACAAAGGAATAGCTTCATGAATGATCTATTGCTGTCTATTGTTCCCGCCGTGATCGTAGGTGTGATGAGATCCCTTACTTCTTTCAAAAGTGAATTCGCTTCAACCTGATTACAAGGCATGTTAGCGGGAAGGGAACAATGTCCGATCTCGATGTCGCTCCCTACTTTTCGCATCTCAACCCAAGTGTCGAGCAGCTAGCTCGCATCACCCACGAAATTGAAGCCCAAAATCACTGGTGGGGGGTTGGCAACAAACGTTTGATCGATACAATTGCCATCGTATTTGCGCCGGGTGATTTGTCGCAGCTTTCTATTGAAGCATTTGAGCTACTGAGGCGATGCCAGGGCCGGGCAAAGTCATTTGATCTGAAGGGCAAGGATACTGACTACGGACAATCGTGTGATGCTTTCATCGACCGATTTCGGCAGCTAGCTGAGATGGGGTTAGTCAGAGAAGCGGACATTCGTGCCAAACTGAAAGGGAGTCGAAGCGTAGGCGAGTTGCGGACGCTCTTGTCAGAGCAAGGTCTCGTTGCCAAGGGAAACAAAGATGATATGGTCGAACGTCTGACCAATCACCTGGATGCCGACACCTTGCGGGATCTGACGGCCGACATAGTGCTTTACACCACCACGCCATCTGGCGATCAGGCCATCTCCACGATCTCCAAGTTGTCTCTACAAGCGTATGCGCCCTTGTCTCAGGCCCTGCGCGCCAATGAATCGTATCTTGAAAATCAGCGCCCACCGCTGCCATCGGATATCGAACCGTCTGAGCTTGAGCTCACGGACGAGGACCTTGAGGCCTCTCTCGACGTATTGGAGGAAGTGCTTGGCCCCGAAATGTTCTTGCAGCTGATGCTGGGACTCCCTATTGAAAGCCTCCTCCATAGACCAGAGGATTCTAGTCGGCAAGTCAACAAAGATGATTGTGCGAAATAGCGCCAGTAAGGCAGGTCGGGCGCCGTGGCTTCTATAGCTTTTTTCCCAGATCGAGGCAGACGATCACGCAGTTACGGATACTCTTGCGAACCAAACAGCCAGAGAGGCTTGCCATGAGTAAGCATTCCGACCACCATTACGATGTCTTCATCAGCTACAGTCACCAGGATACAGACTGGGTCTGGCAGTACCTTCTACCGCGCCTGGAGGGCGCAGGGCTGCGCGTCTGTATCGATCGACGTGACTTTGAGATCGGCACGCCAACGCTGGTGAATATGGAGCGTGCGGTGGACCGCAGTCGGCACACCCTCCTCGTTTTGACGCCAGCATGGGTTGAAAGCGAGTGGGCGGACCTCGAAAGCCTGCTCGGCGGCACGGGCGACCCTGCTGGCAGGCGTCGCAAGCTCTTCCCGATCATGCTCAAGGAATGCACGCCGTCGTCACGCATATCAATACTGACCTGGGCCGACTTCACACAACCTGACGAGCACGTGGATCAATTCCAGCGTCTTCTAGAGCAACTCCGCGACTCGGTGGAACCCGCCCATCCCCCAGCCGAAGACACCTCCCCGTTTGTCGCAGGCCCGCCGATCATGCGTCCCCGCGGCTTCTTTGGTCGGGAAGGGGAAATCAGGCGCATCTTTGGCCTCCTTAGGCAGCCACCACTCCAGAACGCGGCGATCATCGGACCACGACGCAGCGGCAAGACATCCCTCCTACAGTACCTCAAAAACATCACGGCCACAGCGACAACGCAACTGCGTTCAGGTCAGCGAAGTGACTGGTTGCCGCAGCCCGAGCGCTACCGTTGGGTCTTCGTAGATTTTCAGGATCCGCGGGTAGGTACACAGGAAGGATTGCTGCGCCATCTACTGACCGGACTATGTTTGACTGTTCCGAAACCCTGCAATCTGGAGCAGTTCCTGGACATCATGTGTGGAAATCTCAACCGCCCCGCCGTGATCCTGCTGGACGAGATCGGGGCAGCCTTACAGCGTTACCCTGAGCTGGACGATACGTTCTGGGAGGGATTGCGCTCTCTGACTAGTTGCACGGGAGGGAGCAATCTCGCCTTCATTCTGGCTTCTCATATCTCTCCCATTGAGTTAGCACACAACAGTGGGCACAGCTCGCCCTTCTTCAACATCTTCGGGTACACGTCCACTCTGGGGCCGTTAGCGGAGGCCGAGGCGTGTGCTCTCATCGCGAGCTCCCCGATCCCGTTTCCGACCGAGGATGTAGCGTGGATCCTGGAGCACAGCGGGCGCTGGCCGCTGCTGCTGCAGCTCCTGTGCCGGGAACGCCTGGTAGCCCTGGAGGAGGGTGAGACCGGCATCGGTTGGCGCGAGGAGGGTCTGCGGCAGATCGCTCCCTTCGGGCATCTGTTGGAGGCAGCATGACTTTGCCAGATGCGGCCCGCAACGTCTATACCGATGCACCCCAAATCCATTCCAACTGGATCCTCGGCAGCCTCCAATTGTTCTTTTGGCTCTTCGTACACCCATCAGCCTGGCGTCACCATGTGGCCCGTATTGACCCCAATCTCCGTCCCGATTTCGCACTAACCGAATTGAGCAGAGATCACTGGCGCAACCCGGTCCTGCGTCGACTGCTGATCACAGGGCACCTGGTTTGGCCTCTCGTGACCGGTATTGTGGTCGGCCTTGCTCTATGGGCATCAGGTCGGTCAGATGAAAACGTGGCCTTCGGATTGGCGTTCGGAATGGTGTTCAGCATAGTGTTCGGTCTGGCAGTCAGCCTGGCAGGCAGCGTGGCGGGCGGCGCAGCAGGCGGCGTGGCGGGTGGTTTCGCGTTCGGCATGGCGCTCCCCTTAATGGGCGGCGTGGCATACGGCGTGGTAGGCGGCGTGGCGGGCGGTGTGGCGGGTGGCATCATTGGCACCATCGCGGGACGGGCATCAATATCTTCCAACACCAGGTTGTTGAGCAGTATCGTGTTCGGGATCGGGGTGGGGGGCGCTGCGCTCGTTACGGTAGCCTACACGCCGTTCTCTATCCCTAAGTTCGATACAGGAAGCTTAGCGGGTAGCATGGCAGATTACACATCAGTCGTTATGAAGTATGCCATAGTAGTGGCTTTTGCGGGCTGGTTACACACGCACAAGTGGAAAGCAACCGTGACGGGCGGGCTGGTATTCGGCGTGACGGTTGGCGTGGCAAGCGGCGTCGCA
Source organism: uncultured Anaerolineales bacterium (assembly GCA_964474695.1). Taxonomy (GTDB): domain Bacteria; phylum Chloroflexota; class Anaerolineae; order CG2-30-64-16; family CG2-30-64-16; genus DAOUBP01. The sequence goes on from CAYYTK010000017.1 coordinate 71,142, forward strand.
TACAATATAATGGGTCACGCGACGAGCGGTGTCACGTATAACGTGATGGGTGGCGAGGATATCGGCATGACAGTGGCAGCGTTGTCAGCAACGCTCTTCTTGTCTGCCTTCGCGGCCGCCGAACGAGTTGGAGGAACCTGGTCTGGAGCAATAGCGGGCGCATTGACAATCGGTGGTGCCTGGACACTGGCCACCGTTCGAGAGACCGGAGTCGGCAGTCCAGCCTGGATTGTACTCGGTGGTTTGATGGGTATTAGCCTGGGCTTGATGCAGGCCCGTTGGCGCCCTCCGTTGTTCTATCCCCTGACAGCCGCGTGGAACACGCTACTCTATCAGACTGACCAACGACGCTGTGCCAGCCATCCCGGTCTACTGCGTTGGCACTCGGCCTTCTGGGACGAGCACCAGCGCCTGCGCCTGGCCGGATTGGACGAGCACCTCGTTATGGTAGCGGAGCACGATCCCGCGGAAGCAGCTATTGCCATGGAATACTTGACGACCAGCCACCAACGCTGGGCCGCCCAGGCTGCACAGATCGAGCTCGATGCGCGGCACCTGCAAAGCTGCAGACAAGTGGAAGCCATCGGACTGGCCTACCGCCGTTTGGCAGCCGGCGAACTGGAGGGCCCGGCCAGCGCGCTACTGCGCAGTTTCGGCCGCATCAGCCAGGATGCTAATGCAGCCCTGCGGCAGGAAAGCAACTACAACCAGCGCCTCGCGCTACGGGCCATCGAGTCCGATCTGGATGGCCTGCTGCGGGATCTGACCCGCAGCAGTGACCGCTACGCCGTGCGCTTCACACCCATCGCGACGCAGTGGCGAGACGTAGTCGCCTGCCACGCTAAGAAGTTGGCCGAAGCGGCCGAACTGCGCCAGGGAATAGATTCGCCCTATGTGATCGGTGTGCCGCTTACCGATCAGCAGGAGATCTTCGTGGGACGCACCGATATCGGCCGCCGCATCGAACAGCTCCTGCTGGACCAGCGTCGACCTCCCCAGATCCTTTACGGGCAGCGGCGCACCGGCAAGACTTCGCTGCTCAACAATCTTGGGCGCCTGCTGCCCAGCACAGTGATCCCTCTCTTTGTGGATTTGCAGGGGCCGGCAACCCAGACCAGCGACCACGCCGGCTTTCTCTTCAACCTTGCCCGTAGCATGACCGACTCGGCGCAACGGCAACGCAGCCTCGAGCTGCCGCCCCTGGATCGCGACAGCCTCACGGCGGACCCTTTCACCCGCTTCGACGAGTGGCTGAATGAGGTCGAAACGGCGTTGGGATCGAAGACCGCATTGCTCTCTCTGGATGAGTTCGAGGCATTGGATCGGGCGTTGACGCAGGGGCGTTTCAGCGACGCGGACGTGCTTGGCATGCTCCGCAATTTGATGCAGCACCGGCCCCACTTCAAGGTATTGCTGGCCGGCTCTCACACCCTAGAAGAGCTGGAGCGTTGGGCCGGCTACCTCATTAACGTGCAGGTGGTGCACATCTCGTACCTGAAAGTGGACGAGGCGCGCAAGCTCATCGAGCAACCGGTCGCGGACTTCGCCCTGCGCTACGAGCCGGACGCCAGCCAGCGCGTACTGGATCTCACCCGCTGTCATCCCTTCCTGGTGCAACTGCTTTGCGGGGAGATCGTGGCCTTGAAGAATGAGCAGGAGGTCGCCCTACGCCGGCTGGCGCGCTTATCCGATGTGGAAGCGGCCGCCCACGAAGCCTTGAGTCATGGCAGCTTCTTCTTCGCTGACATCGAGCGCAACCAAGTGGATGCGGACGGCCTCGCTATCTTGCGCGCCCTGGCCACACGAGGTGAAGGGGTAGCGATAAGTCGCCAACAACTGGCTAGCCAGCTCACCAATCCCGCGCTGAATGAGCGCAGCTTGGCATCACTCATTCAGCGCGAGTTGATTGAGCCGACCGATGAGGGATATCGCTTTCAGGTGGAGCTAATCCGGCGATGGTTTGCCAATCGGAGTAGTTGAGTGGAACAGCAGTACACTCACGATCTATTCATCTCTTGTGCCAATGCCGATTTGGCATGGGTCGAGGGCTTTCTCCTGCCCGCGTTAAGCTTGCCAGCGGAACGCGTAATCACCTTCAGGCAATTCGTGCCCGGCGCGAGCTTGATCGCGGAGTTCGAACGCGCGGTTCGCGACAGCCGTTACACGATCCTCGTGCTCACCCCCGCGTACCTCGCCGATGTGTGGCCGCAGTTTGCTGCGGAACTCGCCAGCTTCACAAGTGTTGCTGAACGGCAGAACCGAATCATCCCGCTCTTGCGCGAGCCTTGTGAATTACCCCTGCACATTGATTTCCGCGTGGGCTTGGATTGTACAGCGGCAGCCAACTGGGAGAGCGAAATCGGACGCGCACGCGAACTGCTTGACCAACCCGAACCAAAGGCTGAACGAATCCCCTGCCCTTACCCGGGGCTGGCGCCGTTCAACGAACATGAGGCAGAACGCTTCTTTGGCCGAGAGGATGAAATCGCCGATCTGCGGCGCCGGCTGCGCTACCACAACTTCCAACTTATCATGGGCCCGTCAGGCTCTGGAAAGTCATCTTTGGTCTTCGCTGGCCTGGTGTCAGACCTTCGAAAACACCAGCCTGGTCAGTGGACAGCGCGGGACATCCGACCAGGCTCAACGCCCCTCGATGCATTGAACACCGCGGTCGGTGACCTGATCAACCTGGACACGCTTCAACCATCTGGATTGCAGACACCACGCTTCCTACTGATTGTAGATCAACTCGAGGAGATCTTCGTTCAGGTTGCACGGCCTGTGCAGAGTGATTTCATCGCTGCGCTGAAGATACTCCTACAAGTTCCCAACTGCTCTATCGTCGCCACACTGCGAGCTGACTTTTACTCTGATTTGATGGACAGCGACCTCTGGCCGATTGATCCATCCCACAGACTGGAGGTGGTTCCGCTGCGAGGCGACGCGCTGCGACGAGCCATCCAGCAACCTGCAACAGATGCCGGTGTGTACCTGGAAAGCAGCCTATTGGAGCGTTTGTTAGCTGACGTTGCTGACGAGCCCGGTTCGCTGCCTCTGCTGCAGGAAACACTGGTGCTGCTCTGGGAAGGCATGGAGCGCCGTTTCTTATCACTTGCATCCTATGCAAAAATGGGGGATGGCAAGCGCAGCGGGCTTGCCGTCTCTATGGCCACAAAAGCCGACTCAGTACTCGGCGCGCTGTCAGCCGAACAGCGCACCATCGCCCGGCGGATTATCATCAGGCTTGTCCAGTTCGGCGTGGGACGTCCGGACACACGACGCCAGCAATTTGTCAGCGATTTGATGAGCGCCGGTGACGATGAAGAGGCGTTCAGGAACGTGCTGGAGCATCTGGTCCGGAATCGTCTGCTAACATCGAACAGTGCTGAAGAGGCCAGGGACAGGGAGGTAGATATTGCTCATGATGCGCCGATCTGGGGCTGGCCCGGACAGCAAGCATGGATGAATAAACGGCGAGACGCTGAGCTGCACCGAAGAAGATTAGAGGAACGAGCAGAAGCCTGGGAGGTCCAACGCGCTGCGCTGCTTGACTCTGTGGAGCTTGCTAACGCACGCCGCTGGTCCGAGGATTACGCTGATGAGTTGGGTTGTAGTGCGACGCTCTTGGCAATGATAGCGACCAGCGACAAGGTCAACCGCAGGAATGCCCGGCTTCGGCTTGCGGTCGCAACTGCGATTGTTATGCTTGTCATCGGCATATTGGCAACAATTGCGGTTACCCAGTATCAACTGAACGATCAGCAGCGCAGCGCCGCGGCCACGGCGCAAGTGCTCGCCAATGCTGAGTCACACGCTCGAACCACGGCAGAAGCCGAGGCCCATGCCCGCGCGACCGAAGTTGCCATCAGGAGCGCAGCAGAGGCTGATGCGAAGATTCGAGCACAGGAAGCCCTGGCACGGCAACTGCTGGCTCAGGCCGAATCCCTCTACGCACGCGAACCGGGGCAGTATGATTTGGCGCTGTTGCTCGGCGTTGAGTCCATGAAACGGCTGAACTCGCCTGAAGGAAGTGATTTCCTCTATCGCGGCCTGAGCCTGTTGCCGAAGGCTACACAGACCATCACTCACAATTCCGAGGTCAAGAACAGGTTACTTAGCCCGAACGGGATGTGGCTTGCCACCAGTAAACAGGATAATACCGTAGAGATCGTCAGCGTGGAAAATAGTAAGATTGTGGCAGCGATAACACCGGACACTCCTCCCAGTTCCATGACTTTCAGCCCAAATGGTCGCTGGCTTGCAACGCTCGGCAACCCAATGCAAGTCTGGGATGTCATCACAGCCGAGGAACAGATACGTAGTAGTTTCCACGTCAACTGGGATCGTATGGCCTTTGACCCTACCGGTCAGTTTCTTGCAGTGTCAGAGGATGCCCAAACCAGGGTCTATGACCTCACAGCCGGCGAACTGAGTACCGAGGTGTCGAGCGCCAAAGATGTGAGGGTCCTTGCGTTTAGTCAGACCGGCCGTATGCTTGCCGCGGCAACCGACAACGGTACATACATCTGGGATGCTGCAACTGGCGCCTCTCTCGTAACCCTACCTACACCTGAAAGAACTTATCGAATCATCTTTGACCCACTCGACGAACTGCTGATCACCGCGGAAGACAACGGCACCATTTCCTTTTGGAACATAGACTCGGGTACGGTGCTGACTCGCACTAGACAACTTGAAAGCATCAATGACCTGGTACTCAGCCCTGACGGTCAATGGCTTGCAGCCGGAAGCTATGGTGGAATGCTCGCAGCTTGGGCGTTACCAGAAGGCGCAGCGAGCATTCATGTGCCGGATAGGCCAACCCTAATTGCTATGCCAGATCCAAATTTATGGACGAATATGCTCTCCTACTACTACTCTGGGTTTGAAGTAGTCTCCTTTAACCAGAACGGCACTATGCTGGCCACAATCGGTGATGATGGCGTCACGCGCGTTTGGGACACGATGACCATGCGGGAGATCGCAAGAATTACTGATGATAGCGCCATTGACGGGGTAGCCTTCGCGCCCAATGGGATCCTGTTGATAACCACCAGTCCATTCCATACCAGAAGCTGGGACATCGGACTCAAGGTTGGCCCATCCATGATCTCAAAGAAAGAAGGCTATTTTGAGGTAACTCTACGATCTGACGGGGAGCAGTTGGCCGCCACCATTGATCAACAAGTTCGCCTGTGGTCCACACGTTCATGGGGGAACCCAAGCGTGCTATCGGAAAGCAGAAACATTGAGGCAGTTGCCTTTGACCCCGCCTCCAACAAAATAGCGGTAGCAACAGCTACAGGACTACATATCTGGGATACTGCGGCCCAAACGATCACAGCCATAATCCCCAACAGCGCGAACATCAGTCAACTTGAATTCAGCCCGGATGGTAAATGGTTAACCGGCACTCAAGATAGGACGATTCGCGTCTGGGATGCGGAACATTGGAGTCCAGCAATTCAAAACGCATGCCCGGAGCCGAATGAGTGTTGGTTTGGGACTTTCAGTCCTGATGGTCGCTGGATGGCGGTCAGGCTTCCCGAGGATCGCATTGCTCGTCTAAGCACTGCTTCATGGCAAGTTGTGTCTTCAGTCATCGCAAAAGGTCACATCACCGGCCTCTCGTTCACTCCCTCCGGGAATGAACTGATCGCCACGGCTCTGGGTTTCGCTAGTGAGAAGGACACCACTTCTCGAGATGGCACGCTTTCGTTGCATGTATGGAAGGGAATGAACGGCGACCATATGATCCTCGATAGAACCATCGAGTACACCGTCGGGCCAGAGGGCTTTATAGAATCACAGTTCAGCCCAAATGGCCGATGGCTGGCGCTCATTCAGGAATCCACCGTGAGAATCCTAGATCTGACCACCATGAAAGAAGTAAACACTGTCTCTCACAAAAGCGGGAGGATCTATGGACTTGCCTTCAGCCCTGATGATGAACTCATTGCAACTGCGGGAACAGACCAGATAGTGCGCGTTTGGAAGGTGAGCACCGGCCACGAAGAAGCCAGATTCTCGCTTGATGGCATGGCATGGCTGGTGGGGTTCAGTGCCGATAACCATTCGCTTCTGATCAACAATTCAACCGCTGATTGGAGCTCGGGGCGCTTGCAAGCGCACTATTGGCGCGGCGCTGATCTGATGCGAGAGACCTGCAGCCGCCTCTGGCGAAATCTAGCTCTCGAGGAGTGGTCAACTTACTTTGCCAGTGAGCCATATCGACGAACCTGCGATAATTTGCCGTGATGGGCCTTCCCTGAGGACTGTGCTATGTCTACCCTTGCAAACTACCACGCCTTAGTCGTCGGCATCGCTGCTTACCACCATTTGGGGCCACTCCCAGCAACCGTAGCCCAGGACGCCAAAGACACCTATGCCTTACTGGTTGCGCCTGATATCTGCGCCTACCCCGAGAAAAACGTCAAGCTCATCCTGAACGACGAAGCAACCCTTGTTCGTCTGCAACAAGAACTAACCAAACTTGCAGAACGCTGCAGCGAAGACTCGACGATTCTTATCTACTTTTCTGGCCATGGCGGCCGTATTTCTACCGGGCCGAACGCCGGCGAGTATCTCTTACCGGTGGACACGCGGTTGAGGCGGCGCGCAGACACCGAAGACGAAGTATACGAGCCAGCGCCAGAAACGACGCTCTCCGGTGCTGAGTTCACCGCCGCGCTACAGGCGATTCCGGCGCGCAAGGTCGTCGTGGTATTCGATTGCTGCCACAGCGGAGGGATCGGACATGTCAAGGCCGGCATCGAGCCCGAGTTCAAGGCTGGCCTGCCGGAGAGCTACTACGACAAGTTGGCTGCCGGCCGCGGCCGCGTGATCCTGGCATCGTCACGCGAGACGGAGTCCTCCTGGGTGCTGCCCGGCGACGCCAACAGCCTGTTCACCAAGCACCTGAAGGCGGGCCTGGAGGGTGGCGCGCCGGGCAAGGATGGCCTAATCCGCATCTTCGAGCTGTTCGAGTACATTCACCCGAAAGTCACCGAAGCCCGTCCCGATCAGCATCCGGTGCTCCAGGTGAAGCTGGAAGAGAATTTCCCTATCGCCCTGTACCTCGGCGGCCAGAAGGCGCCGGCGCCCCCGCCTGAGCCGACCGCGGCAGACGACTTCCGCTACGACGCCTACATCAGTTGGGTGCGCGCGCCGGCCGACACGGCCTGGATGCGGGACAAGCTGCTGCCGCTGCTCAAAAAGGCCGGGCTGCGAGTCGCCATGACCGGTCGCGTGGAGGAGCCGGGTGTGCCCGCTGTGGTCGGCATTCAGCGGGCTGTAGAACTGGCTAAACGCACAGTTGTTGTCCTTTCGCGTGCGTACCTCGAAAGTGGCTGGGCTGCGCTGGAGAGCATCGCCGCCCAGCATCTGAGCGTCGAAGAACGACGGGCCAGGCTGCTGCCGGTTGTGATTGACGACTCACTGCTCGATTGGGAGCGACGCATGACCAGGGACGTACCCCTCGGTCTGCGCCAGCTTACGCCGCTTGACGTGGTAGACGGGTTCTTCGGCGAGGAGAATCTAACTCGTCTACCTGAGATTCTGAAGCAGCCCATTCCTGCAACGCGCTGATCCAATGAATCAACTACCTGGTCACATCCACGATCTTTTCATATCCTATGCTCGGGCTGACCTGGGCTGGGTATACGGTTACCTACTGCCAGCTCTCGGCCTGCCACCCGATCGCGTTGTAACCGCACAGGATTTTGCGCACGGCGTCTCAGTTGTATCTGAGTTCGAGCGGGCCGTTCAAGACAGCCGCTTTACAGTGTTGGTATATAGCCCTGCATTCCCTGCCAATGAATGGACTGACTTCAGCGAACAGTTGGCCTCTCATCTGAGCGTAGAGGAGCAACGCGAACGGGTCGTGCTGCTCCTCCTGCAACCTTGTGAAGTGCCCCTCAGACTGAAGCCGCGCCTCCACTTAGATTGCACCGAACCAGCAGACTGGGAGCAGCAGGTGGCCCAGCTGCGCCAGATGTTGACGCTCCCAGAGCCCAATCCCGAGGATATCCCGTGTCCCTATCCGGGCATGGCGCCATTTCGCCAAGAGGACGCTCAGCGCTTCTTTGGGCGAGAGGATGAGATTCAGGAGTTACGCCAGCGCCTGGATGAGCAGTCGTTGATACTGGTCATGGGCCCATCCGGGTCCGGCAAATCCTCACTGTTATCCGCGGGATTGATCCCCGCGCTCGACGAACGCTGGACTTGCATCACGCTGCGGCCGGGGCCCAAACCGATTGACACACTGCAATCAACCATTGCTGAGGTCGAAGGTACTGACGAGCCTGTCGCTGATGGAATCGCGCCTCCAAAGCAGCCAGGCAAACGCGTTCTCTTGGTGGTGGATCAACTGGAGGAGTTGTTTGTTCAGGCGACCAAGGAGGACCAGGTAGCCTTCATCGACACCATCAGCAGGCTGCACCAACGCCGGGGCTGGGCGGTGATCCTTGCCCTGCGCGCTGACTTCTTCGACGATCTCATGAACAGCAAGCTGTGGCCGATAGCGCAGCCGCATCGGATGGAACTCACCCCGCTGCGTGGACAGGCCCTCCAGGTAGCCATTCAACGACCGGCGAATGATCTGAAGGTTCACCTGGAAGCCGGCCTCGTCGAGAGACTCATCGCCGATGCCGCCGATGAACCCGGCGCGCTCCCATTGCTGCAACAAACGATGGTATTACTGTGGGAAAAACGCCAGCGCCGCCTGCTGCCGCTGAACGCCTACCGGGCCATGGGCGACGGGCAGCGAAGCGGCTTGGCCACTGCGGTCACTACCAAGGCCGATGAAGCCCTCGCTCGGCTAACACCCGAAGACCAGGTGGTCGCGCAGCGCATCCTTGTGCGGCTGGTGCAGTTCGGCGAAGGCCGACCCGATACCCGACGGCAACAAGCCATCCCCGCGATCCTCGACGCAGATGGCGATCGTGATCGGGTACTGCGCGTGGTCCAGCACCTGGCCCAGTATCGCCTGTTGACCTTGGGCGAAAAAAACGGGGAACAACAAACAGTTGACATCGCGCATGACGTGCTGATCACGAGCTGGCCGGCCTTCGGCGATTGGCTGAAACAGTGGCGCGCCGCCGAGCTGACGCGCCGCCGGCTGCAAACGAAGGCGGAAGAGTGGGATCGCTGGGTAGCATCAAAACAACCGAACGCCGGCTTGCTAGATGCAGCGGAACTCGCTGAGGCGGAGCAGTGGCTTGGCAGCGACGAGGCTTCAACTCTGGGGAGTAGCCGGACGCTGCAAACGCTGGTCAGTGTGAGCCGAGCCGCTATCAAGAAGAGTGCGCGCATCCGTGTCGGCGTGATCGGTGCCCTGATCACACTGCTCATCGCCGTGTTGGCCGCCATCACCATTGGGCAATCCCAGCTTGCAACCCAGCGCGGCCAGGCGGCTGCCACCGCGGAGAGCCTGGCGCAAGCCGAATCCTACGCGCGCGGCACTGCCGAACGCGAGGCCATAATCCGTACGACGGCGGAAGCGAATGCCCGGCGCTCTGCGCAGGCCGAAGCCACCGCGGCCGCAGACGCCAAACAGAAGCAGATGGAGGCCGAACGCGAGGTCGTCATCCGCACCACGGCAGAGGCGAATGCCCGGCGCTCTGCGCAGGCCGAAGCAACTGCAGCAGCTAATGCAAAACTAAAACAGGCTGAAGCCGAAGCTCAATCTCGTCGTGCTCTGGCCGAAAACCTAGCCGGGCAGAGCCAACTGCTCATTCGCGTGGACAACAGCCCGGGGGATCTTGCGCTAATTCTCGCCCGCGACGCCGCATTGACAGATGGTAGCGTCAACACCGACCAGGCACTACGCTTTGCTCTCGAAAGCACTCATCGGCAATGGTCTATCCGATCTACAAGCTATCGCCACGAAGGGGCGGTGTACTCGGTGGCCTTTGATCCCTTTGGCGAGATGGTTGTCTCATGTGGGGCCGACGGAACCATTCGCTTCTGGCGCGGAGCTGCGCTCAAACCGTTGCCCTATTTATTTGGTCATGCGGGAGGCGTAAGGTCAGTGGCCTTCTCCCCGGACGGCAAACTCATCGTCTCGGGCGGCGAAGATGGTACGGTACGACTGTGGGATGTCCTCAAAGGCGAGCAACTCGCCCAACTCGACGGTCATGGAGGGATCGTAAACTCGGTGGCCTTCAGCCCGGATGGCGAACGCATCATCTCGGGCGGCGAAGATGGCACAGTGCGGCTGTGGGATGCCACCAGTGGCAAGCAATTGATTCTGATTAGCAGTCAGGAGAATATGGTATATTCGGTGGCCTTCAGCCCAGATGGCAAACGCATCGCCTGGAACAGCTACGATGGAGTGCAATTGTCGGATGCCACCAGTGGCGAACAATTGGCTGAACTCGGCAGTCTTGCCGAGTGGATGAATTCGGTGGCCTTCAGCCCGGATGGCAAGCACATCGTCTCAAACGGTAACGATGGAATGGAATTGTCGGATGCTACCAGTGGAGAACGATTGGTCCAAATCGGCCAACATGAGTTCAGCGTGCCTTCGCTGGCTTTTAGTCCGGATGGCAGACGCATCGTTTCGGGGAGTGACACTGTACGATTGTGGGATTCCACCACCGGTGAGCAACTAGCCCAACTCGATGGTCATGCGGGGAGCGTCAATTCGGTGGCCTTCTCCCCGAACGGAGAGCGTATTGTTTCGGGCGGTCAAGATGGCACGGTGCGGCTGTGGGATGCAGTAACTGGCGAGCAACTAGTTCAACCCGATGGTCATGTGGGGAGCGTCAACTCGGTGGCCTTCTCCCCAGATGGCAATCGCATCGTCTCAGGTAGTGGTCACGTCGTCGGTAGTTCAGATAACACGGTGAGGCTGTGGGATGCAGCTAGTGGCGAACAACTGGTCCAACTCGCCGGCCATGAAGAGAGCGTGACTTCAGTGGCCTTCTCCCCGGACGGCATACGCATCGTCTCGGGCAGTCTAGACAACACAGTGCGGCTGTGGGATTCCGCCAGTGGCAAGCAATTGCTCCGACTCGACGGGCATTCAGACTGGGTACATTCGGTGGCCTTCTCCCCGAACGGCAAGCGCATCGTCTCGGGCGGCGGAGATGGCACGGTGCGGCTGTGGGATTCCACCACTGGCGAGCAACTCGCCCAACTCGACGGCCATGTGGGGAGCGCAAGATCGGTGACCTTCAGCCCTAACGGCGAACGCATCGTCTCGGGCGGCGACACAGTGCGACTATGGGATGCCACCACTGGCGAACAGCTAACCCTACTTGAGGGTCATGAGGCGGGAGTAGCCTCGGTGGCCTTCAGCCCGGATAGCAAACGTATCGTCTCGGGTAGTTGGGATGGCACAGTGCGGCTATGGGACTCCATCAATAGCAGGCAGTTGATCCAACTCGACACTCAGGGGGGGACCGTATGGTCAGTGGACTTCAGCCCAGATGGCAGATATATCGTCTCGGGCAGTGACGACGGAGCGGTGCGGCTGTGGGATGCCACCAGTGGCCAGCAATTGGCCAAAATCACCGGGCATGCGGAGAGCGTCAATTCGGTGGCCTTCAGCCCTAACGGCGAACGCATCGTCTCGGGCGGTGACACAGTGCGCCTGTGGGATGCCATCAGTAACGACGAACTGGTCCGACTCGACGGCCATATAGGGAGCGCCAAGTCGGTGGTTTTCAGCCCGGATGGCGAACGCATTGTGTCGGGTGGTGACACGGTGCGGCTATGGGATGCCACTAGTGGCAAGCAACTCGTCCAACTCGACGGTCATGGAGGGATCGTAAACTCGGTGGCCTTCAGCCCGGACGGCGAACGCATCATCTCGGGCGGCGAAGATGGCACAGCGCGGCTGTGGGATGTCACCAGTGGCAAGCAATTGATCCAACTCAGCGCTCAGATGGGTTGGGTATCTGTGGTGGCTTTCTCCCCGGATGGAAGACGTATCATCTCAGGCGGCCATGATGGCAAGGTGCAGTTGTGGGATGCCACCACTGGCGAACAACTCGCCCCACTTGCCGGTCATGTGGCGAGCGTAAAGATAGCGGTCTTTTCGCCGGATGGTGAACGCATCGCCTCGGCTGGTGGCAATGACACCGGCATTGTTGCCAACTCAGTGGTGCTTTGGAATACAACGACTGGCGAACGACTGGTCCAACTCGACAGTCGTGCAGGGAGAGTATACTCGCTCGCCTTCAGCCCAAATGGCGAACGCATTGTCTCTGGCGGCGGAGATGGCACGGTGCGGTTGTGGGATGCCGTAACTGGCGAGCAGATGGCCCAACTCGATGGTCATACAGGGAGCGTATACTCAGTAGCCTTCAGCCCGAACGGCGAACGCATCATCTCGGGAGGCGAAGATGGCACAGTGCGGCTGTGGGATACTACTAGTGGCGAACAGCTAGCCCAACTCAACGGTCATACCGGCAGGGTTTGGACAGTGACTTTCTCCCCAGATGGTGAACGCATCGTCTCGGGCGGTGAAGACGGGGTGCGGCTGTGGGATGGGACACAACGAATCCTGCTCAGGGCAATTGCACGTATTTCGCGACCCGCACCGATTTTGACTAGCGCAGAACGTAAGCGCTTTGGCATTGGCAGAGAGGTTAAATTGCCCGACCAGGAGATGCTAAGGCCTTTGCTGGTCCGCGCCCAGGCGCTGCGGCTGGTCGAGCAAGGACGTGAACTGGCGCGCACAGGCGCCGTAGCCGAAGCTGTCGTTCATTTCTACCAGGCGTTTGCCCTCGATCCTATGCTGGCTATCGAACCCAAAACACTCGCGCAACGGGTCTTGCGTAACCAGGTACGTTCACTGCTGTTCACCGGCCACAATCAGGCTCGACGAGGAGATATGACCGGTGCCATCACCAGATTCGAGGAAGCCACGATTCTGGATCCCAGCCTAACCACTAACCCTGATGCGGCTCAAGACTGGAACGGCCTTTGCCAGGCCGGCGTACTCTGGAACCAAGCGCCCCTCGTGCTGGATGCCTGCGATACAGCAGTCAGACTGGCCCCCAATGATCGCAACACTCGTGACAGCCGTGGCGTAGCACGGGCGTTAGCGGGAAATATTCAGGGGGCCGTCGAGGATTTCGAGCTTGCTTTGGAGCAAGCGAAAGCAAAGGGAGAGTCTGATGGCTTTATTGCCTCGCGCTCAGCTTGGGTTAAAGCGTTGCAGGAAGGTCTAGACCCAGCGAGCATCTTTGATGAGGCGACGCTTGAGAAGCTAAGGAACGAGGATTCGGATTGGTAAAGCGTCACGTCTATGAGGGGTAAATACTGTTCCTGCACAGCATTGAGCATGCTATGAAACGGTTCAGTAAAGGCATCTGTTAATGACTCCCGGCATCTCCAAAGCAAGTAGTTAGCATTCAGTGGTCCACCTAAGGAGCTATCCCTTGGCCAAAAACACAAGAATTATCTTCGCAGTGATCGCCTCCAGTATCCTGGCGCTTGCGGTTGGACTGCTGGCAAACATCGCGGCCGGCTACTTGGCGCCACAATTCGCCGAGCGGCCGTGGATCGTGTGGTTAGCGTTAGGAGTTACGTTTCTCCTCTCCTTGCCGCTGTCCGTCTACCTGTTCCTACGTGGCTCAGGAGATCCAGCCCACAAAGATGCTGGCGACCGCCAGGGACCAACCGTAGATACCACACCGCTTCCGCCCCGCCCTTACCTGCAATTTTTCGGTCGAGAGCCCATCATCGAAGAGGTTCTGGGGGCGCTGCGCGACCCCAGCGGCAAATGGGCTGTCGGCATCGATGGGATGGGAGGCATCGGAAAGACCTCGCTTGCCCGTGTGGTCGTAGATCGCAGTCTGGAAGAGAAGTTATTCGAAGTCGTAATCTGGGAGCCGCGTCCAGCGGGCATCTCCTTCGGTACGACCGCGCCGCTGAGTTGGCCCGATATCTTCGCCGCCATCGGACGACAGCTCGGGGCTCCTGATCTGCAAGGTTTGCCGGAATCAGAGCGGATTCCAAGACTTGGTACGCTGTTGAACCAACATAAAGCACTGCTTGTCCTAGACAACCTGGAGAGCGCGATACATAGCCAGGATGAGGTGGTGACCAGACTTCTGCCGTTGCTACAGCACAGCAAAGCGATACTCACCAGTCGCCGACGGTTCAAGGGCGATCTCTACGCCGTACATCTCAAGGGCCTCAACGATGAAAGCGCCATGCTGTTGATCCGCTCCGAGGCGCAGCAAAAGGGAATCCAACGGGTAGCAGAGGCAGAGAGTGGCGAACTGCTCCTTGTCACGCATGCTACGGGCGGCTCGCCTCTGGCAATCAAGCTGACTGTAGGTCAGCTACAACACCTCCCACTGGAGCAAGTGTTGCGCTCACTAGCGGAAGTCGGAGGGGAGCCGACCGGCGATGCAGATGACGAGTACGTTAGGTTCTATAAGGGCATTTTCTGGAACTCCTGGAACCTGTTGTCGGAGGACGCCCAGCGGCTGTTGATCGCGATGGCTGTGTTTGCGCCGGGAATCGGTGGCACCTTCGATGCCATCCAGAGTACCAGCGGGATTGACCAGAGCCTACTGACGCGCAAGATCGATGAATTATGGCGTCTCTCCTTCCTTGAAGTTGGTCAGTCAACCCTGCAGAACACTCGATACTATCTGCACCCGCTGACGCAGTATTTCGTGGTGTCCGACATCGTCAACTCGCCAAAGTAGGCACCTCTATCCGGTGTTGCGACAGCGGAGTGTGAAGAAATGACGTTTTCCAAGCTGCAGACTGCCAACGCGATCTACGCGGAGGCCCAGCATCGATTCGTCTCCTACTATGTGGGCTTGGCGGAGAAACAGCAGGCCGACCAGGTTGCTCAAGGCGAAGAGCTACCCAACCTTGTGGCATCGTTGAAGGCATGCCGTGAGCATCACTGGTGGCGGGAGCTGGGCCTAATTCTGCTGACAGTCGGCGGTGTACTGGTTGATCAAGGATTCTGGGAGCAATACCGTGAATGGCTGGAAGCAGCTCTGCAATCGCCCGAGATCGTGCGATCGCAAGCGGATCGCGAGCTTTACCTCGAGTTGCTGGATAGCTACGCAACTGCCATTAGCTCACACGGACATCCTGAACGCGCCCTGACGGTGTATCGCCAGATCATCGATCTCGCCCAGCAAAGCCAGAAGCTGGATGACGTACTGGCCAACGCCTACTACGGCCTGGGGACAACGCTTTTCATCTGCCGGCGGTCAGATGAAGCCAGGAGCGCCTGGAGGGAAGCGGTAGCCGTCGCCCATCGGATCGGCGATCAGACAATCCCCGCTACCGTGGAGTACTTCCTGACCGAGGGACAAAGCGATGCTGACATCTTGCGTTCCCTCCCAAAGGCATCCGCAGGGCCGTTGGCGAAACTGAGCGGATGGCGACACTACGCCGAGGGGCAACTTCGGGCGTCCAGACTGGTGCGCGCGGAAAGGTACGCCGAGGCACAGGTAGCCTATCAGCAGCTGGTGGTCCAGGCCGAGGAACTCAACGAACTGCATGGTCTCGCCATTGCGCTGTTTCATCTGGGTCAAATCGCGGCGCTCACAGGCAAAGAAGAGGACGCGCTTCAGCTTCTGCATCGGAGTGAGAAAATCGCTGCCCAGATGAACGACCACGTTGGGTTGGCACTGATCTATTCGTCGTTGGGCTTGATACACTTGAAGCGAAATCGCTTCGATCTCGGTCGGCCCTACCTGGAGGAGAGCGTGCGACTGGAGCGGGAGTACGGCGAGACATCAGCGCTGGCTGAAGACCTGTACTGGCTCGGCTATGCACTTGCCAATACGGGCGATCTGGAACGAGGACAAACATGCTTTCAGGAGGCAAAGACGCTCTTCGCAAAGACCGACCAGACGCGAGTAGAGGATGTGGAAAATGCGATCAGTCGGCTGCGCGCAGTAATCGGCGCGTCAACGCTATGAGCAGGGCCACTGCTTGGGCCGGTGAATACTTTCAGGCCAGCCAGGCCCGCTTCGCCGACGTCTATCGCGCCTATGCGGCCGAGCATTACGAAGACTACAGCAGCCTGCAGGCCGAGCTTGCCAATCTGACGATTGCGGTCCGCTGGTGCTTGGAACAGGGGGAGAGAGAACGCGCAGTTGAGTTGGTTGCTTCCATGAGTAGTTTCTGGCTTGCCCGCGGCTACTGGGCAGAGGCCGCCGAGTATGCCAACGTCGCGGCCGTACAACAGAACCAGGCCGACCCTCGACTCGTCGGAAAATCGCGCCAGGACTGGGTGATGCTTCATGTCGTAAACGTGGTCGCGCTATGGCTCCAGGGGCAACACGACGCAGCCAGAGACTCGCTCGGCAGCCTGATCGTAGCTAATGGAACTGATTCCGATAAGATTATCGAGAGTGGCTTGGGCCTACTGACAGGACTGATGACGACTGCAAGCGGGCAGGAAGATGAGGCGATCGCCCTCTACCGAATGGCCCTGAAGCAAGTACGCGAGCTCAACCATCCGCCGACACTTGCGCTCGTGCTCGACATGCTGGCGCAAGCTCTGGCTGAGCAGGGGCTATACACCGAAGCCATCGGCTTGTACCAGGAAAAACTACAGCTCATCCGGCAGTCACCCGAACCAACGATCATCATCGAGACACTGCGGGGCCTGGCGGTCGTCGCGAGAAGTGCCGGCCTTATGGATTTGGCAGAAGGCTGCCTGGAAGATGCAGCCGAACTGGCCCTGCAACATGCGCCTATTGAGCAGCATCGAGAGGCACGGGCAGACCTGGCGGCCGAGGCGAGCCGACGCGGTGACTTCGCCCGGGCTGCCGCCATATATCGCGAACTAGTCGACCAGGCTCGATTGCAAGGCGACAGACCGACGATGGCCGACATGCTCCGTAGTCTCGCCCTTGCCGAAGATGAGTTGGGCAAGGACGTGGGCGAGACGCTCGAAGAGAGCTTGTCCCTCAGTCGGCAGATTGCTGATGCGCCCGGTATGGCCCGATCGCTGCTCCAACTGGGCGAGTACCATTATGACAGAGGCGAAGCAGATCGCGCCCAGAACTGCTACGACCAGGCCACAGGAATCGCTGCTCGCATCAACGACCCAGCACTGGAGGCGCTGGCCTGCGAAGGGATAGCCGACTTGGCATTCGATCGCGACGCATGGGAAGAGGCAGAGCATGGCTATGCGCGCAGCGTAAGGCTCCACAAAGCTGGCAGGCAGGCAGAGGGGCAAGCCCGGACTCTCCATCGGCTTGGGCAAGTCCTGGCTAGCAACAACAAACGTACCGAGGCTGCCGCCGCCTTCCGAGCAGCCATGGATCTGAACGAGCGCCTCGGCGACCGTGAAGCATATGCTGCCGGCCTCTATGGGATAGCTTGCCTCTGGGCCGACGAGGGCAAATCAGACGAAGCGCTCAAGTTCGGCCAGGCGGCGTTAGAAATCTTGAAGTCGCTCCAATCCATTCATGCGGTTGAGGTCGAGCAGAATTTGACTGGATGGGCCGCGGGCAATCGAGGTTGCAAAGTCCGGTGACTATCCTCCGAGAACACCAATGTTGAGCCGCTTTCGGTGATTTGGGCGGAGGACACTGCAAGGGCAAGGAATACGCAACGGAGCAGTAACTCCGTGCGGTAGGAGACACTTTTCATGACACACACCCCTCTCGATCGAGCTTTCCATTCCAGCAGGTTTCAGTCTGAGACACGTACTTCACCGATCAAGAGATGTGTTCTTTCGAATTGCGTGGTCACCAGACAGAGCCATGATTGCCTCCATATCTAGCAGGGTGGCGGGCAGTCGTGACGACGCATTAGTGGGATGAGAGAGTCTGTATGCCGATCACGCTGTTGGCCCGCTACTGGAACGATCTGAACCTCCATTTCCAGGTCCCCGACGATGTGGTGCCGGTGGACATCACCGAGACGGCGCGCTGGTTCTTCGAGGAAGACGAGGCCGACTATCACGACTACCGAGAGGACTTCCCCTGCGTCGTGTCGCCCTGGCCGGCGGCGTGGTTTGAGTTCCCTGCGCCCGAGTGGTCGAACCAGGATGGACAGCTCGTCAAGCTGCCGACCCTCCCGGGGCTGCGTTACGGCTTCTTCGTGCAGGTCCAGGAACTGCCCGAAGAAGAGCGCGCCGACGCCCTGCGCCACGACATGCTGCTGGCGGCCGAGGAGCGCGCCGGTCGGATCTACACTGCGCCCGAGATTCGCGCCCAGCGCCAGGAGATGATTGCCCACTACCTCGCCAACGACATCCTGCCGCGCTGGGTGCAGCTCGTCGGCTTCTGCATCGGGGACGATGACCGCTTCGAAGTGATCGCCGCGCCGCAGTTCTACCTGGACGGCGATGGCCGCATCCTGAGCCGGCTGGCCGTCCTGACCGGCGCGTCGCCGGACTCGAACCTCGACATCGGCATGGTGCAGCCAGTTTTCTTCGCACTCTCGCTCCTGCACTGCCGCAACGTCACCACGGAGGACCAACCGCCGACCCCGGCGAAGGTCGCCAAGAAGCGCTGGGAGCGCGGCATCCGCGATGTGCAGTTCAAGACCCTGATCGTCAAGCCGCTGCGGCGGCAGCTGCGCTCGGAGGGCAAAGGGGAAGGCCCCCAACAAGCGCTGCATTTCGTGCGCGCCCACTTCAAGGAGTACACGACGGACGCGCCGTTGTTCGGGAAGCACGTCGGCCGGTACTTCTGGGGCATGCACGCGGCCGGCCGCACGCAGCAGGGCGTGGTCGTCAAAGATTACGATGTCAGGCCCCGGTAGCTGAACTGCTGCAGGCGGCTGCGCTGAACTATGAAGAGGCAAGACGATGACAAAACGCGGTCCGCAGTTGCCGAAGGTCAAGGCGGTAGGACGCGCGGCGCTCAATCCGCCCCATCCGCACCGGGACAGCGACCTGGCGTATATCATGGAGAACTGGCCGCAGATCGCCTCGGCTGCCTGGGCCGGTTACCTGGCGCAAGGCCGCGGCCTGACGGTCGTGGACACGCGCAAGACCTACTCCGTGCCGACCGGCCTGGGCCACGCCATCAGCTACCTGCCGGCGAACCTGGTGGACGCGGCCGACGATGCCCGCATGGTGCGCGAGTACGATCCGGAGCGCGAGGTGGCAGTGGGCATGCTGCGCGGCAACGGTGACGAGGACGTCTACCGATTGGGCACATCACGGCTTACGCCGAAGCAGGCGTACGAGCAGACCCCGAAGCAGTAAGGCGCGAGAACACAAGACCTTACAGTCAGTCTGGCTGTAAGAAAGCCAGACCATGCAACTCACGCCGCTGGGCGAATAAGAGCCGCCGGCACGAAGGGCTAAGACTCATCCTCAAACGCAAAATCCACAAACGTATTCCCCTTGTGCTGCGCCAGGGTCAGCACTGGCCTGGCAGAACATTCCTCGCAAGAGAAGTAGATGCACAACCCGTGGCGACGGCTGCTTGGATTGCCAGCGAGACTCCGGTCGATCGTGGCCTTGCCAGCCTCGACAACCACGTGGACGCCCGTGGTCTCGTCTTCGTTGCGTTCGAAGACCTCGACTTGCTCGTGATGCAAGAAGGTTCCGCCGCAGTTCGGGCATAGAAGCTCGGCATCATATCCACCTTGTGGGGGGTTGAATCTTGGCTGCATGTTATAGTCCTCCTACGCGCTCTGATGCTCTGATTTGACCCGTACCATCTGACGACCGTTTTCCACCCGCCATGACTTTCTCGCTACGCTGGCTACAACAACAACACGATGGATAGCAACCGACATCTCGCCAGGCGCGCTCATCGTTCCCGATCCCGGCGGATGGCCTCGGCGCTGTCCGTATAGGCGCCGCCGTCCAGCTTGCGCTGCCATTCCTCCGCCACGCTGCCTGCCTCACTCATGGAGAAGGTCGCCGCCGCCAGGATCGCCTTGACCTCGTCCTGCAAGGAGCGGCCATGCCGCTGAGCGCGCAGTTTCAGCCGTTCCACCGTGGCGGCATCCAGGTCTCGAACCAACAACTGAGGCATCGTCTCAGCCCTCAAAGGCGCGCTGGAACGGTCCGATAAACCGTTTCTCTCGCGACCAATCCAGAACGGCGAAGATCACCCGGCTGTAGGCACCCTGGAAGTTCTCCTGCAAAGCCTGCCGAAACAGCGACGCGATCTCTGCGCCATCATTGCCGAACGCGCCGCAGCCCCAGGCGCCCAGAACGATGCTGTCGTGCCCGTGGACGATGCCCGCCGCCAGCACCTTGAGGATACGCTGCCACATGGCAGGGCCGATGTTGGCATGCCGCTCGGGCGGCAGCGCCGCGGCATTCACGGCCGGCGACGTGATCAGCCCGACGGTGTAGGGCGTCTCAAGTAATGCACCGTCATCGGCGCGAAAGACGGGCACCGCGGGCGAGTAGATCACATAGTCGGTGTACAGAGGATCGTGGCGGGCGCGGTGATAGCCATACATCGGGTGCATCTGCAAGCAAGCGTAGAGTCCGGAAGAGCGCGCAAGATATTCTTCCTGCGCCCGCGCGCCGGACAGAAACCCACCGCCGGGATGGGTGGCCGAGGCGAAATTGAGCGCGACGGGATGCTGCCCTGCTGCGCGCAGACGCTGCACAGCCGCGAGAGTCGTCTCGTTGGCAACCTCGATACGGGTTTGATATGGCCCGACGTGTGTTTGGGGCAGGGGTTGGTCGGGTGGGTAGGAGACGGTGCCTTGTACGGCGTGCTCAATGAGGTCCGCGACGCTCACCATTTGGCCAGAAGGCGCGCGGTAGGCGCCCTCCCGAATGATCTGGACAGCCTCCTGACCGTATTGCGCGGCCAATGCGCGTGGAATCTGCGTGTTGAAGGTTTCCATTGGGTCCTCGATGCCCACTGAGTAACGGGTCAGGCCCTTGATCTCGCGGGTGTGCTAGATGCGCGTCGCGGGTCGTTGTCCGTGGCCGGCCTATGACGCGCGTGCCGGTCAGCTGCCGGCTTGGTCCAGCACGGCGATCTGCTCGGCGCTCAGGCTCAGTTGGGTCGCCCGCACCAGGCTGTCCAGTTGGCTGCGGCTGGTGGCGCTGGCGATCGGCGCGGTCACGCCCGGACGGGCAATCAGCCAGGCCAGCGCCACTTCGGCCGGCTGGGCATCCAGGTCCTCTGCCACCTGGTCCAGCGCGGCCAGGATGCGCATCCCCCGCTCGTCGAGATACCTGGCGACGCCCGCGCCGCGCGGGCTCTTGCCCAGGTCGTCCGCGGCGCGGTACTTGCCGGAGAGGAAGCCCTTGGCCAGGCTGAAGTAGGTGATGACGCCGATCTCTTCCCGCAGCGTCAGGTCACGCAGGGCGCCGTCGAAACTGGCGCGGTCGTACAGGTTGTACTCCGGCTGCAGCACGTCGTAGCGCGGCAGGTTGTGCGCCCTGGCGACTGCCAGCGACTCGGCCAGTTGTGCTGCGTCCAGGTTGGAAGCGCCCACGGCGCGGATCTTGCCCGCCCGGAGCAGCTTCTCGAAGGCAGCCAGGGTTTCTTCGTAGGGGGTGTGCGGGTCCGGCCGGTGCGACAGGTAGAGGTCGATGGTGTCGGTCTGCAGGCGGCGGAGCGAATCCTCGATGGCCTGGGTGATCCAGCGTGCGGACAGGCCACCCCGCTCCGGGCTGAATTCCGAACCCACCTTGGTGATCAGCACCACCTTGGCGCGGTTGCCCGGGTTGCGCTTGAACCATTTGCCGATGATGGTCTCCGATTCGCCGCCCCGGTTGCCCGCGGCCCAGGCCGAATAGATGTCGGCCGTGTCCACCGCGTTGAGTCCGGCCGCGACGAAGGCATCCAGCAGCGCGAAGGAGGTCTCCTCATCAGCCGTCCAGCCGAACACGTTGCCGCCCAATACCAGCGGTGCGATTTGCAGTCCGGTTCTTCCCAGTGCGCGTTTGTTCATGCGAGTAGCCTTTCATGAATCAATTGAGAGCCGCAGTGATCGGTCGCAGGACGGCATGCGGCCCGCTGTGATCTCTTCGCCCTCGGCCCGCTTCACTGTATTGCGTTTTCAACGCGAGGACTACGATGTCGGCCGTGACTTCAACTCGGCCTGACACGCTGCCCTGGTGTGTGCGGTCACGGCATGATATGCGGCACGCTGCGAGTTGTCAAGCACTCGTGCTCTGGCACGTTGGCAGGCCCCGGCTGCTGGCAAGTTAGTGCCTGATGGCGCGGCAACCTACATGGCGTGTCGTATCTCAAAGATAATGAGACTGTGAGGTCCCAAAACGCCATTTATCTCAGAGATAATGAGACTGGGGTATCTTCTCAATAATCCGGGGGAACCGGTTATGCCGGTTCCCAGGATGCGC
>CAYYTK010000018.1:0-90010 GCA_964474695.1 uncultured Anaerolineales bacterium
GGCATCGACAACCCGGAACAAGCGGTGCAAACCCTCAAGAGCACCGGCCAGCTTGAGTTCGTCGAGATCGGCCCCTCGGACGGATCTCAATACCCGAACGTGGGGCAGGGTGTTTACATTCGCACCACGACCAACGATCGGACACCCACTGCCGATGAGCTGGGCTCAGTCAAATTTCCCTATCCTGACGCGGTTTTCAAGACGATCATGACCGGCGACAAGCTGGAGGATGCGCAGATCAGCCTGGATCAGTACGGCACGCCGCAGATCGCTTTTCAACTCAAGGATGATGGTCCCCAGATCTTCGGCGACTATACGGCCGCCAACGTGGGCAACATCCTGGCCATCGTCCTCGACAACGTCGTGCTGTCTGCCCCGCGTATCAACAGCGCGATTCCGGACGGTCAGGGCGTCATTGAGGGCAAGTTCACCCAAGCCGATGCCGAGAGCCTGGCCGTGCAGATGCGCTACGGCGCACTGCCCGTGTCGCTGGACGTGGCCAGCCGCGATACCATTACCGCGACCCTGGGCGCTGACTCGGTCCGCAAGAGCATCCTGGCCGGCCTGATCGGCCTGATCACCGTGCTGCTCTTCATGACCATCTACTACCGTTTGCCCGGTGCGCTCGCTGCACTGGCGTTGATGATCTATGCCGGGTTGAACCTCGCGTTGTATAAGCTGGTTCCGATCACCCTGACTCTGCCCGGCATCGCAGGCTTCCTTGTGTCCACCGGCATGGCCGTTGACGCCAACATCCTGATCTTTGAGCGCATGAAGGAAGAGCTGCGCTGGGGACGGTCGCTGCGTCAGGCGGTCGAGGCAGGTTTTGGCCGTGCCTGGACGTCGATTTTCGATTCAAATCTGTCCACGCTGATCACTTGCGGCATCCTGGTCGTGTTCGGCCGCACCTTCGGCGCTCAGGCGGTGATGGGGTTCGCGATCAACCTGGGCCTCGGTGTGTTGATCAGCATGTTCACGGCAGTCACTGTCACGCGCACCTTCATGCGTGCAGTATTTGATCGGCCGGGCAGCGAAAGTCTGCGCGAGAAGCATTGGCTCTTGGGCATTTGAGCTCTGGAAGGAACGAGAGGACAACCATGTTTCGACTGGTAGAAAAGCGGCGTTGGTATTTTTTGATCTCGGCGCTGATCATTATCCCCGGCCTGATCGCCATGATCTACTCGACGATCACCACCGGGTTACCCTTCAAGCTAGCCATTGACTTCACCGGCGGCGCGATCTGGAAGTTGAGCTTTGCGCAGCCGGTTCAGCCTGCCGACGTGCGTCAGGTATTCGTAGATGCCGGCTACGGCGATACGGCGGTGACTACCTTGGGCGATGGCACGACAGCCCAGGTGCGGCTCAAGGACATCAATGAGACCGAGAAGATTGCGCTTACCGAGGCTCTTAAGGCCAAGTTCGGTGAGGGCGTGTCCGAAGTACAGTTTAGCGCGGTGGGCCCCTCGATCGGTCGCGAGGTGACGCAGGCGGCCGCGGTGGCCATTATTGCTGCTGCGATCGCGAACCTGATCTTCCTGATTGTCGCGTTTCGCAAGGTGCAGCGGCCGTTCCGCTACGGTGTGGTGGCCATCATTGCGGTGGTGCACGACTTGCTCCTGACCCTCGGCGTCTTCAGCATCCTCAGCCTGGTGTTCGGTTGGGAGGCTGATGCGTTGTTCCTGACTGCGCTGCTGACCGTGATCAGCTTCTCGATGCAGGACAAGATCGTGGTCTTCGACCGCATTCGCGAGAACGCGCCGAAGTACCGCGGCGAGGCGTTCAGCGCTATCGCGAACCGCAGCATCATGGAGACAATCCACCGGTCGCTGGCAACGCAGCTTAACGCGATCTTCATCATGGTTGCCATCCTGCTATTCGGTGGTGGCACTATCAAGCAGTTTATCGCGATCATGTTGGTCGGTCTGGTGAGCGGCACTTACTCTTCGATTTTTAACGCGGTAGCGGTGTTGGTCGGTTGGGAAGAGAAGGACCTGTTGGGCACCGGACAGGCTCAGACTGCGTAGAACTACGACATTCATCTGGATTCGAGAGGCTTCAGCCGGTCTGCCGCATGACGCGAGAGACCGGCTATAGCCTCCAGCCCAGCATCGCGAATACTCTTTCGGATAACCCCATGCGCGCCATCGTCTGCGACAACGGCCTCCGCTTCGACCCCACGTATCCGGACCCGGTTCCTCTGCCCGGTGAGGCGTTGGTGCGCGTGCGCCTGGTCGGCATCTGCAACACCGATCTCGAGCTGGTGCGCGGCTATATGGCGTTTCGTGGGGTGCTGGGGCATGAGTTCGTCGGCGAGGTTGTGCAGGGGCCCGATCCGGCCTGGATCGGCCGCCGCGTGGTCGGTGACATCAACGCAGCGTGCTATGCCTGCCCGACCTGCCGCGCTGGACGGCACACGCATTGCCCCAATCGAACGACCCTTGGCATCTTCCGCCGTGATGGTGCGCTGGCCGACATGCTGCTGCTGCCCCAGGCTAACCTCTACACTGTGCATGACAATATCCCCGATGAGGCGGCGGTCTTTGTGGAGCCGTTGGCTGCCGCGTGCGAGATCGTTGAGCAGGTGCCGTTGCGGCCGACCGATCGCGTTCTTGTGTTGGGTGATGGCAAGCTTGGGCTGCTTGTGGCGGCGGTGCTGCGTCTCACGGGCTGTGATCTGACCCTGGTGGGCCGGCACGCAGACAAGTTGGCGATCGCGGCCGGGTGGGGCGTACCCGTGCAGCCTGCAGGCCAGGAACTGACCGCGCGTTCGGCCGATGTGGTGGTCGAGTGTACCGGCAGCCCCTCCGGTTTCGCGCAGGCGCGGGCGCTGCTCAGGCCGCGGGGGACGCTGGTGTTGAAAAGCACCTATCACGGCGATACGACTGTTGATTTGAGTGGGCTTGTCGTGGATGAGATCACCTTGGTCGGCTCACGGTGCGGACCGTTTGCACCCGCGCTGCGCCTGCTGGCCGAAGGGCTGGTTGATCCACGGCCGTTGATCACGGCCGTCTACAGCCTCGACGACGGCGAGGCAGCGTTCACACGCGCGGCCGCGGCCGGCGTGCTGAAGGTGTTGGTGGCGTCCTGAGCGCCGAAAAATGGTGAAGCAAAGGGGCGCCGACTCGGCGCCCCTTTCCGTTAGGGTTGTGGCCTGCGCCCGGGGGGGAATCAATGGCTGCCGCAGCTTGCGCAGTTCCCGCCGCTGCAGGAGGCGCAGCCGCTAGAGCCGCTGCTGGCCACCAGGTGGCTGCCGCCAGCATCGCGACTGATGGCCGCACATGCGGAGATCAGTTTGCGGGTGTTAGGCGTCGTGCAGCGAGGACAGGTCATCGGCGCATCGGCCTGGCTCATCGGGCGCAGCGCTTCGAAACGGCGGTCACACGCCGGGCAGTAGTATTCGTAAACCGGCATCGCTGAACCTCTGACTAAGATAAGACATTCTAGTCCAAGTGGAGTAGGGCGTCAAGTGGGAAGAAGCTTGGGGTGTATGATCGTTTGCCTGGTGGCGCTGCTGGCGTGCACCGGCTTCGGTCCGCCGGTGTTGACTGACGGAGGCTATCCGCCGCTGCGACTGGGCCCAGGCGAGATTGCCGCGCTCGTACGCCTCGGGCAGCCGCCAGCTTTGGCTGCCGCTTCAGCGGTGGCGATCGACCTGGACAGCGGGCAAATCCTCTACGCGCTCGAGCCAGCAACCCCGCGACCACCTGCCAGCACGGTGAAAGTAATGACCGCACTGGTGGTGCTGCAGCACGTCGACGTCAAGGAAGTGGTGGTGGTTTCGGCCGCGGCGGCAGCCACCGGCGGAAGCCGCATGGGATTAACCGCGGGCGAATCTCTCACGGTCCTTGATCTGCTCTACGGCCTCCTGCTGTCGTCGGGCAACGATGCGGCGGTGGCACTGGCCGAGCACGTGGCCGGCGATGAGGCCAGCTTTGTGGCGATGATGAACGATGCGGCCGGGGCCCTGGGGCTGGCTGGAACTCACTTCACCAACCCGCACGGGTTGGACGACGCGCAGCAAGCGGCCAGCGCGGCTGACCTGGCAGCGATCACCGGGGCGGCCCTGGGCTATCCTGTGTTTGGGCAAATCGTTGGCACGGTGCAGGCTACGGTCGCCGGACGAACGCTGACTAACACCAATGAGCTCTTGAGCAGCTATCCCGGCGCCGATGGGATCAAGACCGGCACAACGGATGCGGCCGGCGAATGCCTGATCGCTTCGGTGAGCCGCGACGGGCATCGTCTGCTGGCTGTCGTGATGGGCAGCCAGGACCGTTATGCGGATGCCCGGGCGTTGTTGGATTACGCGACCGAGAGCTGGCAGTGGCGCAGCGCTGGGCTGCCGGACGATGCCTTGGCCTGGGAGGTCGGGCCGGAGGATCGGCTCTACCGTTTGCGCTCTACGGACACTTTTGATATCTTTCTGCCTGCATGGCAGTGGCCGTTGGTGCAGCCGGTCCGTTGGATCGACGCGAGTGCACCGCTGACCGGCACGCTGCCTGTGGGCAGTCTGACGTGGCTGCTGGGCAGTGACGTGGTTGCCACCGTACCCCTGGCTGTAGTGCATGGACCGTAAGGGTGGGAAGAATGGCTGAAGAACGATTGCAGAAGGTGCTCGCGCAAGCTGGACTCGGCTCGCGGCGTTCCTGTGAAGAGTTAATCACTGCGGGACGGGTGACCGTAGATGGCCGGGTAGTGACCGAGCTGGGTTTGCGCGTTGATCCCTTGACCGCAGCGATTCGGGTCGATGGGCGGCCGGTAGCGCTGGAACGACTGCGCTACATCATCCTTAACAAGCCGGTCGGCTATCTTTCCAATCAGGACGCGCGCGCCGGCTATCCTGCCTGGACGGAGCTGGTCAAGGTCCCCGAGCGGCTGTATGCCGTTGGCCGGCTTGACCAGGACAGCGAAGGGCTGCTCCTGCTGACCAACGACGGCGAGCTGGCACAGCGCCTGATGCATCCGCGGCACGAGCACGCGAAGACCTACCTGGTCCAGGTCGAAGGTTGGCCGAACGCTCGCAAGGTGCGGCGTTGGCAGCATGGGGTGATGTTGGATGACGGTCCGACACTGCCGGCCCAGGTGGTCGTGGTGCGCGAGCCGCCTGAAGCCGGGCGCCGGCCGCGGGAGGACGCGGCGCGACCTCTGCCGCGCACGAGTTGGTTGCGGTTCACGTTACGCGAGGGACGCAAACGCCAGTTGCGGCGGATGGTGGGCCTGTTGGGCCACCCGGCGCTCCGGGTGATCCGCGTTGGGTTGGGGTCGCTTCGTCTGGAAGGGCTGCGGCCGGGCCAATGGCGCGATCTGACCGAGGGCGAGGTGAGGACGCTCCGTGAGGCAGCGTTCGGCCCGGCCGGCGGCGAAACTGAAGCGGTGGAAGGGAAGGGAATGAGCTTGAGTCCGACGACAATCGCGATCGACGGCCCATCGGCCTCCGGCAAGAGCACGGTTGGCAAGCTGCTGGCCGAGAAGCTGGGCTATCTGTATTTTGACACCGGCGTCATGTACCGGGCAGTGGCCGCGGTGGCGCTGGCGCGCGGCGTCCCGATCGAGGATGAGGCCGCCGTCACTGCGCTGTCCGAGCAGGTGCGGCTGGACATCCTGGCGCCGACCGTTGATGACGGCCGCGATGTCACTGTGCTGGCGGACGGCCAGGATATCACCTGGAACATCCGGCGCCGTGAAGTGGAGAAGGCGGTCTCGCCGGTGTCGGCCTATGCAGGCGTGCGCACGGCGCTGTGCCTGCAGCAGCGCCGCATCGGAGAGGCAGGACGCATCGTGATGGTAGGCCGTGATATCGGCACCGTGGTGCTGCCTGACGCCGACTTGAAGATCTATCTGGATGCCGCGCTGTCGGAGCGCGCGCGGCGGCGTTACCGGGAACGCGTGGCGCGCGGGGAACAGGTGGAATTCGAGCAGGTCCAGAAGGAGGTGCGCCGCCGCGATGAGTATGATTCCACGCGTCAGCACGCGCCCCTGGCCGCAGCCAAGGATGCGATTGTGGTCGACAGCACCGCTCTGTCGATTGAGGAAGTGTTGGTCAGGGTGATGGGACTGGTCCAGCGCGACCTGGCAACATCAGCAGGATAATTGAAATGGGACGCAAGAAGCGAATGCTGCTGGGGCATGTTTTTTGGGGGGCAGTGCTGCGCTTTTTGATCTGGCTGTTTTTGAAGGTTGAAGTGCGCGGGGGTGAGCAGGTGCCCATCAAGGGCGCCGGCATCGTGTATTACAATCATATCCACTGGCTGGATCCGGTGGCGATCTGTGGGCGCCTCGACCGCTACTCAGTGCCGCTGGCCAAGGTCGAGATCAGCCGGTGGCCGATCGCGGGGACGCTGCTGCGCTGGTATGGCGCGGTCTTCATTACACGCGGTGCGGTCGACCGCGAGGCATTGAAGGCGACATGGCAGGTGCTGGCGGACGGCGACATCTCCGTGATTTCGCCAGAGGGCACGCGCAGCCGCGATGGCCGTCTGCAGCAGGCCAAGGAGGGGCTGGCGTTCATCGCACGCGAGGCGCCCGATGCGTGGCTGATCCCGTGTGCGGTCGTCGACACCCCGAAGTTCCATTGGAAGATGCCGTTGATCAACCGGCCCATCGCGGTGCTGACCTACGGCCAACCGTTCCGCTTCCGCTGGCCGCGCAATCCCGATGGCTCGGTGGGCCGGGTCGGGCGCGAGGTGTTGCGTGAGATGACGGACGAGGCGATGCTGGCGCTGGCCGCGCTGCTGCCGGCGGAGATGCAGGGGGATTACGCGGAGCGAACATCGAACGCGCGGTGGTTAGTGTATCTGGAATAAAGGGGATAGATACCCATGTGCGGAATCGTAGGTTACATTGGCCCGCGCAACGCGGCCCAGGTGATCCTGGAGGGGCTGCGCAGGCTGGAATACCGCGGCTATGACTCGGCCGGGATCGCCGTGATC
The DNA here is from genome assembly GCA_964474695.1 of uncultured Anaerolineales bacterium. GTDB lineage: Bacteria > Chloroflexota > Anaerolineae > CG2-30-64-16 > CG2-30-64-16 > DAOUBP01. The sequence continues at coordinate 6,930 of CAYYTK010000018.1, forward strand.
GAGAACGGCGGCATCGCGGTCCGCCGCGACGTCGGCAAACTCAGCAATCTATCGGCCAAACTGGCCGAGGCGCCCATCCGCGGCCACGTCGGGATGGGGCATACGCGCTGGGCCACCCACGGCAAACCCAGCGAGCGCAACGCACATCCGCACGCGGACGCGGCGAAGAAGCTGGTGGTGGTGCAGAACGGCATCGTGGAGAACTTCCGGGAACTGCGCGCCGAACTGGAGGCGGAGGGGCTTCACTTCGAGTCGGACACCGACACGGAGGTGATCGCACACCTGGTGGGCCTCTACTATACTCCCGAACGGCCGCTGGCCGAGGCGGTGCGGCTGGCGATGTCCCGGTTACGCGGCCCGAGCGCGATCGTCGTCCTCGCGCATCGTGAACCGGGCACGCTGGTCGCGGCCCGGCTGGGCAATGCCGGTGGGGTGGCGGTCGGCTTCGGCGACGGTGAGATGTTTATCGCGTCCGATATGCCCGCGATCCTGGAGCACACGCGGCGGCTGGTCTTTTTGGAGAACCGCCAGATGGCAGTGGTGACCCAGGACGGCGCGCGCTTCTGTGGCCTGGACGGGACCCCCTTCACCCCCAAAGTGCACGACATCCCCTGGGACCCGATCTCCGCAGCCAAGGGGGAGTACAAGCACTTCATGCAGAAGGAGATTTACGAGCAGGCGAACTCCCTCACCGACACCATCCGCGGCCGCGTGGACCTAGGCAGCGGCGAGGTGTACCTGGAGCAGATGGCGCTGACGCAGGAGCAGGCGGCTGGGTTCAACCAGCTTGTCGCGGTGGCGTGCGGCACCTCGTATCACTCCGAGCTGGTGGGCGCGTTCATGTTCGAGCAGCTCGCGCGGCTGCCGGTGCGCGTGGAGTACGCATCCGAGTTTCGCTACCGCGATCCGGTGCTCGACGAGCGCACGTTGATGCTGGCGATCACCCAGTCGGGCGAGACCGTGGATACGCTGGCCGCCATGGACGAGGGCCGCGAGAAGGGCGCGCACCTGGCGACCATCGTGAACGTGATCGGCAGCGCGGCCGCGCGGAGCAGCGACAGCGTGATCTACATGCACACCGGGCCGGAGATCGGGGTCGCCTCCACTAAGGCATTCACCGCGTCGTTGGTGAACCAGTATCTGCTGGCGGTGCACCTGGGCGCGCTGCGCGGCATGCTGTCGCCGGATCGCTGCCGGGGCCTGCTGGACGACCTGGCGCAGATTCCGACGCTGGCCGGCCAACTGCTGGACCCGGCCGGCCACAAGGTCTACGAGGAGTTGGCCCAGATGTACTTCCAGCATACCGATTTCCTGTACCTGGGCCGTGGCATCAACTTCCCCATCGCGCTGGAGGGCGCGCTGAAGCTGAAGGAGATTAGCTACATCCACGCGGAGGGGTATCCGGCAGGCGAGATGAAGCACGGTCCCATCGCGCTGATCGACGAGCACATGCCCGTAGTGGTGGTCGCGCCGCAGGACCGCGTGTACGACAAGATGATCAGCCAGATCGAGCAGGTGAAGGCGCGCGGGGGTATCGTGATCGCGGTGGCTAACGAGGGGGATGACTTCATCACAACCAAAGCGGATCACGTGCTGCGCGTACCACACGCCTCCGAGCTGCTGACGCCGGTGCTGACCGTGATCCCGCTGCAACTGCTGGCCTATCACATGGCCGTCCGTCGCGGCGCAGACGTGGATCAGCCGCGGAATTTGGCGAAGAGTGTGACGGTGGAGTAAGCGTGAGAAACCGGGTTTCTGCCAGAAACCCCGTTTTTCCTCGCTATTTCCGGCAGATGACCAGCAGATGCTCGCTCATGCCGACAACGGTAGGGTGGGTGCACGTCTGCAAGTGGGTGTCGAGCCAGATCTGCCAGCGTTTTTCATCTTTGGCGAGCCGGTTGACCTCCCTGCTATGGTGGGAACCAAGGCCCTCCAGGCCGGCCATCTCAACGACCGTCACGCCCTGGTCGCTGAACGCGGCGCGGAGCTCTTCCGGCAGGAAGAAGTGGCAGGCGGTGAACCCGGAGCCGCCTTCGTAATCGCCGCTGTCGCGGATTTGAGTGAAGTGGGGCATTTCGATCTCGTGCTGAAACTCGACCAGTTCGACGACCAGCAGGCTCAGACGGCCCATAACGGAGACGAAGAGCGGCGCACCTGGCCTGGTAACGCGAAGCAGCTCAGCGATGGCCTGTTGTCGTTTGCCGGCATCCAGGACGTGTGACAGCGGCCCGCCCGTGCAGAGGGTGGCGTCGAAGGTGTCGCGGGCAAAGCGGGCCAGGTCTACGATCGAGCCTTCGACAATGTCGACAACTTGATTCTGCACCCCAGCCCGTTTGATCTGGCGCCGGGCAAACGCCAGGTTGGCCGGGGTCATGTCGAACAGCACGACCTGGTAGCCGCGCCGGGCCAGCTCGATGGTGTAGCGCCCCGGCCCGCCGCCCGCATCGAGGACCAGCCCGTCCGGCGGCAGGTGCTTCTCGAGAAAGTGCAGGGTGGTCTGGAACTCCAGCCGGTGGTAGGGGTCGCGGCCCAGCCGCCGCCACTCTCTGCGGACGTATGGGGTGTAGTAGTCTTTGACAAGGGCTTCGGTCATGGAGTCCTCCGTATGCGATGGGGTGAGTCGTGGACTGATGATAGTGCCAACGGGGCTGTTGGTCAAGCGGAAGATGCGGGAGGCATGCACCACGCATCACGGCCGATTTGCCGTCCTCTCAAGGGGATGATAGCATAATGCTCTTGAAGGGAGGGCCGTGCGATGAGATCAACTGTGAAGCTGAGGGTGATTTTGGCGTTGGCGTTCGTGCTGGCGCTGGGCGGCGGGGGGCAGGTGCTGGCGGCGCCGGCGGCGGGCGAGCCGCCGGACGCAGCGCAGGCGCTCGAGCCGATGACGCCTGTCCGTTACATGGTGATGATGCCGCCGGGCCGGGCCGCACCCAACTGGGCGGATTACGGCGAGGTGATCTGGCAGGAGGGGCGGGAGGCGCTGCTGGTCATGACGCCGGCCGAGGCCGAGCGGTTGGTCGAGGCCGGCGCTGAGATCGCCCGGGTGAACCCGGCCGCGCCGGAAGTTCCTCTCCGGCCCGCGCCCACTGCGTTTGCACCGCCGGCCTCGCCTGATCCCGTGATCCAGGGGATCATCAACCAGGTGGCGAGCACTGCGGTCGCCACCTACGACCGGCAGCTCAGCGGGGATCTGCCGGTGGTCGTCGGCGGATCGAACTACACGATCGCCACCCGGTACACAAGCAGCGGCACGCCGATCCAGAAGGCCACCCAGTTTGTGGGAGAGCATTTCGCCGCGCTGGGGTACAGCGTCGAAAATCATGTCTGGGGCACCACGGGCACGCCGTCCACCTACCCCAACGTGATCGCTGAACTGCCGGGCCAGACCGCGCCGGAGGAAATCTTCATCATCGGTGCACACCTCGATGACATGCCGACCGGCAGCGTCGCTCCCGGCGCGGACGATAACGCCAGCGGCTCGACCGCGGTCCTGGTTGCCGCCGATATCCTCAGCCGGTATTACTGGGGGTGCACGCTGCGCTTCGCGCTGTGGACCGGTGAGGAGCAGGGGCTGTACGGCAGCGCGGCCTATGCCGCGCGTTCCTCCAGCCGGGGTGAAAACATCCGCGGCTATCTCAACATGGATATGCTGGGCTATAACAGCGGCGCGCCCAATGAGCTCAATCTGTTCGCCAAAAGCTCGGTGCCCGGCTCCGTCGAGATGATGAACCTCTATGCGAATGTCGTCAGCACCTATGGGCTGAACCTTGTGCCCGTCACGTACATCAACAACTCCATGGGCTATTACAGCGACAATGCGTCATTCTGGCAGTACGGGTATGCGTCGATCATGGTCATCGAAGACACCTATGGCGACGAGACCCCGTATTATCACACGACAGGCGATCGGTTTTCCACTCTAAATCTCACCTACTTCACCGACATGGTCAAGGCGTCCATAGGGACATTTGCGCACATGACCGGCTGCCTGATCACGGATGCGCCGATCCGGGTGACGCCCGGCTTCGGGTACAAGCGCGGGGTGAGCCTGCACTGGCATCAAACCGCGCCGAACAGCAGCTACCAGGTGTGGCGCAACCTCTATCCGGATCAGCCTTACTTCACGCCCGGTGACGGGCAGAGTGAGCTGCGCACGACATTGGCGGCGCCCAATCTCGGGGCCGCTGTCGACACGAATGACATGGGGGCCGCAGGGGATCCTGAGCAGAACCGCTACTACGTGGTGGTGGGGCTTGACAGCGAAGGAGCCCAGGCCGCGGTGTCGCAGCGCACCGGTGAGTTTTCTTACGCGCTCGTGCCATAGGTGGCTTTGCTTCCCATGCGTATCGCTCTCGTGGCTCCGTTCGGCCTGCGTGCTAAGGGCACAGCGCGCGCTCGCGCGCTGCCGTTAGGCCGCGTGCTGGCCGGCCGCGGGCACACGGTCGCGCTGTTCGTGCCTCCGTACGACAGCGTTGAGGATTCGGGCCGGCAGTGGCGCGAGGAGGTGGGGAGTGGTGGCTCGGTCAGGAGTCCGGCCACAGCAGGGAGCGAGGTGGTGGCTCGGTCGGGAGACCGGCTACAGCAAGGGAATGGGGTTGACGTAATCAATATCACCTTGCCACCGGGCCGCCAGGGTGCGGGGTGGCATCTCCGGCTGGGGTGGCGCCTGTTCCTGGCGGTGCGTGGCTGGCGCCCGGATGTGGTGCATGTGTTCAAGCCGAAGGGGCCGTCGGGGCTGGTGGGAGCACTGCTGTGGCTAAGCAGACGCGGGAAGCCGTGGTGCGCGCTGAGTGGTGCGTGGGCTGCGAGCCGTCGTCCGCGACTGATCGTCGATTCCGACGATTGGGAAGGGCCGGGCGGGTGGAACGACGACCCGCGTGCGGGCTATTCCCCGGCACAGCGCCGTTTCTTTGCCTGGCAGGAGCATTACGGCCTGTCGCACGCGGATGCGTGGACCGTGACCAGCGAGTGCCTGCGCCAACGCGCCATCGCGTTCGGCGCCGCGCCCGATCGCGTTTTCGTGATGCATAATGGCGTTGCCGCAGCCGGCGGTCAGGAGTCAGGAGTCAGGAGTCAGGAGTCAGGAGTCAGCGGTCAGGAGTCAGCGGTCAGCGGTCAGCAATCGCAAATCGCAAATCAAAAATCAAAAATCAAAAATCAAAAATCTGCCGTCCTCTACACGCGTTTTGCCGGCGTGCGGGCCGCGGATGTGGCTGCGGTCTGGTCGCTGGTGCGGGAGCAACTGCCCGAGGCGCGGCTGGTGGTGGTGGGCCGCGGCCTGGCCGGGGAGGAAACCAAACTGGTGGGGCGGCCGGGCATCGAGGTGCGCGGCTGGGTGGAGCCGGCTGAGCTGCCGGGGGTGCTGGCCGGCGCGACCCTGGCGATTGCACCGTGGGCCGATACGCCCTCGAACCGGGCGCGGCACAGCGCGAAGATCATGGAGCTGATGGCGGCCGGGCTGCCGGTGGTCGCAACCGCGGTGGGAGAGCTGCCGGCGACGCTGGGGGAGGCCGGAGTGCTCGTGCCGCCGGGCGACACGGCTGCATTCGCGGCCGCCGTAGCCGCGTTGTTGGCTGACCCGGAGCGGGCTGCGGTGTTGGGGCGGGCTGCGCGGGAGCGGGTGCGGAACCGTTTCGACTGGGACGTACTGGTCGAAACGGCGTTGGGTGTGTATGGTTGAAATGAAACGTCGGCGGCAACGACCAGGTTTTCGGTGGATGGCGGCGGCGGCCTGGATGGGGGTGATCTTCTTGCTGTCGGGGCAGTCGACGCTGCCGTCCCTATGGGAGCGCCCGGATTTGCAGGACATTGCCGGTCATTTCGTCGTATTTGCGGTGCTGGCGCTGCTGCTGCGCTGGGCGCTGGCAGGTGCGGGGATGGCGCGGCCCGGCGCCTGGGCCCTCGCGGCGGCCCTGCTCTATGGGCTCAGCGACGAGTTCCACCAGAGCTTCGTGCCGGGCAGACATCCTGATCTCTTCGACGTCTTCATCGATGGATGCGGCGCGGCCGCGGCGCTTCTGGCGTTGAAGGTGTACGCGTTCACTCGTCCAGCACCAGCGGCAAATAGCTCCACGCCGTCGGGGTGAACGGCGGGACCGTCGGTGTTTGGGTGGGGGTGCGTGTCGCCGTTGCCGTGGGGGACGGCGAAGGCGTGCTGGTTCGCGTCGGCGTTCGCGTGGCGGTCGGTGTGGGTGTGGCTGTTGTCGGCGCCAGCCAGGCGACAGCCGCGCCGGCATTGACGATGCCGCGACCGCAAATCGAGGTGCTGCACGTGCTGCCAGTTGGGAAACTCGTGATGGTGTTTTGCAGGATCGTCAACACCTGGGCAGGCGTCAACGACGGATTGAGCGAATACAACAGCGACACGACGCCGGCGACGTGCGGCGCGGCCATGCTGGTCCCCTGGTAGTAGGTATAGGTGTCCGCGACCGGCCCTTGCGTTCCCGTATTCAAAGTGGAAAGGATCCCGTTGGGATCGTTGGGATTGGTCTGATAGCCGCCCGGTGCACTGACCTCAACGGCAGAGCCGTAGTTGCTATATCCGGCGCGCGATCCGTTCCGATTTGTTGCCGCGACCGTGATGACGCCGTTGCAGTTCCCGGGGACGAAGGTGCTGGCGTTGGTGTTGTCGTTTCCGGCAGCGACCACGATGGTGGCGCCTGCTGCTACGATAGCATTAACGGCGCCCTGCCACGTGGCGTCGCACGCGCCGGAGCCGCCCAGGCTGATGTTGATCACCTTGGCAGGATTGCTGTTGTTGGGCACCCCCGCGACGGTCAAGCCGGCCGCCCAGCGCATCCCGTCGACAATATCGGACGTGTAACCGCCGCATTTGCCCAGCACCCGCACCGGAAGGATTTTGGAATTCCAGTTGATACCTGCCACGCCCAGGCCGTTATTGCCGGAGGCGCCAATGGTGCCGGCGGTATGCGTGCCATGCCACGAGCTGTCCGACACCGTACAACCGTAAAAATAGCTGCCCGGCCCGGCCTCCCAGACGGTGATCCAATCCCCGGGGTCGCTGGGGTCGTTATCACGGCCGTTGCCATCGTTGGCAATCTGCACATCACCAATGAAATCATACCCGGACACCGTGCGCCCGGCGAGATCGGCGTGATTCGTGATGCCGGTGTCGACAACCGCCACGACGACCCCGGTTGAGCCCGTCGTGACGTCCCAGGCGGCCGGGGCGTTGATGCCGTAGTAGTTGGCGGCCGGCGCAAAGTAGTGCCATTGACTGCCGTACATGGGGTCGTTAGGGGCTATGGTGTGGACCATGATGGCGTCCGGCGCGGCATAGGCCACTTCGGGCAAGTGGCTCAGGCGGTCAGCCATCGCTTGTGCTTCGACCAGGCTGGTGCGATGTTCCAGGCGCAGCACGTGCGCACCACCCGACATCGCGCGCAGATAGGTCAGGTGGGTGCCGGCCGCGTCGCTTAAGCGCTGCATCTGCGTCGGACCGGTCACGCCATCAGCGCCGGGCGCCAGCGCCGAGGCCTTGTACCGGATGATGAGTTGATCGGTGGGCAGGCCGCGCGAAGCGGATTCTTGAGTTGTAGGGTTGCCGGCCGCAGACTCGGCCGGCCGGGTCCGCTGGGCCGCCCTTGCCGGGCTGAGCGGAAAGCCCAAAAGGATGAGGAGCGAAAGCGCAACCAGTATTGGAACGAGTTTTCGTGTTTTCATGTCTGGCACCCCATTTTGCTGGTAGCCCGGTCGGAGATCGGCGAGCACGGACGTATGTATTCTAGTCTACCCGTTGCGCCTGGTCAAAATCTGTCAACTCCAGGTTCGCTCAGATGCAAAATCGGTATGATATTAAGTTGTAGTACTAGCATAAAATCGCCAAGTCGTCCCGATCTTGGGATGCACCCAAGTTAAATTAACTATTGACAAGGGTGAACTTCCGTGCTAGAGTAATAGAGAGTAAGCGTCTTGCTTATTCGACACCCTATCTACGGAGAAAAGGAGCCACTCTTATGAAGCGCACGAAAGTCCTACTCGTCAACCTTGTGGTGTTGCTGATCATGCTGGCGGCCCCAATGCTGGCCGCGGCGGCGCCTCCCATCCCCTCTGATCAGATTGCGGGCCCCGAACTGAAGGGGCCAGCGCCCGAAGGTTTTGTCTGGCCGAAGGATCTGGCAGGAACAATGAACGCGGTGGAAGCCCGAGCGTTCAAGAATAGCCTGACCGAGGCACAACGAGATGCGATCGAGGATGTACTGAATCAGTATGCACCGGAGTTTGAGGCCCTCGGCAAGGCTCTGTCTTCTGTGGAAGCACTGAAGGCTCGCTCGTTGCCCGCAATCGGCGCTGAACCTCTCGCGCCGACTGAGGAAGAGATGGCCCAGATGTTGGCGGACTTGCAGACCGCCAAGGTGATGCTGGATCAGCTAGACGAGCTCCAGGCCAAGATCGACCAGGAGATGGCCGGGATCCTGACCCCCGCGCAGTGGGCCCGCCAGGAGGCTGCGCTTTCTCCGTTGAAGAGCAAAATCGCAGCCGCTAAGGCTGCTGCGGAGCGCACGGCGAATATCTCTAAGAGCAAGGGCGAAATCGGCCCCGCCATCAATGCGCAGTACTGCAACCTCGCGGCGCAGTATGCTTCTGTTGGTGACTACTATGCGGACTCAGCGTACACGTACGCCTACTACAACTACATCTACAACTATTACGGCTCGTACAACGCCTACTACTATGCCTATTACGCAAACGACTACACCTATGTTGCCTTGGCGGAGATCGCGGCCGCGCACTTCGACACCGGCATCTTTGGCACGGACCGGAACGATTTCGGGTATTACGGCACCTACGATGCCCAGGATGCCTACTACTACTCGGATTATGCCAGCTACTACGCCTATTATAACTACTACTATTACGGCTACTCATACGCGTACTACGCGTACTCCTTGGCTTATTCCGCCGAGTATTACATGTACTACGCGTACTACTACGCTTACCTCTATTGCTGGTAAGCAGTGACCGGTTGCAGTTTGCGGCCGTTATGCCTCGTGCATAGAGGGTAACGGTCAGCTCAACCGGAGCCATACGTGACCCACAAACAAAGGACGGCGTGCTTGAACACGCCGTCCTTTGTTTCGCTATATCTGTTCGCTGTGGCTGGCCTTCAGCCTGTTAGCTTACTTGATCGATTCGGCCACGCTGAGCAACTCCTCGAATCCGAGGTTGGAGCTCGACAGGTCATAAAGGACGCCCTCAGCATCCTGCCAGTGCAATTGGCGTTCGCCGTTGTCCACCCAGCCCTTCTCCGTCCATGCGCCCTCAATGTACTGCGCTGCCTGCCCGTTGACCGTCACCTCTTTGATGCTACCCGTGCCTGCCGGCAACTCGGCCTCACGGGGTGTCTCGCGAGAGCTCAATTGCACGATTCGCCTCTCCGAGAGCATCAACTTGCCGCCCTTGGCATCGCTGAAGACCAGGATGACCGACTGCGGCAATTCGATCTGGGGCGCATCAGCCGGCAGCTTCGGCAGTGCCGGTGCAGCGATCCCGATTCCTTCGAGCGACGGCTGACCCGCCGCACCCAGGAGCTTGTAGCCGGCCGGCAACCAGCCCGGCACACGGATTTGGAAATTCACGCCCGCCTGTGCGGTTTCGAGTGAAACGATGTTCTGTGCCGGGTCGAGCTTAGCTTCAGCTACCGGCTCGGGCAGGCCCGTGGCGAGCGGTTGCTCCCCACGGCGATCCAACAGCGAGCGGGCCCCTGTCGGGCCATCCTGCGTAGGCGCTGCCTGCCGCGACAACAATCCGGCCGGCGAAGCGACTTCAACGAAGCGTGCGACCCAGCCGCCAGCGCTGGCGCGCACCTCCGGCGATACTGCCAACGCCCCGCCAAACAGCAAGACGACCGCGAGAGCCGTCACCAGTGCGGGCCGCGCAGCGGCTCGGAAGAATCTACTCCACGACATACTCTTTGCCTCCTTCTTGTCTAACTGATCCAAAAGCTGATTTCTGAGTCGATACTCGAAACTTCGAGACGGCGCGAACCGGTTCTGCTGCAGCAGGCGAGCCGTCTCCAGGTCGGCCTGGCGGGCAGCGTCAGGAGTCTCGATCGGGGGCAGGCCGGCCTGCAGCGCGTCTAAGTCGCTGACGAACCGGTTGGCTGCAACTCGTTCCTCCGGCAAGCCTTTCATCTCAACGCCTCCTCCTCTTCCAGTGCCAAACGCAGGGAGCGTACTGCCCGGTGCAGTAGCACGCCAACGTGATTGGCATTCAGTTTCATCGCTTGTGCGATTTCCTGATTACTTAAGCCTGAACCGAACTTAAGCGCAACGACTTCTTGCTGGGCTTCGGGTAGCCCCTGAATGTGCTTCCGCACGCGGTTTAGCCGTTCGGACTCGATTGCCGACTGCTCTGGCGAACTGCCTGTGATCGGCACAAGGTCGGAAGCCTCCAACGGTTGCATCTCCGGATGCCGCCGAATCATGCGCAGGTGATTGATCACCTGATTATGCGCGATCCTGAACAGCCAGGTCGAGAAAGCACCGCGATCCGAGCGATAGGTATCCAGCCGAGTCAAGGCGCGCTCAAACACCTCGGAGGCGATGTCCTCGGCAGCAGTTCGGTCATTGACCTTGTAGCAAATGTAGTTGTAGACCTTCGGCAGATAGGTCCGGTACAATTCCTCAAAGGCTGCCCGGTCCAACGCCTGGGCCTGCATCTGGGATACACTCGCTTTGATAGAAACAATATCCTCCATGACCGCCTATCCCTGCTAAGACCCGCCTGATCGATTCTTTCCGAATCTACTTAATTATACACCGTTCGGGTTCAGATATTACAGGCAAATGGGTTATGCGGGGATTGAGGTGGTGTTGGGCGCTTCCGCCTGAGTGTGCGAGGACGGCGCGCCGGCGGCCCGCTCGATGTAGATATCTCCGAATGCCTGCTCCTGTATCACCAATGCCTGCCCACGCTTGATCAGCTCCAATACGGCCAGGAGCGTGACGATCACTTCCAAGCGGTGGCGGGCATGGCTGAGCAGGCTGCGGAACGTGATGCGCTTCCCGTTCGCTGTGAGTGATCGGATGTGCAGGATCTGGTCGTGGATGGTGAGGGTGAAGGGCACGACCATCCCATTGGGCAGATCGGCGGCGTCCCCGCTATCGATGGCGTGCAATGCCGACTGCGCGGCCGACAGCAACTCCGCCAGAGAGATCCCTTCGTTGTCCAGCCGCCGCTCCAGCTCTGGCAGCTCGGCCACGCGCAGGTATGTATGGAGCCCTTGCTCTTCGATGGATCGCAGCGAGTTTGCGGCCTCTTTGAAACGCTTGTACTCTCGCAACTGGCGCGCCAGTGCTTCAGCCGGATCTTCCTCTTCCTCCTCGGGTGGCGCCGGCGGGCGCGGCAGCAGCAGCCGCGACTTGATCCAGATCAATTTGGCCGCCACCACCAGGAAATCGGCCAACATGGTGGCGTCTGCTTCCTCCAGTTGCCGTACGTATGCCAGAAACTGATCGGTCACCACAGCCAGCGAGATGGCGCTGATGTCGAGCTTTTCCCGCTCGATTAGCGCCAAAAGCAGATCCAGTGGCCCTTCGAACGCGGGAAGCTGCACCTGGTAGGCGTCGTTTTGGAGGCTACTGAGCATAGTGTCTGGCCTGTTCCTCTTGCGGCAGCAGCGCGCCGAAATAGCCGCCCACGCCGCCGGAACCCATGACTGCGATGCGCATGCTTCAATTCCTTATGACAGCAGTCTTTCCAGCGCGGCCCAGAGCTCGGTGATGGGTCGCTTCTCGATGCCGTCGAGCTTGAGGAAGAGGACCAGGTGCGCGCCGCGGCGGCGGAGTGAGAGGCGCTCGACGGATGCGCCGTAGTCGGCCAGGAATGCCTCGATACGGCTGATCAGTGCTTTGCTGGGAGTCGTGTACCGCGTGGCCAGGCCCAGGCCGGCCGGCAGATCGGTCCACTGCCAGGGAGCCTCCCCCGCAGCCTGATCCAGCTCTTTCGATAGATTGCCATGCCGCGGCACAATGGTGAGCTCTTGCGATGGCGCGGTGCGCAGCTCGGCCTGGATCGAGAACAGGTCGCGCTTGCCGCGCAGCAGTTCAATGCCCCACAACGGAGCAAACTCGCGTGTGAGCAGGAAGTAGCTGATCTGGAGCTGGCGATACGGCGGCCGCGCCTCGGCCACCTTCACTTCCGCGCCCGAATTCATCGAGCGGATCCAGCGCCAGGCCACGCGGCCGCCCAGCTTGCCCAGCCCGGCCTGCAGCCACGCACCCAACACTCTGCTGCGCTGCCGGTTCAGCCAAACGCCGGCAAGGTAGCTCACCACCAGGACGATAAGCACGATCCACCAGATTCGTTCCGCGCCGGTGGCGGGAGGTAATGACATGGCCCTGTTCCTCTTCTTGAAAGTTCAAACCTTAAGCGTCTCGCGTAGCGGCGATTATAGCACATGCCAGAGCGGCTTTACAAAACATCAAACCTGCGTCTTGTCATTGACAGCGCCGGATGGCTATGCTACACTGCCGCAGTAGTCGAGCCCGCGGGGAGGAACCGGGTTGCGACCTTTGGTCGTTCCAGAAACCTGGTTTGTCTCCGCGGCTACCAATTATCAATCTACCAACTCCCAGGAGGACCCCATGAGCTACAAGTATGATCCGAACGCCAGGTACGCCAAGAGCCATGAATGGGTGCGCATCGAGGGTGAGACTGCCGTGATTGGCATCTCAGACTACGCCCAGCATCTTCTCTCCGACATCGTCTACGTCGAGCTGCCCGAAGTCGGGGATACCGCTGCTCAGGGCGAGAGCCTCGGCTCAGTGGAATCGGTGAAGGCCGCTGAGGATTTTCTCGCGCCGATCAGCGGCGAGGTGGTGGAGGTCAACGTCGACCTGGAAGATAACCCGGAGTGGGTGAACGAGGACCCCTACGATAAGGCGTGGATGGTGAAGATGGCGGCCAACGATCTGAGCGAGTTGGACAGCCTGATGGACGCCGCAGCGTATGAGAAGTTCGTCGCCGAAGAGGAAGAGAAGGGCGGGCACTAGATGAACTACATTCCTAATACCGACGCCGATCGCGCTGAGATGTTGGCGGCTGTCGGCGCGGAATCGGTGGCTGACCTGTTCCGCGATGTGCCGGAGACGTTCCGTTTCCCGGAGCTCGACTTGCCGCCGGCGTTGTCTGAGATGGAGATCCTGCAAGAGCTCCAGGCGCTGGCGGATGAAAATGATGATCTGACGCATGTGAGCTGCTTCCTGGGCGCGGGCGCGTATAACCATTTCGTGCCCAGCGTGGTGGATTCGTTGCTGCGCCGCGGTGAATTTTACACCGCTTATACCCCCTATCAGCCCGAAGTCAGCCAGGGCACGCTCCAGGCGCACTTTGAATACCAGTCGATGATCTGCGCGCTGACCGGCATGGAAGTCTCCAACGTTTCGCACTATGATGGCGGGACCGCGGTGGCCGAGGCGGTCATCATGGCGCTGCAGGTGGGCCGCGGCAAGCGCACCAAGGTGGTGCTCAGCCCGACACTGCATCCGCATTATCGCGCAGTGGTGCGCACCTACACCCAGGGGATGAACGCCCGCCTCACCGGTGAGGATGCAGCGCTCGGCAGCCTGGCCAGCCTGGCGGCCGAGCTGGACAAGGAAACGGCCTGTGTGATCGTGCAGAACCCGGACTTCCTGGGCCGCCTCTATACGCCGGCTGAGATGCAGGCGCTGGCGGATCAGGTTCACGCCGCAGGCGCGCTGTTCGTTGTGTCAGCAGACCCCATCAGTTTGGGCCTGTTCACACCCCCGGGGCAGTACGGCGCGGATGTGGTGACCGGTGAAGGCCAGCCGATGGGCAACGCGCTCAGCTTCGGCGGGCCGTACCTGGGCATCTTCGCGATGAAAACGAGCGACGTGCGCAAGTCGGCTGGCCGCATCGTGGGCGAAACGACCGACACGCAGGGCCGCCGCGGGTTTGTGTTGACGCTCAGCACGCGCGAGCAGCACATCCGGCGCGAGAAGGCTTCCAGCAACATCTGTTCCAATCAGGCGTTGAATGCGCTGGCGGCCGGCATTTATATGGCTGCCATGGGCAAGTACGGGCTCAAGACCGTGGCTGAATTGAGCTATCACAAGGCGCACTATGCGGCGGGCCTGATCGGCGCGCTGGACGGCTACCAGGTGATCTCCGGCGGGCTGTTCTTCAAGGAGTTCGTGGTCTGCTGCCCGAAGCCGGTGAGTGTGATCAACCGGATCCTGCTGGATGAGTTCGGCATCCTGGGCGGCTATGACTTGGGCCAGGACTACCCGCAGCTTGCAGGGCATATGCTGTTGTGCGTGACGGAGATGAACACCCGGGGCGAGATCGAGATGTTGGCCGAGGCGTTGGCTGAAATTGCCACAATGAAGGACGAGGAGGTGGCCAATGACTGAGCCACTGATCTATGAGATCTGTCACCCCGGACGCCGGGCAGTCAGTCTGCCGGCGTGCGACGTGCCTGAAGGCTCACTGCCGGCCGAGGCGCTGCGCGCGGATCTGCCGCTGCCCGAGGTAGCTGAGATCGACGTGATCCGGCACTATACGCGGCTGTCGCAATTGAACCACGCCATCGACACGGGCTTCTATCCCTTGGGCTCGTGCACGATGAAGTATAACCCCAAGGTGAACGAGGTGGCCGCGCGGTTGCCTGGCTTTGCCGCTCTCCATCCGCTGCAAGCTGAAGATGCGGCGCAGGGCGCGCTGGGACTGATGTACGATCTGCAACAGATGCTGGCCGAGATCGCCGGGTTTGCGGCGGTCACGCTGCAGCCGGCCGCGGGCGCACACGGCGAGTTCACCGGCGTGCTGATCATGCGCAAGTATTTGTATGAGCGCGGTGAGATGCAGCGCAACATCATCCTGGTCCCCGATTCGGCGCACGGCACCAACCCGGCCACGACCGCGATGTCGGGCCTCAAGGTGGTGGAGGTGCCATCGGACAGCCGCGGCAACGTTGATCTGGCCGCGCTGAAGGCGTTGATCGACCAGCACGGCCCGCAGTTGGTGGGGTTGATGCTGACGAACCCCAACACCC
Source organism: uncultured Anaerolineales bacterium (assembly GCA_964474695.1). Lineage (GTDB taxonomy): Bacteria > Chloroflexota > Anaerolineae > CG2-30-64-16 > CG2-30-64-16 > DAOUBP01. Next base: position 21,970 of record CAYYTK010000018.1, read on the forward strand.
TGGGCTTGTTCGATGAGAACGTCGAAGAGGTGATCCGGCTGGTGCACTCGGCTGGCGCCCTGTGCTACAACGATGGCGCTAACTTCAACGCGATCTTGGGCATCGCCAAGCCCGGCGCGCTCGGCTTTGACGTGATGCACTACAACCTGCACAAGACCTTCTCCACGCCGCACGGCGGCGGTGGGCCGGGGGTCGGCGCGGTGGGGGTCGCGGCGCATTTGGTCGACTACTTGCCGGGACCGGTCGTGGCGAAGGATGCGGACGATATGTACTGCTGGCATACGCCGGCGCACTCGATCGGCCCGCTTAAGGCGTTCTGGGGTAACTTCGGCGTGTTGGTGCGCGCGTATACCTACATCCGCATGCACGGCGCCGAGGGGCTGCGCGCGATCAGTGAGAACGCGGTGCTGAATGCGAACTACCTGCAAGCCCGTCTGCGGGGAGTCTATCCCATCCCGCACGGCGATCGCACCTGCATGCACGAATTCGTGGCGCAGGGCATCCTGAAGGACGCGCCCGAGATTCACACTTTGGACATCGCCAAGCGGCTGATGGATTTCAAGTTCCACCCGCCGACGGTCTATTTCCCGCTCATCGTGCCCGAGGCGCTCATGATCGAGCCAACCGAGACTGAGAGCAAGGAAACGCTGGACGCCTTCGCGGATGCCATGATTCAGATCGCCGGCGAGGCCCGAACCCAGCCCGAGCTGCTGAAGAGTGCGCCGCACAACGCGCCCTTGACGCGGCTGGATGAGGTCAAGGCGGCGAAGGATATGGTGCTGTGTTACGCGCCAGGGTGTGAGGTTTAGGGCGTACTGCGTATTGCGCGGTGCGTTTTGAGTATGTGGCATCCAGCAGCCAAATAACGATGGAGCCTCTTGGGTCTTGATGAGCCAGGAGGCTCTTTGTTAGGAGATGAGGTTCTTGCCGGTCAGGTGCGGGTATAGCGGGCGTGCGACTGGCCGAAGCTTCCTTAGGAGGGCACGGAACTTTTGTGGTTTGTGTGCGTCTTGATAATAGGGCCTTGTGACCGGCCTCGGTATGAGCAGCATTCAGGCACAGGAGGGTTTTCAGTGAAGAAAGTCTATCTGTCAGTGATCATGAGCTTGCTTTTGGCGTTTGTTGTGTTGGCCGTGGGCCCTGCGCCCGTCTCTGCGGCTCCGGCCGCGACGGCCGGGGGGCCGGGGTGCACAAGCTTCTATCGGGTGCAGCGTGGGGACACTCTCTACCGGATCGCGCTGCGTTTCCACACGACGGTTACGGAACTGGCCAGGCTGAACGGCATCCCTAATACCAACCAGATTTACGCCGGACAGACACTCTGCGTGCGCGCCGGTGGAGAGATACCGATGGGCTTTTTGTACATCGTGCAGCGGGGGGATACACTGTTCCGTATCGCTCTGCGCTACGGATGGAGCGTAACTTATCTGGCGCAGGTCAATCACATCGCCAACCCGAACTCGATTCGCGCGGGGCAGGTGTTGCTGATACCGTATCATTGATGGCGCTGTGGTAGCAGCCTGAAGTATGAACCCGTGGGAAAGAACAAACCAGGTTTCGAGACCTTCGGTCGTTAAGAAACCTGGTTTGCTTTTTTGGGGTTTTCAGATCACCGGAATTGCGGCAGAACATATTCGCGCGCACCGGGGACGCGCAGCTCTTCCCTGGGAAGCCCCCGGGGCTGCGCCAATTCTCGGGGCGTTGGATTGTCCAGATAGGCTGCGGCTGCTTGTTTGCCGGCCTCGAACTGCTCATCGGTCCGGGTGAAGTCGTTAAACGCCAGGTCCTTGAGCGCAGTGATGTGGATGTGATGCAGCTCAATGGCCGGGTCGGCCTCTGCGCGCTTCAGGTCGAGGAAGAAGGACTGCATCAGCCAGCTTTCCAGGGTGCGGGTCAGGATATTGAAGATACCCTTCGCCGGCTCCTGTATCTCCTCGCCGCTGCCGACATTGATGGCGTAGATCTTCGTCGCACCCTTGTCCATCGCAATGCTGCACGGCACTTCGGCCAGCACGCCGCCATCCACCAATTGCAAACCGTGATAGTCGAGCGGTGGCTGCAAGATCGGGATGACGCTGCTTGCCATCATGCCGTCCAGCACCGATGATTCCGGATCCTCACCGAAGAGGAACAGCCGCTTGCTGCGCAGATCGACTGCGGTCAGGTAACAGGGGATTTTCAGTTGGCCGAAGGTAGTGACGCCGGGCGGCAGGTTGTCGCTGATCAGTTTGCGCATTCCCTCGGTGGGGAAGAGACCGTCCGCACCGTCTATGAGGCGGCCGGCGATCGTGAAGACGTTGCCTGGATAGACCACTTTGCCCGTAGCGCCGCGCCAGGCATCCAGCAGATCCGGGATCGTCACAAGCACAGGCCCCTTCGCGGCCATGAAACCGGAATTGAGCGAGCCTGCCCAGGTGCCGACCATCATATCGGGCACGATGCCGCGTTCGAGTAGCGCCGCGAGCGCTCCCACCTGCAACGGCCCTCGGTTGCCCCCACCGCTCAGAACGAACGCAGTTGTCATAGCTGTCCTCCTGTCGGGTGTATGAGTGAACTTTGTACGACGGTTGTGAGTACTATACACCGATTTGTCAGGAAATGCAAGGGGGTCTCCAAAAACAAACCAGGTTTCTCAACGACCGAAGGTCGCGAAACCTGGTTTGTTTTTGGAGGTTGTTTTCAGAGGCTTACTTCAGATACCCCAGCCACTGCTCCTGATAGCCGATGATCGTATCGAGCATCTCCTCGATGTTGCGGCAGCGGTTGACGACCGGGTCGACCAGCAGCGCCTGTAGCACGAGCGCCTTGGACTTGTGAAGGACCGCCTCAGCCGTGAGGTCATGAACGGCGACCTGGTTGTTCAGCAGGCCCGCATAGCCTGCCGGCAGCCTGCCCATCGGGAGGCCGTGCACGCCATCCTTGTCGATCCGCGCCGGCGCTTCGACGACGATCCAATCAGGAAGGCTGTCGATGATCCGACCGGTCGGCTTCCCCCACGGTCCGTGGTTGGGGATGTTGACCGCTTCTTCGATATAGCCGGCATCGGTAATGATGCCCTCGATGATCGGGATGAGCCGCTCGCGCAGACGCAACTCAATTTTGGGCTGAACATTCGCCAGAAAAGACTTGTAGAAGTGGTAGAAGTCGAGAATCCCCTTGTGGTCGGTCACGTCATAGGCCCACTGGACATATTCACCGAAGTGGCTGTCGCTGGTGATGGGCAGGACGCCGAATTTCTCCAGGATTACCTGGAAGACGCGGCGTTCAGGCCAGGCTTCGGTCTCGACGTGGGCGAGATCGTCCGGCTCTTCGGGCCACACGCCGGTCTCCTTGTAATACTTGCGCATCGCCGACATGGAGGGAAGGCTGGCGAAGAAGGCAGACGCCTTGGCGCGGATATCGGGGTAGGCGTCCTGGCCGGTCTCTTTGTAGGTGGCTGTCAGCACGGCGCTGAAGTGGTTCAGGCCGGCAGCGCGCACCTCTAACGCCTCGTAGGGTACGCCCAGTATATTCGGCAGGAAGTTGCGTAGCGAGGAGATCTCGTGGCATAGGCCGATGAATTTCAGGTCGGGGAAAGCTCGGTGCACGGTAGTGCAGATGCGGCTCATTGGGTTGCTAAAGTTGAAAACGGTCGCGTCCGGGCAGATCTGCATGATGTCGGCGCAAATGTCGAGGATGGGCGGAATGACGCGCAGCGAGTGGAAAAGCCCGCCTGGGCCGCCGTTTTCACCGTAAACCTGTGGGATGCCGTACTGCTGAGGAATGCGCCAGTCCTGCTCCCAAAGCTCAAACCGGTTGCCCACTTCGATCGAGATGATGATGTAATCCGCGCCCATGAACGCCTCTCTGCGGTTCGTGGTAGCCGAGAGGGGGCAGGGCAGATGATGCTCAGCGATGAACCGGCGGCCGTTCTCCGCAACGGCAGCCAGTGTCTCAGGGTTGATATCGTGTAGCACGACATGGCTGCCTTCCAGCACCTTGCTCTGCAAGATGTCGCCGATGGTGCCGCAGCCGAACTGGGCGCTTCCCGCGCCGACCAGTACGATCCGATGTCCCATGTGCTCTCTCCTGACGCGGCGCACCGTCACAGGTGGCGCAGCCGCCGGGTGTATGGTGTGATTCACCAATGATATGGAGATCGGCGTGGAGTGTCTATGTTGCAAGTCATAGAGCGATTTTTGGAATCACTGCTGTTAGGTTATGCTGGCGGGCTGTGGTATAATGGCGGCCCAAAGGGTAGGAATGGATCTGCAGACGCTCTTGAACTCCAAGGTTGGCACAGGGCTGGGCGCGGCGTTGCCGAGGTTAATGCCAGCGGCGGTCGGTCACAGGCTCGCTGCGGTCGCGGGCGACGTTCTGGCTGGCCGCCAGGGATCCAGCCTCGTTCGTGCAGTGGCCGCGAATCAGGCTGTCGTGTGCGCCGCGCAGGGGAAAGAGGTCTCCTCGGCGGAGCTCCAGCGCTGCGTGCGCAGCGTTTTGCGCTCTCGGACACGCTGCCTGTTCGATCTGTTTCACAATCTCGATCGCCCTGCCGCGCTGGAACGGCTGGCGCCTTTGCCGCCTGAGCTGATGGCGATCGTTGAGTTGAGCCGCCAGGGCAAACGCGGCGCGGTCATCGCGATGGCGCACATGAGCGCCTATGAGATGGCTATGATTGCCATGGGCCACCGGGGGATCCGGGCCCTCCTGCTGGGCTACTCACAGCCGGCTGCGGGTTATCAGCGCTACTATCGCATGTGGGAAGCGGCAGGCTTGGAAGTGGCGCCCGCCACGCTCTCGGGCCTCAGGCAGGCGAGCAATTGCCTGAAGCAGGCAGGACTGGTTGTCACGGGGATCGATCGGCCGACGCCAGGCCGCACGCTGTCCTTCTTTGGCCGGCCCAGCCAGTTGCCCACCGGTCACATCACCCTGGCGCTGGCCGCAGATGTGCCCATCCTGCCCGCGGTGACGCATTGGCAAGGCGGCGACCGATACGAAGTCATCGTGGCGGATCCGGTCGAGATGCAGCGCCTGCCCGATCATCGTGAGACGATCCGCGTGAACGCCGAAGCGGTTCTGGCGCAGATAGAACGGTTCGTCCGCCGCGCACCCGAACAGTGGTTCATGTTCTATCCTGTCTGGCCGGGTGCGCTCGCTGATATCGATAGTCTCTCAATGGGGTGAGATCATGAATGACGTCAAGAAGCATGTGCGCGTACAGGAGTCATTGCTCACTAAGCCGGAGCGCCGGGTGCTGCGTTGGCTGGCTGCGCACACCCCCGCCTGGATCGTGCCAGATCACCTGACCGCCCTCGGTATATTGGGTTCGGCCTCGGTGTGCCTCGGCTATGCGCTCGCAGGACTCCATCCGGGGTGGTTGTGGCTGGCGAATGCCGGTTTCGTGCTAAACTGGTATGGGGACTCGTTGGACGGCACCTTGGCCCGCTTTCGCAAGCGCGAGCGACCGCGCTATGGCTTCTTTCTGGATCACTGGGTCGATGTTGTGGCTGAGACGATGATGTTTCTGGGCATCGGCCTCTCGCCTTACGCCGACTTCCGGCTGGCCGCCTGCGCTCTGATCAGCTATTTGGCTTTATCCGTGCTTACGTACGTCAATCTGATCGTCAGTGGGCAGTTCAAGCTCTCGGGCGGGCTGATCGGTCCCACGGAGGTTCGGATCATAGGCATGGGCATTACGACCGGGCTTTTCTTTTTCGGTGCACCGGTCGTTACATTGCCGTTCCTTGGTTCGTTCGCTAGAAGCTTCACCTGGGCCGACGTCGCCTTGGGCGGCCTAACCTTGCTCCTCTCCGGCATGTTTTTTGTGATCGGCGGTCAATTGGCTGCCGGGCTCGCCAAGCAGGAGCCCTGAGCGACGTATCTGCCGACCTGTCATGCTGAGTTATCCGGGCCGCGCCATCCTGCGGGTCGCGGGATAGTGCGATCGTGCAGGTCGTGGCAAGGAACTCTTGTGCTATTCTGATCGTTCAACGAACGCACAGGCCGCGCGTTGATCACTTCGCCGCGGCCAGCTTTTGCGCCTCGTCCTCTGTGGTGCCAATCGCCAGGGTGACGGTCGTCCCATCCCACTGTACGATCCAATAGGCATCTTTCCCGCGGAAGCAGCGCGTCAGGCCGTTGCCGGTCAGGTCGGTCACCACTTCCTTGAAGCCGGTGCGGCCGGACAGGCCGCTTCGCCAGGCGGCCCAGAAATCCTCGGCATCCTGGGGCGTGTCCCACGCGGTCTGCAGCAACGCTGCGCCGCAGTTTGTGAGGCGGCAGTTAAGCGTATCATTGCGCAGCAGCACATACTGATCGCCGCCCCATCCCTCGGCCGCTCGCTCTGCCGCGGCCGGACCAGCCAGCTCAGTGAGGATCAGCCGCCAGCCCAGCTCGCCCAGGGCGCCCTCATCCCGTATGCTCCAGTCTTTACCCAGGATGTTTGCCACATCGGGCAGCACCACCTCCAGGGGCTGTTCCCCCGCCCGATAGCGTTCAGGGTGCAGAACCTGCTCCGTGGAGGTTGGCGGCGCGGCGTAGAGATCGTTTACCGCCTCCCAGCCGCCGGTTTTGTAGACTTCACCCACAAATGCCAGGCCCTGGTTATAGCGGAACGCGGCCCAGTCGCGCAGCAGTGCGGGAACGCGTTTCAGCACGTCCGGGTTGAGCCCGGCCGTCGATGCAGTGGTCGTTTGCAACAGCTCCAGCGCAGGCAGATATGTCTGCATGTAATGCGCGGTGGCCAGGCTGGCGTCCCCTTCAACCAGCGCAAGATAGGCAAGGGCCCGATCATCGTTTTCGATCGCCGAGCGGCTGGTGCCGATGGCAAAGTGCTGGTCCTGCAGCACGTGCACGTATTCATGCGCCACCGTGATCTGATCGGTTAATCCGGGGGCCTTATCGGTGACGACATAGAAGATCTTATCATCGCTGTCGTAGAAGCCGAGGATCTGCTGAGAGGCGAGCATGCGATCGATCTGCCAGATGTCCACCGACGAGTCCAGCGTACCCAGCAGCGTCAACAGCAGGCCCTCGGAATCGGCTTGCTCCCTGGCCTCATCGTCGTAGACTTCCGCCAGGTAGGCGTCGAGCTGGGCCTGGTTCAGACGTTGCGATTTGAACGGCTGGAGCGCGTCCAATTCGCGTAGATCGGTCAACTCCTCGGCGGTGTTCCGGATGAGCTGGTCGGTCAGTTCAGGGGAGCGCACGCCGTCTGCAGGCTGGACGAAGTGGATGCGGCTCGCATAGCCGGCAGCATCGAGTCGGCCCTCGAGATACAGCCATATATCGCTGGCTGCGACTTCGACGGTGAACAGCCCCCTGCCCATGGCATCCGTGGCGGCTATGGCTACGCCCCCGGTCGCGGGCGGTGTCATGCGCGGCGCGACGTACGCGGCCAGGGCCAGCAGTGTGATCGCTGCCTGGTAGGTTTCCTCCGGCTTTTCGTTTTTGGCGGCCTTGAGCGTGGCGATCAGCACGCGCACCGGTGTGACCGAGCCGGCGGCATCCAAGTCGGTTCGGCTTGGCACCTGCCAGGTCGCGGTGCGGCCGAGTAGCTCCTGGCTCTCGTCCTGGAGCAGCGCCAGCGCCACGGCCTCCCGCAGGTTCCAGCCTTCGCTGGTCGCATTGATCAGATAGGTGAGGTTGTCGTCATCAGCCTGACTCAGCGCTGCGTATTTCTCCAGCATCTTCTGCGCCAGGGCGTAGTCCCCGTGGTGCAAATAGGATAAGCCCAGGGTGTAATAGCTGGCTGCGTGCTCAGGGTGCGCGGCAGTGTTGGCCTTCAGCCAGGCAATCGCCTCCTCGTCGCGGCCGTTCAGTTGTAGGGCGTTACCCCAGAGCATTGCGGTATCGGGGTTTCCGGCATCGCGCCACGCCGCACCCTCGCACCAAGCCAACATCTTCTCCGGTTCACCCTGCCGCCAGAACGTGTTGCACAGGCCGACCGGCCCGGCCGGGCTATCGGGTGCCAGACGCGCGGCCAGCGTGAATTCCGCCTCCGCCTTGAGCGGTTCCCCTCGATTCAGATAGGTGTTGCCCAGCGCGGCGTGCAGGTCAGCTCCGACAGGCGTGTAGCGTTCCGCGGTCAGGTAAGCGTCCGTCGCCTCATCCCAGCGTTCCTGCTCGGCCAGGATCAGCCCCAGGAGCAGCAGGGCGTTCTCGTTATAGGGGTCCAACTCCAGCGCTGCACGTGCCAGCTCCAGGCTGCGGTTCGCGTCTCCCAGGCACCGTTTCGCCCAGCCAGCCTGGGCGCGCAGATAGGGCGCTTGCGGATGGCTGGCGATCAGGTCCTGGTAGAGGCCGGCCGCACTGCCGCAGTCTCCCTGCCACAGCCGGACATCCGCAAGACCCGCCCGAGGCCGCCAATCCTCAGACGCTGCCGCGGCGGCCGCTTCGAACTGGGCCGTCGCCTTGTCGTAATCTGCCTGCACCAGGTAGAGCCGGCCCCACTCCAGGAGTGGCTCCGGCGCGGCGGGCGCGCTCTCCGCGGCCTGCGCGATCAGCTTTTCGGCCTCCTCGTACTGTCCCTTGGCAGTGAGCAATCGCGACTTGCCCAGCAACGCCGGCGGATGGCCTGGCGCCTGCTTAAGCGCCTTGTCGAAGGTTGTCCGTGCAGCATAGTCGTACAGGTGATCCCAATACAGGGCGCCCAGGTCGACGTACCACTGCGCGAAGCCGGGCTGAAGGCTGACCGCCTGCTCGGCCGCCGCGGTGGCGCGGCCATAGTCGGCCGTCGCCTTGTAGACCAAGGCCAGGGCGGCGTGCGCGTAGGCTGATCTCGGATCCAGTTTGACGGCCTCGCGTGCAGCCTGCAGTGCCTCGTCGTGACGCAAGTCGAGGGTATAGGCGTAGGCCAGTGCGGCCTGCGCTGCGGCGTTGGCCGGCTCGAGAGCGATAGCCTGCTCGGACGCGGCCATTGCTGCGGCCGCGTCCAACTGGCCGTAGCGAACATGTGCCAGGACAACCCAGGCTGCCGCGTTTTCGGGCGCTAGCTCCGTAGCTGTCTTTGCTGCTGCCAGTGCATCACTGCTGCGGCCCGTCTGCCAGGCATAGGTCCAGGCAAGGCCGATCTGCGCGGCTGCAGCCGTGGGATCGATGATGAGCGCCTGTCGGTAGGCCATCTCGGCTGCGGCGAAGTCGCTCCGGGTCAGCGCAGCTTCCCCATCAACTAGCAGCGCGGCAAGCGATGGGGTGGGAGCGGCGGCGGGTTCGAGCGCGGCGGTCGGCTCGGACATAGGGGTCGCTGCTGGCGTGGTCACCGTCGGCGTGACGGCGGACTGCGGCGCACCTGTGCCGCAGCCGCCCAGCGCGACGCTAAGAGCGATGAGTGACGCGAGTACGGGAATGCGCAGGGGAAGGTGGTTCATCAAAGCCTTGTCCTTATCGTTCCATCGGATGCCAGACGATCTCGTCGGGCCTGATAGATCTCTCCGGACCTGCCAGGCCCGTCACTTCGGCGAGCTCGGTTGAAAGATCTGCCAGGAACGTGGTGCATCGCGCGAGCGGCCCGAAGATGAAATGACGGGACAGGTACTCGCGGAGCGAGCCGCCGGCCGCCAGCCTGGCCCGGCACAGATCGAGCAGCTTATCGCGCCACTTGTCGTAGAGGATCCGGTTTGCCAGGGCCAGCGCCTCTGCCGGGTCGGCCGCGTTATCGGCCAGGCTGGCATGGTGGAAGTGGTGCGCGTAGACCGCGGCCGTGCGTGCGACCATGCCCCCCGCCTCACCGATACGCCAGCACAGGTCCACGTCCTCGCTGCCGTAGCCGGAGAACCTCGGGTCGGCTATCCCGCCGATTGCCTCCACAAAGCCGCGATCGAGCAGCGCGCACGCGGTGCCAATGAAGTCGGGCGGGCAGACCTGGGTGCTGAAACCAGGTGTCCCTGAGAAACCCGGCTTCTCCTCTGTGCTGCACATCAGGTCCGCGAATTCATCGATGCTCAAGCCCCGTGAATACGCATAGAACTGCTGCAAGGGGGGGAGTGACGGCTCTTCGCGCTTCACCCTAAACCACGCGGCCGCGCTATCTTCGTCATCGAAGGGGTGGGGCAGGGTGGGGTGATACATCAGCGGCGCCAGTAGCTTAACGCCTGTCCCTTGCCCTTCGCTGCCTGTTGCCTGATGTGCCTCAAACTCAGTGACCAGCCGCGGCAGCCAGCCTGTCGAGACAAGTATATCGCTGTCCAGCAGGCAGATCAGGTTGTGCTCGGCCAGCGCGACCCCCTGGCGGTTCGCCGCGCCCGGCCCCACGTTTTCGCGGTTTTCCACCAGCCGGGTGCGGCCGCGTGTCTGTTCCGAGGCCAGCGTTCGGCGCAGAAAGTCGAGGGTGTCCGGCCGCGATCCGTTATCGATCACGACGAGCTCGAACGGCCCATCTGTGTGGCGCAGCAGCGTCCGCACGCACAGGCGCACATGTGGCAGGGCGTTCCAGGTCTTCAGGATGATACTAACGGGTCGCATAGGCTGGCCACTGACTCCAACTTAGACTTGGCCCCTCAACTGGCCGCCACTATTGCCGCAACGCCTCGACAAACTCCACCACGGCGCGAGCGACCTGCATCATGGCGCGGGCGACCTGCATCACAAGGGTTACGAGCTGGGACACTACGCCATCCACCTGCTCCAATGAGACCAACGCTTGCTTGGCCAGTGCCTGCACCAGCAGGAACAGGATTACGAAGATAGCGTACGCGTTGATCAGCTTCTTCCGAAACGCTGTGGTGTTTGGGCCGGTCTTGTGGTCTGCCGTGAGCATTCCAAGCAACGCGCCGATCCAGCCGCAGGGAAAGGCCAGGCCCCAGACCAGGATCACTTCGGGCACGCGCACCTTGAAGAACTGAAGCACGTCGGCGAAGCTCTTGTCGAAAGCATAGAACACAAACGCCACAAGGTTGATCGCGACGAGATAGGCCGGGGCCCAATCGAGGGCCAGGCTGGCATGCAGCTTTTCTGTGGCCCAGGCGGCTGACACAACTGCAATCGACCCGTAGATGAGCTTGAGGAGCATAGAAAGAATCCTCAGGCATAGGGCGTCGGGAATCGAGCGCGTTCGCGAAGCAGCAAAGCACCGGTGTGTGAGCCAGGGACATGCGCTACGGCTTCGGGTGGGCCCTCGGCGACGACCCGGCCGCCGGCCGCGCCTCCCTCAGGGCCCAGGTCGATGATCCAGTCAGACGCGGCGATCACGTCCAGGTTGTGTTCGATGACGATCACCGTGTTGCCTGCGTCGATCAGCCGCTGAAGCAGGCGCAGCAGGTTAGCGACGTCCGCAGGGTGCAGGCCGGTGGTGGGTTCGTCCAGTAGATAGAGGGTGCGGCCGGCCGCGCGGCGGCCCAGCTCCCGCGCCAACTTGACGCGTTGCGCCTCGCCGCCTGAGAATGTCGACGCGGGCTGCCCGAGCTGGAGATAGCCCAGGCCGGTCTCGGCCATCAACGCCAGCCGCGTCCTGGCCGCGGGCACCTCCGCGAACAGCGCCAGCGCCTCCTCGATGGTCAGGTCAAACACCTGGCTGATGTCATAGCCCCCGTACTTTACTGCCAGCACTTCGCGTTTGAAGCGCCGTCCGCGGCAGGCAGGGCAGCGCACCAAAACATCAGGCAGGAAGTGCATTTCCACTGCCAGCACCCCCGCGCCTTCGCAACGTTCGCAGCGGCCGCCGGCGACGTTGAACGAGAAGTGCTGTGCGGTCAGGCCGCGTTCGCGTGCGGCGGGCTGAGCCGCGAAACGCTCGCGAATTGGTGCGAGGGCATCGGTGTAGGTGGCCGCGTTCGAGCGCGTGCTTCGGCTGAGGGAGGTTTGGTCGATAGTGATGATCTTATCCACGAACTCCCAGCCGGTGATGCCAGCATGCGCGCCAGGCGCGGCGGCTGCGGCATAGAAACGCTGGCGGCCGGCCCGGTCGAGGATATCGAACAGCAGCGTGGATTTGCCCGAGCCGGAGACGCCGGTCACTGCCACCAGCAGGCCCGCCGTCCCGCCGGCCGCGCGCAGGGGAAAGCGCACGGTTACATTTTGCAGGTTGTGCTCGGTCGCGCCGTGGATGGTCAGGCATGGCCCGGTCTCACTATCAATGGGGCGTGGTGAGCAAACCTGTCTCGCCGCGCGCCCGTTCCGCAGGTAGAGGCCGGTCAGTGAGGCAGGCTGGGTCGCCACCTGCCTCGGGGGGCCGACAGCTACGATCTGGCCCCCGTGCCGCCCCGCGCCAGGGCCGAAATCGACCACCCAATCGGCCGCTGCGATCAGATCCAGATCATGCTCGATCACAAGCACCGTGTTGCCCAGGTCGCGCAGCGCGCTCAGCATGTTCACCAGGCGCGGGGTGTCGACTGGGTGCATTCCGATGGTTGGTTCGTCCAAGACGTACAGCACGCCGGTCAGCCCGGAGCCCAGCAGCGCGGCCAGCCGCAGGCGTTGCGCTTCGCCCGCAGAGAGGGAGGGGGTGGCCTGTTCAAGGGTCAGGTAGCCCAGCCCCACCTCCACCAGGCGCCGGACGCGTTCGGCCAGGTCGGTCACGATCGGCTCGGCAACCAACCACTCCTCATGGGGCAGCGCATGTGCCAACCCTTCGATCCACTCTTTTAGCGCAAGAAGCGAGAGACGAGAGAGGGCTTCATCGTGGTGTAGTTCGGCGGATTGCGATCCGGCGGACTGCACTACGGTTACTAATGCCCGCCCCGCGACCGCAACCGCGCGTGCCGCCGCCCGCAGCCGCGCTCCGCCGCAGTCCGGGCAGGTTTGCCGGATGAGGACGCGTTCGATTTTTTCCAGGTACTCGGCGTCGTTGGCATGTTCGGCGTGGCGGCGCAGCAGGGTGGTGACAACCCCCTCGAAACGCCCCTTGAACACGGTGGAAGGAGGCTCCACGCCGGGGAAGTGCCGGCGGAACGACTCGCTATGCACCCCATACAAAAGCAGATCGCGCTGGGCGGGGCTCAGCTCGCGGACGGGCGCGCCGGGGTCGAACTTGAAGCCGTAATGGCGGCCAGCTGCCGCCAGCGTGTCGACATAATATCGAATGAGATGGGCTGCATCCCAGCCTGCCACTGCGCCGCCCAAGATGCTTTTGTCTTCGTCCAGCAGGCGGCTCAGGTCGGGGGCGTAGACTATGCCCAGCCCGGTGCAGGTGGGGCAGGCGCCGGCCGGCTTGTTGAACGAGAACATAGCCATGCTCATCGCAGGCAGTCGCGCGCCGCAGTGGGGGCAGGTGGTCCAGCCAGCCTCCTCGGCGGCCGAATCTTCTGCAGCCTCGTCGTATGGCTCGACGGATTGCGTTGCGGCATCGCCAGCCAGGGCGGCAGCTTCATCCTCGTCGTCCCAGACTGCAGCGTCGCCGCTCTCGTGGCTGGGCGGGACATCGCGGCCGCAGCGTGGGCAGGGGCGGTGGCCAACCCGCGCATAAAGCACGCGCAAATAGGTGAACACCTCAGTGGCTGTGCCCACCGTCGAGCGTGGGGAGCGGTTTGTCAAGCCCTGGTCGATGCTGATCGAGGGGGACAGCCCGGTGATGCTGTCGAATGGCGGCTTGCTGGCATAGGTCACCATCCCCAGCGACTCCATGTACTGGCGTTGCCCCTCCTTGTGGAGCGTATCGAACGCCAGGGTCGACTTGCCCGAGCCGGACACGCCGGTAAAAACCACCAGCCTGTTCTTGGGGATCGAGAGCGAGACATTCTTGAGGTTGTGCAGCCGCGCGCCGCGGATGGTGATGGTTGCAAGATAGTCGTCTGACGGAACGGTCGCAGGCATCGGCGCCTCATGGTGGGGTGGGTGACTTCGATACGATTGTAGCACAGAGGGAGACGAGGGTCAATGCCTCTTCGGTAAGATTTGACTGTGAGGCAATACGTGCCGCTTAACAGGTGCAGGTAGCTTTGATTGGAGCGCAGGCCAGACTACACCTCGCTCAGTGATCAAACACCATCACGTACTCACACTCCACCCGTGCAGCGTGATTCGCGCCCATGCGTTGGCGCGGGGTAGCCACCTCGTGCGTGGCACGGTGGATCAGCCCCACTTCCTCTAAGGTCGCGCGGTGCCACGCGCTGACGGGTATGCGCTTGCCCGCACGGATGTGGTCCGAGATGTTCAGCACGAACAAGCCGCCCGGCGCCAGCGTCCGCACCGCTTCGGCCCACGCTGTGCGGTGTAGCACCCGGTACGCCTCACCCCACTGCAGCGCGCCGGAGTTGCCAGGTGACAGCGGTCGGCCGAGAACATGGCGATAGGTGTTGCGGATATAGCTATGCTCCGGTTGGTGATCTTCGAAGTTGTCCGCCATGCGGTTGCCGAAGGTCGGTGAAGTGCAGATCGCCGTGAAGAAGCCATCAGGATAGGGCAGGCAGCATGCGTCCCCCTGCGTCACTGTGGCCCCCGTGCTGCGCGCAACCTCAGCCCACTCCGGCTCCAGCTCGTTCAACCACAACCGGTCCGCCAGCACGATTGAGGCCAGGCGCTCACCGGTGCCGGCAAAGGGGTCCAGCACCCGCACGCGGTCCTTCAGTAGCTCGGCGAAGATGGGCAAGAGCTGTTGCGAGTAGCGCGCCGGGTGCGCAACGGTGGTTAAATGGTGAAGGGCGGCAGACGCTGCCGGGCATGCATGGCCGTTGGTTGGCCCCAGGACCATACCGCCAGACGGCCGCGGCGGCTGGCTAATGGTTGACAGCATGAGGGCTCCTGCTGAGCAGGCTTGCTGATAATGACAAATGACATAATAGCAGAACGATTGTTCCTTGTCAAGACCTGATTTTTAAGCGCATCGGCCAGGAAACCGATGCGTTGATCGGGGTTGTGCGGTTCAAGATCCCAAGGGCTGGGTGACCTTGGGATCTTGACTTTTCATCTGCACTTACGGGCTGCCTGGCGTTAGGGCGAAGTCAAACTCCGCCACCTCGTTCGATCGGCGGGAGTAGACCTCGTTGCCGTAGATATCCCGCAGCACCGTATCCACCGTGTAATAGTAGTTCACGGTCGGGTCGCCGACCTTGCCTGCGTCGTCCCAGACCACCGGGCCGGGCGGAAAGGGAGCCCAGACTGAGGCGACCTGTGACAGTGCCGCGTAGGGTGCGCTTGCGCGGTAGATGCGGTAGCCGTCTGCGGTGATGGTGTTGCCGTAGATGTCCAGCGCGACCTGCGGCCATGAGAGCCGGACGCCGGTGGTGTTGGTGATGGCGATGGACAGTACAGGCCGGCGCGGGGGCGCCATGATCTGCCAGCGGTAGTCCTCAACCTCGCCGTCAGGCGCGGGGCCGTTGTACCCCAGCCCGGTCAGGGTGCTGCAGCGGAAACGCGCATACGTGAGCCCGACTGTCGGGGTGTAGGCCGACGTCAGGGTGAAGGTCAGCGTGTTGGCGCCCACGATCAGTGGCGCGTCCGTGAAGATCTGTTCCCGCGCGTCGGACCAGTCGCCGTCGATGTTGGCGTCCAGCCAGCCGTTCAGATAGCAGCCGGGCGGCGGACCGGCCACGCGCACCGTCACCGTGACGGCCCGGCCGGGCACGAGCGCGGAGGCCAGGATTACACCGTCCTCGTCGTCGCCGTCGGCGTCGATGTCGTCGCCGTCGGCTTGCAGGGTGGGCTGGCCGTCAAGGTCCGTATCGACCGCCGCACCCATGCGCGGCCCGCCGGCCTCCAGCGCATGGGACGCACCGTTATTGGCCAGCAGCGTGGGATAGCGTGGGGCCGTCAACGAGTCGGGAGCGTCCCCCAGGTCGGCCGGCTTTGAGCTGATGACAAAAGCCATGTCGCTGGTGCTCGAGCTCCACGAGCCAGGGCCGAGATCGCTGTCGGTGCGAGAGGCAGCGGGATAGAGGCCCTGATACGGTGCACCCCGGCTCGACTCCTGCCAGCGCCAGATGGCGGGCGCCATCGGGTCCACGGATCGCGCCGCGATATCGAACCAATACGTGCCGCCGGGCACCTGGATGACCGGCATCGGCAGCACAAAGCGGTAGTGGTAAAGCGTGCTCCCCTCCGGGTTGGCAACGCCGATCGAGGTCTCGCTGACGGCCGCGAACGGAACGTCAGCCTGCCATGCCACCGGCCCTGGGAACGGCAGCCCGGTCGGGTCCGCGCTGTGAATGCTGAGATGGAAGTGGTCGATGCCGGAGCCGCGCTTCTCGACGCCATAGGCATCCAGCTCGTAGTTGCCCCACCATTCCAGGTCGGTGATCAGCCCGCCGCGGCACTGCCAGTCGTCGGCGCGGGTGATCCACGATACGATGCCGGTAGTTCCGTCATCGTGCGTGTGCAGGCCGGACAGGATCGGATCGTACGGTTGCGACCATTTGTACTCGCTTGGGTCATGGATCTTGACCCGGTAGTCCTCCACCTCACCATCAACCGCCGGGCCGAACGGCGAAAGGCCGCCAAGGTTGCTCAGCCGGAAGCGGGCGAAGGTTTGGCCCACGACGGCGCCGGCCGGCACCGTGAAGTTCAGGTCGTTGGCGCCCGCGTTCACCGTCACGCTGGGCCCGCCCCACAGATGCTCACCCGGGTGCTCCCATGTCCCGTTGCCGTTGAAGTCAAACCAGGCATCCAGCAGGCCCGGCGCCGATGCGATCACCGTGATGCGCGCCAATTGGCCGGGCAGCAGCGGCGTCGTGAACGCCACGCCGTCCTCGTCATCCCCGTTGGCGTCGTTGTCGTCACCCAGTGCACCGGGATCGGGCTGGCCGTCCTGCTCAGGATCCACGGTCGCGCCCAGCCACAGCCCCGACGACAGGGTGTGGACCGCACCGTTGGACGCGCTCAGCGTGGGATAGCCGGGATCGGGCGCATCTCCCCAGTCTTTCTGGGTGATGTGCACCTCGGCGTGCGCCTGAACTTCAGGTAGCTCGCTGCCCGAGGCATCCACCGCTCCGGACACCACCGCAATGTTGGTGGTGGGATCGCACGTGATCGTTTTGGTGATGGGCGAGACCGCCACCGCGTACTCCACCTCGGCCACCAGCGAGTAATCCGGGTGCGGCACGCACCCCTGGTTGATGGCGCCGCTGGGATCGTTCTGGCCGTCGAAGTTGCTGATCTGCGGACAGCCGATCATCGAGTCGGGGTCCACGTAGCCGACCGGACCCCAGATGCCGCCGGGGCTGCTGGTGTCCTGCACCTGGTAGACGTCCTGCGAGAGGTATTTGACGTCGTTATGCACCTCGCCCGTCGGGACGCCGGGATGCAGCCACAGATGCGGCGCGGGCAGCACCCGGCCATACCACGGCGCACCCAGTTCGGCGCGGTCATAGTACGGGTCGCTGAACGCGATCCTCTGATCCTGCAAATCTACCCCGGCCACCGTCACGAAGTGGCCGCCGGTGCGCTCCCAATACACGTCCGCGCCGGGGAGGACGTCCTCGTAGAAGCCGAGCAGAAGGATCACATCCTCAGAGCGGCGCACCTCGTCGGCCACCCACTCGAACGTCGGCTTGGCCACCGGCGGCACGGTCACCGAGTATTGAGCGCCCACCCCCACGTTGGCCAGGTGCGCCTGGATGCCGGCCGCCAGGTTGTTCACGTTGGTGCCACCCCCGGGCATGGTGCCCATCCAGCCCGCCAGGGTGTTGACGAAGTTCTGCACGTTGGCCGGGCTGTGGTCGTCATAGAGCGCGGCCGCGGGCGCGGTCACGATCGGGTAGCCGTCGTTGATCGCGGGGGGTGAGAGCGGATTCGGCTCAAACTTACTGTCGAACCACCACAGCGAGTTCGCAGCGGCCACTGGACCGCAGTAATACCACGCCGCGCCGGAGCCGGCGGGGTTATCCCACTGATCCTGCTTCTGGTCGATGTCGGGCATCCCCTTAGGCGCGTAGTCGAGCCAGCCCCCCTCCTTCCAGTACATAGCCGTGGTCCGGTTGGCGTGAAAGCTAACCATCACCGTGAGGGAGCCCCCCGCGGCCAGCGGGCCTACGTTCGTCCAGTGCAGGACCCCCAGCGCCGGATCGGTGCCGGGGCCGTTCGGCGCCGGGACGGCAACCGGGTTCTCCAGGCAGGCGGGCGAGTAGTAGTCCCACAGCGGCAGGGTGGTCACCGCGAGCGTGCCGGCGTTGTGGATCACGATCTTGAAGGTGACCGTGTCGCTGATCGTCGCGACGCCGCCGATCGGCGCGGTGACGGTCTTTGTGATGGTCAGCACAGGATTAATCATTACCTGATAGTCTTCGACCTCGCCGGCGCCGCCAGCCCCGGCCGGCCCCAGGCCGCCCTGCTGGCTCAGCCGGAAGCGGGCGAAGGTGGGCCCGGCGGCCGCATTGAGCGGCACGATGACGGCAAAGTTGTTGGGTCCCGCGGCCAGCGCTGCACTGACGCCGCCGAACAGGTGCTCAACCGGGTGCTCCCAGGTCCCGTTGCCGTTGAAGTCTATCCACGCATCCAGCGCGCCGGCGGCTGACGCGGTCACCGTGAAATTCACGGGCTGGCCCTGCAGCAGCGGGGTAGTGAAGGTCACGCCGTCCTCATCGTCGCCGTTCGCATCGTTATCATCCCCCAGCGCGTTGGGGTCCGGCTGGCCGTCGGCCTCTGCGTCGATGGCGACGCCCAGCATGAAGCCCGCCTGGACGAGGTGGTTCGCGCCGCCACTGGCGTTGAGCGTGGGATAGGTCGGGTCAGGCGCATCGCCCCAATCATTCTGAGGCTCCGCCGTGCTGATCTGCAGCTTGTAGTCCTCCACCTCGCCGATGCCGCCGGACCCGGCCGGCCCCAGGCCACCCTGTTGGCTCAGGCGGAAGCGGGCAAAGGTGGGCCCGGTCAGCGCGGTGCCAGGTACGGAGAAAAGAAGGCCCACGTTGTTGCCGGGAGCCAACGGCTGGTTGATGAAGATCTGTTCCTGCGGGCCGTTCCACACGCCGTTGCCGTCGAAGTCGATCCAGGCATTGAGGAGGCCGCCCAGGCCGGTTGCGTCGGTGAGGAAGACGTCCACGGTCGCAGGCTGGCCGGGCACCAGCGCCGAGGTGAAAGTCACGCCGTCCTCGTCGTCAACGCCGTTGTTGTCGTCCCCCAGCGCGGCCGGGTTGGGCTGGCCGTCAGCCTCGGCGTCGATCCGGTTGCCCAGCAGAAAGCCGGCGCTGATGAAGTGGTTGGCGCCGATGCTGGCGGCGAGGGTGGGATAGGTTGGGTCCGGCGCATCACCCCAGTCGAGCTGTTCGCCGTACATTGGATCCACCAGCAGCAGGTAGTCCTCGCTCTCGCCGTCCTCGAATGACCCGGAGCCGCTCCAGGGGAATGCCACCGGCTGCTCGGTGATGGAGAAGCGCGCCCAGACGTGACCCGATTTGAGACCAGCGAGGAAGCCGGGCGGCCCCAGCGCCGACAGCGGCCCGCTGAAGCCATTGGGCACCACGAAGTTGACCAGCACGTGCTCGGATATCGGACCGGCGCCCGGACAGGAGATTGTGTCGCCCCACTGGCCGTTCTGGTTCCAGTCCACCAGTACATTCATGAGGCCGGGCGTGCTGCTCGGCATGAAGTTGGTGACCAGGATATCCACATCGCTGCCCCAAGCGACGGTCTGGCAGGCGTTCGCCAGCGCTGTGCCCTGCGAGTTGGGGCAGGTTACCACGTTCCAGGACGAGTCGATGGTGAATGGCTGAGGGGTGATCAAGCCAGCATCGAAGTCCGCAAAGCATTCGTCCTGGTCATAGAGCGGAAAGCAGCCCGGGCATTGGCCCGCGTTGCCTTCTCCTTCAAAATCGTAGGACGGGCCGAGAACTGCACCCCAGTTGCCGTGCTGGATGTCGCCCGCTGGCCCCAGCGACTCGCAGGTGGGGAAGTTGCCGAAGATGCCCAACGCCGGGTAGGCCAGCCCGCCTTCCGGGGCATCGCCCCGTTCGCGGGCGGCAAGATCAGGGATGCCCGCCGCACGAGCACGGCCGGCATCGGGCTCGGGTTCGGATGGAACGGATCGGAGCGGTGCGCTGGCGGCGGATCCACCGAGGGTGATGGCCAGCGCCAGGGCCAGCAACGCGATGAGGATGCTTTTGCGTAGCATGGTGCGCCTCCACGAGAAAAACAAACCTGGCCGCGGGGAGGTGCAGTGGTGGCAGTATTGCGCGGCCGCTGGTGCGATACTCAGATTATCGCGCCAATTGAAGTAAGTGTCAATAGGATCAAAACAAATTGCACAATTACCTGGATCGTTGATGGATACTCGCGGCGCAGAAACAGCAGCGCGCTTATCAAAAAAGGGGGCACTATGCTAAAATCGCCACCAATATAACACCTGCATGAAACTCAAAGCGATCGTGCATTATCCTTTCGACATCCTCAAGGCCACGGTCAAGGCGTGGCATGCGGATCGCGTGACGCGCGTGGCGGCGGCGCTGGCATACTACACGCTGATCGCAATCGCACCGCTGCTGGTCATCGCCGTAGGCATCACAGGGTTGGTGCTGGGCCCCAGCGAGACGCGCGCGCGACTCACCAAAGAGGTGCTGCAGTATACGGGCAGTGCGGAGATCGCTGCGCTGGTCCAGACAATCCTCGATCAGACCGCGCGACCGGCCGCGAGCACGGCATCGACGATCATCGGCGTGTTGATGCTGTTGTGGGGTGCGTCCAACCTCTTCAGCGTCCTCAAATCGGCGCTCAATGACATCTGGCGCACACCCCCGCGCGGCCGCGGAGCGAGGCATCACGTCTGGCGATTTTTGGTCAATCGCGGCATCGCTCTGCTGTTGGTGATCGCCACCGGTATCTTGCTCCTGGCGTCGACCTTGCTGACGCCCTGGCTGGCCTCGATGGCGAAACAACTGGGGACGGGCTCCCGCACTCAGTTCGTCGCTCAAGTAGGGTCCTACCTGTTGACACTGTTGGTTTTTGCGTTCAATTTCCGCTACCTGCCCGACACCCGGATGATCTGGCGTTATGTGCTGGGCGGAGCAGCAATTACCGCCCTTCTGTTTGCCATCGGCCGCTATCTGATCGGGCTGTACCTGAGCTATTTCACGGTCGGCTCGGCCTACGGTGCGGCGGGGTCACTGATCGTCCTGCTGCTGTGGCTCTATTACTCGGCACAGATCTTCCTATTCGGTGCGGAGCTGACGCAGGCGATGGCGCGACATAAGGTTGAAAGGGAAAGGTTGAAGGCTGAAGGGGAAGACAATAAATAGCAAATATGGAAACCTACCACGCACCAAGTCTTAACCAAACATCCTGAAGTCCCGCAGGGTCTGGTCGAATTCGTTGAGGTAGAGCCGGGCAACCTCGGCGTTCGCCGCGACGACGTAGAGGTCGTGCGAGAAGGTGGAGGTGTTGTACCAGTTGAAGCTGCCCTCCAGCACCTTGTAGTCGTCGATGATGCAGTATTTGGAATGGATCGGACAGTAGGGTACGGGCTGATCGTGGCGGCCGTAGGCGAGCAGGACGGGGATGCCCGCGTTTTTGAGGCGCTGGACTGCGGGGAGCAGCGGCCGGCCGAGCTCTTCGGACATAGTGTATTCTTTGCCCGGGTCGCCTACGCGCGCCAGGTGGCCGTTGAGAATGATTTGGACGTCTACCCCGCGGTTGCGCGCCTGGATGAGCGCGTCGATGGCGCTGTCCTCGTGCTCGCCGGTCATATCGCCGATCAGGAAGAGGCACAGCCGGATTGCGCGCTGGGCGCGGTGAATTTCGGAGAGGATGGCCTGGTGCGGCAGGTAGCGCTGGCCGTTGGACAGCACGTGACGGCCGTAGGTATAGAGCAGGTTGAAATGGCTGAGCGGCTCGATCTGGTATTTCTGGATAACACCCCCGCGGATGCTTTGGAAGATGTTGTCAAGCAGGCGGGCCAGCCCTTGAGAGTGGAAGGTCATGCCTGATTCCCAGTTGGCGCCCCAGCGGTCGAAGGCGATGTTGAATGAGCCAAGAAGCGCGTCGTAGTCGCCGAAGATGATGAACTTGTTGTGCATGTCGGGCGCGACTTCGATCTTGTGGTGTTTGGGCGAGCAGAAGACGCCGAGCAGCTCGATCCCCGACTGCTTGAGGCGCACGTAGTGGGGGCTGTTGGTGAGCGCCATCTTGCGCCAGTCGACCTGGATCTGAACGAGCACGCCGTTACCGGAGGCGTGAATCAGGTGCTGGATGAAGTCCGCATCATCGATGTCGTCCACGCACACCTTGATCGTATGCATGCGATGGGGGTAAATCTGTCGCTGGCGGATAACGGCGTCGATCTGATCGTGGATGTAGCGCTTTGGATGAAAGGGATGATAGGGCAGGCCTTTGGTGAACTTGGGCATGATGTTGAGCGAGTCGAAATGGCCGTTGAGCCAGTCGACGTCGCGCTGGAGCATAGCGGGGTCGGCCTCGACCGTGGTCCAGGTGTTAGGGGTGGCGAACTCGACGCTGAGCGGCCTGCGCACGTGCGCTGCGGTGTCATCGAAGTGGGGGCCGTCCATCCAGATGTACTCATACTGCGAGGGGATGGAGCGCTCGCCCAGGTGCACGATGTAGGCGAACTTGACGGCAGTTACGCGACCGAGGTCGCGCGGGAAGGGATGTACAAAGAAGTCGCGAGTGACGCGCTGACTGTGATTCCAGGTGATGTTGCGCGGCTCGGTATCGACGATGTAGCGTTCGCAGACGCCGTCGCTGCGGTAGATCTTCAGCAGGACCTTGATGTTGAGATCCGCGCCCCACTGGACGTCGAAGCGGATTTTGCCCCAACGTAGATAGAAGTTCTCTTTGAAGTCGTTGCGCCGCGCAAAGGTAGAACCCAGTTGTCCCTCAATGGGCAACGCGTATTGCTCAGCGTACTGCATGATCGCCTCCCTCTGGTTGCCGGGTCCAAGGCTTCAGCCGTTCTTTTAGCGCCTTCACCATCATCAAGCTGTGGCTTCGAAGGTTACCAGGTAACCTTCGTGGTCGGAGACGCGGCCATAGTCTGTGTCAAGAAAGAGGCGTCGCACAGCGACCGGCTTGATGCGGCTGCCGCGTTTGGCCCAAATGTAGTCGATGCGGTGGTCATCGGCCAAGGCGGCGGCCAGCTCGCCAAGTGAGGGTGCGGCGCCAGGGCCGCGCTTACGGTAAACACGGTCGAAGGTCCGGCGGTTGGATTGCTTGAGGTATTGATCCTCGTAGTCTGAGGCGCGGATGACGTGCGTGTAGCCTTCGCTGCCGGCTTTGATGTTGAAGTCGCCGCAGATAATCGTGGCCGCAACGCCAGCGGCATGGCAGCTATCGGCCCAGGCGACGAGCGTATCGAACTGCTGGCTGAAACCGTCCTGCCACCAGCTCAGGTGGGTGGAGAAGACATTGATCGGGCCGAAGTGCGGGATGTCCACTTGCGCCAGCACCGCTTTGCGGGCATGGATGTTGTGGTCATCGTGCGACGTGGAAACGTAGCGGCTTTCCTGATAGCACAACGGGAAGCGGCTCAGGATGGCCACGCCCTCTCGGTAGCGGTCGAAGCCCAGGTGCGCCCAGTCGGTGAACAGGTGATAGGGGTGAGCCAGGCGCTCGTTGATGATCCGAGCCGCGTTTGAGTTCCAGTCGCCCTGCCCGGCATTCCAATTCTCAGCCACCTCCTGGAAACAGACGATGTCGATGCCCAGATCAGCGATGGCGCGCGCGATTTGCGAGAACTTAGCGTCCTGGTTCTCCTCCTGGTAGCAGTGAAGGTTGAGAGTGAGCACTTTGAGCGCGGCATGGCGAGCAGTGTAGTTGTTGCCGCGGTTATTGTCCCAACGGGTGCCGGCAGGCGTGACGCAGCCGATTGCGTAGTCGATACGGTAGGCGTCACGGACGCGCAGGCGAGCGGTCCAAAGCTGGACGCCATACTGGTTCGGGTTGCGGGCGTTGCTCTGCCGGGCCTTGTCCCAATGGTCCCGCGCCGGGGCGCAGCGGGCGCGTTGCTTGGTGCGCCAGCCGTCGTCAGTCCACTCAACAAACACCTCCTGCGGGTTGAGCAAGGTGCTAACAGCCACATCGATCGGGAGCTGCTTCTGATCCTCTTCGAGTTGCGGCTGGTAGTCCACGTGCAGGAGCGTCAGGCCCGAGCCGAGCCTCAGGCCGGAATCAGCCTCACAGCGATAGTTGTTGTGCTCAGGCTTGGCCCAATACTCGCTGCCGGCCGCGCGCAGGGAGCAGACAAACTCGATATTCCCGGGCAACGACGCAGTCGGCGATGCCTGGCGCATCGCGTGCGCCAGCCAGATTTCGTCGTTGTTGCCACTGGATGCCAGATACGCCGCGGGCAGCGTTTCCCAGATGCCATCTTCACCGGCCCAACGGACCTCGACCTGCTTGGTATAGGACAGGTTGCGGACCCGCAGGCAGAAGGTGAGTTCTTGGTGGATGGCACCGCGTTTGCGCGCGATGATGTTTTCAACGTAGAGGAGTTCGATTTCGCTCATGGATCACTCACTTATGGCAGCCGCCGAATGAATTCAACCATCGGCAAAAATACCTTGAACTGATACGGCGAATCCACATCGATCGCGCCGCTCATGATGGCTTGTCTGACCCTCTCCACCTCGTCCTGCACTCCCGGCGATACCGCGGGCGCGGCCGCGTGATACGGCGCCAGGCCCACCCCCTCAGCCTCCAAATCGTAGAGCACCGTTCCAGAGGTGAAGGCGCCGGAGATCGCATCGTCGATGGTGTCGAAGACCGCGTTATCCAGCCGCTTCATCGCACTGCTGAGCAGCTTGTCCGCGCCGGCTACCGCGCCGTTCTCGAAAAGGGTCAAGTATTGGTCCGTATCCACGCCGATGCTCCACGTCCCGGCCTGCGTCGCGGTCAGCAGAGCGCCGTCGCCGGCTCGCCCCGCGACCGCAAAGATGACATCCGCGCCTTGCGCCATCATCGCCTGTGCGGCCTGGCTGCCCAGGTCGGGGTTGGCAAAGTCGTTGGTATAGCTCGTCAGCACCGTCACGCCCGGGTTAGCGTGCCGTGCGCCGTTCCTATAGCCGGTGATGAAGAGATCCACGGACGGGATGGGCATGCCGCCGATTGTGCCCACGATGTCGCTTTGGGTCATCAGCCCTGCCAGCGTGCCCGCCAGGTACCCCACCTCATCCGAAGCGAACGCCATTCCGCGCAGGTTCGCAGGGTAACTGTCATAAATCACGTCGGCGATCGCGAAACGGGTTCCGGGGTTTCCCGCGGCCACGGCCGCCGTCGCATCGACAAGGCGAAATCCCACCGAGAGGCAGAGCGCGTTGCCGTCATCCACGCACTGAAGGAGGTTCGGTTCGTAGTCGGCCGTGCTGGCGGAGGTGTAGACCGTGCCCGTGACCCCCAGCTCAGCTTCGGCGCGCAGCAGCCCCTGGTAGCTTAAGCCATTGAACCAGTTGTCGTCCAGCGTGCCCTCATCGACCACCAAGCCAACGGCCTTTCCGCACGGTGTATTGACATCGAGCGCGCCGCTGATGATCCCCTGCCTGGCGGTTTCCAGCGCATCCCGCACGCTCTGCGGTACGTCCGGCTCGGCCTCATGATACGGCGCCAGCCCGACACCGTCCGCGGCCAGGCCGTAGGAGGTCGTTCCGGCGGTGAAAGTTCCGTCCGCGATATCGGCGATCGTGTCGAAAACCGCATTATCCACGCGCTTCAAAGCGCTGCTGAGCAGCTTGTCAGCGCCGGCCACGCTTCCGTCCTCAAAGAGGGTCAGGTATTCATCCACGTCCACGCCGATGCCCCACTTCCCGGCGCCGGTGGTTGTCAAGAGCGCGCCGTTGCCGGTCGGCCCCGCCACTGGGAAGATGACGTCTGCGCCCTGGTCTAGCATCGCCTGCGCCGCCAGGCTGCCGCCCGCTGGATCCACGAAGCTGCCCACGTAGGATGTTTTCACTTGGACAGCGGGGTCCGTGCAGATCGCGCCGTTCCGATACCCTCTGATGAAGGCATCCACCGACGGAATGCGCATCCCGCCGATCGCACCCACGACGTTGCTCTGCGTCATGCCCGCGGCCAGGACGCCCGCCAGGTACCCCGTCTCGTCCGAGGCGAACGTGATGCCACGCAGGTTCGGGGGATAGGCGTTCCAGGTGAAGTCCACGATGGCGAACTTGACGCCGGTGTAAGTGGCCGCCTTGCTGATGGTCGCATCCGCCATTAAGAACCCGACGGAGATACAGATGGTGTTGCCGTCGTCAACGCAGCGTTGGAGGTTGGAGCTGTAATCCGCGGCGCTGGTTGAAGTGTAGACCGTGCCCACCACGCCCAGTTTAGCCTGGCCGCGGAGCAGACCCTCATAGCTGGCCTGGTTGAAACTGCGGTCGTAGGCCGTAGGGCCGTCGGTGACCAGCCCGACGGCGATAGGATCGGCGTGGGCCCGGACAGCGCTCGACAGGCCCCACAGCCCGACCAGCAGCAGCAGCGCAAACGCTGCGCTCAATCCGATTCTTGACCCGATCCCCATCCGTTATCCTCCGTCACAAAAAGCCCCCTGATCTCAGCGGGAGTCATCTGCTCCAACTCCGTGAGTTGCGTCGCAATCTCGGTGATCCCCTCATCTTCCACCGGGAACGCCTTGATGGCCTTTTGGATCAGCCTGGCGTCGCTGCGGACGCGCGCGGCGCTCTCCGGTTGGGTCCAATCCAACTCCCGCCACTGGCTGGCGAGCACATTGAATTGAAACTGGAGCAATCCGCCAGCCTTCAACTCGACATACTTCTTGTACCGTGTGTCACCTGCCGCGGCTAATCGGCGCTCCTCCTGCTCCACATCCACCGGCCTGATCAGTTTGAACGAATCCACCAGGCTTTGCAGCAAGGCGCGCTGCTTCTCGATTTCCGTCTTGTTCGAGGTGCTTTGTGAGATATAGGAGATGATCAGGACGTAGTCGCGCGTATAGCCCTGGATGGCAATCGAGGTTTGGTTGATGGTGAGCGACTGATTGGGATGGCCGTCCACACCGACTTTTTCCACCCGTTGGTCGAGCTCGGCGGTGAGGCGCAGCCGGTTGGTGTTTCGCGTTGTGCTGGCGATCAGGCTCTTCAGATTCATGACCTGTAAGGTCGGGATCAGCTGCATCAGAAAAATATGCTCCAGCGACTGCTGGGCAAAAGAGGGGGGCACGGATTGGCGTTCAAGCGGTACGATGACCAGTTGTGCCACCGGCTGTATTTCGGTCAGGAAGCTCAGTGTCGGACGGCCGTTGATCAGCGATACGCCCGGCTCAGGCTCGATTCTCAGTTGCGCCTGCGAGCGAACGCGCAGGATGTCACGCGTCTCGAAACGGTCAGCGTCAATGAACGCGTCCTTGCTCACGTCCGCGCCAAGCCTGCCTTCAACCGCCTCTTGCGTCGTCAGCTCGTCGACGACCCAGTCCGCCGGCGGCTCATCGATCAGGTAGCCGCCTTCCTTCTGGACGCGCGGCAAATTGACGCTCTCCACCTCGTCTTGCTGCCTGACATCTTCGCCGGGCCTGAGGACCAACCCCAACGCGCCCGCCGGGCTCAAGAATTGGGGGAAGGTCCGTGCATACAGCGTCTCGCGGGTGCGCCGCATCGCAGCCAGGAGGCTGGGCAGCTCCTCCCGCCGCGTGAAGTAAGTGACCATCTCCCGGGCCAGTCCCTTCAGGGGTAAGCCCTCACCCAGCAGATCCACTCCCTGTCCGCTGAGATCGAAGAACAGGTCTGCGAGCTCGTTGTTGTCATAATGCGCAACCAGGAAGTCCCTGATTTCGCTGTATGGATAAGGCTTCTCCATCTCACGCTCTCCGGCTTATTCAGAAAGGCGATGTGATGACAAATCTCGGAAATCATTCATCTCGGCCCTGCTTGCGGATCCGCCGGGCGACTTGCCAGACGGCCAATGCTAACGCGCCCAGCAGGAGGATGGCCAGCCCGGCCAGCATCAGCCCGCCCTCGAGCGTCGCGGCCCATTCCAGCAGGAGGTCCTCATCGCGGTCGTGCAGCGGGTTCGGGGTCGCGGGCCGGGGCAAATCAGGACAGGCAGGCCGGTAGAGACGCGCCGTGTCCAGGCGCCGCCAGTCCTGGTAGCCCAGGTTGCGGTTCAGCCACCCGCAGATCTTGCCGGTGTAAACCTCCGGCGTCTGCAGGATGTCGCCCCACGCCGGCCAGATGGTGAGCGCCTTGCCGGACGGTTCCCACACCACCCCCAGCACGACCGAGGTGTCCGGCGGCTGCAGCGTCGCGTCCAGCCGGCCAGTCGCCACATCCCAGACTTGCACGCGGCCGGCAGTATGCGCCGCCTCGTATAAGAACGGCACCTCCACTGCGTTGCTGGTGGCCAGGCGACGGCCATCGGGATGCCAGGCCAGTCCCGTCACCTCGTCTGTGACGCCCGTCAGGGTACGGATCGCGCGGCCCCTGGCATCCCAGATGACGACGCGGCCGGCCGTCTGGTAGATGCCATCGAAACGGGGAACCTGGACCTTGTATGCTGCCGCGAGCTGGCTTCCATCGGGCGACCAGGCCAGGCGGTTTCCGGCCGAGAGGGACTCCTGGCCAAAGAGAGCCGACTGTGAGCCTGTGTCCGCGCTCCAAAGGCGAATCTCGCCGTACTCGGAGACCGCGGCCAGGGCGTTCCCCCCCGGTCGCCAGGCCAGATCCGCAATGGGGCTGAGCGCGGGGTCCAGCGTTAGCCTCCGGCGCACCACACGCGCGTCAGGGTCCCACAGGTCGATCCGGTATTCCTTGTCATCCGATGGCGCGGCCGCACCATAGGCCGCGGCCACGGTCCGGCCATCGGAACTCCAGCTCAGAACCGTCACGGGCGGGCCGCCGGATTGTAAGGTAGTCGAAACCGGGTTGCCTCCCGCCAGCTCTCGCCAAAGGGTGATGCTTCCATCGCTGTCGCCTACGGCCAGCACGAGCTGATCAGGGTGCCAAGCGATGCGCCGAGGCGCGTCTATCGCTCGGTAGGAATCCGCCAAGGCATCGGGGAGTTCGACCAGGCGCTGAGACGTCTTGAACCAGACTTTCGCCCCACCGGAGACGCGATCGATGAAGGCCAGAGCCTGTCCTGAAGCATGCCAGGCGGCATACGATGCAGATACTGGCTGGCTTGTCTGCCCCGCCTCCGGCATGAGCGGTGCAGCTACAAGCGGCGCCGGCCTGTTGGCAGCAATATCGGGATTCCAAAGCAGCACGTAACCTTCGGTCGTCCCGATCGCCAGCAAGTGGCCCGCGGGATGCCACGCCAACGCTGGCCCGTAACCCGTATGGGTCTGCAGAGTATTGAGCAGCTCGCCGTGCTGCACATCCCATAGGATCACTTCACCCTGGCCGGTCCCCATGGCCAGCACGGCGCCTGTAGGATGCCAAGCCAGGCCCACAACCGAGCCGTGGTAGCCCTGTCCTGCGCGCCCGTCCAGATACTCCGATACGCCCGGCAGCTCCTGGATCGCGGCCCCATCCCACAACACCACGCCATTCCCGACAGCCACGGCTAACCTGGGCTGCTGCGTATCCCAGGCCGCGCTCCTGACGTCGCCCCAAGTCGCCGTATCGAACTCGACCTCTCTGTTTGTCTGCTGGTCGCGAATCACGGCATGGCCGCTATACAGGATAGCCGCCAACAGGCGGCCGGAATGTTCCCAGGCCAGCGTTACCACTTCTGTGAAGGGTTGGTGCTCCGGTAAGGACCACACCCCTTGGGGCGCCAGGGTCGTCGTATCCCAGAAACCCACCTGTCCGCCCACGCCCAGCGCCAATTCGGTCCCTTGCGGGGCCCACGCCAGGGGCCCCGGGAGAGCCTGACCGATCGGCTTGAACGCGATCGTCTCGTGTTCGGCGTCCCAGAACCGGACCCCGTACACCCTATCCGAGCTATTCCACGCGATCCAGGCCAGCCGCTTGCCGTCAGACTGCCAGGCGACGCCCTTCGCGATCCCGCCCGGGGGGGCAGGCTCTGCTGCGGCCTGCCACTGGCCGCTCTGTTCCTCCCAGACGACCACCCGGCCATCCGCTCCGGCGGATGCCAGCGCCTTGCCATCGGGCCGCCAGGCAAGGTTGTACACCGCATCTGTGTGCCGTCCCAGCGCGGTGACCGGTGTTTCCCCCAGCACAAAGGGCGCCTGGGCCAGCACCTCAACCCCTTCGGTGCGGCTTAATTGATTCGCATGCAGGGCAAGCAGCGTTGCAGTCAGGTAATTTCGTTCTTTGAACAGTGTGCTGCTTTGGGCGCCGATCTGCCGGGCGCTGACCAGGTTTGCCTGCCGCCATGCAAGGAACGAAGCGACCACCGCCAGCGCGGCCACCATGATCAAGACGGAGGCCAGGCCGCGCAGGCGCCGCGCCGAACGCGCCTGGTCGCTGGCTCGCGCGCGCTCAGCTTCGGCGCGCTGCTCTTGCTCCCGGGCCAACGCCTGCGCCTGCGCCAGCTCACGCTGCCGTGCGGCCTCCTTTTCCTGCTCCGCGGCCGCGAGCGCCGCACGGCTTGTCGAGGCCAGCTCGGTCAGCGCCGTGCTGTAGCCCAATTCGGCCGCTGCCGGGCTGGCCAGCCATTCTTCGGCCTGGCCCAGCTCGAGCGCGTTCAACAGCGCCTTGGGGTCGCGATTGCGCGCGAGCCAGTTGGCGGCCCAGTCCTCCAGCCGGCGCCGCGCCTGTTCAGGCTGCCGCTGCTCGCGCACCAGGTCGCGCAGCGCGGGCCAGCCTGTGAAGAGCGCCTCATGTGCGATGTCCACCCGTGTGTCCTGACCCGCCTCGCCGCTTAGGGTCAGCAGACGGTTCTCTGCCAGGTGTTTCAGCGTCTCGTCGAAGGCGGCCGGGCCGTCATCATTGGAGCGCAGCGCATCCTCCGGCTGCTGGCGGCGGGTATCCGACCGGCCCTCGCCGAACTGCACCAGGCGCAGAAAGATGCGGCGTGCGATGACTTCGTGGCGGGGCGAACGCCGCGCCAGTTCCACCAGGGTTGCGTTGGCCTTGGTCTCCAGCGCGGCAGCCAGGCCGCTGTGCCCGCTGCCTAATCGCTCGTAGGCCGCGAGCGTGAGCAGGCGGCCGTCCATCCTAGCCCAGAGCTGAACCAGCGCCTCCTGCACCAGCGGCAGCGCCCCGCGTTCCTCGGCTGCATCGGCCAGCAGGCGCTCGACGAGACGCGGTTCGAGATAGACTTCCTGCGCCGCGGCGGGCCTCTCGATGGCGGCCGCCAAGGCTTCCCCGCGCAGCGGTGCAATCTCCAGGCGTTCGGCCGGCGGCACCGGCCAAAGAGCGGTCTCCATCAGGTCAGTGTAGAAGAAATCGCCGCGGATGGCGAGCACGAGGCTGCACGTCTCGGCCGCGCGCAGCGTTTGCAGCGCGGCAACGAAGGCAACCTGTTCCGACCTGCCTGCCTGGGTGAAAAGCTCCTCGAACTGGTCGACCACCAGCAGGAGGCGTCTTGCGGGAGGGTGTGCAGCGAGCAAGCTGTCCAGGCTGCGGTTGAAGTCGAGGGTCGGATCAGCGCCAAGTGCCTGGGCCAGCGCCCGCAGCGGCTGGCTGCCGGGGCGCAACGCGGCTACGCACCAGTAGCCGGACGGGAAGAAACTGCTTTCGGGCAGCCGGGGCAGGAGGCCCGCGTTGAGCAGGGAAGACTTGCCGGAGCCGGAGTCGCCGATCACTACCAGGAAGCGCTGGTGGCGCAGGCGCTGGAGCATGTCGTCGATCTCTGGCTCGCGGCCGTAGAAGAAGCGGGCGTCGCCGGCCTGGAACGGGGCCATGCCGGGGTAGGGGCATCGGACCGGCGTCAGAGCGGGCATAGGCTGGCCGAGCAGATCTCTGAGCCGCGCGATCTCCTGGTCCCAGTTGGCCTGCTCGGTGCAATCGAGCGCTACGCGGAAGCTGAGCCGCAGCGGCAGCTCGCACTGCTGGAGTTGGATGGGGATGAGCCGCGCTTGATGCTGGGTGATGGCGAGCTGTGAGGCAAAATCCGCACCCAACTCGCTCCATACGTCGGCCAGGTAAGTGGGGCTGAGGATCAGCAGGGTGAAACGGCTGGCCGTCACCGCGCGCTCGATCTCAGTGACCAGCGGCGCTCCCGGCTGAAAGGCATCGGGCATCAGAACGCGTTCGGCGGACAGGCCGAGCGCGGGCAGAAGGTAGCCGCGCACCCAGGCGCCATCACTGCGGGCGTGTGAGATGAAGAGGTCGTAGCTGGACCCGGGCCAGTCGCTCATCGGGCTTATTATCGCGCCGCGCCAGGCCTGCGTCAAGCACTCTTTTTTGGAACTCGCGGCTCTTGCACAGCCGCGATGATCCCGAGCGCGAACAGCGGCGCGAGCGCTATCAACAGGAACGCGGGCCGGCCACCCCAGCCCTCGATCACCGCGCCGATGCCAAGGGAGCTGGCGAAGAGGCCTGCGGAGCTGGCGCTCGACAGCAGCGACAGCCCGCTCCCCACAGATTCCAGGGGCAGCAGGTCGGTGGCCAGCGCCTGCAGCAGCGGCGACGCGCCCGCCAACAGCGCCAGCAGCACGGACGCGCCCCAGAAGCCCCACGGCGAGCCGGCGAACGCAAAGGCCGCTAAACTGACAGCACCTGCGGCCAGGCACGCCTGCAATAGCCGCTTGCGACCGATGCGGTCGGAGAGCCAGCCCAATGCCAGCGGCAGTGGCAGACTGATTGCGCCGCCGATGGCCGTTGCGAGCGAGATAGCCGTGGCCGAGAACCCGAACTGGTCCATGACGATCGCGCGGCCCAGGTTGCCGCCGAAGCTGGACAGGCCGAAGAGAAGCATCGCGGCCACCACGAGATAGAAGTCACGCCCCAGCCCGGCCCGTCCCTCCCCGGCATCCCAAGCCGCAGGCGACGGCTCGGAGGCGATGGGCCTTGTGTCCGTCCTTCCCCGACCCTCCGGCTCTACGACCACCAGCGCCGGCAGCAGACTGCCCAGGCAGAGCAGGCCGTTGATCGTGAACAGCGTATTGAAACCGAACCGGTCGGCGATCGGCCCACAGACCAGGCCGCTGAGCAGTTGCGATGCCCCGATCGTCAAGGTCAGAACGCCGAAGCTGCGCCCGCGTTCTGCCTGGTCTGCCAACATGCCTGTCAGGATGATGATCATGTTGATGGCAATGCAGAAGGTGAAGCCGCCAGCCAGGTTAATCAGCGTCAATTGCTGCCAGGTGGTTGCGCCGGTCATCAGCCACCACGTCGCGGCAAACAGTCCCGCGCTGATGTAGAAGATCCCCTTGCGCCGCCCCAGGCGGTCGGCCAGCCACCCCGAGAGCAGGGTGCCCGCAACGCCGGTGAGGTTGCCTGCTGCATTGAAGATGCCGGATGCTGAGGGGCCGCCCTCTAACTGCGTGATGTATACCGGCCACAGGCTGCCGGTGCCGAACGCCGCGACCAGCAGCATGAAATAGGCGGCCGCCATTGCAAATAGCGGCCGGCGGGAGAGGTTCCGGGGAGAATGAGCCATGGTTGGCAGAGGATAGCACGAACCCGGAGAGGGGTCAAGGTGGTGCTAGAAACGGGGACGTTTTGCGCAGCGGAGCCGCGCGAAACGTCCCCGCACAACTCAGCGCTTCACGGCGCGATCGCGGTGGAGTCGTAGAGCGGCCCGCCGTCGACGGCCGGCTTGGCCTGGCTGAACGGCACCGTGACGATTACCTCGCCCTGGCATGCGCCGCCGTGCCCGTCAACGGCTCTGAATCCGATGTGGTAGGCGCGGCCATCGGAGCCTTTGGCCGCGACGCGCTCGGCGCGCACCTCAGCCTGTGACGCGCCCACCCCGCGGCCATCGGGTGCAAAGCCCCCATCCCCTTCGGTGTCCACCGGCTCATCCTGGCGGATGCCCGTGATGGTCACCGTGAGCGGGTCGCCGTCCGGGTCGGTCACGCCCAATACGTCGATCAGAACGAACTTATGGTTCGCCGGCCACAACAGCGCCGGGCTGGCCGCAGCTCCCGCGCAGACCGGGGCCTGGTTCAGCACCGTCACCGTCAGGGTGTCCTGGCCGGTCGCGGCCTCCTTATCCTGCACCGCCAGCGTCATCGTGTACGAGCCTTCCTGGTCGAAGCTGGTCGTGGCGTCGAGCGCCGCACCGTATTCCGCCGTGCCTGAGAGATCGGCCGCACCGTCCCCGTCCAGGTCCCAGCTCCAGGCATAAGGCGCATCGAGCGCGCCGGCTGGGTCGCTCCACGCGCCGGAGAGCGCCACCGCGGCCCCGCGCTGCACCGTCTGATCGGCCCCGGCTTCGACGTCCGGCGCGATGTTTGCCACGGTCACCGTGGCATCGGCGCTGGCGCTCAACCCGCCGGGATCGATGGCTTGCACCGCGATCGTGTACGTGCTGGGACCGTCGAGGCTGCCCGCCTGAAACGAGACATTCTGTCCTGGCGTCTCGAAGACGCCATCGTGGTCCAGGTCCCAGGCATAGGCCAGTATCTGTCCTTCGGGGTCGTCGCCCGTGGCCTGCACTAGCACTGTACCGCCCTCGTCGACCGAGTAAGGCCCCCCGGCCGACACTGAAGGCGGTTGGTTCTTAAGCTCAAAGGCGCCGATGTCGCACTGAGCATCGTTGCGATCCTCCCCGCGCTGATCCTCGCCGCTCACCGGGGCCGCAGCGCAGGTGGTGTTGTCGCCGGCGTTGATGGCGGGCGAACCGGACAGCAGGGCGAAAGTCTGCGTTGGGCCGCCGTTGTCTGCCAGCGCGGCGAGCAGTGGGTCGCCTGTCTTGAAGTTGACGCCGTTGGTTGAACAGGAGCCATCTTCCACCAGGTTGTTGAGATTGGTCACGATGGTGCCGGTGTCGTAACAATCTCCACCGGTCACGGAGTTGGCGATGATGTTGTTAGCGAAGTGCAGAACCCTTCCTCCGTAAGTGCCGTTCCAGAGGCCGCCGCCAAGGAATGCACTGTTGCCGGAGAAGGTGCAGTTGTTCAATGTTCCCTGGCCTGCATTGCCGAATCCGCCGCCGCCACCTTCGCTGCCGGATCCGGTCGCGCTGTTGTCCGAGAAGGTGCAGTTGCCCACCCTGATGGTGCCGGCATTGTTGTAGATGCCGCCCGCTGACCTGGCGCTGTTGCCCGAGAAGGTGCTGTTGCGCACCGTCATGTTGCCGTAATGGTTGCAGATGCCGCCTCCGGCCGCGGCCCCCGTATTGTTGGAGAAGGTGCTGTCCATAACCGTCGGGGCGCCGCCTTGCTGGTAGATGCCGCCGCCACAGTCGCCTGTGCTGTTACCGGAGAAGGTGCTGTTGCTCACCGTCAGCCCGCTCCCCCAGCTCGCGATGCCCCCGCCCCAGCCCGTCCCCCCGCTGTTGCCGGAGAAGGTGCTGTCGGTCACGATGATCGTACCGTTGTTGCGGAGACCGCCGCCCCCGGCGCGGGTAGTGTTGGCTGAGAAGAAGCAGTTCGTTACCGTCGTCGTGCCCTGGTTGTGGAGACCGCCACCGTAGTAGGCAGTGCTGGCGGTGAAGATGCAGTTCGTTACCGTCAACACGCCGTAGTTGACGAGGCCGCCGCCGAAGAAGCCGCTTCCGGCGTTTCCGCGTGTAATGGTCAGGTGGTTGAGCGTGGCGGTGACATCCGAGTTGACATAGAACACCCGGTAGGCATTCACCCCATCAAGGGTGATGGACGCAGCCAGCGCCGAGCCGTCAATCGTCACACTCTTGCTAAGGGTCAGAACGCCGCCCAAGGTGATCGTGCCACCGCTGAGGCTGGCATCGAAAACGATCGTATCGCCGCTGGCCGCGGCCGCGATAGCTTCGCGCAAAGAGCAATCGCTGTCGCAGGCGCCGTCGTTGGTGTCGGCGGTCTTGGTCACCGTCCAGGTGGTCGCCGTCGCGCCGAGAGAAGATACGCCGGCGAGCATGAGGATCGCCAGCGCCAGGATCGAAACAAGCCGTTGCAGTGTACGTGAGCCGAACATAGCATCCACTCCTCTTTGACCCGAAGCCACACAACGAATATCCCGCGCCGCTGCCTACAGGATTGAGAGCTATTTCTCTCGTAACATGATGACGTTGGCCCGGCAATATGGATACGATGAAAATCCTTGTCGACTTCGTGGCCGAGGTAGAGTTCTTCAACAACATTGTTTCGGGATGGCGAGTGTTGCAGCTTACAGAGGGTGTCGCGAGGGGTTCTGAAACGCTACCAGCTCCTCCTCGATGCTCTTGCTGAGATCCTTGAGGCGCATTGCACGCTCCTGCAGCTCGATGTCTTCGGGAGTCACCGGCTTCCACTTCGGAACGGGGGTGGGACGGCCGTCGGCGTCCAGGGCCACAAACACCATCACGCAGCTCGTTGTCGGTTCGTACTCGGAATGGCGCGGGTCGCGCGATCTGACGTTGACCGCGATGGTCATACTGGTGCGGCCCGTATGGATCAGCCGCGAGCAGACCTCGATCACGTGGCCCAGACTCACGGGTTTCAGGAAGGTGATGCCGCTGACAGAGATGGTAACGCATGGCAGGCCGCTCCAGCCGATAGCACACGCGCCGGCCCCCTCGTCCATCCACTTCATCATCGCACCGCCGTGCACGTTTCCGTAGCGGTTGCTGTTTTCCGTGCCGGCGAGGAAGCGCATTGTAAACTCACGATCTGTTCCGGGCATGAGGTCCTCCTGATCAGGCTACTGGGTTGCGATTCATGAGAACATTATAGCAGAGCTGACAGCTTCCAGGAACCTGCCGGCTGATATATAGAAAAGACCAGGTCTCTATGTGAAACCTGGTCTCTTTGCTGTTTAAGCTACTGGGCGTTGGCTACTCTTAGTAGCGCCGGCTGCCCGAGCGTGAACCGCCGGAACGGCCGCCGGAGCTGCTGCCGCCCTGTTGGGCGCGGAAGCAGTCGGAGCAGTACACGGGGCGGTCGCCACGCGGCTGGAACGGCACTTCGGTGTTCTTGCCGCACTGGGCGCAAACCACCTGGTACATCTGGCGTTCGCCGGTGCCGTAGCCACCGCCACGACCGTAACCGCCGCTCTCGCGCTGCGCCTTGCGGGCGGCGCGACAGTCGGGGCAACGACCAGGCGTGCTGAAGCCCTTGGACCGGTAGAATTCCTGTTCGCTCTCGGTGAAGGTGAACTGCTTGCCGCAGTCCGTGCAAGTAAGGGTTTGATCTGCCATGTTAGTCTCGCTAACTCCTATTGATGAATCTTCAGTGAGATATCCAGCCGTGCCGGAGCAAGCGAGGCGTTTTTCCTGAGGAAGCAACCGCACCTGGTTAGTACCGAGTCATGGATTTCTATGAATTAATTAAATAATATCACAACCCTCGCGAAAAAGCAAATCAGCCGCCCTATTCATATTTGAAGCGCGCGATCCCCACCGCGAAGAACAGCGCCGCCATACCCAGCAGCACCACGGCCGGCAGCAGAACCCCGGCCAGCCCCTGCCCGCGCAGCACAAGGTTGAGCATCCCCTCCATCGCCCAGGTTGTCGGCAAGACCTTGGCCGCAGTGCGCACAAACTGGGGGAACAGCTCGGCCGGGTACCAGCAGCCGCCCAGCAGCGCCATCAACATACCCAGCAGCCAGCTCAGCCCGCCGGCCTGCCCTTCGGTGCGCGTCAGCGCGCCCAGTAGGACGCCCAGCGCTGCCGCAGCCAGCGCGGACGCTACAAGGATCAGCGCCAGCGCTGCGGGGGAGTGGCCCCAGTTCAGGTGCATCACCGTGATGCCGAAGCCGACCAGCAGCAGCATTTGGACCAGCGCGGTGGCCACCTGGCCGAGGATCGTTCCCAGTAGGAAGGTCGCGCGGTGCGTCGGCGTTGTCAGCAGGCGGCGCAGCGTCCCCTTCTGCCGCTCATACGCGAACATGCCGGAGATGCCCAGCAGCGGGATGAAGACCCACGTGATGAGCTGACCCGCGGAGGAGTTGGCACGGGGATCGTACTCGACCTGGTCCGCGGTCGCACCGCGCGTCATCGTGAGGCGCTCTGGAGTCTGGGCCAGCGAGGCTTCGGCCGCGGCCAGCGCGGCCGCGAAGTACGCCTCGCGATCAGCCGCGGTCACAAAGGGTCGGGCCTGCTCGGCCGCAGCCACACTGGCGTTCGCGATGCTCACCCGGCTGGCGATGCGGTTGACTTCCGTCATTACTGCCTGGTAGGCCGCGAGCGCGTTGATGTTGTTGGGCTGCTGCCGCAGCTCCACCTGCACCGGCCCCTGCCGCAGGTGCGCCATGTCGAACCCGGCTGGGATCACCAACTCGGCCGAGACGCGGCGCCCCTCGAACTGGCTGTCGGCTTCGGCCCTGGACTGCACATCGGGCCGGACCGTCGCCGAATCGCTCAGGCTGGCGATGAGCTGGCTGGAGAGCGGCGAGCCGGCCTCGTCAGCTACAACCAGCCGGATGCGCGCATCGGTCGGCCCACCGGTCCCGCCCGCCAGGACTAGGGTGAAGATGATCGGCAGGATCAGGAAGAACAGCCACTCCGACGGGCCGGCGAAGCGCAGCCGCACATCCTTCCACGCGATGGCGAGGAGTTTCTTCATGGCTGCGCGATCCCCCTTCGGTTCAGGATGGCCAGCGCGACCCCAAACAGCACCAGCCCCATCGCGGCCAGCGCGAGCACCGGCGTCCACACGTCGGCCAGGCGGCCGCCGAGCGCCAACGTCGTGAAACCGTCCAGCCCCCAGGCGTTCGGCGTGATCTTCGTGAGGACTCGGAACCACGCCGGCATCGCATCCATGTTGAGGAACGTGCCGCCCAGGATGCCGAAGATCAACGTCACGGCGGAGCCTGCGGACATCACCTGGCCGGGCGTCCGCGCCAGCGCGGTGATCAGCATGCCCCAGCCGGTCGCGGCCGCCACTGCCGCCAGCACCAGCGCCACCACGCCCGCCCAATCGCCCCAGCGCAGGCCAAACAGCAGCGCGCTGCTGCTGATCAGGATCAGCATCTGGCTGACCCCGGTGAGGTAGCTACCCGTGGTCTTGCCGGCCAGCACCTGCGCCGTCGTGGTCGGCGAAACCAGCAATCGCGGCAGCGTCCCCTGGCTGCGTTCGATTAACAGGCTGCGGCCGCTCAAAGCGGCCGCGAACATGAGGAACATCAAGGCCATGCCGGGCGCCATGTAGGCCAGCGCGTCGAACTTGATGCCCGTGTCTGCGTTGGTAACAGCCTTGACCGAGATCGGCGTGGCCGCCTGCTGCTCACCGATCCGTTGTCCGATTTGGGTCCCGGCTTGGCCCGCCACCCGGGCGGCGTCCTGCGGCCGGATCAGCCCGCTTTGCAGCATTTGCGTCACTGCCACCTGGCCCGCGACCTGCCCGACCTCCACCTGTCCAAGAAAGCGCTTGACGATCGTCTCGATCACGCCGGCGCCGGTGGGGCTGGTGGGGTTGGCATAAAGCTCGATCGAGACCGCCGGCCCTGCCGCGCCGGCCGCCGCGCCCGGTGGAGGGATGATGCCCGCGGTGAAGCCGACCGGGATAATGATCGCGGCCGCAGCCTCGTCCGCATCCACCTGCTGCCGCGCCGCCGCGGGATCGTCCAGCACGGTCGGCGTCACCAGGCCGGCGAGGTCCGCGGACTGAAAGAGGCTCACCAGCGCGTTGCCGAGTTGCGCGTTGTCCTGGTTCACCAGCACCACACCGATATTCTCGATGCCGCCTGAGCTGCCTGAGAAGTGGCCGGTGACGAAGCCCAGGCCGAGAATCAGGAAGAAGGGCGCGGCCAGCGTCAGCAGCAGCGCCGCGCGGTCGCGGAACGCCAATTTGAGGTCCTTCCAGCCAATCAGGAGGATTTTCTTCATCGCCTCCTCCTCAATCGCGCAGCGCGCGGCCGGTCAGGTGCAGGAACACCGCTTCCAGGTCAGGCTCTTTGATCTCGACTGACCGGATCTTGGCGCCGACCTGATTGGCCGCGGTGATGGCCGGCGCCAGAATCTCCTCGGCCTCGGCGGCGAGGATTGTTACCGCGTGGTCCGCAACCTGGGCCTGCACGACGCCGCCGATCTTGCGGGCCGCCGCAGCCAGGGCTTCACCGTCGTCCCCCTCGCCGATGTGCAGCACCACGGCGTCGTGCTCTCCCACCTGGCGGCGCAGCTCTGCCTGTGTGCCGAGCGCGATCAGCTCGCCGTGGTCGATGATGCCCACGCGGTCAGAAAGCTCCTGGGCTTCTTCCATGTAGTGCGTGGTGTAGAGCACCGTCATCCCCTGCCGGTTGAGCGCCTTCACCGAGTCAAGGATGGCGCGGCGCGATTGGGGGTCGATACCGACGGTCGGCTCATCCATGAAGAGCAGCCGCGGCCGGTGCAGCAGGCCCACGCCGATGTTCACACGACGCTTCATGCCGCCCGAGTAGGTCTTGACGCGCTGGTTCGCCTTATCGGCCAGGCCGATCTGCGCCAGCACTTCGGCGATGCGGTCGCTCAGCGCCTTGCCGCCCAGGTTATACATCTGGCCCCAGAACGCCAGGTTCTCCCGCGCGGTCAGGTCGTCGTAGAGCGCCAGCTCCTGCGGCACGACGCCGATGGCCTCGCGCACGGCCATCGGCTCGCGGAGCACCGAATGGCCTGCCACCGTCGCGTCGCCGCTGGTGGGCGCGTACAGCGTCGACAGCACCGAGATGGTGGTCGTCTTGCCCGCGCCGTTCGGGCCCAGCAGGCTGAAGATCTCCCCCTCGCGGATGTCAAATGACACCGCCTTCACAGCGGTGAAATCGCCATACTTCTTAATCAGGTCATGGACCTCAAGAATGGCCGCCATTGTGGCCTCCGTGCAATATTCGTGAACCAACCCAATCACGCCAACCCATGCTCATGCGCGTACAGCGCGGCCTGCGTCCGATCGCGCAGCCCCAGCCGGCTGAGAATATTGGAAACGTGATTCTTCACCGTGCCCTCGCTGACTACCAACTGATCCGCGATCTCCCGGTTCGTCGCGCCCGTGCCGATCAGGCGCAGCACTTCCAGCTCGCGCTCCGTCAGATCGCTGTCGACCGGCAGCACCGGCGCCGCGGCCGGCCGTTCGCGGCTTGCGCCCCCCACCATGCCCACCAACTTGCCAGCCACAGCGGGATCGAGCTGATAGATGCCGCTGTGGGCCAACTGCGCCGCGCGCGCCAGTTGCGAAGCGGGGATGTCCTTGAGCAGATAGCCGACCGCGCCTGCGCGTAGCGACTTGATGATATATTCGTCGTCGTCGAAGGTGGTCAGCATGATCACCTGGCAATCGGGCAACTGCTTGTGGATCTGCGCGGTCGCCATGATGCCATCCATCACCGGCATGCGTACATCCATCAAGATCACGTTGGGCCGCAGCGCCAGCGCCTTCTCGATGGCCTCCCGGCCATCGACCGCCTCGCCCACTACGTGGATGCCTTCCTGGATGCTCAGCAGCGATGCAATGCCTTCCCGCACCAGGCGTTGATCGTCGACGACCAGAACTGTCACCGTGGGGGACGTCGTCTCCGTCGGGTCGGGGATTCCGTGAGGATCGTTCATGTCACCCCCAATTGTCCGAGATGCTTGGGCACGGTGACCACCAGTTCCGTGCCGTTCTGGCCGTTGCTGGTGATGCACATCTGGCCCCTGACTAGCTCCAGACGTTCGCGCAGCCCCTGCAGCCCGTAGCCGCGTTCCGTCCCGGTCGCCTGCCCCGCCAGGGCGTCGGCGTTGAAGCCCGTGCCATCATCGTGCAGCTTGAGGCGCGCCTCCACCTCGCCCAATTGCACGTCCAGCAGCACATGCCGGGCCCGGGCGTGCTTCTGGACATTGGTGAGACCCTCCTGCGCCGCGCGGTAGAGCGCCGTAAGCACCGGGCCCGCGTAGTCGGCCTCATCCCCGGTGACCTGGCAGGTGATCTCGAACGATCCGCCCGCCATCCGCCCCACCAGGTCGGCCAGCGATTGCGCCAGCCAGGGTTGGGGCGAGTGCCGCTCCTCCGCGTCGCGCAACGTGCTCACCGACTGGCGCACATCTTGCAGCGCGCTGCGCGCCGTCTGTTTGGCGTCGCGGATGGCCTGATCCGCGGCTTCCGGGTCGCGCGCCCGATAGGCCTGGGCTTTCTCCAACTGGATGCTGATCGCCGTCAAATAGTGGCCGAGGCTGTCGTGGATGTCCCGCGCCAACCGGTTGCGCTCTGCGGCGGCGGCCAGCGCCGCAACCTGGCTTGCATACGCCTGTAATTGCCGGTGGGATGTCTCCAGATCACTCAATAACCGGCGCATCTGCTGCCGGCTGCGCTGGTCCCGGTCGATCTGGCCCGCAATCACATGGACGAAAATCAACAGCAGCGTGAAGATCACGACGATCGTCAGCGAATTCAGGATCGTTTGCAGATCTGCGCTATCGGAGAAATCACCTTGCGCGGCCACGAAAGCCCAATAGCCCAGCTCGACCAGCCGGCTAGCACCGGCGCCCAGCACGAAGTACACCGCGAAGGGCACGACGGCATACAGCAGGACCGCCAGCTTGACGCAGTCCAGCATCACAACCCCCTGCACCAGCGCGACGCGGGCCAGCAGCAGGCCGATGGCCCACCGCCGTGGGGTCGGCTGTGTATCCCGTCCCAGCTCGAAGCGTTCGATGAAGAGCAGCGCCGCCAGCAGCCCGCTCATTAACCACTCGCGGCCGGCCGGCAGCGCTTCGGTGCACGGGCTTACTGCGTTGGAATACACCACCAACGCGCCCACCACCCCGATGTATGCTGCAACAAAGCCGAGGCGCAGTGCGCCGGGCGTATCAGGATAAGGATTGAGCCATCGTTTGGCCCGCGCAAGCATGAGGGTTTCCTTTCAAGGATAAGTATAGCACACGCGGAAACGCCGAAGCAATAGGCCGGTAGATAGAGCTTGTTGCCAACCGTTCGTCATGTGCCTTTCGGCGCTGCAACGCGGCGTGAATAGGTCTCTTGACAGGGGAGAGATATTCCCCGCGGCAGATGCGCCGCGGTTCTGCGAGCACTATAATCAACTCAGCAGAGGATACGTGCAATGATGGATGAAAGGATGACGATGACCTACGAACGCATCGACAGGCAGCGGCCTTGTGCCCCCGGTTCAAATCGGCGCCGGCTAATGTGCAGCCTGCTCGGCGCCCTGCTGATCGTTTCACTCTTATTAGCCGCGCCCGGTTATGCCTTGGCTGGCTCGCCCATGCGCCCGGATCTGTCCCGCGGCGTCACGTTAGCCGTAGTGCGCGTCGACGGCGCCGGCTTGTATGACGATGGCGGACAACCTCTCCGCGACCTGGCGCCGAGCACGGCGATCAAGGTCAGTGGGCGGACTGCCGATACTCTCTGGTTCTACGGCTCGCTCAAGGACGGCGCCTCCGGGTGGGTGCGGGCAGCCGACGTGGTGATTTTCGGCGTCAAGAACGTGCCCGAGCGCGGCGGGTTCACCCCGCCTACGTTGCCTGCAGCCGAGGCCGCTGAGGTTGCGACCGGCACAACTGGCTTGACTGCGGCGTCCAGCACTAGCGCGGCGCCGGCCGAATCGGCAGATGGCGCCGTCAGCCTGGCGGCTGTTGTCAAGAGCGGGGCGAAGCGCCTCAACGTGCGCTCGGGGCCGGGCGTGAACTATCCCGTCGTCGCCTCGGCTGCCGACGGTGCCGCGTTCACCGCGGTGGGTCGCAACGCCGCCGCGGACTGGATCCGGGTGCGGTTCCCTGCTGAAGCCGCTACAGCCGACGCCGGCTGGGTCAACGCGCCTTTCCTGGCCCTGCAAGGCCGTGCCGACGATCTGCCCATCACGACCGCGAGGGCGGGCGTCGCACCCGTCCAGCCGGCCGGACAACCTTCAACAGCCGTCGCGGGCCTGACCGGGAAACTGGTCCTCCAGGAGAGCAGCGGCGGTAGGATCGACGTCTATGATCTGGCGACCGGCGAACTGCGCGCTTTGAGCACCGGTTCTGACCCGGACATCAGCCCCGATGGCCGGACAGTCGTTTTCTGGCGCGGTGAGGGCGCCGACAATGCTCTCTACTTAATTGACATCGACGGCGGCAACGAGCGCCGCATCCTGGAGCGCACTGAAAAAGTGCGCGCTCCGGCCTGGAGCCCGGACGGCGCCGATATCGTCTTCAGTCATGTCAACGGTGAGCGCCGTTGTCGTGATGTCGGCTACAACATCTGCATGCCTGACACCTACCCGTATAACCTCATGTTTCCGCTCAAGACGATGGATGCTTGGGGCCTGGCGCGCGTCGATAGCAACGGCGGAAGCTACCGGGACCTGGCAACGGCGGCCGACGCGAAGACGCCCGACTGGTCTGCCCAGGGCATTTATTACGGCGGAGCCGGCATACAGGTCACTCAGGACGCTTTTGATGCTAACCCGAACCGCGCCCTGCTTGACGAGTACCGGTATCAGGACCCGGCCGGCCAGCCTGGCGGGGATCGTATCGCATTTCACAGCCTGGAAAAGGAACACTGGGAAATTTTCTCAGCGCGCGCTGATGGCTCAGGGGTGACTGCCCTGACCCGGCCGGCGACGACCCTCGTCGACGTGCTGCCGCATAACGTCGCGCCGGCCTGGAGCCCAGACGGCCGGCACATCGTGTTCTTGAGCAATCGCAGCGGCAGATGGCAGCTTTGGGTCATGGACGCCGACGGCGCCAATCAGCGCAGCCTGCCGCTCGACGTGGCGATCGAATACGACTATCAGGGGGAACAGGTCGTGAGTTGGGGGAAGTGAGAGAGGAGAGTGACAAACATGATGCGATTTGGAGACAACCCGATGGGACAACCGTGGATCACGGCGCTGCTGCTGGTCCTCGTTCTGGCGCTGGCGGGCTGCTCGACTGCGGCGAAGTCCGGCGAATCGACCCGCGCGGCGGTGACGGTGTTGCCCAGTCCTAGCCCGGTAGTCGTCAGTACGCCGTCCGACACGCTGACCAGCAGCACGGCTGCGTCGGGCAGCGGTGAGACGCGGCGGCTGAGCACGGCCAGCCTGTCATACAACGGTGAAATCCTGGCTGAGGCCATTGTGCC
Organism: uncultured Anaerolineales bacterium; assembly: GCA_964474695.1. Classification (GTDB taxonomy): domain Bacteria; phylum Chloroflexota; class Anaerolineae; order CG2-30-64-16; family CG2-30-64-16; genus DAOUBP01. The sequence continues at coordinate 66,683 of CAYYTK010000018.1, forward strand.
CGTCGTGGCGGAGGTGGCCGGCCAGCTTCAAGAGGTCAAGATCGCGGTCGGTGACAGCGTAAAGAAGGGTGACCTTCTGGTGCGAATCGATAGCACGGTTGCAGAGGCACAAGCCGCCCAGGCCCAGGGTGCGTTGGAACTGGCCCAGTCCCAGGTGGAGTTGGCCAGGACTCAGCCGCAGCAGGCCGACCTGGACGCCGCGCAGGCCGCTGTGTCAGCAGCCCGCGCGGCCTATAATCGCGCGCTGCAAGGGGCCACCGACGAAGAGAAGCGCATGGCCTTGGCCCAGCTTAAGCAGGCTGAAGCCGCAGTGGCGGTGTACCAGGGCCAGTACGACCGGATCGCGGGCAACCCCTATGCCGCAATGATGCAGGAGAGCCTGATGCTGCAGCAGGCGACCCTGACAAAAGAGGCGGCCCAGGCGCAGTACGACAAGGTGCTGAAGGGCGCGACCGCGGATCAGATCGCTGCCGCCTACGCCGCGCTCACCGGCGCCCAATCCCAGTTAGCTCGCCTGAAGCGCGGCGCAGAGCCGGCCCAGATCAAGGCTGCGGAGGCCGGGGTCAAGCAGGCCGAGGCCGCCGTCTATCTGGCGCAGCTTCAGCTCGATAAGACCAACGTCGTGGCGCCCGCCGATGGCTTCGTCTATAAGCTCGATGCAGTGGAGGGCGGGATGGCCGGGCCGGGCACCGCTTTGGCGGTGATCTTTTCTCACGAAGTCAAGATCGTGATTAAGGTGGAAGAATCCCGCTACCAGGAGATCTCAGTCGGCCAGCCCGTGGTGGTCCGCGTGGACGCGTACGGGGATCGTGTCTTCGACGGCCAGATCACGGAGATCGCGCCGACCTTCGATTACGCCACCCGCACCGTCGAGGTCACAGTGAAGGCCACCGGCGCGGGCGCCGGGGATCTGAAGCCCGGTATGTTTGCCACCGTGACGCTGGGGGAGAAGTGATCCCATGAAACCCTGGGAGATTTCGATCAAGCAACCGGTCTTCATCAGCATGATCATGCTGGCGTTGATTGTTCTCGGCGTGTTGGCATACACGGGCATGCCGCTGGACTTCTTCCCCGATGTCTCGTACCCGACCATGGCAGTGGTCACCGTTTATGCGGGCGCGGGACCGGGCGAGATAGAGACCCAGGTGACCAAGCCGCTTGAAGAGGCGATGGTCACCACACCGGGCGTAGAGGAGGTCCAGTCGAGATCGTACGAAGGGTACTCGATTGTAATCGTCAGCTTCAGCCTCGACAAGGACGAGAAGGTGGCCCTTCAGGAGGTGCGCGAGAAGGTCGCCAATGTGCGCAGCGAACTGCCGGATGGCGTCCTTGAACCCACCATCATGGCTTACGATCCGTCCTCCTTGCCCATCCTGCGCATCTCGGTGGGACATTCTGCCGAATTGGCGGACCAGGCCACTGACGTCCGCTTGCTGGTCACGGAGGGCGTGTTGCCTCGTCTCCAGCGCATCGATGGCGTTGCAGATGCTGTGGTGACCGGCGGCCGCGAACGGGAGATACAGGTTTTCCTGGATGCCGATGCGCTCAGGGCCCGCCGCGTTGCACCGCAGCAGGTGATCGCGACCATCGTTGCTGAGAGCTATAGCATCCCGGGCGGCAGCATCGAGCAAGCCGGCCAGGACCTCCTTTTGCGCACGCCCGGCAACTTCCGCACGGTCGAAGACGTGGCGAACCTTCAGGTCGCCACGGCGCTCGGCGCGGTGCGCGTGGGGGACATCGCCACGGTGCAGGACGGCTGGAAGGAGCAGGACACCTACAGCCGTTTGGACGGCCAGGAGGCCGTGCTCATCTCCGTTCGCAAGCAGTCGGGCACGAACACCGTGCTGGTGGCTGAGCGCGTAAAGAAGCAGTTGGCCGCGCTCAGCGAGGAGCGGCCGGATCTCAACCTGGTTGTGGTCCAGGATCAATCTCTTTTTGTCCGGGAGACCGTCAACGACGCCATGCGCGAACTGCTGATCGGTGCGCTGGCGGCATCCCTGATCGTGTTCCTCTTCTTCCGCAATCTGCGCAACACCCTGGTCACGGTCGCAGGGTTGCCCATTATCCTACTGGGCACCTTCGCCGTGATGTCGGCACGCGGCATGACGATCAACTTCGTGTCGTTGTTAGCGCTGACCCTCTCGGTGGGCCTGATCATCGATGACGCCATTGTGGTGCGTGAGAACATCTTCCGCCACATGGAGATGGGCAAGACCCCCAAGGAGGCCTCTGCCCAGGGCACGGCCGAGGTCGCGCTGCCGGTCATCGCCATGTCGCTGACCATCGTCTCGGTCTTCTTGCCGGTCGCCTTTGTCAAAGGCCTGATCGGCCAATTCCTGAATTCCTTCGGCTTGGTGGTCAGTATGGCGGTTCTGATCTCGCTGGTCGAGGCATTGACCTTTGCACCCATGCTATCCGCTTACCTCTTCAAGCAGCAGAAGGCGCGCATTTCGGAGGCGGAAGTGGAGTCCGGGATCGCCCATGCCGGATTGGGCTGGATCGAACGCCTCTACCTGCGCTCATTGGGTTGGACCCTCCGCCACCGTCTGGTCACCCTGGTGATCGGCATCGCGATCCTGGCTGCCAGTGCGTTTGGCGCGACCTTTCTGAAGCAGAGCTTTCTGCCTTCGATCGACCAGGGCGCCGTCGACCTTTCGTTGACGCTGCCGCCTGGTGCGGCGCTGGTGCAGACTGACGGGCAGGCCCGCGGCCTGGAGGCCCGCTTGCTGGCGATGGAATCGGTTGAATCGGTGCTGACCACCGTGGGCGGCCGGGGAACGCCGGAGACCGCCAGCTTTCATGTGAGCCTGAAGGACGGCTATCCGCTTGAGTCCTTCGTCGCGCAGGCGCGCAATGCGTTGACGGATGTGCCTGGCCTATCCATCAGTGGTGGCAGCTTCGTCGCGATGGCCGCCGGCGGCACTTCCATCTTGGGCAAGCCGATCCAGATCACGATGCAGACCGTCGGCGCCGGCGACGCGCTCAACCAATTCAGCCTTGAATTGAAGGAGAAGCTCAAGGCTGTGCCGGGCCTGGTGGATGTGGACGTCTCTTACCGGCCGGGCAAGCCGGAAATCCTGCTGGTAGTGGATCGACGCAAGGCCGCGGATATGGGCATCAACATCGCCACGGTGGGCAGCACCATCCGCGCGCTGGTGGAAGGGGCCGATGTCGCGACCTTCCGCGGGGAGGGGGCCGAAGCCGACATCCGGGTGCAGCTTCAGGAGTCTGACCGCGCCCGGCTCGATCAAATCCTGGATCTGCAGATGCCGACGGAGCGCGGCTTCATTCCCCTGCGCCAGATCGCCCATCTTGAAGAAGGCAGCGGCCCAACGGAGATCAATCGCGTTGATCGGCAGCCCGCAGTGATCATCGGCGCCGACAGCTTCGGCCGGGTGCAGGCCGACGTGCTCGACGATGTGACCCAGGTGATAGAGACTTTGGAACTGCCGGAAGGAGTCACGTGGAAGTACACAGGTGAGTTGGAGCTGATGAATGACGCGTTCGCCGCGTTGGGCACCGCGATGGCGCTGGCTGTCTTATTCATCTACATGGTGTTGGCATCGCAGTTCGGCTCCTTCATCCAGCCGTTGATCATCATGCTGGCCCTTCCGCTTGCCGCCATCGGCGGCCTGCTGGCTTTGTTGGTATTCCGGCTGAATCTGGATATGACCGCGATGATCGGCCTGATCCTGCTCTTCGGCCTGGTGACCAAGAACTCGATCCTGCTGGTTGACCTGACCAACAAAATGCGGCGGCAGCGCGGCATGGATATCCATCAGGCGCTTAAGGTCGCCGGCCCGATCCGCCTGCGGCCCATCCTGATGACTACCCTGGCGCTGATCCTGGGCATGCTGCCGGTGGCGATCGGCCTGGGCGCGGGCAGCAGCGTGCGCCAGCCCATGGCGATCACTGTCATTGGCGGCTTGATCACCTCGACCATCCTGACTCTGCTGCTGGTGCCCACCGCGTACAGCCTGGTCGAAGGCGCATTAGGTCGCTTCGCGCGCCGCCGCCTTGCACGTGCTGCAGCCAAGGCCGCGGCTGAGGCGGCCAAACAAGCCAAGGAATCCGCCGCGGCTTGACGTCTGCCCTTCCGCGAAACAAAAAAAGCCCAACCTTGCCGGTTGGGCTTTTGTGCGCTCAGGTCGAATGGCTGCGCTTACGCCTTCGCCGTCCGCATGCTTTGGCGCGCCTTGACCGCCTCTATCACCGCTGGCACCAGTGAAATCAGGACGATCGCGATGATCACCAGCTCGAAGTTCTTCTGGACGAATGGGATGTTGCCGAAGAAGTAGCCCAGCGCAGTGAACACAGCCACCCAGGTGATTCCGCCGATGAGGTTCCAGCGGATGAAGAAACCGTAGTGCATTTGGCTGGCGCCGGCGACAAACGGCGCGAAGGTGCGGATGATGGGCACAAAACGCGCCAGGAAGATGGTTTTGCCACCGTGCTTCTGGAAGAACTCGTGGGTGCGGGTCATGTACTCCTGCTTGACCCATTTGACCTCGCCGGTGTACGCCTTCGCGCCGATGCGGTGCCCGATCCAGTAGTTGACCGTATCGCCCAGCACCGCAGCGACCGACATCAGGCCAAAGAGGGCCCACGGGTTCAGCTTGCCCGCGCCCGCGAAGGTCGCGGCCGCGAAGATGAGCGAGTCACCGGGCAGGAAGGGCGTCACGACCAGGCCGGTCTCCATGAAGATCACAACGAACAGCAGCGCCAGCGTCCACGTGCCGTAGCGGGTGATGATGTCGCTGAGATAGACATCCACGTGCAGGAGGAAGTCTATGATTTGCCGAATCAGGGTCACGGGTCAATGCCTCCATCAAAAACATGATCCGGCCGCGACGCGCGGCCGGACCGGCGTAAACGTGCCAGGATTTTTTATTATACACAGCTTGGCGCAGGGGCGATAATTCGCACTATGATGCGTTGGGGTCTTGCCCCCCCAAAAAACACATCTGGGGGCCCGCACTCACCCAGCCGCGGCCACGGGCACCGGCGCCGGCCGCGTGATCAGCGTGTGCCACGCGAACAGCGTCATCGCAGCCAGGATGAGTGCGGCCAGCAGGCCGGGCGACCACGCGCCGAGCGCTCCCAGCATCCAGCCGCCCAGCGAGGGCGCGATCACGCGCGATAGGCTCTCCAGCGCGCTGGCGGTGCCCAGTGCATCCCCCATCTCGTCCGGCGGGACCACCCAACTGATCGCGCTGTTGATCACTGTGTTCAGCACCGCGGTTGCCAACGCGTTCGGGATCAGAACGACTAACAGCAGCGCTACGCTGGAGGTGAGCGACCAACCGAGCATCGAGACCCCCAGAATCCCCAGCCCCCACGTGATGAGCTGCGCATCGCTGAACCGCCTGGTCAGCCGGCCGATCAGCAGCGTCTGCACGAGGATGGACAGCAGCCCCTGGTAAGCCAGCAGGTACGAGGTGCCCTGGGCGTTCAGCCCCAGGCGTTCCTTGGACCACAGGGTGAACAGCGCCATGAACAACGCGCCGGCCATCGAGGAGAAGAGGCGGATGGTGAGGAGCGGGCCAATGCGCGGCAGGCCCATCTTGCGGACGATGGCCGCGAGGTCGATGGCAGATTTCTTTGGCTGTCCGACCAACGCCGCTTTGCGTTCGGCGGTCAGCGATTCCGGCAGCAGGAGGACAATGGTGAGAAGGTTCAGCGCGGCCATGGCGGCCGCGACGAAGGCCGGTGCGGCAAAGCCCCATTGACTCAACACGCCGCCGATCACCGGCCCCAAAATGAAGCCCAACCCGAAGGCCGCGCCGATCATGCCCAGTGCCTGGGTGCGGTGCTCTGCGTCGGTGATATCAGTGATGTAGGCCTGTGCCACCGTGATCATGCCGCCGGTCAGCCCGCCCAGGATGCGTGCGAGGAACATCATGCCCAGGACCGCACCGTTCGTCAGCCCGGTCAATGGTTCACTCGCCAGCAGCGAGGCCAGCCCGCGACCCAGCGGCTCGGCCAGGCCCAGCAGTGCGAAGCTGAGTGCAGTGCCCGCCATGCTGAAGATCAGGATTGGACGGCGGCCAACGCGGTCGGACAGGCGGCCCAGGATCGGCGCGCCGATGAATTGCGCGCCCGCGTACGATGCCACCAACAGGCCCAGTGTCGTTGAGCTGCCGCCGTAGTCCGCCACGAAGTAGGGGAGCAGCGGCATGATCAGCCCGAACCCAAGCATCACGATGAAGACGATGATGAAGATGTTGAGGAGTTGTGATTGGCGCACAGGATGCCTCCAAGCCGGGAGTGCCTTGCCCTTACCGGGTCTCTGCCGGCAGCTTGCCTAGCGCCTCGATGATCAACCCTGCGGCAGCGGCAGGCGTCACGCGTACCGTATTGATCATCACGTCGTACAGCGCCGGATCTGCCACATCGGCGCCATAGTAACGCTGCACGAAGTCGGCTGTTGCCCGATCGCGGCCGAGCACCACCTCGCGCGCCTCTTCGGGTGATAGTCCGGCGCGCTCGGCATGGCGCTGGATGCGCAGCGCCAGCGGCGCGATGATGCGCACATGTAGCACATCCGGCTTTTTGGCGAGCACCACCTGTCCCCCACGGCCGAGCACCACTACGTTGCCCTCCGCGTACGCCGCCTGGATCAATTGCTTTACCTGGGCTACCGTCCTTTGCTCTTGCGCGTTTGCCTCAGCACTGGCCGCCCACGCACTGGGATCGGCCATCGGTGCAGCGTAGTTGCCGAACAGCCGCTCGATCAGGCTGCGGGCTCGATGCTTCTCATCCGTCAGGTCGATGACCTTCTCGGGCGTCACGCCTGCGGCCGCGGCCAGGCCCAGCATGAGGTTCTTGTCGAAGTACCGGTATGCCAGCCGTTCGCATAGAATCTGCGCCACCGTATCGCCATGGCTTCCGAATTGACGGGAAATTGTGATCACAGACACGATAAACCTCCTTGGGTCCCGGCACTTGGCATGGTTCCTTCTCCGAGGCAGCAGGTGTTTGAGTGAGTGGTTTCGTGGATCTCTAAGATTGTAACACTGTAATGGTTGGGTCGCAAACGTCAGCCGAGGGAGGCATGAAGCCGAATCTCCGATTTGATGACTGCTGTGCAGTACAGTATACTGTAACCATCTTGAAGGACAGGGATTGCGATGCAGATCAAGGTTTTTGCAGCTTTACGCGAGGTGTTGGGAGGGGCCAGGTTCGATATGCCGCTGCCGGAGCCGACGACGGCGGGTGTTGTGTTGGCTGAGTTGGCGGCTGAGCACCCAGCCCTGGCTCCAAAGCTGTGGGACGAGGACGGTGAGTTGAAGAGCGGCTACGTAACGGTGCTGCTCAATGGGCGCTCGATCGCCTTCTTACAGGGCCTGGCGACGCCGATCAGCGATTTCGACACCCTGAGCCTCTTTCCGCCGGTCGGCGGTGGTTGAGCCTCGCATTTCTCGGTGTCGTTATCAGGGGCATTGGATGACCCCCTGCGCCCACAGGCAGCCGCCGCACGCGGGCGCAGTGTTTCCGATGCAATCCTCCAGGTTCGCCTCGGCGAGTTCGCAACCGCCGCAGAAGGTGCACGGCGCGAAATCGAAGTTGTGCAGACGTTGGCGATAGGCCACGTACTCCGGGTCCAACCAGAGGTTCGCCAGGCTGCGCTCGCGCACGTTTCCTACGACATGCCGATAGTTTAGGCGCGGCTTGCCGTGCAGATAACTGACGTGCGTGTGCATCAGCGGCCAGCATGGGCTGACGTCGCCTGTCCAGGCCACCGACATCGTGCCGTTCTCGACGTAGTTACAGACGCCGCCGCCGGCGCCGCCAGTGGCCTCGGCCCAATTCTGGCCGGCATAGCTGATGTTGTAGCCCGCCTGGAAGGCCCGGAACAGGGCGTCGCGTGTTGTTTCGTCGAAGTCCATCTTAGGCAGGCTGAGCCGCGGCACCGTCGCTGAGTTGATGTAGGCCAGATCGTTCCGGGCCCGTGCATACAGCACCTCGGCCTGCAGTTCCGGCGTGACCGGCAGGACGTTGCTCACTGAGAAGCTTCTCGCCCCGAGTTCCAGCCCTAGCTGCAATACATCTCCCAGATCGCCGATGTTGCGCTTCATCGCCACGAACGCGATCCCCAGCTCAGGGTGGGGATAGTGCCCCCCCTTGCGCAGCTTGCTGAAGCGCGCCACGTTGGCGATCACGTGTGTCAGCTCCGCGCCCAACCGCACGTCCGCATAGCTTTCCGGTCGCGCGCCGTCGATCGAGACCCACAGCAGATCCAGCCCTGCGTCAATCAATCCGCGCGCGGTCTCCTCATCGAGCAACATCCCATTTGTGATCAACTCGGTGCGTGCGCCCAGCGCATGCGCCTGCGCCACCCATGTCACGATCTGCCGGTGGGCCAACGGCTCTCCGATCCCGCCGAAATAGACCGCGGGCAGCTCAGGCAGCTCGGGCAGGCCGGCCAGGATCGCGGAGAAGGTCGTGTCGCTCATGCTGCCCAGCCGCTCATCCCACCCATGACGAAAACAGGTGGCGCAATCCAGGTTGCAGGCGTTGGTCGGCTCGATGTACACCTTAGCCAGGTGCGTCAGGGGCCGGTGCACGCGCAGACCATTGCGCGTCAGCTCGACCCGCGCCTCGGCGCCGGAGGTCAACCCAAGCTGAGACGCGATCTCGGGTGGCAACACCAGCTGGCCGTCCTCGTCGACGTGCGCCCAGGCTGTTTTGGGCGGCGCGGCCGGCGGACCTGCGAAAAATGTACGGGCATCGATCGCCATGAAGGCTCCCTGAGCGTAAATCAGGGGTGAGCTGGCGCGATCTGCGGATCGTTCGCAGAAGGCCAACTCACCCCTGCAAAAAGCAATTCCTCGCCGCGCTGCTAGATGATCTCTAGCTCCTTCAGTTTCCAGCCCGGCACGACGCCGTTCACCCAACCGCGCACCCGATAGTACTCCTCCAGCATCTTGTCCAGCTCGCAGACGTGCCCTTTCGAGCCTGACAGCGTGGAAGGTTCCTCCAGGAAGCGCTTCGGCAGGGTGTCGCTGCCCTCCCGGAAGCCGTTGATGTTGTTGTAGAAGCGTTCGAGATTGTACACGCGCTCGCCAACCTTCAGCAAATAGTCGGCCGTGCAGGGCGCGCCGGTGATCGCGGCGAACTGCGCTGCGAACCCATCCAGCGATTGCGCAAAGGTGGAGAATTTGCACACGTCCAGGCAGTCGGTCATGGCGTGTACGTTCTGGAAGATCATGAGCAGGTTGCCCTTGCCTTCCACCGCCAGGGGATCAACCACCGTTGACGGTCCGAGCACGTTGCCGGCTACCTCGGCCGCCGGGGTGTAGCCGCGCAGATGGCACGCGCCGCGGTTGCTGGTGGCGTAGCCGATGCCCATGCCCTGGATGCCGCGCGGGTCATAGGCCGGGATGCCCTGGCCCTTACAGTGCATGCCGAGCTCGGGATGGCCCAGCAGCTCGGAGGCCTTGCCAGTGCCCTCGGCCAGGACGTTGCCCACGCCCTCGCGGAAAGCGATCTTGCGGGCCATCTCGGCCATGCCGTGGCCGTCGCCCCAGGCCAGCCCCTCTTCGACGTAGCCGCGCTGCGTGCATTCCATGTACATCGCCAGCACGGTGCCGATCTCGATGGCGTCGAAGCCGTAGTCGTTGGCGCGGTCGATCATGTACGCGACGACGGCGATGTCGTCGTTGTCGCAGAAGGCGCCAACCGACCAGGCCGGCTCATACTCAACGCTCTCCATGTGCACCTTGAACGGGCCTTCCTTGACCTCCACCTCCTTCTTGCAGGCCACCGGGCAAGCATGGCAGGTCGGGTCGTTCACCAGGATCGTGGCTTTGACGTGCTCCCCGCTGAGCAGCGTCGAGCGATCGCCGTAGGAGGTCTCCTGCGCATTGCGCACGGGCAGCCCGCCGATGTTGCTGGTCATGTTCATCAGTACGTTGGTGCCGTACACTGACAAGCCGCCCTTGCGTGGGGCAGTCACGACCCGCTCATCCATGATCTGGGCCAGTGCGGTCTTCTGGGCTGCCTTGAAGGCCTCGCGATCAGCCGGACGCGGCCGTTTGGCGAAGTCGCCCTTGATCACGATCGCCTTCAGGAGCTTGCTGCCGCCCACGCAGCCGGTGCCACCGCGGCCCGAGGAGCGGTCATTCTCGTTCATCCAGTTGCCGAACTTCACCAGGTTCTCGCCCGCCGGCCCGATAGTGAGGATGCTCAGGTCCTTGGCGTTGCCGTACCGTTCCTGCAGAAGTTTGATCGTCTCATGGACGTGCTTGCCCCAGAGGTCGCTGGCGTCGTGCAGCGTCACCTGCCCGTCCTCCACATAGGCGTACACTGGTTTCGTAGCCTTGCCCTTGAAGATCAGGCCATCGAAGCCGGCCCACTTGAGGCGGGCCGCGGACCAACCGCCATGATGCGAGTCGGTTATGGTGCCGGTCAAGGGTGACTTGGTCACCACGGCCATGCGTCCGCTCATGTTCACGTCGGTCCCGGTCAGCGGGCCGTTCATGAAGCACAGGATGTTGTCGGGGGAGAGAGGATCGACCGTTGGCCCGTTGTCGTAGACGTACCTGACACCCAGGCCGCGTGCACCGATGTACTTGTGCGCATCTTCGTCCGCGATTGGTTTGTATTCGATCGTGCCCTGGGTCAGATCAATCCAGGCGATCTTGTTGGCATAACCACCGAGTTGCATCGTAGTGACCTCCTTGTCGTGGCGATTTGGGCTGTTAATCCGGGAGAGAACCGGCAACAAAAAGCCGGGGGGCGCTATGTTCTCTCTGCATAGCGCCCCCCGGCTGTTGAAGCCTGAGAAAGCTGGAGCATCCCAGGTCTGTTCGCTGAAAGCGGTGGGAACAAACGATCTGGCATGACAAGTATTTCGTTGATCACCGCCGAACACGTAAGAAGACGGTGATGCCGTAAACTACACTGCACTTCACATTATACCCGGAGACTCCCAGGATGCAAACTCGAACATCTCCTTGAACTGCTCGTCCAGGTGCGCTCCCACCTCTGCGGCCAACCGGTCGAAACGTTCCATCATATCGATACACGTAGCGGTCAGTTGTGCGCCGCCTCCGCCCACGCCGCCGACCTGGCGCTCCACCAGCGCCACCCCTAGTCCTTCCTCCATTTCTTGCAGGCGCTCCCAGGCCAGGCGATACTGAATCCCCATCTGTTCAGCAGCCCCGCTGATCGAGCCCGTCTGTCTGATCGCTTGCAGCAAACGGACGCGCCAGGCGCTGAACACGACCTTGCCATCGTGTTCAATCCACAGATTGATGTGAGGGGCGAGTTGGTTTGATGACATGATCCCTCCGTTGAACAAAGCATACATCGGCTGGCGATTCCGCGCAACCCCTTTTCTGTTGGATCTGATTCTGGCACGCCAGGCCAACTGGCGCTATAATCTGGATGCTAACAACAACAGCACTCCCTTGTAGAGCCTTGGAGGATCGGATTCATCATGCAGAATCACTCTCTCGTGTACGTCGGCTCAGATGCCATCGAGGAGTTACTGAGCTTCTGCCGAGGGCGCGGCCTGAGCCGGTTTGCGCTCATCGCCGATCCCAACACCCACGCCGCGTTGGGCCAGCGCGTCGAAGCGGCCTTGAGCCGCCAGGGCTGGGATGTCCGCGCCGTGCTTCTGCGGGGGGATGATATCGTCGCGGACGGCTACTATGTTCTGCAAGCCTTGCTTGGCCTGGACCATGCGCCGCGGACCTTCCTGGCCGTTGGCTCGGGCACCATCACCGATGTCACGCGCTTTATCAGCCATCGCTCTGCCGGGCAGTTCATTTCGCTGCCCACCGCGGCGTCGGTGGACGCCTACGCCTCGATCGGCGCGCCCATGATCGTGGATGGCTACAAGGTGACTGTCCCATGCCACGGCCCGCTTGCGATCTTCGCGGACCTGCCCACACTCGTTGCCGCGCCCCGCCTCATGACCGCCGCAGGCCTGGGCGATATGCTGGCCAAGCTGACCTCCAGCGCCGACTGGGAGCTGGGTTCCCTGCTGTGGGATGAGCCGTATGATCCGGCGATTGCCGCGCGCGGCCGCGCGGCCGCTGCCGACTGCGCCAACCAGGCGGCTGCCATTGCCGCGGGCGAGCCGTCTGGCATCAGCTCCCTGTTCATGGGGCTCATCGAATCCGGATTTTGCATGTTGGACTTCGGCGAAACGCGGCCGGCCTCCGGCTACGAGCATCACATGGCGCATTTCTGGGAGATGAAGCTGCTGCGTGAGGGCCGCCACACGATCCTGCATGGCGCCAAAGTGGGCCTGGGGATTCTGGTCAGCGCCGCGCGCTATGCGGCCATCCGAGGGTTGAGCCGCGCCGCAGCCGCAGCGCGGCTCGCCGCCGCGTGCCTGCCAGATCGTGACGCTGTGGTTCGTGGCATTGACGCGGCTTACGGTCCCCTTGCAGCGGGGGTGATCGCAAACCAGGCGCCTTTTTTGGACTTGACGGCGGACGCGTATGCGGTGCGCAAGGCGCGCGTCCTGGCGAACTGGGATCGTATTCAAGCCATCGCGGCGACCGTGCCGGATGCCGCAGAGATCGCCGGTTGGCTGCGCCGCGCGGGTGGCCCCACAACCCCTGCCGAGGTGGGGCTGGACGCGGAGGAGTACGCGCAAGGGATCGCCTATGCGCACTATTACCGGCCGCGCTTTACGGTAGCGAAGTTGAGCCAGTTATTGGGGCTTGCATCAGTTTAAGGAGATCGATTCAATCATGCTCGAAAAACTACGCCAGGAAGTCTATCGCGCCAACATGGCGCTGCCCGCCCAGGGCCTGGTGGTCTGGACAGGCGGCAACGTCAGCGGCCGCGACCCTGAGACCGGTCTGGTTGTCATCAAACCGAGCGGCGTGCTGTACGACGAGCTGACGCCGGATGATTTGGCCATCGTTGACCCGGACGGCAACATCGTCGAGGCTACGCTCGGCCCATCCACCGACACTGCGTCGCATCTATCTATTTACAGGCAGCGGCCCGACGTCAACGGTGTGGTTCACACCCACTCGAACTACGCAACTGCGTTCGCGGCCGTCGGCAGACCGATCCCGGTTTGCCTCACCGGCATTGCGGATGAGTTCGGCGCGGCCATTCCGTGCGCACCCTACGTCCGCATCGGCGACCAGGAGATCGGCGAGACCATCGTAACCCACATCGGCGCGTCGCGCGCCATTCTGATGCAGCAGCACGGCGTGTTCACTATCGGCGCTACGGTCCAGAAGGCGCTCAAGACCGCGGTCGCGGTCGAAGATGTCGCACGCACTGTTTGGCTGGCGATGCAAATCGGCCAGGTGGCGGAGCTGCCCGCGGAGGAGGTCGCCGCCAACTTCGACCGCTACCAGCATCGTTATGGCACTTTCCTGGCCAGCCGGTTGGGGTGAGGGTTTCCAAGGTATTTGACCTCTTGCCAACCTTCAGCTAAACTGGACCCAGATGATTCCGCGACGGTTCGCCTTGGGCTATCGCTGGCCCTATCCCCTCGTCGGTCCACCCGGCAGCGAACCGATTCAATCACGTTCCTTGTCGATCTCGACGATAGGAGGTGACATCGAAGAAAGGCACAAATCCAGGCTACCGCTGTTTCTGGGCGTTTCTCTTGTCGTATCCGCGATTTCCGCTCTCGAAGGAGACACCGCATGAGTCACCATTTACCCAACCTTTTCGTTGTGGTTGCTATGTTGGCGGGCCTGCTTGTCCCCACCGTCACGGTTGGCGCCACCCCTGTCGTGAGCGCCCCGTCGCCTCAAGAGGGCGTCGAGGTGCACGTCCCGAACTTCGTCTTTGACCCCTTGCTTGGCAGCGAGCCGAAACTGAGCGGCGCCCAACGCGTCGACAGCCAGGAGGTTGGCCTGCGGTTGGTGCAGTTTTCTGGCCCGACCCGGGACGCGTGGCTGGCAGGCCTGGAGGCAGCCGGCCTGCAGGTCCTGCAGTATTACCCGGACTACACCTATCTGGTGTGGGGCGAGCAGAGCGCTCTGAGCGCAGCTTCAAGCCTCGAGTTCGTGCGTTGGACCGGCGACTTCCAGCCCGCCTACAAAGTCAACAGTGACCTGGTGGGCCGGGAAGGACTCGTGCAGAACGTCGCGGTCCTTTTCTACAACGATGGCAACATCGAAGGTACACTGGACGCGTTGCAGGTCTTGGGCGCCAACGTGATCCAGGCCCATCCGGCGCAACCCGATACGGCCTTCTACGAGGCCATCGTCGCGCTGGATGCCGCAGCCTTCGATGCGGTCTCCCGCCTGGGCACGGTGGTCTGGTTGGGCTACTCGCATCCCGTGCCCGTGCTTGACGATGAGATGTCGGACCAGATTCTGGCCGGCAATTACTCTGTTTCGGGTGTGCCCTTCACCGGATATGAGGCGCATTTGGCCGGCCTGGGCATCAACGGCGCCGGTGTGCGCTGGGCCACCATCGACACCGGCGTGGACTACAATCACCCCGATCTGGGCCCACATATCGTGGCCGGCTATGACTTTCCGGGGGCCTGCTCTTTTGCCGGCCAGCCCGGCAGCGACTGCGCCAGCGGCGGCCACGGCACCCATGTCACCGGGATCATCGGCGGTAGCGCCGCGGGCGGCTTTGCCGACGCCAACGGCTTCAAGTATGGCCTGGGCATGGCGCCCGCCTACGACATCGTGGCCATGAACTCGCTGTCAGCCTCAGCCTGGCCTCCGGCCGGCGGTTGGCAGGAGCACAGCAAGCGCGCCGTGCTGATGAGTGCTGTCGGCGGCAACAACTCCTGGACCACCGGTGAGGGTACGGCTCACGGCTATCAGGCCTCTGAGCGCACCCATGACCTGATGGTGCTGGATGGCAACTTCGACACGACGGCCGTCGAGCCCTTCATCGAAGTTTTTTCGGCCGGCAACTCCGGCCCGGGCGCGCAGACCCTGACCGCGCCGAAGGAAGCCAAGAACCTGATCATCGTTGCGTCCAGCCTGAACTATCGCGCTGGCAGCATCAACTCGATCTCCAGCTTCAGCAGCCGCGGCCCTGCGGTCGACGGCCGCATCGTGCCGACCATCACTACGCCCGGTGAGCAGATCGCCTCCACACGCAACGACCTGGGCGGCGATTGCTCCACCGCGATCGCCGGCACCAATAATCTCTACGCCTTCTGCTCCGGCACCAGCATGGCTTCGCCGCACGCCTCGGGCGCGGTGGTTCTGGCCACGCAGTGGTGGCGCGGGTTCAATGCGGGCGCCAACCCGAGTCCGGCCATGGCCAAGGCATTGCTCGTCAATAGTGCTGTGGACATGGGCACGGCCGATATCCCGAACTTCAACGAGGGTTGGGGCCGCATCAACATCACCAAGATGATCCAGCCGAGCGTCCTCGTTGAGTATTGGGATCAGGAACACATTTTCACTGAGAGCGGCCAGCAGTGGACCATCTCAGTGGGCGTGCAGGACCCAACCAAGCCGCTTAAGGTGACCCTCGCCTGGGCAGACGCGGCGGGCGCAGTGGGCGCCAACCCGGCCCTGGTCAACAACCTGAACCTGACCGTGACCAACGGCGCTAACACCTACAAGGGTAATGTTTTCAGTGGCGGTTGGAGCGTCACCGGCGGCTCGGCCGACGCCCTCAACAACCTGGAGAACGTCTACGTCCAGAACCCGGCCGGCGGCGCCACCATCGTCATCGACGCCGTCAACATCGCCGGTGACGCAGTGTTGGGCAACGCCGACCCCACCGACCAGGGTTTCGCCCTGATCTGCCAGAACTGCGCGCTGTTCCCTGATTACACCCTGGCCGCCACGCCGTCCAGCCTGGACGTCTGTGCGCCGGCCAACGCGGTCTACAACGTCGCCGTAGGCAGCATTCTCGGCTACGCCGACCCGGTGGTCCTCAGCGTCAGCGGCAACCCCGCCGGCACCACGGCCGGCTTCGCGCCCAACCCGGTGACCCCGCCCGGCGCGAGCACGCTGACCATCGGCAATACGGGCGCGGCCGCAGCAGGCAGCTACAACCTGACCGTGTCGGGCGCCTCGACTTCCGGCAGCAAGTCGGTTGACGTCGGCCTCAACCTCTTCACGGCTGCACCGGCGGCAGCAACGCTCACGGCCCCGGCCAATGGTGCGACCAATGTGCCTGCTACGCCGACCTTCACGTGGTCTGCTGTGGCGCAGGCCGCCACTTATAGCATCGAGGTGGCCACCGACGCCGGTTTCGCCAACATCGTGGCCTCTGCGTCCGGCCTCACCGGCACGAGCTGGACCTCGAACGTGGCGCTGAACACCAGCACGACCCACTACTGGCGCGTGCAGGCGGCCAATGCCTGCGGCGTCGGGGCATACTCCAGCGTCTTCAGCTTCACCACGGTGGCTGCGCCCGGGGACTGCGGTCCCGGCACAGTGCCAAACGTGCTCTACACCTACGGCTTCGAGGCGGGCGCCAGCGGTTGGACCACCCCGGCCGGCGTGGGCACGAACACCTGGGCGATTCTCACGACCAACCCGCACAGCGGCGCCAGCCACTACCGCGGCCTGGATCCGTCGGCGGTCTCCGACCAGCGGCTGGTCTCACCCGCCGTGACGCTGCCCACCGGTCAGGATCCGGTGGTCTTGAAGTTCTGGCATGTGCCCAACTTGGAGAGCAGCTCCAGCGGCTGTTTCGACGGCGGCATCCTGGAGGTTTCCGTCGATGCCGGCGCGACCTGGACGCAGGTCTCCAATGCGGACCTGTTGGTCGGGCCATACACCGGCGCGATCTCCGGCTCCTACAGCAACCCGCTCGGCGGGCTGCAGGGCTGGTGCGGCGCGAGCGCCTACTTCAACACTATCGCCAACCTCAGCGCCTATGCCGGCCAGACGGTGCAGTTCCGCTACCGCCTTGGCTCCGACACCTCGGTCAGCGACGTCGGCTGGGACGTGGACGACGTGATGGTCCAGAGCTGCGAGCCCTCAGGGTCATACGCGGCCATCAGCCTGGTGAAGACCGTGGGCACTACAGCGGGCGTCTGTGCAGCCACCAGCAACATCACCGTAGCGCCCGGGACGACGGTGTACTACTGCTACACGGTGACCAACACCGGCAACGTGCCCCTCAACCTGCACACGCTGAACGACGACGTGTTGGGCACGATCTTCAGCGGCTTCAACTATGCCCTGGTTCCGGGTGCGAGCGTCAACACCGTTGCGGCCGGGCTGAGCATTCCCTACGTGGCGAACGCTACGACGACCAACACCGCCACCTGGACCGCCTACGAGCCGCAGGGCCCGTCGGCGCAGGCTACGGCCAGTGCTACGGTGACGGTGGCAACGGCCGAGCCGAACATCAACGTAGATCCGTTGAGCCTGGCGGCGACGCAGCCGACGAACACCACGACTCAGCAGACGCTGAATGTGGGCAACACGGGCACGGCGGACCTGACCTGGACCATCGTCGAGGAGCCGACAGCCACCGCGCCGGAAGCGGTCGCGCCGGACCCCAACGCTGATCCGAGCCAGGCGAGTGAGGAAGCCAACGCTGCGGCGGCCGCGCCTGAAGGCGGGGCGCCAGTGGCGCCCTCGGCGTGGCGCTGGCCCACGGCCGTGCTGTACGACAACGGTCCGCTGGTCACCCATCCGGGCGGCGGCGCCGGCGGTGCGGATGCCAGTGCGGTGCAGACGGCCCTGGGCAACACCCTCTACGGTTCCAACGGCTCCTTGTCCGGCGGCTACCGCATGGCCGACGACTTCACCGTGCCGGCGGGCGGCTGGCAGATCGACACGATCACTGTCTTCGCCTACCAGACCGGCTCGACCACAGCGTCGACCATCAACAACGTCAACCTGCGCATCTGGGACGGTGTGCCTGGGGCGGCCGGCAGCAACATCGTCTTCGGCGACACGACGACGAACCGGCTGGCGAACACCGGCTGGTCCAACATCTATCGGGTGTTGGACACTGCGCTTACCAACACCGATCGGCCGATCATGTCCAACGTAGTGACCGTCAACACCTACCTGCCGGCGGGCACGTACTGGGCGGACTGGCAGATCGGCGGCACGCTGAGCTCCGGTCCCTGGGTCCCACCCGTGACGCTCTTGGGCCAGACCGGCAAGCCCGGCGCGAATGCCCTGCAATACGTCGCATCGTCCGCAACGTGGAACGCTGTGGTCGATGGCGGCTCAGGGGCGGCGCAAGACCTGCCGTTCGCCATCCAGGGTGGCGGTGTCTCAGCGGAGTGCACTAATCCCTCCGACGTGTCATGGCTGAGCGAAGTTCCGGTTAGCGGCACCACCGCGGCCGGCGGCGTCACACCTGTGACCGTCAGCTTCGACTCGACCGGCCTGGCGGTCGGTGTGTACACCGCCAACCTGTGCGTGACCTCCGACGACCCTGACGCCGGTCCCGGCAACGGCACTGAGCTGGTGGTCGTGCCGGTGACCCTGACCGTCGAGGAGCCGCCCCAGGATCCCAACATCAACGTTGATCCGTTGAGCTTGACCAGCACCCAGTCGGTCAATACAACGACGAGCCAGACTCTGACCGTCGGCAACACCGGCGGCAGCGACCTCATCTGGAGCATTGCCGAGGAGCCCGCCGCGGCCCCGGTGCAGTTGCCAATCGGCGACGCACCGGTGGACCTGCAAGCGGAGATCGCCGGCATCGAGACGGCTCACCCGGCCGTGCTGCCGCAGCGCGACCCAGCGGCGCACGCCAATGCCGTGCGCATGATGTTCACCACCGGCGTGCTGCTGGTCCCGGACTCGACCAACGACCGCGTGATGGCGCTCGACCCAACCACCGGTGACGTGGTGGATGCCGACTTCATCCCGTCCAACTCGGTGATGGGCACGGCGGTCAATGCCATCCTCGGCGCTGACGGCGAAAGCATCCTGGTCTCGGATCAGATCAACGACGTCGTGCACAAGTTCGACCTGGACGGCAACTACCTGGGGGTCTTTGCACCCGCCGGCGGTGTGAACAACGCCATTCTCAACAACATCCGGGGCATCAGCCTGGACGCCAGCGGCAACCTGCTGGTGACCAACTCCGATGCCACCAACAACGATGCGGTTGCGAAGTTCGACACCGCGGGCAACTACTTGGGCAACTTCATCGCCAACGGGGCGGGCGGCCTGGACTCTCCCTTCGATATCTATGGGCGGGCAGCCGACTGGCTGTCGGGGGGCAGCAGCAGCAGCGCCATCCACCGTTACGACCTGACGGGCGCGTATATCGCCAACCTGGCAACGATCAGCACCTTCCCGGAGCAGATCGCTGAAGCCGCTAACAGCAACGTGCTGGTGGCCAACTTCAGCCCGTCCTCCAACGAGGGCGTCATTGAGCTGACGGCGGACGGTACGCTTGTCGGCCGTTACGATCCGACAGGGTTGGGCGGCTACCGTGGGGTGTACGAGCTGCCTGGCGGCACGATCCTGACGACCACTGGGAGCGGCGTGCATGAGATTGACCGCAGCGGCGCCCTGGTCGAGAACAAGATCACCGGCGTTAGCGGCCGCTTCATCGAATATGCAGCCCCGCAGACGATCTGCACCAATCCGGCCGACGTGCCGTGGCTGAGTGAGGCACCGACCGCCGGGACCACCGCGGCCGGCGGCTCGACTGCGGTGCAGGTCACCTTCGACTCGACCGGCCTGGCGGTTGGTGCGTACACCGCCAACCTGTGCGTGGCCTCCAACGATCCTGACGCCGGTCCCGGCAACGGCACCGAGCTGGTGGTGGTGCCGGTGACCCTGAATGTCACCGAGGCGCCTGCCGCGTCGATCAGCCTGGTCAAGACGGTGGGCACCGTGCCCGGCGTCTGCGCTACTGCGGACGACATCACCGTCGATCAGGGCACGGAGGTCTACTACTGCTATCAGGCGACGAACACCGGCAGCGTGACCTTCAACTTCCATGACCTGGAGGACAGCGTGCTGGGGACGCTGCTGGCCGACTTCCCATACACGTTGGCCCCGGGCGCAAGCAGCCCCGAAGTCATCGTGGCTGACACCCCGATGGCGACGGTCACGAATGTGGCGACCTGGACCGCCTTCACCTCACTGGCAGGGTATGCGGCGGATATCAATGCGCCCTACAGCTACATCCCGATCAACGCGACCGGTGCGGCCCTTGGCCTGACCGATGACGGAGAGGCGAACATCACCCTGCCGTTCGACTTCACCTTCTTCGGCGTGACGTCGAACGCGCTGCGCGTGGGCAACAACGGCGGCATCCTGTTCAACGTCACCGCGGGCGATCTCTCGCTTTCAAACGGTGCGCTGCCGCGGGCAACGCCGGCGCTCGCGATCCTGCCCTTCTGGGATGACATGGACAGCGACACCGGCGACGTCTACTGGGAGGTTCAGGGCACGGCGCCGAACCGCGTCGCGATCATCGAGTGGTACAACCGGCCGCATTACAGCAACACCGGCGCGGCGACCTACGAGGTGCTGCTGTATGAGGGCACCAACGAGCTCAAGTTCCAGTATGCGGACGTGGACTTCGGGAACACCAGCTACAATAACGGCGCCTCGGCCACCGTGGGCATCAACAAGGACGCCACGACGGCGCTGCAGGTGTCGTATAACCAGGCGGTGATCCAGAACGAGCAGGCGATCGCGATCTCGTTGACGCCGGTGGAGAGCGCCACGGCCACCGACTCGGCGACCGTTAACGTGCTGATCCCGCACATCGACGTCGATCCGTTGAGCCTGAGCAGCACGCAGGCACCCGACATCGTGCTCAACCAGACGCTGAACATCACCGATATCGGCGGCGCGCCGCTGATCTGGGAGATCGCGGAGACGCAGCCGGACCGGGAGACGCTCCCCGGCATCGTGGCTGCGCCGGAGCCGGTCTTCAACGTGCCGGAAGCGGTGACCTCCAAGGCCGACTGCGCCGCGTTCGAGAACTACCCAGGCCGGGAGCCGGCGGGGTGGGCTGAGTTCTGCGCGGACGGGCTGGAAGTCGCGCCGGCGTTTGCGCCGTCGTTGCCGACCAGCAACGGCTACGCCCAGGATGTCGGCTACGTCTCGGACAACTTTGTGCGCTTCCCGCTGAACAACTTCCCCGGGCAGACGGTGATGGGCACGAATACGAACGCGTACTACGGCATGGACTTCGACTCCACCGGGACCACGCTGTATGCGCTGAACGACACCAACGACACGTTGGGCACGATCGACCTGAACACCGGCGCATACACGCCGATCGTGGCGTGCCCGCCGGCCGGCGGTGCGGCCAACTGGACCGGCATGGCGATCGATCCGACAACCGATGTCATGTACGCGTCTACCGCGGCCAACCTGTACACGCTGGACCCGGCGACCTGCTCACCGGTGCTGGTCGGGTCGTTCGGGACGACCACTATGATCGCGATCGCGGTCAATGCGGCCGGTGCGATGTACGGGCATGACATCACCTCCGACTCGATCTACACCATCGATACGGCGACCGGTGCGGCGACGCTGGTGGGTCCGACGGGCTATGCGGCTAACTTCGCACAGGGGATGGACTTCGACAACGAAGACGGCACCCTGTACATCTGGCTGTATATCGGCAGTGGCGTCAACCACTACGGCACCGTGAACCTGGCGACGGGAGCGGTGACCCCGCTGGCGTCGAGCAGCCCGACCGGAGAGTTCGAGGGTGCGACGCAGACGCTGGGCCTGTGCATCCCGACCGACTACGGCTGGCTGAGCGTCAACCCGACTTCCGGTACGACGGCCCCTGGGGCCACCACCCCGCTGACCGTCGCCTTCGACTCGACAGGCCTGGCCGTCGGCACTTACACCGGCCAGCTCTGTGTGCGCAGCAACGATCCTGACCCCGGGCCGGGTAATCATACCGCCCTGGTGCCGGTGCCGGTGACCCTGGTTGTGGAAGAGGCGGCGCCGTCGATCACCTTGGCCAAGACCGTGGGCACGGAGGCGGGCGTGTGCGCGGCCACCGATAACATCACTGTCCTGGCCGGCACCACCGTCTACTACTGCTACACGGTGACCAACAACGGCAATGTGGCGTTCAACCTGCACGACCTGGTGGATGATCAGCTTGGCACGATCTTCAGCGGCTTGAACTACATGCTGGCGCCGGGTGCGAGCGTCAACACGGTGGATGCAGGGCTGACCATCTCGGCGGTGATCAACGCGACGACGACCAACGTGGCCACCTGGACGGCCTACAACACGAACGGCGCCTCGGCGACCGCGGCTGCCACCGCAACAGTGACGGTGACCGGCGGCCAGGTCTACGGCTACGTGTTCGACGACCTGAACGTGGACGGCTGGCGCAACGCGGGCGAGACAACGGGCCAGGCGGGTGTGCCGGTGATCCTGACGCGCGACGGCGTACAGATCGCCTACTACTGGTCGAATGCGCCGAGCGGCTGGTACGACTTCGGCATCCTGAATCCGGGCAACTACTGCATCGAGATCTTGGTGCCGGCGGGCTATGTGCCGACCAGCCCGACCAAGGTGTGCTTCACCCTGGGTGGGACCGACAAGAATGTCAACTTCGGTCTCGACAAGGCACGAGCCAACATCGGCGACCTGGTGTTCTTCGATGCCAACAGCAACGGGATCTTTGACCTCGGGGAATACGGCATCGGGAACGTGACGGTGGCGCTGTGGACCTCGAGCGGCGGTGCGCCGGGTGCGGTGATCGCGACGACCACCACTGCGGCCGATGGCGCCTACCTGTTCAGCAACGTCCTGCCCGGCGCGTACTTCGTGCAGGTGACGGACGTGAACGGGGAGCTGACCGGGCTGTCGTTGACGACGGCGGGCAACCCGTTGGGGCCGATCACGGTCGTGCACATGCAGACGTACCTGGATGCGGACTTCGGCTACAACCTGGTCTGCAGCAGCACGCGCGGGGCGATCAGCGGCCGGGTGTGGAACGACGTGAACGCGGACGGCGTGCAGGATGCGGGCGAGGCCGGCATCGCGGGCGTGACGGCCTGCGCCGAGCCGGTGTCGTATCTGAGCACGCGCTGCCGGACGACGAACTCGGCGGGCTACTTCTACATGTGCGTGCCGCGCGGCACGTACCTGGTGGCGCCGCTGACGGATGAGGAGCCGCTGGCGAGCATGACGCCGACGACGCCGGAGTTCTACCTGCCGGTGGTGATCCGGCCGGGTGGCAGTTTCACGACGGCGTTCTTCGGCTACCAGTAAGCAACCCGTAGGGGCGGCCGCGAGGGCCGCCCCTACCCAGTACAACAAACATCCTATAGGGGCGACCCTCGCGGTCGCCCCTACCGTTTCACCAACGACCACCTCCATCCCTGCCCGCTTGCGTCCAAACTTCGCCAACACACCGCTATTTGAGTTTCCATTTTCGCCCCAGGACTTCCAACTAGGAAATCGGGCGAAAATGGATAGAATGACAGCAATGGTT
>CAYYTK010000019.1:0-86374 GCA_964474695.1 uncultured Anaerolineales bacterium
CCGTGCGCCTCGACCACGTTGAGCTGCTTGTTCTCGCGTTCGCCCAGGTGCGCGTCGATTACCACCGTGCGATTGTGGCACGCGTGCAGCAGCGCCGGGTCATAGCCGTCGGCCTTCAGGGCGCGGATCACGCCTTCGAGCTGCCAGGGCGTGGTGGAGCTGCCGGGATAGAAGAAATGCCAGGAGATATTCACCTTCAAAGCCGTGTCGGCGTCCCTGGCAATCACATCCTGGTAACCCGCCAGGTTCAGCAGCCGGTGATAATCCGCCAACACGGTGCGGGGGGTTGTTCGCAAAATCGCGACTTTACTCTTCATCAATGATCAGAACTCCTCAAACTCAGTCCAGTTGATACCGATACACATTCGTCGTCCGCAGCTCAAACCCGACGCGCTGATAGAGCCGGTTGGCGGCCGCGCGCGAGGGACGCGAGGTCAGATCGACCGTCTTGGCGCCCATCTGGCGTGCACGGTCAAGCGCAGCGCGCGTCAGCGCCTCGCCGAGTCCTTGCCCGCGTGCAGTCTCGTCCACTACCACATCCTCGATCCACGCACGCAGGCCGGTGGGAATGCGGAACAGCGCCAACGTCAGGCTGCCGACGATCTCGTTGCCTCGTCCCTCGTCCCGCGCCACTAACACCACCGTCGCCGGCGACTCCACCATCTCAGCCACCTGCTGCCACGTTGGCGCCGGGTTCGAAGAAGAAAGCTGCGGCACCAGCCGCGCAAACGCGTCGACCAGCTCCGCAGTGACTTGGGTTGCTTCTTCGATGATCATACCATCGCACTCCTGCCAGAATATCGCGTCCCACAAAATGCAGCGTGCCCCGCAATTAGCTCACGGAGCACGCAACACGCACCATATGGGCCCCCCGGGATTCGAACCCAGGACCAACCGGTTATGCATCCCACTACGGCTTTCGCCGCCCCGTTGACCCCGGCGCACCGGAGGCGAGTTTGTGGGCTGGACTATCCCTTCACCCTGTGAGGTTGCATAAAGAAGCGCTCCCCCGTTGAGTGCCTGCCGTCTAGTCTCTACACCTTCCCCCGATGAAGGGGGCTTGGCTCGGGATTACCATGCCGAATGGCGTAGGCTTCCCCGAGTTTGGCAGGTAATCACCCGATGGTTACCCACCGGGCAGCCCTTGACGGACGAATCCGTCACGAGCCGGCCGCTCTAACCGCTGAGCTAGGGGCCCATACAGAGCGGGCGACGGGATTCGGACCCGCGACATCCTGCTTGGAAGGCAGGCGCTCTACCACTGAGCTACACCCGCGTGTCGGGGCGCGGAGATTTGAACTCCGGACCTCTTGAACCCAAATCAAGCGCGCTGCCGGGCTGCGCTACGCCCCGAACGATTCCGAGTATAACAGAAGGAACGGACTCCGTCAAAGAAACAGGGGGGCAAGGCGCTAACGCAGGGTAACCTGGCCCTGCCACTCGAACAGCACGCGGCCCTGCGCGTCGGCTAACGTCACGGCCACCTGGCCTTGGGCCGGCACACCCGCCTCAAGCGCGACCGCTTGCATCCAGGGCTGGGCCGGGCTGATCGCGACCTCACTGACCACAGGCGCCATCCCAGGCAACAAGACGGTCAGCCGGCCGTGCAGCGCCGTCGTGGGGAACAGCCCCACTTTCAGCCGGCCGTCCGCCGGCAGCAGGGCCAGGGCGGCCGCATCGTCGGCAAAGGTCACGCCGCCGATCCCCGCCACCGGATACCACGTCTCGCTCCAGGTCACCTCACCGCCCGGGGCCAACTCATACCAATCATCGAAGGTTGCAGTCAGGCCGCCGTGCAATTCCACGTAACCGGAGCCATCATCGGTCCAGTTGTTCGCGTCGATTGCACTGCTCCAGCCCATCGCAAACAGCTTGGCGCCGCGCGCCACCGCGGAGGGGTAGATGCGCAGCATTCCCTCATCGGCGGCCGGATCATAGGCGCCCACGAAGTCTCCCTGTGCCGCCGGGCGTTGGAACACGCCGAGCCACTGTCCCCAGTTGCCCAAACGGCTCAGGTCACGGCCGTTGACCACCGGCCAGGGCATCGGCTGGCCCGCGCCAGGCAGGCTGGGATCGCCGGTGCTGTGCACCGTCACCTGGGCCGTTGGAAAGATGAACCGCAGATCTGGTCCCGGCTTGTTCGCTGCACCGGGAGCCAACATGGCATTGGCCCACCACTTGAACCGAAACGCCGCGGCCGTAGGGTTGATGATGTGGGGCTGCATCACGAAATAGGCCGTGTCAGGCGGCAAGATGATGTCGACCACCGCATAGGCATTCTGCGGCCCACCCCGGGTGAAGACCGTCACCATGACTCCGCCGTTGGATTGGGTCACATGGTCGAAGCCCCACGCGGTGCTCCACTCGTATCCATGCTCCTCGACCGGAAAACCGAACTCCATGCCGCCGGCTGCCAGCCACCAATTCACGCCGGCGGGGTAGGGTGGACTCGGCGGCCCCCAATGAGTCGGCTTCACCACCGGATTTTTGTAGAACTCATTGTTGCCCGTCGGCTTAAACACGCACTCGTAGATGCGGCCACCCAAATCGGGCAGGATGCTCAACCGCAGATAACGGTTTTCCAGAATCAGCAGGCGATAGGACTTCGGTGCGGGTTGGGGGTTGGCTGCGTCATAGGCCGCGCGATCGAGCACCGGCGCCGGGTAGTTGTTGCGCTCGGCATCAACCGCAGACCCCTGGAAAGCGGCATAGGGATAGGTAGCCAGGGTGATCTGAGTCACACGATAGCTCGTTGTGGCAGAGGGCGTAGGCGGCGACGCCGGCACTGAGCGCGTGGTCGTGGCGATCGGCGATGCGGAGGCTGGCGGCAGGCTCGCTGTGGCGCTCGGCGTGGCCGACGGGCGCTCGGTTGGCGTCAGGGCCGGCGTGGCCGTCTGGGTTGGCGCGGCCGTGGCAGAAGGCGTGATTGTGGCGGTCTGTGCCGCTGTCGGAAAGGGCGTTGCCGTGGCAACTGCCGAAGAGGGAGCTGACGCCAGCGGTGTGGCCTCCATTTGGGCGGCCTCCCTGCGCGGCGGGGTGACCTCAGGGGATGTCATCGCCGCGGCGCAGGCCGTGAGCGCAAAAACCATCAACAACATGGGAAAGATCCGTCGATACACCGGTACGGCCCCTAAAGCCCCAATGCAGGCAGATGCGTGGTCGCGCGGCCGGCGCCTCGCACCAGCACAGCCAGCCGCGCGAGTCCATCCTGCCGGTTGGCCGCGACACCCGCCAGGATTCCCAACGCCGTCACGAAGTCCTCCGGCGCGGCGGCCGCGAAGCGCGCCGCATGGTCGAACAGCAGCAAGGTGGGCGTCTCGGATTCCCATAACCTATCGGTGAGGCACTCCTCAAATGCGTCCCAATTATGGCCGAAATAGGAGGGAAATCGCAGCGCAGCAGCCGCCCGGCTGAGGAATGTCGCCTTATCATTGATCCCGCGGCCGTCCAGCCAGATAGCGTGCCATCCTTGCCGTTCGGCAAGGCGGATGATGGCCGTAGCTCGCTTCCGGGTGCTGCACCGATACAAGGCAGGCAAGGGCTCGCCGGCCAGCAGCGCTTCCAGGGTCTGGGTCATCGCACCACTCGCTTGAAACTATCGTAATGATCCGCGGTGTAGTACAGCTCGCCGCCCGCGCCAGCAATGATGCGCCGGGCGCCGCGGTCCGACTCGCCGGGCGTGATCACGGTGTACTCGTGATAATAGCCGCTTGATCGGCTCGGCAGCAGGCGCTCGCGATTCTGAAACACCGCGCCATCCTGCCGATAAGGGAACGGGCCGCCGTTGTCGATGAGGCGGATCGTGTCCCGCGCCTGGCGCGGCAGGTTATCGAACGCAATCGTGGGCAGGCCATCATCGGGGGTTGCCGTAGCCTGCATCCGCCTGGTTGGTGACGGTAATGCGTTCCGGGTGCGCGTCGGCCGTGGGGTCACGGTTACATCGGCTCGTCCATCGGGCGTTTCGGCAGCCGTAATCCCAGCCTCAAGACCGCCAGATGTCGAGTCGGGCGTCGCCGCGATCTCACCGGCCTGAAAGCTACCCGCGCTTGGGGACGACTCGGTCGCGACCGGCTCAGTTACGGGCGCGGCCGGCCGACTGAGGAGATAGATGGCCAACAACGCCAACAACCCCAGCACGAGTGCGAACAGGAGCAGTCTGCGAGAGTTGTCCGTGTGACGGCCAGATAAACGTTGCGATGGATGTCGATTCATGGATCTCTATTATGAACCGAACTACCGCGGAGTGCAAACTGATCCTCAACGAGCATTTTCCAGATATCCGGCTTTATGCTATAGTGAGTTCAGAAGTCAGGTTTCTGGCAGAGACCTGGTTTTTAAACCTGAAACCGGACGCGCACCATGTCTGATCCTACCGCTGATCTTATCCGCCGCGCCTATCGTGGCGAGATGGCCCATCGCCATGTCGTTGCACTGAGCGGCCACCATCGCATCCAGGCCAGCCCTGGCTATCGCGCGGCCGCCCGCTACGTTGCCGAGCAGTTGCAGGCAGCGAACGTCGAGGTTGACATCCACACCTATCCGGCCGATGGGGTGGCGCGCTTCTGGACCACACCCAGCTTCCTGGAGTGGGCCTGTGACGCTGCCACACTCCACCTGCTGGACGACCGGGGCGCGGCCGCGGAGCTGCTCTGCGACTTCGCAGCCATCCCCACCAGCCTGGTTCAACGCAGCATCACGGCGGCAGGCGAGTTCGAGGTGGTGCTGCCGGGTGGCAAGGGCGGCTTGGAGGCCGCTGATTACGCGGGGCTGGACGTCAACGGCAAGGTGGTGTTGAGCGATCAGCGCCCAAGCAGCGTCGCCGCGGTGGCAGTGAGCCAGCTCGGTGCGGCGGGCGTTCTGTGCGATGGCATGAAGGCCGGCGGCCGCTCGGAGTTCGATCTGCCCGATGCGCGGCAGTACACCTCATACTGGTGGGGCGGCTCTGCGGTTCCCGATGCCTGGGGTTTCGTGCTCGCGCCCCGCCAGGGTCGCGCCCTGCGCGCCAGGCTGGCCAAAGGCGAGGCCGTACGCGTCCGGGCAAACATCGACAGCCGCTTCTACCCCGGCTGCTTCGAGGTGGTGGATGCCTTCATCCCCGGCAGCGATCCGGCCGCGGGCGAGATTCTGCTCGTCAGCCACCTGTGTCACCCGCAGCCGGGCGCGCATGATAACGGTTCCGGAGCAGCAGCGCTGATCGAAGTGGCGGCCACATTGGCCCGGCTGATCAAAGACGGCCTGCTGAAGCAGCCCCAACGCGGCATCCGCTGCCTGTGGCCGCCCGAGATGACCGGAACATTCGCCTGGTTGGCGGAGCATGAGGCAGAGGTCAAATCGGGACGCTGGCTGGCGGGGCTGAACCTGGACATGGTGGGCGCGGACCAGTGCCAGACCGGCAGCGTCTGGGAGCTTGGATCGCTGCCCCTGGCCGGCGCTTCTTTCGCCGATCATCTGTTGAGCTGGCTGCGCGAACCGTTCCTGGACGGCCAACGCCATCGTGAGACGCCGTTCAGCGCGGGATCGGATCACTACATCTTGTGCGATCCATCGGTGGGCATCCCCACCCCGATCATCATCCAGTGGCCCGATACGTTCTATCACACCTCGGCCGACACGCCGGACAGGGTTAGCCCCGACAGCCTGGCTCGCAGCGGCGCACTGGCTGCGACGTATGCCTGCTGGCTGGCCACCGCAGGCGCGGCCGAGGCCGCGTGGCTGGGACACCTTATGGTCGGGCGGCACGCAACCGCTGCCAGCCGGCGCGCTGTGGCCGCGGTGGGGGCTGTGCGGGGCGCGGGAGATGCGGCCGCCGCAGGCCGCGCCTGGACACGTTACCGCCGCGAAAACACCCTTCGCGGCGAACGCATGGCCGCGGCGCTGAGTGATCTGGCGCGTATCGACGCCAGCATCGGCGCCGAGCTGCCTGCACTGCAGGCGCGCATCGCCGCGATTGATGAGAGCGAACTGGCCTGGGCGCAGGCGCAGCTTGCGGACGTCCTCCCGGCCGCCCCCTTGCCCGACGAGGCCTCGTGGCGCGCTGAAGCGCAGAGCCTGATTCCAACCCGGCCGCAGCCAGGCCCCATAGATGTGACGTTGGCGCTGCAGGCCGACCGGCCCGACCTGCTGCCCGCACTGCAAGCGCTAACGATCCGCGCAGGCGCCGCGCTGCACGACCAGGACGCGATCTGGCAGTACTGGGCCGACGGTCGTCATTCAATCGCCGAGATCGCCGACCTGGCCGCTCTGGAGATCGGCGGCGAGCCAGATGATGTTCCGTTGGCCTATTTCAAGCTGTTGGCAGAAGCCGGACTCGTATCTTTCGCATGAACCAAGTCGATTTACACATTCACACCACCGCCTCCGATGGCAGCCTGACCCCGGCTCAGGTTGTCAGCCGGGCCGCGCGCCTGGCTCTCAAGGTGATCGCGATCACCGATCACGACAGCACGGCCGGCGTACCCGAGGCACAGGCGGCGGGCCAGGCCGGCGGCGTTGAAGTCATCCCGGGCGTAGAAATCAACACCGATGTGCCCCACGCTGAAGTTCACATCCTGGGCTACTTCGTCGACCCCGGCCACGGCGAGCTGCAAGACCAACTTACGCGTATCCGGGAAGGTCGCGTGGGGCGAGCGCGCAAGATGGCTGCGGTGCTGGCGGAGATGGGCGCGCCGGTGCGGTTTGAGCGCATCCTGGAGATCGCGGGCGAAGGATCGGTGGGACGCCCCCATGTCGCGCAGGCATTGGTGGAAGCGGGCTATGCGCACGGCTACCAGGACGCGTTCGAGCGCTTCATCGGCCGTAACAGCCCCGCCTATGTCGAACGGATGAAATTCTCACCCGTCGAAGCGTGTGCGTTGATCCGGCGCGCCGGGGGATTGCCGGTGTTGGCGCACCCGGTGTTCTTCGACAGATACGGAACCATCAAATCGGCAATCGATCTCGACGAGATGCTGCCGCAGATGATCAACGCGGGCCTGGTGGGGCTTGAAGCCTATTACCCCAACTATGATGCGATCACGACCGAATATCTGCTGGGCATCGCCCGGCGCTACGGCCTGCTGGTCACCGGCGGCACCGATTACCACGGCCCGCGGACCGGCCAGCCGGACCTGGGAGGCCTCTACGTACCCATGAAAGTCGTGCGGCGGCTCCGAGAGGCGGCGAAGGAACATGGCGCTGCGCCCTGAACCCGCCCACCTGGCGCACTTCCTGCTGCGGGACGCGCGCCGGGCCATCCGTGAGTTTGCCATGCTGCGCGACGGCGACCGGGTGGCCGTGGCGGTGTCGGGCGGCAAGGACAGCCTGGCGTTGCTGGATCTGCTGCAACGGTTGCAGCGCATAGCGCCGGAGCGCTTCGAACTGGCCGCTGTGCACGTGCGCGGCGATGCGACCGGGATCACGGCCACGCATGAGCCGTTGGAAACCTGGCTGGAAGCACGCGGACTGGCCTACCGGATCGTGACGCCGGAGCTGACGGGCGCTGAAGTGCTGCCGTTGGATTGCCAACGCTGCACATGGCTCCGGCGCAAAGCGATCTTCGTGGCGGCCGAGGCATTGGGCTGCAACGTGGTAGCGTACGCCCATCACGCCGATGACGTTGCCCAGACCACGCTGCTGAACTTCCTGTACAGTGGCAGCGTCCATACGTTGGCGCCGGTCGCCGACTATTTCGATGGCCGCTTTCGACTGATTCGACCGTTGATCTATGTGCCGGAGAGTGAGCTGGCCCGCTTCGCCCGAGCCGGCGATTATCCACCGCCGCCGCCGGGCTGCCCGCGCGCTGACAGCTCTCGCCGGCGGCTGGTAGCCAGTATGCTGAAGTTGATGGGCCACGACTATTTGAAACAGGGACGCACTAACCTGATCAGGGTGGGATTGCGCAAGAAGATGAACGCCGCTGAGTAAACTGTGCGCCGATTACTGCGTACCACGTACCGCTTATTGCATCTCGTATCCTTGACAATCGGACTTTGCCACACACAATATGGAGTACGCAATACGCAATACGCAGTACGCAACACGCAACACGCAACACGCAACACGTAGGAGCATCTTTGGACCACACAACCCGCGAATTCGCCATCGATCTGGCCTGCCGGGCCGGCGCCCTGCTGTGCGAATTTCTGGAACGCGGCTTGGACAGCAGCCGGACGCGCACCAAGCGAGGACATTTCGATATCGTTACTGAGGCCGATTTGGCTTCGGAGCGCTTGATCGTAGCTGCGCTGCGCGCCGTACTGCCATCGCATGCCATCTACGCCGAGGAAAGCGCCAACGGCGGACTGCCCGCAGACGAGTGGTTGTGGCTGGTGGATCCGGTGGATGGCACCAACAACTTTGCCCAC
Organism: uncultured Anaerolineales bacterium; assembly: GCA_964474695.1. Classification (GTDB taxonomy): domain Bacteria; phylum Chloroflexota; class Anaerolineae; order CG2-30-64-16; family CG2-30-64-16; genus DAOUBP01. The sequence continues at coordinate 8,343 of CAYYTK010000019.1, forward strand.
GGCCTGCCCCTCTTCGCCGTCAACCTGGCCCTGGCGCACGACGGTGTGCCGGTGTTGGGGGTCACCCATGACCCCTCGAGCGGGCATACTTACTGGGCCGAAAAGGGCGGCGGCGCGTGGCTGCGCGAGCGCGGCATCGACCGGCGTTTGTCCGTTTCCAACGTGTCAGATTTGAGGCGGGCGCTGCTCGCGACGGGTTTCGTGGCTGGCCGGACCAAAGAGCATGGCCACAACCGCGCCGAGTTCTGGACCCTGGACGCCAATTCGCAGTCGGTGCGGCGCTTGGGGACGGCGGCCCTCGCGCTGGCGTGGATTGCCGCCGGCCACCTGGAGGGCTACTGGGAAACCGATCTGAAGCCGTGGGATGTCGCAGCCGGTTGGGTATTGCTGACCGAAGCCGGAGGCCAACTCACCGAACATGATGGCGGGCCCTATCGGCTGGACAGCCATACATTGATCGCCAGCAACGGCCAACCCGGCATACACGAAGCCATTGTGACGACTCTCGCCGACGTGCGGTCTCAGAAGGCCGCGGCATAGGATCGGCTCCGCCAGCAAAAATCGTAGGGATACTTCGCATGCAAATCGACCGGCGCTATCGGGGACGGCGACGACAGTCTCCCTGGCCGATCATCTTCTTGATCCTTCTCGTGGTCTTGCCGGGGGGCTATTTCCTGGCGACCCGCACGCGCTTCTTCGAGAATCCCTTCAACCCCCTGCAGCCCACGGCCACCCCCACCCGCACCGCGGTGAGTTACCTGGCCGAGGCTGAGGATGCCTATCGGGCAGGGCTTTTGACCACGGCGGCCGAAAACTACACGCGCGTGATCGAGCTAGAACCTGACAACGACGAAGCGTACAACCGCCTGGCCTGGCTTTGGATCCTGCGCGGCCACCCGGACCGGGCCGTGGAACCGGCGCGGAAGGCCGCAGCATTGAAAGAGAGCTCCTGGAATCTGGCAATCCTGGCGATGGCCCTGGACTGGGCCGGAGATTACGACGAAGCCATCAAAGCCGCGCTGCGCGCCACGGATGCAGACCCCCTTTCGGCCGAGGCGCACGCCGTGCTGGGTGAGGTCTACGCCGATCGCAACAACTGGTCACGCGCGTTGGAAGAAGCCCGCCAGGCGGAAGAGCTGAACCCGAACAGCGCGTTTGTGATTCGCGAGCTGGGCTACGTGCTCTCGATGCAGGGACGTTACGAGGAAGCTTTGGAGGCCTACGCGCGCGCTGCGCAGCTCGACCCCACACAGGGCTACATCTACATCAGCGCTGGTGTGATTCACATGGCCCTGCAGGACTACGAAGCAGCAATCGAGCAGTTCACGCTGGCGGTGCAGGCCAATCCGGATACGCCGACCGGCTATGATTCCCTGGGGCACGCCAGCGCGCTTAACGGCGACCCGGACCGGGCGATTTCGACCCTGCGCAAAGCCATCGAGATCGACCCGGAATACGCACTGGCCTACGCCCACCTGGGGCGAGTCTACTATACTTTGCTCAACTGGGAATCGGCCATCGAGTATTTCACCAAAGCCTTCGACCTGGGCCTGGAAAACGAGGAGTACTTCTACCAGCTCGGCCTGGCCTATACGTACCTGGAAGACTGCGAGAACGGCGTGAAGTGGTTCAATCGAGCGTTGGAGCTGAATCCCGAATCTCAGCCCGCACTGGAAGGCATCAAGCGCTGCCAGTGAACCTGGGGAACCAGATGTCGCCTCTGAACGTCCCAGGGTAGGTACTCTGACTTGGGCAGGACTCCCGGTCTGTGCTATAATTCGCAGGCTCACGGCGGGGACATCGTACGCGTCAAGCGCCATCGACCGACACAGTACCGGGTGTTTTTGTCCCCACGATCAATCGAGAGGTGTACGTTTCATGCAACGCAAGATGCTTTTGTTCACCGTTTTGGCCCTGGCTGCGATCCTGGTGGCGGGCTGCGCCGACCTCGGCCCGCAGGCCACCCCCGTACCGCCTACCAAAACCCCAAAGCCAACCTTTACAGCGACGCCGGACTGGACGCCAACGCCGGTCGTCTTTGCGACCGCCACGCCCGAACCGCCGACCGCCACACCGGAGCCGGAATTCACGGCCACGCCCGAAGCCACGCCCACCGAAACCCCTAACCCGACGGCGCGCCTGACTGCCAACCAGGCCGTGAACGTGCGTTCGGGGCCGGGCACCAACTATACGACCATTGGCAGCCTCTCTGCGGGGCAAACATTCGAGATCACCGGCAAGAATCCGGCTGGTGACTGGCTCGAGTTCCAGTTCGATGGCCGGCAGGGCTGGGTGAAGAGCAGCCTGGTAACCGTCAGCGGTGATATGAACACCGTGCAGGTGGCGCAGAACATCCCGGCCCCGCCTACCGCGCGGCCGACGGCGCGACCACAGCCGACCTCACCGCCAGCGCAGCCAACCGCCGTACCTGTCGCACAGTATCCCTGGAGTTATGTATCTGGATCGGCGCAGGGAGCACCACAGTGCGGCGTCGTTCACTTCGACGGTCAGGTTCAGTACAAGAACGGCTCCCCGCAGAATGGGGTTTGCATTTACCTGGATTACTACGGCCCTCGTACAATCAAATTCTCCGGTGGTGGTGGGGCAGGAGATGGAAATTGGAGCTTTGCGCCATGCGGCAGCGAAGCATGCAACGGACCGATTAAAATCTATGTCGTGGAATGCCCTGCCAACGTCCCCGGAGCTGGTTTGACTTTGGAGGGAGGCTCCCCTCCAGCGCCGAAGTCGGATGTATTCTCTGTGACAATCACTGACAAGTGCCAACAGGGCCAATGGACTAACATTGTTTTCCGAAACACACAACAATAGATTACACGGGTAACTGGAAGCATCCTGAGCGGAACGGAGCGGCGGGGCAGCTCAATGCTCGAAATTCCACTGCGGCAGCGGAGTGCAGTCGAAGGATGCGGCAGTGGACAGGGCGGCCCCTTCGACTCCGCACGGCGCAGGGCGTGGATGACGGAATACTGCGGAACTCATGCGCCGTGCTCCGCTCAGGGTGCTGCCGGTAGGGGAAAAGCGAGCATCCTGAGCGGAACGGAGCGGGTCTGCAGCGCGAGTGCCGTACTTCCACTGCGCGAGCGGAGTGCAGTCGAAGGATGCGGTGGCACCTAGGAGCGCGCCAATGCATTGCGTCTACATGCTTAGATGCTCGGACGGCTCCTACTATGTCGGCTCGACTTCTGACCTGGAATATCGACTCGAAGAGCACAAAACCGGATTCTTCGGCGGCTACACCAGCAAACGTTTACCAGTCGAGTTAGTTTGGTCGCAAGACTTCCCCTCAGAGCATGAAGCGTTCATGACTGAGCGCCAGATCAAGGGTTGGTCGCGCGCGAAGAAGGAAGCGCTGATTCGTGGTGACTGGGACGGGCTGCACGAGATTGTGAAGCTGGAGCGAAAAACGCGAGAGGCAAGGAAACGGCAGTCAAGAGCAGCGACGAATGACTGCTGACCCAGAGCCGCACCCTTCGACTTCGCACGGCGCAGAGCGTGGATAGCGCAGGGGAGTGGAGCGCGTGCGCCGTGCTCCGCTCAGGGTGCTATCCATGTGCTAAAGGAAAGCATGCTGAGCGGAACGGAGCGACGGGGCGGCTCAAGGTACGCATTTCCTTGTGGTAGCGGAGTGCAGTCGAAGCAGGTGGCCCCACGACAAGGTCAGCCGACTGGCAAGCGGGCCGCATCCTTCGGCTGGTGACTCGCCGTGCCTGAGGTTGAGTCGTTAACCCGCTCAGGATGCTGATATATCTGCAATAGGATGACTCGTTCTTTCCACCGGCGACGTCTTTCATGGTTGGTCGCGCTAATACTGGCGGCTGTCTTCATCGCGGCCGTCTTCTTTGCCTGGACCCCGTTTCGCGCCCTCCTCTTCAACCTCACCGGCGAGGAACGCCTCTTTTCTCAGCTCAAAGGGCTCACCGATCTCAGCGCGGATCTGCTGCGGCCGCGCCTGAACCTGGCGCCGGATGCCGCGGTGCGGCACACCAACGTCAATCCGTTCGGCGTCAACGTCTTCTTAAACGAAGAGGTCGAGCCGGAGAAGCGCGAGCTGACGATCAGGCTGGCAGCCGAAGCAGGGTTCCACTGGCTGCGGCAGGAATTCCCCTGGCAAGATATCGAGATCCACGGCAAAGGCGACTTCGAAGATCGCCGCAATCCGCCGGCAAAATCCGCCTGGGATAAATACGATCAGATCGTCGACCTGGCCGATAAGTACGGCATGGAGCTGATCGTCCGGGTCAGCACGCCGCCCTCGTGGAGCCGCGCGGCCGGCGATGAAGTGGGCACCTTTGCGCCGCCCGATAACTACGAGGATTTCGGCGATTTTGTCTACACCCTGGTGGCGCGATACCGCGGCCGCATCCGCTATTACCAGCTCTGGAACGAGCCGAACATCTACCCGGAATGGGGCAGCTATGCCATCAGCCCGGAGGACTACACGCGACTTCTCAAGATCGGCGCAACGCGCGCAAGAGAGGCAGACCCGGACGTGGTGATCATCGCCGGCGCGCTGGCCAGCACCATTGCGCTCCAACCGGCCGCGCCGCCGCCCAATAACGCGCTCAACGATCTGATCTTCCTCCAACGCATGTACGACGCAGGCGCGGCGCCCTATTTCGATATTATGGCGATGCAGGCATATGGCCTGTGGTCCGGTCCCACCGACCGGCGCATGCAGCCGCGGGTGATGAACTACGGCCGGCCGCAGTACGTGCGCGATCTGATGGTTGCCAACGGCGACGCGTCCAAGCCCATCTGGATCAGCGAAATGGCCTGGAACGCGGTGCCGGATGAGGTGGCCGACAAGCGCTTCGGCCAGGTCAGCCTCGACCAGCAAGCGCGCTACGCTGTGGCGGCTTACGAACGGGCGCAGGCGGAGTGGCCGTGGGCCGGCGTGATCAACACCTGGTACTTCAAACGCGCCACCGATGATTGGTTCCGGGAAGCCAAGCCGGAAGCGTATTTCCGCCTGGCCGACCCCGATTTCACCCTGCAGCCCGTCTACACGGGCCTCAAAACGTACATGACCAGCGCGCAGCCCGCGCTCCATCCCGGCACGCACGAGCCTGTGGGCTGGGGCATCGCGACGTCGGGAATTTGGCAGGCGGTTCCGGCCGCCGAATTGCCGTTCGGCCAGGCGTGGGAGGCGGCTGAAGCGGGGGCAAGTTTATCGTTCACGTTTGAAGGCGTCCGGCTGGCTGTGCTGCCTGGCTGTTCGGCGCCCCCTTGCACCGGCAGCCTGCGGGTCAGCGTGGACGGCAGTGCGCCGGTCCTGGTGCCCACTGCGGCAACTAATCCGGCGACCGTAGCGCGCGGCCTGAAAGACGGCGCACACCACGTCACCATCGAGGCCGTGGATGCCCGTGCCGGCCTGGCAGCCATCACAGTGAGCCGGGGACGTTTCGCGTGGGTGCGGGACATCCTGCCGGTGCGCTGGCCGTGGCAGCCGCTGGCGGCGCGCATTCCCCAGGAAAGCCGGTTGCCATGAAGAGTGCATCGCGCGACATTGGCCTGGTGCTGATCCTGCTGCTGCTGATCACGGTCATCGCCGCGGGGCTGCGTTTCTATGACCTTGGCACACAGAGCCTGTGGGCGGATGAAGGCAACAGCGCCGCGTTGGCCACACGCTCCCTGACTGAAATCGCGCGCGACGCGGCAAATGACATTCACCCGCCACTCTACTATTGGCTGCTTCGGCTTTGGACGCGGGCTTTCGGCATGAGCGAAGCAGCTCTGCGCTCACTGTCTGCGCTGCTGGGCGTATTGCTGGTGCTGGCTGTTGTTCACGTGGGTGGCATCTGCTTCAATCGTAATGTCGGGCTGGCGGCTGGGTTCATCGCCGCGATCGCACCATTCCAGGTCTACTACAGCCAGGAAGCGCGCATGTACATGCTGTTGGCTCTGGAGGCCACAGCAGCCGTGCAGCTCTTCTGCTGGTACATACGCCGGGAAGACGCGCTGTTACCCGCAGCCAGACAGGAGGCCCCGCGCCGCCTGCGCTGGCTGCCGTTCTCCGGGCAACTGCTGGTGCTGATCTGGGTGGCCGGCCTCTACACCCACTATGCCTTCCCCCTGATCATCGCGTTGCTCAGCGGTTTGTACCTGCTGTGGATTGTTGGGACGAGACGCCGCGGCTGGGGGTGGTGGCGGCTGTTGCGCTGGGGCCTGCTGCTGGCGCTGACCCTCGGGCTTTATGCCCCGTGGCTGCCGACTGCTGTCCATCAACTCACCTCCTGGCCGGCAGTGAACGTCACCGTCGGGCTCGGCGAACAGATACGCGGGCTGCTGGCAACGCTTAGCCTGGGGCCGGTTGGACTGGCCGAGGCGGCGGCGCCGGCCGCGCCCTGGTGGATCTGGGTGCTGCCGGCCCTGGCAGCGGTGGGAGCCCTGCCCTGGTCGCTGCTCGAACGCACCGCGCAACCGCACAAGGGGGCGAACTGGATCATCTGGCTGAGCCTGATCACATGGGCCGCAGCGCCGCTGGCGATGATCCTCGCCCTGGGTCTCTACCGCGGTTCTTACCTTAAGTTCCTGCTCATTGCCAGCCCGGCCTTTGCGATCCTGCTGGCACGCTTTGTATTGGAGCCGGCCAATCAACTGACCAGGCCGCCCAAGGCGCAAGAAGACGCCGCCCCCCTGCCCTGGTGGCGGGGGGTGCTTGCCGCAGCCTGGATCATCGTTTCCATCGCAGTGATCGGAGGAACCTCGGGGGCCGTGCTCGCGCGCTACTACGGGGACCCAGCCGTGGCACGCGACGACTACCGCGGCATCACGCAATTCATCATCGCCACCGCCCAGCCCTCGGACGCAATCGTACTGACCGCGCCGGGCCAGGCAGAAGTCTTCAACTACTATTACCAGGGCGATCTGCCCATCCTCTCCCTGCCCCGCCAGCGGCCGCCGGACGTGGAGGCCACGTTGACTGAGCTGAAAGGCCTGTTGACCTACGACAAAGTCTACGCGGTGCTGTGGGCCACGGAAGAGGCCGATCCGGATAACCTGATCACGGGCTGGATCAATCAGCAAGGCTACAAGACGCTGGATCAGTGGTATGGGAATGTCCGTCTCGCCGTGTACGTGATGCCGGAACATCGGGCGCCGGACGAGGTTGTGGATGGTCAGAATATGCGCCTGGGCTCCGATATTTCGCTATTGGGCTATCGTTCATGGAAGCTCACCCCGACGGCAGGCGAGGTGACGCAGATCCAGCTTCAGTGGCGCGCCGAAAACGCCCCGGCGGGGCGCTACAAGGTGTTTCTGCAGTTGTTGGACGCGCGCGACCAGGTCATCGCGCAGCGCGACGCCGAGCCCGCCGGTGAGGCGCATCCGACTGACACCTGGGCGGCCGGTGAGGTCGTGCTGGACAACCACGGCCTGCTGATTCCACCGGGCACGCCGCCGGGACTCTATCGCCGCATCATTGGCCTCTACGATGCCGAGACCCTGGAACGGCTCAAGCTGCCGGATGGCAGCGACTTCATCAGTCTATCGCCCATCACGGTCACCCGGGCCAAGACCGCGCCCCCGCTGGCCGCGTTCAACATGCAGTATCCCCAGCGCTTTGACTTCGGCGGCATCACCCTCTTGGGGCATGACCGCTACAAACGCGGCTTCGGCCACGCCAGGGAGACGGCGTTGGTCCCCGGTGATCTGCTCCATTTGACGCTCTACTGGCAGGCCAACATCACGCCGCGCGCTGATTGGTGGTTCAACTTGATCCTCAGCGACGCGAACGGCCGCATGGTGGCCAACTTGCAGGCGCCGCTGGTGAGCGACCTCTACGCCACCACACTCTGGCAAGAAGGCGAGATCGTGCGCGGGGAGCATGACCTGGGCCTGCCGCCTGATCTCCCGTCTGACACCTATCGCTTGAGCCTGGTCTTGTTGCCCGACTCTAAGACCGAAGCCGGCACAACCTACCTGGGAACGGTCAAGGTGCAGGAGCCTGCGCAGGAGAAGACCCCATGAAAGTCATCGTACTCCCGGTGGGCGCCCTGCAAGTCAATTGCTACGTGTTGGGTTGTCATCAAACCGGTCGCGCGGTGGTCATCGATCCCGGGGACAATGCAGAGGCAATCCAAGACGCGCTGCGCCGCCACGATCTGCGGCTGGACCGGATTCTGGCCACCCACGCGCATTTCGACCACCTGCTGGCATGTCGCGAATTGCAGGCGGCCACCGGCGCGCCTTTCTTTCTGCACCCGAACGATCGGCCGCTCATGGCCGTGATGCGACGCACGTGCCTGGCCTGGCTCGGCTACGACCCGGGCCAGCCGCCCGAGGTGCACGGTGATCTGACGCCCGGTGAGACCGTTCAGGTGGGTGAGATGGCCCTGGAAGTCCGCCACACCCCGGGCCATTCCCCTGGCAGCGTGACGTTGATCGACCATGCAGGGAGCCGCGCCTTCACCGGCGATGCGCTGTTCCAAGGCGCCATCGGACGCACAGATCTGCCGGGCGGCGACCTGGATACCCTGCTTGCCGGCATTAGCGCCCAAATCCTGAGCCTGCCCGACGATTACGCGGTCCTCCCTGGCCACGGGCCGGCCAGCACCGTAGGCATGGAACGGCGGGCGAATCCGTTCTTGGCGGGCGATGGCTGATGGCTGATGGCTGGTGGCCGATGGCTGCTGGAAGGTGGATGTCGTCATGCTGAGCGGGTCGACAGCTCAAGATCCGGTGCGGCGAACGACCAGCGAAGCATCCCTGATCCTGCCGCCGGAGATCGCAGCACAGATCATTGCCCACGCGCGGGCCGGCTACCCGGAGGAAGTGTGCGGGCTGGTGGCGGGGGCAGCAGGCCGGGCAACGATCATCTATCCGGGCCGCAACATCTCACCCACGCCGCGCGTCTCCTACGAGCTGGACCATGAGACACTGGCCCGGATGCTAGATATCGAAGAGGCCGGGTTGGAGCTGCTGGCCATCTATCATTCGCACCCGGCTGGTCCGGAGTTCCCTTCGCCCGCCGACATCAAGCAAGCATTTTACCCCGAAAGCATCTATCTGATTTGCAGCCTCGCCAACCCGGACCAGCCCACCCTGCGCGGATTTCGCATTTGAAAGGATCGATTTCGGGAGGCGCCTGAAGTTGGAGCAGACAGTCCGACAGGGACCGGTCCCAAATGGGTACTTGACACACCCCATACTATCGGCTAAACTGACGCACACTGAAAGTCAGTCTGGCCTGGTCACAAGCCAGGCATTCGCCCGTGATTCCGCAGTTCGTCTCTTCTGGGAGGAGGTGAGGCTATTCAGTTCCACCAAGCTGCCCTGCCCTCGCATCACTTTGTCGACCTGTTCAAAGCTCAATTTGCGTAAAAGCTCATAGGAGGAAGCTGTGAAAAAAGCGTCATTTGTCCTGGTCATGCTGCTGACCATCAGCATGGTGCTCACAGGGTGCGCCGCGACAGGCGGAACGCAAACCATCAAGGTCGGTGTCGTTGCCGAGTTGACCGGCGACATCCCCGCCGTCGGTGCATCGTGCAAGAACGCCGCTGAGATGGCGGTAAAGGAAGTCAACGACGCTGGCGGCCTCGAGGTCGGCGGCAAGAAGTACCAGGTCGAGTTGTTCATCGAAGACAATGCGGGCAAGGCCGATCAATCCGCTTCAGCCGCGCAGAAGCTCATCACCCAACAGAACGTCGTGGCGATCATCGGCCCCAACGCCAGCCGCTATGCCATCCCTGCTTCCGAAATCGCTGAGAGCTCCAAGGTTGTCCTGATCAGCCCATGGTCGACCAACCCCAAGACCACGCTGGATGCCAAGACCAACGAACCCAAGAAGTACGTCTTCCGCGCGGCGTTCATCGATGATTTCCAGGGCCGCGTGGTAGCCAAGTTCGCCATGGACAATTTGGGCGCCAAGAAGGCCGCGGTGCTGTACGACGTGGCCTCAGACTACAACAAGGGCATTGCCGAGTTCTTCAAGAAGACGTTTGAGGAGAATGGCGGCACGATCGTGGCCTTCGAAACCTACACCACCAACGACAAGGACTTCTCGGCCCAACTCACCAAGATCAAAGAGGCTGCGCCGGATGTGGTGTTCCTGCCCAACTACTACAGCGAGGTCCCGCTGCAGATCCAGCAGGCCAAGCGCTTAGGCATCAATGTGCCGTTCTTGGGCAGCGACTCGTGGGGCAGCGCGGAGCTGATCAAGCTCTGCGGCGCCGACTGCGAGGGATACTATTTCAGCACCCACTACGCGGCCGACAACGCCACGCCGGTAGCCAAAAACTTCATCGATGGCTACACCGCGAAGTATGGCAGCACCCCGGACGACGTGGCGGCCCTGACCTATGATTCCTTCGGCCTGTTGTGGAGCGCCCTCAAGAGCGCCGGCAAGGTGGACCGTCAAGCCGTGCGCGACGCTTTGGCGAAGGTGTCGAACTACGAGGGTGTGACCGGCAACATGAAGTTCCAGGAAGGCTCCGGCGACCCCATCAAGAGCGCCGTGATCTTGCAGGTCAAGGGCGACAAATTCGTCTGGTTCGCGAACGCGAATCCGTAACCTGGCAGATCGGTAACCTGGCAGATCGGTGACGGGGTGCGCTGCACAGCGCACCCCTATCACCGTGCTGCCGCGTCGCTGCACCACCCCGAGGCTCCGCTATGACCTATTTCTCGCAACAAGCACTGAACGCCCTCCAGTTAGGCAGCATTTACGCACTGATCGCCTTGGGCTACACCATGGTCTACGGCATTCTGACCATGATCAACTTCGCGCACGGCGATCTGTTCATGGTTGGAGCGTTCGTCTGTTTCGTGGCAGCAGGGCTGCTGCATCTGCCCTTCGTGCCCACCCTGCTGATCTCGATGGCAGCCGTCGCGCTGCTGGGGGTCATCATCGAGCGGCTGGCCTACAAGCCGCTGCGAAACGCCCCACGCGTCTCGGCCATCATCACCGCGCTGGGCGTCGGCATCTTCCTCGAAAACTTCACCCTGGCGCTCGATCCTTACCCTGAGAGCATCCCGCAACTCATCCCGAATATCGTCTGGAACGTGGGAGGGGTCTCCATCTCGCTCCTGCAAGTGCTGATCATCCTGCTCTCGATCGGATTGATGCTGCTGCTGGACTTCATCGTGCGCCGGACGATGGTAGGCATGGCCATGCGTGCGATTTCGTGGGACAAAACAATCGTGCCGCTGATGGGCGTGCCGCTGAATCTGGTCATCTCGATCACTTTCGCCATCGGCACCAGCCTGGGTGCGGCGGCCGGCACCATGTACAGCCTGGCTTTCCCGGTCATCGACCCATATATGGGCATCATCATCGGCTGGAAGGCATTCATCGCGGCCGTGGTCGGTGGCATCGGCAACATCCGTGGGGCGATGATCGGCGGATTCATCCTGGGTGCGGTGGAGGTCTTTGTGGCGGGATACGGCAAGTCCACCTATCGGGATTTCGTCGCGTTTGCGCTCCTGCTGATCCTGCTCATCTTCCGCCCGTATGGGATCCTGGGCAAACCGCGGCCCCAGAAGGTGTAACGATGACAACTCAACCTTCAACCAAGAAGTCCTGGGCCGCGCGCTGGGAGGCGCTGATGGCAAATCGCCGCGTGCTGCCGATCCTGCTGCTCGTCGGCCTGCTCTTGTCCTTCGCCATCCCCGCGTTCGGCCTGCTCGACCAATATGTGCAATTGATCCTCATGTACGTGGGGATCAACATCATCCTGAGCGCCAGCCTGAACCTGGTCAACGGCTACATGGGCGAGTTCTCGGTCGGTCATGCCGGTTTCATGGCCGTCGGAGCTTATGTCGCCTCCATCCTGACCGTGCGCGTGTTTCCTGAAAGCACCCTGGCGTTCCTCTTCCCGGTGGCTCTGATCGCTGGCGGGCTGGCGGCAGCCCTGGCCGGCCTCGTTGTCGCGCTGCCCTCGTTCAAGACCCGCGGCGACTACCTGGCCATCGTCACCCTGGCGTTCCTGATGATCGTCAAGTCAGTCATCGAAAACATCGAGGCGATTGGCGGGCCGCGCGGGTTCCTGGGCATGTCGAAGCTGACGACGTTGCCCTGGACCTTCGTCTGGGTGGTGATCGCGCTGTGGGTGATCCGCAACTTCATCTACTCCAATTATGGCCGGGGGGTGATTTCGATCCGCGAAGACGAAATCGCCAGCGACCTGATGGGGGTGGACACAAAGCGGGTTAAGCTTCTGGCGTTCACTATCTCCGCCTTCTTCACAGGCGTCGCCGGTGGGCTGTTCGCTCACGTCCTCCAATTCATCAACCCGCGCGTGTTCGATATCGTCAAGTCCACCGATATCCTGATCATGGTTTACCTGGGCGGCATCGGCTCGATTGCCGGCTCGGCCATCGGCGCGACCATTTACACGGTGCTGCTGGAGGTGCTCCGCCCGCTTGGGGTGTGGCGCATGGTGCTCATGCCGTTGGTCCTGGTGATCCTGATGATCTATCGGCCGCGCGGGATCATGGGGCTGCGTGAGTTACGCTGGTTCGTGCCCGGCTATGATCTGCTCGCCAGCCGGCTCTGGCGCAAAGCGCATGCAGCCAGCAGCCCTGCCCCACAGGAGGTGTCCGATGTCCTCTAACGAAGATCGCCTCTTGTTGCAGGCCCAAAACGTCACCCACTACTTCGGTGGGCTGTGCGCCGTTTCGCAGTTCAATCTCGATCTGCAGGCCGGAGAACTTGTCGGCATCATCGGCCCCAACGGCGCGGGCAAGACCACCATCTTCAACCTGATCACGGGCGTCTATCGCGCGACGAAGGGCAACATCCTTTTCAACGGCAACAAGGTCGCAGGCAGCACGGAACTGGTTGGCAAGACACCCAACCAGATCACTCGCCTGGGCATTGCGCGCACCTTCCAAAACATCCGCCTGTTCAAAGACATGACGGTGCTCGATAACGTCCGGACAGCCCACTACTCACTGACCCGCTATAACCCTGTTGAGGCGCTGTTCCATGCCGGCCGCTACCAAGCCGAGGAACGGCGGATCACCGAAAACGCCATGGAACTGCTGGCAACGTTCAAGCTCGATGGCCTGGCCGATGAGCTGTCCAAGAACCTGCCCTACGGCTCGCAACGCCGCCTGGAGATCGCCCGTGCCTTGGCCACCCGTCCCAAGCTGCTGCTGCTGGATGAACCGGCCGCGGGCATGAATCCCAAGGAGATCATCCAGCTCATGGAATTCATCCAGTGGGTGCGCCGCGAGTTCGAGCTGACAATCATCTTGATCGAGCACCAGATGCGCCTGGTGATGGGCATCTGCGAGCGGATCAAGGTGCTGGACTTCGGCGCAACCATCGCTGAGGGCTTGCCTCACGAGATCCAAAACAACCCGAAGGTGCTGGAAGCCTACTTGGGTGAGGAGGCGCTGGGATGAGCGAACAGATCGCGAGCCGCGAAGGTGTAGTGCTTTCAGTTCAGGACCTCAAGGTTGTCTACGGCAATATCAAGGCGGTCAAAGGCATCTCCTTCGACGTGCATGAAGGGGAGATCGTAACCTTGATCGGCGCGAACGGCGCGGGCAAGTCCTCAACGCTGCGCGCCATCTCGGGCGTGGCGCCTTACACCGGCCAGATCCTCTATCGCGGCCAGGACATGCGGCGCGTTCCAGCCGACCAGATCGTCGCGTTGGGCCTGGCCCAGGTGCCGGAAGGCCGCGGCATTTTCGGCAACCTGACCGTGCTGGAAAACCTGAAGCTGGCAACCTGGAAGCGCCGAGATAAGGCCGCCATCCGCACGGATTACGAGCGCGTCTTCGCCATCTTCCCGCGGCTGAATGAGCGCAAAAACCAGCTTGGCGGCACATTGTCAGGCGGTGAGCAGCAGATGCTGGCGGTGGGACGCGCCCTGATGAGCCGCGGACGCATGCTGCTCCTCGACGAACCCTCAATGGGGCTGGCGCCCGTGCTCGTGCGCGAGATCTTCCGGGTGGTGACGGAGATCAACCAGGCCGGCGTCACAGTCCTTCTTGTGGAACAAAACGCGAACATGGCCTTGCGCACGGCGCACCGCGGCTATGTGCTTGAGACCGGAACCATCGCCCTCTCAGGCACAGGCCAGGAATTGCTCGGGAATCCTCGGGTCAAGGAAGCGTACCTGGGCGGGTGACGTGTGGGGGTGTGGGGGTGTGGGAGTGATGGATACGGCCGGACTGCAATCTGCTCTTACCTGGGCCGAGATCGACCTGGATGCAATTGCCTACAACGTCGCGGCGTTCAAACGCCATGTGGGTGAAAAAGTCGAGGTGTTCGCAGTTGTCAAGGCTAACGCTTACGGCCACGGCGCGGCGCCGGTGGCGCGTGCCGCGCTGGCGGCAGGGGCGACACGGCTGGCAGTGCATCGCGCCATCGAAGGCATCGAGCTGCGGCAGGCCGGGATCGAAGCCCCCATTCTGTTGTTGGGCTATACGCCGCCCGCCGGCGCCGCCGACGTCGTCCGTTGGCGGCTGACTCCCAGCCTGATGACCCCTGAGTTCGCGCAGGCCCTCGCCGCGTGCGCAGAGGCGGCCGGCGTCACTGTGCCGGCGCATATCAAGGTGGATACGGGCATGAGCCGCTACGGCCTGCTGCCGGCCGAGGTGGCGGAATTCGCCCGCAGCTTGCAGGCCCTGCCGGGAATTCGCATCGAAGGGCTCTTCACCCACTTTGCTACGGCCGACGCCGCCGACCAGACGCACGTGCGGGAGCAGTTGACCGTGTTTCGGGAGGTGCTGAGCGGGCTGCGGAACGCCGGCATCCCGATTCCCCTGGCCCACACGGCCAACAGTGCGGCCACCATGCGCCTGCCTGAGGCGCACTTCGACGCCGTGCGTGTCGGCATTGCCATGTACGGGTTGGATCCCTCAGACGAGTGGCCGCCCGTCTTCGAGATTCGACCCGCGCTGACGTTGAAAAGTCGTGTCAGTCGCGTTCGTGAGCTGCCCGCGGGGGCCGGCATCAGCTACGGCCGTACTTTCGTGACCGCGGTCCCCGCCAGGGTGGCGCTCGTCCCCGTGGGCTACGGCGACGGCTACCATCGCATCCTGTCGAATCTCGGCAGCGTGCTCGTTTGCGGACGGCGCGCACCGATACGCGGCCGCGTGTGCATGGATCAATTCGTCGTCGATATCTCGGACATCGGGGGCGTTCGGCAGGATGATGAGGTCGTGCTGATCGGCCGGCAGGAGAAGGAGCACATCCGCGCCGAAGAAGTGGCGCGCCTCGCCGGCACGATCAATTACGAGGTGACCACCTCCCTGCTGCCCAGGGTGGCCCGTGCCTATCTGCGGAGCGGGCAGATCACCGAGATGGTCATACCGGCCTGCTCGGCGTAATCCAGCTTACTTGACGCGCTAACGGACTTAAGATACACTCGCCCATAAGAAGAGGCAAACGAAAAGTGATCCTGCATTCCCGTCGAACTGTCGCCCGCACGTGCTCGTGTTCTGAGCGGGCGTGAGCCGGCAACCAACGCCGGCCACGCTCGCTGAGATCGCATGCACAGCGATGGGTCGCGCAAGGAATAGGCCGAGAGCTAAATGTTCGGCGGTGTAAGTCAGCGGTGTCGCTGTCATGCACATTCGATTCACACCTCAAGCCATCTAGCCTCCAATCCAACAGCCAGAATCCAGCCAAGGCTCATCGCAGGACAAACGTGTCCGGATGAGCCTTTCGTATTGCTTCAAGCCATTTTATCCAACAGTACGCAATACGCAGCACGTAGTACGCAACACGCAACACGTCTCATGGAGGAATCATGCCTAACATCGCCGATAACATCACCCAACTCATCGGTAACACACCCCTGGTGCGGCTGCGAAAGGTGACAGCCGGGGCGGCCGCCGAGATCCTGGTCAAACTGGAATTCCAGAACCCCGGCGGCAGCGTGAAGGATCGCATCGCACTCGCCATGATCGAGGCCGCCGAAGCTGCCGGCCAACTCGGCCCCGACACCATCATCCTGGAGCCGACCAGCGGCAACACGGGCATCGGCCTGGCGATGGTCGCCGCAGCCAAAGGGTACCGCTGCGCCCTGGTGATGCCCGACACGATGAGCCGGGAACGCCGCCTGCTCTTGCGCGCCTACGGCGCTGAGCTGGTGCTGACCCCCGGCAGCGAAGGGATGAAGGGCGCCATCCGCACCGCCAGGGAGCTGGCAGCCAGCGATGCCCGCTACTTCATCCCGCAGCAGTTCGAAAACGCGGCCAACCCCGCTATCCACCGCCGCACCACCGCCGAGGAGATTTGGCGCGACACCGGCGGCGCCCTGGATATCTTCGTGGCCGGCGTGGGCACCGGCGGAACCATTACGGGCGTGGCCCAAGTGCTCAAGCAGCGCTTGCCCAACCTGAAGGTCATCGCCGTGGAGCCGGCGGCTTCACCGGTGCTTTCCGGGGGAACGCCCGGCCCGCACAAGATCCAGGGCATCGGCGCAGGGTTCGTGCCCGGCGTGCTGGACACTCACTTGATCGATGAGATCATCCAGGTGAGCAACGACGAGGCCCTCGAGATGGCCCGCCGCCTGCCGCGCGAAGAAGGCCTGCTGGTGGGCATCAGCTCCGGCGCCGCGGTCCATGCCGCGCTGCAAGTTGCACTGAGGCCTGAAAACGCCGGCCGGCGGATTGTCGCGATCGTGCCATCGAACGGAGAACGCTATCTGAGCACCGCGTTATTCTCGCATCTGGTCGATTAACCCATCAGGAGCTTCCTATGTTGGCTACCCTACGTCGCGACATCCAGGCTGTGCTCGATCGCGATCCGGCAGCACGCTCGGCGTGGGAGATCGTGCTGCTCTATCCCGGCCTGCATGCCCTCTGGCTGCACCGGCTGGCCCACATGCTGTGGCGCAGCGGCTTCAAGGGCGGGGCGCGGCTCGTCAGCAACATCTCACGCTTCTTCACCGGCATCGAAATCCACCCCGGCGCCCGGATCGGTTCCGGCTTCTTCATCGATCACGGCATGGGCACGGTGATCGGGGAGACGGCCGAAATCGGCGAAGACGTGACGTTGTATCACAATGTCACGTTGGGTGGGGTCAGTTGGGAGAAGGTGAAACGGCATCCCACGCTGGAGGATCATGTGGTGGTTGGCGCCGGCGCGCAGATTCTGGGACCGATCCGCATCGGCGCGCACAGCCGCATCGGGGCCAACTCGGTGGTTGTGAAGGACGTGCCGCCCGGCTCGGTAGTGGTCGGAGTTCCCGGCCGCGTCAAAGCGCGCAACGGCGACGCGCCCGAGCCGGAGCGCATCGACCTCCGGCATGACAGCTTGCCCGACCCGCGCAATGAGTTGCTCCGCCACCTCACCGCGCGGATCGTCGCCCTGGAAAGCAACCTCCAGCACTCACGCCCGGCGAACGAGCGCCAGGCCGCAGATGCGTGGGTGGAGAGCGAGGGCAGTCATATCTGATCGGCCAGCCCACCCTCGCGGCTGCCGGGTTCAAACGAGTCCGCGCAGATGCGCGATCCCCCGCTGGGCGGCCGTCTCCGCATCCGGGAGGGGCAGGAACTCCCCGGAGATGAAGCCGCTGTAGCCCGCCGCAGCGAGCGATCGGAGGATCGCGGCGAAGTCCAGGTGTCCGGCGCCCGGATACCAGCGGTTCGAGTCGGCCACGTGGAAGTGGAAGATCCGGTCGCCGGCCTGACGGATGCTGTCCTCGATGGATGGCTCCTCGATGTTCATGTGAAAGGTATCGGCCAGCAGTCCCAGGTTAGGAGCGCCCACGCGTTCGATCAACGCCAGTCCCTGCGCCACCGTATTGATCAACGTCGTCTCATAGCGGTTGATCGGCTCAAGCGCCAGGCGCACCCCGGCGCCCGCAGCGGCGTCACAGCACTCAGCCAGCGCGGCGACCAGCCAGGCCATCGCCTGGTCGGAAGTCACCCCCGGCCGCAGGATGCCGCGCAGCAGGCCGATGATGACCACCGGATGACGATCCGCCGCGCCCAGGCGCCGGGCCAGCGGAAGGTGGCTCTTCAACCGGGCGATGGCGGCCGCGCGCACCTCGGCCGCGGGGTCGGTGAAGGAGAGCCCTTCCTCGCCCCAGGCCTGGCCCGTGCCGATCGCCGGCACCGTCAGCCCGGCCGCGGCCACCTTCGCCCGAACCTCATCGGGATCCAGCAGAGCCGGCTCACGCACTGCCAGCTCTGCGCCATCGTAACCGTATCCGGCGATCCGCGCCAGGTTGGCCTCGAAATCCCCCTTGAACGTCGCCGCAGCGAAGCGGGCCGGCTGTGTGGACAGCACGACGCTGAAGCGTGGCGCGCCGGCCACTCCTCGGGCCGCAGTCCGCAACGTCATTTTCTGGCTCCTTTGCCGCCGGTGTCAGTCCGCCACGTACGTGATCTTGCACTCAGTCCGATCGGTTTGCAGCTTGATGATGTTCTCCGGCACCTCGGCCAAAGCGATCTTCTTGGTGCTGATGCGCGTCATGTCCATGCCGGAGGCCATACACTCGATCACGCGCGGGAAGTTACCGTGTCCCGAGTGGCCCTGCGCGCCGATGATGCTCGCGCGGCGCACCTGCAGCACTTCGCCGGTCACCGGCATCTTGGCTTCCGCGCGGGCCGTCACCACGACGCGGCTGTTCAACGTCCGGCCTTCCCAGATCACGCGCTCGATGCCGGGATAGACGACGGTGGGCAGGCCGGTCGCCTCCATGAAGAGGTCCGCGCCCATCCCCTCCGTGATCTCCAGCACGCGGTCGGCAAAGTCCTCTTTGAGCGGGTTGATGACGTAGTCCGCGCCGACCTGCAGCGCCAGCCGGGTGCGCTCTTCCTGCGGCTCAGAGAGGATCACTTGCGACGCGCCGGCGCGCTTGAGGATGGCACAGGCCGCCAGGCCAATCGGCCCGCCGCCCAGGATGACCACGCGGTCGCCCGGCCGGATGCCGCCGCCGCGCTCGATCACGGCGTTATAGGCGACGCTGGTGGGTTCAACCAGGCTGCCGGCGATGAAGAGCTCATCGTCCTTGTAGACCTTCTTCAACGGCTCCAGGCTCCACAGCGTGCGCGAGGGCAGCACCATGTATCTGGCGTACGCGCCGTTGACGTTGAAGCCCACCTCGTCCAGCCGCTCGCAGTGGTTGGGCTGCCCATCGGCGCACGGCTTGCACTGCGCGCACCAGAGCATCTCCTCTGATGTGACCGGCTCGCCACCCTTGAACGGCTTGTTCGTCCGCTTGTCGAACGCCTTCTTGCCCGCCTCCACGACCACGCCGGAGAACTCGTGCCCCAGGATGCAAGGGAAGCCGGTCAAGCCGGGGTAGAAGATGTAGCCATCCGCCTCCGCCTGCGCCATGTGGACATCGGAGCCGCAGATGCCGCACGCCTTCACTTCCAACAGCACTTCATCCGGCCCCGGCGTCGGGATGTCGTACTCCCGAATCTCGAGCCTGGGATTCTTCCACACCAGGCTGCCCAGATAGGTCTGGCGGCCCTCGATATCCTTGGCGCCGAGCTTGAAACCGGGCTTGGGCGCCCAATCAGCGACCAGGGTCACACCCTGCATTTTGCCTTTCATACCCTATACCTCCGTGCCCTGGCCGATGCGCGGCAGCGCGTAGACCGGCTTCCAACCCTTGCTCAGCGGCTCGCGCAAGTAGGGCTCCATCTCCTGCTCGGTGCGCAGCGTGACTTCCTCCACCGGCGGCGTCGTGCCCGCCGGGAAGGCCGCCAGCACGTGGTCGTTCCACAGCGTCAGGTACTTCAGGATCGCGGCGACCGGCCGCTTGGCCTTCTCCGCCGCGCCGTGCGTAGACTTGCCTACCACACCCTCCGGCGTGGCCGCGATCTCGATGGCAAAGTGCCCCTCGCCCTCCGACCACCGGGACGGGCGGCCGAAGGGGTCCACCGACTTATCGAAGTGGCCGTCGGGCAGATACGATTTGCCTTCGGTGTCGACCGCGTAGGCCATGTCCACCATATCGGGGTGCAGCAGCAGCCCCAGCGAGGTCTCCGACTCATCGGCGTGCACGAAGTTGGTATCCAGCCGGCCGCCGCGGTCGGTGGCGCGGAAGAACTCGCGGACGCCGCGGTGCCAGTCGATCACCCGGAAGATGCCGGGAAGCTGGTAGCGCTTCTGGAATTCCTGCACGGCGGATTCGAGCATCCAGAGCTGGCCGTGGTTATTGACGATGAGCTGCTTGCGGAAGCCATCGTTCCACAGGCCCAGCATCACGTCGATCATCATCTCGCGGACGACATGCTCGCGGACGATGACCGTGCCGGGCATGCCCATGTGATGATACGGATGGCCCCCGTAGTTCAACGGCGGCAGCGCCAGGTTGACGGGCGCGCCGCGCCTGGCCGTGAAACGACGCACCGCCTCACAAATCTGGCTGACGTAGAGGGTGTCAGACGCGCTGGGCAGGTGTTGGCCGTGAAGCTCCGTACACCCGACCGGGATGAAGACGATGTCGTTCTTCTTCCGGTTGGCTTCCACCTGCCAGCGCACCGTCGTCTGGATGTACGAACCGGACTTGCCCCATTCGACCGGCGAAGGGACGCCGTAGTCGGCCAGGATCGCGTCGATCTCCGCGTCGCTCGCATCCCAGACCGCCTTCTTGAGCCGCCCGACCTCGTTGTCCTCAAAGAAGAGGTCGGGAAGTTCGGTGGGGAGAAGTCCCTGAGGGATTACTTGACTTGTCATGCAATAGCTCCTGAAAGATGAAAGTACGGCTCCAGGGCGCGTTCGGCAGCCGCGCGCGCCCTGACTGCCAACTCATATGGATCCCATGCCCAATACTCGGGCCGGAACAGCTCGACGGAGCACGGCCCGTCGTAACCGATTGCTTTCAGCCGGGCGCAAATCTCGCCCAGCGGCACGACCCCCAGGCCGGGCAGCACCCGCGTGGCGTCGGTGATCGCCTCTTTCGGCGTGTCCTCCACGTCGTCCAGGTGCAGGGCGAAGATGCGCGCAGGATCGAGCGCGTCCAGCTCCTCCGGCAGCCCGCCGCCCGCGTAGAAGTGCGCGGCGTCCACCGTCATGCCCACGTTGTCACGGCCGGCCGCCCGGATGATCTCGAACGCGGCCCGGGGCGTTCGCACGCTGCACCAGCCGAAACCGAGAAACTCGAACGACAGCCGGATGCCGAACTGGCCCGCGATCTCGCCCAGGTCAGCCAACACGCGCGCATACTCGGCGACGACATCGGCCCAAGGCAGGCTGCGGTCGGGGGTCGGGCTGGGCACCACGATGATCGTCGGACAGCCGATTGCCTGGGCGATGCGGCTCAGTTCCCGGCAGCGCGCCCGAATGGCTGCGTACTCATCCGGCGGCCGGAACGCGATGAACTCGATAGAATTCAGCGTCACGGGTGCAACCCCATGCAGGTCGAGCAGCGCTTTCAGCTCGGCCGGCGAGTGCTCCTCCAGGTAGCGATCCACCTTCGCCGCCCACAGCTCGAGCGCCTTGAAGCCGGCCGCGGCCGTCACCGCGACATCGGTGGCGAGATCCTGTAACAGCGTGGTAGCGCCATGAAAGGCAAGGAGCATTCAGATCTCCGTCAGCTTTACCGGCCGGTTCTCCCGGTATGACTTCCACGCTGCGTAACCCAGCACTACGGAGAGCCGACCATCGCGGCCGGTGACGGACGGCTGCCGGTCCTCTTGCACGCAGGCGATGAACTCACGCACCTCGTTGACGTAGGTTTCCGGATAGCGCTGCATGAAGAAGCGCGGGGGCAGAGCCGCATGCATGCCGCTGCGATCGCCGACCACCACCGTGTCCACCGACTCATTACCGGCCTGCGCGGTCCCTGCCGAGCAGAAGACCTCCAGCCGTTGATCGTAGCCGTAGACTGCCTGGCGGCTATTGTCGATCACGCCCAGCGCGCCGTTCGCGAAGCGCAGCGTGACAACGTCGGTGTCCACGTCCCCTGCTTCGGCCAGCCACGGCGCAACCAGCACGCTGCCCATCGCATAGACCTCTTCGACCTCGCCCACCTGAAAGCGGGCCATGTCGAAGTCATGAATGGTCATATCGAGATACATGCCGCCCGATGCCCTGGCATATTCGACCGAGGGCGGCTCAGGATCGCGAGCAACGATGTGCAGGATGCAGGGCCGGCCGATCGCGCCGGAGGCCACCAGGTCGCGCACGCGGCGAAAGGCCGGATCGAAGCGCCGGTTGAAGCCGATCTGGAGCTTGACGCCCGCCGCATCCACCGCGGCAAGCGCGATGTCGATGCTCGGCAGATCAAGCGCCAAGGGTTTTTCGCAGAAGATGTGCTTGCCGGCCAGCGCCGCGTCGCGCACGATGAACCAATGGGTGTCGGTGCTCGTGGCGATCAACACCGCAGGGATAGAGGGATCAGCCAGCAGCTCATGATAGTCGGCCACAACCCGCGGGATGCCCAGCTCATCCGCGAGGGCTTGCGCGACATCCAGGCGGAGGTCGCAGACCGCGACCAGGTTCGCTTCAGGGATCTTGCGCACCAGGTTTCGGACGTGCACGCTCCCCATGCGGCCCGTGCCGATGACGGCGATATTCATTCGATTCATATTTGCCTCGCGGTCACGGCTTCATCACGATTTTCATCGCCTTCTTGGGGCCGTGCGCCAGGGTCGCGGCATCGAGGCCCAGGTCGCAGAACGCCTCCACCCCATCCTCAAGATCGATCACCTTGGTAAAGAACGGCTCCATGTTAAGCCGCTTCTCCTGGAAGATGCGGATCGAGGGCACCATCGTGTTCTGGCCCAGGTACAGCCCCAGGATCTTGGTCGCCCAGCGGGTGATCTCGTTCGGCGTGACGGCCGCCCGCACGCTCGAATCCATGCCGAAAGGCAGCACCTTGCCGCCCGGGGTCACGCATTGCAGCGCCTGTTCGAGCGCGTTGCCGGTCGCCTCGATCACGATGTCGGCCTTCCGGCCATAGGTGAACTCGGTGATCTTCTGCACGACATCGACTTCGTTCGGATTCCAGACGGTCAGGCCGCACTGCCTGGCCACGTTGATGCGGAACGGATCGATCTCGGTCACCGCAACCTTGGCCGCGATGTTCTTGGCGAACTGGGAAAACAGGTAGCCGATGGGACCGAAGCCAAGGATCATCACGTAGTCGTAAGGCAGCATCAACAGGGTGTTCATGCCGTTGACCACCGTCGCCAGCGTCTCGACCTGGGTCCCCAGGATATCGTCGATCGTATCTGGCAGCACGAAGCACTGCTTCTCAGGCACCAGGCAGTACTCGGCATACCCGCCGTCACGCATCACGCCCAAGGCGTTGAACTTGATCTCGACGCACTGGCTGCTGAGGCCCATCCGGCAAAACGAGCAAAAGCCGCAGCGGATGTTGTTGTCGATGGCCACGCGGTCCCCGACCTTGAGGTACTTCACGTGCGAGCCGACTTCGATCACCTCGCCGCAGAACTCGTGGCCGAGCACCGTGTTCTCCTTGTAGTGATGCTTGCCCTCAAGGATCTTCACATCACTGCCGCAGATGCCGACCGCCTTCACCCGCAACAGGACGTCGTCGGGCTCTTTTACCTTGGGAATCGGAATGTGGGTCAGCTCAAGTTTACCGGGTTGCCTGAAGACGAGCGCTTTCATTTTGTCCATGTCCATCTCCTTTGATGAAAGTCAGGTTGACTCCCTCACGATCAAGCGCCCCTGCAAAACCACGTCGGTCACCTCGCAGGATGCGCCACCCTCGCAAACGATCAAAGCCAGGGCCATCTGCATCGCACGTTCGCCGAGTTCGAACAGCGGCTGTGCGACCGTGGTCAGCGCCGGGACTACATACGCCGCGTACGGCACGTCGTCGAACCCAACCACCGCCAGATCGCGCGGTACCGCGATGCCGGCCTGCCGCGCCGCAGCCAACACCCCGATCGCGGTCATGTCGTTGTAGCAAAAGACCGCGGTCGGCGGTTCCTGCAGCGCCAACAAGGAGCGCAGCGCCTCACCCCCACCGTCGAGCCGGCCGGTCCCACCGATGACCAGCGCCGGATCGTACGGCAGGGCGGCGACGGCAAGCGCCGCGCGGTAACCGGCCAGCCGATCGATGCTTGGGCTGTGCCCCACGGGGCCGGTGATGTGGGCGACGCGCCGGTGGCCCAACCCGAGCAGGTGCTCGGCCGCCAGCCGCCCGCCATGCACATCATCCACGCGCACGGAATACGCCAGGGACGGCGCCGCGTTCAGCATCCCCCCGGGGCTGTGGCTGTTCAGCAGGATCACCGGCACGCCGGCCGCGGCCAGGCGCGCCTGGTGCAGCGCGCCGACGCGCGATGAGGTCACGATCACGGCATCCACGCGCTTGGAGCGGAGCATCTCCACCGCCGCGATCTCGCGCTCCGGCACGTCGCCCGACGCCGCAAGGATCAATGAATAGCCGTGGGGGTAAGCCGTGCGCTCGATCCCCTCCACCACTTCGGCCGCGAACGGATCCGCGATGGTCGTCACCACCACACCGACGGTGCGGGTCCGGCCCATCACCAGGCTGCGCGCGGCGGCATCCGGCGAGTAACCCATCTCCTGCGCCAGGCTGTGGATGCGCGCCTTCGTCGCAGGGTTCACCAACGGGCTGTCGCTCAACGCGCGTGAGACGGTCGAGTGGGAGACGCCCGCAGCCCGGGCGATGTCTTTGATAGACGCTTTCGCGGCGGTCATGATTGGCACCAGCGGTCATGAGCTCGCGTTGGCCTCTGTTCGACAGGCGCCAACGCCGATTCGATGCGGTATTGCACACGTGTGCAATACGGCCGAAGTATACAACAGGGGTGTTCGCGTTGTCAAGGTCGACGCGTCCGCCGGCGCGGACTGACAGCTCACCGGCGCAGGCGCCGTTTCAACGACCGGCCCACTGCTCCGGGGAGGGCGCGCGGCTGGGGGCTGCGCCCCCAGACCCCCACAGGGTACAGGGCACAGAAAACAGAGGACAGGGTGCTATTTGAGAGAACCCCTGGCGACACGAAAACCGTCGCCGTCGTACCTGCTGTCAGGGGTGATCCCGGCACGGAAAGCGCACCGCACGACGCCTGGTTCATCTTCGGCCCACGAACCGCCGCGCAAGACGCGCCACGCGTCACCTGAAGGCTCATCATCAGGCGGCGAACTATAGTTTTCCTGCCACCTGGTCAGGCACCACTCCCACACATTGCCGGCCATGTCGGCCGCGCCGCAGGGACTGTCCCCCTTGGGAGAGTAAGACCCCACCAGGGACGTCGTGCCCGGCCCCGCCGGCCGGCAGTTAGCGCGCTCCGGGTCCCAATCGTTTCCCCACGGCCACAGACGGCCGTCATCGCCGCGCGCGGCCTTCTCCCATTCCGCCTCGGTGGGCAGACGATACTCCTTGCCGGACCGCTCGCTCAACCACGCGACGTACGCCATCGCATCGCGCCAGGTCACATTGACGACCGGATGGCCGGCCAACTCCTCGGGGACACGGCCTTCCGGCCAATGGCGAGGCGGATTATGGCGGGCGGCCCGCACGAACTCGGCGTACTGCGCGTTGGTCACCGGGTAGCGGCCGATCTCGAACGCCGGCAGCGTCACCTCGTGTTCCGGCTGCTCCTGAGCAAGCCAACCCTTCTTCTGCGCCTCCTCGGCCCAGGCCTTCGTCGCGTCCAGGCGCAGCAGAATATCAATCTGCTTCTTGCTGCTGCCCATCATGAACGGCCCGGCCGGCACCAGCACCAGTTCCGGCTCGAAGGTTGCCCGCGCCACCCGAACAACCGGTGCGGCCACGGCGGGCGCAGCCTGGCGGGTCAGGGTGGTGAACTCCCGCAGCTCATCCAGCTTCAGGCCCCCGAAGCACGCGGCTGCATCCTCGTGCAGGGACAACAGCCGGCGCAGCGATTCCCGGCCGGCGAATGGCTTCAGCGCGTCGGGCAGCGGCGGCGCTTCCGCCGGGCGTTTGTCGACATCTTGCGATGCGCGGGCGAATTCCTCCAGTTGGATCAGCGCGCCGGGCCGGCGGAGCACCTCGGCCCACAGCTCTGGATAGGCCTGTTGGATCGCCACCAGCTTGGCCAGCCGCACCGGCGTCAAGGTATTTTTCAGTTCAGGCCGCTTGTCGACCAGCCGGGACATCAACAGAAAGGTGTTGAGCGTGCGCTTGACCTTGCGCGGGGTGGGATTGTCAGCCAGGCCTTGCGCGAAGACCTCGGCACAGTGCGCATCTAGGTTGCGAGCGGTCAACGCCTCGACGTAGCTCTGCATGCGCTTGTCCGCGATGACCGGCAGGTGGAACGGCAGTTGGATGATCTTCTCCAGGTATTCGTTGGCCTTCACCTCGCCTTGATAGCGCGTCCGCACCGCGTCGGCGATCGCTTCGGGATCCAGCCCCAACACGAAGATGCACCCCGGCACATCCAGGAACAGCTTGAGCGCCTCCAACACCTGGATTGCCTTGCCGGGCAGGCAGCGATCAAGGTCGTCGACAAATACGACCAGCCGCCGCGGCTGGTCCCCGGCCGGCGGCAGCAGCGCCTTCACCAGCGCCGCGAAGTTGCGCTGGAACTGTTCCAGCGAGCGAAGCTGCGCCTGGTAGTGCGTCGTCTCCTCGCGACGGAACGCGGCGACCAGCTTGCCCAGGTCGGACGCGGGCTTGCCCTGGCCCCACCCCTTTTTGGCCTCCTGCGCGCTTTCGGCCGCGAAGGTGTTGGCCACGAAGGTCTGCCATGGCCCGCTGAACAACACGCTGGCCGCCAGCCCGCCAGCCCCCGCGATCGCGTCCGTCCAATTAACACGCACCTTATCCCCGCGCTCGGTCCAACCCGTCTCGCGGTAGAGCGCTTCGTTGAGCAGCGCCAGCAGTTGCCGCGGCCCCGGATCCCCCTTGGCCGGCTCAGCGGCCTCATCCTCTTCGGCCGGCAGCAACTGCTTGAGGTCATCCAGCAGCAGCAAGAGCAGCGCGCGCCAGAGCGCGTCCTCCTGGTTGTACTTCCACGCGTCGAACCAGGCCGCGCGGTGCAGCAGCGCCTCGCCCTCACGGACGGCGGTCACGCGCGCCTGCATCATCCGCATTAAGCTGGTTTTGCCGCTGCCCCAACTACCGTAGATGCCGAGGATCAACGGCGTCTGCGTGGCCGGATCCAACAGGATATCCGCCAGCGCGTCCACGTAGGGCTGGAAATCCAGCGCGTCCTGGTCGGCCGGCTGGTCGTGGAGGATGGGGGCCTGGAGTGGGGTATCGGACATCGATGTCTGCTCCCAGCCGGTCTGAGACCGGCATCGCTGCAAGGTAGCCCTGCCCGAACGCTCAGCAAACGCTTACGGGCTCAGGCAGGGCCTGGTTTCTTTGGCCGGCCGGACGTCACCGCCCGGCGCGACCGGGGTCACGGTCTGGAGTTCTCTCAAGAGCACGGCGCTGGCCGAAGGTGTACCGCAATCTGCCAGATTGCGTCGCACCCCCGGCAGATCGCTGGCCGTCCCTCCGGCGACTACTGGCGACACGAAAACCGTTGTTGTCGTTCCTGTTGTCAGGGTTGTTCCTGTTACGGTAAGCGCACCGCACGCTGCGACCGGACCCGCTACGGTTCATTATACCGCTTCGTCCAGGATCCTAACAGCTTGCCGGTCTCAACGAGCAGCCCTCCCACGTACTGGTACTGCTTCAAGTTGAACAAGCCTAGCTCATGGCACAAACGCACCGTGTAGCGCAGCCGATCCAGGTCAACGTCGGCCTGCCGCAGCAGGTCAGGCCGCTCGGTCGCCGAACATTTGCGCGCCCGCAGCAGCAGATCCATGAAGCCTGCCCCGATCTCCTGGATGCGGCGCCCCAGCACCATGCGTTGGCTGCGCGGGAATTTCTCGCTGACCTGAAAGAGGTAAACCAGCAAGTCAAAAGTCTTGGTGAAAAGCGGCGTCTCCTGGCTCAAAACACCACCTGCCTGAACAGCGCCTGGCGCAGCCGGTATGTATCAGCATGGCTGGCATGCGCGATCCAGGCCTGTAGCGACTGTTGAATCTGCGCCAGGCTCATCTCCCCGGCCCGGTAGGCGGTGCGCTGCTGGCGCAGGCGGCGTGCAAACGCCTTGACGTTCTCCCGCTTCAGCCGGCGATGGTCGGGGAACACCCGGAAACCCAGCCACGGGATGCCGGCTTTCACCGGGTACACCTGGGCGCGCTCCTCGTGCAGCGTTAGCCGCAGCTCGGCGAGCTTGTCCATCACTGCGGCCCGCCAGGCCCACAGCGTGGCCTTATCATCAGCGAACAACAGAAAGTCATCGCAATACCGCAGATAGGCCCGGCAGCGCAGCTCGTGCTTGACAAACTGATCCAGGTCATCCAGGTAAACATTGGCCCAATTCTGCGAGGTCAAATTCCCGATGGGCAGGCCCCTGGGCCGCGTGGCCGCCAGCAGATCGTCACCAGGAAAATAGACCATGTCGTACTGCTCGGCCAACACACCCGCGCCGCTGGCCAGGATGGCGTCCATCAGCGTCAGGGTGTCGGCGCAGGCAATGCGCCGCGCCAACTGACCGCGCAGGATTTGCAGATCAACCGACGGAAAGAACTGCACCACATCGCACTGCAAGACGTGCCGATGGCCGCGGGCGAAGTGCTGGCAGCGGTCAAGCGCTGCGTGCGTGCCCTTGCCGACCCGGCAGGCGTAGCTATCATGGATCATGCGCGCCTCGAAGATCCGCCAGGTCACTTGCATCAACGCGTGGTGCACCACCCGGTCGCGAAACGGCGCGGCCGAGATGCGCCGCGGCTTCGGCTCCGTGATGGTGAAGTGGCGATACGGGCCGGGCTGATACGTCTTGTCCCGCAGCTCCTCGTACAGCGCCCACAGGTTTTGCTCCAGGTCCACCTCAAAAGACGCCACGCTGACCCATTTGCGCTTGCCCCCGCGCCGCGCGCGGCGCCACGCCCACCACAGGTTATCCAGGTCGTAGATTTGGGGGTACAGCCCCTTGAAGGTACGCGTCATATGGAACTCACTTTATTGGGTGGGTGGTGGAGATATGGCAGCGAATTGCCAGGATTTATCGAATCTCTCGTCGCGGCGATATGATTCGCTCAATCCGGCGGATTCGTTGTTCTATCCTCCAGCCATCGCGCGCGGCCTGGGGGCTGCGCCCCCAGACCCCCACAGAGAACAGGGTACAGTGAACAGCAGACAGGGTGCTTATCGGAGAGAACCCCTGGCGACACGAAAACCGTTGAAGGCGTTCCTGTGGTCAGGGTCGATCCAGTCACGGCAAGCGCACCGCACAAGATTGCGATCGTTGTACCACGAACCGCCGCGCAAAACCCTGTACTGCCCGGAAGCTGGCCCCGCCGGATCGCGCGTCGCGCGATCCGGCCGCCGCTGATATTCCTTTTCATCGTACCAATCGCTGCACCACTCCCACACGTTGCCGGCCAGGTCCAGCACCCCCTCCGGGCTGCCGCCATCCGGGAAGATGCCCACCGGCGTTGTGCGCTCCAACCCGAATTCTTTGGAATTGCAGCGGCCTGCCAGCCAGTCATCGGCCCACGGGTAGCGGGTGGAGGCTGGCCCCCGCGCCGCGCGCTCCCACTCGGCCTCGGTCGGCAAGCGGTACACGCAGCCGTCATTCAGCGTCGCGGTCAGCCACCGGCAATACGCGACCGCCTCGTACCACGTCACACCCACCACCGGCTGGCTGGGGCTGTTGAAGCGCACATCATCCCAGTAACGAGGTTGACTGCGCACGTCGCCAAACCAATCCTTCACCGTGCCATCCGGCCGCCAGACTTTGGCCGCCTTCGCCTCGGGCCACCAGCGCTCATCCGCGTAACCGCCGGCATCCACGAAGCGCCGGAACATGACGTTGGTAGTCGGATATTTCGCCAATGCAAACGGAGACAGCGTAACCTGGTGGCGAGGGGCCTCGTCTTTAGCCCAATCCTGGCTGGTTTCCTTCACCACTCGCGCCACCTCCGCCTCATCGCTGCCCATCCAAAAAAGTCCCCCGGTAATGGGAATGAACTCCGGCAGCAGACACGGCCCGGTAAAGCGCGGGTCCCCAAGCCGCCCCAGCACGTCGCCAGCCTCAGCACGCGCGGCCACGGAGGCCGCCGGCGGGTTCTGCCACAGGATCCGCACCAGGCGGCGCGCCAATTCGTCGCGCGCGCTGTCGTACCAGCCCACGCGGCGAGATGGGATCTCCAGCAGGGCGCGTCCGGCCCAGGCCACCCCGTAAGCAGGGGCGTCCCCATCGCCCGGCAGCTTGCCCAGCTCGTCCAACAGGAAGCGCCGCGCCTGCTCGGACTTCTCCAATAGGCAACCGGCCATCAACAGATAGGTTTCCAGCCACCAGCCCTGCCCGGCGTGAGCTTGCAGAAACTCCCGCCATTCGGACGTACCGCGTACGTTGTCCACCAGGTGGCGCGCGGCCAGGAACTCTTGCACGGTCAGGTGATCGCCGAAGCTGTAGCCGCCACCTTCAGGGACCTGGCAGAGCAGGCCACTGCGCTCGGCCATAAAGGTCACGAATTTGCGGGCTTCTTCTTGAATCTGTCGCCGCACCTGGTGCTTTTCCCCGTCCAGCATCCGGTTTTCGATCATGTAGGGCGTCAGGATGTGTTTCACCAAATCGTCCTCATCCACGATCACCACTGCCTGGCGATCACGGTCCCCGCGCTCCGTTTCCGCACCCAAGTGGGCCTGATACGCTGCATACGATAGATACAGCAGACGGTCACCCATGGGCCAGTCGTAGTCGCGCAAGTATTGGGCGGCTTTAGCATCCTGTTGTTCCTCGTGCAGCCGCTCGCCCAGCAGCACCTCCACGTAGGCGCGATACAACTCAGCACGCTGTTCCGGCAGAT
This sequence comes from uncultured Anaerolineales bacterium, assembly GCA_964474695.1. Classification (GTDB taxonomy): domain Bacteria; phylum Chloroflexota; class Anaerolineae; order CG2-30-64-16; family CG2-30-64-16; genus DAOUBP01. The sequence goes on from CAYYTK010000019.1 coordinate 39,058, forward strand.
CGTTTTTGGTATAGTGAATGATCGTGGCTGCCCAAACCATCAGCGGGGTCTTGACCATGTTTTGCAGCATCGGCACACCATCGATCTTAGCCCGCAGGACTGCGCCTCGGTCGATTGCAATCTGAAGGTTGGGCTCCAGGCCATGATACAGACGCATTACTATCGGCGTCCATTGGTCGCGGGTCAGATCGCGCACGGTGGCCACCTGGAACCGCTCGTCCAGCCGCGTGTTCATGCCCGTGTAGGCCGCAACGCGCGCAGTGACCAGGAGCCGATTAGCCGGAAATTCGCTGGCCAGCTTTTCGATGACCTGACGCACCGTGACACGGTGATCGAAATCAGCCACTTCATCCAGTGCATCCAGCAGGAGCCACGCACGACCGCTCTGCACCAGACCGCTCAGAAAGTCCCGCGGAAAACGCCCGGGATGTGAGCGCGCAAAGTGGTCATCCAGGAAACGAAGCAGGCTAGCCAGATCCCGCTGATAACTTTCCGGCTCGTTGACACAGGCATATTCGAACTCGCGCAGCGCCACGAAAATCGGCAGTGGCAGTGAGCCGGCTTTCAGCCCTAATTCTTTGCTTGCCAGGTCCGTATCCGCCGCCGCCAGGGTCGCCGCCACCACACGCAGGATCGTCGTCTTGCCGCAGCCGGCCGCGCCGATGAAGACCACGTGGCCCGGTGAAGCCAGCACATCATGCAGGGAGATGTCGCCCCGCGCAAGATCACGCAACGCGGCCTTCTCGGTCCGCTTTCCCCGCCCGGCGAGCTCGCCGGGCATCTCCAACTCCGGCCGGCTGGGGTGCAGGTCAAACCGCAGCGGCACGTAGACTCCCTCTTGCTCTCCCTCTGCCAACAAAGTGAGATGCGCGGGCGCACCGCGGAGATCAGCAGGACGATTGAGGTAAGGCCGTGTCTCCGCGCGGCCACATTCGCTGCGCATCACAGCCAGGTAGGCCGCCACGTGGGCTGGATCGAGTTGGGGCGCTGCAAATGCCGGGGGCGGCGGCGCGGAGGGGCGATAAACCAGGCCAGCCGCCTCGAAGAAAGCCTGTTTCTGCAGCTCGCTCATCGCCAACGCCGCAGCCAGGGCATGCGCAGTCGCGGGGTCGCGCGGCATGGTCGGCCGGGTGTCATCCCGCCAGCGGCTGATGTTGACCTCACTCACGCCCACTTCCCGCGCCAGCCATGCCGCCGGGCGGTCCAGCACGCGCAAGCGTTCATCGATGAGCCGGGCAAAACGCGCTTTGTCGGCCATGGTGTTATCCTCCCTGTCTCGCATGTCAGGATGTAACCTCTTCCAATGTAAGGCCAGCGGCAGTAAGCTGAACGCAGCTTAAGCCAATATCAACCAGATAGCGCCGGCGCTATCGCATCCCATCCAAGGAGCGATAGCATGGAACCCATCACCACCGCCTGGCTCGCCGTGGGCCTCATACCTTACCATATCGAAAACAAGCGGCCTTCCCGCCGTACGCACACTGTGGTCATCCGCGCCCTCTTCTGGACCCTGGAAGTCCGGGCCCGGCGCATCCCAGTCGGCCCAGACCGACTTCGCAAGCGTGCGCAGTACGCCGGTAGCTGCGACTTCCAGCCGCCCGGCTCCCAAGCGCCCGCCCGCGCCCGCCGCAGGCAGCTCACCGACTGGACGCTCCACATCCCGCTGATCGAGCGGGTCCGCGACGCGGTCTGGGCCACCGTCCTCCGCCTGAAGGACGGCCCACAGCCCCCCGCTGCCTGATCTGGCGGGCGGGCGCTTCCTGAGCCTTTCCCGATGCGCCCGCCCCTCCAAATAAAAACACCGCAACCCCACCCAGGGCTGCGGCCTCACTCGACCCCCCGAAAACCTGCGCTGAACAGCCCGGCCCAGGGTGTGCGGGCTCACAAGCTGGCGGCTTGTGAGCCCGCTGTATTACTTACGCAAACCTTTCCGTCAGAACTTCCTCGAGAGTCGGCTGGCCGATTACTTGCAGCTCGTAGCTCACGCGCTGCACGGGATGATAGATCTTCGCCACGCGCGTCAGATCGATGGGAGTGGCCGAAATCACCAGGTCGCACGGCACCCGGCGGATCGTCTCCTCCAGGTCGGCGATCTGCTCGTCGCCATAACCCATCGCGGGCAGCAACGTGCCGATGCCCGGATATTTCTCGAACGTCCCGGTGATCGTGCCCACGGTGTACGGCCGCGGGTCGATGATCTCGGCCGCGCCGAAACGCCGCGCGGCCACGATGCCCGCGCCGTACTTCATCTCGCCGTGCGTCAGCGTGGGGCCATCCTCGATTACCAACACCCGCTTGCCGCGGATCAGGCCCGGATCGGGCACGAAGATCGGAGAAGCGGCTTCGATGACAACGGCCTCAGGATTGACCGTCGCGATGCTGTCGCGCACGGTGCTGATGGCGCTCAGGTCAGCGGTGTCCACCTTGTTGATCACGATCACATCTGCCATGCGCAGATTGGCAGAGCCGGGCCAGTAGGTCAACTCGTGGCCTGCCCGGTGCGGATCAGCCACGACGATGTGCACATCGGGCTTGTAGAACGGCAAGTCATTGTTGCCGCCATCCCACAGCACCACATCGGCCTCCGCCTCAGCGGAACGCAGGATGGCCTCATAGTCGACGCCGGCATACACCACGACGCCCCGGTCGATGTGCGGCTCGTACTCTTCGCGCTCTTCGATGGTGCATTGGTGCGCGTCCAGATCCGCATAAGTGGCAAACCGCTGCACGCGCTGCTTCACCAGGTCGCCGTAGGGCATGGGATGGCGCACCGCCACCACCTTTTTCCCCAGTTTCTGAAGCAGATTGGCCACATAGCGCGTGGTCTGCGACTTACCGCTGCCGGTGCGGACGGCACACACGGCCACCACCGGCTTGCTGGAGGGCAGCATGGTCTCGCGGGGACCGATCAAGCGAAAGTCTGCGCCGGCAGCTACCACGGTCGCGGCCTTGGCCATCACGTAGTGGTGGCTCACATCGGAATAGGCAAAGACCACCTGCTCGACGTTCAGCGTATGAATCAGCGCTGTCAGCTCGCTTTCGGGGTAGATCGGAATCCCTTTGGGGTAAAGCCGTCCGGCCAGTTCCGGCGGGTAGCGCCGGCCCTCGATGTTGGGGATCTGCGTGGCGGTGAAAGCTACGATTTCGTAGCGATCATCGTCTCGAAAGACCGTGTTAAAATTGTGAAAATCGCGCCCTGCGGCGCCCATGATGAGGAGACGTTGCTTCGCCATTGAAAATCCATTTCCTCCTGGTTAAGATCTGGGCCTGTAGACTGCGCGTGCCATGAGAATCCCCAGAACATACAAGCCCAATAAAGGCACCATCACCAGCGCCATGCTTACCGGGTCAACGGTGGGGGTGATGACTGCAGATAAGAAAGCTATACCAACGATGGCATAACGCCACTGCCCGACCAACGCCTTCGGGGAGACCAGCCCCAAGCCTGCCAACAACGCCATGATCAGCGGCGTCTCGAACGCGACGCCGATCCACAGCAGCACGGTTAGCACAAAAGAGTAATAAGGCCGGATATCCCAGGTGGGCGCCGCGATATCGCTGCCGGTGCCCAACAGGAACGGCAGCATCACGGGCAGCATGACGAAATACGCGAACAGCAGGCCGCCTGCGAAAAACAAGAGCGCCAACGGCGCGCCGAGCAGCGCGATGGCACGAAAGACCTTGTTTTCTTGCGAACCTTCCAGCGCCGGGCGGATAAACATCAGCACCTGATAAAGGGCAATGGGCAGAGCAAACACCAGGGCGGCACTGAAAATGACCTCCATGCGCACCCAGATCATGTCAACGGGTTTCAAGAAGATCCAGGTGACATCGCCGGCGGGCCGCTGGAGCAGCCGCAAAATGCTGTCGACGAAAAAACCCGTGACGATAGCCCCCACCACCATGGCGCCCAGCACCGCAAAAATGCGCCGCCGGAGTTCCACCAGGTGATCAACCGCGCCGTAGAGGAGCCGAATCAAGGCGTACAACGGACTGTCGCTGGCGGCCCATATGCGATGGGCATGCTCGATGGTGAGCGGTTCCAAATCCACCTGCGAACGGCGGATATTGGTGAGCATCAACCAAAGCTGCTCCACACCGCGCGGCAGCTTGCTCGGGCCCAGCAGCGCGATCGCCACGATAACCAGTATGACGAGGCCGAAGACGCCGGTGAAGGACATGGCCTAACTCCCCGCCGCCGGCTGCGCGTCCGCGGGCGACGAGTCCCCCGCGCGAGCCTCTGGCGTTGCAGAAACCGGTAGGGTGTCAGTACTGGTTTGGGGTTGTTGGTGGGCGTTGTTCGCTGTCACATCCGCCTCAGCAGGGGGGGCCGGCGGCTCGCCCTCGGTTTTTGAGGCGTCAGCCCGAGCTACAGCCTCTTCGGAGACGGACTGCGCCTTCGAATCACGCATCACCGAATCGCGAATCACGTGACCGGGGTTGCGGCTGGCCTCAGCCAGGGTGGCCGCTCCTTTAGCGACGCCGCCGATCTCCTTGAGTGCGCTGCTGAGGGCTTGATCAGGGTCCAGGGCTTGCCGCGTCTGCTCGATCTCTTGTGAAAACGAACGCGTGGCCTGCCGCATCTGGCGCATGCCTTTGCCCAGCCTGGCCCCGATCTCGGGCAGCTTATCCGGCCCAAAAACCAGCAGCGCCAGAATGAGAATCATGAGCAGTTCAAGCGGGCCAATCCCAAGAAGATCCACGCTCAACCCTCACTGTCGCCGGGCTGCATCGACTGCGCCGGCAACACGATGCGCGCATTGGCGCTGATGGCCGCCCCCAGCACACCGTTAATGAACCTCGAGCTGTTATCACTGCCAAACAGCTTGGCCAGATCCACGGCTTCATTGATCGCTACTTTGGAGGGCGTAGACAGCGCTCCGCTGAGCTCATAGAGCGCGATGCGCAGGATGTTGCGATCGACGATGGCGATCTGTGCAACGGGCCAGGCTGGCGCGTATTCCTGGATCAACGCATCCAGATGCTCGCGAAATCGCACGACCCCGCTCACCAGCCCGCGCAGGAAGGCTTCGCCATCCTCTGACAGCGGATGTTCCTCAAGCCGATAGTAGATCACATCACTCGCGCTGTGATGCGAGGTATCGAGTTCATAAAGTGCTTGAAGTGCGCTGATTCGCGCTTGCCGACGGGTATGCACGTAGAAATCCCCTGGCGCCATGACGGTCGCTGCCGCGCCCTATCTATCAAGGCGCCTTGCTTTGCTCTTCGTTTTTGGTGGAGGCGATAGCGACATCGTCAATGAACACGTCCACCGATACCACGGGCATCCCCACCATCATCTCCAGAGCGCGTGTTACTTCATTCTGCAGCGACTCGCCCAGCTTAAGCATATTGCTGTTGGCCACTGCCACCACGTGAAGCTCCACCTGCACGCCCTGCTCGGTGACTGTCACAAGGATGCCTTCATCCACCGCATTACCGGCCAGGAGCCCGCGCACCTTCGGCGGCACCGACGCCAGACGGGCAACTCCCGACTGTTCAAGAGCTGTCTGACGCACAATGGTAGTCAAAACCAATGGCGCGATTGTGACTTTGCCGCGTACGTCCTCGTCCATTCGTCTCCTCCCTCACGCAGACCGCTGCGCGAATGCCCTGCCAGACATCAAGGGGGACATGGTTGTTCCCAAGTCCCCCCTGACATCGACGTAGGCTGCAATTGGCGAACAGGTTGCAAGCTGAATGATGTCAGCTCTTCTTCTCGCCTTCCACTTCGAGCACAGTCTCGCCTTTATATGAGCCGCAATCGGGGCAGACATGATGCGGCAGGCGCATGGCGCCGCACTGCGGGCAAGCAACCAGATGGACTGCCGGCAGACCATCCTGAGAACGCCGGCGATCGCGGCGGCCTTTAGACAATTTTCGCTTTGGCTGAGGTGGCACGGTGAAAACTCCTTTAGTTATTCGTGTTCTTCAATAAGTCTGCCAGGGCGTCCCAACGCGGATCGGTCTCTCCCTGGCAAGCGCATGATCCCCGGTTCAGGTTCTGGCCGCACGATGGGCATAGCCCGCGGCAATCCTGGCTGCACAAAACTTGCAGCGGCATGGCAATCAAGGCATTCTGGCGCAACACCTCGGACAGATCCAAAATGTGATGCTCATCGATCCACAACGCCTGATCTTCCTCTTCGGGCGTCACCGACTTACCGGTGACGATATCAAGGGTAGGAGTATAGACCTCCTCCAGGTCGAACGCCAACGGCGCCGCGACCGGTTCAAGACAGCGGGCACAGGCCACAGTCACAGTCGCCGAGAAACGGCCTCGCGCCAGGATGCCGGCGTTGATATGCATCAAACGCACAGTCCCAACGAGATCAGCCGCCGGTAGGTCCTCTTGCCCGCTCGCTAGTTCCGGAGCCAGCACGTACGGATCAACGACAACATCTGCGGTGCGAGATGCCCCTACCGAATCTCGAAGCAGTTGCGCAACGTTAAACCTTAGCTCATCAAGCACAGTATTCCCATCCCACAATGCCCCTTCCCCGGCCTGCAAGGTGTGGGGCACCTGCCTGGCGCGTCGATTAAAGCTGCCGAATGCCAAGCCAAGCGGTTATTATAGGCCGTCGGGTAGTCTCTGTCAAGATCGAGGGCTGCCTTGCGTTTGCGCGGCCTCCGGCTGCGTGAGTGCGTGCTGCCCGGCCTGGACTTCGCGCAAAACGCGAATCAACCGGGTTTCCAGCGCGCTGAATTGGTTGAGCACGTATTCATCCGCTTCCTTGCGCAGTGCCTCAGCGGACCTTTCGGCCTCCTGCTGGATATCACGCGCACGCTGGCGCGCGGCCTGAACCATGCTCTGCTCATCCAGGCGGACGTTGGCCTGGGCCTGCGCATCTTCGATGATGCGGCGCGCCTGGGCGCGTGCCTCGGCCAGAATACGATCGCGTTCGCCCGCAATGCGCTGGCCCATGCGCAACTCATCGGGCGCGGTAGCGCGCATCTGCTCAATCAGACGCCCGATGGCAGTCTCGTCCAGCAGGATTTTGCCACCGACTGGCATCCGCATGGCATTACGGACCAAAGTCTCCAGTTGATCGATCAGTTTCTGCATAGGTATGACACCTCCGCGGCCGGTGCGCCGGATGAGTTAAGTTCGGTCTAGTCGCGCGATGTGTGAATCGGCACCGAATGCAGGGCCTGCTCGCTCACACCGTGAAAGCGAGCCCGCAAAGCCGTCAGCACGGACTGGGGCGCCAACGTCGAGACATCACCGCCGAGAACTGCGATCTCTTTCAAAATCGAAGAGCTCAGGTAGGCATGCTCCAAGCTCGTCATCAGGCAGACGACTTCGATTTCAGGCGCCAGTTTCTTGTTGGTTAACGCCATCTGAAACTCGAATTCAAAATCGGAGATGGCGCGCAGCCCGCGCACCAACGCCGAAGCCCCGATGTCCCGTGCGCAGGCCACGGTCAAGCCCTGATACGGCATGACCCGGACATTGGGCAGGTGGCGCAATGCCTCCTGCGCCAGAGCAACCCGCTGAGTGGTGTCGAACGTAAGGGTCTTCGGCGGACTATCATACACCCCAACGACCAATTCATCGAACAGGCTGGCTGCCCGCGCCGCAATGTCGATATGGCCGTTATGGATGGGGTCGAACGTGCCGGGATACAATGCTCGGATCATAAGCTCCCTTTGTTCAACTGACGTCCCCTGCTCCCTGCCAGAACGCCGCTACCTGCGAAGACAACAGATGGTGCTCGGGGCGAACAAGGCCGGGATCCACTGCGAACAACTTCTGCGCCGCGCTACGCGCTTCTTCAAGGGTGCGCACATCGCTGAGGGTGGCAGCCTGCAACGGAGGCAGACCGCTCTGTCGAATGCCGAAGAAGTCGCCTGGGCCGCGCAACTCCAGGTCGATCTGTGCCAATGCGAAGCCATCGGCATTGCTCTCCAGCGCCTGAAGCCGCTTGACGCTCTCGCCCTCTTTGGCGTCTGAGAGCAGAATGCAGTACGATGGATGCTCACCCCGCCCCACGCGGCCCCGGAACTGATGCAACTGGGCCAGGCCAAACCGTTCAGCCCCCTCAACCAAGATGACAGTGGCATTCGGCACGTCGATGCCGACCTCTACCACTGAGGTGGCCACCAGTACGTCGATCTCCCCCGCGCTGAACGCGCGCATGGTTTTGTCCTTCTCCTCGCCCTTCATCCGCCCATGCAGCAGCCCCACTCGCAGATCGGGAAAGATGACTTCTTTCAGCCGAACGTACTCTTCGGTCGCCGCGCCGGCATCGCTGGTGGGCGATTCCTCCACCAGCGGATAGATGATGAACGCCTGGCGTCCGGCCTCGAGCTGGCGGCGAATGAAACGATAGCTGCGCTCGCGATCGAGAGGGCTTAGCCATTTCGTTTTGATCGGCGTCCGGCCGGCGGGCATTTCATCTATGACGGAGATATCCAGATCACCGTAGATCGTGAGTGCCAGCGAACGCGGGATTGGCGTGGCGCTCATCACGAGCAAGTGCGGCTGTTGTTGCCGGCTACCGCCTGCGGCGCTGCGTTGACGCAGAGCCGCGCGCTGTTCGACGCCGAAGCGATGCTGCTCGTCCACCACGGCAATAGCCAAATCATTGAAGGTGACACCGCGTTGGATCAAAGCGTGGGTGCCTACGATGACATCTGCATCCCCGGAAGCGATGGCCGCCAATGCATCTTCCCGATCGCCTGCGCGCATGCTGCCGGTGAGCAGAACCACACGCACCGGCCGCTCGTTCCGCGGATGGCGCAGGCCCTCAAATATACGCTCGAATGAACGCGCATGCTGTTCGGCCAAGATCTCAGTTGGAGCCATGATGGCGCCTTGGGCGCCTTCAGCTACGGCAAACCACAAAGCAGCCGCAGCAACTGCCGTCTTTCCGGACCCCACATCGCCTTGCAGCAGGCGGCTCATTGGCTGGCTGCCCCGTAGGTCATCGGCGATCTGGTCCAGGGCGCGACGTTGCGCCCCAGTCAAGGGGAAAGGCAGCGCAGCCAGGAATACCGCCTCGGTCGTGGCATCGGCAGTCAGCGAACGCGCAGGAACTCCCCGAAAACGTTGGCGGGCGGCCAGCACACCCAGTTGCAGCATGAAAAATTCGTCAAAACTGAGGCGGCGGCGCGCGGCCGTCAGGATTTCGCGGCTATCGGGGAAGTGGACTTGCTTCAGCGCCTGGGGCAACGACATCAACCGGTTCTCCTGGCGGATCACCTCAGGCAGAAAATCCGGCGCCTCGGCGGCCCATGTCGTCACGGCCCGGTCCATCATCTTGCGCAGCCACTGCGCTGAAAGCCCTTCCGTCAATGGGTAGATCGGCACCAGCCGGCCCGTGCTGACTTGATTACGATCCAACGGCTCGAAGGCAGGATGGCGAATGGTGGGGATGCCGCGGTAGCTGTCGACCTTGCCGCTGAACGCGTACGGGTGGCCCACATGCAGTTGGCGTTCGATAAACGGCGCAAACCAGGTCATGTGCATCTCGCCGGTGCCATCGCCAACGCGCGCGGTCACCAGCCGGCGATCCTCCCCGATTGGGCGGCTCTTGATGTCCCAAACGGTTCCGATCACCGTCACCTCTTCACCCCACCGAAGCTGGGCGATCGTTCGCAGGTTGCTGTAGTCCTCATAGCGATGAGGCAGCAGGTACAGCAGTTCCCGAATGCTGCGCACCCCCAGCTTACCCAGTTTTTGAGCGAAGGTTGGCCCGACGCCAGGCAGCCGAGTAACGGAAGCCTCGATGCCCATACCAGGTCCGAGCGGCCGCGGCATGCCACCCGAAGAGGGCGCCTCCTCCGTTTCCGGCGGCAATGGCTCCCTCGCGGGCGCCGCTGCCGCGCTTGGCTGCGAAGGCGGGAATCCGCCCTGCTCGCGGCCAACGTGCTGTAGCGCCGGGGTCTCCACCTGGCTGGAGGATGCCGGAGGGGTGGGGGTGGGAGTGATGGGCTTGCTCAGCGCGGGGGCGAAAGACTCGACGGGACGCTCCCGCGGCTTCTCGGCCGCGGCATCTTCGCCTGCACGCCCAGGCGGCGCGCTGGCAGCCAGCGCGCCAGTTGTCGGCGTCTCGCTTGGGGGAATGACCGGAGCTGCCGCTGTCTCCGGCGGAACGCTCAATTCGTTTGCCCTGCGTAACACCTGATCCAGGATGCGCTCACGCGCCGCCGCATCTTCCACCACAGGGTAGCCCAGCAAAAGAGCCACAACCTCATTAATGGCTGCACTATTGCCAACCTCGGCGCGCGCATCCGACTCCCAGCGGCTGACGAACTTATCCAGCCCGCCGATGACGGCCTTATTGCGATAGCCTTGCCTCTTTTCCAGGGCAAGGATCTTCAAGAGACGCGCGATCGCGCTATCCATGACTGCCTCACACCACCGCTATCACAGCGTACCTTCACAGACGACAACGCCCAACGCCTTGGGACCAATGTGCACAGCCAACGAAGGCGCGTAGCCGATTACGGGAAACTCCCGGCGCGGAAAAGCTATTTCGAGGCGTTCCAGAAGATGCGCCGCCTCGGTTTCGAAACCGTGCTGTACCAGGTACATATGTTTGATATGAGAAAACTCGATAATGAATTCGTACAGCTTATCCACGGCGCGCGCGTAGTTACGCACTTTTTCGATGGGGATGAAGTCGCCATCTTCCATGATGGACATGGGACGTAAGCCCAGCATGGTGCCCAACATGGTTTGCGCCGGGCCCAGGCGGCCCCATGACTCCAGGTAAGCCAGGCTATCCGACAGGAAAAGCGCATAGATGTGGGGGATCATGCCGCGCACGATCTTGACCACATCAGTCTGGGAGGCCCCCGCCGCCGCGGCCTTGGCCGCGGCCTCGACAATGAGACCGAGGCCAACCGAAGTGGTCAGGGTGTCCAGCACCACGATGCGCTGACGTCCCATGAAACTGCGCGCTGCACGTTCTGACACATCGGCGACATCGTGCAATGCGCTGGATGTATGGATGCACACGATGCTGTCGGTAGTCTGGCCCAATTGGCCGAAGATGGCCTGCACTTGACTCAAGGCAGGAGGTTCTACCGTAACACCATCATCGCCCTGAGACATCCGGCGCAGAAATGCATCATCGACCTGGTTGACGCGCTCCAGATAGCTCTGCCCGCCCACGCGCACGGCCATCGGGATGACTTCGATCTTGTAGCGCGCAATTGCCCCTGCATCGGGCAAGTATGCGCCGCTGTCGGTGACGATTCTAACCTGTGCCAAGGTGGCTCCTCATGATCCGAAATCCTCGGTCTCGCGACCGAGCTCTATTCCGCAGAGATAATATAGTGATAGAATGGTTGGCCACCATCCACGACTTCGATTTCCTGGTCCGGATAGTGTTGCTGCAATGCTGCCCGCAGATCCTCTGCCTGGCCAGCACTGACGGGCTCGCCGAAGTAGAGGGTGATGACCTCCAGATCGGCCGTTCCCATCTGTTCCAGCAGCGCCTCCACTACGGCTTCGGGCGTGGGACCAGTGACAGTCAGCCGATCATTCAGCAGGCCGATCACATCGCCGGTGTGCACTTCGATCCCCTCGAATTGCGCATCTTGCACGGCCTTGGTGACTTCGCCGGTCTGCACATTGTGCAGGGCCGACGTCATCGACTGCGTGTTATGCGCCAGGTCCGCATGCGGATTCAGCGCCAGGAGCGCGCTGATGCCTTGCGGAATGCTCTTGCTGGCGATCACGCTGACAACCTTACCCCGTTCCGTAGCCAGAGCTTGCGCCTGCTGCGCAGCCATCAAGATGTTGCCGTTATTGGGCAGCAGGATGATTTCGCTGGCGGGCAAGCGTTCCACGGCTTCCAACAGATCCTGGGTGCTCGGATTCATGGTCTGGCCGCCCGATACGACACAATGGGTTCCCAGACTCATGAAGACGCGCGCCAAACCCGCGCCAGGCGCCACCGCAACCACGCCCGGCCCTTCGATAGGACCAGAGTCATCACACGTCGATGGCTGGTCCGCTATCGGGGCGGCGCTGAGTTGCGCCTCTGCGAAGCGCGGTGGGACTGGATCATGGCCGGCTGGCATATCGGGAAGGGACATATCATCCATATTCTCGACAACGACATCGGTCACAAAGCCAAGACTCACTGCATAGGTTAATGCAACGCCAGGGTCAGGCACATGGACATGCACTTTGACCAGGCTTTCATCTCCTTCGACTAGTGGACAATCGCCCATTGCCGTGACATGCTCGCGGATCGCTTTGACATCGAGGTCCGGGCCTTCCACCAGGAACTGCACATCAAAGCCATACACTAAGGCCGGCAACTCACGAAAGCCCTTGACCGGACGCGGCGCGGCCGCCGGTGCAACAGGCGCAGGCGCAACCGCTTCGGCCACAGCAGCTTCGCCGACGAGCGTGCGATACATGCCCTCTAGAATGTAAAACAAGCCCTTGCCGCCGCTATCAACCTTGCCGGCCTGTTTCAGCACGGGCAGCAAGTTCGGTGTATTGGCCACGGTCTCATCGGCAGCACGCACGGTGCGGGCCAGGATGAAGCTCAAGTCGCCATCCAACTGCGCTGCGTTTTCGGCGGCGGCGGCAGTCTCCCGCGCCACGGTGAGAATCGTGCCCTCCACAGGACGATTCACGCCTTTGTACGCCACCCGACTGCCTTCAACCAGCGCGGCAGCCAACGTAGGGCCCGTCATCGTCTGTTGGTCGCCCAGGCTGCGCGAGATACCGCGCAGGATCTGTGAGAGGATCACGCCCGAATTGCCGCGCGCGCCCATCAATGCCCCGTGCGCTGCGGCCTTGGCAACCAGGCCAACACTCCGCGTATGCTCCTCGGTAATCTCACGACACGCCGACTTCATGGTCAATAGCATATTGGTGCCCGTATCACCATCGGGCACCGGAAACACATTCAGCGCGTTGACGATCTCATAATGCTGTTCGAGCCAGTTCAGGCCACCCAGCAGCAAAGCCTGGAATTGGATACCATCCAAAGAGACTGGTTTGGCGGGACTGCCTGTCAGCCCTCGATCCGGAGCGGCTTCCATTACTGCCAATGTTCAATTCCTCCGATAGAGAATCGGCACCGATGCGCCCTAGTTGTCACCGTTGGGCATCCGTAACCCCTGGATGTGCACATTCACTTCTGCCACCGGCAAGCCCAACGTCTGTTCCAGGGTGTACTTTACGCTGCTCATGACCCCATAAGCAACCTCGGAGAGGCGGGTGCCATATTGGATGATCACATAGAGATCGACGATCACCTCACCCTCGCGCACTCGGACATCGACCCCGCGGTGCCATTTCTCAGGCTGCAGCAAGGGCGCCAGGCCATCCATGAGGTTCTTGTTGGCCATGCCGACCACGCCATAACAGCCCAAGACCGCCTCGCCTGCCACGGTCGCGATGGCATGGGGTGATATTTCGATGCGGCCGGTTTTCTTTTCTTCAACCATGCAGCTCCTCCGATAGGATTGAAAGTCCACTTTCCGTGCGATATGCTCTGTTTTGCGTTCCGCGCCGACTTGTGGTATTCTATTTTTTACTGTGGCCGGGCCCTGTGAGGCTCGGTCGCCATTTGTCTGACTTCGAGCGCTCACAAGGGAGATTGCACCGATGGCCAAATGTCAAGTCTGCGGTAAAGGGCCACAGTTCGGGCACAACGTCAGCCACTCTATGCGCCACACTCAGCGCCGCTGGAACCCCAATGTCCAGACGATGCGTTTGATGGTGGATGGCCGAGAGCAGCGGGTGTTTGTCTGTGCCAAGTGCATCAAGACGATGCAGAAAGCCAACTGAATCGCTCTGACCCATCCAAGCATACGGCCGGCGGCAACGCCGGCTGTTTGCTTTTAAGCCCCCTGGGCAGCCTGGCGCAACGCAGCGATCCCGCCAGCGATCCCGTCAGGGTGCCCGAACACCGCCGTGCCGGCCACCAGCACGCGCGCGCCCGCCGCAACCACGGCGGGTGTGGTCTCAGCGTCGATGCCGCCGTCGACTTCGATCTCCGCTGTTGACCCGGTTTCCGCGATCATCTGGGCCAGCCGCGCCACCCGCGCTGTGCTGGCCGGGATATAGCGCTGCCCGCCGAACCCGGGATTGACCGTCATCACCAGCACCAGTGTGACATCGGGCAGGATCTCGCGCAGCGTCTCCAATGAGGTTGCCGGGTTCAACGTCACGCCCGGCCGCACGCCCAACTCGCGAATCTGCTGGATCGTGCGATGCAGATGGGGGCAGGTTTCGACATGAACGGTAAGAATGTCGGCTCCGGCGCGCGCAAAGTCGGCCAGATAACGTTCGGGCGCCTCGATCATCAGATGCACATCCAACGGCAGGCGCGTGACCTTGCGCAGCGCGGCGACCACCGGGATGCCAATGCTGATGTTGGGCACGAAGTGGCCGTCCATCACATCCACGTGAATGTAGTCGGCCCCGGCAGCCTCAGCCCCACGCACAGCCGCGCCCAGAGCAGCAAAGTCAGCAGCCAGGATAGACGGCGATATCTTGATCATCTAATGCCCTTTTCATGATGGTGGCAAAACGCGGCAACCCGAATCAAATGCCCGCGGGTCGCCTCAATGTGTGCTATGATACAACGGAACGACAAAATCGCAAAGGAATTAGGGGGCGTTTGGTGGGCGACTTCCGTTCAGCATGCCTATTGTGCTTCTGAGAACCCGCGGGTATAATTGCCTTGACCAATTCAATTGGGAGCAAACACTATGGCTATCTCCGATCTCCCTGATTTCATCCGCGATCATTATGAGATCTACGAGTGGCGTCATGCCACTGCCGTCTTGGCAAGGGATTTTCCCGAGGAGTGGCAGGACATTGTCGATGTTCTGACCGCCTTCCGATTGTGCAAGAGCCACGTTATCATCGGCGGCGGCAATAAATCAAAGGTGGCTGCTGCAATTGATAAGGCATTTGGACAGAAAGGCTGGCGTAAGCGCCAATTTAGCACCGAGATCGTCGTAGATGGTGTCGGAACGCGGTCACCAACGCATGAGGTGGATGAGTTTAAGTCTCGTGTTGCAGTCGAAGTGGAATGGAACAACAAGGATCCCTTCTTTGACCGCGACTTGAACAATTTCCGATTGCTCTTCGACCTGCGAGTCATCAGCGTGGGGGTCATCATCACCCGCTGTGATCAACTACAGGAGATTTTTGATGCCCTAGGTCGCGGCGACTCGTATGGTATGTCGACAACACATTTGAGCAAGCTGCTCCCAAAACTTGAAGGCGGCGGAGGCGGTGGCTGTCCAGTGCTGGTCTTCGGAATCAGCGAGAAGCTCTATGTTGAGGATCTCTAAATGGAATTTTCTCTTAACCTAGGTCGATTTGGCACGATTCTAGCTGACCCACCTTGGCTCTTCGAGAATCGCACTGGAAAAGTGGCGCCAGAGCACAAACGTCTCCATCGTTATACCACTATGACCAACGAAGAGATCATGGCCATGCCGGTGCGAGACCTTGCTGCTCCGCAAAGCCATCTCTATTTGTGGGTTCCGAATGCTCTCATCTCAACCGGCCTAGCGGTCATGGAAGCATGGGGCTTCACCTACAAGACCAACATCGTTTGGTACAAGGTTCGTCAAGACGGCGGGCCTGATCGAAGAGGCGTGGGATTCTACTTTCGCAACGTGACGGAGTTGGTGCTTTTTGGGGTTCGCGGCAGCCTGAGAACGCTTGCCCCAGCCCGCAGCATGCCCAATATCGTTATCAGTCGGAAACGAGAGCATTCTCGCAAACCTGACCAGCTCTATGAAGTCATCGAACAATGCAGTCCTTCACCATACATTGAGTTGTTCGCCCGTACAAGGCGACCGGGCTGGACGGTCTGGGGAAATGAGGCGGAGAGCTATGAACCTCCCAACAACCTCTATGCCAAACAGTCTCAGGAGTACGGCTTACGTCTGTTGGAGTCGTCGCCTCAGATTGAATGAGATTCGCCGGTCTGGTGCGGATGGTGTTCTTGTGTCGCAACTTTCTGGTCAATCTTGCGTATGGGAAGTTAGAGATTAGCCAGTGACAGTGGCTGCGCCAACCAGCCGATACGCGCACTGCCACATCAAGGGGAGGCAACCATGTCCGAGGAACCCAAGGTCGAACGCAACATCACGGATGAGCTGGGCAAGCTGGGGAAGCAGGCGGCCGATGCGATCAAGGCAGCCTGGGAGAGCGCGGATCGCAAGAAACTGCAAGCCGAGATCGCCGAGGGCGTTCAGAATTTCGGCAAAGAGGTGAGCGAGGCCCTTGACAAGGCCAGCGCGAACGAGACCGTCAAGGATCTGCGCGAGAAAGCCGAAAAGGTGGTGGAGGACGTTCGCGAGAGCGACGTGGTGGACGAGGTGCGCAAAGGCATCCTCACCGGGCTGGATGCGCTGAACAAGGAGCTGGGCAAGCTGCTGGACAAGCTGGAGCCCAAGCCGGCGGCGCAGGCGCCTGAACCGCCCGCAGCTCCTGAGCCGCCCGCGGAGCCGCCGTCGGAAGCCTGAGTGGTTCGTCCGGCCAATCTGCCGCCTGATCATTTGAGATCGCGTCACCGCGTCACCGCACGAACGCCCGAAATGCTTCCAGCAGGAAGTGTTTCGGGCGTTCTTCAGTTGCCTTCAGTTGTCGCCTCTCCCCCATACGTCTCAAAAAACTTCCACGTCGCACGCGCCAGGTCCTGCATCGTCGGGTTGGAGATGTCCCACTCCAACCAGGTGGGGCGATAGAGGAAG
The DNA here is from genome assembly GCA_964474695.1 of uncultured Anaerolineales bacterium. Classification (GTDB taxonomy): domain Bacteria; phylum Chloroflexota; class Anaerolineae; order CG2-30-64-16; family CG2-30-64-16; genus DAOUBP01. The sequence goes on from CAYYTK010000019.1 coordinate 55,753, forward strand.
ACCGCCAACACATACGGACCGGCTGGGCTCCAAATCGCCACAACGTCGCCGTGGGTGTCGGGCACGTATCCGTGCTTGTGCACTGCTTTGGCGCCCTCTGGCAGCCCACCCACCAGGAGTTCCTTCATTTCGTTCAGCGACATGAAGTCCAGCGCCTGCTGGCACTCCGCAGGCGTAATCTGGTCACCATAGGCCGCGATGAGCGTGCCGCCGCCCTCGCTGCAAGCTACGAGCATCTGCAGCGCGGAGCCAATGTCGCGCGGCGTGGTCTGCATGTAGGGGTCGGGCTGGGTGTTGAGATCGGTGCGGCTGTTCGCCTCGGTGACGACGTGTGGAGTCACTGCCAGCTTACGATCGTAGGGTGTGGCCATGAAGGTGTTGGTCATGCCCAGGGCTTTGAATGCCTGATTCATCGCCACCACCCCGCGGTCCCAGTCGTCATCGCCGATGATGCCCAGCATCAGGTTGGCCGTGAAGTTGCCGCTGAATTCCATCGTCTCGGTAATGATCTTGGTGGTCTCGACGTCGGGCGGCGCGTTCAACTTGCGATAGAGCTGCGTCAGGATGGGAATCTTGAGAGTGCTGGTGCCGGCGTAGGCCACATCCGCGTTGATGGCGATCTCTTCGCCGGAGGGCAGATGGTGCAGCCAGGCGCTGCCGATGCCGGGGAACTGATCCAGCCGCGCCTGGAGTAAGGTCCCCAAGGCCGCGATATCTATCGGTGGAGCCGGCGTTTCATGCACCGCCAAATGCACCGTGCGTTGGGTCGGGTTCGCCAGCGCGCCCAACACCTGCTGGCGCGCGGCCGCAAGATCCAGCTCGATGCCCGGTTTGCCAGGCGCCAGGGTGAGCTCTTCTAACAACGGCTGCGGCGGTTGCGGAGACCGATTCGTGCGCGCGGCCACATCGGCCAACCAGGCATCCAGTGCCGTCTCATCCAGGGTGTACCGCAATGGGATATCGATCACAGCGGGGGAGCGTTCCAGGGAAGTCTCGACGAGATAACGGGCCAATCGGTCGAAGGTGTTATGCTGCCGGGCCTGGGCAATCATCCCATCCACATCCACTTTGAAGCCGACCGTCTCCGGCCGCAGCAGCACCCGTTGGTCGCCGATGTAGGCTTCGACCGGCTCTGCCAGGCCGCGGTTCAGCGCCGTTCTCACTTCCACCTCGGTTGCACCGTCGACTTGCAGGCCGCCCACCCGCACCCAACCGGGCACGACGCCTGCTGTTCGCCGATAGCGGATATAAGGCGCAGCCAGGAGTGCGGCGGCAATAACGGCCAGAACCAAGAGGGTGAGGAAGAGTTTGCGCATGATGCGGTAGTGAGATAGTGAGATAGTGAGATAGTGAGTTAGTGAGTTAGTAAGATGGTGAGTTGGCATACTATCGATTGCCGCACTGCCGTCCTATCTCACAATTGCACTATCTTACTATCGTACTGCCTCACCGCTCCTTTTTTGCTTGAGATGTGTGATCATGCCATTGATGAGTCGTTTGGTTTCTGATGCCAAGTCATAGGCGTTGTGCATAGCTGATCCAGCCGCATCTCTGATCTGGTTACGGAGCTGAAAATCTCTGGCGAATGTGGAACCGTCGGTCAGATCATAGATCAGGTTGGTCAACTGTCGCGCTTTCTGCCAGCATAGCAGATCCTCAAACCGCTGAATCAGCGCCATCGGTCATCCCTCCTATCCCTAATCTGCCCTCATCCATTATGCTTTTGGGGGTGGTATGAGCAGTAATAACGGCCCTGCAAACAGGAGCGCAGCATACAGCAAGAGAATCAGCAGGCGAAATGACTTTCTAGGCCGAAGCAGCATGAAGCAGAGTTGTATGACTGGCAATAGTACCAGACCGCCGCCCACAAAGGCAGCAGTCTGGAGGTCCATGCCAGAGGTGAACGCAGGGCATCCGCCAGGATACTGAGCGCCTGCCCCATGACAGTCGCCAGTTGAGAATACCCAGACCAACAACCGGAAGGCAGACGCAATCATATAGATCGCCAGCAAAACACCCCAATCTCTACGCGGATGGGCTTCTTTGATATCACCCACTTGCCCTCCTGCACCGACTACTATCGCACCATCTCACCATCGCACTATCGCACTTCGTCACTCCCATTCAATCGTCGCCGGCGGCTTCGAGCTGACATCGTAGACCACGCGGTTGACACCAGGCACCTCATTCACGATGCGGTTGCTGACGCGAGCGATCATCTCGTAAGGCAGGCGGGACCAATCCGCGGTCATGAAATCATCTGTGGTGACCGCGCGCAGCGCGATGGTGTCGGCGTAAGTGCGGCCATCCCCCATCACGCCCACCGAACGGACCGGCAACAGCACGGCAAACGCCTGCGAGATCGAGCGGTACAGCCCGGCCGCGCGCAGCTCTTCCAGGAAGATCGCGTCCGCGCGGCGCAAGGTCTCGAGCCGCGACCACGTGACCTCTCCGATGATACGGATGGCCAGGCCCGGGCCCGGGAAAGGATGGCGCCAGACAATTTCATCGGGCAGGCCGAGCGCCTGGCCCACCAGCCGCACCTCGTCTTTGAACAGGCTGCGCAGCGGCTCGATGAGCTGAAAGGTCATGTCTTCGGGCAGGCCGCCGACGTTATGGTGGGTTTTGATGGTGCGGGCCGTGGCCTGCTCCACTCGGCTGGCCGACTCAATCACGTCAGGGTAAAGGGTCCCCTGGGCCAGGAACGCGGCCGGCGCACCGGACAGCGCCGTCACGGCTTCGGACTCGGCCGCCTCGAACACCCGCACGAAGCGCGCGCCGATGCGTTTGCGTTTGACCTCGGGGTCGGTCACGCCCGCCAGGTCGGCCAGAAAATCGTCGGCCGCATTGACCACGATGAGCTGCATACCCTGGTGGCGCCGGAAGGTCTCCACCACCTGACCGGCCTCCCCCAGGCGCAGCAACCCATGATCCACGAAGATGCAGGCCAGTTGATCCCCGATGGCGAGGTGCAGGAGGCTGGCTACAACGGCGGAGTCGACGCCGCCGCTGAGCCCGCAAACGACGCGGCCCTGGCCTACACGCCTCCGTATGGCGTCCACCGACTCCATGATGAAGTTCGCCGGGGTCCAGTCGGGCCGGCAGGCGCAGATATCGAGCACGAAATTGTGCAGCAGCTCTTTGCCCTGCGGCGTGTGCTGCACCTCAGGATGAAACTGCACGCCGTAGACGCCGCGTGCCACGTCACCCATGGCCGCCACCGACGAGGGGGTGATGGCCAACGGTGCAAACGTCGGCGGCAGGTCGGTGACATGATCGCCGTGGCTCATCCACACCGACATCTCGCCCGGCAGTCCTGCCAGCAGCGGCGCGTCGTCGGCCACCACGGTCACCTCGGCGTGCCCGTACTCCCGGCGCGCCGAAGGGTCCACCTTGCCGCCGAGATTGAGCGCCAGAAGCTGCATGCCGTAACAGATGCCCAAGACGGGCTTATTCGACGCCAACACGAACGCGGGCAGGGTCGGCGCGCCTGCTTCATACACGCTCGCCGGGCCGCCCGAAAGGATATAGCCCTTTGGGTTGAGCTGCGCAAAGCGCTCTTCCGGCGCATCCCAGGGAATTAGCTCGCAGTAGACGTGCAGTTCGCGCACGCGCCGCGCGATCAACTGCGCGGTCTGCGAGCCATAGTCGAGGATGGCGATGGTGTCGTGTGTGGCCATGAAAGCTCCGAAATGAGCGTGGCGTGATGCGTGGTGCGTACTCCGATTATCCGCTTCTAACCTCCGGCATCCACATCCAGCTTCCAGTATCCAGCATCCAGCCTTTATTCTTCCATCACGATCTTGCCGTTGTCCATGCTGGTGATGACGGCGAGGGTTTCGATGGGCACGTTCAGATTAGCCAGGGCGTCTCGGCCGCCCTCGAAACGTTTTTCGATCACCGCGCCGATCCCCATGAGCTGCGCGCCGGAGCGCAATACCAGGCTGACCAGGGCGCGAATGGTTTCCCCGCGGGCCAGAAAGTCATCGATCACCAGGACATGGTCGCGCGGCCCCAGGAATTCGGGCGAAACCATGAGTTCGGTCATGACCCCCTTCGTGTGCGATGGGGCCGAGGCGATCATCGTGTTGGGGTGCATCGTCACCGGTTTGGACTTGCGCGCGTAGACCACGGGGATACCCAACGCCAGGCCGGTGGTAAGCGCGGGCGCGATGCCGCTGATCTCCGCGGTGACGATCTTGTTGGCGCCCAGGTGCGCGAAGCGCGCGGCCAGCGCGCCGCCCACGGCCAGCATTAACGCGGGGTCCACCTGGTGGTTGATGAAGGAATCGACCTTGAGGATGCCGTGCCCCAGGTTAACGCCTTCGCGAGCAATACGTTCCTTCAAAAGCTGCATGAATGAGTCCTCCTCCGAACAAAGTGACTGTAGAACCCGATCCTAACGCCAATGGATCTCCGGTCGCGACCAGTTCCGCAGCCGCCAGACCCAGCCGGCGGGATAGCCGAGCATCTTGGCGATGTCGCCCACAGCGCGGATGATCGGAACCCACAACACAGCCTTGAGCCGCTCGATGGGCGCGAGGCCCGGCAGGCGCGGGCGCAGCCGGCGCAGCGGCGTGCGGCAATAGGCCAGGACCCCCACCGCCAACGCCAGGAGCCAGAGCGGGTTGTGGACGATGCTGAGGATGAGCAGGGCAGGGAAGGCGACCAGATAAGTGACGTAGCGAATCAGATGCCGCTTGCGCCACAGGTCGGCCTTGCCATCCCCGCGCGCGTAGCGGTAGTACTGCTTGAAAAACGACTTCAGGGCGCCCCGCGGCCGGAAGTGCGCCACGGACTCCGGCGCCCAGGCGAAGGGACCCGCGACCTCGCGCAGCCGGAAGTCGAAGATCAGATCCTCGCAGTAGTCCAGCCATTCCGGATAACCGCCGGCCGCTTTCCAGGCTGCCTTTGTAAACGCCACCGAACGGCTGGAGGGCAGGAAGCTCTCCGGCTTGATCTCAGTGACCTCCGGCAGCACGGTTGCGCCCATCGCGATCTCAAACGTAGTGCGGACGTCGGGGACGAAGAAACCGGCACTGGCGAATAGCGAATGAGCGAATGGCGGATAACGCTCTTCGAGATTCGCTGACTCGCTGATTCGCTGATTCGCTGATTCGAGAAGCTTCTCCAGCCACTGTGGCTCCAGCCAGACGCCGGCATCGGTGGACGCGATGATGTCACCGGACGCCGCAGCGATGGCGACATTGCGGCCGCGGGAGATGTTCGCGCCGGGCTCCACCAAGACGCGCAGCGGGAGGCGGCCGGCATACTCGTTGATCACCGCGACCGTTGCATCGCGCGAGCCGCCATCGACAATGACGAGCTCATCAGGGCGCCGGGTTTGCGCGACCAGGCTGTCCAGCAGCCGGCGGACCGCCTCCCCCTCGTTGAGAACCGTGCAGATCACTGAAACGCGTGGGATGATCACAGAGGCTATTATACCGTCTCGGCATACAATCAAGCAAAGAAACGTGGTGATGGATTTCCGAATGGGCCGAACTCGCGGTATCATTAGAAATATGACTGCGCTTAAACGACTCATCTTCTACCTTCGTCCCTACTGGCGCGGGCTGACGGTAACCACGCTCTTCATCCTGGCCCAAACCGCGTTGAATCTTGCGCCGCCGCTGTTCCAGCGCGAAATCGTGGACGGTGTCATCGGCGCGGGGCAGGTCGGCCGCCTGCTGCCGCTCATCCTCGGCATGACGGCAATCTACGCGCTATCCGGCCTGACCGAATTCGGCGACCAGTACCTGCGCCACACTATCGGCGAACGCATCCTGTACGATCTGCGAGTGCGCATCTACGACCACTTGCAGCGGCTGTCCCTCGCTTTCTTCGAGCGCACCTCGACCGGTGAGCTGATGTCGCGGGTGAGCAACGACGTGAACGCGCTGGAACAGTTCATCACCCACGGCACCATCCTGACCGGCGTGGCCGCGCTGCGCTTACTGGGCGGCGCGGTGGTGCTGTTGGTGCTGGATTGGCGGCTGGCGCTGGTGGCGCTGCTGCCGGTGCCGCTGATCGCGCTGGGGTTGCGCTGGTTCAACCGCCGCGCGCGGCCGATCTACCGGCGCGTCCGCGACCGGCTGGGCGACGTGAACGCGCGGCTGCAGGATGATCTGGCAGGCATCCGGGTCATCCAGGCATTCGGGCAAGAGGACGCGGAGCTGGACCGCTTCAGTGCGGTCAGCCAGCGCTACCTGACCGAGCGCGTGGCATCCATCGGCACCTGGTCCACATTCTTCCCGGCTCTCGGCTTCTTGACGAACGTTGGAAGCGTGCTGGTGCTGGGCATGGGCGCCTGGATGGTGTTCCAGGGCCGTTTGACCCTGGGGACGTTGGTGGCGTTCCTGTCGTACATCGTCGCGTTCTACGAACCGATCCGCCGGTTAACTGACATCGACAACATCCTCCAGCAGGCTGGCGCCGCGGCTGACCGCGTCTTTGAACTGATGGATCAGACCCCGGATATCCGCGACGCTGAGGGCGCGCTGGCCCTGGAGAAGGTCACGGGCGAGGTTGCATTCGAGGACGTCCACTTCCGCTATGGCCCCGGCGATGAAGTGCTCCATGACGTGGACTTTCATGTGGCGCCGGGCGAGGTGATCGCGCTGGTGGGGCCCAGCGGCGCGGGCAAAACAAGCATCGCGAACTTGCTGTGCCGCTTTTATGATCCCACCCATGGCCGGGTGCTGATCGATGGTCACGACCTGCGAGATGTCCAGGTGCGCTCTCTGCGGCAGCACGTCTCGGTGGTGCTGCAGGACACCTTCCTGTTCAACGGCACCGTGCGCGCGAACCTGACCTACGGCGTACCGGACGCAACCGATGCGGAGATGATCGCCGCAGCCCAGGCCGCGTATGCCCACGAATTCATTCTGGCCATGCCTTCGGGTTACGACACTGAGGTGGGCGAGCGTGGCATCAAGCTCAGCGGCGGCCAGCGGCAGCGGCTGGCGCTGGCGCGCGCCATCCTCACCGACCCGCGCATCTTGATCCTGGACGAAGCGACCTCCTCGGTGGATGCCGAAGCGGAGTACCTGATCCAGCAAGCGCTGGAACAAGTGCTGCAGGGCCGGACTGCGTTCGTGATCGCCCACCGGCTGAGCACCGTCCGCAACGCTGACAAAATCATTGCGCTGGATGAAGGTCGCATCCGCGAAATCGGCAACCATCGCGAACTGCTGGCTCGTAACGGGCTCTACAGCCAGCTCTATCAGCGCCAGATGGAGCTGGCGTCCCTCGGGCAGGAAGCGCCGAGTGCCTGACTCACCCATGAGCAAACGCGAATTCCGTCTGGATCACGAGTATCGGTACAATCGCCAGGGGCCTGTGCGCTGGATCCTGTCGCACCTGGCGCGCTATCCGCATTTCCCGTTGGCCGCGCTGCTGGCCGCGATTTTCAATAACTTTTTCTACAGCCAGACTCAGGTGTACATCGGCCGCGCGTTCGACCTGATCTCGGCGCCCGGGTGGACGGCCGAAGCCCTTGCGCGGCTGGCCGTGTCGGTGGTGGGCATCGCATTCGGCCAGGGAATTACCGGCCTGCTGCGCAATTACACGGTCGAGTTCGTGGCGCAGCACATCGAGCGCGATGCGCGCGACGAACTTTACATCAGTCTGTTGGGCAAGAGCCAGACCTTCTACGGCCGCCAGCGCATCGGCGATATCATGGCGCGCGCCACCAACGACGTCCGCTCGCTCAATCTGATGTTCAGCCCTGGCCTGATGCTGATCCTCGACTCGGCCATGGGGGTGGTGGTGCCTCTGGCCGTCATCGCCCGGCTGCGGTTGGAGCTGCTGCTCGTGCCTGGCATCTTCCTGGTGGCCCTGGCGATCACCATTTGGGACTACAACCGCCGCTTGAAGCCGGTGAGCTTCGATATCCGCGAGCAGTTCGGAACGCTGAACGCCGGGCTGGCCGAGGCGATAACTGGCATTGAGGTGGTCAAGGCCAATGTCCAGGAACGCTACGAATGGCTGAAGTTCACCGGCGACGCGCGGAAGTTCCGCGATCTGTTTGTCAAGCAAGGCGAGATTCAGGCGCGCTACTGGCCGATGCTTGCGTTCACCCTGGCGTGGGCCGGCGCGCTGCTGCATGGCCTGTTGTTGTGGCGGGCCGGCAGCCTGACCCTGGGCCAGGTGGTCTCGTTCCTGGGGCTGGTGGGCATGCTGCGCTTCCCGACGTTCATCTCGATCTTCACTTTCAATCTGGTGCAGCTCGGCATCGCAGGCGCGCGGCGCATCCTGGGAACCATCAATACCGAAACCGAACTCGACGAAAACCCCCAGGGAATCGCCCGGCCGATCATCGGTGAAGTCGCATTCCAGGATGTCTGCTTCGGCTACGAGGACGACGCGTGCAAAGGGGTGCTGAGGAACGTCAGCTTCGTGGCGCGGCCCGGCGAAACCATCGCCATCGTGGGCCAGACCGGCTCCGGCAAAACGACGCTCACCCGCCTCATCAATCGCATCTTCGACGCAGACGCCGGCAAGGTGCTGATCGATGGCATCGACGTACGCGATTGGAGCATGGAATCGTTGCGCTCGCAGATCTCGACCATCGAGCAGGATCCTTTCCTCTTCTCGCGCACGGTGCGTGAGAACATCGCGTTCGGCCGGCCCGATGCCAGCCCATCTGAGATCGAAGAGGCCGCCCGGGCCGCGCAGGCGCATGACTTCATCATGAGCTTCAAGGATGGCTATGAGACCGAGGTAGGAGAACGCGGGGTCACGCTCTCCGGTGGGCAGCGCCAGCGCCTGGCCATCGCGCGCGCATTTCTCACCGACCCGCGCATCCTGATCCTGGACGATAGCACCAGCGCGATTGATAGCGCCACCGAGGACCAGATTCAGCGCGCCATGCGGCGCATCAGCAGCCAGCGCACCACTTTTCTCATCACCCACCGTCTCAGTCAGATTCGCTGGGCCAACCGGATCCTGGTGCTGCGCCGCGGCGAGCTGGTCGACCAGGGGACGCACGAGGAGTTGTTGGAGAGAAGCGCCGACTATTGTCGCATCTTTGCGCGGTGTGGGAAAGAGTAGATGGGTTTCATTCTCGATGGCCTCGACAGCGAGGCATACGACCGTCATTACAGCGACCGGGAGCTCCTGCGCCGAGTTCTGGCCTACTTCGCGCCGCAACGCGGCCGTATGGCGCTCATCGCGGTTGCGCTCACCTTGAACTCGGCCGCAGGCAGCGGCGGACCGATCCTGATCGCCAACGGGATCGACCTGATGGCGCGCGACCCATCCGTCGCCGCGATGTCGCTCCTGGCACTCGGTGTGCTGCTGCTGGGCGCGGCTGCCTGGGTTTTCAACTTCATCCAGCAGTGGTTCTCCGCGCGCGTCGTGGGCGATGTAGTGCTGAAGATTCGCGAGGATGCCTTCGCGGCGACGATCCGGCACGACCTGTCGTTTTACGATGAACACCCTTCCGGTAAGGTGGTCAGCCGCATCACGTCCGATACACAGGATCTCTCCGAGGTGGTGACGCTGACGACCAATCTGATCAGCCAGGTAACGCTGGTGCTGTTCCTGGCGGTCTGGCTGGCAACCATCGAGTGGCGCCTGGTGCTGGTGCTGCTGGGGATGGCTCCCATCGCGGCTGTGATTGCGCTCAGCTTCCGCCGCATCGCGCGCGTAGTCACGCAGCGCGCGCGGCGGGTCACCGCGAAAATCAACGCTCAGATCCAGGAATCGGTCAGCGGCATCGTGGTGGGCAAAAGCTTCAGGCAAGAGCGCGCCATCTATGATGCGTTCGCAGTCAATAACCGGCAGGCGTACGGAGTGGGCCTGCGCCGCGGGCTGACGCTGAACACCATCTTTCCGATCCTGGGCACGTCCGCAGGCCTGGGGACGGCGCTGCTGATCTATCTCGGCGGACTGGCGACGCTGCCGCCTGCCGCGATCACGCCCGGCAACTGGTTCCTCTTCATGCAGGCTGTTGGCTTCTTCTGGTGGCCGCTGACCAACATCGCCTCATTCTGGAGCCAGTTCCAGGATGGACTGGCTGCGGCTGAACGCGTCTTTGCGCTGATCGATGCCGAGCCCAAAGTAGTGCAGGCCGCGGCCGAGCCGGTGGCGCGCCTGGCGGGCGGCATCACCTTCCGCAATGTCCGCTTCACCTACACCCCCTCGCCCGAAGAAAAGCGCAGCGGCGAGATTGTGCTGCCCGATTTCAATCTCACGATCCGCCCGCGCGAAACGGTCGCACTGGTGGGCCACACCGGCGCAGGCAAGACCAGTGTGGGACGCCTGGTGGCGCGCTTCTATGAGTTCCAGGGCGGCGAGCTCCTCATCGATGACCATGACATCCGGCGGCTGGACCTGGCCTCGTATCGCAAGCAGATCGGCATTGTGCCCCAGGAGCCGTTTCTTTTCTCCGGCACGGTGCGCGAAAACATCCGGTACGGCCAGCCCGGCGCCACCGATGCCGAGGTGCAGGCTGCAGCCATGCAGGTCGCGAGCGGCGAGTGGGTGGCTGACCTGCCGCAAGGGCTTGACACCGATGTGGGAGAGCGCGGCAGCAGCCTGTCGATGGGTCAACGCCAGTTAGTGGTGCTGGCGCGCGTCGTCCTGAAGGACCCGACCATCTTCATCCTGGACGAAGCAACCGCCAGCGTGGATCCCTTCACCGAGGCGCAGATCCAGGAAGGGCTGGAGGCCCTGATGCGCGACCGCACGGCCATCGTCATCGCACACCGGTTGTCAACCGTCATAGGCGCCGACCGGATCATCGTCATGGACCAGGGACGAATCATTGAGGAAGGTAGCCATGACCGCCTGATGGCTGCCGCCGGCCACTATGCCACCTTGTACGACACGTACTTCCGCCATCAGTCGTATGCGTACATCGAAACCCTGCGGCCGAATGCAACTTGAGGCGGGCAATCAGGCGATTTGCGCCTTGTGCGATTTAAGCTCCAGTGCTATAATATACAAACCATCATAACCGCGACATACTTCGGCCGTTGATCCGACATTGACCCCCAATGAAGCGAGGTATCCATGGCAGACGAATTCACGCCGCAAGCACTCGAGGAAACCCCCTCATCCTCGAAGGCCGCGCCGCCCAAGCCGCGCCGCAAACGCTGGCCCTGGGTGCTGGGTGGACTGGCAGTTATCGCAGCACTCTTTGCCTTCTTCATCGCGTCCGTCACCCTGCTCGACTATACCGAATCCACGCCGTTTTGCTCATTATGTCACGTCATGAAGCCGGAATACACGGCCTACGAGCATTCGCCACACTCGCGCGTCGAGTGCGGCACCTGTCATGTAGGACCCGGTGTCATGGCCGCGGTGAAGGCCAAGCTAGAAAATGCACGCTATCTGTGGGTCTATCCACTCGGCCACTACGAGCGACCCATCCCATCGCCTATCACCAGCCTGCGGCCGACGACCATCGTCTGCGAGCAGTGCCACTGGCCGCAGAAATTCTATGCGGAACGCCTCAACGTCATCCCGGACTACGCCAGGGACGAGCAAAACAGCCTGACGCAGACCGGGCTGCTGTTGAAGACCGGTGGCAGCACGGGGGGCACTGGCGTGAGCCGTGGCATCCATTGGCACATCGAAAACCCGGTCTACTATATCGCCACCGACGAAAAGCGCCAGGACATCCCATGGGTGCAGGCGGAGTACAACGGCCAGTTGACCGAGTATGTCTCTACAGACAGCGCCCTGACGCCGGCGGACATCGCCACAGCAGAAAAGCGCAAGATGGATTGCGTGGATTGCCACAACCGTGCGACGCACATTTTCCGCAACTCGGATGATGCGCTTGACGCTGCGCTGGCAAACGGCAGCATCCCGGCGGACCTGCCTTTCATCAAGCTGTATGGCAGTGAGGTCTTGGGGCAAACTTACGCCACCGAGGCCGAGGCCGCGACGGCGATCGCGGGCGTGGCCGATCTCTACAAGTCACAACATGCCGAGGTCTACGCCGCCCGCCAGGCAGATGTCGAGGCCGCCGTGGCCGGGCTGCAGGCGATCTTCGATAAGACCACTTTCCCGTTCATGAATGTCACCTGGAAGTCGCACCCCGACAACATCGGGCACAAAGACTTCCCGGGCTGCTTCCGCTGTCACGATGGGAAGCATCTGAGCAGTGATAACCAGGCGATTCGCCTGGAGTGCAACATCTGCCACAGCATTCCGCAGGTCGCCCTGCCAGGACAATCGCTGCCCGCGCTTGAGGTCTCGCGCGCGGCAGAGCCTGAGACACATCAAAGCACTACCTGGCTTGCGGAGCACCGCTACCAGTTCGATGCGAGTTGCGAGGGCTGCCACAAAGTGGATAACCCGGGCGGCAGTAACAACAGCAGCTTCTGCTCGAACAGCGCCTGTCATGCCTCGGAATGGAAATTCGCCGGCCTGAATGCGCCGAAGGTGCGCGAGCTATCTGCGCCACCTGCCGTCCCCACCCAAAGCGGACCCAAACCCATCCCGCACCCTGTGGCCGCAACCACCGACTGCCAGGTATGCCACGGGCCGGACAAAGTCAGGCCATACCCCGAGAACCACTCGGCCTTCACGCCCGACATGTGTGTGAGCTGTCACCAGGCATCGGCGCAGGAAAGCGGGATCGCCCCGGGCGCGGCGCCGGCCATCCCGCACCAACTGGCGGGCATGGGCGAGTGCAAGAACTGCCACGATGCGCAAGGCGTTAAGCCCTGGCCCAGCAACCATGCCGCCTTCACGCCCGACATCTGCACCAATTGCCACAAACCGGATGATAGAGGCGTTGCACCGGGCACGGCGCCGGCCATCCCGCATCTGCTGACGGGCATGGGCAACTGCGTGGCCTGCCACGGGACGACCAGCGGCATCAAACCCTGGCCCAAAAACCACGCGACCTTCACGCCCGATATCTGCACTAATTGCCATGCGGCGTTGGAGAGTTCCTCCTCGGGAGCTGCGCCTTCCTCAGATGATAGCCCTGACGACGAGTCTGAAAGTCCGCCAGCCATCCCGCATGACCTGGTCGGCCGCGACGATTGTCAGGTCTGTCATAACCCGGCTGGCGGCCTGAAGCCGGCGCCGGCCGACCATGCCGGCCGGGCCAACGACACCTGCCAGACCTGTCACCAGGAAGAGGATTAAGAACCTCCCGATCGGCTCGCTCAAGTCAGATGCGCCGGGCGCCTGTTGGGCGCCCGGCGCTTTGTTCACTGCAACTTGTGCTCAAGTAGGGCAAAATCGGTGTGTCTTTGACTTCCAGCCTTACCTCGTCTATAATGGCATAGATTCAGATCGAGGTGGGCATGAGTCGATTGGGCTGGCAGCTCAGCCATGTGAAATGGCTGCGGCCTGGCATGGGCGTCAAACGGTGGTTGGCACTGCTCGTTGCCGGGATTGCCCTATTGGCGCTTGCGGCTGTTAATCTGCCAAGAGCCACCCAACTCACCCAGCTCTGGACCTTCCTCCAAAAGCTACACATCTGGCCGGTAAGCCCCCTGGCCGATATCGTGCTACTCACCCTGGCAGGCGCGGCATTGATTGGGGCGGCAACCTATCGCTTGAACCGTTCGCTCCTATCTCCCTTTCGCCATCGCGGCTCGACCGAAGTTGTGGATGCCATCTACCGCTATCGCCAACGACGACGCGGCCCCAAAGTGGTTGCCATCGGTGGCGGCCATGGCCTGAACAACCTGCTGCGCGGCTTGAAAGAATACACCGATAACATCACTGCGATTGTCACAGTCGCCGATGATGGCGGCAGTTCAGGACGTCTGCGGCGCGACTTAGGCATATTGCCCCCAGGCGATTTTCGGAATTGCCTGGCCGCTTTGTCTGACGCCGAGGGATTGGTCAGCCAGCTCTTCCAATATCGTTTCGGCGCTGAGACCGACCTGGAAGGTCACAGCTTCGGCAACCTCTATCTAACGGCCATGACCGCGATCACCGGCAGCTTTCAGGCCGCCCTGCAAGAATCCAGCAAGGTGCTGGCGGTGCGGGGCCAGGTCGTCCCTTCGACGCTGGCACAGGTCATCCTGTGTGCCGAGGTGCTGACGCCAGAGGCGCCCTCTACGCCAGATGATCGTTCTGCCGTGCGTGTGGTGCGGGGCGAGTCCAACATCGGCAAGCTGGGCACCCGGGTGCAGAGCGTGTGCCTGGAGCCGGAAGATGCACCGGCCTATCCCGGCGCGATTCGGGCTATCCTGGATGCGGACTTGATCATCATCGGGCCAGGCAGTTTGTACACCAGCGTGCTGCCGAACCTGCTGGTGCCCGATTTGGCCCAGGCGCTTAAGGCAGCTTCAGGCCGTAAGGTCTACATCTGCAATGTTGCCACCCAGGCAGGCGAGACCGAAGGTTATGATGTGGATATGCACGTTGCAGCGCTGCGCAGTCATGTCGGCCCCGACATGTTTTCCACGGTGCTGGCCAATCACACCTTCGGTGACAGCCCACCGCCCGGCAACGGCGTCGATTGGGTCCGGCTGCCGCAGGCTCAAGCCCTGAACTACGAGCTGAAGACCATGGACCTGGTGGATTTGCAGTATCCCTGGCGCCACGACTCCGCCAAGCTCGCGCATGCCTTGATGGCACTCATTACAGGCTAATTCATCGTTGGAGGAACGACTTTTATGATGGCAAATGGGCCGTGTGATAATCTCTTTCAGACGCTCTATAAGGTGGCGCGCACCGTCAATTCCTCGCTTGATATCATGGAGATCCTGCAGACGATCGTCACCAGCACCGCTGAGGCCTTGTCTGCCAAGGCCTGCTCGTTGCGACTGCTGGGCCCGGACGGCAAACACTTGATGTTCGGCGCGGCCTATGGCCTCAGCCCCAACTATCGCTCCAAAGGCCGCGTCTTGATTGAACAAAGCGATATCGATCGCCAGGCCCTGGGCGGCGACGCGGCAGTGTTCGTGAGCGATGCCAGCAGCGATCCACGGTTTCAATACCCGGAACAAGCTCGCGAGGAAGGCATCGTCGCTGTGCTGGTTGTGCCGCTGCGCGTACAAAGTCAACCGATCGGCGTGATGCGAGTTTACACTGCTCGGCCGCGTACTTTCTCGGAGGCTGAGCTAGCTCTCGTGGAATCGATCGCCAGCTTGAGCGCATTGGCCATTGAAAACGGCCGGCTTTATGAGCGCCTGGGCCGCAACTACCAGGCCGCGGTCGACTTCGGAGAGCGGCTATTTGACTGACGCAGATCGCGTGATGTAGCTCATAGACCGATCCGCGCACCTGTGATATAATTACTATTCGGATTTGGTTTGCATTGCGATGCGTGATTGCGTCACGGTGCTGGCACACGGCGCCGCGTCTTCTCTTGCGCAGCATACAATCTTTCACTCACTCTAGGAGGCTACTCTATGACAGTCCGTGTTGGTATCAATGGGTTCGGCCGGATCGGCCGCCAGGTTCTCAAAGCGATCCGCGATGTTCATGGTGACACCCTGGAAGTTGTCGCGTTCAATGACATCGGCGACCTGAAAACAATGGCTCACCTGCTGAAGTACGATTCCAACTACGGCCGCTTCGACGGCACGGTGGAAGTCAGCGACGATGGCCTGATTATCGACGGCAAGCCGATCAAGGTCTTCAAAGAGACTGATCCCGGCAAGCTTCCCTGGGCCGATCTGGGCGTTGAGATCGTCATCGAGTCTACCGGCCTGTTCACCATCAAGAAGGATGGGGTGAACAAGAAGGGCAAGGTAGTCCAGGGCGCCGAGAACCACATCACCAAGGGTGGCGCCAAGAAGGTCATTATCTCCGCCCCGGCAGAAGGCGAAGACCTCACCATCGTGATGGGCGTGAATGACGACAAGTACGATCCCGCGGTCCATCATGTCGTCTCCAACGCTTCCTGCACCACCAACTGTCTGGCGCCAGCGGCCAAAGTCGTCCACGACAATTTCAAGATCGTGCGCGGCTTGATGACCACGGTGCACTCCTACACCAATGACCAAAAGATCCTGGACTTGCCCCACAGCGACCTGCGCCGGGCCCGCGCCGCGGCCGTGAGCATCATCCCCACGACCACCGGCGCCGCCAAGGCGGTTGCGCTGGTGATCCCCGACTTGAAGGGCAAGTTCGACGGCTACGCGCTGCGCGTGCCCACGCCCACCGTCTCGGTCGTCGATTTCACCGCGCAGGTCGAGGTGCCCACCACCACCGACGAGCTTCGCCAGGCGTTCCGCAACGCGGCCGCCGGACCCATGAAGGGCATCCTGGCCGCGATCGACGAACCGCTGGTTTCCGTTGACTTCAAGGGCGATCCGCACAGCTCATCGGTGGACCTGCCGTTCACGATGGTGTTGGGCAAAGAGAAGAACGACTTCCTGAAGGTCGTCACCTGGTACGACAACGAGTGGGGCTACAGCGTCCGCACTGCGGATCTAGCGGCATTGATGGCAAGCAAGCTGTAGTACGATAGTGAGATGGTGCGATAGTCAATAGTACGGGTGGAGAGAAGCGCCAATGCACTATCGTACTAACGTACTAACGCACAATCGTACTGTCGTACCAACATACTATCGTACTATTTCACTCAGGAGCATCCTATGAACAAAAAGACCGTCCGCGACATCGATCTCAAGGGGAAGCGGGTCCTCATGCGTGTGGACTTCAACGTACCGATGGCCGGCGGCGTCGTGACCGACGACAAACGCATCAAAGCCGCGCTGCCCACCATCCAATACGTGCTCGACCAGGGTGCATCGCTGATTCTGATGAGCCACCTGGGCCGCCCCAAGGGCACCGGGTTCGATCCCGAATTCAGCCTGAAGCCCGCGTCTGAAGCGCTGGCGAAGCTGCTGGGGAAGCCCGTGCAGATGGCGCCGGATTGCGTCGGACCCGAGGTCGAAGCATTGGCCACAGCCCTCAAACCCGGCGAAGTGCTCATGCTGGAGAACACGCGCTTCTACAAGGGCGAAGAGAAAAACGACCTGGAGCTGGCCAAGCAGATGGCCGCCCTGGGTGAAGTCTACGTCAACGACGCGTTCGGCTCGGCGCACCGCGCCCATTCCTCCACCGAAGGCGTGGCACGCTTCCTGCCCGCGGTTTCCGGCTTCCTGATGGAGCAAGAGCTGGAGTACCTGGGCCGTGCCACCGACAACCCCGCGCATCCCTACGTCGCGATCCTCGGCGGCGCCAAGATCAGCGATAAGATCCTGGTGGTCGAGAACATGCTGGCCAAGTGCGACACGCTGATCATCGGCGGCGGCATGGCAAACACCTTCCTGGCGGCCGGGGGCTATGACATGGCCGACAGCCTGGTGGAGGCCGGCTCCATCGAGACGGCAAAGGCTATACTGGCCAAGGCCAGCGGCAGGCTGCTGCTGCCGGTGGATGCGGTAGTCGCCGACAAGTTCGACGCCGAAGCAAACTCCCAGGTCGTCGACGTGGACAAGGTGCCCGCGGGCTGGCGCGTGCTGGACATCGGCCCCAAGAGCATCGAGGCGTTCGGCGAGGTGCTGAAGAAGGCCAAGCTGGTCGTTTGGAATGGCCCGATGGGCGTCTTCGAGTTCCCGAAATTCGCCGAGGGCACCTTCGCGATCGCCAAGCTGCTGGCCGAGATCGACGCGACCACGGTCATCGGCGGCGGGGACAGCGCGAGTGCGGTGAAGAAGGCGGGCGTCGCGAAGAAGATGACCCATGTCTCCACCGGCGGCGGCGCCAGTCTCGAATTCCTGGAAGGCAAGGTCCTGCCCGGTGTGGCCGCGCTGAACGACAAATAGCGCGCACTTGCCCTGCCGGAATGCGGCAAGACGCAGTGGCAATCAAGCGAGCAGGCCGGTACCAGCCGAGATTCAAACAGGACCCCGGCTTGTACCGGCCATTTTCTGACTATTACCGCAGCAGAGGTGACTTATGGGTTTCCTGAGCAAGATGCGTAACATGCTCCTCGGGAAGAGGAAGACCTCGCGCGCCGGCGGCGGCAGCAGCAGCTTTGGGGATGATGGTAACGTTTATTGGATCTATGCCCAATGCCAACGCTGCGGCGAGCCCCTCAAAAGCCGCGTCGACCTGAGAAACGACCCCAGCCTGGCTGACGACAACCAGACATGGTTCGTGCGTAAAGGGCTGATCGGCAGCGGCGAGAATCGCTGCTTCCAAACCGTCGAAGTCACGCTGCACTTTGATAGCCAAAAATCCCAGGTGACAAACGCCGAAGTTGTCGGCGGCAAGCTGATCACGGCAGAAGAATACGGAACATTACTGCGACCTGCGTAGAGCGTATCCCCCGGTGCATCGAGTGGCCACGCATCACGAACCACGCAGCATGCAACACAAACCACGCAGCGCACTAATAGGCAGATCTTGTCAAAGGAGCGGAGATCTCATGCGAAAACCTATCCTGGCCGGTAACTGGAAGATGTACAAGACGCCCGCGGAGGCTGTCGAGTTCGTGCGGGAGTTGCGTCCGCTGGTCACCAGATACGATAACGTCGATACGGTCGCCTGCGTGCCGTTCACAGCCCTGCAGGGCGTGTCCGAGGCGTTGGCCGGCGTGAAGATCGGCGTCGGTGCGCAGAACATGCATTGGGCCGAAAGTGGCGCGTATACGGGCGAGGTGTCGGCCGCGATGCTAAAAGGGTTGGCCGAGTATGTCATCATCGGTCACTCCGAGCGGCGTCAGTACTTCGCGGAAACCGATGAAACGGTCAACAAGAAGATCAAAACCGCCCTCGCGCATGGTTTGGTGCCCATCCTATGCGTGGGCGAGGACCTCGCGCAGAACGAGGCAGGGCTCACCGATTCGCTGGTGAGCGCCCAGGTGGCCGCGGCCTTCGCAGGCCTTAGCGCGGAACAAGCAAGTGGGGTTGTCGTGGCCTACGAACCGATCTGGGCTATCGGCACCGGCAAGACAGCCACATCCGAGGTAGCCAACCGCATCTGCGGGATCGTCGTGCGGGGCGCCCTGGCTCAGTTGTACGGCGAAGAGACCGCCCAGCAAATCCGCATCCAGTACGGCGGCAGCGCCAACGAGAAAAATATCGCCGAGTTGATGGCCATGCCCGATATCGACGGTGCGCTGATCGGAAGCGCCAGCCTGAAGGTCAGCACCTTCAGTGACATGGTGCGGATTACGTCCGAGTTGTACTCGAAACTGTAAGCTCAAAAAGGGCAGGTTGCAGGCTTCGGCCTGCAACCTGCAAACCGACCATGTCTCTCCTCACGCAATCTCTCATCTTTGCCGCCACGCTGGCCGTGTTGATGGTCCTCAGCCGGTGGATTAACCGGCAGGTCCAGATCATCGGCCTGCGCGTGACAAAGAGCAGCACGGTGGCCGTGATGCTCTATTACCTGCTGATGTTCCCCGGCATCCTGTTGCATGAGCTGAGCCACTATCTGACCGCGCTGCTGCTGGGCCTGAGAGTGGGCAAGCTCGCCATGGGGCCGCAGCGCCGCCGCAACACCATCGAGTTAGGCTCGGTAACAGTGCAGCGCGGCGGGGCTGTCCGGGATAGCCTGGTGGGATTCGCACCGTTCGTAGCTGGCACGATCGTACTTCTGCTGATCGCCTACCAGGTGTTCGACGTGACGTCGCTGGGCCAGGCATGGTCCCGCGGCGGCCTGAATGGCTTACGCGCCGCGGTGGCTGACCTGTGGCAGGTGGGAGATGTTTGGGTGTGGGCGTATGTGGTGTTCGTCGTCAGCAACGCCATGACCCCCAGCCCGGCCGACCGCCAACCCTGGTTAGTGGCAGGCGTCTACCTGGCCATCGCGCTCGCCATCGCCTGGATCCTGGGTGGACTTTCCGTGATCGATCGTTCCGTGCGGGATGACGTCGCCGGCGTGCTGCAAGTGCTCACCTTAGGTTTCATCTTCAGCATCGGAGTGAACCTGGTGATGGCTGCCATCTTGTGGGTGACGGAAGCGGTTGTGATCGGCGTCCAGCGCCCGAAGCGTCAGAATTGAATCGCATTAACGAAAAGGGGCGCTGTCGGAATTGACAGCGCCCCTTTGTCTGTTGAGATGCCCAAAAAATCAGACCGCGTAGCACTTTCGATGGTAGACTACCTGATGTGAACGCGGGCGACCCTCTTCCATTTCCACGATCTTCACCATCAGCAATTCACCGAACGCGACGTCCTGAGAGCACTTCGTGCACTTGTGTCCGGTCAATGCCTTGCGGCGCTTCTCCAGCGTGGCGGTATCCGCACCCATTTTAGTTGCCTGAGCCATGTTGTCCCCCCTCTCAAAAAGCACGGCGCCACGCGGCGCCGATAACGATTATGGTTGAATTATCCGCGAAAACGGCGAAATGTCAAATCAGTTCGTCCGCTACTGGAAACCTACTTCTCCCACACCTCGTTGTACGGATGGGGCAGAAGCTCCCGCAGCTTGACAGCCTGGTCGACGCCCAGAATGACATCGGTCCCGGTCAAGTTGGCAGCGTCGATCTCATACATGAACTCCCGGCATCGGCCGCACGGCGGCAGCACCGTGTCCTGCTCGCACACCGCGACGATCCGGGCGATCCGGCTCTCGCCCGCCGTGATCATCGCGGCAATCGCGCTGTGTTCGGCACAGAAGCCGATGCCGCTCCCCACGTCAATGCACACGCCGGTGTGCAGCTTGCCGCTGGCGCTGAGCAGTGCGCAAGCCACACTCCCGGCCGCATTATCGAAAGACAGCTTGCGGGGCCGCAGCACGGCGCGCGCCTGCTCGATCATCTCTTGGTTACTGAATTCAGCCGTCGCCGGCCCTCCTTCGGGTAGCGGATGACACTCACCATCCAGCAGATGCCGGAAAGATGGAAAGAGCGGCTGCGGGAGCGCACCCCAGGCAAACCATCCCACCTCCGCCATCTCGTAAGCGGCATTCACAACCGGTTCGCCGCCCGCATAGACGCCTTCCATCCAAATGGTGATGTAGTGCTTGCCCTCTGCCTCGAACACATCATTGGTGATGGCCCTGAACCGGACCTCAGCGATCTCCAGCCCCGTTTCTTCCCGGGTCTCGCGGATCGCGCACGCTTCAGGCGATTCACCGAATTCCAGATGGCCGCCCGGCGTCGACCAGCTTCCCGCGCCGTGGACGTTCTGACGACGGAGCAACAGCACCTGGGCGCCTTTTGTTATGATAACGCCTACCCCTACCTTCGGCATTGTCGACATGATCGATCTCTAGCTCCTCTCTCTGCCCCACCCGCGACGAGATGCTTCGCTGGCCACGCCTCACGCCTCACGTTTCACGTTTCACCACCTCCAACACCTCGCACGCCACCTCGTACCGCCCGAAGCTCGGCATCAGATACACCCCCTGCACTTTCGGCAGCTCCATCAGCTCCAGCAGCAGCTCCTGGGCCATCCTGACCCCCTCCTTGCGGCCGTCCGCACCCGCCCGCTCCATACGGGCCAGCGCGGCCTCCGAGAGGGTGATGCCCGGCACCTCGTTGTGCAGGAAGCTGGCGTGGCGGTGGCTCTGCAGCGGCAGGATGCCGATCAGCACGGGTACCGGGAAGGGGCCGTGGCGTTCCTCGTACAACGCATAGAAGCGCTGCCACAGGCGCGGGTCAAAAATCGGCTGAGTCATCGTAAGGTGCGCACCTCCGGAAACCTTCTGATGGAAGCGATCCACTTCCTGCACCAGGTTGGGCCGGGTGGGATCGCTCGCGACTGCGATGGTGAACGCAGCGCGGGCGCCAAAAGGTTTGCCTGCCCGATCCAGCCCGTGGTTGAAGGCGTCGATGAGCCGCACCAGGCCGATGGAATCCACGTCGTAGACTGCGGTGCTGTCCTGCTGGTCTCCCAGGCTGGGCGGATCGCCGGTGAGTGCGATCACGTTGCGCACCCCCAACGCGTGCGCGCCGATCAGGTCGGACTGCAATGCCATCAGCGAGCGGTCGCGGGTGGTGAAGTGCAGGATGCTCTCGATGCCCACCTGCTGCTGAATCTGCACGCACAGGGCCAGCGCGCCCATGCGCACGCGCGCCATCGGGCTGTCGGCCACATTGACCGCATCCGCCCCCCGCTCCCTGGCGATGCGCGCGCCTTCGAGCATTTTGGCGGCACTGAAACCGCGGGGCGGATCTACCTCCACGCTGACCACGAATTTGCCGGCGCGCAGCTTCTGCAGCAGCCCGGTCGGCTCCGGCGCTTCATCCTCACTTTCAGGCAGGCTCGGCGGAGCCACCCGGATCATCGGTATCGAAGGCAGGCCAACCTCTCGGGATCCCTCGCGCGCCTGAGCTTGTGCCAGCGCCCCGGCCATGGCCTGGATGTGCGCGGGCGTGGTGCCGCAGCAGCCGCCCACCAGGCACGCCCCGGCCGCGACCAGTTGGGGCGCGCGCGCGGCGAAGTAGTAGGGGGACGATGGGTAAACCATCCGCTCGGCGGCGCGAAACGGCAGCCCTGCGTTCGGCATGGCCGACAGGCGCAGAGCGGGCTCGGCCGCATGCATCTCGGCCAGGAACTCAAGGATGCGCGCCGGGCCCAGGGAGCAGTTAATACCTGCCACATCGACGCCGAGCGCCGCCAAAGCATGCGCGACTTCGGCCGGGCCGGCGCCGTCGACGGTGATCCCGTCGTGACCGAGCGTCACCTCGGCCACGACCGGCAGATCGGAAGTCTCGCGCGCCGCGACCACCGCCGCTATCAACTCGGCCAGCTCAGAGAAAGTCTCGAGGATCAGCAAGTCCGCGCCTGCTTCCCACAACACACTCACCTGCTCCCGGTGCGCGGCCGCGACAGCATCGGCCAACAACTGGTAGCCGCGCCGGACGCGGCGTCCCGATGGGCCGACCGATCCCGCAATCAGCACCGGTTGCCCGCTGATCTCACGCGCCTCGCGCGCCAGCTTGACGCCCTGGAAGTTGATCTCGCGCACCTTGTCGCCCAAACCGAAATCCAGCAGTTTGGGCCGGCCGGCGCTGAAAGTGTTGGTCTGGATCACCTCGGCGCCGGCTTTGATGTAGGCCAGGTGAATCTCGCGCACCCATCCGGGCTGCGTCAGATTGAGCTCTTCCAGGCATTGATCCAGCGCGGCCCCGCGGCCGTGCAACATGGTGCCCATCGCCCCATCAGCCAGGATCGGGCCGCGAGCGAGACGTTCGAGAAACGGATGTGTCATACGCGGCATTATAGCACGGCGACGCGCTGGCGCGGCAATTGCCACGCGTCCCGAACGATGCTATAATCTTGTCGTGTAAGGCGCTCCGCACTCGTTACTCGTCATCCCTGGAGGTTGCCATGAGTCCACGACGGGACCCCAACCGTGCATGGTTGTTCGCCGCCCCCTTGATTTTGACACTGCTTACCGTAGCACTGCTGGCCTCACCTGCCCTGGGCCAAGACGCCACCCTCACGCCAGCCCAGGCCGCACCCGTGACAGAAACACCTGCTGCGTCGGTGACCCCGGGGACACCGACGTCAACCAGCACGCCGACGCTGACGCCGACGGCCACTCCAACCCTGACCGAGCTTCAATCCAGGCTGGTCCTGGCTCAAACCTACCTGGCCGGCAAGGACTATGAACAGGCGGCAACCCTGTTCGCGGCCATCGCCGAAGAAGATCGAGGCAACGCGGAGGCGCTGGCAGGATTGCAGGCTGCCCTGGATGGCAAAGCGATGCAGTTGGCTACCCTGATCGCGCCCCCGCCGACCGTCGAGGCCACCGCAGCGCCCGTCCCTGCTCCGACGCCTGCGCCGACGCTGCGCGACGCGATCAGCGCCAAGCTGCGCGAGTTCCTGGGCACTGCCTTCGCTGCACTCGCGGTGGTGGTTTCGATTTACCTGCTGGCCAATGCGATCCGCTGGCTGCTTCAGGTGCTGCGGGAAGCGTGGTACCTGCGCGTGCTGCCGCTGTTGAAACGTCCCGCGATTGCGCCCGGTTACCTAATCGGTGAGTTCACAAACGGGCTGGGCGACACGGGCGCCAACGCCGTGCGACTCGTACCGTTGGCCATGACCGAAAAGCTTCTGGCGTGGAATCAGTTGATCCAGGCCAAAGAGGTGCCCGTGGAACCGGAGCCGCAGTTGGACTTGGGCGGCATGAGCTGGTTGAAGGTGTTGTGGGCCTGGATCCTGCCCGCCCCGCGCGGCTACCGGGTCAGCGGCATGTTATCGCTGAGCAACGAGGGGGCCTATCAGTTGGCGGTGCAGCGCACCAGCCTGGCACGCAATAGCATCGATCGCAGCGCTACTTTTGAGAAGCCAGGGTTTTCTCCCGACTCGGCGTTTCGCGCCCTGGCCGGTGAGGCGGCCAAATGGCTGGTCAACCCGGCGGATATCGAAGCCAGCCAGGCAATCGTGCGCGGGCTAAGGTCAGTCAAGGGCGCGGAGGAGGCCATGCAACTGACCCCCAGCGAGGTCTTCGATCAGGCGCTGGAGCTGCTGCTGCCCGTGCGCCAGCAAGTGACCGCGGGCGCCATCGACTACGCCGACGCGCGGGGCCGGCTGCGGAGTGCTGAAAGCCTGCTGGCCCAGCTTCCGAGCGGCTCAGGCTTGCGTCAAGAGCTGCAAGCGGTTGTCACCGATCTGCGCCGCAGCGTGCCGGCCGGTTGACAATTTTCGCCGAGGCGCGTATAATAGATACAATCCAACAAGACGCTGAACCGGAGGAGTAGACGGCAGCCGTCGCCAGAGAGTGGGGAGCCACCGGGTGCAAGCCCCCTACCGACGTGAGCGCCGCCGAAAGTCGCCGGGGAGTCTGGTCGCTGATAGCAGGTAGCCGATGGCATATGGCTGATAGCTGCTGTAGGTGATCACGGGCCAGCCCGTTACAGCTCAGAGTGGGCAGCAGTCTCCGATCACTGATTCCTGTCTCCTGATCACTGACTTCTGCCAACCAAGGTGGTACCGCGGAGAAGCCCTTCCGTCCTTGCGATGGAAGGGCTTTTTGTTTATCTGGAGGGGAAAATGCCGTCATTTGAAATGCCCAAGACCTACGATCCCAGCGCCTCAGAGCGCCGGATTTACGAGTGGTGGGAACAATCCGGCTTCTTCAAGCCGGAGAGCGCGCCCGCGGATGCCGCACCATTCGTGATCTCCATCCCGCCGCCCAACATCACCGGCGAGCTGCACCTGGGACACGCGATGTTCGTCTCGCTGGAAGACTTGATGATCCGCTACAAACGCATGCGCGGCTACGCGGCGTTGTGGGTGCCCGGCTACGACCATGCGGGCATTGCCACCCAGCTCCAGGTGGAGAAGATGCTGGCAAAGGAGGGTCTCCGTCGCCAGGACATCGGTCGGGAGGAATTCCTCCGCAGGACCTGGGAATGGAAAGAGAAGTACGGCGGCCACATCGTGCGCCAACTCCGCCGGCTGGGCGCCTCATGCGATTGGGACCGCATGCGCTTCACCATGGATGAAGGTCTCAGCCGCGCGGTGCGCGAGGCGTTCGTGCGCCTCTACCGTATGGGGTTGATCTATCGCGGGGAGTACCTGATCAACTGGTCGCCCGGCCTGCAAACCGCGGTCAGCGACCTGGAAGTGGAGTACAGCGAAGAGGATGCGACGCTGTACTACTTCAAGTACCCGATCGCCGGTGCGAACCTGGAGGATGGGCCCGGGGTGGGCTACATACCCGTGGCCACCACGCGGCCAGAAACGATCCTGGGCGACACCGCCGTGGCCGTCCATCCGGATGACACGCGCTACCGCCACCTGATCGGCGCCACGTGCCTGGTGCCCATGCTGAAGCGTCCCATCCCCATCATCCATGACACCTATGTGGACATGGAGTTTGGCACCGGCGCGTTGAAAATTACGCCGGGCCACGATCCCAACGATTTCGCCATCGGCCAGCGGCACGGCCTGCAGATCATCACCGTGCTGGATCGAGACGTGAAGATGAGCGCAGAGGCTGGCCCGCACTATGCCGGCCTCGATCGCTTCGAATGTCGCAAGAAGCTGTGGGCTGATATGACCGCTGCCGGCCTGACCATTAAGACGGAGAAATATCGCACCCAGGTGCCGCGGTCGCAACGCGGCGGCGAGATCGTCGAACCGATGGTCAGCACCCAATGGTTCGTGAGAATCAAGCCGTTGGCCGACATGGGCCTGGAAGCCGTGCGGTCGGGTCGCATCACCATCATCCCGGAACGTTTCACCAAGGTATACTACAACTGGCTGGAGAATATCCGCGACTGGTGCATCAGCCGGCAGCTTTGGTGGGGGCACCGCATCCCGGCCTGGCACTGCGCGGACTGCAAGGGCATGACCGTGGCGACCGAGGATCCGACCCATTGTGTACACTGCGGCTCAGCCCGCATCGAGCAGGACTCAGATGTGCTGGACACCTGGTTTAGCTCCGGCCTGTGGCCCTTCTCGACGCTCGGCTGGCCCGACGACACACCCGACTTGCGCCGTTACTACCCGACAACCGTGATGGAGACCGCCTACGATATCTTGTTCTTCTGGGTCGCGCGCATGATCATGCAGGGCCTGATCTTCACCAACGATATCCCGTTCGAAACGGTGTACCTGCACGGGATCATCCGGGACGATCAAGGCCGCAAGATGTCCAAGACGACCGGCAACGTGCTGGATCCCATTGCCCTGCTCGACGGGGCGGCGCCGGACAAGCTGGATGACTACATCCGGGCGCAGTATCCAGACGGACTCCAGCCGATGGGCGCCGATGCCCTGCGCTTCACGCTGCTCACCGGCACGACCGCCGGCACAGACATGAACCTGAGCCTGCAGCGCGTGGAGGGCAACCGGAACTTCACAAACAAGATCTGGAATGCGGTGCGGTTTGTGCTGTCACAGTTGTCGGACGAAGGGCCGACGCCGAAGGACGAAACTCCCAACGGGGAGGACGGTTCATCCTTCATCCTTCATCCTTCATCTTTGCCCGACCGCTGGATCCTCTCGCGCCTCTCCGCCACCGTCGCGGACGCGACGCGGCTGATGGACACCTTCCAGTTCGGTGAGGCCGGCCGCCAGATCTATGACTTCTTCTGGAGCGAGTTCTGTGATTGGTATCTTGAGATCAGCAAGGTGGCGCTGTATCGCGGTGACGCCGCGGCCAGGGCGTCGGCACAGAAAACCCTGGTTCAGGTCCTGGATGCCTCATTGCGGTTGCTGCACCCCTTCATCCCGTTCGTAACCGAAGAGGTGTGGGGCTATCTGAAGGATGCAGTCAACAGCGCAGAAGCTGGCTGGCCCGCCGGCCTGATCGTTGCGGCCTGGCCCACCGCTTCCCCCCGCGATGAAGCCGCCGAATCCGAGATGAACCTGCTCATGGACATGGTGCGCGCGATTCGCAACGCGCGGGCCGAGTACGATGTGAAGCCGGGCCAACCGATCCAGGCGATCATCAGCGCGGCCGGCCATGCGCCCCGGCTTCAGGCGCAAACCGACATCCTGTGCACCCTGGCGCGCCTGGATCCCCATCGACTGACCATCGCCGAGCATGCGGATGCACCTGAAAAAGCTCTGACCCTGGTGACCGGGCCAGTGACGACCTATCTGCCACTGGCCGACCTGGTGGACCTTGAGGCCGAGCGCACCAGGCTGAGCAAGGAGTTGGCCGACGCCGAAGCACAGATCGCGCGCAGCACGAGCTTGCTGGACGGTCCTTTCGCCCAAAAGGCGCCGGCAGCCGTGGTGCAGCGAGAACGCGACAAGCTGAGCGAGCTGAACTCGCGCGCTGATCGCCTGCGCAGCCGCCTGGCCGACCTGGGCTGACCCACAAGCAGAGACCCGGCGGCAGGCCGGGTCTCTGCGCACAACGCAACATGATGTATATCATGGACGAACGCAGCCTTACGCGCTAAATTGCACATGAGGTCCAGGTGCATCCCCATTGTCGCCAGCATCGCACATCATGTGACATCACTCTTCGCCCTGGGATGCCCGACTTCAGATATGCGGGACACAATTGGTCCCGAGCCAAGGAACCCCTGGCACCGGGCCCCAACACGGCCAAGGGCCAGGGGTTCTTTGTCAAAGGGTGAATGCATCCAGAGGACGTCATGAACGCACAGCATGTCACTATCGGTGGTAAGGAAGTCGATTTGACACCAGAAGGGTCAGCCGGCCGGAAGTCCTCTGCTGCCACTGCGATCGCCATAAAGCAAGGATACCAGACGTCCGATTGGCCAGGCGCAACGGCAACGATCCTGGGCGTGTTGGCCGCCCTTGGCTTACTGGTCGTCGTCATTCTGTGGCTCAGCCGTCAACGCTGCCGATCCTGACTTCTAGAAACGCCTCTTCTTTTCCCCGGTGCGAAGGCAGCGCCAGGCGCAGCCACATTCGCCCCGCGTTAATGGCTCGTGGCGCAAGCTGATATAATGTAGATATCCAGCATGATATACGTCATGTGCGCATTACTGTGCTATCTGTTATAATACGCCAGCTTTCTTACCGACGCGTCAATTGGCGCGCCCGATCACTATCCACCCGCTGAGAGGAGCCTATCAAATGACGTCTGTCTGCCCTCGTCGGCAGCGGATCACCTTGCTTGCTGGTGCAGGTCTAGGGTGCCTGCTGTTCATTGCCCTGATCACCGGGGTCAGCGCCGCCCAAGGTGACAACGCCACCTGTGTGGGCTGCCATAGCATCCCCGGTTTGAGCACGCAGCTAGCTAACGGCGAGATCCTGCCCCTCACCATCGATCCGCAGGTCTACGGCGCTTCGGTGCACGGTTCACAGACATGCACCGCTTGCCACACCAACATCACGGGGTATCCCCATCCTGCCCTGACGGCCACCGATCGCCGCGACTTCCAACTGGAGCGCTACCAACAGTGCCAGAATTGCCATCCGGATCAATACCAGGCTTCACTGGACAGCAATCATGCGCGCGCATTGGCAGCCGGCAACCGTGACGCGGCAATTTGCACCGACTGTCACGGCGCACACGATGTGACGAAGGCTGACGCGCCGCGGCAAAGGATCTCCACCACCTGTCAAAAATGCCACAGCGCGATTTTCGATCAGTATGCCGGCAGTGTGCACGGCGCCGCCTTGCTGGAAACCAGCAACCCGGACGTAGCCACCTGCACCGACTGCCACGGCTCACACACCCAGGAGGATCCCACAACCGTCGCGTTTCGCTTGAAATCGCCTGAATTTGTCTGCGGGAAGTGCCATGCCAACGCCGCGTTGATGCAAAAGTACGGCATCTCCACCCAGGTGTTCCAAACCTATGTGGCGGACTTTCATGGCACAACGGTGACGCTGTTCGAAAAGCAACACCCGGACCAACAGACCAACAAGGCCGTCTGCGTCGACTGTCACGGCATTCACGATATCCAACAAGTCAGCGATTCCAATGCTGCTGTGGTCAAGGAAAACCTGCTGAAAACCTGTCAGAGCTGTCATCCTGACGCCACGGCTAACTTCCCGGATAGCTGGGTAGGCCATTTCGCGCCAAGCCGCGATAACTACCCCCTCGTCTACTATGTCGACTTGTTCTACAAGATCCTGATACCGGCAGTAATTGGTGCGATGGCAGCCTTTGTGGGGCTGGATTTCCTGCGCAGGATTATCAATCGCTTCCAACGAAAGGGGGCGTGAGCCATGGCCAAGCAACAAGACACCCACGCCCGCACTCAAGAGGTATACACCCGGTTCACCCTCCCGCAGCGCGTGGAGCACATCGTGCTGTTGGTGTCGTTCTCACTCCTGGGCCTCACCGGCCTGATCCAGAAGTTCAGTGGCGCCCCGCTAGCCGAAGGGATCATCGGGCTGCTGGGGGGCATCGAAACGACGCGCATCATCCATCGTATCGCCGCGTTGACCTTCGCGTTGCAGAGCGTCTACCACTTCGTCGTCCTGGCTTATCGGGTCTTCGTGAAACGTATCGAGCTGACCATGCTGCCTGGCCTGGGTGATGTGCTCAATGCCATTGATGTTGTGCGTTACAACCTGGGCCTGACCAGGCAGCATCCCAAGCTCCCGCGCTACAACTTCGCGGAGAAGGCCGAGTACTGGGCGATGCTCTGGGGCGGCATCGTGATGGGCCTCACCGGCTTCATGCTGTGGAACCCGATCGCCACCTCCAGGTTCCTGCCCGGGCAAGTCATCCCGGCCGCCAAGGCTGCACACGGCGCCGAGGCGATCCTCGCCGTACTGGCCATCTTCGTGTGGCACTTCTACAATGTGCACATCAAGATGCTGAACAAGGCGATGTTCACCGGCAAAATGACCCGACATCAAATGGAAGAAGAGCATGGCGGCGAGCTGGAGCGATTGCTGTCCGGCAGTGTCCGGCCGCCGGCGCCGCCGGAAGGGGTTCGCCGCCGCGAACGCATCTTCGTGCCGCTGACAATGCTGGCCGGGTTGTTGCTGGCTGTGGGCATCATCTGGATTGCCACTTTCGAGGACACGGCCATTGCCACGCTACCGGAGCCCCAGACGCCCGTGGCAGTCTTCGCGCCGCTGACCCCGACGCCGGCGCCCGTCGTCACTGTGGAGAATAATGAGTTGGGGCCGGCCGCCCCCCACCCTGTCGGCGAGGACCCCTACAAAGACTGCACCGTCTGTCACGGCATTAGCGGCGCCAAGCCCTATCCGGAGGATCATGTGGGGCGACCGGCCGAGTCGTGCCTGATCTGCCACAAGCAAGGGCCAGCCGCGGCGGCCGGTGCTGGTGAGACGGCAATGGGCGCCGCGGCGGCAATCCCGCATCCCATCGCAGGGGACGCGTACAAGGATTGCACCTCCTGCCACGGCGCGGACAAGATGAAGCCGTTCCC
>CAYYTK010000020.1:0-84543 GCA_964474695.1 uncultured Anaerolineales bacterium
GCATCGGCGTAGATTCTGGCACGGGCCGTGTGTTCGTGGCCAATCGACGCAGCTACGATGTGTCGGTCTTCCAGGACCCGGCCACCCCCTAAAGTTGTTTATTCCAGCAAGCTCAAGCGCAAGCCGCCGGCAGGACCGGCGGCTTCGTTCTTGGGATAGCTGACCATCCACCTGCCTTCCGCTTCCTGCGCCAGACGCTCGGCGATGTTTTGATGGTTGCACAACAGAGTCGGCTTCGGACCGGACCTGCGAGCGCAAGCCGCAATCAACTGGGCTGTCTCTACGTCCGGGTGGCGGAATATGGCGCCGTTGGTCGAGATCAGCCAACGATCACAATCGACCCGCTGCAGCCACGCCTTGCTGACGTTGTTCATGCTGCCGTGGTGCGGCAGTTTGACAGCATCGAAGCGCAGCCTGGACACTGACCTTTCCCCGGCCAGGCGCTTTAGCGCCGCCGACAAAGAACGTGCATGCGCATCGCCCGTCAGGAGGAGTGCCGCACCGTCGTATTCGAAGACAAAGGCAATACTTGAGCCGTTTGCCACCGTACTATCGTCACCGAACTTTCGTGCGGGTGCCATCCCTCGGGTGTCTGGCGGCATAGCAGGCGGTCGATATTCGCGGCGTTCCGCCAGACGGTTGAGCGCAGCGCTCACATCGCCGGGCGGAAAGTCATCAATTTCCTTGGCCCAACGTTTGCGCAGGCTGCGGAGGCGCGCTTCAGTGGGGCCCAGGAGGGTGAGTTGGGCGCCGCCAGCGAGGCGCACGACCGGTAGTGGCCCGGTGTTAGGAACAGCCACCGAGTGATAGCCGAACTGCCTGTTCCAACTCTCTTCTAATGCGGGATCGACATCAATGAGGCCGCCGAGGAACTCGCCCTGCAATGCCCCGCGTGAGAGAAACCTGCTGCCGGCATGGGAGGAAATCTGGGGCCAGCCATTGAACCATACCTCGCCGATGCCCAGTTTGAGCGCTGCGCGCTCTTGCAGCAGGATCAGGCCGCCGTCGATGTGGTCTGCGTCGATGTGGGTAATAACCATCAACTCTAGCCCGCGGTCCTGCTCATTCAGAGTTGCGATGCGTGAACGCAATCCATTTTCGTATGCGTGCGCCGGTCCGCCATCGATCAGGATGCGATGCGTTTGAGAGGTAGAACCGTACTCGATCCAGAGCGCGTCGCCATGCGCGGCCGGCAGCAGTTCGATCGTAAGCATCGCTGATCCTCCGTCAGGAACGCCGTTTACCTGTTATGGGCTAAACCGCAGCCACAGTAGGTGAGATACGCTCCCAAGAGCGTGACAGTCCCATTATCGCATCACGCCCCGAGTGCGTCAAGTGAATACCGGGCAATCTAGTTCAGAAGGTCCATATCCCCATTTGGTTTACATTGGCCTACGCACTCATTTGCTGCGCAAAGCTGCGGACATCCGCGTGAGCGCTTCTGTCAGTGTCGCGCGCGGGCATCCGAAATTGAGGCGCACGAACCCCTCGCCTCCACGGCCGAATGTCACCCCTTCGTTGAGCGCTACACCTGCCTTCTCCAGGAAAAATCGCGCTGGCTCCATCCCTATTCCTGCTTTCCGGCAGTCGAGCCAGGCCAGGTAGGTGGCCTCCGGCGCAACCACCTGTACGCCCGGTAGGGTTGCCCGCACCTGTTCCATCACATAGTCGCGGTTGGCCTCCAGGTAGCGCAGGCATGCGTTCAGCCATGCCTCTCCTTCGGTGTAAGCGGCCAGTGCTGCCACATAGCCCAGAGCATTAACGTGTGGGACGATATCTTTCTGCGCGGCATTGAACGCTGCGCGCAACTGGGCATCCTCGATGATTGCCAGCGAGAACCCGAGGCCTGGGATGTTGAAGGTTTTGCTTGGAGCCATCAGAGTGATGGTTCGACTGGCCACTTCCGGGCTCAACGTCGCTATGGGGATGTGTCGGTGCCCTGAGAAGATCAGGTCGCCATGGATTTCGTCTGCACAGATGAGTAGATCATGGCGCAGGCATAGCTCAGCCATGCGCTCCAGCTCCCCCGCGGTGAACGCGCGCCCGGTCGGGTTGTGCGGATTGCATAACAGGAAGAGCCGCGTATGTCCTGCAATGGCGGCTTCCATCGCATCCCAATCGACCCCATAGCGACCGTCTGCGCCGCGCGTCAGCATCATTTCGCCACGGAGCAGGCCGTGGTTGGCTGCGGCGTCCAACATCGGCGGGTATACCGGCGTCTGCACCAAGACGCCCTGGCCCGGGCGACAGGCGGCTCTACACGCGATGTTGAAGCCAGCCACCACGCCAGGCACGAAAACCAGTGCCAAGGGGTCAACTTGCCAGTTAAATCGCCGCACCAGCCATGCCCTCAGGGCATCGAGCAGCTCAGGCGTCGGCATCGCGTAGCCAAACACGCCATAATCGATGCGGTCGCGCAGAGCGCGTCGCACTGGCTCAGGCGCAGTGAAGTCCATATCAGCAACCCACAAGGGCAAGGCATCGCCATACCAGCGCCACTTGATGCTGTCGCTAGTACGCCGATCGATGACAAAGTCGAAGTCGTAATCTTCGGTAGTATGCTGCATAATTCCTCTGTTTGAGTTATTCTTGCCCCGTTGACGAGCCCTCTATGCCACCCAGGCGCTCGACTTGCGCAATCAGACGCGCCATCCATGCTTCAGTATCGGCCGCCAGTTCTGCTTGGGTAACGCGCACGGCAGTCCAATCTTCGGCTGCCAGCAGATAATCCGGGAGTGTGCCTTCGCGAACCTCGTCGTCGGATTGTGACTCGCCTTCTATGATGACGGCGATGCGGCCTGAGTTGCAGAACAGGGCGAAGTCCGCTACGTATTGGGGGTGGTCCTCGCGAAGCGGATACTGGCGCTCGGCCTCCAGGTCCGCCGCTTTCAGCGCCGTCCATAGGCGCTCCTGGCTGCTGCCCTTGATCCACAGATCGTTGATCTCTTTTGCCTGGCGCAGGCGCGTCAGGGTCGTGGATATGAAGGTGATGCGGCGCAGTCGGCGGCTAGGGATGGATTGGGGGAGGGGAGTCAGCGGCCCCAGATCGATCCGATAGTAACGCTCGTTAGCGCGCGGGTGCAGGGGTTCTTCCGGAAGAAGCTCGCAGCGGCTGACGATGCGGTAACCGTGGACGGCAGCATACCATTGCACGCGCCAACGCTCTTCGCTCGGGAAAGCTCCCGTCTGGTAGAATGCCAGGTATTCGGCCGCCACGCGGCGCGGAGCGCGGTCTAGCGGGATGCGATACCATCCATCCATGCGAGCGCGCTCCAGGTCCGCCGGATCGTTTGTGACGACCACCAGGACAGGGCTGTCATCCGGGGCTGTTCGTTGCGGCATTGCGACTCCTCACTGCCCCTTACGCTGCGCCGGTTCCAAATGAGCGGCTAGCTCTGGAGCGAAACGGGTCAAATCACGGCGGAGTTGCGCCAAGGCCAGGTCCTTGGCGCGCGCCTCCAGCATCACGTCAAATTCGCGCAGCCCTTGCGCTGATTCCAATAGGTCGATGAACTCAAATGGATTGACATAATCTGAGTGGTAACTCCATCTGGTCTGCTTGAGTTGAACTGCCCCTGCCTTAGGATCATCTTCGACGCGCCACTCGGTGCGAGGGGTGCTGAAATGAATCTTGGGCCGGACATCTGCTGGCCAGGTGGCCAGGCATGCCGTCAGTGCATCGCGCAGAGGCCGCCTGTCCGGGTTGCAGAGCCTGTGATGCAGATTATCAAAGACCAGGCGGATTTCCGTGCGTTCGTGCACCCACAGGATATCGGCAACCCCGAAGCGGGTATCGTCGTTCTCGAGTACAAGCCTTCGTGCGACCGCAGAGGGCAGGGCGTGAAAGGTGCGTACAAAGCGTTCGCGCGCCAGCACCGCATCATTGTATACACCACCCAGGTGCGTAACGATGACTGCTTCAGGTCCTAGCCCCATGCCATCCAGGATGCTTGCCTGCACACCCAATTCGAGGCTGCTTCGGCTGACCAGAGCATCGTCCGGGGAGTTCAAAAGGATATACTGGGCCGGATGGAAGGACAGACGCAGGCCGATTGTTCGGGCCAAGGCCCCCACCTCCGTGAGTTCAGTCACACAGTCCTCGACCTGATGATGATATTGGGGCAGGTCAGGGTGCGTGGCATAGGGCGCCAGGTCATCTGCCATGCGATACATCGCGATGCCTGCTGAGGAAAGATAGGCAAAGATGTCGCGCAGGTAGGCTAAACTGACGCTCAGATGTGGACCGTTTTGCCAGCGGCGGCTGTCGTGGCTTTTTAGCTCGGGCCGCGCCAGTGGTTTTACGACGAATCCGAGGCGCACGATGTTATCCTTTCGGCCGCGTTTGCGCTATAATGACAGCCGGTGAATGTATGTCAACCATTTTACGAGGTGCGTTGGCGCCGCGTCGCCTGGGCTTGCTTTTCTTGCTCATGACGCTTGTGACAGGACCGGCAAATGCCGAAACGCTTGTCCCCGGCTATTGGGAGCAGACACCCCTGCCGCGAACCGGCCTGGCAACCTACTACGCGCTCGGACTGATGGAAAATGTCCAGCGCTATCGAGAGGCCCAAGCGGAGATCTCTGCGTGTCCGGAATGCGTCGGTGCCGTGGCCCTTCTGCGTGCAGGCGACATCGGACGTAAGGTCTGGCTGCAGCCGCCATCGAGCGATCCGGTCGGACCCTTCCTTGTGGTAGATTGCGCCCGCCAACAGGACGTAGAGCCGCTTCTGGCCAGGAATTGGGCAGTGGACGTCAGCTATGAGCTGGGTCAATTGTGGGGCATGACGCGTCCGCTGACAGGCGTGACGATCTTGGAGGATCCGGCAGACGCGTTGCCTGACAATCAACTTCGCGTGCCCACACCGTTCGCTGTGCTTTCCGATCGGGTCGTTATCAGCGCACCTACCCCGACACCGCAGTATCAGCCCGCCAAACCAACCCCGTGGCCTACGCGTTTGCCGCAGTTGCTGCCCGGTGGCGTCCGGCCTGGGCCAGGGCAAGCCCAAGCCACACCGATTCCGCTTCCAACCTTGGGGCCTGCGCCATTGACTCCGATCGTGACGACTCCTACGCCCGTTGCAACCCTGGAGGGCGCTGGACGCACCCTGTTGTCAACCGATACACCTGAGCCATCGTCGATATCATCCGCCGCCCAAGCAGCGGACAACGTGTCTCTTGGACACGCCGGTATGGCCCTGCTGGACCCGGTTGCGACACCCGTGCGTCAACTTCCAGGTTGGCCCACAGCCTCAGTGACGCCGCGCGCCCCAACTCGCACCCCGCGTCCTGATCTCACGCCGATTCTGCCGGAAGGAAGCGCCACGCCCGATCCAGCACTTGACGAGGACTTGAGCTTCTTTGAGCGTCTTTGGCAAAGCATTCTTGAGGCTTTGACTGGGTAGAGGCGTTGCGATGCCCTAACCTGACGATTCCAGGCGTTTTCTGTTGTGAGGCTCCGCGCGGTTTCTCCCCGGGCGCGATTATAAACCAGGGAGGCTATCGACACAAGTTGTCCGGCGTTTCTTTGACAGTACTGCTGTTTTCGCGTAAAATAGTAGAGTTGGCTTCTAGGGCTTGACCCGACCCGGCTTTTGACCGGGTCTGTTTTGAGATACGTGTTGGCAGTACATTTGGCGCGCCCTTGAGGAGGGGTAATGGC
The DNA here is from genome assembly GCA_964474695.1 of uncultured Anaerolineales bacterium. GTDB lineage: Bacteria > Chloroflexota > Anaerolineae > CG2-30-64-16 > CG2-30-64-16 > DAOUBP01. The sequence goes on from CAYYTK010000020.1 coordinate 5,660, forward strand.
GAATTTCCACACTGAGCAGCTACGGAATGTAGCACTGGTTGGACACAGCAGCTCCGGCAAGACAACCTTGGCCGAGGCGATGATTTTCAGCACCGGGGTCTTGAATCGCCGCGGACGCGTGGAGGATGGCACCACGGTGGCGGACTGGGATGAGGAGGCGATCCGCCGTCAGATTTCCGTCGCAGCTTCGGTGGTGCCTTGCGAGCACAAGAGCCATAAGATCAATCTCCTTGACACTCCTGGGTTCATCGATTTTGTGGGCGAGATCAAGGGCGCCATTTCGGTGGCGGAATCTGGGTTGGTCCTGGTTGATCCTGTTGCTGGCGTTGAGGTTGGCACGGAGTTGGCCTGGGGCTACCTGGATGAACAGGAATTGCCGCGCGCGATTTTCATCAACAAGATGGACCGCGAGAACGCCCAGTTTGGCCGTGTTCTGGATAATCTGCGTGACCTTTTCAGTGGAAATATCGTGGCCGTTCAGCTTCCCATTGGTGAAGGTTCTGACTTCAAGGGCGTGATTGATCTGATCGGCATGAAGGCCTACCTTGGTGAAGGCTCGACAGCCTCCGATATCCCGGCCGGCCTGGCCGATGCGGTTGAAAAAGCACGCACGCAGCTTATCGAGGCTGCCGCCGAGGGTGATGACGAGCTTATCATGAAGTATTTGGATGGCGAGGAGCTGTCCCCAGAGGAGATCAACCGCGGCCTGCGTGTTGGTATCGCGAAGCGCACGGTTGTGCCGGTCTTTTGCGGTAGTGCATTGGCCAATATCGGCATCCGCACCCTGATGGACGCGTTGATCGCGTTTATGCCGAGTGCTGCCCAGCGCCCCGTCGCGATTGCGCAGCGGCCTAACGGTGATGAGGTGTCTTTGTCTACAGACGCGACCGGCCCCCTGGCGGTGTACATCTGGAAGACGGTCGCCGATCCATACGTCGGCAAGATCTCCTACTTCCGCGTCATCTCCGGCGCCTTCCGTGGCGATACGCGGGCTTATAGCCTCCCGAGTGCGAATGAAGAGCGAATCAGTCAGATCTTCGTGCCGCGCGGCAAAGAGCAATTGCCGGTAACTGACCTGGAGGCAGGTGACATCGGTGGCGTTGCCAAGTTGAGCAGCTCTGGAACCAACAGCACGCTGTGCGATAAGACGAATCCGTTGGAATTGCCTCCGCCAGTCTATCCTGATCCGCTGTACTCAGTTGCTGTCAGTCCCAAGACCAAGGCTGATTCGGCCAAGATGGGCCCGGCACTTGTGCGCATCGTCGAGGAAGATCCGACCTTGCAGTGGCGTCTGGAACCAGGCACCAGTGAGACGATCCTCTCCGGTATGGGTGAGGTGCACTTGGACCTTGCCATCAGGCGTATGGAGGCGAAGTTCGGTGTGGGCCTCTCAACGGCAGTGCCGAAAGTGCCGTATCGCGAGTCGATCACCAAGAGCGCTTCCGACTACCATCGCCATAAGAAGCAGACCGGTGGCGCCGGGCAATTCGGCGAAGTGCATATGGAGATCAAGCCGTTACCCACAGGTGGCGGCTTCGAATTCGACACGGCGCGTGTCTTCGGCGGCTCTATCTCCAATAACTTCTTTCCTTCAATTGAAAAGGGCATCCGGTCGCGGCTCGAAGCGGGTCCGATTGCCGGCTATCCGGTGGTGGATGTGCGCTGCGAGATCTATGATGGGAAGATGCACCCTGTCGATTCCAAGGATATAGCCTTCCAGATAGCCGGGCGTGAGGTTTTCAAGAAGACCTTCCTGGCGGCCGGTCCGGTGCTCTTGGAGCCGATCATGGATGTGCGGATTACGGTGCCTGAGGAGTACATGGGCGACATCATGAGCGATCTGAATACCCGACGCGGCCGCGTGCAGGGCATGGAGCAGGCCAAGGGCAAGGGCATCATCACGGCGCAGGCGCCGATGGCCGAGATGCAGCGCTATGCCATTGACCTCCGCTCGATTACCCAGGGTCGCGGCTTTTACACGATGAAGCTGTCGCATTACGATCCGGTGCCGGCCCATATTGCTGAAGGTGTGATCGCACAAGCCAAGAAGGAGCGGGTTGAGGCGGAGGAGGAATAACCTTTCCAGTCTCACCAATCGCTTGCTGAATGTCTCGCCCGCCGTAGAGTCTGATCTTGCGGCGGGCGTGTGCTATACCAGACCTGATAGGGAGGTCGCTATGATACCACGTGATTTTCCGGGCAAAGGCAAGGTCGCCGTGTTGCGGACCAGTCCCGAGACGGTCGTCGGCGATATCGCACGGTTGATGGATCTGGCTGGGTATCGCGCCGCGCTGCCACAAGATCGCGAGACGATCTTAAAAGTCAATATCTCCTGGCAGACATGGTACCCCGCTTGTTCCAGCACCCCTTGGCAGATTGAAGGGGTGATTCGAAAGCTTCAAGCCGATGGCTATCGCAACCTTTCAGCCGCCCACAATCGCACTGTTGTGGTGGATGCCTACGTTGGTGAAGCCAACAACAAGCACAAAATCGTCGTGGATCAGCTTGGTGTGCGTAACGTACATCTGTATGAGCCCGAGGTGCGATGGGTGCGCTACACGCCTCAGACACCCATGCTTGTGCTGGACAAGATCTTCCCGGATGGCATCTTACTGCCGGAGTACTTCTTCGATAAGAACATCATCCAACTTCCGACCGTCAAAACTCACGTCTTTACGACGATCACTGGGGCGATGAAGAACGCTTTCGGGGGCCTGCTCAACGAGAAGAGGCATTGGACGCATGGCGTCATCCACGAAACCGTTGTTGATCTCTTGGCCATCCAACAAGAAATCCACTCCGGTCTGTTTGCGGTGATGGATGGGTCCTTTGCCGGAGATGGCCCTGGTCCGCGGGCGATGCGCTGGTATGAGAAGGATATCCTGCTGGCCTCGGCTGATCAGGTGGCTGTTGATGCCATCTCAGCTAAGCTTCAAGGCTTCAACCCGTTGGACCTGAAATTCATTCGGCTGGCGCATGAGTTGGGGTTGGGCGTGGGCGACCCAAAGGAGATCGAGATCGTCGGTGATGATGTCTCGGCCGAAAACTGGGGTTTTGTGCAGGAGGATACTTTTGCCAGTCGTGGACAGAAGCTGATCTATCATGGGGCCTTGAAACCGTTTGAAAACCTGCTTCTCCGCTCGCCCCTGGTGCCGTGGAGCTATTTTGCCTCCAACTTCTACCATAATGTCTACTGGTACCCTTGCGTGGGTCGTAAACGCGTCGAGGCTGCCCTGGCAACCAAGTGGGGCAGGCTGTTCAAGAGTTACGGTGACGGGCAGGTGGCCATGCCTGGCATAGAACCGCGAACGACCGCCATCGCGGCGGGGGCTGCGGCCTTGGCCGGCATTCTTGTCGTCGGGTTATTGTTGCGAGGGCGCCGTGGCACGCAGAACTGATCCAGTTCGCGGCGCCTGGCGCATCGACCTTCACACCCACACATGGGCCTCGCCGGATAGCCTTACGGACCCGCGCTTGTTGGTGGAGCAGGCGCGCGAGCTGGGCCTGGCTCGGGTGGCAGTAACCGATCATAATACTATTGAAGGTGCGTTGGCTGCACAAGCCCTCGCGCCGGAAATGATCATCGTGGGACAAGAAATCGACACTGCCATCGGCGGTGAGCTGATTGCCTACTTCGTGACGGAACGCGTGCCGGCGGGCCTGCCGGTGGAAGAGGCGCTCCAACGCCTCCGCCGCCAGGGAGCTATCATCAGCGTGTCACATCCGCTGGATGCCTGGCGCGCCTCAGCAATGGGCGAAGCGCATACCTTGGAAATCATCGATCAGGTGGATGCGCTCGAGGTCTTTAATGCCCGTTGCTTGCGGTCTGAGTTTAATCGGCTCGCAAGTGAAATGGCAGCCCAATTTGGCAAGCTCGTTACGGCCGGCAGCGATGCGCATACTTTGGCGGAGTTGGGAGCCGGTTATTTGACTCTGCCGGTTTTCCGAAGTACGCCCGAGGGATTCCGTGCCAGCTTGATGAAAGCAGTGCCGGGGGGCCGCCTGACGGGTGTCTGGCCTCATGTTGTCAGTACGCTATCAAAGGTTCGCAAACGCTTGTAGAGGTGGGCATGGATTTGCTGACCGTTCTTGGTGGGCTTCTGTTGTCGGTTTGTGCGGCAGGAGTGCCCACTGCGGCTTGGAGCGCCTTGGTCTGGTGGTGTGATCGTTATGAACGTGAGCCGTTGGCTCTTGGCATCGGCGCGTTCCTCTGGGGTGCACTGCCGGCGGTAGTGATCGCTCTCTTGCTTGAGAGTGTACTCGGCGTCCCTTCAGCCTTCTCACAGTCAGCCTTGGCGCAAGACGTTTTTGTGTCCAGCGGTGTCGCGCCCGTGGTCGAAGAACTGGCAAAGGGGGTTGGATTGGTGCTGATTCTTTTGTTGGCGCGCGCTGAATTTGATGACCTCCTGGACGGTATTCTGTATGGTGCGCTGGTTGGCTTTGGTTTTGGCGCAACTGAGAACGTCCTCTATTTCATGTCCGCATTACTGGATGCCGGCTGGACTAGCTGGGGCTTGACGGTTGTTTTGCGCGCTGTGGTCTTTGGGCTGAATCACGCGTTCTTTACTGCGTTCTCGGGCGCAGGCATTGGACTGGCTCGCTCAGCTAGCACCAGTTGGATGCGCCGCGCTGCGCCGTGGGTTGGCCTGGGTGCGGCGATGCTTTTCCATAGCTTGCACAACCTGGGCGCCGCGCTAACAGCGGTCTCGGCGACCGGTCTTGTGTTGAGCCTTTTTGCGGGGTTTATGGGGGTTGCATTGGTCGCCACAATGATCGGCCTGGCCTCGCGTCAGGAGGCCGCTTGGATTAAGCTAGAGCTGGGCGATGAGGTCGGGCAGGGGCTGAGTGACGCGGAGTACCAGTCACTGCAATCAATGCGTGGCCGCTTGAACATGTCGGCTGTCGCGCGGCGCGCAGGCGGGAGGAGGGCCGCGCGTGCAACTCGGCGCTTTCAGGAGTTGGCTACCGAACTGGCATTCCGCAAGCACCGCTTGCGGGTTCGTCCTAATGATGCCGGATTGGCGGCCCAGGTTGACACTCTCAGGCAGCGGCTGGCCCAAACACAGATTGTGTTGAAGAATATCAGCCCGACTGAACAACCATCAGGCTGATTACACTCTCCCTGTCGCCTGCCCTCTGTTGAGCGAGAGGCAAACTTCAAGGGAAGATTACCTCTTCCTTCCCGCTCAGTTTCTCTTCGATCTTGCGAATAATGAGCTCCAGGTGAGCGCCATTGTGGACGAAGTCCAGTTCGTCGGCCGGGACGGTCAGCACAGGGCACAAGGCAAACTCAAGCATCCAGGCCGCATAGAGATCATTGAGTTGCAGAAGGTAGTCAGGATTGATCTGTTGTTCGTAGGTCCGGCCGCGTGTGGCGATGCGTTTTAGGAGAGTCGGCACCGACGCGCGTAAATAGACCACCAGGTCAGGTGGTGGAAGGAACTGAATGAGCACCTCGTAAAGCTCACGATATGTCGTGTAGTCACGAGACTCGATGTGGCCCTGGGTATATAGGTTTTTGGCGAAGATCTCGGCATCTTCGTAAACCGAACGATCCTGCACGACCGAGCCCGGAAAATCCAGCAGACGGCGATGGTGGCGAAGCCTGCGCGACAAAAAGAACACTTGAGAGTGAAATGCGAAACGCGTCATGTCCTGGTAGAAGTCAGCCAGGTAGGGGTTATCTTCGACAGCTTCATAGAACGGTTCCCAGCCCATGGACTTGCTCAATAAGCTTGTCAGGGTAGATTTGCCAACGCCGATGTTTCCGGCTATGGCGACAAAACGTTTCGTCATGGTTGTATCCTTTGGCGAGAGGAAGGTTCCTCAGGAGCGATTGATTTCCTGCTTTGGCGTATTTGCTTAAGATAAGCTGCTTCCAGATCGATGGCTGCGTTGTTTGCGATCTGTAGCAAGAGCGCCAGTGTGCCGGCCAGTGTTTCCTCCAGGCTCGTCTCTACGTTGCCCAGAGCCTGATCGTAGGCCTCGTGGCGATTGCCGAGTTGGGTGACAAGCTGATCTTGTTGTTGCCAGGCCTGCCTCAAAGCATGACCCAGAGAGCCGATCTTTTCTGTTAGACTGATATAGTTGAACAGAAGTTCTGCGATCAACTCGCCGTTGTGACTCTGGGTGCGCTGAAAACGTTGGAAGTCCTGCAGCCGTAACCCAGTGTCGGGCATACTCGTTGCATCGGTCCCTCGGTCGGCCTCCAACAGCGGTAGCTGGTAGCTGCCCGATTGAAGTGCGTTTTTGATTCGCATAACCACGGCCGTCCGGGCCGTCGGATCTTGAACGATATCGAGGCCATCCGTGTCGATCACCAGCAACGGGGTGGCAGTATAATCCGCGAAGTAGTGATCGTACGCCTGCTGGAGCGCTTCAAGATAGTCGCGCTCCATCTGGCGTTCGTAGCTGCGATCTCGAAACGCGATCCGCCTCATCAGTGTATCGGTGGTGGCCCTGAGATAGACGACCAGGCTGGGTGCAGGGATTTGTTCGCCCAGGATCGAATGTACCCGTTCATACATCTGCAATTCGTCGCCTGCCAGATTCAGATGCGCGAATAACCAGTCCTTTGCGAAGAGATAGTCGCTGACCAGGGGATCATGTGCCAGGATACCGGCAATAACCCGATGCTGTTGGCGATAGCGGCTCAGAAGAAAGAAGATCTGCGTCTGAAACGCATACCGTGCGCGATCAGCATAGAAGTCGCCCAGGAAGGGATTTTCCTCGAAGACCTCGAGTAATAGCTCACTCGGTAACGCTTGGCTAAGGATGCGAGCCAGGGTGGTTTTACCCACGCCGATCGCACCTTCGATGGCAATATAGGGATGAAGCGACATCTTGCCTCCTCACGGAGTGTCTTGTAGATTAGAAGAATGGTATTATACGCTCTAGGGTGGATTTCTATCAAGAACGCATGAAACCTTTGCGCGCAATGCAGCGTAATTGAGGTAGAAGGGTCAAGTCAAGAGGCAGACTGACGTGGAAAATCAGGAACTTGTCTGGTTGGAACAGGCACGGCACGGTGATCGTCAGGCTTTTGCCCAGCTAGTGTCGGTTTATCAGGGGCCGGTCTTCAGTTTAGCCTATCGCATGCTTGGCAACGCGGTTGAGGCTGAGGATGCCGCGCAGGAGACCTTTGTGCGGATGTATACGAAGCTTCACACGTATCAGCCGGAACGCAAGTTGTCATCGTGGGTGCTATCGATCGCCTCTCACTATTGCATAGATCGGCTGCGCCGTCGGCATGGCGATTGGTTGTCGCTGGATGAAGAGCCTGTGGCGGCGGTATTGCCGAGTCGTGCGCTTGGGCCTGAGGAGCTGGCTCAGCGCGCTGAAGTTCGTGATGATGTCCAGCGGCTGGTGGACCAACTACCGCCGGCTTATCGAGTTCCGCTAATTCTTCGATACTGGCATGACCTGTCATATGCGGAGATCGCTGACGTGATGGGCTTGACAGTGCAGGCCGTGAAGTCCCGGCTGCATCGTGCCCGCCTGCAGATGCTTGAGGCGACTGCAGATGGAGCCAACCTTACCTTCGCGCCGGCAGTAGTGAGGTGAATGATGCACGACGAATACACACTGATGATGTCGTTAGTGCTTGATCGTGAGGCCACGCCGGCCGAGGCGCAGCAGTTGCAGGAGCATCTGCGTACTTGTCGCTCTTGCGCCGCGACATGGCAGCGTTGGCAGATATGGGATCGTCGCTTGGTCGTGACACCGCCCCTAACCGCGCCTATAGGCCTGGTTGAGCGAATGGCTGCACGGTTGGACTTTGTCGAATTGCGGGCGCGTCGGAAGCGGTGGTTCGGCAGGGCTTTGTTGGCCGGATCGCTTGGGTTCGGAGGCGCAGCAGCTCTGTGGGGTTGGCTGGCGCTTACTTGGTTTCATGCTAGCACGGCGCCCCTTACGGGATGGGTTTCTGTTGTTGCACAGTGGATTGGGGCCTTGCTGCTGCTTTCGCGCGGTGCTTGGGTGGCAATTAGTAGTCTTGGCGCCCCCACCTTGGCGGGCGCCGTTGGCTTACTGGCCTGCGTGACGTGCGTTTTGGCTGTGAGTTGGCTCCGGTTGGTTCCGCGCTGGCGGAATGCATATGGTTTGATAGGAGGTTAGCCCATGCGGTGCAGAGCCAAGTTCCCGATGCTGTTCCTGCTTGTTAGCCTGTTGCTATTGGTCGCGCCGACCGCAGTCGCGCAAAGCAATGGCCACGACAAGATCGTTTTCAATGAGGCATATACTCTGAGGGCTGGCGAGATTCTGAGCGGCAATCTGGCAGTTTTTGGCGGGAGTGTTACGCTGGAACCGGATAGCACGGTCGGCGGCGACGTTGTGCTCTTCGGCGGACGGTTGGTAGTTGAAGGCGCCATTACGGGCGATGTTGCCGCGTTTGGTGGGCGTGTTGTTTTGGGCGACTCTGCGGTTTTGGCTGGCGACTTCACTGCATTAGGCGGGTCCATTGATCGGTCACCTGGAGCAAAAATCCAGGGCGAAACACTGATCGGCCTTCGGTCTCTTGGCTTTGCTGGCTCGGGCCTCCGGTTTCCTGAGATGACAGCGCCTCCTCCGCTTAAAGCAACTACTCAGCTCTTGGAGCGTTTCTTTCATTGGCAGTTGCGGACATTCGGCACGGCGCTTTTATTGGCTATCCTTGGCGTGGTTGCACTGCTGGTCGCGCCCGCTAACATCGGCCGCGTCTCGAACGCCGCGGCGGCACAACCGGCGGTTAGCTTCGGCATGGGGTTGTTGACCTTCCTGCTGGCGCTCTTTGCTGGAGCGCTGCTATTGATTGCTTGTGGACTTGGGTTATTGGTTTGGCTGGCGCTGCTGATCGGACTGCTCCTGGGGTGGATCGGGGCCGGTCTGTGGATCGGCCAGCGTTTGTTGGCGGCACTCAGGGTGCGTACGGCCTCTTCGGTCTCTGAGGCGTTTGTTGGTATTTTCTTGATCACTGTTTTGGCGGAGTTGCCTTACTGCATAGGTTTCTTTGTCTGGTTAATTCTGGGGCTTATTGGTTTGGGTGCGGTTGCTTTGACGCGTTTCGGCGTTCAGTCGGCGGAGAGCGCTGCGCCAGCCCAGGGCGCTGCTGTGTTACCTGTGGACGCGAAGAGTCTTGAATCATCGGCGTCTACTTCGACGGCCAGGGATGACCCGCAAGTGGACTCTCCGCCTGAAGATGCTCTTCCCTCTTGATCAAGACCATACCTCATCCGGCACTGCACTTGACCTGCGACCGGTGGACGGGTACAATAGCGTTGTTGCCCGGCTTTCGCCGGGCAAGCCGTCCCGTTAGCTTTTGCGCGGGTTATTCAGGCAAGGTGTAAGTCCAGATATGTCTTATCGTCAGGACTGGCTGGTAGATGCGTGGGAGCATGGCGGTCCGCTGGTGCGCGTGCGCTTCGGCCTTAGCCGCATGATTTGGCGCATCGGGCCGGCATGGTCCGTATTGGCCGGTGCTGTGATTTCTGGTTGGATGCCCGACAGCACCACCACGGTCCTGAGGCTGATCGCGTCGGTCGTGTTAGGCGACCTGGCATGGGGCAGTTTGCGTCAAAGCGTGCCATTGTCACCGGCCGGTTTGGTCCTTCCGGATGCCTCATCCCGGATTCTGCCGTACACGAGCCGAGGGGCGCCCCTGGACAGGTTGCTGAGCCGCTGGGCGAGCGTTTCGGGACAGCCTGCGGTTCTGGCGTGGCAGCCTCTGATAATCTGCTTGGTCTTGGTTGGCGCTCTCAGCTTCTTGCTCGGCCCCGTTGCTTTGGTGCTGTCACTCGGCGTGACGGTGCTTGTCGCATTGGCCTGGCTGCTGGTGGTGAATCGACGCGACCATCCCGCCCTTGGCTTGGCGCTCCTGGACGTCACCGCGCCGTGGTTATTGGGAATGTCCGGGGTGGGCTGGCGAGGCCTGACAGCACGTACCGCTCTGGAACCGCTCATGTTGATGGCAGGTTTCACTCTGCTGCAGTGGGGCATATATCGGGCGCGACAGTCAGGCGGGATGTCAGTCATAGGCCTCTGGGCGGGGCAGGTTGCAGTTTTGGCGGTGCTACTCTCGCTTGGACAGATCTGGGTCGCTGTCATTGTGGCTGTCCTTTTCGTGTTTCCAGCGTGGTGGTTGCTTCGGCGCAACCGGTCGGAGTTAAGTTGTGTGCTTCCTTGGTGGTGGGCTGCTTTTGTGGTTGCCACCTTGGCATTGACTTAGGAGATTTGGGCGCTTCAGCGCAAAGGAGAGGATCATATGGCACAAAAGCGCGACTTTGTGAGTTTAGCGGATTTGACTGCTCAGGAGTTATGGCAGTGGTTGCGCCTGGCGCGCGACCTGAAGGCGGAGTGGCAAGCTGGCGGCAATCGGCCTCTGCTAAAGGGCAAAACGCTCGGCATGATCTTCCAGAAGCCGTCGTTGCGCACGCGCGTTAGCTTCGAGATGGGCATGCGCCATCTCGGCGGGGATGCATTGTATTTATCGCCCAACGAAATCGGTTTGGGTGGTCGTGAGAGCGTGGCTGATGTGGCGCGCGTGCTGTCGCGCTACGTGGACGGCATTATGGCGCGTGTCTTTGCGCACTCACATGTGCTGGAACTGGCGTCCTATTCCAGGGTCCCGGTGATCAATGGTCTATCTGACTATAATCATCCCTGTCAGGGATTCGCCGATCTGTTCACAATCTGGGAGAAGCTCGGCAGGCTCGAAGGCATCAAGCTGGCTTATGTCGGCGACGGCAACAATGTGGCTACTTCTCTCATGTTTGGGGGCGGCAAGCTTGGCTTACATGTTCGCATTGGCACGCCGATCGGCCACGAACCGACAACTGAGGTCTTGGAGAGAGCACGGGCGTTCGCCGCGGAAAGTGGGGGCTCCGTGGTTGTGACTAACGATCCATTTGCTGCCGTTGCAGACGCTGATGTGATCTACACCGATGTTTGGACCAGCATGGGCCAGGAGGCTGAGAAAGCTGTCCGCGCTGCGGTGTTCCCGCCCTTCCAGGTGAATGCGCGCCTGGTTGCTGCGGCTCAGCCGAATGCGATCGTAATGCACTGTCTTCCCGCCCATCGCGGCGAGGAGATCACTGATGATGTCGCTGATGGCCCGCATTCGGTACTTTTTGACCAGGCCGAGAATCGCATGCACGGCCAGAAAGCGGTTTTAGCGACCTTGTTGGGCTAGATCTGGCCTGGCGCCGGCTGATTGAGGTGCACTTACCGTGATGGAGCGATTTGCCGCTCTGTTTGAGCCGCTAGCATCGGATGTTCTTGGCGTTTTGTCCCAGTTCGGCTGGAAAAGCGCCGTTGATATCCTGCTGGTTGCCCTGCTCTTCTACGGTCTGTTTCGTCTCTTTCAGGGGACCCAGGCCGTAGCGCTTCTACGCGGTATTCTTTTTATCTCGTTGCTTTTTGTTGTAGCAGCCAGTCGATTTACTGCGTTTGGTTGGCTGCTGCGCAACACCTTGTCGGTCATCCTTGTTGCGATCCCGGTCGTGTTTCAACCCGAGTTGCGACGAGCGCTTGAGCGTTTGGGCCGTACTGCGCCAGCTTTAGTGGGGCGGGGGAGTCGGGAAACTGTCGCACAGCAGGTGATACATCAAGTGGTGCAAGCCATAGAGACCCTGGCACGGGAACGAACCGGCGCACTGATCGTCTTAGAGGGTGATACTGGCCTGGAAGAATACATCGAATCGGGCGAGCGCATTGACGCGGGGGTTTCGGCGCGGTTGCTATTGACGATTTTCTTCCCGGGGACTCCGTTGCATGATGGCGCGATCATCCTGCGTGGCGATCGCATAGTTGCTGCCGGATGCCTTCTGCCACTCACGCAGCGCGATTTGGCCGATAGTTCGTTGGGCACGCGGCATAGAGCCGCCGTTGGTATGACGGAACAGAACGACGCGCTTGTCATCGTGGTATCGGAGGAGACCGGCATCATTTCTTTGGCGAGGGCTGGACGGATTGCGCGGCGGCTCGACGCACAGCGGCTGCGCACCATTTTGCACGCTTTCTACAAGCCGCGCCGCTTTCTGGCGCGCGAACGCGCAGATAGATGAAAACCTGGTTATCCCGATTGGGTTCAGCGGCACTGGCGCTCCTGCTGGCCGGCATAGTTTGGGCCGTTGCCATACAGGAAGAATACCCGCGACAAGAATTCGCGCAGCCCATCCCGGTGAGCCGTTCTGGTCTCCCCGAGGATCTTTCGGTCTTTGGTGATATCCTCGATGAGGTTCGCATCGAGGTTCGCGCACCCAAAGAGCGCTGGGCCTACCTGCAGCCCAAGGATTTCACAGCCTGGGTTGATTTGTCCACGCTCAGCGATGGCGAGTATGATGTCCCGGTTCAGGTGCTGCCTCCCGATCCTCAGGTGCAGGTCACTGCCATTGACCCGCCTGTGATTCGGGTCCGTCTGGAAGCCCGCCTGCAGAAATCTCTACCTGTTCAGGTTAACATCATGGATGCGCCAGCGTATGGTTACAGTTGGTCAACTCCTGTCATTACGCCGACTCACGTGCTGGTCTCAGGCTCGGCCTCGTGGCTGGAGCAGGTATCTTTAGCGGTTGTGGAGATATACCTGGGTGGGGCGCGTGCGTCGGTAGCGCGCAATCCGCGTGTTGAGGCACGGGATGTTCAAGGCAACCTGGTCAGCTCGGCTGACATCACACCGCGGAATGTCAACGTGACCGTGCCAGTCACACAGTTGCCGGGCTACCGCGAATTGGCCATCCTGGTGGAGCCTTCGGGTGCGCCTGCTGATGGCTACACGGTTAGCTCTGTACTGGCTGATCCCAAACTGGTGACTGTGCAAGGGGACCCATTAGTGATTTCGAGCCTTAGTGGCTACATCACGGTGCCGGTAGATATCAGTGGCGCAAGCCAGGACGTTGTTGAGCAGGTGCCGCTGCGGCTCCCGGAAAGTGTTTCGACGTTGGGAGCGCAGAGCGCTGAGGTGACAGTTCGCATCGTCCCTATCAGCGGTGCGTTGACGCTGCAGCGACGCCCAGTAATCCAGGGTCTTGGCGCGGGTCTGTCATATACGCTTACCCTGGAAATGGTGAACGTGTTTCTCACTGGCCCGTCGCCCAAATTGTTAGCATTGAAGCCAGACTCTGTGCCGGTGGTTCTGGACGTGACGGGTCTCGGGCCGGGCGTCCATGTTGTCGAGCCAAAGGCGCTGGTTCCGAGCGACATCCGGGTGGAAAGTATCTCTCCTCAAACCGTAGAGATCACGATTTACTTGTCACTGACTCCGACGGCAGCACCATCTGGACACGTGCAGCAAGGCTTGCCTACTGCGACAATTACGCCTTCGGCGACAGCAGTTCGCCGATGACATGAAGTGAGGATATTCGATGCGAGTGCCTGTTGTGGCTCTGGTTGGTCGCCCAAATGTGGGGAAGTCAACGCTCTTCAACCGTATCACCGGCGAGCGCCGCTCCATCGTCGAGGATGAACCCGGCACTACTCGAGATCGGCTCTATGGAACCGGCGAGTGGAACGGTAGTTCTTTTATCATTGTTGACACCGGCGGTCTCGACATCGCTCTCACCGAAAAGGCGCCGAGCAAGGGTGAGCAACCTGGGTCACTGGGCCTTTCATCGCGCGACTTCGCGCGCGAGATTCGCCAGCAAGCTGAAATTGCCATTACCGAGGCAGACGTGGTGCTTTTGCTGGTCGATGGGCGCGACGGGTTGACAGCTGCCGACAGGGATGTGGCCGATGTTCTGCGGCGGTCTGGCCGGCCGGTTGTGCTGGTGGTCAACAAGGCAGATAACGAGGAGCGCCGGCAGGCCGCGCTGGAGTTCTTTGAGCTCAATCTCGGCGAGCCATATCCAATCTCGGCCCTCCACGGCACTGGCACTGGTGACCTTCTCGATGCGGTTGTAGCCAACCTACCCTCCGTGGAAGAAGAGCAGGTGGCTGATTCGGTGCGAATAGCCATTGTCGGCCGTCCCAATGTGGGCAAGTCCTCGTTGCTGAATGCGTTGCTTCAGGAAGAGCGAGCTATTGTCAGTGCTATCCCCGGGACCACGCGAGATACGATTGACAGCGAAATCATGTGGGAAGGACAGAAGCTAACACTTGTAGATACAGCGGGGATTAGGCGGCGAGGCAGGGTTGAGGTTGGCGTCGAGAAATACAGCGTATTGCGATCCTTGAGTGCCATTCAGCGGGCAGATGTCGTCCTGCTTCTGATCGATGCGACTGCAGGTGTCACTGCGCAAGATACGCATGTTGCAAGCTTCATACTTGATGCCTACAAGAGCGTGGCGGTTATCATCAATAAGTGGGATGCAGTTGAGGGCAAAGATACTTCTACTATGAGTCAATTCAGTGCCGACATCAGGCAGAAACTACGCTTCATGGATTATGTGCCTCTGCTATTTGTGTCTGCGCTGTCGCGGCAGCGCATCAGTAAGGTGCTGCCGCTGGCAGTATCAGTTGCCGCGGAGCGACAGGTGCGCGTGCCAACCGCTGAACTCAATCGGTTGCTGCGAGAAGCGATGGTTGCCCATCCGGCCCCCAGTCGGCGCGGGCGGCCGTTGAAACTGCTATATGCGACGCAGGCGGAAGTTGCACCACCAACGTTCGTGCTGTTTGTCAATGAGCCGGAGTTGGTGCACTTCAGCTATGAGCGTTTCCTGGAGAATCGTATTCGGGCTGTCTATCCATTTCAGGGTACACCTATACGTCTTCGGTTCAGGCGTCGGGAATCGGCAGATTCTTAATTTCGCGTAGTAAAAGAATTGCATAAATAGAGTTGTTTTCATTTTTGAAGCACAATATACTATGCGAAGAATTCAATCCATCGGCAAATGGAGCCGAGAGCGCTGGTTGGAGCTGGTGCTGTTTGCCGGCTTTTTTGTGCTGTTGATTTGGCTCGGAGATATTGTTGCGCCATACATCGCACCATATGTACGCGCTGTGTTGCCTGCGCGGGGTGAGACATTCGATGGTGGGGCAGCATTTGAGCATTTGCAGGCACAGATCGCTTTTGGCCCTCGTCCTACCGGGTCGGAGGCGAATCGCCAGGTCGCTGACTACGTCATGGCGCATCTGGCGGAACTCGGATGGCAGGTGGAGACCCAGGAATTCACCTATCATGGCGTGTCTGCGCGCAATATCATCGCACGGGCAGGGCGCGGTCCCGTGGCGATTATTGGCGCGCACTATGACACACGGCGACAGGCTGACAATGATCCTGATCCGGACCTGCGCCAGGAACCCGTCCTGGGGGCGAATGATGGCGCCAGCGGGGTCGCAGTGCTGCTCGAACTCGCTCGCGTTCTCGACCAGAAGCAACTGGCGCATGAGGTTTGGCTGACCTTCTTTGACGCAGAAGATAACGGCCGCCTGGATGGCTGGGATTTCATTGCCGGCTCCACGCATATGGCAAATACGTTGGATATCCGTCCGGAGATGGTTGTCGTCGTTGACATGATCGGTGACGCCGACCAGCAGATTTACCAGGAACAAACTTCCACCGGCGGGTTGGTCGACCGCATCTGGGACATCGCTGCTGACCTGGGCTATGACACCTACTTCATACCTGCAAAGAAGTACAGTATGATAGATGATCATACGCCTTTTCTGCAATTGGGTATCCCTGCAGTTGATTTGATCGATTTTGATTATCCATATTGGCACACCATGCAAGATACGCTCGACAAAACGTCGCCCGCCTCGTTGGAGCGTGTCGGGCGAGTCTTGGAAGTATTGCTGCAAGGCCGATAGCGCCGCAGAAGGAACCGAGGAGTACAGACATAGCAACGCAGATTTTTGAGGTACAGCCGTCTCAGGAGACCGCTCTTTTAGTCGGTGTGGAACTCAAAGGGCGGCCTTCGCAGTGGTCCCTGGCGGACTCATTGACTGAGTTGTCGCGCCTCGCTGAAACAGCAGGCCTGCGCGTGGTTGGAAGCCTGGAACAGCGTATCGATCGTCCCAACCCGGCGACCCTGATTGGGTCTGGCAAGGTGGAGGAGCTGATTGCTCTGCAGGCGGACACCGCCGCAAGTGTAATCATCTTCGATGACGAGTTGTCGCCAGCGCAACAGCGCGAATTGGAACGAGCTGTCCAGAACCGAAGCGTCAAGATCTTGGATCGAACGGCGCTTATTCTCGATATTTTCGCCCTACACGCCCGCACGCGCGAGGGAATTTTGCAGGTCGAGTTGGCGCAGCACGAATATCGTTTGCCGCGCCTGACGCGTGCATGGACACACCTTGCGCGACAGGCGGGCGGCGCCTCAGGCCGCGGAGGAGCCGGTGGCGGCGTCGGCCTGCGCGGGCCGGGCGAAACGCAGCTCGAAGTTGATCGCCGGGAGATCGGTCGCCGAATCGCGCACTTGAAACAGGAGTTAGAAGAGGTGCGTAAGCACCGCGCCCAATACCGTCGACGTCGCAACGAGGAAGCCATACCGGTTATCGCGTTGGTGGGCTACACCAATGCCGGCAAATCTACGCTCCTCAACGCGTTGAGTGGCTCTGCTGTTTACGCTGCCGATCAGCTTTTTGCGACCCTCGACCCCACCACGCGACGGATTAAGTTGCCAGGAGGCAGGGAGATTTTGATCTCTGATACCGTGGGCTTCATCCAGAAGCTGCCCACGACCCTGGTTGCTGCTTTCCGCGCAACTTTGGAAGAAATCGATGAGGCAGATTTATTACTGCACGTTGTCGACATAACTCACGACCAGGTAGAGCAACAAGTTTCCACCGTCCTGGATGTGCTGAGAGATCTTCAGGTCACGCACTTGCCACTCATCACTGCGCTTAACAAGATTGATCAAATTCCTGCGTTTGCCGCTGCCGACCTGGGAATGACAGACCTGCCGCACCACGTAGCTATCTCGGCGATAACGGGGGAGGGGTTGCCGGCGCTATTGCAGCGCATTGAACAAGTGCTGGACGAAGAGCTAGTCCAGATTACGGTACGGCTACCTTATCAGCGTGGCGACCTCTTGGGCCTGCTGCACCAGCGCGGCATCGTGCTTCGGGAAGCGCACGAGCCAGGAGGCACCTACGTCGTCGGCAGGATCCCCGAAAGCTTGCTGCCGCGCTTCGATCCCTACGTTACACCGACAGGGCGCGTATAGACTGATGCCTGCGAAACCTGACAACAATGCTCAGGCAACGGCCGCGTCGGCGCCAACCGGCGAGATCGTCGCGTTCTTTGACATGGATCACACCTTGCTGCGGGAAAGCTCGGGCCGTCTCTATCTGAAATACTTGCTGCAGATCGGGCATCTTAGCCTCTGGCACTGGCTTGTCATAATGTTTTATGTCGCAGGCTATGTGATCGGCATCACCGACTTTCCGCGCTTAATGAGTCTGATCATGGTGCGTGTTGCTGCCACCGGGGAAGCCGAGGCCTGGCGCCTCAGCGATGCCTGGTTCGAGGTCGTGTTACAGCACTACATCGCGGAGCGCGGCCGTGAGCGCGTTGTATGGCATCAGGGGCAGGGCCATCACGTCGCTATCGTCTCTGCGTCGACACCCTATGCAGTGAGTCCGGTGGCGCACAGCCTTGGGATAGACTATCTGGCGACGCGCTTGGAGACCGTAGGCGGTCTCTTTACGGGCCGCCTGATAGAACCGGCATGCTATGGGGCGGGGAAGGTGGCCCTGGCTGCTGCATATGCCGAGAAACGCGGGGCGCGACTGGACTGTAGTTACTTCTATTCCGACAGCCATGCAGATCTGCCGCTCTTGGAGGTCGTCGGACATCCGGTCGCGGTGAATCCCAGCAGTAAACTGGCGCGCATAGCTGCTCAACGCGGGTGGCCAGTTGAACGGTTCTATTGATGTTGTTATGTCATGTTTTGGGCCGACGCGGATGTTCACACTATAAATGTTATGTCGATATGAGTCGTTCCAGAGCATGGTACTCTACATAACGCAATACGCAATTTCAATCGGCATGGGTGAGCGGTGCATATTGCAAGTGTCAAGATTTCGAAGTATCACAGCCTCTACCATCAAATCGGTGGCGCACATCGCTGCTCCGTTGCGGGGAACGCAGTCCGATTGTGCCAGGCGAAGCTGAACGTAACGCTGTGCTCGAATTCTCGGGACCACTCCCCCACCGGGTTAATCAGGAGAGGGGCCGTAGTATGCGCTGGTGGCGTGGCTTTGCCTTAGGTCTTCTAGTCGGGATCTTGGTAGGCGGTGTGTTTTTGCTTGGCTATGCGCTAGGCACTCGGCGCGGATCGGGCACGAATGACAGCGCCGAATTTCGCACGCTATGGACGGTGCGCAGCGTGCTCGAACGAAGTTTCATTGGCGAGGTGCCGCCGGTGCAGACGCAGGTGTTCGGCGCCGCACGCGGCCTGGTGGCTTCTTACGGTGACCCGTATACTGTCTTCGTGGAGCCCACGGCGCGCGAGATCGAACGCGATGATCTGCGCGGCCATTTTGGGGGCATTGGCGCCTATATCGGACGGGATGAGAGTGGCAACGTCGTGCTGACTACGATGCGTGACCAGCCGGCCGCGCGTGCTGGTGTACGCGATGGGGATGCGCTGCTAGAGGTTGACGGCAAGGCCATCCCCTCGGATATGAAGGTAGAGGAGATCATCGCGTTAGTGCGCGGTGACGTCGGGACAAAAGTGACGCTCACGCTTCGACGTCAGGGTCAGAATGACTCCCTGCAGATTGCCGTTGTGCGTGAACGGATCGAGACGCCCAGCGTCGAATGGCGTGTGCTCGATGCCGAGAATCATATAGGATACGCGCGGATCAGCATCTTCGGTGAACAGACGGCTCAGGAATTGAGTACCGGGTTGGGGGAGTTGAGCAATCAGGGGATCGATCGCTTGGTGCTTGACTTGCGAGGGAACGGTGGCGGTTTGGTGGATGCAGCAGTAGAGATCACCAGCCAGTTCCTGCGCGAAGGCCAAGTGCTGCATGAAATCAAGCGCAGCAGTCAGGAGCGCTTCTACCCGGTCAAACCGACCCGTAGTCCGGCCTTCGATTGGCGGATCGCGCTGTTGGTCGATGGCGGCACCGCCAGCGCCTCAGAGATCGTAGCGGGCGCGCTGCGCGATCAAGGGCGGGCGATCCTGATCGGTGAGAAGACCTATGGCAAGGGTTCAGTGCAGGAAGTTCATGAGCTGGCCGACGGCTCTTCCCTGCACGTAACCGTGGCCCGCTGGCTAACGCCAAATCGCCAGCAGATCGATGGCAGCGGCTTGGCCCCTGATATTTTAGTCGGTATCTCATCTGAGGATCGCGATGCTGGCTACGACCCTCAATTAGTCCGCGCTCAGGCGTGGCTGATTGACGAACACTGATAACGGTCGTTACATTATGTAAATAGGTGAAACAATGAAATCGAGTCTGTCTGCGACTATCTTGAAACTGATTGTCTTCACGCTCGCAGGAGCAATTCTCGCCTTAGCTGCTTTCGGTATCGGCGTGAGTGTCGGCGCCGCGGCGCGTCCCCTCCCCCTCCCCTCTCAGCAAGCAGCAGCCTGCGCTCCCACGCCGCTTTCAGACAAGGGCCTGGCGCCGGAAGCCATTCTGCCCACTGTCACCGCAGCACCGGCGACTCGCAAACCGACAACCTCTCCCGACAAGAACGTCTCAGAGAGTCCATTGGATGTAGCTCTCTTTGATGAGGCCTGGAATCTGCTTGAGGACCAGTTCTATGGTGATCTGCCTATGGGTGAGGACATCACCTACGCAGCGATTCGCGGCGTACTGGAAAGCCTGGGGGATGAACACACTGCATTCCTGACACCGGAGCAGGCCGAACAAGAGAACTCGGTCATGCAAGGCGAGTTTGAGGGGATCGGCGCTGGTGTCGCGCTGGCGGCGGGCGGCGGTGTTGAGATCAAGTATCTCTATGACAAACAGCCTGCCCAGCAGGCCGGCATCAAGGTAGGCGATGTGATCATAGCAGTCGATGGAAAGGATATTACCAGCATCGATCTCACAGATGCAATTGCTTTGATCCGGGGGCCGCGCGGCACCAAAGTGATCCTATCGATTCAGCGCGAAGGACAGGAGCCGTTCGACCTGACCGTCACGCGGGCGCGCATCGAAATCCCAGTGACTGAGACTGAGACGCTAGCTGATGGCAAGATCGCCTACATCGCCCTCGCCGAGTTCAGCAGCGTAGCGCCGAACCGGTTGGCGGAAGCCTTGAATGAGGCCATTGATAACAAACCGACTGGAATAATCCTCGATCTGCGCGGCAACCCAGGCGGCTGGCTCGACGCTGCGGTGACTATCGGCAGCTATTTTGTTCCTGATGGAAATATCGTCATAGAACGGTTCAAAGACCAACCGGAGGAAGTCTATCGCCGAAAAGGGCGTTACCTTCTCAATGACATTTCTCTGGTTGTGTTGGTCGACGGCGGCAGTGCTAGCGCCTCGGAGATTGTCGCCGGAGCCATTCAAGATGCGGGCACCGGCACACTGATCGGCGAGACGACCTATGGCAAAGGATCTGTCCAGCTCCCAAATAGCCTCAGCGATGGGTCACAACTCAGAGTCACGATTGCACGTTGGTTCACGCCCAAGAATCGGGAGATCCATGGGAAAGGGTTAACCCCCGATATCGAGGTGCCGATTACCGAAGAGGATATCGCGGCTGAGCGGGATCCGCAACTAGATCGCGCTGTCGAATATCTTCTGAGCGGCAAGTAGTTCATCCGAAGAGGCTCCGGTGACAAAGCAGAATCAGCAAGAAACTAAGCGGGTCGCCACCAATCGCAAGGCGCTGCACGACTACTTCATTGAAGACACCTTTGAAGCCGGCATCGCCCTGACCGGCACGGAGATCAAGTCTGTGCGTGCATCAGCGGTTAACCTGCGTGATGGCTTTGTGATGATCAGAAACGGCGAAGCCTGGCTATTGAATGTACACATTTCACCTTATAGCTTTGGCAACCGCGAAAACCACGAACCGCGCCGGGAGCGCAAGCTATTACTGCATCGCCAAGAGATACGTAAATTGCTCAGCAAGGTCTCTGAGCGCGGCTGGACGATTGTTCCCTTGAGCATGTATTTGAAGGAGGGCCGTGCCAAGGTCGAAATTGCGCTCGTGCGCGGCAAACGCCTTTATGACAAGCGTGATGCTGTGGCCGAACATGATGCCGACCGGGAATTGCAGCGAGCAATCAAAGAATGGGATCGTGAGTAGCCGGAGTTTGCTGCTTGCCTTGCCGCGAAATCTGTGCTATACTGATCTTCACATGGGGATGAATGGTTTCGACGGGGCAAGCAGGTCGTAAGCTGCAAGCCGAGGCGCTCTCACCTCGCAAATCCAGAGCAAACATACAAATGCCAACACTGGCAAAGCGTTCACCTTCCCCTTTGCTCGCACCAACGCTATGGCGCTGGCTGCGTAACAAGGAGAGGCTCTGAACCAAACTGGTCGCCCAGTGCGACCACGGTGCCCTCGCCGGGGCCAGGCGGCGACGAGGTGCATCGTCATAGACCGTAAGGTGCAGCCCGCAGATGCCGATAAGCGGGACTAAGATCCTCGGCTAGCCGAGCTAGTGGACGGTGGTCACTGCCGGACCGTTCGGCGAAATCCTAATCAGGGACTAAGCTTGTAGGCGCTTACGGTCGTTTGTTTCGGACCCGGGTTCGACTCCCGGCATCTCCACCACTCAATGAGGCCCGATCTCGCGCTGATGAGATCGGGCCTCGCACATTTGGCCCAACGGGCTTCTTCCGCGCACCGCGCTCTTGCATCTCTCAATGGCCTGTGCTATGATCCGGCCCGTTGATTCGAAGCAGCACTCCTAATACCAGCCATAAAGAAAATAACACCGTGAATTCCAATATTGAAACCGTCACTTGGCCACCTGTTGGGACCGACTTCAATCAGGAATTGAAGTTAGCCATGCGTCTTGCGCGTGAAGCTGGCGCTATCGTTAAGACTTTCTACGATGTACCGTTGACAGTTCGCTGGAAAGACCCTACTGATCCCGTGACTGAGGCCGATCGTGCTGTTAACGCGTACCTTGTCAAGCAGTTCAGCCAGCTGTTCCCAACGGACGGAGTTTTGGCCGAGGAGTCGAAAGATGATCTTTCGCGCCTGCAACGTGAGCGCGTCTGGATCATCGATCCGTTGGATGGTACTGCCGAGTTCATAGCGCATAACGGCGAATTCTGCATTATGATCGGCTTGGCCGTGGCTGGCCGGCCCGTTGTAGGCGTCGTGTATCAACCGACCGATGACATTCTCTATGCGGCTGCGCTGGGCGCCGGCGCCTTTGTCGAAGAATTCGGTGATCGCTACCGCCTACGCGTCTCCAAGGAGCAGGACATCCAGAAGCTACGCCTGGTTGTGAGCCGCTCTCATCGTCCTCCGCTCGTTGATAGCTTACGAGCGCGTATGGGTCTCAAGCGCGAGCGAAACATCGGGAGCGTTGGCCTCAAGATCGGCCTAATCGTGCGAGGACGGGCCGAATTCTATGTGCATCCCAACGCCGGCACCAAAGAATGGGACACCTGCGCTCCTGATATCATCATCCATGAGGCCGGCGGCAGTATGACGGACTGCTGGGGGCGTCCCCTGCGCTATAATAGAGCCGATGTAGTTCGTCGTTTTGGCGTCCTGGCCAGCCATCGCATACTGCACGATCAGATTGTGAGCATCGTGGAAGAGGTCCTGGACGAGGCCGGTGTTGACTCGGACTTCGGGTTCTGATCACGGTCTTTGTCGGATACCCCCCTGCCCTTAAGGAGAAACTGGACATGGAACAAGTACGTCTCGGAGTGATCGGCGGCAGCGGCGTCTACAACATGGCGCAACTGTGCAACGTGCGTGAAGTCCGACTTGATACGCCGTTCGGTGCACCTTCAGACGTCTATGTCATCGGTGACATAGACGATCAACCTGTCGCCTTCTTGCCTCGGCATGGCCGCGGCCATCGCATCAGCCCCACGCAGCTGAATAATCGGGCGAACATTTACGGCTTCAAGATGTTAGGGGTGGAGTACCTGATCTCCATTAGCGCCTGTGGCAGCCTGCAAGCACAATATCGTCCGGGAGATATTGTGGTGCCAGACCAGTTGTTTGACCGGACACGGCTGCGGCCGCTGAGCTTCTTTGACGATCCTGGTGCAGGCACTGGCGGGCTAGTGGTTCACGTGTCGGTGGCAGAACCATTCTGTCGCTATCTCAACAGCGTGTGCGTCGAGGCTGTGGCTGCCACTGGCCACAAGGTGCACAACGGTGGGACCTTTGTTACCATTGAAGGTCCGCGCTTCAGCACCAAAGCTGAGAGCCTGGTTTTTCAGCAATTGGGGTTTGCTATTATTGGTATGACTGCGATACCCGAAGCGTTTCTCGCGCGCGAGGCTGGCATCAGCTATGCAACTATGGCGCATGTGACTGACTATGACGTGTGGCACGAGACCGAGGCCGCCGTGACGGTGGAGATGATCGTCCAACAACTCCTCGCCAATGCTGAGGTCGCGAAAGAATCTGTGGTCAACGCCGTCCGGCTGTTGCGCGATGCTCCCCCCTCCCCCCACGGCGATGCATTGCGGGATGCGATTATCACGAATCGCGGTGCCATTCCCGCTGATACGCTTGCGCGCCTCTCTCTATTGATGAGCAAGTATATCAAAGCCTGACCATCTCAAAAGAAACAACCGGGGCGCAGTGTTCTACACTGCGCCCCTTGTTATTCCTCCCTATTTCGCGTAGTCTAGTTGGTCTTTCTTGATATCCGCTACTCGCTTTGCTTACGTCGTTATCGCTACGCGAAACAGATATCGGGTTTATTGCGCTTTCGCCAACGCTGCATCGATCGCCTGTTGGAAGACGCTGAGAGGTTGCGCGCCTACAAGCTGCTCCCCGTTGACGAAAAATGTCGGCGTCGCCTCAACGCCCTGGCCCCGTGCGGCCGAGCTATCGGCGTTGACCGCGGCTGAGTGCTGGCTGCTGTCTAAGCACTGGTTGAACTTGGTTGTGTCAAGCCCAAGCTCCGCGGCATATTGTTTAAGGGCGGACCTGCTGAATGGATCGCTACTGGTGCCTTGGCGAGCAAAAAGAACGTCATGGAAATCCCAGAATTTACCCTGGTCGGCCGCGCACTCAGCAGCCATGGCCGCACTGTGCGAGCGTTCGCCGCCAATGACAAAGTACTTGAACTCAAACCGAACCTGACCCGTCGCCTCGTACTGAGCGCGCAACTGCTTGCCCTGATTCTTGGCGAAATCAGCGCAGTGACTGCAGCCGAAATCAGAGTACGCCACGATTTGCACAGGCGCGCCAACGGGCCCCCAGGTCGCTCCCTCGCCGACGCGATCGGTTGCCACAATGGGAGTCTGGTTCGCTCGGATCGCCAACCAAATCAGCCCGGCAGCTAACACAATAACTGCCCCAATGACACCCAACAACAGCTTACGCGAACTCGCAGGAGCCTTGGTCTGAACCCGGGTAGATGCTTTCGCCGCACCCTGTGTTTTGCTACTCTTGGGTAACTGTGCCCGCTTTGCCATCTCCATTACACTCCGAAAGCAGAAGTCTATCGTCAACCCCTTGGTGGGAAGCACGACGATATAGTATACCATAAGTATTTTGAGCGTCAATTGACAAACCTGGGCCTTTGCCGTATGATGTCGGGGCTTCGGCCGAGAAGATACGGACACATGAACGCTTATTTGATCTCACCCGCCCCGCTTGCCCGCATCAGACACTATATTGTGGGCTGTGCTCTGCTGGGCGGCCTGGCTTATTTGCTGGCTCGGGTGCCGCTCGGCTTAGCCCTAGCGATCCTGGCGGCAGTCCTGGCCGGCACGATTGTGATATCCTCGCCTGCGGCAGGGATCGTACTCGTAGCAGCAGCGATACCTTTCGGGCGATTGATTCCCATGCCCCTGCCGGGCCTCGACCTGGTGGACGTGCTGACCGGATTCGCGCTGCTTGCCTGGCTGCTGCGCGGCATGGCGAACCGGCGCATCGTTTTCCAACCGCCGCCGTTGATGTGGCCTTTGCTGGCCTTTGTCTGGATTTGCGGTCTCAGCCTGACTCAGGCGCTCTCGTGGCGAGAAGGTGTCACTGAATGGATGAAGTGGGTGGAATTTGCCGCCCTCTATCTGGTGGGCGCGCAAATTCTGAGCCGACGAAGCAAGTGGGCCCCAATCGCAGCGCTTTTTCTTGCCGGGCTTGCCCAGGCAAGCATCGGGGCCTACCAGTTTTTGCATCAGGTGGGGCCCGAGGCATTCGTATTGTCCGGCGGCTTCATGCGCGCCTACGGGACCTTCCAGCAGCCGAATCCTTACGCAGGCTATCTCGGCTATCTGGCGCCAGTTGCGACCGGCCTTGCGCTGGCCGCTGGCGGGCGTTGGTGGACCAATCGGCGTCCATCTGATTTGGTGATAGCGGCGGCGTGCGCAATTGTGGCGGCCGCCTTGGGCGCCGGCATACTGATGAGTGGGTCGCGCGGCGCCTGGATTGCGTTGATAGCAAGTATGGCAACAGTAGTCGCCCTGCTAAGCCGGCGCACCGCTGCCCTGGCACTAGGCGCCGTCCTGCTCCTGGTTCTGGCGACTGCTATGCTGGGGGTAAACTGGTTGCCCGGAAGCGTGGTTGCGCGGATCAGTGATCTTGTTGGCACTTCTGCCAGCTTTGACCTGGCACAGACAGAGATCACTGACGCTAACTTCTCGATACTTGAACGTCTGGCCCACTGGCAGGCGGGTATGCAGATGTTCGCGGATCATCCGTGGCTTGGGATCGGAATCGGCAATTTCGGAGTGGCTTATGCCGCCTATGCCTTGCCCCATTGGTACGATCCATTGGGGCATGCGCACAACATATTCATCAACATCTTAGCCGAAACCGGCGTGCTGGGGCTGGGGACATTCGGCCTTTTCTGGCTAAGCGCGGGTTGGCGTGCCTGGCGTCACGCTATCCGTGGCGACGGCTATTCACGCGCGTTGGCGTTGGGCACTCTGGGCACATGGGTCTATCTCAGCGTGCACAGCGCTTTCGACAATCTGTTCGTGCAGCACATTCAACTTCAGTTGGCGCTGCTGCTCGCTGTAATGATGACCCGAACAAGCGAGTCATCTTGAGGATAAATTGACAAGCAACGTGACACCTTATCAACTGCCGCCGGTTTTGGCCTGGCTCGTACGCCTGCCCATCATTAATCGTATGGGGTTTGCCGATCGGCCCAAAGAGTTTATTCGCTTTCTGAAGTTCGCCACCGTCGGCGTGATCGGCATGGGGGTTGATCTTTCTGTGCTGACTATCTCACGCGAGCTGCTGCGCTTGCCGCTGCCGCTTGCGGTGTTTCTTGGCTTCAGTGTAGCAGTACTGAGCAACTTCACCTGGAACCGGCTGTGGACCTTCCCTGAAAGCCGCCAGCGCGCACTGACAAGTCAGCTCGTGCAATTCGTCGCAATTAACGTCATTGGTCTTGGCATTAATGAGTTGGTAGTGCTGGGCCTCCATCCTATCTTCTCTATGCTGGTTGCCGACCCGGCAGCCTATTTGGGTGCCAAAGTGATCGCTATTGGTATCGTCCTTTTCTGGAACTATTTCGTCAACCGTGCTTGGACCTATAAGGGCATCGAGTAGCAACACCTCAACAGGCAAAACGCAAGTTCCTGCGCCTGGGCTGCACTTATCTCTTCTTCGCACGCTGTGCGTTTTGCGGAGGTGACATTGTGGACATCGCGATAGACTACACGCCGGCCTTGCGCCAATCCGCCGGGATCGGCCGTTACACGCGTGGGCTTGTTGCCGCCCTTGCCGAGATCGATAGCGACAACCGCTATACGCTGTTTTGCGCGGGTGAGACTCCCCTGCCCGTTGCCTGGCCCGCCCATATTTGCGTACGGACCAGCGCAGTGCCAGCGCGCTGGCTCACGGCCGGGTGGCACCGCTTTGGCATCCCCCTAGCGGTCGAGCGCTTCGTTGGCGAGTGCGATATCTTCCACTCGCCCGATTTCACCTTACCGCCACTGCGAGACGCCAGGGGTGTTGTCACCGTCCATGATCTCTCATTCCTGCGCCTGCCCCAGCACGCAGACCCGGGGTTACGCGCGTATCTGACCAAAACTGTCCCGCGCTCGATCGAGCGCGCCACGCGTGTGCTGGCGGATTCGCAAGCCACCAAGAACGACCTGATCGAGCTCTTGGGAGTTTCTTCGGCGAAAATCTCTGTGGTGCCCGGAGGTGTGGAGGCGCGGTTCCGCCCGGTGCGAGACACAGTACGGCTCGCCGAGGTGCGTAACCGGTACCATCTGCCGCAATGGTTTATTTTGTCGGTGGGGACCATCGAGCCGCGCAAGAACTTCGCCGGCTTGATTGCCGCTTTCGGACAACTGCGTCGCCAGACAGGGCTTCCTCACGCGCTGGTAATCGCCGGCAAAAATGGCTGGCTCTATAGAGACATCTACGAGCAGGTGTCCAAAGAAGGTCTCAGCGAGTACGTGCATTTCATCGGCTTCGTTGCGGACGACGACTTACCTGCGCTCTACACCCTGGCTGACCTGTTTGTCTTTCCATCGCTCTACGAGGGGTTTGGACTACCGCCATTGGAAGCCATGGCGTGCGGCACACCGGTCGTCACCAGCAACCGCGCCAGCTTGCCCGAAGCAGTAGGGTCAGCAGCGCTACAAGTTGAGCCCGAAGACAACGACGCCCTGGCAGATGCCATGGCCCGAATACTGGGCAATGCCAATCTCCGGATGAGGTTGGTGGACCTGGGTAGGGCGCAGGCGGCTCGATACACCTGGAAAGCCGCAGCGGCAAAGCTGCTGGAAGCTTACCAGCTTACGGCAGCAGACTAAGCCGGAGACGCATGGTGCGCACACGCAACGCAGATCGCCCGTCCTCGGGCCGCCGTTGGGTTATGCTGACAGCCGTCGGGGTCCTTGGCGTGACAGGCTATTTGGGCCCTTGGATTCCGCACAGGGCTGCCGGCCTGATCATTACCGGGCTGGACCTTGGAGAATATGTCAAGTTCTTGCCCCAGGTGTCTGCCGGCCAAATTCCCATACAGCGCGAGGCGTTCTATGCGCCCTTAGTGGCAGCCAGCCTGATCGCCACTTTGCTGAGCAGCCGCCGCCAGACGGGCCGCTTGCGTTGGCTTCTGCTGCTCGCCGCAATCTCGCTGGCCCTTGCCCAACTACCTCCCGCCTGGAGTCCAAACACACTGCGAATGCCGGAGTTTCGTGTGCAGACGGCGGCCATAGTGCTGTGTCTCGCGACTATACCGCTGGTGGCGCTCATCCGGCATCTGCCGGACCGGCTGATCCTGGCCGGCATCAGTCTGCCGGCCCTTATCGCAGCTTTATGGCCGGCATGGAGCTTCTTGCAGGTGCGACCAGCCATTGCTGCGGTATACAATGAACCGCTGCCGCTAGGATGGGGCTTTTGGGCCTGCACATTCGGGTACCTCGGATTGACGTTTCTCAGCACCGCTCTCATTCTCAGCAGGCGGAAGCCATGACGTCGACTTCTTCCCTGCTACCGGGTTGCTACCAGCCACATGTTGAAGTGATCGCGCTCGAGCGCCAGAGTCCGCGCGCCTTGGGTCTCAAACAGCGTGGCTAAATCATCGGCGGGCAGAAAACGGCTCCCCATCAACAGGACCTTCTCCATCAATGCAATCAACTTAACGCCGCCTCGAGCGATGTCCGGCTCCTCCAACACTAGCCGGCCGCCGGGGCGAAGCACGCGCAGTAGTTCGGCCGCGGCCGCAGGTTGAGCCACCGCCGGAACTGGCACTACAAAGTGATGGAACGCATCGACCACCAGCAGGCGATCGATGCTGGCATCCGGAAATGGAAGCTGCAAGACGCTGCCGACAACCGCGGGGAGGGCCTTATCTCTCGCGCGCCGAGTCATTTGAGGCGACGAATCATACACCACGACGCGCGCGCCACGCGCTGCCAAGTCGGCGGCATGGCGTCCTGTACCGCCCCCCACATCCAAAACCAACTCCCCGGGCACTGCCTCCAGCAGCCCGTGCAGACGGCTGTGTTCCGGTTTGCTGATGAGAAGGTCATACCATCGCGCGATGGCATCGAAATGGTCAAAAGGCAACTTCATTGAATCACCGCCCCACCAGGGTGACCAGGCGTTTGCCGGGGATCTGGCGAAAATTGGCGCCCTGGCTAACGGCCGTCAAAACAGCCGGGATGTCGGTTACTATGGTCCCGGAGATCGCATTTACGCCCTCTGCGAACAGAAGCTTTGCCAGGGGTGTCGTTGCGCCCAAAACCACCACATAGGAATCAGGGCGACACAGTGCAGTCAGACCCGCAAAGGTGTCATTGACCAACGCCATCCCGGTGATCGCTACGACATCCGCTAGGGGTAATACCGCTGGCGCTTCGGCAGCAGCCAGATCGCCCGGGCAGGGATTCAGCTCCAGCACCCAACACGTCTCCGCCGCAGCGCGCACCTTGGGGACAAAGGGAAAGTGGCCTACGATGGCTACCTTTCGCCCGGCGCCCTGCGCCAGGATGAGTTCCTCTGCATTGCGGTCGACGCACGCGGCCAGATCCACCTCCAGTGAAGCATTAAGTGCCGCAAAACCGATGCTCCGTTCTGTCAGGCTCTCAGAGCGCATCCAGCTCGCCAGTTCGGCTGCGGGCATCCCGATCAAGTGGCCGGCGTCGCGCACGGCAGGGCGCCCATGTTCCAGATCATGAACGATCTGCGTCGATGCCAACCCTGCGCGCATGCCGTGCGCGGTCTCGGCCACCACAACCGTCCAATGCGTTCCGACGCGCACATCGACCACGGGACCAACCAGGAGCGGCTCGGCCAGCAGTCGATCGATCAATGTCATGCTCTCATTTCCTTTCGTTGGGTCTGCCCGCCCGTTGCCTTCCTAGCCAACCATGCTCAGCCCAATCCGCCCGCGCTCGCGGTCGATGCTGATCACGGTGACATCAATCACATCTCCCACGCTCACCACCGCATGCGGGTTTCGCACGAATTGCTTTGCCATCTTGCTCACATGCACCAAACCATCTTGCTTGACGCCGATGTCGACGAAAGCGCCGAAATCGACCACGTTGCGCACCGTACCCTTCAAAACCATCCCCTCAGTCAGATCATCGATGCTCAGCACGTCTTGGCGCAGAACCACTGGCGGCAAGTCGGCTCGCGGGTCCCGGCCGGGGCGCAGCAGCGCATCCACAATATCGCGCAGCGTCGGCTCACCAACACCAAGGAGGAAGGCAGTGGCAGGCCAGGCGCCAGTATCGTGTGCCAGGCCGTTCGCTTCGCACCATCCTTTCAGCCGATCAGGAAGGTCTCGCATGCGCAGATTGAGGCCGGCAAACTCAAGAAAAGATCTGGCTGCCTCATAACTCTCAGGGTGGATGGTAGTGTTGTCCAGCGGGTTCTTGCTGCCGGGGACGCGCAGAAAGCCGGCGGCCTGCTCAAACGCTTTTGGCCCCAATCCTTTTACCTTTTTCAAATCAGCGCGAGATGCGAACGGCCCGGCTTCCTCCCTGTGTGCGACGATAGCCTGTGCCACCTTCTTGCTAATCCCAGCCACGTAGCCGAGCAGGGCCGCGGATGCGGTGTTAACGTCAACGCCCACATAGTTAACCACCGACTCCACCACTGCGTCCAGGGTAGCGCCGAGCCTCTTCTGGTCCACATCGTGCTGATAAAGGCCAACGCCGATGCTTTGCGGGTCGATCTTGACCAATTCGGCCAGCGGATCCTGCAGCCGTCGCGCGATCGAAACCGCGCCGCGCATGGAAACATCCAACTCAGGAAACTCGGCACGCGCGATGTCGGAAGCCGAATAGACTGACGCTCCGGCCTCACTAACCATCGCGTAGGCGACTTTGCCCGGGCCAGCCTTCTCCAAGAAACCTGGTCCAGACGAGGTCGGCCTGATCAACTCCGCCACCAAAGCCTCGGTTTCCCGACTAGCGGTGCCGTTACCGACAGCGATCACGTTGATCCGATCCTGCTCGACCAGAGCGGCAAGCATGCGCAGCGCTTTCTCACGTTCGTTGCGCGGCTCGTGGGGATAGATCGTAGCAGTGTGCAGCAACTTACCGGTTGGGTCTACCGTGGCCACCTTGCAACCCGTGCGGAAACCGGGATCGATACCCATGACCGCGCGTTCCCGAAGCGGGGGCTGGAGCAACAGATTGCGCAGATTGGCAGCAAAAACCTGGATGGCATGATCGTCTGCGTAGTCGCCCAACTGTCCGCTCACCTCTCGCTCGACCGAAGGGCGCAGGAGCCGCTCATAACCATCCTCGACCGCAAGCCGCACCTGCTGGCCCGCAGTCGTGGCGGGTGCGGCAATCCAGGCCGCGGCCACATCGCCAAGAATGACGCCATCAGCGGTCTCGATAGTCACTTTTAGGCTGTCATCGGCCGCGCCCCGTTTCAGTGCCAGCCACTGATGCGGCTGAACTGCCCGCAGCGCGGTGCGGAACTCATAATAAACGCGATAGCGGCCTTCTTTGTCCGCCTGATCACTGGCACGGCGACTGGTTACGAATCCATCGGCGGCGAAACGCTGGCGCACCAAGCCGCGAGTCGAGGCATCATCACTCACCTGTTCCGCGATAATATCGCGCGCGCCTGCCAGCGCGGCCTCAACGTCCGACACCTGTTCATTGACGTATTGTGCCGCCCACTGTTGGGGCGAATTCCCCAGGCCGTTTCCCGGGGACGAAACGATCTCACCGCGACCTGCGGCCAGCAGTGTCAGCGCCAATGGTTCCAGCCCGCGTT
This sequence comes from uncultured Anaerolineales bacterium, assembly GCA_964474695.1. Classification (GTDB taxonomy): domain Bacteria; phylum Chloroflexota; class Anaerolineae; order CG2-30-64-16; family CG2-30-64-16; genus DAOUBP01. Next base: position 37,344 of record CAYYTK010000020.1, read on the forward strand.
CGCGTGCAAGCTGGGCTCGCGTTTGACGTTTGGGCTTATAGGGACGATAAAGATCCTCAACCGCCTGGAGCGTCGTCGCGGCGTCCAGTTGACCTGTCAACTCGTCAGTCAGCTTGCCCTGCGACGCGATCTCAGCTCTTACAGCCTCCCTGCGCTCAGCCAGCTTGCGCAGATACTCCAGCCGGGTCTGAATGTCGCGGATCTGCACCTCATCCAGGCCGCCGGTGACCTCCTTACGGTAACGTGCGATGAAGGGAATGGTATTGCCATCATCCAGCAAGGTCGCGGTCGCAACGACCTGAGACACGGGGATCTTAAGTTCTCCAGAGATGAGTTCGTGAATGTTCAAAAACGCCTCGACAATATTGGGGGATCGGGCCTGCGCCAAGCCGGGTTTGAGAAAAGCTCCAATCCCTGCTATTCGCGCACTCTCTGCTGTAGTTCGTATAGCTTATTCAGCGCGGCAAGCGGACTCAATGCATTCACATCCAGAGCGCGCAGATCGGCAATCACCGGATCTTCGGTGGAAAAAAGCGGGAGCTGATGCAGGGTCGCGGGCAGAGCCGAGCGCCGCGGCCCCGCCGCACCGGAGGCCTCCAGATCGGCCAGGATCTCCTGGGCGCGAGCGATCACCGGCCTGGGCAGGCCAGCTAACTGCGCAACATGCACGCCATAAGAGCGATCAGCCGCGCCGGGCACGATTTTGTGCAGAAAAACAACGGTATCGCCTTGCTCGGCCACGGCCACGTTGAAATTGACAACGTGGGGCAGGCGCTCAGCCAGGTCGGTCAACTCATGGTAGTGGGTGGCGAACAATGTCTTGGCACGCAAGCCGGGGTGGTTGTGAATGTACTCAACCACAGCCCAGGCAATCGCCAGACCGTCGTAAGTGGAAGTGCCACGGCCGATTTCATCGAGAATCAGCAGCGACCGGCTGGTGGCGTGATGCAGGATATTGGCAGCCTCCACCATCTCCACCATGAAAGTCGATTGGCCGCGCGCGATCTCATCCGATGCGCCAATGCGCGTGAAGATGCGATCCACAAGCCCGATGCGCGCCGCCGTGGCCGGCACGAAAGACCCGATCTGGGCCATGAGGACAACCAGCGCCACTTGCCGCAGGGCCGTTGATTTGCCGGCCATATTCGGGCCGGTGAGGATGATGATCGCCTGTTCAGGCGAGAGGTAGGCGTCATTGGGGGTGAAGGGCTCACCGGTCAGGAATTTCTCCACCACCGGATGCCGGCCAGCCGTGATATCAATGATCCCGTCAGCGGCCAACACAGGGCGAACGTAGCCGTTCGCTTCGGCGACCTCAGCCAGCGCGGCCGCCACATCCAGCTCGGCAACGGCCGCGGCGGTTTCCAGCGGCCGCGAGGCAGTCAATGCGATCTGGGTCAACACCGAACGAAAGAGTTGACCCTCCAGCTCCAGGATCCGCTCCTCAGCATTGAGCACTAACGATTCATACTCTTTCAGCTCCGGCGTGATGTAACGTTCCGCGTTAACCAAAGTCTGCTTACGGATATAGTCGGCCGGCACAAGCGCAGCGTTGGCGGTGGTGACCTCGATATAGTAGCCGAAGACTTTATTGTAGCCGACCTTCAATGACTTAATGCCGGTGCGCGCCCGCTCAGTCGATTCCAGGCCGGCGATCCAGCTCCGGGCGTCGCGCGTGGCCAAATGGATGCCATCCAGCTCAGCCGAAAAGCCGGGGCGGATAACGCCAGGCGTGGCAAGCGTCGCCGGCGGCTCGTCAGCGATGGCTTCAGCGAGTAGTGTGGCGATGTCAAGGCAGGGATCCAGGTGCGCGATCGCCTGCAAGCGCTGCACCCGTCCCAATGCCTCGCGAATCCCCAGAAGGTCGCGCGGGAGCGCAATGCCCTGCGCGCAGCGATTAGTCCAGCGCTCCAGATCGCCAAAGCCGCGAAGGACCTGGCGGAGTTCCGCGCGCCGGATACTGTCCTGCTGCCAGGTCTCCACCGCATCGAGCCGCGCCTCGATGGCGGCAACGTCCAGCAGCGGCTGGCTGAGCCATTTGCGCAACAGCCGGCCGCCCATTGGGGTCAATGTTGCATCCAAGACACCCAGCAGTGAGCCCTGAACGGAACCGCCGCGCAGGCTTTCGGTCAGCTCCAGGTTGCGCCGCGTGGATTCATCCAGGGTCATAAACTCGGCGGTGCTGTAGGTGCGCAGGCCGACCAGGTTAGGCAGGCTGCCTTTCTGTGTCTCTTGCAGATACTGGAGCAGCGCGCCCGCCGCCCGCACTGCCAGCGGCTTATCATCGCAGCCAAAACCGGCTAACGTGCCTACGCTGAAGTGATCGAGCAGTGCTTGCCGCGCAGTAGCCTCTTCAAAGCGCCAGGCGACATAGGGGGTAATGTGGTAGGCCTGGGCGATCTCGGGGGGCAGAAAGCTGGAGGTCTGGTGTGCGATGTATGGCGCGTCTCCATCGGCTCTGTTGCTCTTCTGCTCCCCTGCCCCACCGCCCCTTGGCGCCCATCGCGGATCCTTCACCGGGAAGAGAAGTTCAGCCGGCGACAAGCGCCCCAGCTCTTCGGCCATGCGGCGGAGGACATCGGCGCCGTCGAAGATCTCGGTGGTCGCAAATTCACCTGTAGTGATATCTGCATAAGCCAATCCTGCCCTGGCGATGTGCCCTGCCTGATCCGAATCCAACGCCACTGCTACGACGTAGTTGTTGCGTTTCTCCGACAGCAGCCCTGGCTCCACCAGCGTGCCGGGTGTGACCACTCGCCGCACAATCCTCGGCACCAGCTTTTCGCCCTTCGGCGGCTCATTGCCGATTTGCTCAGCGATGGCTACCTTATAACCGGCATTGATCAACTTGGCGATGTATGTATCCACCGCGTGGTAAGGTACGCCGGCCAGTGGGACGCGTTGGTCGGCGCCCACGGGCCGTGAGGTCAGAACAACATCGCAAACTGACGCCACAAGCCTGGCGTCATCATCGAAGGTCTCATAAAAGTCACCCAGGCGGAAGAAGAGGATCACGTCAGGATACTGCTTCTTCAGCGCCAGGTATTGAGAACGCATTGGTGTGGTCATGGCAGCTCTCTGGCAAAGCGCGGTTTACGCGCCCAACACAACTTGTCCATATGGATCACCGTAGAGCACATAGGCCAGCCATGTCGGATTGGCGGCATCCGCCTGCTTGATCGCCAGGCGCGCCTCGTGAAAAGCCTGACCGATCGGCTGCCGTTTTCCCTCGAAGGCGCCGAGGCCCCACAGGCGATCGTAGAACTCCTGAGCAAACCTGGCCGCCAGCACGTCATTGACCTCCCAGAGCGCGCCGATAAACACGCTGGCGTCGCAGTCGAGGAACGTCTCGGCCCAGCCGCCAAGGCGCGTCAGGCCGATGCCCACCCGGCCCGAATGGCAGGCGTTCAAAAACACCACCGGCTTACTCCTGCGGATGTACGGTTTCATGGCCCCGACTGCCCCAGGTGTGAGATAGTCGTTCCCAAGCTTGAGCTTAGACTCATTGGCGCTCGCGGCGTCGAAGTTACCATGACAGGCCAAGTGATAGAGATGAGCGCTGCCGGCCATGAGCGCGTCATCGACCTCATCCAAAGTCTTAAGCGGGCCGCTGAAACTCACTGTCCACTGGCGGCGGTGCAACTCGGTGAAGTAGTCGGACTCGGCCTGGGCGGCCTCCAGATTGTCGGGGGGCGCCACCCACACGCCTTGCACGAGCTTGAGCTGATCGGGCGAACCCCGGCCAGCCACCCAGCGCGAAAGCCGGAAGGTCTCGCACAGCGGCGGATCAGTTGCTGTATCCCAGGAATCATCCCCGCCGGGGTCCTGCGGCGTGACCAGTTCCCAAGGGATCCACGGGTCATCCGTGGTGATCAGCAGGCTCTGCCCGCGATACTTCTTACGCAGGACGCGGCTGTATTCGCGCTTCAATTCATCCGAAAAAAGCTCATTATAGAGTTCAGTGCCGATAGCAGCGAGTTCCCGGTTCGCACGTCGCGTCTCATCGTCCGAGCGCGTTGCCACCGACTGCTTGGCCAGGTCGCTGAGACGATCGAATTTCTGCTGCAGGAAGGTCAGCGGGTCGTCTCGGAGCTGCTTGGCGCCGACACGCTTAAAGTTGTAGTCGCTGCCTTTTGGCGAATGCAGCATATAATCCAAGGTCTTGCGATCTGCTGAGAGCATAATGCGCAGTTCCAGATCGGGCGGTTTCGCCTCCGCGCCCAGCACCGGCGAGGCGATCGGCACAAATGTGACCACAGCATTCGTCAACTGCGTCATCGCTGCAGCGTCCCTTACTACCTCGACCTCGAACGAAACTGTCAGGATCCGGCGGCTGAACTGCTCGAAGTCTACGCTGATGCGCTTCATTCCGGCCGACTGCGGTTTGAGGAAGAAAACGAGCGGTTCGCAATCACGCTCCTTCTCGATCTTGACCTGGCGTGCATGGGAACCAGTTTCGCCCACCGGCTCACCGCCGATGGTCTCGCCTACGAAGTCGAAGCCCTCCGGCCGGACAAGAACGGTCAGCGGACTGATCTTAAGGCTCATACGCGCTTCGTCGGCCGCGCCCTTGGCGCCCGACTGGAAGTGACCGGCCACATGCACGATCAGCGGCACGGCGTCCTGATCAATCAGCACCTTGCTGGGGAAGTGGACGTTAGCATAGCGGGTCACGTCCTCGGACGTCGAGTCGATTGAACGGGTGTCTGTAATCACAGGCAATGGAGGCACCGGCAACTTGGGGATGCTACGCATCTGCTGTCCGGGATCCCACACCTGCACCGCCGGATCGTCCAGCAGCTTCCAAACGCTGGGATAGCGCTGGAGGAGAGACTTGATCGCGCGCAAATATGTCTCTGCGTCATCAGGATCATCAACGCGCTGCACATGCGTCGCGCGAAGCTCAGCAACTTCCGCGCGGTCCTCATCGGCCAGGCGGCGCCAATATGCATCTAGTAATTCGTCAACTTGGGCTGCCAGCCCGATCGGGTTGCGGTACAGGCGGAACTCCGCGACGCTCACCATCTGCTGCAACACGAGGTCGCGCCGTTCATCGGATAGCGACCCGATCACACTGCGCCGATTGCCGGAACTGGGTTCGGAGCTGACTTGCCCGGCCTCCAGCAAACCGCTCACCTCTGCAGGCAGGGCGCGGCGCACCGGCCAGAGGGCATCAAGGAAACCGGCGGCCGCGCTGGCCGCATTTGCTTTGTGCTCTTTGCCAATGGCTGGCCCATGGTCGCGGACCGCACGCTCGATCTCCTGGCGCACCTCGGCCGGCAGCGTTGGCCATGCGGCCAGGATGCCGTCAAGGATCGCGAGAATTGATTCCGACACGGCTGCTACTGCAAAGCTCATAGTCTCACCTCTACGATAATGCAGCTAAAAATCGCCATACAACCACTGCACCAGGCGATCCCAACCCGTGATTTGCGGGAACACGAGCTCACGGTAGATCGCCAACTCCTTCTGGCGTTGAGCCGGCGACTTCGTGTCCGGCGGCAGATAGACTGCCAGGCCAGTTGCGCGCTCATACTGGGGACGGTAGGCCACCTGCAGCACTGGCGCCGTGGCGGTGCGCGCTTCAAGATGCGCGTAAAGCGCCTGGGCCGCCGTTGTCACTTCGGGATAGCTCTCCCATTCGGTCTTGCTCGCCAATAAGCGTGCGAAATCTCCCAGATCGCGGTAGTTGCGATCCTGAAAGGCGAGCGCCTCGTTGCGAGCCGCGTTGGCCAGCCGGCGCAGGACCGCCTGCTGGCCGCGCGCCAACACGGCGCCTACCAGAGATTGGGTCAGCGCCGCTGTCTCCTCCGTGCCCGACAGGCGGATGGCGGATTGCGTGACGGTTTCAGCCTGCCGGGTCTTGGCGTTGTAGCTCTTGGCGTAGTCCCGTACGATACGCTCGGCCAAGACCCCGGGTGACATCTCCGGTTCAGCATTGAGGCTTTGTAGGATCAGAATGTACGGCCAACCTTCCATCGGCTCCACTTCCTGCGAGCCGACAAAGAAGTCGCTATGAAGAGACAGCTCGCGAGCGCCCTCCACCATTGCCATCAGACACGCATCCATGCCGACGATGTCCAGTTTGCGACCGATAACCGCCTCTGCTCCACCCAAAGCCTGATGGAGGGCCTGGGTGTCCAGGAAATCCTTGCTGGTGTCATCATAGGCGATCGGCCGGGTCGCCTCTCCCTCAGCCATCTTCCGCAATGTGTTGCGAAAGAGCGCACCGTAGGTCTTGTGAGCGGTGCTGATGGCGCGCACAGATTCGTAATGATCCACATCCAGCCAGCCGGTGCCGTGGTTCCAAATCACCAAGGCGTAGTGATCGGCCGGATAATTCCGCGCGGCATACAAAATGAAGTCCTGAAGGACATTGGGGTCGCCGGTGTTCACCTCTTTGAGCGTTTGCACCGCGCAGTTTGCCATGCCGACGCCCTGGCGCACCTCCACCAGGTAACTCTGCTCGACAGTGTCAAAAAGGCACACGACCGCGCACACATCGGTAGTGCCCACCTTTGCCATTTCCCAGATGTCCTTGTAGCCGGCGGAGGTCATCTCGGCCATCAGCTTCTTAACGCCGGTCGCAGTCTGAAAAGCCTTGCCGTTGTCTCCAGCCATGTACACCATCAGTGTCCAGGGGCGGTGCTTTTGGGTAGAGGGTTCCATCGGTTGCTCCTTTCAAGTTACAAACAGAGCCGACAGGCATTGCGAGAAGACATGCGTTCAGTCAACGAACAGCTCCTGAGCGAGTCAAGTGCTGGCGCGATTATAGCACAAGTTCAATGACACGACCAATGGCAAATAAAGGCAGCTTTCAGCTTGGCACACACGTCCGAGGCTGGTATACTGACTGAGCTGGCCGCAGAACATCCAGTACCGATCGGTTTACTCACTGATTTGCCATGTCTCGCTATGCCATCCCTGCGAGCCGCGCTCGCGTCGAAGAAACCATACTGCGGTCGCGCTTCATTACGACCGCCGCGCCGGCGGCGACCGTTGATGAAGCGCGCGCGTTTATTGCATCTGTGCGCGACGAGTTCCCCGATGCCACACACCACTGTTATGCCTTCGTCGCCGGCCCGCCCGGTTCCACCGCGCAGATCGGCATGAGCGATGATGGCGAGCCTGGCGGCACGGCTGGCCGGCCAATGCTGGCGGTCTTATTAGGCAGCGCTGTGGGCGAGGTTGCCGTCGTAGTGACGCGTTACTTCGGAGGGACCAAGCTAGGGACAGGAGGGCTGGTGCGAGCGTATAGCGGTGGGGTTAAGGCTGTTCTAGCGGTGCTGCCGGTGCAAGAGAAAATCACTCTCCGCACCCTGTTGGCCTCGGGGCCTTACAGTTGGGTGACGCCAGTGACGCGTTTGCTGCCTGCATTCGAGGCGCGAACCATCGATCAGCAATTTGCCGCGGATGTGACCTGGCAGATCAGCGTGCCCGAGGAACACGCACCAGCTCTGGCAGCCGCCCTGGTCGAGTTGAGTCACGGCGAAATCGAGGTTGTGATATAATAAGGCATCTCTGACCAGGACTAAGACATCGTGCGGAAGCTTTCATCCACTATCATGCGAGCGTTGTCGGTGGCGCTCATTCTGGCCATCCTTGGAGGATGCACAGCCATTCGGCCGCCAAGTTCGGAAGAAACGGAGAAGCGCGTCCTGACTGCGCTTGCGCAGCCCAGCGCTGAGAGCCCGGCGACGGAGACGCCTCAGGCAACCGCAAGCCCTCTCGCACCCACCGCGACTCTCACGCCGCACCCTACGCCCACGCCAGCCGCAACCGCGACCCCCGAACCAACAAGGCTCACGGTCAGCATCAAAACGCTCCAGGGCGTGCCGGATGCGGCAAACCAATTGCTGGCCGACCTGTTGACCAAGGCCGGGGCGGAGGTGGTCCGGGCGGGCGGACAAGGCGATCTGGAGCTTGATCCCGCCGATACGGGAGACGCGCCCCTGGCCTGGGAACGCATCCTGGTGCCCGTCGATCGTTTGTCCTCCGTCCTGGAAGGCGTTACGCTGCAGGAGTTGCGCGACGTGTGGTCGGGCGTGGGCTCGTCCGACAACTTTGCCGCCATATACCCCAGCGAGGTCATCATGGCGGATTTGTCGGCGCTCCTCGGCGAGCCAGGTTCAGCCGTGCATCCCCAGCCGGCCGACAAGGTCGCCGATGCAGTGTGGGGCGATCCGATGGGCCTGGGCATCCTGCCTTTCGACGCCTTGACCGTACGCTTGCGCGCCTTGAAGCTGGACGGGCTGTCGGCTACGGACAACCGCTTCAAGCCAGCGGAGTGGCCGCTGGCATCCAGAGCCTGGCTGGTTGCCACCACGGAACAGGGCCGGGTAGCAGCAGAGCAGTTGAGCGCAGCCTTACCCATCACCAACCGCGATGCCGACAAACTGACTGTGCTGGTGATGACCGGCGTCACAGCAATGGCGCGCAACTCTGCGGCAGCCATCGAACAGTCCGGCGACTATGGATTCCTGGCGCGGCTTGTTGGCCCGGAGCTGGCCGCAGCCGATCTGACCATCATCAGTAACGAGATCCCCTTTGTAACAGGCTGCGTCGCCGACAACACCCTCAACAACCTGCTCCTCTGCTCCAAACCGGAATATTGGTTGAACCTGGAGCTGTCGGGCGTGGATGCGGTGGGGTTGAGCGGCAACCACCAGAACGACTTCGGCTACGACAACATGCGTGCGTCGTTAGCGTTCTACGCTGAGAAGAAGATCCCCGTGTATGGCGGCGGCGTGGATGACAAAGCAGCGCAGGTGCCGGTGATACTGGAGCATAACGGCAACCGGCTCGGCTTTCTTGCCGCCAACCAATATGGGCCGCTGGCTTATTGGAACGGCAACGGCGAAGAGGTCAGCGCGTGGGCAGGTCCCGATCACCCAGGCTCGGCACGCTTTGACCTGGCGCAGATGGTGGGCGCGATCCAGGCGCTGCAGCCGCAGGTAAATCTGGTGTTCGCTGAGGTGCAACACACCGAGTTTAATGACGCGGGCGACTACCAAATCGAGCCGATCCCATCACAGGAGAACGATTTTCGCTCGCTGAGCGACGCGGGCGCTGCCGTTGTGACCGGCGTCATGGCTCATGCGCCGCAGGCCGTCGAAGTTCGGAATGGGCGGCTGATCCTGTACGGGCTGGGCAATCTCTACTTCGACCAAACCTGGAGTTGGCCCACTCGCACCGGGCTGGTGGCGCGCCACACCATTTACGACGGCCACCTGATCAACACCGAGCTGCTGGTAACCGTCATCGAAACCAACTTCCAACTGCGCTGGGCGACCCCAGAGGAACGCATCACGGTGCTCCGTTCAATCTTTGACGTAAGCCGCTGGGATGTTCAGTGAACGACGCACAATCAACACCTAAAGGACCCTTATGCTACGACGCTTCCTGACCAGCAACCAAGAACAACTCCTGAAGGCTGAACGTGCGCAACTTGCGGCATTGCGCACGCCCCTGGCCAACCTGGATGCACCGGATTACGACATCGGGCTCCTGGACCGGGCGCTGCTTCAGTTGGATGAGCTATTCCTGTTAGTCATCGTCGGCGAGTTTAATTCGGGCAAGTCGGCATTTATCAATGCTCTCCTCGGCCAACGTTTCCTCACTGAAGGCGTGACGCCCACCACCGCCGCGATCCACCTCATCAGATATGGTGATGAGCCTGATCAGTCCACCACCGACCAGAACATGGTGGTGGTCACCTACCCGGTCGAGTGGCTGAGGGATATCAACATCGTAGACACGCCCGGCACCAATGCCGTCATTCGGCGCCACCAGGAGATCACCGAAGACTTCATACCGCGCGCAGATCTGATCTTGTTCGTCACCTCTGCCGACCGTCCCTTCAGCGAAAGCGAGCGGGCATTTATCGCGCGCATTCGCGAATGGGGCAAAAAGGTCGTTTTTGTGGTGAATAAGATCGATATTCTCGAGGGATCGGCCGATATCCAACACATACTTGACTTCGTCACCAAGAACGCGCGCGAGATGATTGGCCGCGTGCCCACGGTCTTCGCCGTATCAAGCCGGCAAGCCCGGCAGGCCAAAGAGTCGATCGACGCGGATGAGCGCACGCGGCTTTGGGCCTCCAGCCAGTTCGAACCGCTGGAAAGCTACATCCTAAAGGCGTTGGATGAGCGCGAACGTCTGCGACTGAAGCTCTCCAGCCCAATTGGCATCGCCCAGGCCCTTGTCAAGCGCTACCTGGAAGTGGCCGAATCGCGCAAGGCGTTGCTGAAAGAAGATGTGGCTACCGTGCGCACCATCGAAGCACAACTGGCCGCCTACGAAGCAGATATGCATCGCGAGTTCAAATATCATCTCAGCCACGTAGATAACGTGCTCTACGGCATGTCTGAGCGGGGAGGAAGCTTCTTCGACGAGACGATCCGCCTGCAGCGCATCTTTGATCTGGTGAACGCAGACAGAGTGCGCGGCCTGTTCGAACGCGAAGTGGTCGCGGACACCTCACACCAGGTCGAGATCCACACGCGCGACCTCATCGACTGGCTGGTCGATCAGGATTTCCGCCAATGGCAGGCGGTGACAGACTATTTGAACAAGCGCGCCTCACGGCACCAGGATCGCATCATCGGACAGGTCGGCGGCGCCTTCGCCACTAACCGCCAGGCATTGCTGGACTCCGTGAGCCAGGCCGCACGCCAGGTAGTGGCCAGTTACGATCAGGCCGCCGAGGCACGCGAGCTGGGCGATTCGGTCCAGCGCGCTGTGGCGCAGACTGCCATTGTAGAGGTCGGTGCGATAGGGTTGGGAGCCTTGCTGGTGAAACTGCTGGCGACCACGGTAGCCGATGTGACAGGCGTACTGGCAGCCGGCGCCGTAGCCGCCCTCGGCTTCTACGTGATCCCTTACAAGCGCCGCCGCGCCAAGCAGGATCTCCAGAATAAGGTCAACGAACTGCGCGGCCGGCTGACCGCCGCGCTCACCGAGCAGTTCCAATCCGAGCTCGAACGCTCCCTCTCTCGGATTCGCGACGCGATGCGCCCCTACACGCGTTTCGTTGAGACCCAACAAGCGACCCTGGGCCAAACTGAGACATCGCTGCGGGCAGCGGATGAACACCTCCAACAACTGACCACCCAGATCGAAAACGAGGTCTAAAGAATCGCGCCACCCCGAATTAGACCCGCCATCGCCTCAGTGGTAGAATAATAAGTCCGGCTCAACCACGACCTTGATAGTGCGAGTAATCAAACAGATGGCTCAAGATAAACTCATCGTGCGCGGCGCGCGCGAGCATAACCTGAAGAACATCAACCTGGAGTTGCCGCGCGACCGCCTGATCGTCATTACCGGGCTCTCGGGATCGGGCAAGTCCAGCCTCGCGTTCGACACCATCTACGCTGAAGGACAGCGCCGCTACGTGGAATCGCTGTCCGCCTACGCGCGTCAATTCCTGGGCCTGATGGAGAAACCGGACGTTGACCAGATCGAAGGCCTGAGCCCAGCCATCTCCATCGACCAGCGCGGCGCCAGCCGGAACCCGCGCTCAACCGTGGGCACCATAACCGAAATCTATGATTATTTGCGCCTGCTCTTTGCGCGCATCGGCATCCCCCATTGCCCACAATGCGGTCGAGTCATCAGCGCACAGACCGTGCAACAGATGGTAGATACGATCCTGGAATACCCTGAAGGCAGCCGTCTGACATTGCTGGCGCCCCTGGTGATGGCCCGCAAGGGTGAGCACAAAGGGATTTTCGAAGACATACGTAAGGCAGGCTTCGTGCGCGCGCGCGTTGACGGCGAAATGATCGAAGTAGAGACTGCGCCGGAACTGGATCGCTACAAGAATCACACCATCGAGGCGGTCGTCGATCGCCTGATTATCCGCCGCCCTGAACCCGATCGTGAAGACGCTGAAAAGACGCGCCTGGCCGACTCCGTAGAGACTGCCCTGCGCCTGGGCAACAGCGTCATGTTGGTATCCGATGTCGGCAACCCGGATGCGCCGCAGGATCGCATCTTTTCCGAAAAGTTCGCATGTCCGACATGCGGTATCAGCCTGCCGGAAATCGAGCCCCGCACATTCTCGTTCAATAGCCCGCATGGAGCCTGCCCCACCTGCACCGGCCTGGGCAGCATGCTGGAATTTGACCCCGAACTGATCCTGGATCCAGCGCGTTCACTTTCCAACGGCGCTGTCAAGCCCTGGAGCCGCGACACAGCCACCATCTATCATGCCATGCTGGAAGCGATCTCGCAGCGCTATCACCTCCCGTTCGATGTGCCGGTGGGAGAACTCAGCAAACATCAACGGGAGATCATTCTGTATGGCGATCAACGAGAGAGCACCATCTCTATACGTTATGTAAATAATGACGGACATGACCGTTCTTTTCAGACCAACTACGAAGGCGTGATCCCCAACCTCCAGCGGCGTTACCGTGAAACGACATCGGATTACATCCGCAACGAGCTGGAACGCTATATGACGAGCCGTCCTTGTCCCACCTGCGAAGGCAAGCGCCTGCGGCCGGAGTCATTGGCGATCACGGTCACTGACCTGAATATCGACCTGGTCAGTCGCTTCTCTGTCACACGCGCATTAGAGTGGATCGCGCACCTGGCTGGCCTTACGCCCCAAGCAACGGGGCCAGATGCGCCCAACCCGAGCCATTCAGCCGGTCAGCCCACTGAGAGCGAGAACCATGAACCTTTGGCGGCCATCAACGCGACCATCGGCGCGACTGAGACCGTGCCCCCCTCGTCGCCTCTCTCCCAGCGCGAGTATACGATCGCCCGGCAGATCCTGAAGGAGTTGTACGCCCGCACCCGCTTCCTCACCGATGTTGGGCTCGACTATCTTTCCCTGGATCGTATGGCTGCAACCCTCTCCGGCGGTGAGGCCCAGCGCATCCGCCTAGCGACCCAAATTGGCTCACAACTCGTTGGCGTGTTGTATATCCTGGACGAACCCAGCATCGGTTTACATCAGCGCGATAATGCCCGCCTGATCCGCACCCTGCTGGACTTACGCGATCTAGGCAACACCGTCCTGGTGATCGAGCATGATGAAGAAACCATGCGCGCAGCGGATTGGATTGTGGACCTGGGTCCGGGCGCAGGGGAGAATGGCGGTTACATCGTCTGCTCCGATTGGACGGACGAATTCTTTCGTTGCCCTGACAGCCTGACAGCCCAGTACCTGCGCGGGGAAAAGCAGATTAAAGCGCCCCTACTGCGCCGTCCGGGCAACGGCCAGTACCTAATCATCCGCGATGCCACCGAAAACAACCTGAAGCATGTAGATGCGCGGCTGCCCCTGGGCAAGTTCATCTGCGTCACAGGGGTGAGCGGAAGCGGCAAGTCGAGCCTGGTGAACGAAGTGCTCTACAAAGCACTGAACATGGTCATGTATCGCGCCAAGGATCGGCCCGGCAAACACGTCGCCATCGAAGGCATCGAAAACCTGGATAAGGTGGTGGATATCGACCAATCACCGATCGGCCGCACACCGCGCTCGAACCCGGCGACATACACCAATCTGTTCACTGACATACGCGATCTTTTTGCGGCGCTGCCGGATGCAAAAGTGCGCGGCTACGGACCCGGGCGCTTCAGCTTCAACGTGAAGGGCGGGCGCTGCGAGGCGTGCCAGGGCGATGGCATCATCCGGATCGAAATGCAGTTCCTTCCGGATGTCTACATACCCTGCGAGGTCTGCCACGGCAAGCGTTACAATCGCGAGGCGTTGGAGATCAAATACAAAGGCAAGTCCATCGCCGAAATCCTCGATATGACAGTGGACGAGGCACTGGCCTTCTTCCAGAACATCCCGGGAATCCGCAACAAGCTGAACACGTTGCAGCAAGTGGGGCTTGGCTACATTCGGCTGGGCCAATCAGCCACGACACTATCCGGCGGCGAGGCCCAACGCGTCAAGCTGAGCAAGGAGCTCAGCCGGCGCGCCACCGGCAAGACCCTATACATCCTTGATGAGCCAACTACTGGCTTGCACTTTGATGATGTCCAAAAGCTGCTGCTTGTGCTCCAGCGTCTGGTGGACCAGGGCAATACGGTGATCGTCATCGAGCACAACCTCGATGTCATCAAGTGCGCCGACTGGATCATCGATCTGGGGCCGGAGGGTGGCGACAACGGCGGCTATGTCATTGCGGAAGGAACGCCCGAACACATCACGCGCGTTGAGCGGTCAGACACCGGCCGATTCCTGCGCCACATGCTGGCGGGTCACGAGGCGATGCAGCCGGGCGACGTGATCGCCGCTAAGGCCAAATCCGGGATCACCTCCGAAATAGCGCCACCGGAGCACTCCACATGAGCCAGGCTCGCGCATTGCCGCCAGCGCCGCTGCTCGCCAGCTATCAAGAGAAAATCCTGGTCATCAGCCGGCATATCCGGGAGCAAGCTGCCCGCGTCGGGGCGCTCAGAATCCTGGAAGCCGGCTGCGGAACGCGCTGGGACATCGACCTGCGGGGCGTTCAATACCAGCTTATCGGCATCGACGCCGACCGCGAGGCGCTGGACCTCCGCATGCGCCAGCAGCACGATCTGCACACGGCAATCCTGGCCGATCTGCGGGTTGCCGAGCTAGAGCCGGAAGCCTACGACGTGATCTTCAACAGCGATGTGCTGGAGCATGTCGCGGGCGCGGAAGGCGTGTTGAGTAATTTCGTGCGTTGGTTGAAACCCGGCGGAATCATGATCCTGGGTTTCCCCAACGGCGATTCGGCGTACTCGTTCTTCACGCGGGTGCTGCCCTTTCCGTTCCATGTCTTTTTCAAACGCTACATCCAGGGCATCAAGGATGCCGGCCAGCCGGGTCGCGAGCCTTATCCGACCGTGTTCGATCCGGTCGTCTCACGAAGTGGGCTGCACGCATTTATCCGCCAACACGCACTCATCATCCGGGCCGAGTACCGCCTTGATGGGCGGCCGCGGGGCAGCCAACTGTTCTGGAAACTGGCGCGTCTGCCGATATGGCTCATCCACCTGGCTTCCCTGGGCAGGCTTTCGCTCGATCATCGCGCGCTCCTCTTCGTCATCGAGAAACCCACTTCGAGAGGGGTTGTATGAGAATCCCTCTGCGATGCCGCCCACAATTCCTAAAACCGGCCTGGGTGATCACAATCATCTGCCTTGCCGCGCTGCTCGCAACTTCCGCCACCGCGTTCTTCGTCTTCGAACGTCTGCCGCATCTGGAAGACGAAGTCGCCTACATATTCCAGGCCAAGACCTTAGCGCTTGGCCGCCTCACTGTGCCCAGTCCGGAGCATACCAGCGCGTTTTGGTTTCCGTTTGTGCTGGACTACCAGGGACAACGCTTCGGCAAGTATCCACCGGGATGGCCGGCCGTACTGGCGGTGGGCGAATTGACAGGCCTCCCCTGGTTGGTGAATCCAGTGCTGACTGTACTGGCGTTATTCCTGGTGCATCGACTGGGATGCACGTTGTACGATCAGCGTACAGGGCTACTGGCCGCGGCGCTGGGGCTGACCTCCCCCCTTCTGCTCGTGCTGGGCAGCTCCTATTTATCGCACCTCGCCAGCATGGTGCTGCTGCTGCTCTTCAGCCTGTGGTTTGTGCAGATCGCGCGCGGCGGCAATCGCTGGCTCGCTCTGGCGAGCGGCGCCGCCCTGGGGCTGGCTTTCCTGTGCAGATCGCTGACCGCAATCGGCTATGCCATTCCCTTCATCTTGTATGCGCTGGTTCAGGTCGTCAGGCGCCAACAACGCCATTGGCCCAACTACCTGTTGGTCGCACTGGGCGGCGCGGTTCTTGCAAGCCTGCTGCCTCTGTACCAGTGGGCCGTTACCGGCGATCCCTGGCTGAACCCGTATCTGTTGTGGTGGCCGTATGACAAGATCGGTTTTGGCCCCGGCATCGGATGGATGCCGGGCGGGCATTCGCCACATTACGCGTGGCTCAACCTCAAGCAGGATCTATCCCATGCGGCAACCGATGTACTGGGTTGGCCGGGGCTGAGCTGGGCGCCGCTGTTGTTTGCCCTGGCGTTCCCGCCGCGACGGCGCCGCGACTGGTTGCTGCTGACCCCCTTCCTTGCCCTGGTCAGCGCCTATCTGTTCTATTGGATCGGCTCGCCTATGCGCCTCTGGGGACCGCGTTACTATTTCGAGGGATTCGGCGGCCTGTGGATCCTCGCAGCGGTAGGCATGTTGCGCCTTTGGGATGCGCTGCGTGCGCGACCGGCCTGGACACGCCATGTGGCTCTGGCCAGCCTCGCGCTCCTGCTGATCGTGAATCTCGGCATCGATCTGCCGCCCCGGCTGGCCCAAGCCAAAGGATTCTACGGTGTCAGCCGCGCCCAATTGCGTCCAATTGAGCAAGCGGATATCCACAACGCGCTGGTGTTCGTCAAGGCAGAACGCTGGTTGGAGTACGGCGCATTGCTCACCCAGATGGGCCCGTTGTTGACGGATGACGTGCTATACCCGCGCAGCGCATCCCCGCAAGCTGACGCGGCCGTGATAGACTCGTATCCTGAACGCGCGGTCTATTATCTGGTGAACGGCCAACTCGAATCCCGCAGCAGATGAGACCTGCGGTTGCGCGACACGCCATTGTGCAACAATCGCACCGCCGCGGCAGACCGCGCAAGAGGCTTGCATTGCGCCCTCACTTAGCGTATACTGACAACGACACTTGAAAGCGAGGCGATCTTGGAACAGCGCGCGTTCGATCTCCGAGGATACCTGATCCCGCTCCGAAAATGGTGGTGGTTGATTGTAGCCGCAAGTGTAGTGGCCACCCTCGGCAGCTTTTGGGCCACTCGCCAGCAAGCGCCCATCTACCGGACACGCGTTACCGTCATGGTGGGCAGCGCCATCGAGAACCCCAACCCCAACGGCAATGAGTTCTGGCTGACCCAGCAATTGGCCACCACCTATGCCGACATCGTCATGCGCGACCCGGTGCGCAACGGAGTGATGGCCAAGTTGAGCCTCACCTGGATGCCCGAATACTCCGCACGTGTTGTCCCCAGCACCCAACTTGTCGAACTCACAGTCACTGACACCGATCCCCAACGCGCCCAGGCGGTTGCCAACGAGCTGGCCAATCAACTCATCCTGATCAGCCCAACCGCACCGGGTCGTGAAGATCAACAGCGCCAGCAATTCATTAGCCAGCAACTCAGCGACCTGGAAACCAACATTCAGGCAACCCAAGACGAGATCGACCGCAAGCAGGCCGGCCTGGCTACCCTGTTCAGTGCAGCCCAGATTGAGGACACGCGGGCGCAGATCGCAAGCATGGAGAACAAGCTGGCCACCCTGCAATACAACTACGCCGCCTTGCTGGCAAATACCCAGCAAGGGGCGCTGAACAGTATCAACATCATCGAACCCGCCGCGCTGCCCTCTGCGCCTGTAGGTCCCAACAAACTCGCCACCATCCTGCTGGCTACGGCCATCGGCCTCGTGCTAGCCACAGCCGCGGCCTATCTGCTGGAATACCTGGATGACACCCTGAAAAACCCGGAGGACGTCCAGAAGATCACCGGCCTCACTACCCTGGGAGCAGTGCCGCAGATCGGCAACCTGGCTCCGGGCAACGAGCTCACGTCGCTAGGCAGTGGGCAATCTGTTGCAGCCGAAGCCTATCGCATCCTGCGCACCAACCTCCAGTTTGCCGGCGTCGATCGCGCCTTACGCACCCTGATGATCTCGAGCCCTGCGCCCAGCGAAGGTAAATCGTTGACGGTCAGTAACCTGGGCGCCGCGTTCGCGCAGACCGGCCAACGCGTGATCCTGGTGGACGCCGATCTCCACCGTCCAAGGCTGCACCGCGTCTTTGACTTGCGCAACAACGTAGGACTCACCACCGCCCTATTGGAAACGCAACCCACGGCCGAAGGCCTGCTACAAGAAACCTCGGTGCCCGGTCTCCAGGTGCTGACCTCCGGGCCGCTGCCCCCCAACCCGGCTGAATTGCTTGGGTCGGCGCGCATGCGTGAACTGATGCAGGCCTTGCTCGCATCTGCCGATATCGTCATCTTCGATACGCCACCGGTCACAGCGCTATCGGATGCTGCGATCATGGGCAGCCAGGTGGATGGCGTGCTCATGGTGATCGGCGCCGGCACGACCCGGCGCGAAGTTGCACGCCGCGCCTTGAGCGCCCTGGAGCGGGTCAACGCCCACGTGATCGGTGCGCTGCTCAACCGCATGCCGGTCCAGAGCGGCGGTTATTACTATTACTACTACCAGTACAATCATTACGACACCGAGGGCCGCGGCAACGAGCGAAATGGCGGGCCAGCAGGCAAGAACCGTTTCGGCGCTCGACCAAACGGCAAGCGTCGCGCGAGCCAGCCTGCAGAGCGACGCCAACCAGCGCCCGTTGATAGCAGCACCTCGCCAAACTAGACCCACATGCCCGATCTCCTCTACCCCTTCAGGTGCCGCCCCGCGGCGGCCGTGCCGGCTGATGTACTGCGCTGGCTAGGCCGCGCCCTTTCCGGCGCAGGCCACCTCAAGAATGAGGATTCGCTGCCAGCGGGCGCCTGGGATCAAACTCTTACCGCCGCGGTCACGCACCAACTCGCCCCACTGCTCTATACGGTGCTCCGCAACCAACCCGATTGCGCTCCTGCAGCTCGACTCACCGAGCTGCAGGATGCATTTCAGCGCAGCGCCACCCGCAGCCTGCGCGTAGAACTCGAGTTGTCCGGCATTCTGGCCGCGTTCGCTGCACCGGGTGGGGCCTGCCCTTGCCTGCTGCTGAAGGGCGCCGCGTTGGGACGCACCGTCTACGCCAGCCCTGCCGAGCGGCCGGCCGGCGATCTGGACCTGCTGGTTCGGCGGTCAGATCTGGCAGCCGCGGGGCAAGCGTTGGCCGGCCGGGGCTTCCGGCTGCTGGGGGCGCCGGCCGCGGGCCGGCTGGGCCGTGCGCTGTATCGCTACCGCGCTGAGCTGGCTGCTGTGGGCGCAACCGACGCCAACCGGGGCCTATTGGTTGAGCTCCATTGGACACTGACGGAGATGCCATATTACGTCGATCGCATCGACATCGGCGCGGTGTGGCGCGGTGCACAGGACTTGCCTGTCCTGCCCGGCGCACAGGTCCCGGCTCCCGCTGTGTTGCTGCTGCACGCCTGCGCGCACCTGGCGCTGCACCACAGCCGCGATCTGCGCCTCATCTGGCTGGTCGATCTGGATCGCTTGGCGCGCTGGGAGGCGCTGGATTGGGATCAAGTTGCCCGCCTGGCTGAGGCCTGGGGATTAGGACTGGCAGTCCAGGCAGCCCTCGACGCAGCCGGGCGCTGGTTGGGCACACCCACGCCGGCCGCGGTGGGCCGCGCCCTGGACGGCTTGGCGGCGGACCCTGTTGCCCGGGCGATGTGGGGCCTCGGCGACGAGCTGCTGCCTGGACGGCGTTGGCTCCGTATTCAGGCCACGTGGGCCGCACTCGACGCACGCCAACGCGTCCGCTATGCAGGGTGGTTGGCGTTGCGCGCCCTGTTCCGGCCGCTAGAATGGCATCGTAATCATGCATAATAACTCCGCACCCAATGGATCACCCGGTCGATCAGCGTCGCAGCGAAACCCACGCGAGGTGTCAGCCGCCACCTGGGCGCCGCTGTTGCGCGAGGCCCTCGCTGCCGAGGGGTGTTTCCACTGGCCGCTGCGCGGCAACTCCATGCGTCCGACCCTGCCACCGGCATGCGACATCGATATCGTGCCGCTGCCCGATCCAACGCCACTCGGAAGTCTGATCGTGTTTGCCAGCAGTGATACGCTGATCGCACATCGACTGGTGAGGCGGGCCGCTGGACATTGGATCGCGCAAGGAGATGGCCGCTTGGGACCTGACCGCCCACTGGCGCCCGAGCAGATACTGGGGCGAGTAGCGGGCGCGTATCTGAACGGCCGCCGCATCTGGCCGAATCGTGCTGAGGGGCTGCTGCGCTGGTGTTGGGTGGCGCGGCATCATGCACTCCGGCCCATCCGGTTCACCTGGCGCCGGCTGAGAGGCTGCCGTCGCTCAAACAAAAAAGAGGGCGCCCGTGCTTGAAGGTCAACACAACCGCTTCAACCTTGACATCGCTGGCGTCGTGGCCGAAGTGGAAACACCTGCTGCCGCGTGGGCCGCAACTCTGAGTGAACGCTATGCGGCCTTTCTTTCAGAAGCTGCCCCCGCCTGGAGCCTCGTCATCACACATGCGCCCGACCTGACGAGAGCCGATACGCCTTGGATACGACACACCGGAACGCGCACCAGTTTCCGCCTCTATCAGCACGCAGGCGTCATCGATTTAGGGTCGCGCTGTGCCACAGTCTGTGCGGCCAGCCCGCAACTGGCTGCATCTGCGCTGGAACGCGGCCTCAGCTACGTTTTGATGCAGACGCTCCCGCGCGATTACGATGGTCTACTGATCCACGGCGCAGGGGTGGTGCTGAACTCTTCGCCGGGCGCGTCTGATGGCGCCCGCGGCTACTTGTTCGCGGGACATTCCGGCGCGGGCAAGTCTACCGTTGCGGGCCTGGCGCAAGGCGTTGGCCAGGTGCTCGGCGATGAGAACATGGTGGTGCGTCTGGCCGCAGGGGGCCGCGTTGAGCTGTACAGCACGCCGTTCTGGGGACATAGCACTCCGCCCGAGCGGATTCACAGGGCCAACTCCCGCGTGCCGCTTGCCGGCATCTACATGCTGGCCCATGCTGCCGATTTCGAGATCGCGCGACTCCGCAGTGCAGAAGCCGTCGCGGCGCTCCTCAGCACCGAGAAGGTGGCCACTGAACGCGTTGAAAGTGCAGCCGCCTGGCTGAACATCGCCGGCCGATTGGCCGCGGCAGTTCCGATCTATCGCCTCGGCTTTCGACCGACTCAGGAGTTGTGGGCCTTCCTCGCAGAGCAAGGGTAGCAGCAAACAAACAAATACTCCAAAGCCAAGCCCTTCAGGCCGGGATGCCAGGCAGGGAACCACCATCCTCACCCGCTCGTCTAATGGTTCGGAACGTGCTATAATCACGTTCAGAGTTCCCTCATCAAGGGAAGGAGATATCAGCATGAGCTCACGCCGTCTCGCGTTACTGTTGCCGATCATCCTGCTGCTCGCTGCCTGCAGCGCCTCTCCAGCAGCGCCCACGCCCACCCCGGAAGCCACAGTCACGCCTGCCAAAGTCATCAGTGGCGGAGGGCCGACCTCGGCGCCCACCGTGACGCCGACCGGCCTGCTCTTTGACCTGTCTGCAGGGTCAGAGCAGCCCGCGGCGGCCGAAGTGCTCCCCGTTGCGCCGGCGCAACCGCTGACCGAAGCTGAAGCCCAGGACATCTCGGCGCGTCTGCCGGCACTGCAGCCTGCTGCCGGCGACGTGCAGCCGTTTGTATTTCCGGCGCAGTCGTTGCCTGCGCCGCGGCCCGGTGCGACCATCCAGGACTCTTTCCCGCCTTCTACGGCGGTCCCCGCACCTGAGGCGTCCTCCGGCCCACTTGAGGTGCTGCGCTATGCGCCAGAAGGAGAAGTGAACCAGGCAGCCAATCTGAACCTGACCTTCAACCAGCCGATGGTCGCACTCACCGGCCTGGCTGACCTGGCCGCCCAGGAGTCCCCCGCGATCCTCTCGCCGCAGCCTGCGGGCCAATGGCGCTGGGTGGGCACCAAGACGCTGGTCTTTGAGCCGGCCGCGGTCGAGGGCTATGCCGCAGGACGCTTTCCCATGGCGACCTCATACACCGTGACAGTGCCGGCTGGTACAGCTTCAGCCTCAGGCAGCAAATTAGCCACGGAGGTCAGCTTCAGCTTTACCACTCCTCCACCCCAGGCCGTCACGAAGTATCCCGTAGACGGTCCGACCGCGCTGGATCCCCTGTTGTTCATTGCCTTTGATCAACGTATCGACCCCCAGGCCGTGCTGGCCACGATCAAGCTGACGGCCGATAGCCCGGCTATCGAATTCCGATTAGCTACCAAAGAAGAGGTAGACGCGGATCCACAGGTGAAGCAGATGGCGGCCCAGGCGCAGGCGGGCTACTGGCTGGCGTTCCGAGCCGTAAAATCACTCCCGGCCGACACACGGATCGTCGTGGAGATCGGGCCGGGCACACCATCGGCTGAGGGGCCGCTGACGACCACCCAAGCGCAGGAGTTTACATTTCGCACCTACGGCCCGCTGAAGATCGTCGAGAGCCGATGTGGTTGGGACAATAACTGCCCGCCCTACAATCCGTGGTTCATCAACTTCTCGAATCCGCTGGACGAAACGTCGATCAATGAGGAGACGGTGCGGGTCACCCCTGAGCTGCCGGCGGCCACGATCAACGTTTACGGTGATATGCTGCAAATCCAAGGCCGCAGTTCAGGGCGCACGACTTATACGGTGCAGCTTGCCGCCAGCATCCGCGATATCTTCGGGCAGACATTGGGCCAGGAGCAGACGGTGAACTTCGCGGTCGGCGCTGCAGAGCCAACCCTCTACGCGGCCGGCGGCAACCTCATCGTGCTGGATCCCTCCGCGCAACCGAGCTACTCAGTGTACACGATTAACTATACGAAGCTGACAGTCGCGGCATACGCGGTCACACCTGAGGACTGGACGGCGTTCCAGCAGTATCAGCAGAACTTCTACCAGAACGAGCAACCTCCCACGCCGCCGGGGAAGCAAGTGCTCTCGACCACACTGAACGTCGAAGCGCGGGCCGACGCGTTGACCGAGACAGTGATCGACCTGAGCAGCGCGTTGTCAGAGGGGCTAGGCCACCTGATCGTGGTGGTGCGCGGGGAAGAAGGCGGTCTCCCCTCTATTATCCCCGGCCGCGACAGGCGGCAAGGGACTGCTTATGCCTGGATTCAGAGCACGAAAATCGGCCTGGACGCGTTCGTCGATGGCGAGCAGATGATCGCCTGGGTCAATAGCCTCGCCGACGGAGCGCCGTTGGCCGAGACCAATCTGCAGCTTTGGCCCGGCGATCGCGCAGGGGTGACCGACGCCGACGGCGTCGCAACGCTGACACTGCCGGCCGGCAAAGATGCGCGACTGCTCATCGCGCGGTTGGGCGCTGATACGGCGTTCCTGCCAGCCAGCCCCTACTTCTGGGGCGAGGAAGGGTGGCGCCAGCGCCCCCTGGTGGACAGCCTGGCGTGGCATGTGTTCGACGACCGCGGCCTCTACCGGCCGGGCGAAGAAGTTCACATCAAGGGCTGGATTCGCCGCATCGGTGGGGGGCCGCGCGGCGATGCCGGACCGTTGGCAGGCGCAGCCGAGAGCGTGACATATCGCCTGCAGGATAACCGCGGCAATCAGATATCGGAGGGCCGAGCCGACCTAAACACACTGGGCGGCTTCGACTTCAGCCTCCAGTTAGCCGAGACAATGAATCTCGGCGATGCCTATCTCCAACTGGAGGCCGCCGGAGGCTCTGCCGCGGTGGAAAACCGCCAGTTCGGCCATCGCATCGCCGTGCAGGAGTTCCGCCGGCCCGAATTCGAGGTAAAGACAACCACCAGCGAAGGCCCGGACTTCGCCGGCGCCTACTTCGTCGGCGCCGGCGCGAATCTCGAGGTAAGCGCGGCTTACTATGCGGGAGGCAGCCTGCCCAATGCAGACGTCACCTGGACGGTCGCTGCGCGGCGTGGAGACTACAGCCCGCCCGGCTGGGACGACTTCACCTTTGGCCGCTGGGTGCCTTGGTGGCGCACCTGGGGCGGCTGGGGTGAGGCGACTTCGCCCTTGGAGGAGGGGCAAACCTTCACCGGCGTCACCGACGCGGCCGGCATCCATCGCCTGCATGTTGACTTCCGGGGTGTCACCCCGCCCGAGCCATCCGTGGTGACCGCGGAGGCTACGGTGATGGATGTGAACCGCCAGGCGTGGACCAGCACGACTACGATGTTGGTGCACCCGGCCACCCTGTACGTAGGCCTGCGCACTGAACGCATCTTCGTGGCGCGCGAAGAGCCGCTGCCGGTGGAGATCATCGTGACCGACCTGAATGGCGCCGCGATTAGCGGGGTCTCCGTTGAGCTGAAGGCCGAACGCCTGGCCTGGACGCAGAAGGGCGGCGAGTGGGCCGAGGAAGCGGTGGCGACACAGCCTTGCACTGTCGTTTCAGCCAAGGATCCGGTCCGCTGCACGTTCGAGACCCCGGAGGGCGGCACCTACCGCATCACAGCCATCGTGACCGATCCTGAGGGCCGGCCCAACCGCACCGAGATTACGCGCTGGGTCAGCGGCGGCGAGCGGCCGCCTGCGCGGGAAGTCGAGCAGGAGGAGGTCACCCTGATTCCGGACAAGAAGGAATATCAACCGGGGGACGTGGCCGAGATCCTGGTGCAATCGCCATTCTTCCCGGCGGAGGGCGTCTTGACCTTGCGCCGGTCCGGGCTGCTGCGCAGCGAGCGGTTCAGCCTGAACGAGCCGTCGACCACGATGCGCATCCCCATTCAAGAAGGGCACATTCCCAATCTTCACGTCCAGGTGGACCTGGTAGGTGCAGCTAAGCGCACAGGTGACGCGGCCGGCGGCGAGACGGCCTCGTCGCTGCCTGACCGCCCCGCCTACGCGATGGGCGAACTGAACCTGGCAGTGCCGCCGCTGGACCGCACGCTCACCGTCGAAGCAACCCCCAAGGACGAGAAGCTGGCGCCGGGGGGCAGCACGACGCTGGATGTCACCGTGCTCGATGCGGCCGGCCAGCCCGTTGAGGGCGCCGAACTGGCCGTGGTGATCGTCGATGAAGCGATCCTGGCGCTCACCGGCTACGACATCGCTGACCCGATCACCGCTTTCTACATGGAGCGCGAAGCCGGGGTGACCGATCACCATAACCGGGCCAGCATCGTGCTCGCCAACCCGGATCAACTTCAAGCTGATCAGCTTGCCAACAGCATTGGTGGCCGCGGCGCGGTCGCGGCTACAGCCGCGCCCGCGGCCGCGCCTGCCCCTGAGATGGTGGAAAAACAGGTGGAGATGGCGATGGATGCCGGCGCCGGACAGGAAACGGCAGCGCCCATCGCATTGCGGACCGACTTCAACCCACTGGCGCACTGGAGCCCGGCCGTCTCCACCGACGCGCAAGGCCGCGCGACCGTCGAAGTGACGCTGCCCGACAACCTGACGCGCTACCGGGTGACGGTAGTCGCCGTGGCCGGCGGCAAGCAGTTCGGCAAAGCGGCATCGGCCATCACCGCGCGGCTTCCGCTGATGGTGCGCCCGTCGCCGCCACGCTTCCTGAACTTCGGTGACCGGTTCGAGCTGCCCGTGGTGCTGCAAAACCAGACCGACGAATCGATGACCGTCGATGTGGTCGTGCAGGCTGCCAATGCCATCCTGGCCGGCGGTGATGACAACCGGGCAGGACGCCGTGTTGTGGTGCCGGCCAATGACCGCATCGAGGTGCGCTTCCCCGTCACGACCGCCAGCGCAGGCACGGCCCGCTTCCAAGTGGCCGCGGTAGGCTCATCCAAGCCGGCTTTCTCGGAGCGTCCTGGGGCGGATGGTGCTGCTTTCTCCGACGCCGCCAGCTTCTCGCTGCCAGTTTACACGCCAGCCACCACCGAGGCGTTCGCGGTCTACGGCGTGCTGGATGAAGGCAGCATCAGCCAGCCGGTGATCGCCCCATCCGGCGTTTTCACCCAATTCGGCGGATTGGAGATCACGACCTCATCCACCGCGCTCCAGGCGCTAACCGATGCATTGATCTATCTGGTGAACTATCCCTTCGAGTGTTCGGAGCAGATCGCCTCTCGCCTGCTGGCCATCGTCAGCCTGCGGGATGTGCTGACCGCGTTTCAGGCCGAAGGGCTGCCGCCGGCCAACGAGCTCGAAGCCAGTGTTGCCAGCGACATCGCGCGGCTGCAAAGCCTGCAAAACGGCGACGGCGGCTTTGCCGTCTGGCGCATCGGCGCGGAGTCGTGGCCCTATCACACCATTCATGTGGCGAACGCGCTGCAGCGCGCCAAGACAAAAGGCTACAACGTGCCGCCCGAAATGCTGGACCGGGTCCGCAACTACCTGCGCGAAATCGAAGCCCACTATCCAAGCTGGTACAGCGAAGATGTCAGGCACACCCTCACGGCCTATGCCTTGAATGTGCGCAGCCTGATGGGAGACGCGGACCCGGCACGCGCGCGGCAGATGATCGATGAAATCGGCCTGAACAAACTGTCGCCCGAGGCCATCGGTTGGCTGCTGTCGGTGCTGAGCGATGACCCCGACTCCGCAGAGCAAATGACAGCCATCCGCCGCCATCTGCTGAATCGTGTCACCGAGACTGCGGGCGCGGCGCACTTCGTCAGCAGCTACGGCGACCAGGGCTACCTACTGCTCCACTCTGATCGCCGGGCCGATGGCATCCTATTGGACGCGCTGATCGGAGACCAGCCCAACAGCGACCTGATCCCGAAACTGGTGGCGGGGCTGCTGGCGCAGCGCAAGGCCGGCAAGTGGGCCAACACGCAGGAGAACAGCTTCGTCCTGCTTGCACTGGACCGCTACTTCAACACCTACGAGGCGCAAACGCCGGACTTCGTGGCGCGACTCTGGCTGGGCAGCCAGTATGCCGGCGAATCGACCTTCCGGGGGCGGACAACCGACTACCGGCAAATCAATATCCCGCTGAGCACGCTAACCGAAAACACAACGGAATCCCAGGACCTCATCCTCGCCAAGGATGGAGCAGGACGGCTCTATTACCGCCTGGGCCTCCGCTACGCGCCGACCGATCTGAATCTGCCGCCTTACGATGCGGGCTTCACCGTGACACGGCGTTACGAGTCGATCGATGACCCGGCTGACGTAAGCCAGGCTGCAGACGGGACCTGGCATATCAAGGCGGGTGCGCGAGTGCGCGTGAAGCTTACCATGGTTGCGCCGGCGCGGCGCTATCACGTGGCGCTCACCGACCCGCTGCCCGCGGGCCTGGAGGCGTTGAACCCGGCGCTGGCAACTACCGGCAGCCTGCCGGCGGATGCGCAGGGCGCAGAGGGCCCCAGTGCGCGCTTCTGGTGGTGGGGCCCGTGGTATGAGCATCAGAACCTCCGCGATCAGCGCGCCGAGGCCTTCGCTTCGCTCCTGTGGGAGGGGGTGTATACTTACAGCTATGTCACCCGCGCCACCATCCCCGGAGCCTTTGTTGTCCCACCCGCCAAGGCCGAAGAGATGTACGCACCGGAAACATTCGGGCGGAGCGGGGTAGATCGGGTGGTGGTCGAAGAATGACTCGAGATTTGATCCTGGCTATCGACAACGGCACTCAAAGTATGCGCGCGTTGATCTTCGATCTGCAGGGGAATCTGTTGGCGAAGGTGCGCGTGCCGCTGGAACCGTACGTCGCGCCGCAGCCTGGCTGGGCAGAAAATGATCCGGACACCTACTGGAAGGCGCTCTGCCAGGCCTGCCAACAGCTCTGGCAGCAAGCTGAAGCCGAAGGACAGCTTCCTGATCTGCGCGCCCGCATCGCCGGGGTCAGCCTGACGACGCAGCGTTCTACGCTGATCAACGTGGCCGACGATGGCCGGCCGCTGCGACCGGCCATCGTCTGGCTGGATCAACGGCGCACTGAAGGGCTGAAGCCGGTAGGCGGCGCATGGGGCCTGGCCTTCGCGCTGGCGGGCATGACCGAAACCGCAGCCTACCTTCAAGCTGAAGCCGAGGCAAACTGGATCCGCACGCACCAGCCCGAAATCTGGAACCGCACCTACAAATACCTGCTCCTATCCGGTTTCCTTACCTACCGCCTCACGGGCCGCTTCGTTGACTCAGCCGGCTGCCAGGTGGCGTATCTGCCATTCGACTACAAAAAACTGCGTTGGGCCGGCAGGTTCGACTGGAAGTGGCAGGCTGTGCCAGTCAAGCCGGGCATGTTGCCCGACCTGGTCCCGCCGGCCGGAATGCTCGGCGAGATTACGGAGGCCGCAGCCGCGGCCACCGGCATTCCGGCCGGCTTGCCGCTCATCGCGGCCGCGGCCGACAAGGCCTGCGAAGTGATCGGGGCCGGCTGCCTCGAGCCGCACATCGGCTGCCTCAGCTACGGCACCACGGCCACCATTAATACCACGCACCGGCGCTATGTCGAAGCCATCCCATTGATCCCGCCCTATCCGGCAGCCGTGCCGGGGGCCTACAGCCTGGAATTCCAGATCTACCGCGGTTTCTGGATGGTTAGCTGGTTCAAAGAGCAGTTCGGTCACCTGGAGCAGGAACTGGCCGGCGAGTTGGGCGTCGAGCCCGAGGCTTTGCTGGAGGACCTGCTGGCGCAGGCGTCGCCGGGTGCAATGGGCCTGGTGCTGCAACCCTACTGGTCCCCTGGACTAAAGATCCCTGGCCCCGAGGCCAAGGGCGCCATCATCGGCTTCGGTGACGTGCACACGCGCGCGCATCTATATCGTGCGATCCTTGAAGGGCTCGCCTATGCGCTGCGCGAGGGCAAGGAACGCAGCGAGAAACGCTCCGGTGTCCCCATCACCGCGCTGCGGGTGTCGGGCGGAGGGTCGCAGAGCGATGCAGCCATGCAGCTCACGGCCGACATTTTCGGCCTGCCGACCGCCCGACCGCACCTGTACGAAACATCGGCCCTCGGTGCAGCCATCGATGCCGCAGTGGGCCTGAATTTGCACCCTGACTTCGAGACCGCAGTGCGCGAGATGACGCGCGTCAGCCGCATCTTCGAACCGGATATCGCCAATCGGAACCTGTATGACAGCCTGTATCGTCGCGTATACAAGAAGATGTACGGCCACTTGCACGCGCTGTATGAGGAAATCCAAAAAATCACCGGATACCCGGCAAGCACCTAGGCTATCCCAAAAGGAACCTTGACACCCTCCACCTCGCGTTGTACACTGCGGATAGTGCCGTGGCGGTCCCGGCAGTCCAGCGCCGCAAGACGCCACCCGGCCAACTTATCCAGGGTAGCGAGATCCATGCCTGCACTTGAACCCAACCCATGTGACTGCCCGGGCGCAGAAGAAATCCTGGCCGATCTGGATGCCGACATCCTCGATCTGCAGCCCGGCGAACGGCTGTGGAAACTCTACTGCTTCCATGTCGTCGGCCATGCCACGAGCCTGCGCCATCGCATCTACAGCAAACGCAAAACAGATGGACGGCTGGCGCTGGTCACCTTTGCGGCGCACAACCCCATCTCCGAGAAACCGGGCGGGAACGGCAACTCGGGAGCGCCCCATCAGATAGTTCGCTCCAGCATGGCCCGCGTTCCCGACCTGTCCACGGCCGAACTGGAGCGCATCATCGCCGCGGTTCGACGCGAGTCACAAGCGGCCGCCGGCGCCTGTGAGGTGGTTGACCTCACAGCCCTCGACACCCTCCAGGCGCAGATCGCCTGGCTCGAAAGGGGAGCAGATGTTTCTGAGTCGAGCTGAGATCGAGGCGCGCGAGGCCGGGATGTTGGCGCCCTATGCCGTGGCCAGCAGCGCGAGCCGCGGGCGCGCGTACCCGGAAGAGGAGCACGCGTACCGAACTGCATTCCAGCGGGACCGCGACCGGATCATCCACACGGCCGCATTCCGTCGTCTCGATTACAAGACGCAAGTTTTCGTCTACCATGAGGGAGACCACTACCGCAACCGATTGACTCACACGGTAGAGGTAGCGCAGATCGGCGGCAGCCTGGCCCGAACCTTGGGCGCCAACGAGGATCTGACGGAGGCCATCTGCCTGGCGCACGACCTCGGTCACCCTGCGTTCGGCCATACGGGCGAGCAAACGCTCAATACGCTGATGGCAAACCACGGCGGCTTCGACCATCAACGACAGACGATGCGGATCGTCACCCTGCTGGAAGACCGCTATACCGACTTCCCTGGGCTGAATCTGACCTATGAGGCGCGCGAGGGCCTGGTGAAGCACGACACCGACTATGACGTCACCGATGCCACCGGCTACGAGCCTGAAAAGGCCGGCACACTCGAATGTCAGATCAGCAATCTGGCCGATGAAATCGCGTACAACACTGCGGACCTGGAGGATGGGCTGCGCAGCGGCGTGTTGGATCCCCTTGAAGTACGCGAGTTAGCGTTGTGGCAAACTGCGATGGCCTCACTGAACGAGAAGTTCGAGTGTCGCCTGGATGACAAGCTGCGCGCCCGCGTCATCCGCCGGCTGATCGGCATCGAAATCTCCGACGCGATTGCTGCGACCGCAGGTTACCTGCACGCTGCCGGTGTTCGGGATGTAGAGGATGTGCGGAGCAAGGGGCGAAACCTGGCTGGCTTTTCGCCAGAAGTGCTGAAGATGAACAGCGAACTCAAAGCGTTCTTGCTGAAAAACTTCTATCTTCACCCGCGCGTGATGCGCATGGCCTACAAGGCCAACCACATGCTGACGGCCCTCTTTAAGGCGTATGTGGAGGAGCCGCGCCAACTGCCGCACGAGGTGCAAACCCGCGGCCAGCGCGGTCCCGACTCGCTGCCGCGAGTCATTTGCGACTATATTGCCGGCATGACTGATCGCTATGCGATCCTGGAGCACAAACGACTGTTTGACCCGGAAGCCCGCGTATAGCATTACTACAACAGCCTCGATCCGGCGGCCATAACGCACCGGATCAAGGCTGCACACCGGCAATTAGCTCTTCCGGAACGCCTGGAACTTCACCTGTAGCTCGGAGAACGCCACACGGGCAGGATCCATCTCGGAGTAAGTCACCCGCTCGACCAGCCCTCGCAGCAACAGATCGTGCGTCTCCAAAGTGAACTCGGTGCCGGCGCGCACCGGAATCACCTCATATGCACCGGCTTGCTCCGACCGGAGGCTTGTGTCGCGATAGCCGGCATCGCTCATCAACACCTTGACGCGCGTGTCGGGATCGGTGCTATCCCACAACCACGCCTGAAGTGCAGACGTCTGGTTGCGGGCGCGACCCACCGGATCGTTGAGCTGCAAACCGCACTGGCCCAAATAGCCGTCAACCGGGTCGTTGATGTCGAAGGCCTCGTCATAGCCATCTTCGCCCTGGTAGACCGCGATGTAGTCGCCCAACCGCACCGGCGCGGCAGAAACCGGTCGGATCGGGGCACGCTTCACGGCCTCGGCTGGCGGCTCCCGGCGAGGCTCGACGGCCTGCGGCCGCACAGGCGGCATAACAGGTTCCTCTCTTTGGGGCGTGTATGGCGGCAGCTCTTCGGCCAGGTCAACCTCCTCCGGCGCTGCCGGCTCACGCGTGTAGGCGGGGGGACGCGACCACCCTGCCGCAGTCTCTCGCGCATCGACCCGTTCAGAAGGCCACTGCGCCTTGGCATCCTCCACGATATCGGCCGTACTGCGCCCCGGCTCGACATCCAGCTCCGGCGATTGCCGGTAGCCCTCGGAAGGAGCCACGCCCTGTTGGTATGCGCGCCACCGCCGGAACAGATAGACGAACAGGGCCACGGCGCCCAACGCCAGCGCGAGCCACAACACCGCTCCGCATATGCGCTTGAACAAAGTCAACGCACCGGAAGGCTGAGCGGCGCCTCCGGCCTGGGCAGGCACGGCGGTGGACTGGGGCGCCCCAATCCCAAGGTTCAGCGCGCCGGCCAGCAATTGCACTTCTTCAGCGCGTTTGGCGTCAGTACTTGTGGCCACCTCTTGTAGATCGGCCAGCGCCTGAGACAGCTCCGTCGGCGACCAGGTCGCCAGGCGCGCCTTAGCCAACTCAAGGTTACGATTGGTCGCATAGGATTCGGCGGCCATCGCCAGGTACTCGTGGCGTTCGGCCGCGCGCAAGTCCTGCGGATAGGCATTGGTCCACTTGACCGGCCAGATACCCCAGCCGACGATCAGGCCGATCAGGATCCCGGCCAACAAGGCCACAAGCGGCCAAAAATACCAGGGACGAGTGTTTGCGCTGTCGCGGTTCATCTTTCTCCTCCAATCCTGACGCCTGCGCGTAAGCCGCGGCTCGGATGCCCCGTTTATGCCAGGTCCTACCTACAGACTCATTATCGGTGTTTTTGGCGCCTGCGTCAAGACCTCGGCGCCATTTTCTGTGATCAGCACGACATCCTCGATGCGCACCCCGCCCCAACCCGGCAGATAGATGCCTGGCTCAACCGTGACAAAGTTGCCCGGCGCCAGGGTGTCGGGTGACAGGCGGCCCACCCGCGGCAACTCATGAACTGCCAACCCCACGCCGTGCCCCAAGCCGTGGCCAAAGAACTCCCCGTAACCCGCCGCGGCGATCACATCCCGCGCAACAGCATCGGCTTCTGGCCCGGTCATACCGGGTCGCATGGCTGCTTCGGCGGCAGTTTGCGCACGCAACACCGTGTTGTATACGCTCCAGAACTTATCGGGATCGGCCGGTTGACCCAAACAGACCGTCCGGGTCAAATCCGAGCAATAACCGTTCACACGCGCGCCCATGTCGATCACGATCGGCTGACCAGCCACCAGCGGCGCATCGCTGGCGCGCGCGTGGGGCCGTGCACCGTTCGGACCGCAGGCAATGATGGTGTCAAACGAGACCGCCTGGGCGCCGTGCGTGCGCATATAGCTCTCGATCAGCCAGGCCAGTTCCAGCTCCGTCATGCCCGGCCGGGCTTGTGCCAGCGCCGCGGCCAACGCTTCGTCAGCCAGGGCAATTGCCGCCCGCAAGATCGCAGCTTCAGTCGCGTCCTTAACGGCACGCAGCCTCATCACCAATCCCTTGACCGGAATCCACTCGAAATCGGGCGCTGCCTTCGACCAGCTCTGTACGTCGGCGAAAGTGGCGTGGTCGGCCTGAAACGCCAGGCGGCGCACACCGGCGCTGGCTAACATGCCAGGCAGCACCTCGGCTGCCGTCGAAGTAACCTGCACCAACGTATAGTCGGGGCACTCGATGCCGACCTGTTCGTAGTAACGAAAGTCGGTCGCGATCAGCGCACATTCCTGCGAAATCAGCAGGACGCCGGCGGAGCCGGAAAAGCCGCTGAGATAGGCCCGGTCTTCAGGCTGGCTGACCAGCAGAGCATCGACGCCGGTGCTGACCAACGCCTCGCGCAACCGGGCGAGACGGGTGGAAATGGA
Source organism: uncultured Anaerolineales bacterium (assembly GCA_964474695.1). GTDB lineage: Bacteria > Chloroflexota > Anaerolineae > CG2-30-64-16 > CG2-30-64-16 > DAOUBP01. The sequence continues at coordinate 70,310 of CAYYTK010000020.1, forward strand.
TGACTGGCTCATAATGACCTCGATATTCAGGATTCAATGGCTTCAGACTGGCTTCGCCGCGCACGCGGATGCGCGCGCTGCACCGTGTCCCTCAATTGGGACTGGCTCACCTGCGTATAGATTTGGGTGGTGCTTGCCTGCTCATGCCCTAACAGCTCCTGCACCGAACGCAAATCGGCCCCGCCGTCCAACAGATGCGTGGCAAAGCTGTGGCGCAGCATGTGCGGCGTCACACGATGCTTGATGCCGACTGCTGCAGCGTATCCGCTCAGCGAACGGGTGAACATGCTGACGGACAACCTCTGCCCAAAGCGATTGAGGAACAGCGCTGCCGGTCGGCGGCTGAGCCACTCGCCATCTTTGCCAGTCCGGCCGCCTGAACGAGCGGCCTCAGCCACTAAGACAGGCCGGCCGTTATCCAGATACGCCCGGAGCGCGGCCACAGCCGGCTGACCGATCAGCGCCAGGCGCTCCTTGGCGCCCTTGCCCGTCACATGCACTTGGGCTTGTGTCAAGTCCACGTCCGTTATGTCAATAGCAAGTAGTTCGCTCACGCGCAAGCCGCCGGCATAGAGCAGCTCCAGCATCGCCCGATCGCGCAGACCCTGGGGCGTCACGGTGTCCGGCGCAGCCAGCAGCGCCTCAACCTCCGCACGCGCCAGCGGCCGGGGCAGGCGTTGCGGCAGCTTGGGAGCCGAGATGCTGCTCACCGGGTTGTCGGCTACCAGGTCATGCTGGCGCAAATAGCCGTAGAACGCCCGCAGCTCCGACACCCGCCGCGCCACGCTGGCCTTAACATAGCCCTGCGCGTGAAGCGCAGCCAACCACTGGCGCAGCAGCGCTGGCTTCACCTCAGCCCAGCCCTCTACGCCATGCTCACGCGCAAAGACCCTGAACTGGCCGATCTCGCGGCGGTAATTGCTCACCGTATGCGGCGAGGCGTTGCGCTCGGCCACCAGGTGGCGGATATAGCGTTCCAGAAGATCCTGCATGCTAGACCTTCGTGCGCTCCTTACAGACCGTACACTCGGCCGTGTCCTTGCCGGCCAGCACAAGCAGTCCGCCGCAATGAGGGCAGGCCTGCGGCAACGGGCGTTTCCAGGAAGTGAATTCGCACGCCGGATAGTTGGCGCAGCCGTAAAAGATGCGGCCGTTGCGCGTCCGTCGCTCCACTAACTCACCGCCATCCTTCGGGCAGGCCACCCCGATCTTGGCGATCAAAGGGCGAGTATAGCGGCACGTCGGATAATTGCGGCAACCGACGAATTTCCCGAAGCGCCCCAACTTGATCAGCAGGTCGCCGCCGCACTCCGGGCATGCCTCGCCCAGCAACTCCGGCTCAACAGACACCTTCTCCATAGTCTGTTCGGCCTGCTGAAGCTGCGGACCGAAAAAGGCATAGAAGTCCTGCAAGACCGGTACCATCGCCTCTTCACCGCGGGCGATGCCATCCAGGTGCTCCTCCATCGCCGCGGTGAAGCCCACGTTGAACACGGAATCGAAATGCTTCACCAGCAGATCGCTCACCGTGAACCCGAGCTCGGTCGGCACCAGTTTCTTCTCAATCCGCTCGACGTAAGCCCGATCCAGGATGGTGGAGATAATCGCGGCGTAAGTGCTGGGCCGGCCGATGCCATGTTCCTCCAGCGCCTTCACCAACGAGGCCTCGGAATAGCGCGGGGGCGCCTGGGTGAAGTGCTGCTCAGGCAGCAGCCGCAGCAGGTCCAGTGTCTCCCCCTCCACCAGGTCGCCGGGTATGGCCGGCGCGGGAGTCACAGCAGCGTCGTTGCCCTCGCCTGAGTCCCCATCCCCATCGCGATTATTGGCGCTGCGGTCCTTGTCCCCGACCCGGCTGTTTTCCTGGTCACTGCCATTCTCGGTCGGTCCGGCCGCGCCGCCGGCATAGACAGCGAGAAACCCCGGAAAACGAACCACAGAGCCACTCGCCCGGAAAAGGTAGGGCGGCTCCGGCGCCCCGGCCGGGCCGGCGGCCACATCCACGGCTACGGTATCGTAAATCGCTGCCGCCATCTGGCTGGCCATGAAACGACGCCAGATCAGCTCATACAGGCGGAACTGCTCGGGCGCCAGTCTATCGCGCAACAGGGCTGGCGTGCGCCGAACGGACGTGGGCCGGATCGCCTCATGCGCCTCCTGAGCATTCTTGGCGCGCACCCGGAAAACGTTGGGCTCGGCCGGCACGTACTCAGGGCCAAACGTCTCGGTGATGAGGCCCCGCGCCTCTGCCTGGGCCTCGGTCGAGACGTTCACGCTGTCGGTGCGCATGTAGGTGATGAGGCCCACCGTGCCTCCCTCACCTACGTCGATGCCTTCATAGAGGTCCTGTGCGATGCGCATGGTGCGCGCGGCGGACAGGCCCAACTTGGCTGCCGCGTCCTGCTGCAAGGTGCTCGTGGTGAACGGCGGATTCGGCCGGCGCCGGCGCTCTCCGCGCTTGATGTTGGTGATGACGTAGGCCGCGCCGTGTAACTCCGTCAGAACGGCCTCGGCATCGCCCTCGCTCTTCAAGTCCGCGTCCTTGCCGCGGATGCGGATCAGCCGGGCCAGGAAACTGGGTCGCGGTTGTTGCCCGCGCGTCGGCTGCTGCGCCAACTCCGCGTCCAACGACCAATACTCGACCGGCACAAACGCCGCGATCTCGCGCTCGCGCTCGACGATGAGCCGCAATGCCACCGACTGCACGCGGCCGGCTGAAAGCCGGCCCTTGACGCGTTCCCATAACAGCGGGCTTACCTGATAACCCACCAGCCGGTCAAGGATGCGCCTTGCTTGCTGGGCGTCCACAAGCTGCATATCGATGCCGCGACTGTGAGCGAAAGCATCAGCAATCGCGGACCGGGTGATCTCGTGGAACACGACGCGCTGCGTGCGCTCCGGGGGAATCTGCGCCGCCTCCAACAGGTGCCAGGCGATCGCCTCTCCTTCGCGATCGGGATCGGTCGCCAGGTAGATCTCGCCGGCCTGCGCGGCTGCGGCCTTCAGGTTTTTCACCACATCTTTCTTATCGTCGGGCACGCGATACTTCGGCGCGAAGCCGTTCTCGATGTCCACCGAGAGCTGCGAGCGGAGCAGATCGCGCACATGCCCGACAGAGGCGCGCACATCGTAGCCGGGACCCAGGAAGCGCCCCACCGTGCGCGCCTTGGCTGGCGACTCGACGATCACCAGTTTATCGCCGGAATTGAAGGCGCGCGGCGTGTACTTGGCCCCATGCCTGGCAGGCTTTTCGGCCTTATCCTTCCGCCTGCTGCCCTGCTTGGCGCCGCTCTCGGCAGCCGGAACCTTGGCCTTCTTTCCGTCCCTGGCCCCGCGGGCGCCTCCCACAGCTTTGGCGCCGGCCGCCGCCTTGACTGCCGGTTCGGGGGCGGGCAGGGCCGCGTGTCCGGCAGTGACACCCAACCTGACCAGGTTCGTGTGACATGTCGCACACACGCCGCGCGTTGCCGCGCGGCCATTGGTCAGGTAAACAGGTTGTGCGTCAGCAAGCGGCCGGGCCGCCTTGCAGCGCACGCAATACGCAGTCAACGTACTATCAGTCATGAATTCGTTCAGCACTCCGTGAGACTATCATCACAAATAAGCGCTCTTGCCTTCGGCAGCGAGACGATTCACCAACGCCTTCACTTCCTCGGCACGCTCGCGCGGACACACCAACAGGACATCCGGTGTATCCACGATGACCATGTCCTGCAAGCCGATCGCGGCCACCAGGCGGCCCTTCGCACGTATGTAGCAATTCTTCGTATCCAGGCTGAGGAGCTCCCCGATCGCGATATTGCCGTGCTCATCGCCGTCCAAGACATCCAACAAGGCGCCCCAGCTTCCGATATCACTCCAGCCGATATCCACCGGGATCACAGACACCCGATCGGCGTGCTCCATGATGCCGTAGTCGATGGAGATCCGGCGGATCGCGGACCACTCTTCGGCCAGCACCTGGTCGCGGTTGGCACCACCCAAGGCGTCGCCGATGCGGTTCAACGCAGCACGCAAGTCCGGCAGTTGCGCGGCAAACTCCGCCAACAGCCGATCGGCGCGCCAGATGAACATCCCACTGTTCCAGACGTAGCGCCCTTCCTCCAGAAAACGCGCGGCTGTCTTGGCATTCGGCTTCTCTGTGAATCCGCCCGAGCGGTAAACCCGGAAACCATCCACCATGATCTGCGAATCTCCCAGCCGAATATAGCCGAACGCCGTGGAAGGGTGTGTGGGACGGATGCCAAGGGTAAGGATCGTCCCATCCTCGGCCACCTGCTCGGCTGCCGCCAGGGCAAGACGGAATTGCGCAGTATCTATGATGTAGTGGTCGGCAGTCAACATCACCATGATCGCATCGGGGTCGCGTCGTAAAAGGTGGATAGCGGCCAACCCTGCGGCGGGAGCCGAGTCACGTCCGGCCGGCTCCAGAATGAAATTCTCGGCAGGCAGCTCAGGCGCTTGAGGCCGCAGCACTTCGGCGATCTGGGCGTTCGTGACAACCAGGATGCGTTCCGGTGGAAAAAGAGGCGCCAGGCGATCGACGGCATGCTGGAACATGGTGCGATCGCCGATCAGCTTAAGGGCCTGTTTGGGCTCGTTCTGGCGGCTCAACGGCCACAACCGCGTGCCAGAACCTCCAGCCATAATGACAGCATACAGCATCGTACGTCCTGCCTCCATTCAATCTATCTTGTAGGTTGGTCCCGGCTCACGCGCCCGGATGTAGGCCATGCCGCCCACCTGACGCACCAGCCCCTTTAGCTCCATCAAAGCCAGGGAGCTTGTCACGGTGGCGATGGGCAACCCGACCGCGCGGCTGATCTCATCGACGTGCAACGGCTCATCCTCTAGCTGCTCAAAAAGCTGGGCCTCGGTCGCGTCGGTGGGGAACAGCATCTGGGCCTCCACCTGCTGCGCCACGGTGGTGAGGTTCAGCGCCTCCAACACATCGTTGACCGACAAGACGGGCGTGGCGCCGTCGCGAATCAAACGATTGGTGCCCTGGCTGCCGCGGGCAAAGATGTTGCCCGGCACCGCAAACACATCGCGGCCTTGATCGGCAGCAAAATCCGCCGTGATCAACGCGCCGCTTTTTTCGCCGGCTTCCACCACGATCACTCCCCGGCTCAGGCCGCTGATGATGCGGTTGCGCGGCGGGAAGTTGCTGGCCTCGGGCTGAGAGCCTAACGCGTACTCGCTTATCAGCGCGCCGCGCCGGGTGATTTCGTCCGCAAGCTTCTTGTTGTCCCAGGGATAAATCACGTCCAGCCCTGAGCCGAGCACGGCCAGGGTGCGGCCGCCGTTGTCCAGGGCCGCTCGATGCGCCTGGGTGTCGATGCCCGCCGCCAGCCCGCTGACGACGGTCACGCCGGAGCGCGCCAGGTCGCCCGCCAGCACGCGCGCCGCTTCCTTGCCGTAGGTCGAAGCCACTCGCGTGCCGACCACGGCCACGGCCCAGTCATCTTCGGGCCGCAGTTCGCCCCGCATGTACAGGACCGGCGGCGAATCGTTGATCGCTGACAGCCGCGCCGGGTAGCGCGGATCTTCCCAAGTCAGCACGTCCACGCCCATCTGCTGGAGCTTGTCCAGCTCGCCCTGCAAGTCGAACTTCACCCGCGCCTCCAGCAGATTCGCCAGTGAGCGCCGATCAAGGCCAACCTCGGCCAGGGAAGCCGCAGAGGCGTGCCAGGCTGCCTCAGGCGTGCCGAAAAAATCCAACAAGGCCCGCAGCCGCGCCGGCCCGATCCCGCGTACTTTATTGAAAGCAACCCAATATGCCAGCGGGTCCATGATCGCGCCTCTCTAACGCAGCTCCGGGTGGCCCATCGGCGGGCAGCATACTCGATGGGCAGGGATTTGTCAAACATAAACAAGAAAAGGGCACCCGTATGAGCGCCCTTTTCCATTCAGAGACCTGGCCCAACCTTACTTCTTAAGGGTGTTGAACTTGAACGGCATATACAAAGGGCAGAAGCGCAGAGCCGCCGTGACGAGCAAGACAGCGCCCAACAAGACCAGGATGACCTGCAGCGCAGCGGAACTCATGGGCACCAACGCGCCGATCAGCAGCAGGATGGCGCCAACGACGAAACGGATGATGCGATCGGTGTTTCCAATGTTCGGTTTCATGGGAGCATCTCCTGAGTATAGGATGATAACAGCACGCTGTTACGATGCACAGCGCCAAACTGCAACCATTATACAGGCAAAGGCCTCCCAGGCGCAAAACTGGGCGCAGCTACGCATCTTCGGCGGGCGCCAACAAACCATCCGGCAAGGCCACGCGCATCACGTGATTCGCAAGATCCACGCCCAAGACCACATCGCGCACCGCCGGAACGAGCACTTCGCCTTGAGGCCCAACCACGACATAGACGTCGTTGGCCGGGGTGATGATAATCTCGGTCACTTCGCCCAACGCCTCGCCCGCCTCGGTCTCGACGCGGATGCCGATCACGTCGTGCAGGTAATTCTCATGCTCACCCAAGGGCATCGCCTCGCGCTCCGGGATGAGCAGATAGAGCCCGCGCAGGAGCTCGGCGGCATTGCGGTCGGGCACAGAGGCCAGCCTGACGAGCATGCGTCCCTGGTGAGGCCGAGATGAGGCGATCTGCACCGGGAGCGCCTCGGCGTCGTCCGTCCCGTGACCCATGAACAGCTTCGTGCCGGGATGATATCGCTCGGGGTAGTCGGTCAGCACCTCGACCTTGACCTCGCCGCGGATGCCGTGCGGCCCGATGATTTGGCCGACCGCCAGATAACTCGGTGTCTCTTTCGCCTGCTTTGCCATAGCCCTCACCATAAAAGAGTCGGGCGGGCCGTGTCCTGCTGACACTCCCGCCCGTCACACATTCTGATCCTATGATGTCAGGAGCGTCAAACGATCTCCAACACCACACGACGATCCTGCGCAGCGACGCGCAACAGGGTGCGCAGCGCGTTCGCTACCCGGCCATCCTTGCCGATCACCCGGCCCATGTCCTCGCGATCGACGTGCAGCTCCAGAACCGTGACATTGGCGCCGCGGGTCTCCTTCACATGCACTTTTTCGGGATTGTCGACCAGTTGCTGCGCGATATACTCGATTAACTCTTTCTCTTTCACCGTCAGCCTCCGCATGCGGAAAGGGTGAATGATCTGCCTGCCACCAAAGGGCGCCGGAATCTATCACCCGTAAGCGTTCGACCGGCGGATCAGGCCGACGCAGCCTGCTGCACAGGCGCAGCATCATAAGCCCCAACTGCCTTCAGCAAGCGGGCTACCGTGTCGCTGGGCTGTGCGCCCACACCGAGCCAATACTTGGCGCGCTCGACGTCAATGCTGATCGTCTCCGGCTCGGAGCGGGGGTTGTAATAGCCAATGTTCTCGAGAATCCGGCCATCGCGCTGGGCGTGCTGATCGGCCACTACCACACGATAAGACGGCTGCTTCTTCGCGCCCTGACGGCGCAGACGAATACGTACCATTCTGCTTTGCTCCTTGGATGATGGGACGCGGAAGGTCCCGAATGCTTGCTAACCTCGCCCACGCAAACCGGACTTCTTGGAGGAACCTGGTTTGTGTGGGCGAAGATTATCAACAGATAAATCAGCGGAACATGTCCAACATGCCCCGCATGCCTCGGCCGCCTGAGCTCACCTGCTTCATCAGCCGCTGCATTTGGCGGAACTGGTTCAGCAGATCATTAACCTCAGGCACTGCGGTCCCGGAACCGCGCGCGACGCGGCGCTTGCGGCTGCCGTTCAGGAGCCGCGGATCACGGCGCTCGGCCATTGTCATGGAATTGATAATGGCCTCGATCCGGCGCAACTGCAAGTCCGTGACGTCAGGCGTCAAGTCTTTCGACATCCGATTCATACCCGGAATCATGTCCAGGATTTGCGTCAGCGGCCCCATCTTTTTGATCTGCTGGAGCTGCTTCAGGAAGTCGTCCAGGTTGAATTCGCCCTTGACCAGCCTGCGGCCCAGTCGTTCGGCCTGATCGCGATCGACCGTCTCGCCGGCCTTCTCGATGAGCGTGAGCATGTCGCCCATGCCCAAGATGCGGGTCGCCAGGCGGTCAGGGTAAAAGACCTCCAGCGCATCCAGCTTCTCGCCGACGCCCAGATATTTGATCGGGACGCCGGTGACCTCACGCATGGATATGGCCGCCCCGCCGCGTGCATCGCCGTCGACCTTGGTCAAGATCAAGCCAGTGAGGGTGACCCGCTCATGGAACCCCTTGGCGACGTTGACAGCCTCCTGGCCCGTCATGGCATCGGCCACCAGCAGGACCTCCCGCGGTTGAGCGATAGCCTTGATGCGCTCCAGCTCGGTCATCATCTCATCGCTGATCTGCAGGCGGCCGGCGGTGTCGAGGATGACCACGTCGTAGGCGCCTTCCTTGGCGCGCTGCAAGCTGTGGCGCACGATCTCGGGCGGTGCGACCTTGGTGCCCTCGCTGTAAACGGGAATGTCTAGCTGCTTGCCCAACACCTCAAGTTGCGTCACTGCAGCCGGTCGATAGGTGTCGGCCGCCACCAGCAGCGAACGCTTGTTGCTCTTACGCAGCGTGAGTGCGAGTTTGGCAGCCATGGTGGTTTTGCCCGCGCCCTGCAGGCCGACCAACATCACGATGTGCGGGGCAGTGCCTGAAAGGTCCAGCCGCGCAGGCTCACCAAGCGTCGCCAGCAGCTCCTCGTGCACGATCTTGACAACCTGCTGCGCCGGCGTCAGGCTCGACATCACCTCGGCGCCCACGGCGCGCTCACGCACCCGGGCCACCAACTGCTTGACAACCTTGAAGTTGACATCGGCTTCCAGCAGCGCCAGGCGCACCTCGCGCAGGGCCACATCGACATCTTGCTCGGTCAAACGCCCGCGTGATGCCAACTTGTCGAAAACTGCGTTAAGCTTGGTCTGCAAACTCTCGAACATAGACGCCTACTCGCGCAAAGGCCGGCCCTCAGGCCGGCCTTGCAAAGCCGTTACGTGCCAGACAAATGCAATTTTACGGGAGATTGCATTTTTCGTCAAGTCCATGCTATAATCGCCGAAAAGTGCAACGATCCTCCAACAAGGAAGACCGCCATGATCTACAAAGAACCTATCCCGGATAGCGACAAAGTGCGCGTAACGTTCGAGCTGCCTTCAAGCCTGTGGGCCGAGCGCGTCAATCTTGTGGGTGACTTCAATGACTGGGACACTACCAAGGACGAAATGCGGCAATCGCGCAACAACGGCAACTGGCGCATCACCTTAGTGCTGCCGACCGGCCGCGAGTACCAGTTTCGTTACCTCGTCAACGGCCGCGACTGGCAAAACGAATGGCACGCCGATAAGTACGTGTCGAACAAGTTCGGGACGGATAACTCGGTGATCACCACTTAGCTGTCTGGCAGCGTCGGAGAGCGGTCATCGGGGCTGACACTGAAGTCAGCGACGGAATGACCGCCAGCGCCAAACGCCGGTAGCGCCTGCCGGGCCGTCAACCCTCTGACGGCGTCGAGAGACCTACCGCCGCAGTCGGCCCGGCAGCATCGTTATCCCCACCGGTCAATCCACCCCGCACAGAGCAACATCGTCGCAGCCAGCAGGATCAATTCGTCTTCGCGCATGACCGCGGCTGGCCGGCCAATGCAGCCCTGACAGCGCTGCCATCGACGGTCTCACACTCGAGCAATTCGCGGGTCAACTGCTCCAAGGCGGAACGCCTGTCGATCAGATATGCCTGCGCCCGCTCGTACTGCTCAGTGACGATGCGCTTGACTTCCGAATCGATGCGCTCACGCGTCTCCTGGCTCAGATTGCTGCTGTCTTCCACCGAGCCGCCGAGGTACTGAAGCTGTTGGCCTGCGTACCGCACCGAGCCCAGCAGGTCGCTCATGCCGAATTCGGTCACCATGCGGCGGGCCAGCTCAGTGGCACGCGAGATGTCATCGCTGGCGCCGGTGCTCAGCTTGTCGTAGATCACCTTTTCGGCGGCGCGTCCGGCCAGCATGATCGCGACGCGATCCAGCAACTCCTCCTCGCGCAACAGATAGCGGTCTTCCTCCGGCATCTGCATGGTGTAACCCAGTGCACCGCGACTGCGTGGCACAATACTGATCTTGCTCACCGGGTCGCCGTGGGGCGTCAGCTCAGCGACAAGCGCATGGCCCGCCTCGTGATAGGCCACCGCGGTGCGCGTCTCCTCGTTCATCACGCGCGTGCGCTGTTCAAGCCCGGCCACCACGCGTTCGATAGCAGCTTCGAAGTCGCCCAGGGCCACCACCGTTGCCTTGCGGCGGGCAGCCAGCAGCGCGGCCTCATTCATGATATTCGCCAGGTCGGCGCCAGAGAAACCGGGCGTCATGCGCGCAGCGCGCTCGATATCGAAGTCCGGCGCAAGCTTGATGCCTTTGCTGTGAATGCGCAGAATCTGCTGGCGGCCGATAAGATCCGGATTGCCGACCGTCACCTGCCGGTCGAAGCGGCCCGCGCGCAGCAGCGCGGGGTCCAGCACCTCGGGACGGTTGGTGGCGGCCATAATGATCACCGGCGCACTGGCGCTGGTCTGAAAGCCGTCGATCTCGGCCAAGAGCTGATTGAGGGTCTGCTCGCGCTCGTCATTGCCCCCGATGCGCATCGCGCCCCCGCGGCTTTGGCCGATCGCATCGATCTCGTCGATGAAGACGATCGCGGGAGCTGCCTTGCGCGCCTGCTCAAACAGATCACGCACGCGCGCAGCCCCCACCCCCACGAACATTTCCACAAACTCCGAGCCGCTGGTCTCAAAGAACGACACCCCGGCCTCGCCGGCGGTCGCCTTCGCCAGCAGCGTCTTGCCGGTGCCGGGCGGACCCACCAGCAGCACGCCCTTCGGGATACGGCCGCCCAGGGTGGAGAACTGCTCCGGGTTCTTCAGAAACTGGATGATCTCTTGCAGCTCGGCAATCGCCTCGTCCGCGCCGCCAACGTCCTTATAGGTGACGCCGACATCCGCAGCCTTCACCTCGGTCGCCTTGCTCTTGCCAACGCCGAAGATGCCGCCCAGGCCGCCGGCTCCCCCGCCCGCGGCGCCGCGCGCGCGGAACATGAAGTACCAGAAGACACCCAGCAGGGCTAACGGCAGCACCCAGGAGAGCAGCAGCGCGCCGGCCGGGCTGGCAGGCCGTGCGAAGCGATACTCCACCTCGGCCGCTTGCAGGTCCTCCACCAGGTTGGGATCGCCCCCGGCGACAATCACGGTGTCGAAACGGGCCGTCGCCGCAGTCGCTTCCGGGTCAGGGTTTTTCATCTCACCGACGATATCGGTTTCTCCGATGACAACATTGACGATTTCGCCGGCGGCAAGTTTGGTGCGAAACTCACTGTACGGGATCTCCACAGCCGCCGTCGTCGAAGGAAGGACGAAGGTTTGGAAAAGCCAGAGCACGACAAAGGCCACCAGCATATAGGTGATGTAGTACCGTATCTGCCGCTGGAGCTGCGCTTTGCGCTTCTGGTCATCTTCGGGATTAGGCTTACGGGTTTCAGGCATGCTTCATTCTCGCTTCAAAGATCGTTTCTGGTTCACTCTCAATTGCCCTACAATGCGTTGCAGCGCCCACAAAAACCGATACGGCGCAGGGCCGTCTATCACTATACCGCCTGGCAAGATCAAGCGTCCATGACCTTAATCAGGCTGTCGTGCATTTCGAGGCCCGCGGGTTGCCATCCCCCGCCGCCTGTGCTAAACTCCGCTCAACCCTTTGTCCGGTGAGATGGTTGATGAGCCCTGCAGACATCCCTGATAACAGCCTGGTGCTCTATAAGCAGCGGCCGGCCCGCGTGCGCCTGGCCGGCGAGAAGCTGATCCTGGAGTTGGAAGACGGCGAGTCGGTCAAGGTGCGGCCCAAGGATGTAACCCTGCTGCACCCCGGGCCGTTGGCATCCCTGGCCGCGCTGCGCGCGCCGGCCGGCGACCCGCAGACCGCTTGGGAGATCCTCGCTGGCGCAACGGTCTCTCTGGAGGAACTGGCCGAGCTGGCTTTCGGCGCGTTCACCCCCGGAGCCGCCTGGGCCGCCTGGCAACTGGCCGCGGACGGGCTGTATTTCCGGTTGGCGCCGGATGGCATCGCCGCCTGCACCGCCGACGAAGTGGCCGACCTGCAGGCGACGCGGGCTGCCGAAGCAGCAGAGAAACGGGCCTGGGATGCGTTCTTGAGCCGCGCCAAGGCCGGCAAGCTGGAGCCGCCAGACTACCGCTTCCTGCGCGATGTGGAGGAGCTGGCCCTGGGGCGCGCGACGCACAGTCGCGCGCTGCGGGCCTTGGGCCGCGAGGAAAGCCCCGAAAACGCGCACGCGACCTTGCTGGAGTTCGGCGCGTGGGACGAGACGATCGACCCCTACCCGATCCGCCTGGGCCTGAACCTGAAACCGCCGGAGCTGCCCCTGCCCGAGGCATGGCGCAACGGCGCGGCGCCGCATGACGGTCCCCGGCTGGATCTGACGCACCTGCCAGCCTACGCCATCGACGACGCTGCCACCGAGACGCCCGACGACGCGGTGAGCTACGAACCGGCCGCGGGTGACCGGCCATCGCGCATTTGGGTGCATGTTGCGGACGCTGCAGCGGTGGTTGCGCCGGAGAGCGACCTGGATCGCGCAGCGCGGGAGCGTGGCATTACCCTCTATCTGCCCGAGGCGGTGACGCCGATGCTGCCGCAAGCAGCCACGCCGGCGCTGGGCTTGGGTCTGATGGATGTCTCGCCGGCGCTCTCATTCGGCATCGAGATCGATGGCGCCGGCCGGGTCACGGACCTCAGCATCGCCCCCAGCCTGGTGCGCGTCCGCCGCCTCACCTATGAAGAGGCCGACCTACAGCTCGCCCAGCCGCCGTTGCGCGAGGTGCTGAACATGTGCGCAGCGTATGAGGCGCGGCGGCAGGCCGACGGCGCGATCAGCTTCGACATGCCCGAGGTGAACGTCCGCGTGCGGGATGGCGAAGTGACCGTGCAGCCCGTGCCGAATCTGCGCAGCCGGTTCCTGGTGGAAAACGCGATGATCATGGCCGGCGAAGCCGTGGCAACCTACGCCCAGGCCCACAGCATCCCGGTCCCCTTCGCGACGCAGGACGCGCCGGATACGCCGGAATGGCCCCCGGACGCAAGCCTGTCCGAGTTGTTCGCGCTGCGCCGCACCATGAAACGGAGCCAATATCGCAGCATGGCCGGACGGCACAGCGGCCTGGGACTGGCGGCATACGTCCAGGTCACCAGCCCGCTGCGGCGCTACCTGGACCTGGTGGCGCACCAGCAGTTACGCGCCCACCTGGCCGGTGCACCGCTCCTGACTGCCGGCGCGATCCTGGAGCGCATCGGCGAGGTCGAGCAAAGCATCATCACCGCGCGCCAGGCGGAGCAGTTGGCAAACCGCCACTGGGTGCTGGTCTATTTGGCCCGTCACCCCGGCTGGCGCGGCAGCGGCGTTTTGGTAGACCGCCGGGGCAGCAGTGGTGTGTTCATCATCCCGGAACTGGCGCTGGAGACCCAGGCACGCCTGCCGGCCGATCTGCCGCTGGACGGTGAAGCCACCCTCGTCCTGCGTTCGGTCGATCTGGCACGCCAAGACGCGCGGTTTCGCGTTGAAACATGATTACGTCAAGCGGAGCATCCTGAGCGGAGCACCGCAGTGCGCAGTCGAAGGATGCGGAGCGGTCCATTCTCAGGCCAAGCATCTCATCCATCACAAGGAGCCAAACCTATGTCCTTCTTCTTCGATCCCAACCAACGCACTCCCAAAGAGCTGCTCCCTGGCGTCACTGCGCGCACCTTTTGGGGTGAACGCCTGCTGATCTCCCAGGTGGACCTGGCCCCCGGCGCGGTGATCCCGACGCACAGCCACCCGCACGAGCAGATCACCACCCTCATCAGCGGCAGCCTGGAGATGACGATTGCGGGTGAAACGCACCGGTGCCAGGCCGGCGATATCTGCGTGATCCCTGGCGGAACCGGGCACAGCGTCGTGAACGGGCCGGAGTTAACGCGCGTAATCGATGCCTTCAGCCCGGTGCGGGACGACTACAAGTTTCCAGACTGAGTCCGGGGGACAGGAAGCGGTGGTCAGGGGTCAGGAGGCAGGGGTCAGGGGTCAAGGTTCAGGGGACAGCAGTCAGGAAGACAAATGGGCTGTATTTGACGCAGAGGCCGAAATCTGCTAGTATTGCTCTCACTGGTACGGGGAAATGGGTCGCTAGCTCAATTGGCAGAGCATCTGACTCTTAATCAGAGGGT
>CAYYTK010000021.1:0-79939 GCA_964474695.1 uncultured Anaerolineales bacterium
CGGGTTACAAACCCGCCCCTACGCTACGGGCGGGTTACAAACCCGCCCCTACGCTGCGCGCGGGTTACCAACCCGCCCCTGCGCGCGGATTACCAAACCCGCCCCTACGCGTCCACCGTATAGGCCGCCAGGCCGATCAGCCCTGGCCCGCCCAACGCCGCTAACGCCGGGCCGAGATCGAAAGTGCACTCCTCGACCACGTTCAGCCGGCCGCGCAGCATCTGGGCGTAGGCCGCCACCTCTTCAGGCACGTTGCAGTGTCCCACCGCCACGCGCACCGCGCGCTCCCCAACCACTGCGATCGTCTGGTCGAGCATCGCCTCCAGCGCACGGTGCTGGCCGCGCACCTGGCCGATCTGCTCCAAACGTCCGTCGATCGTGGTCAAAATCGGCTTGATATTCAGCATCTCACCGATGGCCCCGCGCAGTTTGGGCGCGCGGCCGCTGGCGATCAAGATGCGCAGGTTCGCGGGGGTGAAGTACATATGGACGCGCGCCCGCACTTCGGCGAGGCCGGCCAGGATCGCTGCCACATCCGCGCCGGCCCTGACCATCTCCGCCGCGACGACGGCCTGCCAACCCGCCGCCATCGACACGTGCTGGCAGTCCCACACGTGCACCGGCACCGGCGCACTCTCAGCCGCCATCACCGCGCTGTTGTAGGTGCCGCTGAGAATGCTCGAAACGCACACCGCCACGATCTCGTCGGCCCCCTCGGCCGCGGCCCGCGCGTAGCCCGCAGCAAACTGGCCGGGGGTCGGCTGTGAGGTGGTGGGCAGCCGCTCGGCCGTCTCCATCCGGCGGTAGAACTCCGCAATGGAGAGCTCCACCTTATTAAGGTAGGCGACCTGGCCGAAATGCACGTTAGCGGGCACCTCGATGATGCCCAGGCGGCTCAAATACTCGTCGGGGACATTGGTGCTGGAATCAGTGACAATTTGGATGCGCATGAAGATTTCCTGATGATGCCGGCGCGGCTTATGCGTGACAGGCATCGGGCCTGAATCGAAACGTATTCGCCAGTATACGATAGTTCGGAGCAGTTGACAAACACACTCGTGGAGCCGTGGAGGCGTCGGGGCGTGTATCACATTGGGGGCGCGAGCATCCTGAGCGGAGCCTGGCGATCACTCCCGCCAGGCGTAGTCGAAGGATGCGGCTTGGGGCCGATGGCCGCGCCGAAGTTGTACCGCACCCCCTCCGGCGAAACGATTTGACTTCAGTGCCGCCGAGGTGCTAAAATCGCCTTATTGAAGGTGGATGTGATCAGGGCCGTTATTGACAATCACGCTGGATCAAGTATAATTCTCTCACGCGATTTGCCCCCGTGGTGGAATTGGTATACACGGCAGGTTGAGGGCCTGTGTCCATAAGGACGTGCCCGTTCGAGTCGGGCCGGGGGCATTCACGCAGTTTCCCTCCTCGTTTTGATGCCGCTCTTTTCTTTTGAGGCCTGAGCACACTCCCCGCCAAAGAGCCGGCACGTAGTAGCAGCCCTGTGGTTCATTTTGCTCCGACCGGCGCACCATGACACCTTGCACGCCTTGCATTTCAGCGCGAGGCGGCGGCGCTTGGCCTGTAGCCGGGCGCCCTCGCGAAGACCAAACGACACTCTCAAGACTGAACGGTGAGCATCCGATGAAAGATCAATTGTTGCAGAAAATCGAGACGCGCACGGCCCGGGTGGCTGTGGTCGGCCTGGGCTACGTAGGCCTGCCACTGGTCGTGGCCTTTGCCGAGCGCGGTTTCCCGGTCGTCGGCATCGACGTGGACGCGGCCAAGGTAGCCTCCCTCAACCGCGGCGAGTCCTACGTCCAGGATATCTCGTCCGCCAGGTTGGCAGACATCAGGGCGAAGGCTGGCTTCTGCGCCACCGCCGACTACGCCGCGCTCGACGACTGCGACGCAGCCATCATTTGCGTGCCCACGCCCCTGAACAAGACCCGCGACCCTGATGTGCGTTACCTGATCGCGGCCGGCGAGGCGGTGGCGAAGCATGTCCACCCCGGCATGTTGGTCGTCCTGGAGTCCACCACCTACCCGGGCACCACGGAAGAGCTGCTGCTGCCCATGCTGCTGAGGCGGGGAGACAAAGAGCAGGGGGGACACGGAGCAGGCCCAGCGTCCAGTCGCCCGGTCACCTGGACGCCCGGCCAGGACTTCTTCCTGGCTTTTTCGCCGGAGCGGATCGACCCCGGCCGCACGGATTACGTGGTGGAGAACACGCCCAAGGTCGTCGGCGGCCTCACCCCCGCCTGCCGGGAGGTGGCGGTCGCCCTGTACGCCGCCGCCATCCACCGGATCGTGCCGGTGTCATCCACGCAGGCGGCCGAGATGGTCAAGCTGCTGGAGAACACCTTCCGGGCGGTCAACATCGCGCTCGTCAACGAAGTGGCCATCATGTGCGACAAGCTGGGCATCGACGTGTGGGAAGTGGTCGACGCCGCAGCCACCAAACCCTACGGCTTCATGAAGTTCACGCCCGGCCCCGGTGTGGGCGGCCACTGCATCCCGCTCGACCCGCACTACCTCTCGTGGAAGCTGAAGACCCTCAACTACAATGCCCGCTTCATCCAACTGGCCGGCGAGATCAACACCGAGATGCCGCGCTATTGGGTGGAGAAGGTGCAGGACGCGCTGAACGACGCGGGCAAGTCGCTGAAGGGCAGCCGCGTGCTGGTGCTGGGAGTGGCCTACAAGAAGGACATCGACGACCTACGCGAATCGCCTGCGCTGGACATCATCGAGCTGCTGCGCGCCAAGGGCGCGGATGTGCGCTATCACGACCCTTACATCCCCAGCTTGATGCACAACAGCTATGGCCTGACCTCGGAGCCCGACCTGGACGCCGCACTGGACGCTGCAGACTGCGTCATCATCGTCACCGACCATTCGGCCTATGACTGGCCTGCTGTGTTCAGGCGGGCGCGCCTGGTGGTGGATAGCCGCCACGTGCGCTGACAACGCAGGGCAAGCTGCCGGCTTATCCCTGTCCTGCTGATCGGCCAGGAGGCCTTTCACCGTGGATATCCAACAGCTTCCGATCTGGGTTTTCATCCTGGTGGGCTTTGTCGCTCAAATGATCGATGGCTCTTTAGGCATGGCCTACGGCGTCAGCTCCACCACCATCCTGAACAGCCTGGGCGTGCCTCAGAAGTTTGCCAGCGCGGCCGTGCACGCGGCCGAGGTGGTGACGACGGGGATTTCGGGGCTGTCGCATTGGCGCGTGGGCAACGTGCATCTCGACCTGGCCAAGCGGCTGGTGGCGCCCGGGGTGCTCGGCGGCGTGCTCGGGGCCTACGTCTTGTCCAACCTCAACGGCGACATCATCAAGCCGTATGTGGCCGTTTACCTGGCGATCATGGGCCTGATCATCATCTACCGGGCATTCCGCAGCCCGGTCCCGCGGCAGGTGCGCTCGTGGCTGCTGCCGCTGGCGTTGGGCGGGGGCTTCATGGATGCCATCGGCGGCGGCGGTTGGGGACCGGTCGTTGCCTCCACGCTGCTGGCCCGGGGCAACGCGCCGCGTTTCACCGTAGGCTCGGTGAACATGACCGAGTTCTTCGTCACCTTTGCCCAATCGATCACTTTTGTGATCACCCTGGGCAGCGGTGAGTTATCCAAGTATGGCTTCGTCATCCTGGGCCTGCTGATCGGCGGCGCACTCGCTGCCCCGCTGGCCGCATTCGTCGCCAGGCGCCTGCCCCACCGCCCCTTCATGCTGCTGGTGGGCCTGCTGATCCTGTTCCTCAATATCCGGACGTTGATACTTGCGTTACGGTAGTCTGATTGGGACGCAGATTTACCTGATTGCCCTGATTGGTTTTTTGGACGCAGATTCACCTGATTACCATGATTGCTTTTTCGGGGAGGTGGCGCGATGGAAGAGCTGCATGAACCGGCGGCCACGTATGATACTGAGGAGTATAAGCACTCGGAGTTGACGCGACGGATCATCGGCATCTTCTTCGACGTGTACAATGCGCTGGGTTACGGCTTTCTGGAGAAGGTCTACGAGAATGCCATGGCGTTGCGCTTGCGTAAGGCAGGCTTTCGTGTCGTCCAGCAGCAGCCCATCAAGGTCTACTTTGACGGTGAGGTCATCGGCGAATACGCCGCGGACCTGGTGGTGAACGACCTGGTCCTCGTAGAGCTCAAGGCCGCCAGGGAGCTTGCCGACGAGCACGAAGCGCAACTGCTGAATTACCTGAAAGCCACCGAATACGAAGTCGGCCTGCTTCTCAACTTCGGGCCCAAGCCCAAATTCGTCCGCAAAGCCTACGACAACGCCAACAAACGCAATCTAAAGCAACCTTAAGGGGACGCAGATTTACCTGATTGACCTGATTTCTTTTTTTGGACGCAGATTCACCTTATTCACCTTATTCCCTTCTAATCATGAAAATCAGGAAAATCAGCGTCCCAAACCAAACCTAGCAATCATGAAAATCAGGAAAATCAGCGTCCCTCAACCCGTATCGGAGGTTCTATGAAGGGTATTATCCTGGCCGGCGGGGCCGGCACGCGGCTGCACCCGCTGACCATCGGCGTCAGCAAGCAGCTTTTGCCGGTGTACGACAAGCCGATGATCTACTATCCGCTCTCCATGCTGATGCTGGCGGGCATCCGTGAGATCCTGGTGATCAGCACGCCCGATCAGTTGCCGCAGTTTCGGACGCTGCTGCGCGACGGCAGCCAGTGGGGCCTGCGCTTCACCTATGCGGAGCAGCCCGTGCCGCGCGGCCTGGCCGATGCGTTCATCGTGGGCCGCGACTTCGTGGCCGGCGAGCCGAGCTGTCTCATCCTGGGCGACAACATCTTCTACGGCCAGGGGATGCCGGCCAGGCTGCGCGCGGCCGCCGCGTTGACCGAGGGCGCGCTGGTCTTTGCCTACCCGGTGAGAGACCCCCAGCGCTACGGCGTCATCGAGTTCGCCGCGGACGGCAAGGCGCTCAGCATCGAGGAGAAGCCCAGCCAGCCCAAGTCGTCCTACGCCGTGCCCGGCCTCTACTTCTACGATCACCAGGTCACGGAGATCGCCGCCAACCTGAAGCCCTCCGCGCGCGGCGAGATCGAGATCACGGACGTGAACCGCGCTTACATGGAACGCGGCCAGTTGCGCGTGGAGCCGTTGGGCCGCGGGGTGGCCTGGCTGGATGCGGGCACGCACGAATCGCTGCTGCAATCGGCCGGCTTCGTGCAGGCGGTGCAGGAACGGCAGGGGATGATGATCTCGTGCCCCGAAGAGATCGCCTATCGCCTGGGCCTGATCGATCGGGACACGCTGCGCAGCCAGGGCGCCGCGCTGAAGAACAACGAGTACGGCCGCTACCTCCTCCGCCTGGCCGACCAGGACCTGCCGCGGCCGGAGTGAAGGGGCGAGCGGGAGGATGGCGGGGTCGTCAGCCCGACCAGCTGTGTCTCTGGCGGCCTCACGATCTGTTTTGCTGGACAGATAGATTTCATAATGGCGCCTGTACTCCATCTCTTGATCCGTCCTTGTGATGCCTTCCTCATCACTGTTGGGCGTCTGCGGCCAGGCAAGCCGACTATTTCGCAGAGGCGGAGACAAGATTGAGCGCCCCTCTGACGCAGCACATCCCTGGCGATGTCCGGCAAGCGCAGTGGAGGCGCCGCTTTCTCTGCCCCATCTTGCTTTTGTCGGCCATTGCCCTGGTGTCTATTAGCCCTGGCAAGAGTGTTCTCGCTCACATCCTTAGTAATCGAGCCATGATTGCCCTCTTGGCCGGCCTGAGTGATTTGGCGGAGTCACAAAGCCGCACATTTCCTTCCTCTGATGGGCTGGCGGGGACCCCTGCAGCCATCCAGGCAGCGTCTTTCATTGCCAGGGCTTCGTCGTTGTCACCGGGCAGTCTGGCCATCTCACAAGCTGAAGCGCGCATTGCGCTAGCAGTCGGTGATCCTAACCATGCTGTACGTGCGCTTGAGCATGCAGCCGACACGCCTTCAGCCAACCCACTGATCGACGAGATACTCCTGACTTCGCTGATATTCTCTGGCCAGCCGGAGAAAGCACTGGCGCGTTATAATGCTCAGGAATCCATCCAACACACGCGCAACCTGAGCAACACCTTGGCCCTTGCAGACCTGCAACTGGCTCAGCCGTTGATTGAAGCAGATGCACTCCTTGACGCCGTGCCCTATCTTGAGCAGGCGATCACTTTTCGGTCGGTCGACCTGTATGCCAACTGGCATCTGCTGATCTGGTCAGAGCGGACGGGTAACGCCCCAATGGCCGCGATCAGCCGCCAACGACTTGAGCGGTTTTCCATCGATGCAGTGGCGCCCATCCAAAGGCGCCTCCTACCGACTACCGGTCAGGCCGTGGCAGCATTGAGTGACAGTGGGTTTTGGGATCGCGAGCTGACATTGAGAGTGGCTCGGTTCCTGGTTTGGCGGGCCCCCGAAGCGGAGAGTGTCCATCAACTTATCGAGTCGCTGGCTGCCCAGCAGCCTGCCGACTCACAGTGGCAGGCATTGCTGGGGGAACTCATGCTGCGGCGCGATGGTCTCGCGGGTGTTCCTAATCGCAACCTGGCGCAGAGCGGCTTTATTGGTTTGCCCACAGACTTCAACCCGCAAACTGAGATTGCTGATCTGCTAGCCGTACCCCCTGATGACTTCGAGCTTGGACCCAATCTGCTGCCTCAAGGGGACTTCGATCGGATTATGGGTGGGACCCTAGAGGGTTGGCGGGTGGCGGATTATGCCTCAGGGGATGGAGCGGACTCACCAGCGGCTGCGTTTGGCGCCGGTCCAGACGCGTTCGCTGCGTTTGCCGGGGCATTCTCGGCGCGTATCGACGGATTATGGAAAGGGACAGACTCCCAGCCTGGTTTTTTCGGCCTCGTGACGCATGATGAAGCGCGGTACGGCTCCTATGCGCTGTCGATCGCACCGCAGCGTTCTTATGCGTTAACCGGAATCTATCGAACAGGTGGAGCGAAGGAGCTCGGTTCGATTTATCTGGGACATCCGGTGGCGACCTTGTTCGATGCGTGGCTGCCGGCGACGGACGGCGGTTGGCGCCCGTTTGTTTTTATCGGCTGTCACAACCAACCAGCGGTTCAGCAAATGCAGTTGTTGCTGAGGTCGTGGGGAGAAGGCCAGATCTGGTTTGACGATGTCCGGTTGCAGGAGATTGTGCCTAAAGTCGGCACCCTGAAGTCGCCTGCCTGCCCTTGATTCTATACTTGTGACTGATTCCGAAACGCAAGTAGTACCCAATGCCCTGGCCAGCTTGTCGTTGCGAGCGAACTTTGTCTGGACCTTCGCCGGCAACCTAGTATATACGGGCTCTCAGTGGGGTATTCTCGTTCTGCTGGCCAAGTTGAGCTCTCCTGAAACGGTGGGTCGTTTCGCATTGGGTCTGGCCGTCACCGCGCCCGTGTTTATGCTGACCAACTTTCAGTTGCGAGCTATCCAGGCCACAGATGCCAAGGATGATTTTCGGTTCGGCGACTATTTCGCGCTTCGTCTGCTCATGACGGTGCTGGCGATACTGATCATTGTCGGAGCAGTTGTGCTGGGAGGGTATCGGCGTGAGACCGCCATCCTGATCCTATGCATCGGACTGGCGAAAGGCTTCGAGGCTATCAGCGATGTCGCGTACGGCCTCATGCAAAAACACGAGCGCATGGACTGGATCGCCATCTCAATGATGATCAAGGGGCCGCTTTCTCTGGCCGCAATGGCTGGCATCACCTGGCTGACTCGTGATGTGATCTATGGCGCGCTGGCCATGGCTGCAGTCTGGGCGGGGCTGCTGCTCTTCTACGACTTGCGTAATGCCAGGCGGATTGATCGTATCCGTCCGCGCTTTCAGAGTGGCATACTCATGCGCCTGACCAAGCTTGCGATTCCGCTCGGAGTGGTGATGATGCTCGTCTCGCTCAACAGCAACATCCCGCGTTACTTCTTGGAGCGCGTGTGGGGAGAGACAGAACTCGGCTACTTCTCAGCGCTCGCCTATCTCATGCTCGTGGGCAACACCGTTGTCGGAGCGCTGGGGCAGTCGGCAACCCCCCGATTGGCAAAAGACTATGCTACAGGCGATGATCGCTCGTTCCGCCGATTGTTGTCGCGGCTGGTCGGCATCGGAGTTGCGTTGGGAGCCTTCGGGGTGCTCATCGCTGTGACAATGGGACGTCAAGTCCTTACATTGCTCTACCGTTCTGACTATGCCGAGCACATAGACGTATTTGTTTGGCTGATGATCGTCGCAGCCTTTAACTACGTTGGCTCATTCATGGGATACAGCATGACAGCGGCAAGATACTTCCGTGTGCAGCTTCCTCTCTTTGCGGGGGTGGCGGGTGTGCTTACTGCCGCGTGCGCCGTGCTAATCCCGCGCGCGGGTTTGACGGGCGCAGCTCAAGCGATGGGGATCGCCGCAATTGTCCAATTGTTAGGCGGCTTGGCCATCAATATTCATGCGGTACACGCTCTCGAGCGCTATGGGGCTGCTGTGAAGGTCATCTAGTGATGGAAAGACGAATTCGGGTATTGCACTGTATAAGCAGCATGGACCGCGGCGGTGTCGAAACGTGGCTCCTGCGCGTCTTGAAGCAAATCGACCTCAGGCGATTCGCGCTTGATTTTTGTTGCCTCAGTGGCAAATTGGGTGCTTACGCTGAAGAGATCGAGGCATCAGGTGCACAAATACATGCGTGTCAGCTCTCGCATGATCTCCTCGGTTTCAATCGTCGATTTACGCAACTGATGTACGAAGGTCAATATGATATCGTACACAGTCACGTGCATCTCTTCAGCGGCTACATCCTCTGGCAGGCTTGCCGGGTGGGAATTCAAGGTCGCATCGCCCACAGCCATATCACTGCAGATGCCCGACCCGACACGCCCCAAAGGCGCTTCTACCGGGCCTGGATGCACCACTGGATCCAGAGATACGCCAATGCCGGGGTAGCCGCGTCTACAGAAGCCGGGGCAGCGCTTTTCGGACCTAATTGGATGTCCGATCCAAGATGGCGCATTATCTACTGCGGCGTTGAGGTGGAGTCGCATCTTGATAAGAGCGATCGCAACAGAGTACGCGCTGAACTGGGGTGTACGTCTGAGACGCTTCTGATAGGGCATGTCGGACGTTTTGATCCGCAAAAGAACCATGCTTTCTTGATCGATATAGCACGACAGGTGATTGCCCTGCATTCTGACAGTCACTTTGTATTGGTGGGCGATGGTGTGCTTAGGCCAAGAATCGAAGAGAAAGTACAGGCATTAGGACTGCGAGAGAAATTCACCTTCACTGGGCTGCGATCTGACGTACCTGCACTGCTTTCAGCCATGGATCTCTTCCTGATGCCCTCGCATTATGAGGGACTGCCGGTGGCGGGATTGGAGGCGCAAGCAACTGGACTACCCACCATCTTTGCAGAGAACATCACGCGTGAGGCGTGCGTGGTGCCAGAACTGACAACATTTCTGTCGCTCGACTTACCGCCCCATGATTGGGCCCAACAGCTTCTTGCCATGTCGAGACGTGAGGTAAATGCTGCAGTACGTCAGCGTGCCTTTGAGCAGCGAGGATTCGCTATTGGCGCCTCGGTGATGCAGTTGGAAGCGCTTTACGAATCCCTCGTCGGAGCAAACCATGACTAGCACAAACCGGCAGCTACCAGGCGCTACACTCGAAAACAATGCCCGTCGCCTACAGCGACCTGGCAGGCCGGTCCTTGTTTCCCTGATTTTGCTTGTCGTTATGATTGCCTCAAGTGCACTCGCGACGCTGGTGAACTTCAAGATGGGCGAAATGGCACGCCTTACTTGGTTCTTTTGTGGAGGCCTCGCCTTTCTTCTCATCTGGTTGGTTAACTGGTCCATTGGGCTGGAATGGCTGTCGGCTCCTTTGGCCTACGCCGCGGTCTTCTGGATGTTTCACTTTGGCATGGTCTTTCCGGCATCCGTCATGCCAAGCATCATTGAGCGCTATGATCCCTGGAACATTGACTGGGTATATGATCCAGAGACCGGAAAGGCGGTCCTGGTTTCACTGCTGTTCCTTGCAAGTTTTCTTTTCGGAACGACAGTTTCGTCTCGGATAGAGCCTTCGCGTCGGACACTCGACGGCCCGTCCAATCCTCAAGCCAGGGAATTAGTCCTTGCTGGAGGGATCGTCCAAGCATTGGCGATCGCTACATTCGGGCTGGCGCTGCTTCGATACGGAGTGGCTGTGTTTTTCCAGTCATACGGCCAATTTTTCCAGATTCATAATAGCTTCACTTGGTCGGTTGTGCTTGCAGCCTACGGTCTGGTGTTGCGTTTGGCTGGTGGGAAGCCACCCAAAGCCGTTCTACAAACCCTGCTGTGGACTTATCTTCCATTGGCCGCACTCACCTTCATTGCGGGTGCGCGCACTGGCCCTTTATTCTCCGCAGTCGTCTTGGGGGTTGCTTTTACAAAACGCGGGCTTCGACTTTCGCGCGTCAGTCTGTGGGCTCTTCTGGTTGCGGCGCTTCTACTGATTGGCGTTGTGAGACAGACTCGGCAATACGGATTGGCCGAGTTAGTTCAGGGCAGCGAGACTCTGACAACCATTGAAAGCCCGATTGCTGGCATGTCTGAGTTGGGGGGTAGTCTCAGACCTCTCTCCGCGACGATCAACTACATAGATACAGTTGGGAATAGTCTGTTTTTGGGGAAGACATACGTGTACCCCATTGTCCGCCAGGTAGAGGCTGTCTTGGGGATCCCGAGAGGGAACCCAGAGACAGAACCCCGCTTTATCGCAACGCACATCAGTCTTTTGTATGGTGCAGCCATGGGCTACTCAGTGGCTGCCGAAGGTTACGTTAACGGTGGTGTTTTTGGCGCGGCACTTTTTGCTCTATTGTGGGGTCTCCTACTAGCCACTCTCAATAATCGATCTGCATCGGCATATGGTCTCGCCATACTTGGTGGTGTGCTGCTGCCCATGATGATCTCAGTGCGGAACTCGTTTATCTTTGTGCCAGCCTGGATTTTTCTGGCGGGCCTGGTGCTTGTCGTTGCTCGATACGTGTTGCGACGCCCAACCAGAGAGTCTCTCCCGATAAACAATTCTAGGCGCGGTCCGAAGGGGATACGGGCGCAATGAGGCTGGTCGTCACCACGGAATATCGGTTTTATGGGACGCCGGACGGCTCGTATTGGACCGACAGTGTTTTCGCGCGTCCATTCTGGGATCGTTATCTTGATGTTTTTGAGCGGCTCCGCGTGGTGGCGAGAGTATGCCCAGTTGAGGAGCCGCCACCCAAGGCGGTGCGCTCGGACGGGGAAAATGTGGAGTTCTGGCCGGTTCCTTACTACCTTGGCCCTGGGCAGTTCCTGCGACGTTCGCCGCAAGTCTACAGTGTGATGAAACAGGCCATTCCCGATGATGCTGCTGTGATCACGCGGATCGGGTCTTTGCTCGCTGCGTTGGCTGTGCCGTCACTCCATAGCAGACAGCACCCATATGGCGTGGAGGTGGTCGGCGATCCCTACGAGGTCTACGCACCCGGTGGTGTCCAACATCCGCTACGGCCCTTCTTTCGGTGGTGGTTCACGCGTGTACAAAAGCGCCAGTGTTGGAATGCTGCGGGCGCCGCCTACGTGACCCAGGATGCGCTTCAAAGGCGTTACCCTTGCAAGATGCTTCAAGCATCCGTTTCGGATGTGGAAATCACGGAGTCGGCCCTTGTCAAAACGCCTCGGGTGTTTCAGGCATTTTCTTCCGGCACCGATATCCCCAGGGAAGCCGATGCGATCGGTGCACGGCAGGCGATGGCTGGCGCGCGGCGTACTCGTCTGATTCTGGTGGGCAGCCTTGATCAGTATTACAAAGCGCCCGACATCGCCATTGCTGCTTTGGCCCGGCTGGTCCAGGCCGGCTACAACTTCGAGCTTGTGATCGTGGGGGACGGCAAATACCGGTCAGCCCTTCAGGAGCTTGCCCAAGACCTGGGAGTCAGCGATCGCGTGTCTTTTCGCGGCATGCTGCCGGCTGGCCAGGCTGTGCGAGATGAGCTGGACGCGGCCGATCTCTTCGTGTTACCTTCTCGGACCGAGGGCTTACCCCGTGCAATGATCGAAGCGATGGCGCGCGGATTACCTTGTATTGGCTCAACGGCAGGCGGCATTCCCGAATTGCTCCCGCCTGAGGATACGGTGCCGCCCGGCGATGCTGGCGCACTGGCCGTTAAGCTGGCTCAAGTGCTGCGCGATCCGGAGCGGATGGCGCGCATGTCCGAGCGAAACCTGGCGACGGCCAAAGAGTATCTTGACGATATCTTGCGCGCGCGTCGGGCAGCGTTCTATCGGCATGTGAAAGAAGCGACTCAGTCATGGCTGCGTAGCCAGGCCTGATGACGTTTGTCACGACACCACTATGACGGTCATTGAAAGGCTGCATCACCGATGTCGCGAATAGGCGAAGCAATCACCCTTGGTATGCAGATCATACCTTTTCCCATGAGGCGCGGACTCATCCGATGGGGGCTGCGCCTGATGTGCCGTTTACGCAGGCCGATGACAGACACGCCGTTAGAGGCGCCCAGTGTGGGGCGACGGGGTCACACGATCAATGCGGGGGGAGTTTCTATCGTGCTTCGGCCCCTGGTTCCCGGCGACGAGATCGCGCTACTTCGATTCTATAGCGGCCTGTCAGAAACATCCAGATCGTTTTACAGCCCGTACCTGTTTCTTGATCTGAAACAGATGCATACAGTTACCGCGGCTAATCAGCGCGGCGTACAACAAGACTGGGTGCTTCTCAATACCGCGGAACAGATCGTCGGACATGGCTTTCTGGCAAACAGCACCCATCCCGTTCCCGCGCTCGGCATTTGCATCGCCGATACCTATCAGGGCTTGGGTCTAGGGCGAAAGATGATGCATTTCATCATCGAGCAAGCCAGGTCGACTCATCGATCGGGCATCCGGCTGATCGTGGTCCAACAGAATCGGCGTGCCTTGGAACTCTATCAGAGTGTAGGGTTTCAAATCACGCGCGCGCGGCGCGTCTTGCGTATCGGAGCATACTCTCCGGGCAGCTACGTCAGCATGTACGAAATGGAGTTGCGCTTCTAGAGCGCAACAACATCTATCTCGGCGCTGTGGCTTCGGCGCGCATCAGGGCGTACGTTCGGTTCGTTCAGGAGATCTCAGCCGATGGCTCGTATCCTTTGGGTGACAACGATACCGGCTACTGCGGGGTTTGTGTTGCCGCTCGCTGCCAGGTTGGCCGAAAGGGGCAACTATGTCCAGCTTGCTTGTGGTGCGGGAGAGCATTTGGAGTTGCTGCTGTCTCACCTTCCGGTTTCGCTCGTGTCGCTGCGTCGGAACCCCCTGGCGCCCGGCAATCTGAGAGCCGTCATTGAACTCTATCGCCTCATCAAGCGAGGCCACTTCGACATCGTCCATAGCTATACGCCCGTGGGGGGCGTTGTGGGCAGAATCGCAGCCCGTATTGCGGGTGTTCCGGTCATCATCCATTCGGTGCTAGGGTCTTTCCTGGTCGAAGAAGTCCCTGCCTGGCAGCGCTTTTTGTATCTAGCAAGCGAGCGAATGCTGGGACGCTGGACCGACCTTTTCATCACCTTGAATGATGCAGATTCAACGGACTTAGTGACTTACCATATTGCGCCGGAGACGAAGGCAGCATCACTGCGCTATGAATTCGGCGTAGACCTGACCCGGCTCGATCCAGACCGCCTGGACAAAGCCAGGCTCGAAGTACTGCGGTGCGAGTTCGGTCTGACACCAGGGCTCCCGGTTTTGGGCTTCATCGGCCGTCTGGTCGGAGATAAAGGCATCCTGGACCTGTTCGAAGCGTTCAGGATTCTCCGGAATCGAGGACACGCAGCTCAGCTTCTATTCGTGGGGGCCTTGCTAGCCACTGATCGCGACCAAGAGTCGCTTGAAGAGTTGAAGCGTCGCATTACAGAGCAAGGGCTTGAGAGCAGCGTGATCTTCACCGGCTATCGCCAAGACATCCCCGATCTCATTGCATTGATGGACATCGTCATATTGCCTTCCCACCGCGAGGGGTTTCCGCGCATTCCGGTCGAAGCCGCGGCCATGGGCAAGCCCGCTATCACTACAGCCACGCGCGGACACGAAGTGGCCGTCGTCGATGGAACCACTGGGCTTGTTGTGCCTATCGCAGACCCGGCGCGCTTAGCTCAAGCGATGGAGACGTTGATCCGAGATCCAGCCCTTGCGCAACAGATGGGCAGATCGGGTCTTGCGCGGACCAGAGAGTTGTTCGATGAACGGAAGATAGTGGATGCGCAGATGGCTCTCTATCAGAGGGCAGTTCAAGATTCAGGCATTGCGCTCTAGAGGTTCATCCGGATCGATGCAGAGCCTGCCGGTGGCTTTGGCATGGAGACTCCCAGAATGATCAGCCAGCGAATGAAACGAAAAGGGTTGTACTTGCGATTCGGCAAACGCGCGATCGATCTCTTTGTCACCCTCATGGCGGTGATCTTGCTTTCGCCGTTGCTGGCAATCGTGGCGCTTGCCATACGTCTCAAGCTCGGCGCCCCTATCTTGTTTCGCCAAGAGCGTCCCGGCCTGGAGGGCCGCCCGTTCACCCTCTACAAGTTCCGCACCATGACTGACCGCCGCGACGCACAGGGGCAGTTGCTGTCCGACGCGGAGCGGCTGACGGCTTTCGGCCGACTCCTGCGCAGCACGAGCCTCGACGAGTTGCCGGAGTTCTGGAATGTGGTGCGCGGCGACATGAGCCTGGTGGGCCCGCGGCCTCTCTTGATGCGATACTATCCCTACTTCACGGATGAAGAGCGCGTAAGATTCGCGGTGCGGCCGGGCATAACTGGATGGGCGCAAGTTAACGGCCGCAGCAACCTGCCATGGAGTGACCGTTTCGCCTTGGATGTATGGTATGTCAGAAACATCACGTTTCAACTGGATTTGCGGATACTTTTCCTTACCGTTGTGCGCGGGCTCGAACGCAAAGACATCACGGTGAGCGATAACAACTCTCGTCTGAAGTACGATCTGGATATCGAGAGATCTATGAGTCAAAAAGGAGAGGACTAAAATGGCCCAAGAGTGGTATATTAGAAAGGCGGGTGTTCAGGATGCCGAAAAAATCAGCAGATTGATCGGTGATTCGTTCGTGCCCGAACAGCGAAGTCTGTTTCTATATGGGTGTCCCGGTAGCGGTAACTATATCAAGGACTTGATTGCAATCCAGGACCACGGCGGCGATTCTTTGTTCTTGGTCGCAGTAAGTGGTGATGAGCTATTGGGATTCGTTGAAGTCAGACGATTTGTGGATTCAATCTGCCTCAACTACATGGCGACTGCTGAGGCAGCTCGAGGATTAGGGGTCTATAAAAGGCTCATGAAGGATGCGTTGCTCCTGGGAAAAGCGGAGGGTTACCAAAAAGCGTTTCACGACGTCTTCTTTGGTAACACGATTCGTGAATTTCACGAGCGCATCGGTTACAAGATAACCAAAACGTTTCTTTGGCTCGCGACAGAGCTACCATCCGGCGCGCTTCCACCCAGGATGGTTCTGATCGGTTTGCCGCAAGCAAATGTGATCCATTCCCACTATGGGTTCTCGCAGTTCGGTTTGACATTGAGCACCGGGTCATTTACGGTTGGCCGCCTGAACACAGCGTGGTTCCGGACAACTACCCCCGCGCTTGTTAACGACCGAGATGCCTTGCACTCCCTCAAGCACCTCGAACCCTCGCGGTTGCTGCTGAGCATCTGCGAGCAAGAGGCCATCTTGCCGGCGGATTTGGGTTTTCGTCAGGTCCTTGGAAGCTACCGTCTGGAAGGTGAATTAGATCAAATTCTCACTCAACTTAAATGAGTTCACCAGAGAAACACGTGATAGCCAAACGCGCAACGAATCCTGCAACGATGCGGCGCAGCGTCTTTTCATTCCCGAATGCGCGTACAGCGTTCAAGGGGTTTCTGTGTGGTTTAGGCTTTTCAGCGAACGATACGATCCTGTTGCCTGCCTACATAGGGTGGAGCAAGAACGAGGGGTCGGGCGTCTTTGATCCGGTTCAGGAAACAGGTACACAATTCGCCTTTTATCGCATGACGCGCAATCTGGCAATTGACCTGGACGACCTAACATCAAAGCTCACAGCGCTTCATCCGCGCCTTGTCGTCTTTATCCACTATTTTGGCTTTCCCGACCCCAGCATATTACAAGCAATACGCGTCTGTCGTGAATATGATGCATTGATCCTGGAAGATGAGGCGCATGCGTTATATACGGATTGGATCAGCGGAGTCAGTGGACGCTTGGGCGATGCTGCGATTATGTCGCTCCACAAGATGCTCCCGTGTCGAAACGGCGGACTGCTGCTGCTCAACTCGTCTCTTGATGAAGTCTCCATTCAAGAGCTGGGTCGTTCGACCTTGCAGCAGCCCCTAGAATGCAATCCTTTGATCTATGACCTTTGGAGGATCGCAGAAGCGCGGCGGGCAAATGCATTACGGCTGCTGGAGCTGTTGCCGCAACTGCGTGGCAAGATCCATCCACTCTTTCCGGCGTTGCCTTTTGGCGTTGTCCCACAAACACTGCCTGTGATCATAACAGATCGTTCGCGAGATGAGTTGTATTTCGAGCTCAATGAGAAGGGCTACGGCGTGGTCAGTTTGTATCATACGCTGATCGCGGCGATCGACTCGCAGGTGTATCCGGAGTCTCATTGGTTAGCTCGCCGAATTCTTAACCTGCCCGTTCATCAAGACATCCAGCCGCACCAACTGGAAGCTATGATCGACTGTCTGGCTGGACTTCTGCGGAGAGCGCATGATCGCTGAACGGCTGTTGACCACAGCGGATGCCGACGAGTGGCGGACCATCCTGCCGGCCCGCATGAGCGTTTTCGGCAGCGTGGAATTCGCCAGGATTGTGGAAGCTCACAGCGACTATCAGGCTCGGTTGTATGTTCTGGATGAGGCCGGCGAACGAGTCGCATATCCGTTTTTCCTGCGCCCGGTTCGGGCGTTGCCGTTTGCGCAAGGCTTGGCGGATGAATGGTGGGACTCGTTGACCCCCGAATACACCGGCCCACTTCAGGTCGGCGGCGGGAACCGCTCAACCGGGCTCGATTTTCCGGCCAGGTTTTCCGCCTATTGCAGGGATCATAGTATCGTGACTGAATTTGCGCACCTGCATCCCTGGTCTTGGCGCTCTCAACTGCTCTGCACCGATCTTGTGTCGTTGGATCGAGAGATCGTTTACGTGGACCTGGCTTGGCCCCCTGAGCGACTTTGGGCTGAGTCATATAGCCACGCATGTCGTAAGAACATTAACCGCGCCAGCCGCGAGGGGCTGCGGATTTTCCAGGCGACTACAGCCGATCACATTCGTGAGTTCTCTCGCGTTTATGAACATACGATGGCGCGCAACGATGCATCCGGGCGGTACTTTTTCGCGCCGGAGTATTTCGAGGCCTTCTTCGAAACTATGCCTGAAAATGCCTGCTTCATGCTGGCCGAGTACCGTGGCTCTGTGATCGCTGGAACACTGTATCTTCATGACGATGTGGATGTGTATTCCTATCTCGGAGGTGCACATCAGGAGTTCCAGCAGGTCCGCCCGACCAATGCAGTGGTGCACGAGACAATCCAATGGGCGCAAAGCGCCGGCAAGCAACGCTTGATCCTCGGCGGCGGCTACCGTCCCGATGATGGCATTTTTCGTTTTAAGGCGAGCTTTTCGCCATTGCGAGCTGGATTTCATGTCTACCGGCGCATCCATTTTTCGGAACAGTATGAGCGTCTGTGCGGGGCGTGGTCTTCATATTATCAGGGTGTGCCTGTTGAAAGCGGCTACTTCCCGATATATCGTTCGCGATCCGACGTTGTCTCTGCGTCTGTGTGAGCACCTCGGCTTGGTTGGCGTGCCTGCCAGGCCGCTGCTGAAAGGATAACATGACCCGGCTTTATCTATCCCCCCCGCACATGTCCGGCCTGGAGCAGGGATTCGTCCAGGAAACCTTCGCATCCAACTGGATCGCGCCCCTCGGGCCGCAGGTGGACGCGTTCGAGGCGGAATTCGCCGCGGCGGTGGGCGCGCCGGGTGCGCCGCCGCATGCGCTGGCGCTCAGCGCCGGCACGGCCGCGCTGCACCTGGCCCTGCTGCTGGCCGGGGTCGGGCCGGGCGATGAGGTGCTGGTCTCCACGCTGACATTTTCGGCCAGCGCCAATCCCGTCGTCTACCTGGGCGGCCGGCCCACCTTCATCGATAGCGAGCGGACCTCGTGGAACATGGACCCGGCCCTGCTGGCCGGTGCGTTGGACGCGCGGGCGCGGGCCGGCCGGCTGCCCAAGGCCGTGATCCCCGTGCATCTCTACGGCCAGAGCGCGGACATGGCGCCCATCCTGGCCGCTTGCGAGCGCCACGGCGTGCCCGTTATCGAAGACGCTGCCGAGGCGCTGGGCGCAACGTACTGGGGGCAGGATCATTCGCCGGAAGAATCAGGAAGATCCGGTAAATCTGCGTCCCAACCCCCAGGCCGAGCCCCGGGAACCCTGGGCTGGGCCGGCATCTTCTCGTTCAACGGCAATAAGATCATCACCACCTCCGGCGGCGGCATGCTGGTCTCGGCCGACAAGGCGCTGATCGAGCACGCGCGCAAGCTGGCGCAACAGGCGCGCGACCCCGCGCCGCACTATCAACACTCGGAGATCGGTTATAACTACCGCCTGAGCAACGTCCTGGCCGCGATCGGCCGCGGGCAGTTGCGCGTGTTGGAAGAACGCGTGCGCCGCAAACGGGAGATCTTCGAGGCCTATCGCCAGGCGTTGGGCGACCTGCCCGGCATTGCGTTCATGCCTGAGGCGCCCTGGGGTCGCGCCACCCGCTGGCTCACCTGCATCACCGTGGACCCGGCTGAGTTCGGCGCGGATCGCGAGGCGATCCGCCTGGCGCTGGAAGCGGAAGATATCGAGTCCCGGCCCCTCTGGAAGCCGATGCACCTGCAGCCGGTGTTCGCCGGCTGCGAGGTCGTGGGCGGCGCGGTGGCGGCCGACCTGTTCGAGCGCGGCCTCTGTTTGCCCTCAGGCACGGCCATGAGTGAGACTGACGTTGAGCGAGTGGTGATGGTGATTCGAGCGCTTGCGAAGTAGCGTCACTTGACTTAGCTAGGAGCTTAGTTTATACTGAAGCCGTTGGTATGAGAATCAGGAACGCCGTCGAGGGTAGCACCATGACGATAGTGGTGAATGTACACGAAGCCAAGACGCAGCTCTCCAAGCTGCTGGTGCGCATCAGTATGGGTGAGGAAATCATCATTGCCAGGGCCGGTAAGCCGGTCGCCCGCCTGGCGCCTCTTAACGCGCATCCGGCGCGCCACCCCGGCAGCGCCCAGGGACAGATCTGGATTGCGCCGGATTTCGATGCGCCGCTGCCGGAGGAGATCCTGGAGGCCTTCGAAGCATGAAGGCGTTGCTTGATACGCACACGTTTCTCTGGTGGATCACGAACGACCCGCGGCTCTCCGAGTCGGCCAGGCAGATCGTGGCCGATCCCGGGAACGAGTTGTTCTTGAGCGCGGCCAGCGGCTGGGAGATCGCCATCAAGGCCCGTCTGGGCCGGCTTAGGCTTCCCGATGATCTGCAAGGCTTCATTGCGGAGCAACTGCGCATCAACGCTATCCAGGTGTTGCCGGTTCAAATGGCGCATGCGCTGCACGTGGCTACCTTGCCAGATCACCATCGTGATCCGTTTGATCGGATGTTGGTGGCTCAAAGCCAATTGGAAAGCCTTGCGTTTGTGACCGATGACCCGCTCATCGCGCGCTACGTGGTTACCACCCTCTGGTAGGACCGCGTGGCAGGCGAGACGTAGTAGTCCCTGATTTCAAGACGCCCCTCACATGACAGCATCTTCTATTCTCATGCGCGCCGGCCGCAGCATCCGCAACCGGCATCTGCTCATGGCAGACGCGCTGCTGCTGCCAGTAGCCGTCTTCCTGGCGTTTGGGCTGCGCTTGAACCAGGCGCAGCTCGCGCCTTATTTACATACGATGCTGATCTACGCGCTCGCCGCGCCGTTGATCAAGATCCCCATCCTTGCCGCGCTGGGATTCTACAGCCGCCTTTGGCGTTACGCGGGGATCGACGAGCTCGTGCTGCTTGCCGGCGGGGTCTCGCTGGGCGTGTTGGCCCAGGGCGCGATCTTCCTGGTGATCCAGACGGCAACCTCCTCCCTCATCTTCCCGCCGGTGCCGCGTTCCATCCCTCTGATCGATCTTTTTGTGGCGGCGGTGGCCATCGCCGCGCCGCGGCTTGCACTGCAAATATGGACCCAAAACAGCGGGCGCCTGACCAAGGCCAACATGGCGCCCCAGGCCTTGCAGCGGGTGCTGATCGCGGGCGCGGGGGAGGCGGGCGCGATGGTGCTGCGCGAGCTGCGAGCGAACCCGCAGACCGGCCTGATGCCGGTGGGTTTCGTGGACGACGATCCGGCCAAACAGGGGGTGCTGATTCAGCGGGTTCGGGTGTTGGGGGAGTGCCGCGCGATCCCCGAGTTGGTGCGCGCGCAGCGGATCGATCAGGTGATCATCGCCATGCCCGGCGTCGCGGGTGCAGCGATCCGCGAGATCGTTGCCACCTGCGACGCGGCCGGCGTGCGCACTCGCATCATCCCCGGCGTCTACGAGCTGCTGGACGGCAGCGTCAAGATCAGCCACATCCGGGACGTGCAGATCGAGGACCTGCTGCGCCGCGCGCCCGTGCACATCGATGCCGCGGGGGTTGCTGCCCTGATCCGCGGCCGCCGCGTGCTGGTGACCGGCGCGGGCGGCTCTATCGGCTCGGAACTGTGCCGTCAGATCCTGCGCTGCGAGCCCGCGTCCCTCGTCCTGGTGGGCCACGGCGAGAACAGCATTTTTGAGATCTACAACGAATTGAGGACGGGAGACAGGAGACAGGAGACTGGGGACAGGGGTCAGGAAGCAGGGGGCAGGAGTCAGGAGTCAAATCCGCAATCGCAAATTGTAAATCGCAAATCGCAAATCACGCCCGTCATCGCCGATATCCGCTTCCCCGACCGCATCCACGCGGTCTTCAACCAGCATCGTCCCGAGATCGTCTTCCACGCGGCCGCACATAAGCACGTGCCGCTGATGGAGGACAACGTCGAGGACGCGGTCACCAACAACGTGCTGGGCACTCGCTGCCTGGTGGACGCGGCGGTCGCTGCCGGGGTCGAGCACTTCGTGTTGATCTCCACCGACAAGGCGGTGAACCCCACCAGTGTGATGGGTGCGACCAAGCGTGTGGCCGAGCAGATCGTGCAGGACGCGGCGCAGCGCACGGGCCGCGCGTTCGCGGCGGTGCGCTTCGGCAACGTGCTGGGCAGCCGGGGCAGCGTGGTGCCGGTCTTCCAAAAGCAGATCGCGGCCGGCGGCCCGGTGACGGTGACCCACCCCGAAATGCGCCGTTACTTCATGACTATCCCGGAGGCGGTGCAGTTGGTCCTGCAGGCGGCCGCGCTGGGCCGGGGCGGCGAAGTGTTCGTGCTGGACATGGGCGAGCCGGTGCGCATCGCGGACCTGGCCCGCGACTTGATCCGGCTCTCGGGCCTGGAGCCGGACCGCGATATCGAGATTCGCTACACCGGGCTGCGGCCGGGCGAGAAGCTGTACGAGGAGCTGTTCGACGCGAGCGAAGCATTCGAACGCACGCAGCACGACAAGATCTTTGTTTGTCTCAACGGCACAACCAGGCTGCCGGAGCGCGACGTCCTGGCTGCCGGGCTGGCCGGCGTGGCCGCGGCGGCCGAGGGGGAGGACGCGGCCGCGGTGCGCCGCGCGCTGGCCGTGTTGGCGCCGGAGTATCGGGTTGAAAACTGAGGCTGAAGGCCTGAAGGGCGGAGGCGAGCGCGCGGCATTCGTGCGGGCGTTGGCGGGCGATGGGCCGCATGAGTTGCATGGTTGGCTGACCGCGCACAGCCTGGATGCCTCTTTGATCGCCTGGTTGGTTGCGCAGGGAGTTGCGCCGCTGGCGTTCCACCGCTTGCGGGAGGCGGCGCTCCTGGCCCAATGCGCACCGGATGCCGCGGCCGTCTTGCGCAAGGAGTACTACGCGTCGGCCGCGCACCATGCCCTGCTTTCGGCCGCGCTGCGCGACCTGCTGGCCGAGCTGGAGCCGCTGGGCATCCGGCCCGTGGTCCTGAAGGGGATGGCCCTCAGCAGCACGCTCTACCCCGCGCCGGCCACCCGGCCGGTCTCGGACCTCGATCTGCTGTTCGAGCGATCGCAGATTCCGGCCGTGCAGCAGGTGCTCCTGCGGCAGGGCTACCAGGATGTTTTAAGCCTGGGGATCAACGATCACCTGGCGTATCCGAGCCATCTGAACGTGCAGCGCGACCTCGGGAACGGGCAGGCGGTGATGATCGAGGCGCATTGGGAGCTCGTTCACGATCCCGGCTATATGCGGTACGTGAACGCGCGCGAGTGGCTCTCGCGTGCGCGGCTCGCGGCCCTGGGCGAGTCCTCGGCATGGGTGCTCGAGCCGGCCGACCAGCTTCTTTACGCCTGCGCGCACCTGCTGCTCCATCATAACCAGAATCCGCAACTGATCTGGCTGTTCGACCTGCGGCTGTTGGTTCAGCGCTACGGGGCGGCCTGGGATTGGGCCGGGCTGGTGGAGCGCGCCGCCGCGCTGCACCTGGCCGCAGCGCTGCGTTACTGGCTTGCCCAGGCTGAAAGCGGGTTCGGCGCGTTCCTGCCCGAACAAGCTCGGCAGGCCCTGGCGCCCGTCTCGCCGGCCGGTGATGAGGCCCGCTACCTCGCCGCGGCGCAGGCCGGCGACCTGCCGATCTGGGCGAATTTCTGGCAGCGTCTGCGCGGCGCCGTCGGCTGGCGCGCGCGGCTGCGCTATGTGCGCGAGATCTTCTTCCCGCCGTGGGCCTACATCCAGCACCGGTACGCCGCGCGCTCGCGCTGGTTGGCGCCGGCCTACTACGGCTGGCGCTTCATCCGCGCCGGCCTGGTCGCCTTCCGGCGGTCGCGGTGAGGGTGGGACGGAGGGAGGACGCGGATTTGCCTGATTTACCTGAAATGATCGGTTTCCGAAGTAAGCTTCAGCCCCTGGTTCCCATTCTCGCCATCGCCGAGCCGCTGGCGCTGCTGCTGGCCGCGCCGCTGCTGCTGTTCCCCACCGTGCGGCCCGGCTGGACCGCGGCCGCCCTGGCGCTGCTGGCGCTGCTGGCGTTGGCCCGCTGGGCCGCGGCCGGCGAGCTGTGGCCCGCGACGCCGTTCGATGCCGCGCTGCTGCTGTTCGCGCTGACGCTGCCGGTCGCCTGGTGGGCCTCGGCCGCGGCCGACCTCTCGTGGCCCAAGCTCATGGGCATCGTTTTGGGGCTGCTGGCGTTTCGCGCGTTGGCGTTGGGCATCCGCGACCGGCGCACCCTGGGGTGGGGCTTCGCGGCGTTCGCCGCCGCCGGCGCGGGCATTACGGCGGTCGGCAGCCTGGGTGCGTCCTGGTCCGCTAAGTTCGCGCCCCTCCGGCCGCTGGTGCAGCGCCTGCCCCGGCTTCTCACCGACCTGCCCGGCGCCCCGGACGCGGGGGTGAACGCCAACCAGTTGGCCGGCGCGCTGTTGCTCTACCTGCCCTTCTGCCTCGCGTTGGCGTTGGGTTATTGGCGGGAGGGCCGCCGCGGGCCGGCGCTGGCCGGCCTGGCGGGCCTGGCGGCCTGCGGCGGCGTGCTGCTGTTGACCCAATCGCGCAGCGGCTGGCTTGGCGCCGCGGCGGCCCTGGCCGCGTTTGCGCTCCTGGGTGGCTTGACAAGCCGCCGGCCCCCGTTGAGGCTGGCCGCGCGTGTGCTGCTGGCCGTCGGGGTTGTCGCGTTGGTCGCGGCGCCGATCATCCTGGGCTCAGGGATTTTGGGGCTTGGCCCCGCGGCTGGGCCGGCCGGCGCACCGGGCACGCTCGATGGTCTCAGCCAGATTTCCCTCGCAGGCCGGATCGAGATCTGGTCCCGCGCGCTCTATGCCATCCAGGACTTCCCGTTCACCGGGGTCGGCCTGGGCGCGTTTCGCCGGGTGGTCAACCTGCTCTATCCCCTCTTCACCATCGGCCCGGATGTCGACATCGCGCACGCGCACAACATCTTCCTGCAGGTGGCGCTGGACGTAGGGCTGCCGGGGCTGATCGCCTACCTCGCGCTGCTGTGGGTGGCCGCCGCGCTGGGGTGGCGCACGGCGCGACAGGCGCCGCCGCGGCAGGGATCACCGTTGACGCGGGCGCTGGCTCTCGGGCTGCTGGCCGGCCTGGCCGGGCTGCACGTGTACGGCCTGACCGATGCGCTGGCGCTCGGCTCTAAGCCGGGGATCGCGTTCTGGATGGCCCTGGGCCTGCTGGCCGGCCTGCAGCAAGTAACTTCTGGCCGCAGCTCGGCCTGATTCACCTGATAACGAATCAGGCAAATCAGATAGATCTGCGTCCCCTTTTGACTCAAGCAGTCACCGATAGAACTCAGTCCACGTAGGTGGACTTCGCAATGGTTGCCGCGGTTTCCAACCGCCCGAACCCTACCCCAGCCGCAGCGCAGCCAGCGCGCTCTCCACGCTGACGGTCGGGCTGACGTTGTACTGCACGTCGGCGATCTTCCCCGCCTCATCCACCACGAAGTGCGAGCGGATGATGCCGAAGTACTTCTTGCCGTACATGCTCTTCTCCCCCCACACCCCGTAAAGCTCGGCCACCTTGTGCTCCTCATCCGCCAGCAGCCGGAACGGCAGATCGAACTTGCTGCGGAATCTGACGTGGCTTTTCACCCCGTCCGGGCTGATGCCGAACACCACCGCGTTTTGCTCGTTGATCTCCACGTAGTTGTCGCGGAAGCCGCACGCCTGCGTCGTGCAGCCGGGCGTGTCGTCCTTGGGGTAGAAGTAGAGCACCACGCGCTGCCCGCGCAGGTCGCTCAAGCGCACGAGCGCGCCGTCATCGGCCGGCAGTTCAAAATCGGGCGCCGGGCTGCCCACCGCCGGGACGTTCTCAGGAACTTCGATTGTTTTCGCCATTAGAATCTCCTCGCACACGGTTGAAGGCTTAAGGCTCAAGGTTGAAAGATCGACCTTGAGCTTGCATCATGGACTCATTATACACCCCGCGGGCGCGGAGAAAGCAGGGCGGCCTA
The DNA here is from genome assembly GCA_964474695.1 of uncultured Anaerolineales bacterium. Taxonomy (GTDB): domain Bacteria; phylum Chloroflexota; class Anaerolineae; order CG2-30-64-16; family CG2-30-64-16; genus DAOUBP01. The sequence continues at coordinate 25,151 of CAYYTK010000021.1, forward strand.
CAATCGGCGGCGACGCGGCACTGCGGGGCCTGGACTACTTGTCTTACCCGCGCCTGTCTGCTATACTGCCCTTCACGATCAGTGACACCCAAGGAGAAGCGGCATGAGCATGGCAACGAAGCCCCCTCACGAGGACTCTCAACAGACGCCACCCCCCGCCACCGCGCGGCCGGCGGTGGTCAACGACTTCTCGCTTAACATCGCGACCATCAACGGATCGGGCAGCCAGTCCAGCAACGGCGTGCTGCTGCGCGCCTTTTTCAAGATGGGGATTCCCGTCAACGGCAAGAACCTCTTCCCCAGCAACATCCAGGGCCTGCCGACCTGGTACGTCATCCGCCTGAGCAAAGACGGCTACCTGGCCCGCAAAGACCCTTACGAGATCGCGGTGTGCATGAATGGCCGCACCGTGGCCGAGGACATGGCCAACGTCGCCGAGGGCGGCATGGTGGTTTACGACGATTCCCTGCCCATCGCCGCGCGGCGGCCCGATGTGACCTATTACGCCGTGCCCGTGAGCAAGATGGTCAAGGAGGCCAACCTGCCGTTCGAGCTGCGGGACTACATCGCCAACATGGTCTACGTCGGCGTGCTGACGCATCTGTTGGGCATCGACATGGCCGAGATCGAAGCCGCCGTCGCGTGGAGCTTCGATGGCAAGCCGAAGCCGATCGATCTCAACATGAACATGGTGCGCCGCGCGCACGAGTGGGCGGTGGCCAACCTGGTCAAGACCGATCCATACCGCGTTGAACGCATGGCCGGCTTCAACGAGGACATGATCCTGGTGGACGGCAATGCCGCTGCGGCGCTGGGCACCATCTTCGGCGGCGTCAGCTTCGTCGGATGGTATCCCATCACGCCGGCCTCCAGCGTGGTGGATGCGCTGCACAAGTACCTGCCCAAGCTGCGCACCGATGCCGAGACCGGCCAGGCCACCTTCGCCGTGATTCAGGCGGAGGATGAGCTGGCGGCCCTGGGGATGGTGGTCGGCGCGGGCTGGGCGGGCGCGCGCTCGATGACCGCCACCTCCGGGCCGGGCCTTGACCTGATGGGTGAAATCGTCGGCCTGGCCTATTTTGCCGAGGTGCCTGCCGTGATCTGGGACGTGCAGCGCATCGGCCCCAGCACCGGCCTGCCCACGCGCACCTCTCAGGGCGATATCTCCGCGGCCTACTACCTGAGCCACGGCGACAAGCGCCATGTGTTGCTCTTCCCGGCCGACCCGAAGGAGGCATTCGAATTCGGCCACGTCAGCCTCGATCTGGCCGATCGCCTGCAGACGCCGGTGATGGTCCTCAGCGACCTGGACCTGGGCATGAACGTGTGGGCCAGCGACAAGTTCGAGTACCCCGAGAAGCCGCTGGATCGGGGCAAGGTGCTGACGGTCGAGCAGCTCAAGGCGTTGGGCGGGACGTGGGGCCGCTACAAGGATGTGGACGGCGATGGCATCGGCTGGCGCACCCTGCCCGGCATGCCGCTCCCCGAAGCCGCCTACTTTACCCGCGGCACGGGCCACACCGAGTACGCCACCTACAGCGAACGCCCCGAGGATTGGGAACAGAACATGGACCGCCTGGCGCGCAAATTCGACACTGCCCGCGACCTGGTGCCCGCGCCTGTGGTGGACGAGACGCCGGGGGCGAAGGTCGGCATCATCAGCGTCGGCTCGAACCATCCGGCCATCGTCGAGGCGCGCGACTTGCTGGCTGCGGCCGGGATCGCGACCAGCTACCTGCGCCTGCGCGCCCTGCCCATCAACAACACGGTGCGCGCCTTCCTGCGCGGCTACGACCGGATCTTCGTGGTGGAGAACAACCACGACGGCCAGTTGCACCAGATCCTGCTCTCCGAGGAGCCGGAGTGCGGCGAAGAGCTGATATCGGTGGCCCGCTGCAATGGGCTGCCGCTGACCGCCGCCTGGATCGCCGAACAGGTCCAACAGCGTCTGTAAGGGAGTATCGATATGAGCGTCACAGCAGACAACCCCACCAGGGCGGTGGGCAGCAAAGTGAACAACCTGGGCCTGGAGAAGTCCGTCTACAAGGGCGCGCCCTCCACCCTCTGCAAGGGCTGCGGCCATGATACCATCGGCCAGCGCATCATGAACGTCGCCTGGGAGCTGGGCCTGGACCAGACGCAGGTGGTCAAGATGAGCGGCATCGGCTGCAGCAGCAAGTCGCCGGCCTACTTCCTGGGCTGGAGCCACGCGTTCAACGGCGTGCACGGCCGCATGCCCGCTGTGGCGACGGGCGCCGCGGTCGCCAACCGCAACCTCATCGTGATCGGCGTCAGCGGCGACGGCGACACGGCATCCATCGGCACCGGCCAGTTCAAGCACGCGGTGCGCCGCAATGTGCCGATGGTCTACATCGTGGAGAACAACGGCGTCTACGGCCTGACCAAAGGCCAATTCAGCGCCACCTCCGACCTGGGCCAGCGGTTGAAATACGCGGGGATCAACAACCTGCCGCCGCTGGATATCTGCCTGGAGGCGCTGGCGGCCAACGCGACCTTCGTGGCGCGCAGCTTCGCCGGCGACCCGCGGCAGGTGGAGACGCTGCTCAAGGCGGCGTTCAGCCATCGCGGCATCGCCGTGCTCGATATCATCAGCCCGTGCGTCACGTTCAACAACCACGATGATTCCACCAAGAGTTATTCCTGGGGCAAGCAGAAGGAGACGCCGCTCAATGAGCTGAACTTCATCCCGAACTACGAGGAGATCAACATCGGTTATTACGAAGGGGAAATGTCGGTGGCCATGCACGACGGCTCGCGCGTCGTGCTGAAGAAGCTGGACCCTGATTATGATCCGACCGATAAGCTGAACGCCTTCCGCACGCTGGAGGAGGCCCGGCAGCGCCAGCAGTTCCTCACCGGCCTGATCTACATCAACCAGGAGGAGCGGCCCGACCTGCACGAGCTGCTGCACTACACCGAGATGCCGCTTGCCTACCTGCCGGATGAGAAGCTGCGGCCAGGCCGCGCGGCGCTGGAAGAGGTGATGGCGAAGCTGTAGCGTGGGTCGTGCGGACGCCTGAAGCAAACTGGCTCTGGCCGGGAGACCGGTCAGAGCCAGTTTTGTCTGGATCCGCTTGCGGTCTTAGAACGGGATATCGTCCTCGTGAACCGGGAAGTCATCGGCGCCGCCCGCAGGCCCGCCTGGCACGCCCTCACCGCCTTCGCCGCGGCCACCCAGGAACCGGATGTTGGTCGCGGTGAGCTCCAGGCTTGCGCGGGCGCTCCCTTCGCGGTCCGTGTAGGCTGAAGCGTCGATGTCGCCCTCGACCAACACCAACCGGCCCTTCTTGAGATACTGTGCTGAGAGCTCGCCAAGCTTGCGCCACGCGGTGACCCGGAACCAGGTGGTCTTCTCTTGCTGCTCACCGTTGGCGTTGGTCCATTTCCGAGTGGTTGCGACGCTGAAGCTGGTGACGGGGACGCCTGTTGGGGTGTAGCGCATTTCGGGGTCCCGCCCGAGATGCCCGATGACCATAGTCTTCTGATACATGTGCGTGTACTCCCTTCTGATTCGGCGAGAATCAATGTCTTGTGCTGGCAGTTCACAGTCCGAACTGCACGGACATCATACCGCTAAACTTTAGCCCTGTCAAATTTACAGAACGCCCGTTCGGCCTGCGGTGTCTAGGGCAGTAAAGTGATGGCCGTTGGGTCCAACCGTAGCGCCATCGCCTCGCCGGCGCGGGGCAGATCCGCGTCGGTGGCTGATGCTTCGCAGGTGAGCTGGATTCCGGCCGCGTGTGCGCTGCGGATCAGGCAATAACTGCCCCGGAACGAGGCTTCGATCAAACGCCCGGCCACGATATTCGGGCCGGTCTCGGCGGTCGGCCGGATATCCGCGGCTTCGGGCCGGATCAGCACGGTGGCGGGGCTGCCCGGTGCAGGCGCTTGCAGCACGTCGCCGGCCTCCAGGCGGCCCAGGGCGGTGTCCACCTGTGCGCTCGCTCCAGCGCTTGAGACGACGGTCCCTGCCAGCAGGTTCTTGAAGCCCAGGAACTGCGCCACATACGGGGTCGCGGGGTGGCGGTAGACTTCGGCCGGCGTGCCGTCCTGTTCGATCCAGCCGCCCTCGCCCGCTTCCGGCCGCGCCCGCATGATCAGCACCCGGTCGGCCACGGCGAAAGCCTCCTCCTGGTCGTGGGTCACGTAGAGCGCGGTGACGCCGACGCGCTTCAGGATGGCGCGCAGCTCGTTCATGAGCTGCTCGCGCAGCGCGCGGTCCAGCGCGCCCAGCGGCTCGTCCAGCATCAACAGCCGCGGCCGGTGCGCCAGGCTGCGGGCCAGCGCGACGCGCTGCTGCTCGCCGCCCGAAAGCTCGACGACGCGGCGCGCCTCGTAGCCGCTGAGCGCCACCAGCGCCAGCGTCTCGCGCACCCGTTCGGCGACCTCGGCCGGCGGGCGTCCCTGCATGCGCAGCCCAAAGGCCACGTTCGCGGCCACATCCTTGTGGGGGAAGAGCGCATAGTCCTGGAACATGAAGCCGAAGTTGCGGCGATGTGTGGGGACGCCGGTGATGTCACGCCCGTCGATCCGCACGCTCCCTGCATCCGGCGTTTCCAGGCCCGCGACGATCCGCAGCAGCGTCGTCTTGCCGCAGCCGCTCGGCCCCAGCAGGCAGGCGATCTCCCCTTCGTCCACGCTGAAGCTGGCCTCTTTCAGCACCGGCAGCCTCGGATAGCTCTTGGCGACGTGAGACACCTCTAACATCCGACCTCCCACCCTGGACCTCAAAACTCTTCCGCCTCGCCGATCCTGAAGCGCTCGATCAACAGGAAGCCGGCCGCGCAGACCAGCATCAACAGCGTGCTCATGGCCAGCGCCTGGCCGTAGTTGAGCGCGCCGGGCTGGCCGAGCAGCCGGAAGATCACTAGCGGCATGGTGGGGTATTCGGGCCGTGCGATCAGCAGCGTCGCGCCGAACTCCCCCATACTCATCGTGAACGCGAAGATGGCCGCCACCAGCAGGGCGCGTGCGATGATAGGCAGCTCCACTTCGCGCCAGACCCGCCACGGTGACGCGCCCAGCACGGCCGCCGCCTCGCGCCAGGCCGGGTTCAGCCCGCGCCACACCGGCAGCAGCGTGCGCACCACGAACGGGAACGCCACCAGGGTGTGGGCGATGGGCACCAGAACCGGTGAAGCGCGCAGGTTCAGCGGCGGCCGGCCCAGCGCCAACAGGTAGCCGAAGCCCAACGTCACCGCTGAGGTGCCCAGCGGCAGCAGCACCACGGGATCCAGCAGGCGGCCGAACCTGCCCCGCGTCCGCGCCAACATGAAGGCGGTCGGCGTGCCCAGGAGCAGCGCCAGCCCGGTCGTCAGCAGCGCAAAGATCAGGCTATTGCGGATGGCCGTCACGGGAGGCACGAAGAAGATCGAGCCGGTGCGGTTGACGAATAACTCCTGGTAGTAGCGCAGCAGGTTATCGGCGGCCAGCGAGCGGCCGGCGAGCGCAACCAGCGGCGCGACCAGGAACAGCAGCAGCCCGACCACCGTGGCGGCTACCAGGGCCGCCCGCCCCAGCGTGTTGGGCAGCACGGCGGTAGAGGCGGCGGGCCGCAGGTTCAAAGGCAGCGCGGCGCGCCCCTGCGCCCGGGTATACACGGCCATCACCACGAAAGTGAGGATCATCTGCGCCAGGCTGATCGCCGCCGCCTCCGGCAGCCTGAACAGCGTCACGGCCTGGCGGTAGATTTCCACTTCCAGCGTGGCGAAGCGCGGCCCGCCCAGCACCAGGATCACACCGAAGCTGGTGAAGCAAAACAGGAACACCAGCAGGCTGGCCGCGGCTACGGACGGCAGCAGCAGCGGCAGGGTAATTTCGCGAAAGACGCGGGCGCGGCCGCCGCCCAGCACGCGGCCCGCTTCCGACAGTCGCGGGTCCAGGTTGGCCCAGAATCCTCCGACGATCCTCACGATGACCGTGGTGTTGTAGAACGCGTGGGCCAACAGGATCAGCCAGATGGTCTGCTGCAGGCGGATGGGCGGTTGGCTCAGGTCGAGCCAATCCATCAGCCGGCTGTTGATCAGGCCGCGCGGCCCCAGCAGCGCGGTGAAGGCGGTGGCCACCACCATGGCGGGCATCACGAACGGGATGGTGGTCAGGCTGCGCAGCAGGCTCTTGCCGGGGAAACGGTAGCGCGCGAAGACGAAGGCCGCCGGCATGCCGAGAGCTAACGTCAGCGCCGTGGAGGCCGTGGCCTGCCAGGTGGTGAACCACAGGGCGCGGCCGAAGTACGGCTCACGCCACAGGCTGGCCGCCGGCGCCAGGTTGAGCCGGCCCTCGGCCGCGAAGCTCTTCACCAGCACCGCCGCCAGGGGATAGAAGAAGAAGATCCCCAGAAAGGCCAGGGCGGGGATGAAGAGCGCCGCGTGCCAGGGCAGGGAACGGGCACGCCTGGCGCGTTTCACCTCAACCGTCATCGTACCTCCGTGAGCGAAGCTGCGCCGGCCCGCTGCGTCAAGGCATGTCCCCCTGTGCTATCTCAGCACCACGTCCGTCCACGCCACCAGCCACTTCTCGCGGCCGGCCTCGATTTGTGCCGGTGGCAGGGTGACCGGATCGGGCGGCACCTGGGCGAAGTCGGTGAAGACCGGAGGCTGCACCGTCTCAGCGCGCGCCGGATAGACCCACATCTGCAGCGGGATGTCGGCCTGGAAGACCTCGCCCAGCATGAAGTCCACCCACTGCCGCGCCAGCTCGGGCTCGCGCGCACCTTGCAGGATGCCGACGAACTCAACCTGCTGGAAGCTGCCGCCGGGCAGAAACAGGTTGCCGGTGGGCGACTCGTCCGGCTGCGGGTCGGCGAAGAAGACCTCGGCGGCCGGGCTGGTGGCGTAGCTCACCACCAGGGGATGGTCGCCCTCGCCGCTGCCGCCGCTGAACTGGCCGTAGTACGCGTCCTGCCAGCCATCGGCGACGAAGACATCGTTGTCCCGCAGCTCGCGCCAGAAGTCCAGGTAGGTGTAGCTCCCCGTCTCCCCGAAAGCGGCGATCGTCGTGAGCAGGAAAGCCAGGCCCGGCGAAGAAGTGGCCGGGTTTTCCACCACCAGCAGGCCATCGTAAGCCGGGTCAGTCAGGTCGCGCAGCGAGGTGGGCAGCGGGATCCCGTTATCGTCGAAGTAGGCCTTGTCGTAATTGATCGCCACATAGCCGAAATCGACCGGCAGCAGGCGGTTGCTGGGGTCCAGCTTTAGCTCATCCGCGATCCCTGCCAGCATGGGAGATGCGTAGGGTTCGAAGATATCGCCGGCCAGGCCGCGGCTCAAGAAGCTGTTGTCCACGCCGAAGAAGACATCGGCCAGCGGGTTGCCTTTGCTCAGGATCGCCTTGTTCAACGCCAGGCCCGCGTCCCCCGATTTGAGGAATTGCACGGCGCAGCCGCATTGGGCCTGGAACGCGGCCGCCACCGCTTCGCTCACACTGAAACTGTCGTGCGTCATCACCGTCACCGTGCGCCCTGCGGCCGGCATGGGGGTTCCGGCCTCGGATGCAGTGGGCGCCGCGACGGGTGTATCAGGCGGTCCCGGTTCGTGAGTCAGCGTGGGCGTTGGGGCGCTCGCCGGTGTGGGCGTCACAACGCACCCGGCCAGCATCACCATCAACGTCAGGATCACCGCAATGGATCGCGTGGTTTTCATCTTCAGCCTCCCTATCGAGTCGTCGGACTGCCTCAAAGGGCAGGATGGATCTGCGTACTGACTTGGATCACCAAGAGCATGCCGTGCCCCAGCACGACCTCGGCCTGCGACTGCGTCAGCACGTTGCTCACGCCGCGCGTCCGGCCGGCAATCAGCGTCTCGTCTCGCAGCGGGTAGCGCAGCCCGCGCGTGCTCACGCCCACGGCGTCGCCCCCGAACGGCAGCAGCGTCACCAGGTCACCCGGCGCTCCTGTCAGGGCCAGCCGCACCGGCTCGCGCGCTGCGCCCGGGCCGCGCAGCAGCCTGACGACCTCGGGCCCATCGGCCAGGAGCACGCCGCGGTCGCTCAAATCCGGCCGCGCCAACAGCAGCACATTGGCCAGCAGGTGGTCGGTCCGCCCGCCCAGCGCGGCGCAGAGGATGATCTCCTGGGGCTCGGCTGCCAACGCCTCCGCCAGCGCCAGCTCCAGGTCCGTCTCATCCTTGTCGGTGCGCGCCTTCAGCGTGGGCGTCCCGTCCGCCTCGGCCTCGGCCGCAGCCTCAGGCGGCAGCGAGTCGAGATCGCCGACCAACAGATGGACCGGCCAACCCCAGGCGCGTGCATGCTGCGCGCCCAAATCCGCCGCAATCACGCGATCGCCGGCCCCCGGCGCAAAACAGATCGGCCGCCGCGCGGCCGGACTGCCCCCAACAATGAAAACCCGCATCACACACTCGCCGTTAACAGAAAAGCGACCCCTTCGGGTCGCTGCGCTGCCTGGTTTGCATCCCTACGCCGGCATTACCCGTCAGGTTCATGGGGTCGTTGGCATATCGTCCCCGAGGTGCGGGACGGGGCCAGCCTCTCAGCCAGGCTCACCTGGCTCCCCCTGCGCGGCGTTTCGACTTTGGACCTGCCGGAAACGCCGTCGATATGATTCTGCAAGTCAGGTACGAAGATATCACAGGCGCGCCTTGATGTCAAAACTGCTCGCAGGATCGGAGTATGACAGAAGTGTCATGGTTTTGCCTTTGTGAAGGCGTTGACATGCCTGCAAGTCAATGCTATAATGTGCGCGTTCTCTGATGGTCCACTGAGTATCTCTGTGAGATTTCCAGCGGAGGCGGCCTCTTGTCTTTTATTTCGTCCAGGATAGCTCAGTCGTGCTGGATTCGGATGTCCCCTTGCGTGTCCTCGGGGTCTCGCGAGTTGTTTCCGCTTCGCCCTCTTTCCTGCGCGGCCTGGGTCAATTATCCTGGCGCCGGCCCACCTGGCCAGCGGCCAGGGTTGATCACCTGCAAGCGTTGGATTCCGCGTCAGCTCGACTCGTAAGTACACCATTTATGGAGGAGGAGTATGTCTTCGATATCTCAACCACGCAAGATACTTCCCTTGGTATTGTTGCTGGTCCTGGTCCTGACAATGACCTTGACCGCGTCCGGCGCCGCCTTCGCAGAGGGCGCGCCCCACAATCGGGTGCCCGGCTACCCCAAGTACGGCTGCTATGATGTGGTGACCAGCGGGCAGGGCATGTGGTCCGGCTACACGCCCTATTCGTTGTCGATCGATGTGCCGGGCCCTGTCGTCGACGCGTACTTGACCTGGATCGGCACCGAGGACATCGGCGCCTCGGGTTCACCCAACCAGAGCGACCTGGTGGTCAACGGTGTCCCGATAACCGGCGCGCTGGTGGACACGAAGAATCTGGGAGCAAACGACCCGATCTGGTATATGTGGCGCGCGGATGTGGGTCCCAGTGGGGCCAACCTGGTCTCCCAGGGCTACGGCGAGTTCGACGTCACCGGTTGGGGGGCCAGTCCGTCGGCCCAGCGGCGCAACGGCATCGCGCTGGTGGTCGTCTACAACACCGGCAATTGCGTCCGCCTGAACCAGGTGGAACTGCTGGACAGCATGGATTACTACTGGGAGCGGCGCGCGGCGATTAATGAGGGCACGACCGATGCCTTCACCTACACCTTCCCGCCGGCCCCGGTCGATCGCGAGGCAACCGTCTGGCTCCACCATGCCGGGACGGATCACACCCATCCCTGCCGCCAGGAGAACCTGTGGGCTGCCACCGGCACGGGTGCGCCGCCCACGTCCCTGGTCTATTACTTTGCTGACCCGCCCGTCGGCATCAACGGCGGCATTCGCGTGGTCGAAAACGGGTTCGATCAAGCTTCCTGCCAAAACACGACCTGGAAGGCGCCAGTCACGTCGTTGACGGGTTGGACCGACGGGATCGGCCCCACGCCCAACACGGGCGGTTTCGTGCGGGCCGAGTGGTCGTTCATCAAGCTGACGGTGAAGATCCCGGCCGGCGCGACCTGGCTGGTGATGCAGGGCGAGTCGGAGAAGACGGGTGCAGCCAACGTGGAGGAGACCGGCGAGAGCGGCGCGCTTTTCGGCCAGTTCTCCATCCCGCTGTACAACCCCGAGCTCAGGATCACCAAGACCGACGGCGTGGATCAGGCGGCGCCTGGCGATCAACTCACCTATACGATCGATTATGAGAACTATGGCTACGGCCCGGCCGATGGCGTCGTGATCGTCGATACGCTGCCGGAGCATGTGAGCTTCGTGAGCGCGACCGGCGGCGGCGTTTATGATCCGGCAACCCACACCGTGCGGTGGGAGCTGGGCACCGTGGCGGTGGGCCAGCAGGGCCAGGTGGCGGCCATCGTGCAGGTTGCGCCGGTGCTGGAGGCCGGCACTTACACCTTCACCAACGCAGTGGTGATCAGCACGACGACCCCCGGTGAATTGGACCTGACGGATAACTCCGACACCGATGACACGACCGTGACCGCCGCGGTCGAGCTCGAGATCGACAAGACGGCAGCGCCGGACCCGGTGGACGCCGGCGGCGCCTTGACCTATACGATCGATTGGACCGTCGGCGGGAATGCCTATGCCCACGGTGTGCTGATCGTCGACACGCTGCCCGCGGACGTGACGTTTGTGAGCGCCACGGATGGAGGCGCGTACAACCCGGCGGATCATACGGTGACGTGGTCTTTGGGCGAGGTCACGCCGGTGACCAGCGGCTCCTATCAGGTGGTCGTCACTGTCGCGACGCCGCTGTATAACGGCACGCAACTGGAGAACTCGGTCGTGATCAGCGATGCGGCTGGGGATACGGCCGATGACAGCTTCACCAGCACGGTGCGGAGCAGCCACGAGCTGGTGATCGAGAAGACGTCCGCGCCCGAGCCGGTGGATGCGGGCGGCCAGTTGACCTACACGATCAACTGGGCGGTGACGGGCAACGAGCCGGCGCATAACGCCCGGATCGTCGATACGCTGCCGGCCGAGATCGCGGCGGTGGTGGATGCGGATGGCGGGACGTATAACGCCGCGACGCGCACGATCACCTGGGAACTCGGCGACGTGATGACGCCGCAAAGCGGCAGCTTCACGGTGGTGGTGCAGGTGGCCTCGCCGCTGTACAACGGCACGCTGATCACCAACCGCGTGGACTTCAGCGACCAGACCCCCGGCTCCACCCCGGTGAGCGACACCGCCACCAACACGGTGCGGAGCAGCCACCAGTTGGCGATCGAGAAGTTGGCCGCGCCCGAGCCGGTGGATGCGGGCGGCTCCCTGACCTACACCATCAACTGGGCGGTGACGGGCAATGAGCCGGCGCGGAACGCGGTCATTGTCGACACGCTGCCGGACAACGTCACGGTGCTGGATGCCGGCGGCGGCGTGGTTGACGCGGCGGCGCGCACGATCACCTGGAGCCTCGGCGAGGTGCTGACGCCCCAGAGCGGCAGCTTCACCGTGGTGGTGCAGGTGGCGACCCCGCTGTACGATGGCACGCTGCTGACCAACACGGTGGTTTTCAGCGATGAGACCCCTGGCTCCACCCCGGTGAGCGACACGGTGACGAGCACGGTGCGCGCGGACCACACGTTGTGGCTCATGAAGTACGACGACCCCGACCCGGTGGAGAAGGGCGCCCAGTTGACCTACACCCTGGAATGGCGCGTGACGGGCAACGAGCCGGCGGATAACGTGGTCCTGGTCGATGAGCTGCCTTTCGGCACGCAGTTTATCAGCGCTTCTGACGGCGGCGTTTTCGATCCGGCGACCGGTGACATCACCTGGAACCTGGGCAACAAAGTGCCGGGCGATGAAGGGTTGGTGACGCTGGTGGTCAGGGTCAATAACGACTTCCCGAACGACATCGCCGTTGAGAACCGGGCTGTGATCAGCGATGACAAGCCGGGGACGGAGCGGGAGGCGAACGAGGACACCGCGGTCGTTCAGACGTTCGACCAGTACTGGATCGGCGACACCGTCTGGATGGATTTGAACGCCAACGGGATCAAGGAACCCGGCGAGCCCGGCCTGTCCGGTGTGCGCCTGGTGCTGAGCGATGCCGGTCCCGATGGCCTGTGCGGCACGGCGGACGATGCGGAGCTGGCGACCACCACGACGGATGCCAGCGGCCTGTATCGCTTCAGCCGGTTGGAGCCTGGCGTCTCCTATTGCGTGGCGGTCGACGACACGACGCTGCCGGCCGGCCTGGGCCTGGTGAGCGGGACCGACCCGCACGGCCCCGTTGTCCTGACCGAAGCGGAGCCGGCTTATCCGGACGCTGACTTCGGCTACGGCAGCGCGGGGGGCGGCGTGATCGGCGATTGGGTTTGGAACGACGCGGACGGCGACGGCACCCAGGATGCGGGCGAAGTGGGCATCGCCGGCGTGACCCTGGACCTGGCGACGGCCGGGCCGGATGGCCTGTGCGGAACAGCCGATGATGCCGTGGTGACTTCGACCACCACGGGCGCGGACGGCAGCTACCTGTTCACGGGCCTGCCCGCGGGCAGCTACTGCGTGAACGTGACGGACACGGCGGGCGTGCTGGCCGGCGCGGCCTTGACCGGCGGCACTGACCCGCACGGCCCCATCGACCTGGCTGCCGGCGAGATCTACCTGGACGCGGACTTCGGCTATCAAAGCTCTGTCTGCACCGGGCAGATCGGCAACCTGGTGTTCTATGATGCGAACCGCAACGGTGTCTTCCAGCCAGCCCTGGGCGAGGTGGGCATCTCAGGTGTCACGATTGACCTGGTCTCCGGCGGTGTGGTGATCGCCAGCGTGGTGACGGACGCCAACGGCGGCTACCTGTTCACCGGCCTGTGCGACGGCGACTATCAGGTCGTCATCACCGATCTGAACGGCCGGCTGATCGGCTACACCCAGACCTACGGCGTGCCCAACACCGACAACAACGGCCAGGTGAGCCCGTTCGCGGCCACGATCGTCGATGGCAACAGCGTGCTCTACGCGGACTTCGGTTATGCGGATGGGCACCTGCTCTCTGTCAGCAAGGCCAATAACGTTTCCCCGAACGCGGTCGAGGCCGGCGCCGAGCTGGTGTACACCATCAACTACAGCGTGAGCGGCCGCGAACCGGCGCCGAATGTGGTGCTGCGCGACATGCTGCCCTCGCAGGTCGAGTTTGTGTCGGCCAGCGACGGCGGCGTTTACGACGCCGCGCTGCGTGTGGTGACCTGGAACCTGGGCAACCTGGATCCGGGCGCGTCGGGCAGCGTGACGCTGACCGTCCGGGTGAAGAAGCCGCTGCCCAACAACAGCTACATCTTCAACACCGTTGTCATCAGCGATGACGCGGGGGTGACGGACGAGGCCACCGATGTCGTGCGCGTACATGCCGCGCCGATCCTGAGCCTCGACAAGAGCGCAACCCCGGCGGGCGCGGTGGAGCCCGGCGACACGATCGAGTACAAGCTGTGCTACGCCAACACCGGCAACGGCAACGCGACGGCGGTGGTGCTGACGGATGTCATCCCGACCTTCACCACCTACGTGGCGAACAGCGCGAACCCGGCCGCAACGTATGACGCGGCCAGCCGCACCTTGACCTGGAGCCTGGGCACGCTGGCGCCGGATGCCTCGGCCTGCGGCACCTTCCGGGTGCTGGTCGACCTGACGATCCCCGGCGTGACGGGCGAGCCGCAGTTCTTCACCATCCACAACATCGCTGAGCTGGCGAGCGCCGAGCTGCCGACGCTGACGGATGAGGTCAGCAATCCGCTGAATGCCTGGGTCGATCCGACGTTGGTCAAGACTGCCAACCCGTCGGGTGAGGTGTTGCCCGGCGACACGATCGAGTACAGCCTGTGCTACGCGAATGAGGGCAATGCGAACCTGACCGGGGTGGTGATCACGGATGACATCCCGGATAACACCACGTATGTGAGCGGCAGCGCGGTCCCCGCGGCGACCTACGACGAGGCCGCCCGGACCCTGACGTGGAATCTCGGCACCTTGGGCCCCGGCGAGAACGGGTGCCTGACGTTCAAGGTGACCGTGAACATGATCATCGTGGGCCTGACGGGGCAAGCGGAGGTGCCGCTGAGCTTCGCCGAGTGGAACGCGATGACCATCGACAACTATGCGGTCCTGCAGTCGGACCAGGTGGCTGACGAGCCGGCCGAGACGAGCAATCCGCTGAACGCGACGGTGGACCTGGCGATCTACAAGTCGGTCGATAAGTCCGAGGTCTTCGTAGCAGTGGGCCATCAGGAGACCCTGCACTACACGGTCACGGTGGTCAACAACGGCACGGCCACGGCGACCAATGTGGTCGTCACGGATGAGATCAGCACCAGGCTGTATGATGCGGTAGTGACGACGAGCAAGGGCACGATCACCTACGACGCCGTGACCCGGGTGTGGACGGCGGCCGTGGGCGAGCTGGCCCCCGGTGAGCAAGTTGTCATCACCATCACGGTCAAGACGGAGCCGGTGACTGAGTCGATGCATGTGCCGTTCTCCTACGATGTCACCAACGTGGCGACGGTGTCGTTCACCGAGGGCACGGCCCGGGACTCCAACGAGGTGACGGTGCGGGTGCGGGCCATGGCTCCGGAAGCCATCCCCGAACCGGGAACCATCGTGCTGCTGGGCAGCGGGTTAGCCAGCCTGGCGGGCTACGCACGCATGCGGCAATCCCGCCGGCGCAAGAACGGCTGACGCACCTGACGGCCTGTGGTGGATGGGGTTCGTGCAGGCATCCACCGCAGGCGCAGCAAACTAAAACGCCGCCCCAGGCCGATCGGCCTGGGGCGGCGCATTTTGTATGTAGTGCAATCTGCCAGATTGCACGTGTTTCCGTTTTGTCCGGCGGCACATTTCCGGAATCGAGGCTTTAGCCGGTCACTCTGCCCCTGTCATTGCAAGTTACCCATCCCGCCGCATCGGGATGCGCGCCCAGCGATGACCTGTCATAGGCAGCGCGAAGCAATCTCACTCCCGCGCTGACGTGATCAGCAAACCCACGAATTGCCTGGCCAACGCCAGCGCCTCGTCCGCGTCGCCCGAGACCGGCGCGGTGATCTCAACCAGCACCATGCCCTCCTGCAGGCTGCGCGCGTAGCTGGGCCAGAGGTAGAAATAGAGCACCAACTGCTCGGCCGTTTCGCCGTCGCCGAATGTTTTCCGGGCCAGCATGCGCAAGGCGTAGATCTCGCCCTTGCTCAACGCGATCGCGTCGGAGCTGGCGTCGGTCTGCCAGCCGTCGGTGTCATAGCAGATTTGCGGCGAGTGGAAGCTCTTCGACTTGCGGCTGCCGATCAGGCTCAACCAGAGCGAACGGCCGTCGGGGAGCGAGTAGAGGCGGGAGACGAACTGCTCAGGCTCCAGGAGGATGGCGACTTCGAGATTGGTTTGGGGCACGTCGACCCCTGTCCAGTCGCCCAATTGCAGCGGAATGCGTGTCAGGTCGCCCGCCAGGTTGAAATCGTACGGGGTCGTCACCGAGCGCGAGCGCGCGGTGCGCTGCCAGTGGTCGATGTCGGTCACGAATTCGTATCCGGCGGCCGGGGCCGCCGAGCCCAGCGGATTGCGCCGATTGATCAACACCACGCTGCCCACCGCTGCGATCAGCAGCAGCAGGACTAAAAGATATCTTCTCTGATCTCGCGGCATCCGAGCACCCAGCTCAGCAGAATCAGCAGCACCAACGCGCTGAGAAAGAACACGATCCCCGAGTAGTCATGGTAGTATTTGAACCCGGCGTCAGTGCCCCAGGTGTTCGCGACCCCCAACAACGAGGCGACCCGCAGCACGTTGCCCAGGGCTGCAATGGGCAGGCTGCTCGCCGCCAGCAGCAGCTTGGCCCACACCGGCCCTTCCACCACGAAGACCACCACCGCCACCAGGGTCAGCAGCGTGACAATGGAGCGCAGCCCGCTGCACTGCGCCCCCACGAGCAACTGCGCATTGGGCAGGCTGATCTGCGCGCCGTTGACCGTGATGGGCACGCCGAACAGCCGGATGCACTCGGCCGAGATGTTGCCGGTGACCTGCGCCAACGGCACGCTGAGCGGCTCCACGAACGGCAGCGGCACCATGAAGATCAGGAACAGGATCGGGAAGGCCAGGCGCTTCAGCGTGGCTGTGCCCAGCAGATACCACACCAGCCCGGCAATCAGCACGATCATCGCGAGCGCGGCGATGAAGTAGGCGCGCTGGAGCAGCGCGTACAAGTAGGCCGCCAGCCCCGGCACAACGAGGGCCAGCCCGAGCGGTGCGGTGCGGTCGGGCTGCTGCCGCGCGGTCTCTGCCGGCGGCTGGCCCGGCCCCCTGGCAGCCAACCGCCACGCGAAGAAGGCGGCGATCAGCGGCACCAGGGGACCGTGGGAGTAGTAATCGTTCCCCAGCCATTCGCTGATCAGCCAACGCAGCGTCGGATAAAAAACCGCCAGCAGCAGTCCAACGATCAAGGCTGCGCTGGCGGCTCTACGGTAACGCTTCATCTACCGTTCGTTATTTTTCGATCCCGAGAACCTTGTTGAACCCCGGGAAGTCGAAGCTGTCTTTCAGCAGCGCGCAGAACTGATTCACTTTTTGCGCCTGCTGGAAACGGCTCCTGCCGAAGTAGCCGCCGATGACCTCCACCGCCGACAGGGTGTCAAGCCGGGTGAGCAGCACCGGCACACACAGCTCTTCGGCCCGATTGAGGACCGTGGGCCGGGGGTAGATGTTGCCGGTCAGGACCAGACAGCGCGTGGAAGTCTCCAGCGCGGCGAGTTGGATATCGGCCCGGTCACCGCCGGTGATCACGGCCTTGTTGGTCCGGCGGCGGAAATAGGACAGCGCGCTCTCAACACCCATCGCGCCCACCAGCATGCTGGTGACCAACATGTCGGCGCCTTCGTTGCAGCACAGGATTTCCGCGTTCAGGCCCTCGGCCAGCTCGCGCACGTTGGGGGCGGACAGGGTCTCGTCTTTGCGCAGCACGCCGAAGGTCTCGATGCCATGCCGGGCGAGGAAGGGCGCCACCACATCCTGTGCGAATTCGAGATTGCACTGCGGCACGGCGTTGATCACCAGGCCCGCGAAGTGCTTGCCGAAGTAGTTCTGTGCGGTCATGGCGCGGTCGATCAGCAGCGTGTCGTCCCACCTCTGCACGGCCAGCACCTTGGCGTCCAGCATCTCCACCACTTTGAGGGGCGGCAGGCCGGCAACGTACCCTTCGCGCAAGCTCCGGCCGCCTTCCAAAACCAGCAGGTCACGATCAGCGGCAAGCTTGGTGAATGCCTCCAGCAGCTTGGGCTGGTAGTCCGTCTCCGGGCCACGCAACTGCTGCTCCAGTTTGGCAGGGGTCAGCGCGATAGGCGCGATCGTGTCAAAGGGTTCAGGCATGTCGAAGAACTTCTTAGCGAAGGCGACATCTTCGTCGTGCGCTACGCCTTCTTCGAGGTCGCATTTGACGTTAACCGGCTTCATGTAGCCGACTTTAAGGCCCTTATCGCGGAAGTGCGCGCCCAAACCAACGCACAGGGCGGATTTGCCGGAAGAGGTTTCAGCGGAGGTGACGTAGATAGTATTCATGTGTGCGATCACTCCTGATCCTTTTGACTGCCAGTTTACTTTAAAGCCAAACGCATGTCAATACCCATCACGCCCCTGCCTTTTTCGAAGACGAGCAAGGGGTTGATGTCGAGTTCGACGATCTCCGGGAAGTCGGTGACGAGTTGCGAGATGCGCTGCAGCGTGTCCACCAGCGCTTCCTGATCGGCCGGTTTTTCGCCGCGCACGCCGCGCAGGAGTTTGAAGGCGCGAATTTCGCTCAACATCTCCACCGCGTTGCGCCGGTCGATGGGGGCCACCCGGAAGGTGACGTCCTTGAGCGCCTCAACATAGATGCCGCCCAGGCCGAACATGATCAACGGGCCGAACTGCGGGTCGCGATTGACGCCGATGATGATCTCGCGGCCGCCTTTGACCATCTGCTGCACCTGGCAGCCCCAGATCGTGGCGTCAGGCATGTGCCGCCTGCCCCGGTACACCAACAGGTCGAACGCATCGCGCACTTCGCTGGCAGACGAGATGTTCAGCTTGATGCCGCCGATATCCGATTTGTGCAGGATGTCGGGGGATGCGATCTTCATCACGACCGGGTAGCCGATCGATTCCGCCAGGGTGACGGCATCATCGGCCGTTGCGGCCAGCCCCGTCTTCGGCAGCGGGATGCCGTAGGCCTCCAGGACATCGCGCGCTTCGGTGTCACCCATCGTGACGCGGCCATCGGCGCGCACCGCGGCAAAGACAGCTTTCACCTTTTCGCGATCGGCGGCAAATTCCTGGAGCGCCAGCTTCGGGGTGTTGAGCCACTCGCGCTGCTTCCACATCGCCGAAATGGCAGTCACGGCGCGCTCGGGCACCTGGTAGTTCGGCACATCGTAGGAGCGCAAGACCTCGACCCCCTTGCGGATGGCCAGGTCGCCCATCATCGCGCCGAAAACCGGCTTGTTGTACTGCTTCGAAAGCTTGCCCAGCACTTCGGCAGTCTCAGGGATTTGGGTGGAGGTCTGGGGCGTCAGCACGAGCAGCACGGCGTTGACCGCGGGATCCTTCAGCGCGGCCTCGATTGCCAGGCCGTACCGTTCGGCCGGCGCATCTCCCAATACGTCGATCGGGTTCGCCACGCTGGCCGCGGCCGGGAGCAGCGGCTGGAGGTACTGCTTGGTCTCGTTGCTCAACGCTGCCAACTGCAAGCCGGCGTGCTCGATCGCATCGGATGCCATGATGCCGGGGCCGCCGGCGTTGGTGATGACCGCGATCGCGGGCCCCGTCAACAGCGGCTGCCGGGCGAACGCCTGCGAGATATCGAATAACTCCTGCACTGAACCCGCACGGATGATGCCACATTGTTTGAAGGCCGCCTCATAAGCCGCCTCGGAACCGGCCAGGCTGCCGGTGTGCGATGAGGCCGCCTTCGAACCGGCGCTGGTGGTGCCGGATTTGACGGCAATGATCGGCTTGCTGCGGGTGACTTCGCTGGCCACGCGGATAAACTCGGGCCCGTTGGTGATCGATTCCAGATAGGCCATGATGGCCCGCACCTCGGGATCGCTAGCCCAGCCCGACACCAGATCGAACTCGTTGATGTCGGCCTTGTTGCCGATGCTGTAGAATCGCGAGAAGCCGATGCCCTGGCCCAGCGCCATATCGAGGATCGAGGTGCAGAGCGCACCCGACTGCGACATGAAGGCGATCTTGCCGCGACGCGGCATGCCGGCGGCGAAAGATGCGTTCAGCTTGGCCACCGTGTCGATGATGCCCAGGACGTTGGGGCCGATCATCCGCATGCCGTATTTCCGCACGATCTCGGTGACTTGCTGCTCCAGCGCCTTGCCCTGGGGACCCACCTCCTTGAAGCCAGCGGTGATGACCACCGCGCCTTTCAGGCCGCGCTGGCCGCATTGTTCCATCACGGCCGGCACGACTTTGCTCGGAACCAGCATTATTGCCAGGTCAACTGGATCCGGACAGTCCAGCACGGAAGGATACGCCTTGAAGCCAAGGATCTCCGGCGCCGTCGGGTTGATCGGATAGATGGCGCCTTCATAGCCGTACTGGATGATGTTGTTGAGGACTTGATAGCCCAGCTTATCCGGGCTGGCGGAGGCGCCGACGACTGCAACGCCTCTGGGTTCAGTGAACATCTCAAGCATAGTCATTCCCCTTGTGGAGGATCTCGGTGGGCCAGGGTTGGATGTGAGGCCCAGCCGGCCAAATCAAGACGCGGAAGAACCGCCGCAATCATCGGCGCGAACCTATAGATTATTGCACGACCGGCAACGGGGGTATATGATGTGGGTCATGTCTTGTTGGGCGGTTTGCTGGAAAGCCCTGCAAAGGTTAGAATGGGCTGGAGGAGCGATTCATGATCTATCTTGACCATTCGGCCACCACGGCTGTTGACTCGCGTGTGGTCGCGGCGATGTTGCCTTATTGGACCGAGATGTGGGGCAACCCATCCAGTATTTACGGGCTGGGCCGCCGCGCCTCGGCCGCGCTGGAGGACGCGCGCGCGCGGATCGCCCGGCTGTTGAACTGCCAGCCGGCAGAGATCGTCTTCACCGGCTGCGGCACCGAAAGCGACAACCTGGCGATTCGCGGCAGCGTGATGCCCCAGGCGGCCAAAGGCCGCCGCCACATCATCACCACCCCCATTGAGCACCATGCCGTCATTCATACGGCGGATGACCTGGCCGAACACTTCGATGCCGATGTGACCTACGTGGCGGTGGATCGCACCGGGCTGGTCACTCCCGAGGCCATCGAAGCCGCCATCCGGCCCGACACGGCGCTCATCAGCGTGATGGCCGCCAACAACGAAGTCGGCGTCATCCAGCCGATTGCCGACATCGGGGCGATCGCCCGGCGGCGCGGCGTGCTGTTTCACACCGACGCGGTGCAGGCCGCCGCGTTCTTGCCGCTGGATGTGCAGGCCTTGAACGTGGATATGCTGGCGCTGTCGGCGCACAAGTTCCATGGCCCCAAGGGCGTCGGGCTGTTGTATGTGCGCCGCGGCGTCCGGCTGGCCGCCACCCAGACGGGGGGCAGCCAGGAGCGGGGCCGCCGTTCCGGCACCGAGAACGTGCCCTACATCGTCGGCATGGCGGCCGCGCTGGAGCTGGCCCAGGCCGAGCGCGCAGCCGAGTGGCCGCGGCTGGTCGCGCTGCGCGAACGGTTGTGGTCAGGGCTGGCCGCGGCTATTCCCGATATTGAGCTGACAGGCCACCCCAGCCAGCGCCTGCCCGGCCACCTCAGCCTGATCGTGCATGGGACCGAGGCGCAAAGCCTGCTGATTGCCCTGGATCTGGCGGGGGTGGCGGCCTCCTCGGGCTCCGCGTGCGCCAGCGGTGCGCCCACCCCCAGCCACGTGTTGACCGCCATGGGGTACGCGCCGGTCGAAGCGTCAGGCGCGCTGCGCCTCACGCTGGGCCGCGAAAACACCGAGGCCGACGTGGATTTCGTGATCGCGCAGCTCCCGGAGATCGTGCGGAGGGTCCGGGGAGGCCAGGGAAGGGCGTGACGACGCGCTACGGGGCCGGGGGGATGCTGCCGGCGCTCGCCCGGCACTGGACGGCCTGCCGCCTGGGCGGCGCGCGGCGGCCCTTGCTGGCCGGCTTCAAGCTGACGCATCGCTGCAACCTGCGCTGCCGCACGTGCCCGTTTTGGCGCCGGCCGCGGCCCGACGTATCGTACGCGGGCGTGCAGGCTGGGCTGGATGAGCTGTATGCCGCGGGGTGCCGGTTCTTGATCCTCGAGGGCGGCGAGCCGTTCTTGTGGCGTGATGGCGAGCGGCGCCTGGAGGATGTGGTGCAGATGGCGCGCACGCGCGGCTTCGCCAGGATCGGCGTCACCACCAACGGCGTCTTGCCCATCGCAACCAGCGCCGACATCGTCTGGATCAGCTTCGATGGGCTGCAGCAGGCGCACGAGGCGGTGCGGGGACCGATCTGGGAGCGGATGATGGCGAACATCGCGGCCAGCCGGCATCCGCGGCTCTTGGCCCAGGTCACCATCAGCCGCGCCAACTGGCGCGAGCTGGCCGCCCTGGTCCGTTTCCTTGCCGGCCGCGTGCAGGGGGTGACCTTTCAGTTCTTCTACCCCTACCCGGAGAGCGATGATCTGTGGCTGGACTGGGCCGAGCGGGCCCAGGTGCTGGGCGAGCTGGCGGACCTGAAGCGCCAGGGCTACCCTGTGCTCGATTCGTATCGGGTGCTGTGCGACATGGCGGACAACCGCTGGCGCTGCCACGACTGGCTGATTGCCGATGCCGAGCCCCACCCGGACGACCCTGATCGGGCGGTGGTCCACTACGGCTGTTATCTCAAAGGCCGCGCGGAGGCGGACTGCCGGCTGTGCGGCTTTGCCGCCCACGCCGAGTTGTCACTGGCCTACGATCTGCACCCCGGCGCGTTGTGGGCGGGACAGCAGGTGTTTCACTATGTCTGAGCGGGTTGTGGTCGCGATGAGCGGCGGGGTCGACAGCTCGGTGGCCGCGGCGCTGCTGGCGGAGCAGGGCTACGAGGTCATCGGCGTGATGCTGCGCCTGTGGTCCGAGCCGCCTCCACCCACGTTAGGGCGGGTCGCGGCCGCGACGAACCGCTGCTGCTCGGTGGAATCGATCCACGATGCGCGCGGGGTGGCCGACCGGTTGGGGATCCCGTTCTACGTCATCAACGCGGAGCAGGTCTTCAAAGAGGCCGTGGTCGACTATTTCATCGCGGGCTACGCGGCGGGCCGGACGCCCAACCCGTGCCTGGTGTGTAATCGCAAGGTCCGGTTCGGCTTCCTGGCGGACGCCGCGCATGCGCTGGGCGCGCGGCTTCTGGCGACAGGACATTATGCGCGGGTGCGCCGTGACGCCGCGGGCCGGTTCCAGCTCCTGCGCGGCGTCGACCGGGCCAAGGACCAATCCTACGTCCTGAGCGTGTTGGGGCAGGCCGATCTGGCCGGCGTGTTGTTCCCGGTGGGGGAGTACACCAAGCCGGAAGTGCGCGCCCTGGCCGCGCAGCGCGGCTTGCCTACCGCCGCGCGCGTCGATAGCCAGGATCTCTGCTTCATCGCCGATGGCGACTACCGGCGTTTTCTGGCCGACCATGCGCCTGAGGCGATGCGCCCCGGCCCGATCGTCGACCGCGCGGGGCGGCAGTTGGGCGCCCACCGCGGCCTGCCCGGCTACACCATCGGCCAGCGCAGCGGGTTAGGCGTCGCCGGCCCCCAGCCGTACTACGTCCTGGACCTCGATACGGCTCACAACGCCCTGGTGGTGGGTCCCGCTGCGGCCTTGGGCCGGGATCGGCTCCGGGTCGCCGCGGTGAACTGGGTTGCCGGTGAGCCGCCGGCCGTGCCGCGTCGTGCCGCGGTGCAGATTCGCTATCACGGGCAGATGGCGGATGCCGTCATCGTTCCGCAGCCGGATGGCGGGGCGGCGGTGCAGCTTGCTGCGCCCCTGCGCGACATCACCCCCGGCCAGGCCGCTGTGTTCTACGAGGGCGACATCTGCCTGGGCGGCGGGACGATTGTCGCCGCGGGCGCGGCGGCAGAGGAGGGGGCAGATGGTGAATCCCTGGCTTGATCGCTTGCTGGATGCGGCGCTTTCGCCGGCGCTCTGGCTGGGCGTGGCCGTGGCGTTCGTCTTCGCCACGCTGTTCACGCTGTGGAGCGGGGGCGGCTGGCGGGCCTGGGGCCGCGATCTGCTGGCCGGATGGGTGGGTTTCGGGATCGGCCAGGCCCTGGGCATGTTGATTCACTCGACATGGCTGCGCATGGGGCAGGTTCAGCTCTTTTGGGGCACGCTGCTGGCCGCCGCGGCGTTGGTGGTCGGCAGGCGCTTTGCGAAATGAAGGATTTATGTTAGAGTAAGCGTGTCTGGAGGTGCAGCATGGGGATTGCGCGCGATATTGCCATCATTGTCCTTGCAGTTGAGTCTATCGTGGTTGGCGTCCTGTTGGCCATCCTGGTCATCCAGGTGATCCGGCTCGTTAAGCTCCTCCGCGAAGAGGTGCTGCCGATCTTGAACTCCACGCAAGAGACGGTGAGTACAGTGCGTGGCACGGCGACGTTTATGAGCGACCATCTCATTCAACCGGTCGTGAAGGTTTCCAGTTATGCGGCCGGCGCGCGGCAAGCCATGAGCACCTTGGTGAAACGCAAGAAGTAGCGGCAAGCAAGAGGCTTGAAGGAGGCAAACATGAGTGAAAAAGGTGGCGGTGAATTCTTTTTCGGCTTCGTGATTGGGGCGCTGGCCGGTGCGGCCGCGGCCCTGCTGATGGCGCCCGGATCGGGCGAAGAGCTGCGCCAACAACTCAGTGATCAGGGCATCGCACTCAAGGAGCAGGCCGGGAAGGTGGCCGGCGAGGCCAAGACGCAAGCGCAGCAATTGGTCGGCGACGCGCGCAGCCAGGTGGACCACGTGAGCGAGCGCGGCCGCATCGTGCTGTCTGAGAATGTCAAGAAGGTGCAGCAGGCGGTTCAGGACGCCCAGACCAAGCTGAGCACAGCCGGCGAGACGTCCTGAGTCCGGCGAGTTCGTCCAGACAGAAACCAGGTTTCTCATCGAAGCCTGGTTTCTCGTTTGCCTGCGGTCAGGCGCGCGGCCTGAGGTCGCGCAGCGTGCCCGGCAGTTCCCTGGCGATGTCCCCCGCCAGCGCCCCTGCCATGCCGATCTGCCGGCTCACACGCTGGCCGGCATGGCCGTGCAGATAGGCTCCCACCGCGGCTGCCTCGAACGCGGGCAGCCCCTGCCCCAAGAGGGACACGATCGCCCCCGCCAGCACATCGCCGCTGCCGGCCGTGGCTAACGCCGGCAAAGCGAACGGCAGCACGCCCGTCCGGCCATCCGGCGCGGCAACAACGGTGTGAGGCCCCTTGAGGAGCACGATGTGCCCCCATTCGGCCGCCCAGCGCCGCGCCGTCGCGATGCGCTGCCCGTTCACCTGACCGGCGGTCGCGCCGATCAGCCGGCCCATTTCGCCGGGGTGCGGGGTCAGGATGCTGCCAGGCGGCAGGCGCTGCGGCCAGTCGGGCAGCGTCGCCAGGATGTTCAGCGCGTCCGCATCGATCACAGTGCGTCCCCGCCACTCCTGGCCGGCCAGCCCTGCCGGGCTCAGCAGCGCGTCAATGAAAGCGCGTGCGCTCTCTTCCGTGGTGAGGCCCGGCCCGATCAACAGCGCATCGTACCCGCTGGCCCCTGCCAGCAGCCGGGCTACGCCCGCCGCCGTATGGGTCCCTTCGGGGCCGGGCAGCGGCAGCCAGGTGGCCTCCGGCAGCGCGCCGGCCAGTGCCGGATGCAGCGCGGCCGGGATGGCCAGCGTCACCAGGCCGGCGCCCGCCCGAGCCGCAGCCGCCCCACTGAGGACCGCAGCGCCCGGGTAGCTGAACGATCCCGCGACGATCATGACACGGCCGAAGCTGCCCTTGTGCGCGTCGGCCGGCCGGCCGGGCAGCCAGGGCCCGACGAAGGCGTGGTTGATCAACGCAACCGGGACCTCGGCGGCCAGATCGGGCGGCACCCCGATATCGACCACCGCCAGCAAGCCGCATGCACCCGCGCCCGGGTATTGCAGGTGGCCCCACTTGGGGAAGGCGAAGGTCACCGTCAGATCAGCCGGGATGGCGGCCGGGTCCAGCGCGCCGGTGTCGCAGTTCAACCCGCTAGGGCAATCGACGGCCAGCACCGGCGGCGTGGGCCAGGGACCGCGCACCTCGTCCTCCTCCCAATCCTCATCGAGAAGTCCCTCCTCGTCCTCCTCCCACATCTCTTCATCTTCCAAATCTTCCGGGTCGTGCCGGCCGGGCGAGGGAGGGATCGGCGGCAAGCCGAGGCTTTGCGCTTCCAGCAGGGGAAAGAGCGGCACGCTCAGGAGCGTCGGGTCTTGCTGCTCCGGCTGGCTCAGGTCAGGGGTGCGCCGCGCCGCGATCTCCGTTTTCACCACCTGCATCAGCGCCGCCAGCTTTCCCTCGATGGCGCGCACGGCGCCCGTGCCCAGCAGCGCATCGATCACCAGGGACGCGCGTCTCGTTTCCTCGCGCAGCTTGGCGAAATCGGGGTCGTTGTCGGCCCACAGGATGGCGATGCCGCGGCGCTTCCGCTTGAGCACGCTGAAGTTCTCGTCCCCTTTGATGTCACGCTTCCAGATATAGAGCGTCACATCGTAGCCCCTCTCGCGCAGCAGGCGCGCGGCCACCAGGCCGTCTCCCCCGTTGTTGCCGGGCCCCACCAGGATCAGGGCGTTCTTCTGGGGCATGACCAACTGCAACGCCGTGACCATGGTGGCGATGTTGTCCCCGGCCTGTTCCATCATCGCCGCGTACGAATGGCCGCCGGCATTGGCGGCTTCCTCGATCCGGCGCATCTCTTCAACGCTGACGATCTTCATTGAGGACTCCTTGTTGAGACTTCAGCCTTGCCCGGTCTCCGACCGAGCCGACGACTCCTCAGCTCTGGCCGGTCTCCGACCGAGCCAGGGCTGGGCCAGGCGCCCGGCCACCAGGGTCATGCTGCTCACCACCGGGATCAGCAGCAGCAGGTAGGCGAAGCGCAGCAGCGCGGAGGGGGACGCGCCGATCGGATCCAGCGGGTGGCGCAGCACCCCCGTGCGCCCGGCCATCACGGCCACCGCGATGGCCAGGAGCAGCGCGGCGCCGGCTGTGAAGCGCCGGTCGTCCAGCAACTGCGTCACGACAATCACGACCAGCCCCGCGGCGATGAGCTGCAGCGTCATCGTCACGCGCGGCTCGCCCCAGGCGATCCACGGCCCCCAGGTCAGCCGGGTGGCGGGCATGCTGACGATGAAGTGGGCGACCCAGAAGCCCCACCCGCTGAACAGCAGCGCGCGGGTCCAGCGTGCCCACGCCGGGCCGCGGGTGATCAGATAGCCCAGGCCGGCGGCTCCCGCGGCCGCCAGTCCCACCATCCCGGCGCGGCTCAGCGCGCCGTGCAGATACACGATCTTGATCACCTGCCCCAGCGTCTTCTCCGCCGGCATCAGGATGAGGACGCAGAGCGCTGCCGCGGCGCAGAGTGCGAGCAGAAGCCAGAAACGACGCTGTATGAAATGCATAAGACGTGAAATCTCCCTCGAAGACGTGGCCGGCATGATAACTCAACTTGCGGGTTAACTCAAGCCCGTCCGAATCGTTTCGCATTTTTCGCTCTCCGTGGTATGATCCCTCCTAATGTGCAAGCCGGAAAGGATTCGTTTCGCATGGGTTGGCTTCTGCTGATCGTGATCTTTTCGCTCTCTTTCCTGCTGACCTGGTCCGCATACCGCCGTGGGCGGCTGGCGACTCCGTGGCAGTGGGATGTTGCCGCGCTCGGGCTGCTGGCGTTGGCCGCGCTGGGTTTCTTCTGGCGCGTGGTTGCAGGCCAGAACTGGATGCCCGCGGACGGCGGCGACCTGGTGTCGTTCCTGTTTCCCACCTATCGCTTCGCGGCCGCCAGCCTGCGCGACGGCGCGTGGCCGCTGTGGAATCCCTACATCTACGCGGGCGCGCCCCACGTGGGCGACATCCAGGCCGGCTTCCTCTACCCGCCCGTTCTGCTGCTCTTCCTGCTGCGCCCCGAGTTTCCCTACGCGGCGCTCCAGTGGCTGAGCATCGGCCACATCTGGTTCGCGGGCGCGGGCATGTACCTGTTCCTGGCCCGCGGCCAGGGCGTTCGCCGGGTGGCCGCGCTGGCGGCCGCGCTGGCGTTCATGTTCTCCGACGTGTTCCTGACGCACTTCGGCAACCTGAACCTGAACGCGGCGGCAAGCTGGCTGCCGTGGGTCTTCTGGGCGTACGGGGGGAATCGGCGAATGCGATCCGATGGATCGCTCGAATCAGCGAATCAGCGAATCGGCGAATGCGATCCGATGGATCGCCCGAATCAGCGAAGCACTTCATCCTTCATCCTTCATCCTTCATCCTTCGTCCCCGCTCTCCTGCTGGCCCTTGCCACCCTGGCCGGGCACATCCAGGCGACGCTCTTCATCGTGTTGGCGCTGGTCCTCTACGCGGCGCTGGAGCTCTGGCTGGCGCGGGGTGAGCCGCAGCCCGGCCCGCGCGCCCTGGCCGTGCTGGCGCGGCTGGGCCTCTGCCTGGCGGTCGCGCTTCTGATCGCGGCGCCGGTGCTGCTGCCTGCGCTGCAGCTCACGGGCTACACCGCGCGGGCCGATTGGAGCTATGCCCAAACCGCCGGCTACTCCCTGTCCCCCGCGCAATGGATCGGCTGGCTGATCCCCGGCTTCTTCGGCCGCGGCCCGCAGTTCCACTGGGGCGCGTGGCCGCGCGTCGAAGTGGGCTACCTGGGCATCCTGCCGCTGGTCCTGGCCGGACTGGCGTTCGTCTTGCGCCGCGAGCGGCGGACCTGGGCCTTTGCCGGGCTGGCCGCGGCCAGCTTCGTGCTGGCCCTGGGCATCTACGCGATCCCGCACGGTTGGCTCTCGCTGCTGCCGGGCTTCGGGCTGCTGCGGGCCTCCGCGCGGTTCGTGCTGTTGACCGATTTTGCCCTGGCGGCGTTGGCCGGCTTCGGCCTGGACGCGGCGTTGGCGCCCCTGGCCGGCCAGGCGCAGGCCGCGTTCGAGCGGGCCGGGCGGCTGGTGGGCCGCGCGACCGCCCTGGTGTGGGCGATCGCCGTGCCGCTGGCCTACGCGGCCTTGCTGCTGGTGCAGGACCGCGACCAGGCGGCCGTGACCCGCGTCTCGATCACCCTCATCGCGGTAGTGACGTTCGCGGGCCTGCTGGCCGCCTGCTGGGTGTGGCTGGCCGCGCGGCGTGGCAACTGGGCGCGCACCGGCGTCCTGGGCTGGCTGGCGGCCGGGCTGATCTTCCTGGACCTGGCCGGCCTGGGCGCGTACCAGGATTTGAGCGAGCGCGACCCCAGCGCAGGGTTCGCGCAGCCCGAGATCGCCGCCTTTCTCGCCGGCCAGCCCGGCCCGTTTCGCATCGACACCCGCACGCAAATCGAGGCGCTCTGGCAGCCCGACACGGCGCTGCTGTTGGGGCAGGAGGACGTGGGCGGGGTGGCTAATCCGCTGGTGTTGGCCGATGTCGAGCGCTATTGGGAGGGTCTCGGCTCGCGTTCCACCGCGCTCTATGATTTGTTGAACGTCCGCTACGTGATTGCCCGCAAGGATGCGCCGCTGGATTGGGACAAATTCGCGCTCGCGTTCGACGGCGACCCTGACCTGAACGTTTACGAAAACCGCAGCGTCCTGCCCCGGGCTTTCGTCGTGGCGCAGGTGCAGCCGGCCGCGGACCATGAAGCGGCGTGGCAGGCGATTCATGCCGCGGACTTCGCTCCGGCCGCCAACGCTGTGGTAGAGGGGGATGCTGCGGCGTTGGCCGGCGTGACCGGCGGTCAGGGTCAGGTGAGCGGCGTGGTGCGCACCGGCAACCGGCTGCGTTTCGAGGTGGCCGCGGACGCGCCGGCCTTCGTCGTGATCAGCCAGGTGTGGTATCCGGGCTGGCAGGTGCGCATCGACGGCCAGAGCACGGGTGCGCCGCTGCGCACGGATTACCTGTTTCAGGGCGTGGCCGTGCCGGCCGGGACGCACACGGTGGAGCTGCGCTTCGCGCCGCTGCTGTGGCGGTTGGGATGGCTGCTGGCGGGGGTGGGTCTGCTCCTGGCGGCCGGCCTGGCCTGGCTGAGCCGTTTGCGAAAGGGACGCAGATCCTCCTGATTTGCATGATAGGGAGTATTTTCATGTCTATCGACGCACCCATCCATACCAACGAAGCCAACCTGTCGCGGGTCCTCAACGCGGGCCTGCCGGTGCTGCTCGTCTTTTGGAAGCGCGACTGCCCCGCCTGCGACCGGTTGGCCCCGGCCCTGGATTCGTTGGCGAAGGCCTACACGGGGCGGGCCCTGGTCGCGAAGGTCAACATCGCCGACGAACCGGGCCTGGCGCGGCGTTACGCGACCGCGCACCTGCCCGCGTTGTTCTTTTTCAAAGAGGGCCAACAGGTGCAGCGCGCCACCGGCGCAGCCGGTGAGCGGGAGCTGGCCGCCTGGTTGGACTACCTGACGCGCGGCGGCGCGCAGCCGCCTGTCCCCTCCGGCCCCAGCACCCCGGTGCACGCCGCCATGAATGGCGCCGCCATGAATGGCGCCGCGGCTTCGCGGGCGGAAGCTGCCGCCCCGCAGGGGGCCCCGGCCAGCGGCCATCCCCTGGTGCTGACCGACGCGACCTTCGACCAGGCCCTCCGCGGCAAGCTGCCGGTGTTGGTGGATTTTTGGGCCGAGTGGTGCGGGCCGTGCAAGATGATCGCCCCCGCCGTGGCGCAGTTGGCCGGCGAGTTCGCGGGCCGCGCGGTGGTGGCCAAGATGAATGTAGACGAGAACCCGCGCGTCCCGGGCCGCTTCGGCATCCAGAGCATTCCCACCCTGTTGATCTTCCGCGACGGCCAGGTGGTGGATCAAATCGTTGGCGCGCAGCCGATCGCCGCGCTGCGCCAGCGGTTAGCGCGGCAGGTGAGCCAGACCCAGTGATACCCCCGACCACTACGCCCATCGACAAGCGGCCCGCCGGCATGCGGGCATTCGTCATCGTCTGGATCGGCCAGATCGTTTCCGTGCTGGCCAGCAGCATGAGCCACTTTGGCCTCACCATCTGGATGTATCAGCAGACGGAGAGCGCCACGGCCATGGGGTTGATGCAGGTCTTCTTCATCACCCCGTTCCTGCTGTTGTCCCCCCTGGCCGGGGTGATGGTGGACCGCTACAACCGCAAGCTGATGATGATGGTCAGCGACCTGGCCGCGATCATCGCCACCGGCGGCATTTTCCTCCTCCTGGCGCTCGGCCGGCTGGAGTTCTGGCATCTCTACGTCGCGGCCGTGCTCAACGGCATCGGCAACACCTTCCAGTGGCCGGCCTACTCCGCAGCGATCACCACCATGGTGCCGAAGGCGCAGTACGGCCGGGCCAACGGCCTGATGTCGCTGATGGAAGCCGGGCCGGGCGTGCTGGCGCCGATGCTGGCCGGCGCCTTGCTGCCGATCATCGGCTTGCAGGGCATCCTGACGATCGACGTCCTGACCTTCCTGTTCGCCATCGGCGCGCTGCTGATGGTCTCCGTGCCGCAGCCCGCGCGCACCGCCGAAGGGGCGGAAGGCCGCGGCAGCCTGTTGCACGAGGCGGCCTACGGCTTCCGCTACATCTTCAAGCGCCCCAGCCTGCTGGGCCTGCAACTGATCTTCTTCTTCGGCAACCTCTTCTTCGGCATCGCCTTCACGGTGTTGGCGCCGATGGTGTTGGCGCGCACGGCCAGCAACAGCGTCATCTTCGGCCTGGTGGAATCGGCCGGCGCGATCGGCGGGGTGGCCGGCGGGCTGATCATGAGCGCCTGGGGCGGCTTCAAGCGCCGCGTCTACGGCGTGCTCGGCGGTTGGCTGCTGAGCGCCGTCGGGCTGATACTGATCGGCCTCGGCCAGGGGGTGAACCTCTGGCTGCCGGCCGCGTTCCTGACCGCGTTGGTCAGTCCACTCGTGAACACCTCGAACCAGGCCATCTGGCAGGCTAAGGTCGCGCCCGATGTGCAGGGCCGCGTCTTTTCGGCGCGGCGGCTGATCGCCTGGTTCACCAACCCTATCTCGCCCATCATCGCGGGCACCACGGCCGACTTCGTGCTGGAGCCGGCCATGCGGGGCGGCGGCGCCTTGCCGGCCATGTTCGGCGGGCTGGTGGGCACCGGACCCGGTTCAGGCATGAGCTTGCTGATGGTCTTCTGCGGCCTGTTCTGCCTGTTCGTGCCGGTGATAGGCTACCTGATCCCGGCCATCCGCAACGCGGAGACGCTCCTGCCGGATTACCAGCAGGCGCCGGAGGCCGAGGCAACCCCATAAATCTTGTTCGACAGCCCTCGATGGCAAGACAAAGCAAAGAGAGAGTCAGCCAAGTGAACAGAAATCCTATGACCTGGACCGGCAGGCCCGTGATTGCTTGCCTGCTGTTGGCCTTCGTACTCGCGGCCGCGCCTGTCAGGCTCGACGCCACAGGCCTGCCGGAGGGCGAGACCCCCGGCCGCGCGGCCGATCCCGACCGGATCATCCAGACCGAGAACGCCCTGCCCGGCGTCTACTACATCGACTACTATGGTCCGGTCTACAGCTACGACCCCGATGTGTATCCGGTGACCGGAGCGATCGGTTTCTTCGACTGGAGCGCCCTCAATACTGCCGGTGGGACCTACAACTGGGCATACCTCGATAATTGGATTGCCGAACGCAGAGCGCTGGGCCTCGGCACAGGGATCTTGCTGTCGACCTACAATGGGAATGGCTCGGGCGATATCCGTCCCACGCCGGACTTCGTGATCAAGACGCCCGGCGCGGTGACGCCGGCGACAGCCAAGACTTGCCCGACCTGCGCCGAGTACCCGCATTACATCAACTATTGGAAGAAGAGCTCCATGAATGCCGGGTTCGACTACTCGCCCAACACCTACGGGTGGTATCTGACCGGCGACACAACGATCTCCACGAGCCCGCCCTGGGACCCGGGTCGGATCGCGACCGGCAATGCCGCCAAGCTCGGCGGCGTGAACAACGCGACCGGCGCCCTCTATCACTACCAGGAGCGGATCCCGGCGATGCCGGCCGGCATCACCCCGGCGCAGACCGTCACCGTGACTGCGCGCATCTACATGGCAACCGCCAGCACCGGCAGCGTTAACAACGATCACCTGACCATGGAGCTGTGGGACGCCGACAACGTCAAGCTCGGTGGGACCGAGATCGATATCACGAACCGCTCCCATCCCAACAATACCTGGCAGACCTACACGTTCGACGTGAGCAGTTTCGCGACCGAGAAGAGCGTGCGGGTGGCGTTTCGCGTCACCACCGACGGGGCCAGCCCGACGACGTTCTACGTGGACGCCGTCACCCTCAAGGTGCGCCACCTGATCCCGAAATATTGGAGCGAAGCGTACGCCACCGCCTACAAGACCTTCATCGCCGCGCTGGGTGAGCGCTACAAGGCTAACGCCGACCTGCAGTTCGTCGCGATCGGCACCGGCGTCTACGGCGAGAACCAGCCCACGCAGGACAGCGGCTTCCCCGAAAGCAACTTCGATCACGTCATGGTCAATGCCGGGCTGACTTCGGAGACTTGGGTTGACTACATCAATTCCATCACGAGCGCGCATGTGACTGCCTTCGAGCTGGTCCCCGGCCAGGGTCCTAACCGTCATCTGCTGCTGCAGTACGCGCCGACTTTCAACAGCTCCGACGAGCGCGAACAGACCACCGACTACGCGGCCGGGCTGCAGGTGGGCCTCTCGGCGAATTTCCTGTTCCCGGACATGATGGCGGCCTATGCCCCCAACGGCGACGGCAACTACGACCCGATGCTCAAATACTACAACCAGGTGCCCCTGGCGTTCGAGTCGTATCCGATGGACCTGTGTTCGCCGGTGCTGACCTATTGGGCGGTGGCCGGCGCACTGGATAAACATCTCGACTTCCTGCGCACCGACATCGCCATGGTCCGCAACCCGGATGGCTCGCTGACCACGGCCGCGGCGTACTACGCCTGGGCCTTGCAGTACCTGGGCAAGACCGTGGAGGACACTCCGCGGGTGTGGACGCTGATGTACGAGCATCGCAACCCGACGCGCCAGAACTGCCGCACCAGCGAGCCCTATTACGCGACTGGCGGCGGCATCTATCCCCAGCTCGGGAACCTCAACTTCTGGCTGACCCAGGCCGACGGCATCGAGGGCGGCCGGACGGTGCCCGAGACCAACGACAAGGGCGCGGACAGCCGCTATGCACGCGACCCGAGCGATGGCATCGGCTGGACCCAGGCGGGCCTGGGCGCGTGTCCTACAAACATCAGCTACCACTGGGACCTGTACGGCGCGGACTACCCGTGCAACTACACGCCCTATAACCCGGACCTGCCCCCGCTGCTGTCGACCGCGCACCTGGCGGACTACACCAAATGGTATAACCCGGTGAACTACTTGACGACCGGCAAGGACGCCTATGTGGTCCGCCGCACCGACCAGGCGACCGGCAACCCCTGCATGTTCTTCAAAATCGACGACGGCTACATGGACCCGGCCGCGAACCGGTTCTACCATGCCATCATCCGGGTGCAGTACTTCGACATGGGGACCGACCAGTGGTCCCTGAAGTACGACAGCGTCAGCGGCGAGAAGGCCGCGGGTGCGATCATCAAGACCGGCACGCAGGAACTCAAGACAGTCGAGTTTGAGATTTACGACGGCAGGCTGGCCAACGGGCTGGCTGGCGGCGCGGACTTCTACCTCGACAGCCGGGACCCGGCCACCGACGCCGCGGACGGGAATGAGTGGGTGCATATGGTTGAGGTGGAGAAGGTGGGCGCTTCGGACCTGCCAACCCCCACCCCCACGGCGACCCCTACGGCGAGCCTGACACCTGCCCCGACCGAAACGCCAACTGCGACCGCGACGAGCACGGTCACACCCACGCCCACGGCCACACCCACCGAGACGCCTACTGCGACCGCGACGAATACGGCCACACCCACGCCCACG
This sequence comes from uncultured Anaerolineales bacterium, assembly GCA_964474695.1. Classification (GTDB taxonomy): domain Bacteria; phylum Chloroflexota; class Anaerolineae; order CG2-30-64-16; family CG2-30-64-16; genus DAOUBP01. The sequence goes on from CAYYTK010000021.1 coordinate 59,140, forward strand.
GCCACGCCGATCGCGACGCCAACTGCGACCGCGACACTCACGGCCACACCCACCGGCGGCGATACCGCCCACACGGTCTGGCTGCCACTGGTGCTATCCAACGCGGCAAGGCCCTGAGGGTTGCGAAACCTTCAGGATCCGGGACGCGTGATGGCAAAAGGAAAGAGAGAATCAGTCCCATGAACAGAAAGCCCATGACCTTGATCGGCAGACTGGCCACGGCTTTCCTGCTGTTGACCTTTTTACTGGCAGCCGCGCCCGCCAGGCTCGATGCCGCCGGCTGGCAGCAAGCCGGCATGCCTGGCAGCGGGCAGGAGCTCAACCGGATCATCCAGGCCGAGAATGCCCTGCCCGGCGTCTACTACATCGATTACGGTGCAGGCTACAGCTTCAGCCCCGCCGTCTACCCCGTGGACGGCGCGATCGGCTTCTACGACTGGAGCGCGCTCAACCCGGCGGATGGCGTCTATAACTGGACGCTGCTCGATGACTGGATGGCCGCACGCAAAGCGCTTGGCCTCGGCACGGGCATCCTGCTCTCGGCCTACAACGGGAACGGCTCGGGCGATATCCGGCCCACGCCGGACTTCGTGATCAAGACGCCCGGCGCGGTGGTGCCGGCGACCGCCAAGGCGTGCGCAGATGCTCTTCTTTGTCCCCCGTACCCGCACTACATCAACTACTGGAAGAAGGCCAGCTTCAACGCCGGGTTCGACTACTCGCCCAACACTTACATGTGGACGCTGACCGGCAACACGGCGATCGCCACCAACCCGCCCGCGGATTCGGGTGGCCTCGCGACCGGCAACGCCGCCAAGCTGGGCGGCGTGAACAACGCGACCGGCTCCCTCTATCACTACCAGGAGCGGATCCCCGCGATGCCCCCCGGTATCACCCCGGCGCAGACCGTCACCGTGACCGCGCGCATCTACATGTCGACCGCCGACGCCGGCAGCGCGAATAACGACCACCTTTACATGGAGCTGTGGGACACGAATAACGTCAAGCTCGGCGGGACGCAGATCGATGTCTCGAACCAGTCTCAGACGAATAACACCTGGCAGACCTACACCTTCGACGTGAGCGGGTTCGCGCCGGAGAAGAGCGTGCGGGTGGCGTTTCGCGTCACCACCGACGGGGCCAGCCCGACGACGTTCTATGTGGACTCGCTCACCCTGAAGGTGCGCCACCTGATCCCGAATTACTGGCCCGCGCTTCCCGCCGGCCGCACCTTCGCGGACGCTTACAGGACCTTCATCGCCGCGCTGGGCGCGCGCTACAAGGCCAACGCCGACCTGCAGTTCGTCGCGATGGGCACCGGCGTCTACGGCGAGAACCAGCCCACGCAGGACAGCGCCTACCCCGAAAGCCACTTTGACCACGTCATGGACAATGCCGGGCTGACTTCAGCGCTTTGGGTCGAGTACATCAATGCCATCACGAGCGCCCACGTGACCGCCTTCGAGACGGCCGCCGGCCAGGGGCCCAACCGCCATCTGCTGTTGCAGTACGCGCCTACTTTCAAGGTCGCTGACGAGCGCGACCAGGCCACCGACTACGCCGGCGCGCGCAAGGTCGGCCTTTCGGCCAACTTCCTCTCCCCGGACCTGACCATGGCGTATGCCACCAACGGCGACGGCCAGTACGATGCGATGCTGCAGTGGGGCGGCCAGGTCCCCCTGGCGTTCGAGTCGTATCCGATGGACCTGTGCTCGCCGGTGCTGACCTACTGGGCCGTGGCCGGCGCACTGGACAAGCACCTCGACTTCCTGCGCACCGACATCGCCATGGTCCGCAACTCGGACGGCTCGCTGACCACGGCCGCGGCGTACTACGACTGGGCCGGCCAGTACCTCGGCCGGACCGTGGAGAACACCCCGCGGGTGTGGACGCTGATGTACGAGCATCGCAACCCCACGCGCCAGAACTGCCGCACCACGCTGCCCGCCTACTATACCGGCGGCGGCATCTACCCCCAACTCGGCAACCTGACCTACTGGCTGACCCAGGTCGATGGCATCGCGGGCGGCAAGACCGTGCCGGAGACCAATGACAAGGGCGCGGACAGCCGCTATGCGCGCGACCCCTCCGCCGGCAGCACCACCACCTGGCCCCTGGCGGGCCTGGGCGCGTGTCCCACGAACATCAGCTATCGCACCGACCTGTACGGGACGGGCTACCCCTGCAACTACACGCCCTACAACCCGGACCTGCCCCCGCTGCTCTCGCCCGCGAACCTGGCGGACTACACCAAGTGGTATAACCCGGTGAACTACCTGGCGTCGGGCAAGGACGCCTACGTGGTCCGCCGCACCGACCAGGCCACCGGCAACCCGTACATGTTCTTTAAGATCGACGACGGCTACATGGACCCCGCGGCCGGCCTGGTCTACCAGGCGGTCATCCGGGTGCAGTACTTCGACATGGGGACCGACCAGTGGTCCCTGAAGTACGAGAGCATCAGCGGCGAGAAGACCGCGGGCGCCATCACCAAAACCAACACGAAGGAGCTCAAGACCGCGGCGTTCACGGTCACCGACGGCAGCTTCGCGAACGGGCTGGCCGGCGGCGCGGACTTCTACCTCGACAGCCGGGACCCGGCCACCGGCGCCGCGGACGGGAACGAGTGGCTGCACATGGTGGAGGCCGAGAAGGTGGATGCAGGGCCGGCCCTGGCCGCCGCGATCAGCCGGCAGGGCGATGACGTCGTCCTGGCTTGGACCAGCCGGGTTCCCGCCGCGGCCTACGAAGTGCACCGGAGCCTGACGCCGCACTTCACGCCGGATGCGACCACCTTGCTGGCATCGCTGCCGGCCGCGGCCACAACCTATCCCGATACGGGCGCCTTCGCCAGCGGCGAGGACTACTTCTACGTGGTGCGCGCCGCCTGGAGCGATGCCGGCCGGGACTTCCGGGCCGATTCGGGGGAGCTGGGCAAGTTCGGCTACGCGCTGCAGCCGGGGTGCTGAGCCCGCGCCGCGATGAATTTGTCATTTTAACCCGTTTTTGCGAATTGGGGGATTGACACCGAACAGCTGTTCTCATATACTGATCGCAGCATTTGATCGGTTCAACGGCCGATCGATCCAGTGGCGGTGAGATTACCAACCATGAGCGCAAAACCCGTGCTCTATTCGCCGGCGATGGAGACCGCGCTGGCGGCGTGCGCGCTGGCGGATGGCGGGGTCTATGACCTGGCCGGGGTGCGGCCCGAGCACTTCCATGACCCCATGCTGGCCCACGTCTGGCGCGCGATCGCCGCGCTGCGCGACGCGAACAAGGACGTTGACAGCATGACCGTCATGGATCAGCTCGACGCGGCCGGCAGCGGCGTCACGCTGACCGAGCTGACGAGCCTCGTGGCGCTGCAGGCGAACGTAGCCCATTGGGAGAGCTACCGGGACAGCGTGCTGGAGTACGCTCACCGCCGGCAGGTCTCGGGCATCCTGACGCGCGCGGTGCAGGTGGTGTACGGCGCCAACGGCTCCTATCCCGATCGGCTGGCCGCGGTGTGCGACCAGTTCACGGCCGCGGTCGGCGAGCTGCGCCAGCAGCAGAAGGCCCGGGAAGCGTCGACCAAGACCTCGTGGACCGTGGCTGAGCTGCTGGCGGCCGACTTCCCCGAGCCGCCGTGGGCCGTGCCCGGCCTGGTGCCGGTGGGCCTGACGCTGCTGGCGGGGCGTCCCAAGGTGGGCAAGAGCTGGCTGGCGCTGCAGATTGCCCACGCGGTGGGGATGGGCGGCGCGGTGCTGGATCGCCGCGTGCAGGCCGGCAAAGTGCTCTACCTGGCGCTGGAAGACAGCCCGCGGCGGCTGCAGCGCAGGATGTTGAAACAGGGCGCGTTGGCCTCCGCCGACATCAAGTTCGAGACGAGCCTGCGCCGCCCCCTGGCCAACGACGGCATGGCGGACCTGGCAATGGCGCTGGCGCAGGGCGGCTACAGCCTGGTGGTGATCGACACCCTCTCGCGCGCGCTGGGCAACGTCGACCAGGACGACCAGGCCGAGATGAACCACTACATGGCGCTGCTGCAGCGGGAGGCATTGGACCGCGACCTCGCGATCCTGGTGATCGACCATCACCGCAAGCCGAAGGGGTTCACCGAGGACCCGATCGACGACATCCTGGGCGCGACGGCCAAGGCTGCGTCCGCGGATGCCGCGCTCGGGTTGTTCAAGACGCAGGGCAAGGCGGGCGCGGTGCTGAAGGTGGTGGGCCGCGACCTCGAATGGCAGGAGCTGGCGCTGTCGTGGGACCCGGCCGCTTGCTGCTGGCATCTGGAGGGCGCGGTCGAGGAGATCGCGCTGCGCGGCAACAAGATGAAGGTGCTGGACGCGCTGCGGCCGCGCCTCCCGAACGCTGCCACGCTCTCGGAGCTGTCCGCGCTGACCGGCATCAGCGCCGGCAACCTGCACCCCCTGCTGGCCGAGCTGCACGATCAGGGGCTGATCGAGCGGCTGCCCAAGCAAGGCCGCGAAGTCCCCTATCGCCTGCGCGCGGCCCCGGAAGCGTCATAATAATCATAAAGATCATGAAGATCCCCGCCGGAGGGGGGGAAGGTTATGATTATTATTATTATTATGACGCTTTAGAGAGTGCTATAGTCACTGTGGTTAGCCATCCTCAGAGAGTGCCAAACTCATGGAGGCGTGACCGCATCGTAACGCGCCAGGTCGAGTACTTCAGCCTCGACATGAAGGCCGCGCACCTGCTCTACTTCTGCCAGGTCCATCCTTCGACAGGCTCAGGACAGGCTCAGGACAGGCTCTGCGTGGGCCGCGTCCCGGCCGGGCGCCGGCCTTCCAGCGCCCGGCCGCGTTGTACTATTACAGGTCGGGCACGCACAGGCGCCAGACGGGGGCTTGAAAGCTGGGGTCGCGGAAGAGGCCGCCGGCGAGCAGGCCGATGCGCAGCAGGTGGCTGCGGCATTCGATTGCCTTGCCCACCGACATGCCGGCGAAATCGGCCAGCGCCGCGGTGCCGAGGGTGCACTCGCCGTACTCCTCCTCGATCATCTTGACCGCGACCCACAGCGCCAGGTCGTAGGGCGTGCGGCAGTAGGCCAGCAGCATGTACGGCACCAGCGTGAAGTACTTGTGTTCGGCGTCCCCGGCAGCAGCAGCCGCTGCGGTGTTCGGCGCGCTCATGGTCGGACCTGGGCCGGGTAGCAGGACGGCAGCGCGGCCTCGGCGGCTGGGTCGAGGATCTTGAAGCGGACCGCAGCCAGCTTCTGCACCTGGTAGGCGGGGTAGGCGCCGGGGCGGCTGAGGCAGCGGGCCGCGTGGGCCAGCGCGTAGGCCAGCGCCTCCCAGGGCTGGCGGCAGCGGTGGCCGTAGACGGCCGCGATCAGGGGGCGCAGCGCCTCCTCATCGAGCGCGCCGCGGCCGGCGATGAAGGCGGTAGCCAGGGTGCGCGGGATCTCGACCAGGGGCCAGCCCTGGTTGTAGATGCGGTGGCGCAGGTGCGCGGCCAGCTCGACCTGGCGGGTGGCCGCGCCGTCGGCCGCGAGGAGCGCGACCAGCTCGGGCTCGCCTGCGGCGTGGATGGCCGCGATGATCATGTTGGCCACCTCGCGGTGTTGGACGACGCGGCGGATATCCGCGTCGTCCAGCCTGCCGTGCCCGCAGAAGTGCCGCGCCGTGGGCGCGTTTTCGCCCGGCGCCAGGACCACGGCGGCGGTGTGCGGCAGGGCCGGGACGATGCCGACGAAACAGGGCTTGATCGGTTGGCTGGACAAGAGACTCCTCCTGAGCTGCGGTCCAAGTGAAACTGAGTGGTGGCCCAACAAAAAACTACTACATCGAAACGACAGAGGGGCTATAATAGCCCATGACAGGACCATTATACTCGCACCGGACCGGTTTGTCAAGAGTTAAGGGGCACTTTTAGGCCAAATGTTCTAAGTTCGTACACCGGCTGCAGAGCGTGCGTTCCTAAACTGAATCCATGATGAGATTCTCAGATCACCTTGCGCCGGGTCGTGATGGATTTGTAGTTGCCGACGATCGCGCCCAAGGACCCGGATGGCGCGCCCGGTTGTAGGGGCGATGCATTCCCCGGCGAGACTCCGGCTATCGCGATCGGCGCCAATGACGGCAGATCCCCCGCAACGAAATGGCCTGCCGGGAATGCATCGCCCTGACCCCATGCGCGGCGGATGTGGCGGTCGGGGGAGGGCGAGGCAGGCCCACCCGCGCTGTGAATCGCGATTGACATCTCCTCGTATTGATCGATTGGGGTGACGTTGCCCAGTGGACGGCCTGCCTCGCCCCTACACTTCCCCGTACCGGTACTTCGTGCTCGCCTCGATCAGCTTGATCTCAGCGGCGGACAGGTCGAACAGCGTGTAGACGCGGCGGTTCAGATCGGTTTCCAGCCCCACGATCGCCGCAGTGAGTTGGTCGTGCCGGTCGCGGTGCTCGGCCAGCCACGCCTCCCACGCGTCGCGCTCCTTCAGGGGGATCTCCTGCCGGTAGACCTTGCGGATTTCGCCGCGGAAGGCCGGGAAATCGAGCTCCCACCACGCGGTCAGCTTCTGGTTCAGGAACGGGGTGACGCCGCCCTTGCCGGCCGCGCCCAAATCCGTGAGGATGCGATGCCGCGTTTGGCGGTGCAGCGCGTAGCGCGCCTGCGCCTGCGCCGTGATCTGCATCGCCAGCCCGCCGATGGCGTCTCGGTCGGCCGCGGGCGCGTCGGGGATGGGGAGACGGCCAAGGAATTGTGGAAAGAGTCGGAACTGCCAAAGGCCCGCGCGCAGGCGCAGGGGTTGAGCGATCTGTGAGATGGTGAACCACGTCACACGGCTTTGGAGAATGCCCAAAATGGCTGGATCCTCAGTCGATGCCAAGTACCCCGTATTATTCATGTAAGTTCCCGACTCATCCCACGAGAACCTGGGCAGCTTGGCAATGTCGGGCCAGAAGACTTTTGGCTTATCGAAGGCGCCATAGTAATCGCAAGCGCGCAGTTCCCACCAATAATCTCCTACATCCTGACGCTTGCGCGCAGCTTCAACGAATGGGTTGAGGTGCTGTGCCACACCCGGATAGCTGTCGTTGAGCCAACGCCACGCGTCAGCTTCGGTCTGCTTATCGCCAAGTTGCGCGCGCGTCCAGCCCGCAGGCAAGACGATCATATAGCGACCTTCGTTCTCCTGATACCAGGGCCGAAGATCTTCGCCGCGCACGCTCCGTTTGATCACGCCGCTGGCGTTCGGACTGATTTGCAGGATGCGATCTCGCGTCACTTGATCGATAATAAATGCTTCGTTCAAACCAGTCTTGACACCGAGATAGAAGCATCTATCCAAAACATCAACCAGCCTCCGACCTGCACTGAGCAGATGGTTTAGCAGCCTTGTGCTGGCAGCCGGCTGGAAACTCCATTCAGGTTGCCGCAACGCATCCGGATCGCAGTCAACGCCATCAATGTCCACCGCCTGGCGTAGATCGGAAGGCACCTGATCAGCGATGAACAAGCTGCGAAACGCTTCAGCCTGCGGTGTTTTGCGCAAGACTACGATGGAGGGTCGCACCATCTCCGCGCCAGGAAAAGGTTGGTTTTCTCCGAAATCGATAACCGTATCCAATTGCGCCTGGGTGGGGAGCCATTTTCGAAATGGCACGGCGAAATTCCCGCGCGCAAACGTACCCGATGAGATGTAGGCCAGGCGACCAGACCCCTGCAGCAGCCGCAGACCTTGTTCGTAGAAATAAAGATAAAGGTCCGCAGTGCTGTGGAATGAGGCGAACGTGGACTCAAAGAATGGCTTGGAGGGCTTGAGAAGCTCCTGCCGCACATACGGCGGGTTGCCGATCACCGCGTCGAAGCCGGCGTGCTCGCCCAGCGGCTGGCCGTGGCGGTCGAAGAAGACCTCGGGAAACTCCAACTCCCAGTGGAAGAAGCGGTGCCGGCGGGCCAGCGCATCAGCCTCAGCCAGCCACGCGTCGAATTTTGGAAACGCGGCCAGGCCCCGCTTCGCCGCGTACTCGGCCAGCGGCCCCCAAAGCGCCGCGTCCACCCCCAGGCCGAAGCGGTTCGCGGCGGACAGGTCGGCCAGGCGCGCGTAACGCTCCGTGAAGTCGCGGCGCAGCCCCGCATAAAGCTGCTCCTGTTCCTTCACCTGCGCCACGTCGAGGGCCGGGTTGCCTTCGATCAGCCACAGCGAGCCGACTGCGCCGCTCATGCTCTGCCGGAAGTCGTCCTCGGCGAAGAGGCCGATCTGGCCCGCGGCCTCGGCCTGCTGGGCCTTGCGCGCCGCGGAAGAAACCAGGTTTCGCGACCTTGCGGTCGTTCGAGAAACCTGGTTTCTGGCATTTCTGGCATCCGTCAGGTCCGCCAGCCGCGCGCCCACCAGCGAGTTGCCGGCGCGCAGGTGATGATCCAGGAACGACAGCGGCCGGTCTTTGGCCGCGGTGATCAGCCACAGCGACAGCTTGGCCAGGTCCACGGCCAGCGGATTCAAGTCCACGCCGTAGATGCACGACTGCGCGACGCGGCGCTTCCAGTAGGCAAGATCGGGCTCGGGTTGCAAGTTCAAAGTCGAAGGTTGCGGGGGCGCGGCGGTCGCACCTTCGACCTTGAACCTTGAACCTTCAACCGTCACCCCCAGGTCCACCAGGAACCGGGCGATATACTCCGTGGCCTCCACCAGGAAATGGCCGCTGCCCATGGCCGGGTCGAGCACGTTGACGCTCAACACGGCCTCGATCCTGGCCCGGTCGTCCCGCTTGCCGACCACGGCCGCGGCCAGCGCCGGCCCCACCGCCTGCTCCACGATGTACTTGACGATGTAGTCCGGCGTGTAGTACGAGCCGGTGGCGTGGCGCTCGCCCTTATCGTTTTCCAGGGCGACCTCACCCCCTCTCCTCTCCTGAGCCGCACTACGCTCAGGAGAGGAGAGGGGGCCGGGGGGTGAGGTGAGGACCAAATGATACTCCAGCAGCCCCTCGTAGATCGTGCCCAGGTGGCGCTCGGCCAGATCGCGGTAGTCGATGAACTGGCCGTCGACGCGCGCCAGCCGGTCGATGGCGGCCTGCAAATGGCCGTCGCCGACCGTGGTTTCCTCCAGGAACGCGTGCCTGCGGGGATCGAACAGGCCGCCGTTGAAGGTGGCGACGTGCAGCGGCGGGCTGCCCGCGTCGATGATATGGAACAGCTCAGCCAGCCGCGGCCACAGCGTCGCGCTGGTCGGCAGCAGGTGCACGCCGGAGCGCAGATCGCGCGCCACGTCGCGGGCGATGGCGTACAGGCTGTACCGGCCGCGATACAGCTCGCTCTCGGCCACCGGCAGCAGCCCGCGCGCTTCCGCATAGAAGACGAACAGCAGCCGGTAGAGCACGATCAGCGAATGGCCGTAGATCGCCTTCAGCGTCTCTGCATCAGGGGTCAGCCGGTTGCCGGCATAGTCCAGGAAGCCCTGCGCCAGGTGCCGCAGCGCCTCGTAAACCTGCGCCTTCAACGTCTCGCTGACGCCGGTCGCGTAGTCGCGGCTGGCTTGCAGCAGCGCGGTCAACGCCAGCGGGCCGGGATCGAACGCCGCGCGGCGGAAGAAGGCGTAGAAGTAGAGGAAGGCGGCCGGGTCCTCGCTCGCCAGCAGCGCCGGCAGATCGACCTCGTAGTAGCGATCGAGCTTATGGCTGGTGTCCCGGTGATAGAGCCGCCACAGCCGGCCGTTGGTCAGGACGCCCCAGGTCACGCCGCTGTGCTGCATGTAGAACGCGATCTGGTAGGAGGGGTTGCGGTTGTCGAAGGGGTCGCCGGCCCGATGGGCGTCCTGGAGCGTGACATCCAGCGGCCGCTCCCAATACTTGGCCTCGCCCACGGCCAGCCCGCCCGCGGCCAGCCGCGTCTCGTCGAGCACCGCGCCCTTGTTGGCGTTCAGCGCACTGACATCCCGATAGAGGATGTAGTCGGGCTTTTTCGTGCCCTGCGCCGTGGCGAGCGGGGCCTGCACCTCGAAGGTGTGGCCCAGGACGGCCAGGATCGGCCGCACCAGCTCGTGCTCGGTCTGCGCCTCGTTCTTGCTCGGCGTGAAGCCGGCGAAGATCGCCTTGATCTGCGCCTTGGCTGCCTCGGCTGCGGCGGACAGCATCTGCCAGTCGCCGCGTTGGGGCAACAAGGTGTCCAGATAGTAGTCGGAGAAAAGCTGCTGGTTGCGATGGTGCGGCCCGGCCGGCAGCGGCAGTTGGATGGATGACATGCACGGCATCCTGTCATGAGTACGGATGATTCAGCAAGACGCAGTGCAGTATACCACGCGTGGCGGAGCGGGCAAACGCGCAAGGGCCGGAGCGGCAATCCCACAAGCAGGTTAGCATTTTTCTGCACCGATTCAGATCCTCCCGGCTCGCCGCCCACTTGGCGCATGCTTCAGAGGATGTTATAATCGTTGCAGTTGGCAGTCCTCAGTGTGGATGTGACACCACAAGGAGGCGCGCATGATGTCCGGACGCTTCGCTATTCCATTAGGCTTGCTGTTGGCGGTTGCTTTGATGGCTTCTGGCGGCGACCTCCATGCCGCCGGGCCGGGAGCGTCATCCACGCCGGCCCCGGCGATGCGCGCGACCGTTCGCGTCGAGGCCGCCCCGCCCGATCCGAGCCGCGCCGGCCCATTTCAACCGGCCGCGACGCCCGCGCGGATGGGCGAGCCGGAAGCAGAGTATGTCATACCGATGGCTCATCTACCCGGCGATCCGGCGGTGTAGGGGACAGCGACGCGTGCCTGGCGCCGCTATCGAAGCAGCGTGAGCTTTTGGAGGGAGGCATCCATGACCACCCTCAGCATTTCGCTCCGGCGTGCCGGCAGTCTCGGCGCCTGCGTGATCGTCGCCGGCCTGATGATCGCCCTGTGCGCGCCGGGTGCCGCCGGTCAATCGGCCGGGGATCGGTCCCGGCAGGCGGGCAGCCAACCCGGGCCGGGAGGGCCGGACGCATTGGCCTGGCAAATCCGCACGCTCGACAGCGCCGGCGACGTGGGCTACGCGCTCTCGATGGCCATCGTCAACGGCCGGCCCGCGGTCGCGTACTACAACCTCACCCTGGGCGATCTGAAGTATGTGCGCGCCAACGACGCGGCCGGCGCGAGCTGGGGATCACCGCGCACCCTTGCCAGCGCGGGCGACGTCGGCGATTACGCGTCGTTGGCTGTGGTGGCCGGCCGGCCGGCCATTGCCTACCTCGACGGCGACAACCGCGATCTCAAGTATATCCGCGCTAACGATGCGGACGGCAGCTCCTGGGGCGCGGCCATCACGGTGCAGAGCCAGGGGTATGCGGGTTTCAGCGCCTCGCTGGCAGTGGTGAACGGCCGCCCGGCCATCGCTTACATCGAAATGGGCGAGGACACTGTCTGGTTCGTGCGCGCCAACGACACGACCGGCGCCGCCTGGGGCACGCCGGTGCGGGTGGATCGGGCCTTGTACGTCGACGAACCTCTCTCGCTTGCGGTGGTGAACGGCCGGCCGGCCGTCAGCTACGTGGACGAAAACGAAGGGCTGCTGATGTATGTGCGAGCGGGCGATGCTGATGGCGCGAGCTGGGGCGCACCGGTGACCGTGGATGGCCCGATCACGGGAGAATACTACCCCTCGCTGGCTGTGGTCAACGGCCGCCCGGCGATCGCCTATTACGAGGGGGAGCACGAGGATCTGAAGTACGCGCGGGCGCGCGACCCGAACGGAGATGCCTGGGACGCGGGGGTGACCCTGGACAGCGCCGGTGATTCGGGCTACGCGGCGTCCCTCGCGGTGGTGCGAGGACGTCCGGCGGTCAGTTACGCGTATTTCGACGACTTCGTGACGCGTTTCATCTGGGCCCAGGACGCAGATGGCGCCCTCTGGGGAGCTCCCGAATCGGTGACGGCCAGGAATCACGGCGGCTATGGTCCCCTGTTGGCCGTCGACAACCGGCCGGCCATCGCGAACTACGACTGGCAGAACGGCGATCTGGACTTCGCGATTGCCGATGTGCCCCCGGAGCCCACATCCACCGCTACGGCCACGGCGACTCGCACGTCGACCGCCACGGCCACAGCGACTCGCACGCCGACCGCGACGGCCACGGCCACGCGCACGCCGACGGCGACCAGGACCCGGACGCCAACGGCGACGCCACCCCTGGATAAGCATCTCTGGCTGCCGCTGGTGCTGCGCGACCAGAATTGAGGGGACACCATTAACGACATTCTCAAGATCACGGCAGAGATTGACGCGGAGAATTAAACTGAATGGGCGAAAACTCTAAATCTCGTTCGCGCATATTCGGGTGAACGCACAGGGTGAGGGCTTTGTGGCGGGGTCACGACCCGTGGTCTGAGGTGAACGGGTGCATGCCTCATGGGTCGCTCAAGGCGTCTTCGGAGCAGGGATTGGTCATGGCGTCTTTGCCGATAACGCGCCGATGTATTGCCGATAACTTGCCGAGCGCACCGTGCTTTTGATGACAGCAGAAGTGGTATTCACATCATTCACATCATTCACTTGGGCCGCGATGTGAATGATGTGAATGATACTTCTTGATGTGCGGCACGATGTCTGGCCGCGGCAGGCGTCATTCCTGGCTGTGAGGCCGCGGCGCTGGTGGGATTCGGGGGCGATGACAACTGCTTGAAGAGGGCAATCACGGGGCGTTCGACCAGGGCGTTTTCGGAGTAGGGATTGGTCATGCTTTATTCCGATCCATCAGCACGACAAAATGCTTGCAGCCAGCGCCGGAATGCGCTATAATCCCAGCGTGACCGATATGGAGTGTGTTGTCATGACTACCTGGACTGCATCAAGTATTTCACGCACGGGTCGGCTCACGATCCCGCAAAAGCTCCGCGCCCGCCTGGCCCCGCGAGCGGACGGCAAGGTGCTGCTCCAGGAGGTGGCCGACGGCGTCATCCTGGTTACCCGAGAGCCGCTCACGCGCCCGCAGATCGCCGAATATCTGCTGGAGAGCCTGGTGACAGGCATCGGGCCGGAAGCCGAGCTGCTGGGCTTCCACGATGAAGAAGACCTGGATCGCGTCGTCGAAGTGATCCGTGAGCGCACGTATGCGGAGCGCTATGGAACCGACGCCGCTTAGGGTCTTCGTTGATGCCAACGTCCTGATCCGCGGCATCACTTTTCCGCGCTATCCGTATGAGGTGCTACGCCTTGCTGCGCAGCACAAGATCCTCCTCATCATTTCGCCGTCTGTCCTGGCAGATGCTCGCCACTACCTGACCACCCTCTTCCCGGCTCACCTGCCGAAGCTCGACGCCCTGCTGGCCATCGCGGCGGTCGAGATTGCCGCCGATCCCACGCCCGAAGAGGTCGCTGCGAACCGCAACCTGGTGCGCGACGTCAAGGACGTGCCGGTTGTGCTGGCCGCGGCGAAGGCTTCGGTGGACTACCTGATCTCGACCGACGCCGACCTGACGGACGCGGACGAGAGCACCGAAGCGCTGCGAGCGATGATCGCGCCCGGCAAAGTGCTCAAGGTCGGTGTCTTCCTGAATCAAATCATGGGCCGGAGCCACGAGGACCTGGACGTTATCAGCCGCCGGCAATGGCGCGATATTCAGGGCCGCGCCTGGGACTGAGCAGCCGTTGGCGGTCTCCCGGCCTGACCGGTCGCAGAGAGCGATGGCGGGACGTTCGACCAGGGCGTCTTCGGAATAAGGATGGGTCATAGCAGCATTGCCGATAACGCGCCGATGTATTGCCGATAACTTGCCGATAACATGTAAGCGCGACGACGGTTCGATGGATTGGCAACAAGCAGCCAGCCGATCTGACCGGCCGGCAACCTGTGCAAAAAATGCACGGTTCAAGACCCTTGGCTCCTTGTTCACTTGGCGCATGCTTCGGAGAATGTTATGATCGGTGCGGTCAGCAATCCCCAGTGTGTTTGAGGTTTATGGAGGCATGATCCGGCATGGCCCTCTCCGAAGCCGACACCCGCTCCAAGCTCATCGATCCCGCCATTCACGCCCGCGGCTGGACGGAGGACCTGATTCGCCGCGAGGCGGCGGCGGGGGCTAACGAGATCATCGGCGGCAAGGCCCACAAGCAGGCCAAGGGCCGCGTGGACTACACCCTGCGCGTCAAGGTCAACCCCGACACGCAGCCGGTGGCTGTGGCGCTGATCGAAGCCAAGGCGGAGCACCTGCCGCCCACGCATGGGCTGGAGCAGGGCAAGGCGTATGCCGCGGCGCGCCGTCTCAACGTGCCGTTCGTGTACGCCACCAACGGTCACCTTTACGTCGAGTTTGACCGCTTCACCATGCAGACGTGCACGCCTCGGCCCCTGAGCGAGTTCCCGTCGCCGGCCGCACTGCTGCGGCAGGCATTCCGTGGGGAGTTGTAGCCATGACCACCAATGCGCCCGACACCGGCGACCGGGGCGAGATCATCATCTATCAGGCGCCCGATGGGGCGGCTGCGCTCGATGTCCAGATCAAGAAGGAAACGGTCTGGTTGTCGCAGCGTCAAATGTCTCTCCTGTTCGAAAAGGACACGGACACAATCGGCCTGCACATCCGCAACATCTACAGGGAAGGCGAGTTGGAGGAGGCCGTAACTACCGAGGAATCCTCGGTAGTTCAGGATGAGGGCGGACGTCAGGTGCGCCGGAGTGTCCGGTTCTACAATCTGGATGTCGTTATCTCGGTGGGCTATCGTGTCAAGTCCCTGCGCGGCACGCAGTTCCGCATCTGGGCCACGGGAGTGCTGCGCGAGCATCTGACCCGCGGGCATCATATGCCAAAATCCAACAAGCCGGCCAACGGCCGCAAATTCAGCGAAGGGCCGCGAGGTGGCCGAGGCGCTGGCGGCATTGAGGGGGCTGGCCGTTGGGAACAAACGCTGAAGTTTATAGGTGCAAGATGTCCAAGTGTTTCGCCGTTACGTTGGGCCTGCTGTTGGTTGTTGCCATCCTGGTTCCCGCCGGCGTCCTTCATGCGGTGGCCCCTGGTGTGTCACTAACGCCGGCCGTGCCGGCGGCCCGCGCGACCGTCGGGGCCGAGGCTGCGCCGCCTGATCTGCGCGCTTTCGGTCCGGCCGAATCGGCTGTGATCGCCACGATACCTGTGGGCAGCGAGCCGTGGGATATCGCGGTCAACCCTGCCACCCATCGGATCTACGTCACCAACCGCGGCAGCGGCACCGTATCGGTGATCGACGGCGCCACCAACACGGTGATTGCGACGATTCCGGTGGGTTGGGACCCAATGTACATGGCCGTCAATCCGAACACGAATCGTGTCTACGTCTCCGGCAACGGCAGCAGCTCGCTTTCGGTGATCGACGGCGCAGCTAACACGGTGATCGCCACGTTGGAGTATTTCTATTCCCCGGAAGGTGTTGCCGTGGATACCGAGCGAAACCGGATCTACCTCGTCCACAACGGCAACCAGCTCTCCGTGATCGACGGCGCCAGCAACACCGTGATCGGCGCCCTGGACACCGGCACCTGGAACCATCATGTGAGCATCAATGCGGCCACGAATCGGGCCTACGTCTCCCGCGACGGCCCCTCCAGAATCTCGGTGATGGACCTGGCGACAAACAGCAAGATCGCTGAGATCAACTATTACGGCACGCTCGCCGTTGACGCCGACACCAACCGCATCTATATCGAAAACCTGGATGCAGCGACGGTGGAGGTGATCGACGGTGCAACCAACAACACCATCGCCTCAATCGCCCGCGAGGCGGGGATGGGCATCCCGGCAGTCAATCCGAGCGCCAATTGTCTTTTTGTCCCGAACTCCGACTACAATTCGGTCTCGATCATTGACACGACGAGCAATACCGTGGTGGAGACCCTCAGGATCGGTTTGGGCGTGGCTCCCCTGGCCGCCGCCGTAGATCCGGAGGTCAGGTTGGCTTATGTGACAAATCGGGGCAGCAACACGGTCTCGGTCATCCAACATCCTATCTGCGGCCCGGCGACTCCTACGCCGACGCCGACCTCGAGCCCCACCGCGACGTCGACCGCGACACCCACCTCCACGCCCACTGCGACGCCGACTGCCACCCCTACGACCGGCGACATCGCCGGCGCGGCCTGGTACGACGTGGACGGCGACGGCAGCCGGGATGCGGAGGAGCCGGGCCTGGTTGGGGTGACGGTCCAACTGTTCCGGGCCGGCCTGCAGATCGGCCAGGCCCTGACCGGCGGCGACGGAAGCTACCGCTTCGCCGGCCTGCAGCCCGGCACCTACATCGTGCGCGAAGTTCAGCCGGCCTGGCTGCGCTGGTCCACCACGCCGAACGAGGTGGCGGTGGCGGTGACCAACGGCGGGGAAGTGGTCGTGGATTTCGGCGATTGGAACGGCCGGCCGTTCTGGCTGCCGCTCGTGCTGCGCGATCGGCATTGAGAGTTCCATTCAAGAGGCTAGGGACATACTTGAAAATGGTATCAGATTATGGTATCATCTAGTAAGCTCAGTGCGAAACATCTTAAGACACTGCAGGCGGTCTTCGAGCAACCCGAACGTTCGGATATCCCCTGGCGCAGCATCGAAGGCCTGTTTATCGCGTTGGGGGGCGAGATATCCGAGGGTGCGGGATCAAGGGTGCGTGTGGCATTGGGCGGCGTACGCGCCGTGTTTCATCGCCCGCACCCCGAGCGAGTTACAGACAAGGGAGCAGTCAAATCGGTGCGGCGCTTCCTCCAGGCAGCAGGAGTTGTGCCATGATGGAATACAAGGGGTACCTGGGTAGGGTGGAGTACGACGACGAGGCGGGCATTTTTCACGGCGAGGTGATCAACCTACGCGACGTGATCACCTTTCAGGGCGAGACGGTGCAAGAGCTGCGTACGGCGTTTCAGGAATCAGTGGAGGACTACCTGGCGTTTTGCGCTGAGAGGGGTGAGGAGCCTGAGCGGCCTTACTCCGGCACTTTCACCGTGCGCATCCCGCCCGAACTGCATCGCGATGCCGCGTTGCAGGCCAGGCTGAGGCACAAAAGCTTGAATGGTTGGGTGGCGGAGGTGCTGGCTGAGGCCACGGCGCCGCGAACGAATACCGCACTGCCAGGGATCCCTGGCTCGTTTCAGCCGACCGCTGCGCCGGCGCGAATAGGCGAGTCGGAAGCGGAGTATGTCGTACCGAGTGATAAAAAGCCGTGATTCACAAAAAAGCGGGACGGGTGCATGCACCCGTCCCGCTTCACAGTCTACCAGCTCCTCGAGGAGGACTCGAACCTCCAACCTTGCGGTTAACAGCCGCTTGCTCTGCCGATTGAGCTATCGAGGATCAACAGGAACTTTATTATAGCGAAAACGCGCTTTCCGTCAAATCATCCCAGGTAATCGCGCAGCTTGCGGCTGCGGATGGGGTGGCGCAGCTTGCGCAGCGCCTTGGCCTCGATCTGGCGGATGCGCTCGCGGGTGACGCCGAACTCCTGGCCCACCTCCTCCAGGGTGCGCGCGGTGCCGTCCTTCAGGCCAAAACGCATCTCCAGGACTTTGCGCTCCCGCTCGCTGAGGCCGCTCAGGATCTCGTTCATCTGCTCCTTCAGCAGGTGGCGGTTGGCCTGGTCGGCCGGGCCGGGCAGGCTGTCGTCTTCGATGAAGTCGCCCAGCGAGCTGTTCTCTTCGGAGCCGACCGGCGTTTCCAGCGACATCGGCTCCTGCGCGATGCGCATGACGCGGCGCACTTTGGCCGCGGCGATCTGCAGGCGCCGCACCAGCACCGGGTCGAGCGCCCGGCCCAGCGCCTGCGCCTCTTCGATCGCGCGGCGGTCCTCGGACGGCAGGTAGTCCATTTCGAGCGCGACCTCCTCGGGCGTGGGCTCGCGGCCCAGCTCCTGCATCAGGTTGCGCTGAACGCGAATCTGCCGGTTGATGCTCTCGACCATGTGGACCGGGATGCGGATCGTGCGCGCCTGGTCGGCGATGGCGCGGCTGATGGCCTGGCGAATCCACCAGGTGGCGTAGGTGCTGAACTTGAAGCCCAGGGTGGGGTCGAACTTGTCCACGGCCCGCAGCAGGCCGATGTTGCCCTCCTGGATCAGGTCCAGGAACGACATGCCGCGGCCGACGTAGCGCTTGGCGACGCTGACCACCAGGCGCAGGTTGGCCTGGGCCAGGCGCTGCTCCGCGTTCTGGCCGCGCTGCCGCACCCGGTCGAGCTCGTCGCGTGCTGCCGGGTCGAGATCATCGGCCTTGAGCTGCTGGAGCGCTTGCTTGCCTGCGATGACGGCGGTGGCCAGGGTGACCTCTTCGTCGCCGGTGAGGAGGGCGGTGCGGCCAATCTCGTGCAGGTACATGCGCACCGGGTCGCTGGTGACCGTGGGATCGCCCCACTCGTCGATCACTTCCTCCAGCGGCCGGCGCACCTCACGCTCGACCTCCTGCTCCAGCTTCAGGTCGCGCTCGATGACCACCGCTTCCCCCTCAGGCAGCGGCTCATCGAGGAGCTGGGGCAGGCCGTCGGGGCCCAGGGCAAAGCGGACCTCGACCAGGTCCTCGGTGATGCCGCTGGGGTCGTTTTCCGGCGCAGGTTCGGCCGCGGCCGCGCGGCGCGCAGCCGCCGAGCCGCGGGGCGGTTTGGCCGCCTGGCCCGGGGTGGCCGCGCGGGCGGATGCCGGCCGCGCTTTCCTGGCGGTCGGCTCGGCCTCGGCGCGGGGCGCTTGACGCCGGCGGTCAGCGGTCATCGTGGGCAGTCCTTTGGGCGCTGCGGTTCGACTATCATTGTGTCGCCTTGCGGTTGGCCAGCACGCCGGCCACCGAGCGCGTATGGCGCATCTTTTGGATGTGCCGTTTCTGGATCGTGTACGCGACCATCAGCTCGTGCAGTTCACGCGCTTGTTCGCGGGTCTCGGGAGCCGCGTTCTGCTCGCTTTCCCGGATCAGGGCCTCCACCCGCTGCACCTGCCTGAAGAGGCTGTTTTCGCGCAAGAGCAGCAGCGAATCTCCCAGGTCCTTGATCAGCTTCTCATCGGTCAGCAGCGGTTGGCGCTGCACCTCGACGGTGATCCTTTGGCTGCATTCCCACAGGATCTCCGGCAGCTCCATGATGCGATCCTCGACGGTCGCCTCACCGTCGGCCGGCCCCAACGCCAGGATCTCGGACAGCAGCGCCCGGTTCTCCGCGCCGGCGAAATCGTCGGGACCCAACGGCGGCGCCTGCAGGCCGATCATCTCGGCGTCCAGGATGGGCACCAGGTCGGGCCGCAACAGCAGCCAGCCCAGCAGGTGTTCTTCAGCGCCGAAGGCCGGGGGAACGGGCCGGCTGCTCCGGCCGGGACGGCCCGCCGCGCGCCCCTGCGGCTGGTCCTTGTCGGCGGCCGCATTGGGCGGGGCCGCATCGGGCGAGGCCGCGGCCGCCGCGGGCCGAGGCCCGGCTGTTTCCTTGCGGTCGCCCATGCGGCCGAAAAGGACGATTTGCTCGGTGACCAGGCGCTCGTCGGTTTGCAGCAGGCGGGCTAGCTTCTGCGTGTAATGCTCCCGCTCGACCGGGCTGGCGATTTCGTAGATCAGCGGGGCCAGGCGCTCCACCGCGTTGGCCTTGCCGCGCGCGCTGCTCAGGTCTTCATCCCGGGCGATTAACTGCAAATAGTAATCCACGATGGGCCGGGCGTTCGCGATGACTTCCTGCCAGCGGGCCACATCGGCATAGGCGAGCTCGTCCGGGTCCTGGCCGGGCGGCAGGGTCGCGATGCGCAATTGTGCCTTCAGGCGGCTCTCCTGGCGCACCAGCCCCGTGGGGCTGAACACCGGCGTCCACTCGCGCTCCAGCGATTGGCGGGCGGTCTCCAGGCCGCGCAGAGTGGCGTGATCGCCCGCGGCGTCCGGGTCCAGCGCCAGGGTGATGTTGCTGCTGTAGCGCTTCAACTGGCGCATCTGCGCCTCGGTCAGCGCGGTGCCCATGCCGGCCACGACGTTGCACACGCCCACCTGGTGCGACATCAGCACATCCATGTAGCCTTCGACGATCACCGCGAGATCCGCGTCGCGGATCGCCTTCTTGGCCATGTCCAGGCCGTAGAGCGTATTGCCCTTGTCAAAGAGCGGCGATTGGGGCGAGTTGATGTATTTCGGCCCGGGTCGCTCGGGATCTTCGCGCAGGATGCGGGCGCCGAAGCCGATGGCGCGGCCCTGCACATCGCGAATCGGGATCATCAACCGGCCACGGAAGCGGTCGTAATAACTCACGCCGGCGTCCCCTTCGCGGCGGATCACCAGCCCCGCCTCTTCGAGCTCCTCCAGGCGGTAGCCTTTGCTCAGCAGCCGATCGCGCATGGCGTCCCAGCTATCCAGCGAGTAGCCGAGCTGCCAGTTTTCCCAGGTGAGCGGCGTCAGCCCGCGGCGCTCCAGGTAGGCGCGTGCAATGGCCGCCTCGGAGCTTTTGTTGAGCAGATAGTTGGTGTAGACGGCCGCATCGGCGACGATGGCTCGCAGCCGCTCTAAATGAGCATCTTCGGCGGTGCTGCCCTGATCGCGCGGCTTCAGCTCCACACCGGCTTTGGCTGCCAGCAGCGCGAGCGCCTCGCCGAAGTCCAGGTTCTCGCGCTTCATGATGAACGAGAAGATATCCCCGCCGGCGCCGCAAGCCCCGAAGCAATGCCAGCCCTGGGTCTCGGGGAACACGATGAACGAAGGGGTCTTCTCGTTGTGGAACGGACACAGGCCCTTATAGTTCCGTCCCGCCTTGCTGAGCGAGACGTAGCCGGAGATCACGTCGATGATATCGAGGCGACCTTTGATTTCTTCGATCACGCTCATGGCGGGGTGAATTATACTAAACCGACCGCAGGGTGTCAAACACCAGGAATTCCAAACGTCAGGCGCGCCACAGGGTTGGACGGGGCTGAGGCCACCG
>CAYYTK010000022.1:0-77511 GCA_964474695.1 uncultured Anaerolineales bacterium
ACGGGCGGCAAGCACCTATAGTCTCGATTGGAGAGCGACGATGAGTGATCGGATTCAGGTCAAGGATCTCCTGCTCAGGACGATCATCGGTATCAACGAAGAGGAACGGCGTAATCGTCAGGACGTGCTGATTAACATCACACTCCACGCGGACACTCGGCCGGGCGGCATCTCGGACGACATTGAGGACGCGGTCAACTATCGCACCATCACCAAGCGAGTGATCCAACGCGTCGAGGAGTCGAGCTTCCATCTGGTGGAGAGAATGGCTGCCGAAATCGCCGCAATCTGCCTGGCGGATCCGCGAGTAGAAGCGGTCGACGTGCGGGTGGAAAAACCCGGCGCCCTGCGCTTCGCCCGTTCGGTGGGGGTGGAGATTCACCGTACGCGGTTTGAAATGGAGGCGTAGGTGAAGAGCGTGCTTGTGGCGCTTGGTTCGAACATTGACGGCAATCGTAATCTGCCAGAGGCGGTTCGGCGCCTGGCGGCTTGCTGCCGGCTGGTGGCTGTGTCACCGGTCTACGAGACGCGACCTGTCGGCAAGGTCGAGCAGCCTAACTTCCTGAACGCAGCCATCTTGATCGAGACCGATCTGACGGCAGCGGAGCTGAAAACACGCGTCTTGCAAGTCATTGAACGGGAGATGGGACGTGTGCGAACGGAGGACAAGAACGCCCCGCGCACAATCGACCTGGACATTGCGCTCTTCGGCGACCAGGTATCGGATTTTGGGCCGCGACACATACCCGATCCAGACATCCTCAGATACCCGCATATCGCCGTCCCGCTGGCCGATCTGGTTCCGGCCATGCAGCACCCGGAGGACGGCCGCACGCTACAGCAGATCGCCCGGAGCTTGCCGGGCGTCGGGCTGGTGACCCGCTCCGATGTCGTGCTGTGGCCCCAAGAAACTGCTGCACAACCAATATCTGATTAAAGGAGAAGCAAGATGTCTGATAAGATAGAAGTCCGTCCCTTGGTCGTTCGCCCCTCTGATTTCGATGTCTTCCGCAACGACCTACTCGACGTGCCCCAGGAGGCTTGCTCCGGGGACATTGAATGCGCCACTCGGGATATCCTGCGGGCCATCGGCGAGGATGTGAATCGAGAGGGCTTGTTGAATACTCCCGCACGGGTGGCCCGCGCCTACGTAGAGCTGACCGCCGGCTATCACGTGGACCCGGCGCGCTTGATCAATGACGCCGTCTTTGACGTCAACTATGACGAGATGGTTGTCGTACGCGATATCGACTTCTACAGCCTGTGCGAGCATCACTTGCTGCCTTTCCTGGGAAAGGTCGACGTCGCCTACATCCCCAACGGCAAGGTCATTGGCCTTAGCAAGATCCCGCGCATCGTGGAGATGTTTGCCCGCCGGCTGCAGGTGCAGGAGCGCATGACCCAGGAAATCGCCCAGTTCTTGGACGAGACTCTCCATCCTCTCGGTGTGGCCGTGGTGGCCGAGGGCCTGCATATGTGCGCCGCCATGCGCGGTGTGAAAAAGGCCAATGCACGCATGGTTACAAGCGCCATGATTGGCACCTTCAAGACAAGCCAAACCACGCGCAACGAGTTCTTTGGTCACATCGGGCGGGAGCTTGTCGGCTTTTGAGGCCGGCAGCCCATTTGTAGAATCGGTGAGCTTATGAACCGCTGGAAACGCATCTTGCTCGGAGCCTTGGGGATAGGCGCAGCCGCTGCGCTGGTTGGCCCCTTCCTTGTGCCCGCCCCGCCGCTGAAGGATACCGTGCCGCCTGAGCAGTTGGCGGATGCGGACAGCCGTTTCGCCGTCATCGACGGTGTGAAGCTGCACTACAAGGTCGCGGGCAGCGGCGAACCGGCCATCATCCTGCTGCACGGCTTTGGGGCCAGCACCTTCTCCTGGCGTGAGGTCACGGCGCCGCTGGCCGAGTCGGGCACGGTGGTGGCCTACGATCGGCCGTCGTCCGGCCTGACCGAACGGCCGATGCCCGGCGACTGGACGGGCGACAGCCCTTATGGCCTTTACGCCCAGGTCGAGCTGCTCATGGGGCTGCTGGACTTCCTGGGCGTGCAGCAGGCCATCCTGATCGGCAACTCGGCGGGCGGCACGGTGGCAGTGCAGGCCGCGCTGAGCCATCCCGAACGGGTGAGCGCCCTGGTGCTGGTGGATGCCGCGATTTACACGAGCGGCGGCGCGCCGGCCTGGGTCAGGCCCCTGCTCGGCACACCGCAGCTCCGACGCATCGGTCCCCTGATTGCGCGCAGCATCCAGAGCCGGGGCGAGCAGATCCTGGAGCTGGCCTGGCACGATCCCAGCCGCATTACCCCAGAGGTCAGGGCCGGTTACCGAAAGCCGTTGCAGGCGGAAAACTGGGATCGCGGCCTGTGGGAGTTGACCGTCGCCGGCCGCGACCTGAAGCTGGCCGAGCGGCTGGCGGAAGTGCGCCAGCCCGCCCTGGTGATTACCGGCGACGACGATCGGATCGTGCCCACCGCGGAGAGCATCCGCCTGGCGGGCGAGCTGCCGGACGCCCGATTGACCGTCATCCCGGCCTGCGGCCACGTGCCGCATGAGGAGTGCCCGGAGCCATTCCTGACGGCGGTCAAGCCGTTCGTCGCAGGGTTTGGGGGAGCTATTCCATGACGAAGGTTGCCTTGATCTGGGGCGCGGCCGGCGGCATCGGCCGCGCGTTAGCTCGCCGGCTTAAAGACGCGGGCTGGCAGGTCGTCGGCGTGAGCCGGCACCGCGCCGACCTGGCCGGCGTCACCGATGTCGCGTTCGAGGCCGATGTGGCCGATCCGTTCGCGGTGCAGCGCGCCGTGCTGGCTGCGGGGCAAGAGGTAGGCCAGGCGAACCTGTTCATCTACGCGGCCGGCGATATCGTCGCTGAGCCGGCCGCGCGGATGGCCCCCGACACTTTCCACCGCGTTTTGGACGCCAACCTGCTGGGCGCGTATTACGCTGTGCATCACAGCCTGCCGCTGTTGGCAGCGGACGCGCCGTTGGTCTTCCTGGGCGCGGTGAGCGAGCGGATGCGGCTGCCGGGCCTGGGCGCGTACGCCGCCGCCAAAGCCGGGCTCGAAGCGTTCACCGAGGCGTTGCGCAAGGAGGAGCGGAAACGGCGCGTCATCCTGGTGCGCCCGGGCGCGGTGAACACCGCGTTCTGGCGCAAGGTGCCCTTCAAAATGCCCGGCAGCGCCTTGTCGCCCGAGGCGGTGGCCGAGAAGGTGCTGACGGCGCTCGACGCCGCGCACCAGGGCCTGCTCGATCTATAGGCCACTTTCCAGGAGCAGTCACCGTGCCTGACCTACGCACCCTCTGGCAACCGGCGCTGTATCACGGCCGCGGCCGGCGGCCCCCTTTCTTTGAGGGCTGGTACTTCAAGCTGATTGACGCCAGCGAACAGCATCGTTACGCCGTGATTCCCGGTGTTTTCATCGGCCGCGAGCCGGCCGCGTCCCATGCGTTCGTGCAAACGCTGGACGGCGCCACAGGCGCCACCGCGTACCACCGCTACCCGTTCGAAGCGTTCCAGGCCAGCCGTGACGAGTTCGATATCCGGGTGGGGCCGAACCACTTTCGGGCCGACCGCATCGAGCTGGGCATCGACCGGCCCGAAGGTCGGCTGGCCGGTGAGCTGCGCTTCGCAGGCGGCGCTCCCTGGCCGGTCACGCTGACCTCCCCGGGCATCATGGGGCCTTATGCGTTTGCGCCGTTCATGGAATGCTACCACGGGGTGCTCAGCTTCGACCACAGCATCACCGGCCAGCTTGCGGTGGATGGCGTTTCGTTGGACTTCAACGGCGGCCGCGGCTACATTGAGAAGGACTGGGGCCAGGCATTCCCGAAGGCCTGGATCTGGATGCAGAGCAACCACTTCGCCGCCGCAGGCGCGGCCGCAGCGGGCACGTGCCTCACGGCGTCAGTCGCGATCATACCCTGGCTGCGGGGCGCCTTCCCCGGCTTCATCGTCGGGCTTAGGCACGGCGGCCAACTCTATCGGTTTGCCACCTACACCGGGGCCAGGCTCGAGCGGCTGGAGCTTGAAGACACTCACGTGACCTGGCGCCTCGCCGGCCGCGCGGGGCCGGACAACAGGCTCCACCGCCTGGAGATCGTGGCCTGGCGGGCCGAGGGCGGGCTGCTGCACTCACCCGAACGTGTGGCGATGTTGCAGCGGGTGCTGGAGAGCCTGACGGCGCGGCTGGACGTGCGGCTGCTCGACCCGGCCGGCGGCCGGGAACAGGTCATCTTCGAGGGGACGGGCCGGCACGCAGGGCTGGAAATCGTCGGCCCGATCCACGAAATTCAGAAACTGGCACGGGTCACATGACCTGGAAACACAAACAAGGAGAAAGATTATGGCACGTGTATCCCTGAACCAGGTTGCTCCTGACTTCAGCCTGGCCGACTATCGCGGCAACGCCGTCAGCCTGGCCGACTTCCGCGGGGTGAAGAACGTCTTGCTGGTCTTCAACCGCACCTTCACCTGACCGTTCTGCCGCGCGCACATGGCGCAGTTGCGCCAAGATTATGCTCAGTTCGTTGCCCGCGACGTCGAAGTTGTGGTGGTGGGGCCGGAAGACGCCAAGGCGTTCGCCGACTATTTCGCCAAGGAGTCGCTGCCTTTCGTCGGCCTGCCCGACCCTACAGCCAGCGTATTGAAGCTTTACGGGCAGGAGGTGAACCTGTTCAAGCTCGGGCGGATGCCGGCCCAGGTGCTGATCGACAAGGCCGGGGTAGCGCGCTACGTCCACTACGGGCACAGCATGAGCGACATCCCCAAGAACGAGGAGCTGCTGGCCCTGGTTGACGAGATCAACATCCGACAGACGTTATGACCGCACTCGCCTGGACCCTGATCGGTTTCCTGCTTGGCTCGCTGCCGCTTTCGGTGTGGCTGGGCAAGCTGGTGCTGCGCACCGACATCCGCGGCTACGGTGACGGCAATCCCGGCGGAACCAACGTGATCCGCGCCGGCAGCCGCACGCTGGGAGTACTTGCGATCATCCTGGACATGCTCAAGGCGGCCGTGCCGGTGGCGTTGGCGCACTATGTTTTCAAGGTAGCCGGTTGGCCGTTGATCCCGGTCATGCTGGCGCCTATCCTCGGACATGCTTTCTCGCCGTTTCTGGGCTTCCGCGGGGGCAAGGCGTTGGCGTGCACCTTCGACGCGTGGACCGCGCTGACCGTGCCGTTCGGCCCATTCGTCATGGGTGTTTCGGTCTTCGTCTTTTACAAGCTGTTGAACACGTCCGGCTGGGCAGTGATGGCGTCGCTCCTGGCGCTCCTGGGGTTTCTCCTGGCGCCCGCGCTGCACTGGCGCAGCCCCGGCCTGGTCGCCGGCATGACGCCCGCCCTGTTTGTTGCGTGGGCCGGCACGGTGGCGATCGTTGCCTGGACGCACCGCGCCGACCTGCGGCAGCGGCCCAGCCTGCGGTCGAAGGCCAGGGAGCAGTCAGCGCGATGAGGCCGCTGTGGCTCTACTTCGAGATTTCCGTGGTCGCCTTCGTGGCGTGCCTCGTGCTCATCAGCCTGAGCAACTGGCGCGTGCTGCGGCGGATGGACCGCTATCGGTGGGCCGGCCGGCTGCCGCGCGTCTCGGTGCTGGTGCCGGCGCGGAACGAAGAAGCCAATATCAGCAACTGCGTGCGGTCACTGCTGGCGCAGGACTACCCTGACTTCGAGGTGGTTGTCTTGAATGATGGCTCGACCGATCGGACCGGCGAGATCCTGGCTGAGTTGGCCGGTGCGCGGCTGCGGGTGCTGGAGGGCGCCGACCTGCCGGAGGGCTGGCTGGGCAAGAACTGGGCATGCCACCAACTGGCCGAGGCGGCTGACGGTGAGATCATCCTTTTCACCGATGCAGATACGCGGCATGGGCCGCAGTCCGTCCGCCACGGCGTCGCCGCGCTAGAGGCAGAAGGCGCTGATCTTCTGACTGC
This sequence comes from uncultured Anaerolineales bacterium, assembly GCA_964474695.1. GTDB lineage: Bacteria > Chloroflexota > Anaerolineae > CG2-30-64-16 > CG2-30-64-16 > DAOUBP01. Next base: position 5,929 of record CAYYTK010000022.1, read on the forward strand.
GATCCCGCACGAGGAGACGGTCACCTGGGCCGAACGGCTGGTTGTGCCGGTGATACCCTGGAGCATCATAACCTTCTTGCCGCTGAAAGTTGCCTACCGCTACCCCTACCCATCGCTGTCTGCGACTATCGGTCAGTACATGCTGTTTCGCAAGAACGCCTATGCGCAGATCGGGGGCTACGCGGCTGTGCGCAGCGATCCCGTGGACGATATGACCCTCGGCCGGTGCATCAAGGCCCAGGGGTTCCGTTGGCGCCTGGCAGACGCCACGGCCGACGTCCGCTGCCGGATGTACCGTGACGCAGGCCAGGTGTTCGAAGGCTTTTCCAAAAACCTGTTTGCCGCGTTCGGCAACCGGCTGCTGCCGTTCATGGCCGTGTGGGCCTGGCTGGCGGTGGTCTTCTTGCTGCCCATCGGGGTGCTGCTGGCGGGCCTGCTCGGAGCGAAGGTCCCCGCGTTGGACGCTGGCATCGCACTGGTGGGCGTCGTGTGCGGCCTGGCTTCGTGGGGGCTGTGTCATCTGCGCTTCGGGTTTCCGCTGGGCCTGGTTCCGCTGTATCCGATGACGATTCTGCTGGGCCTGTTTATCGCGGTTCGGTCCGTGACCCTGATCTGGCGGGGCCGGACCACCTGGAAAGGGCGGACGCTGGTGCAACATCGCGTGCGTTGGTGGTGAGGGGACGTTGGCGGTAATGCGCGCTGTTGCGCTGCGGTCGGCGCCCTGTTATAATCGGCGCCATTCATCATTCTAGCATAATATGCATGAGGGTAGGACTGTGGAACCACTTGCCTATGATGTGATCATTGTGGGAGGGGGGATGGCCGGCCTCACGGCCGCGGCCTATACCTCCAGGGCGGGCCTGAAGGTGCTTTTGTGCGAAAAAGAAAAGAAGACCGGGGGGTTGGTCAATTCGTTCGAGCACAACGGGTTTGTTTTCGATGGCGGGATCAGGGCAATCGAGAACTCGGGGATCGTTGCGCCCATGCTGAGGCAGTTGGGGTTGGAAATTGACTTTCTGCCCAGCCCCGTCTCGATCGGCATCGGCCAGGACGTGGTCTGGATCAACTCCAAGGACAGCCTGGCCGGGTACCAGGCGCTGCTGGAGAAGCATTTTCCCGAGAACAAGCCCGATATCGCGCGCATCATGCGGGAAATCGCGGAAATCATGGGCTACATGGATGTCCTTTATGGCATCGACAACCCGCTGTTTTTGGATTTGAAGAGCAACCCGGCATACGTGTTCAGGACGATCCTGCCGTGGATGCTGAAGTACGCGCTGACCGTGCCGAAGATATCGAAACTTCAGGGGCCGGTGGATGAGCATCTCGCGGGGCTGTCGGGAAATCAGGCGTTGATCGACATGATCGCCCAGCACTTCTTCCAGAAGACCCCGACGCATTTTGCCCTCAGCTACTTCAGCCTCTACCTCGATTACCGCTACCCCAAGGGGGGAACCGGCGTGCTGGTCCGGGCCCTTGAACGCTTTGTGCTGGATCACGGCGGCGAAATCCGGTGTGAGACTGCGATCACGAGCCTTGACCCCGGGCGCAGCCTGGTGACCGATGCAAAAGGCAACACCTATCGCTACAAAAAGCTGATCTGGGCCGCGGACCAGAAGGCGCTCTACCGGATCCTCGACCCGGCATCCCTCACTGACAGGAAGGCCATCGAGGGCATCCAGGCAAGAAAGGAAGCGCTGGTGGGGAAAATCGGCGGGGATTCGGTTTTCACCTTGTATCTTACTGCGGACCTGGACAGCGAGTACTTTGCGCGCATCGCCAGCCCGCACTTCTTCTATACGCCATCTACGGCGGGACTTTCTCGGGTCCGCCTGGACGAGCTGCGCGTCGACGACCCGCAAAGCCCTGCTCGCCTGGCCGCTCACAGGGCTGACATCGAAGACTGGCTCAGGCGCTACCTGGAATATACGACGTACGAGATATCGATCCCTGTTTTGAGGGACAAGGCCCTGGCGCCCGCGGGCAAGACCGGGCTCATCGTCAGCTCGCTGTTCGATTATTCCCTGGCGAAGCACGTCGAGGCGTTGGGCTGGTATGACGAGTTCAAGCAGCTCGTGGCGGACCATATGATCCGGGTGCTGGACGCCAGCATTTATCCGGGGCTTAAGGCGGCGGTCAGCGGCAGCTTCACTTCAACGCCGCTCACCATCGAGAGGCTTACCGGAAACTCCGACGGCGCAATCACAGGATGGGCCTTCACCAATGACGTCATGCCGGCAGTGCGCAGCCTGCCGGGTGTGGCCAAGTCGGTGTTGACGCCTATCCCTGATACCTACCAGGCAGGACAATGGACCTATAGCCCATCGGGACTGCCCATTTCCATCCTGACCGGCAAGTTGGCCGCGGACAGGGTCCTCAAGGACCTGGCGTGAGGCCGGTCAGCCGCATACTCACATCCCAAACCCGGCGGCCCAGCTCGCGGTCCAGGGCTGGCGCCGCCGGGTTCTCATCGATCGTCAGGTGAAAGAAGCGGCCGCTTACGTGGGCCATCTCGGGCGCGGCGGCCAGGTAGTACAGGGCCTCCCCGGAAATGACCGGGTCCTTGAGGGTGTGCCAGATCACGTGGTTCTGGAACCACCTGTACAGCGGCCCGTTGTTCATGCCGATGTTCGTCCGCACATCCCCCGGATGCATGGCATTGATGGTGACGCCCGCGCCCTGCAGCCGATCGGCGAATTCCCATGTAGTCAGCAATTGGGCGATCTTGGAAGCGCCGTAGCTGCGGTAGCCGCCGTAGCGCCTGCGCTCCCAGCTCAGGTCATCCAGATCCAGGCCGCCGAACCTGTGGCCTTCGGAATTCACCTGGATGATGCGGGCGGGTGCGCTCTGCACCAGGCGTTCGAGCAGGAGGTGTGTCAGGAGAAACGGGGCGAGGTGATTCACACAGAACACCGTCTCGAAGCCCTCCCGGGTCAGGGTCCGGCTGGTCGAAAACAGCCCGGCCGAATTGATCAGCACATCGATCCGGGGATAGTTTTCCAGGAGAGTCCCGGCTGCGCTGCGGACGGTTGCAAGATCGCTGAAATCCGCGACCACGCTATCGACCGCTGCGCCGGTGTGTGACAGGAGATCTCTCCGGACAGCCTCGGCTTTGCCGGGGTTCCGGCAGATCATCACGATATGGGCGTTGGCGCGGGCAAGACGCCTGACGGCTTCCAATCCCACGCCCGAGGTTGCCCCTGAGACGACACAGACCCGTCCGGCCATGGAAGCGGCCGTGGTCTTCTGGCTAGCCCGGCGGTTCTCAAGGAACATGAGCTCATCCGGCATTCTGAACCTGGCCATCGATCCTCCTTCTAGCCGAAGGTCTTGCGCATGAACTTGCGATAGCGCTTCTTGAGCAAGGGGATCCCGTCGAGAATGGCGCCCCACAAGTCATAATAGTCGCGCTGCGCGATGATCCTGCCATCCTCATGCAGGGTGAGTTTGGTGCTGCCATAAAGCGGGGTGGGGGGATACTTGGTGAACGCCATCGTCATGATCCAATCCATCAGGATCGTGTTGGCGTCTTGGGCAATGGCAAGGATCTCCATATGCAGGCTTTGACAACGCTGCGTCAGGCGTTCGCAGAGGCCGACGAATTCTTGTATGCCCTCGATGCGCTGGATTGAATCCTGGAAGACGATATCCGGGTGATAGTACGGATACAGGTGAGACCAATCAGGTTTCCCGCTGGTATTATAGGTTCGCGACCAAAGCTCCCTGACGGTGTTAACATCCAGTGTCCTAAGCTGACCGGCTTCAGCGTTCGCAATCGGGACGGAGCCGGGATCCTCCGTTTTTTCTTCCATATGTCCCACCTAACTTGTCTTTCTTGATTGTTGATAGGCTGCCAGTGCGCGCTCGCGCGCCCAGGCGTGATCGATAATCGGTGCGGGAGTGTCTTTGCCGATGATGCAGCCCGCCCGGCGCTGCTCATCCGGCGGCATCTGCCACGGCTGGTGGATGAATTTAGCCGGCACGCGGGCCAGATCGGGCACCCAGCGGCGCACATATGCGCCGTCAGGATCGAATTTCAGCGCCTGCAAGATCGGATTGAAGACGCGGAAGTAGGGCGCGGCGTCCGTGCCGACGCCGGCAGTCCACTGCCAGCCGCCGTTGTTCGCCGCGGGTTCGGCATCAACCAGGTGCTGCATGAAGAACCGCTCACCCCAGCGCCAGTCTATCAGCAGGTCCTTCACCAGCACCGAGGCCGCGATCATGCGCGCCCGATTGTGCATCCAGCCGGTTTGCACGAGCTGGCGCATGGCCGCATCCACCACTCCGAATCCGGTGCGCCCCGCGCACCAGGCTGCGAAATCGGCCGGATCATTGGCCCACGGGATGCCCCGCAAATCCTCCCGGAACTCCTGTTCCAGGACGCCGGGAAAATGATGCAGGATCATCATGTAGAACTCGCGCCAGATCAGCTCGTTCAACCAGGTCTCGGCCCCGCGGCGCGCTTCCCCGTCGACCGCCCGCGCGGCGGCCTCCAACGCGGCCACTGCGGCCTGCTTGGCCGAGACCATCCCGAACCGCAGATAGGGTGACAGCGTCGATGTGCCGTCCCAATCGAGCCGGTTGCGCCCCTCCGCATAGCGATAGATCGCCGCGGACCCACCCGCGGCGAAAGCGGCCAGCCGGCGCTGCGCCTCGGCCTCGCCCGGCGGGAAGGGCACGCCGGGGGACAATCCGGGCAGGTCGGGGATGGGCAGGCTGGCGAGATCGGCAGGAGGAGGCGATAGGCGTGCGGGCGCCGGCCGCAGGTTGCCGGCAGTGGGCAGCGGCAACGCCTTCCACGCGCGGCTGTAAGGGGTGAAGACCGTGTAGGGCGCGCCGTCGGCCTTCACCACCAGGTCGGCCGGCCGCACGGTGACGCCGGAGGCCAGGCGCAAAGGCAACTGCGCCGCGACCTCGGCATCGCGGGCGCGGGCGTAGGGCCAGGGGTCCGCCTCGGCGTAGACCGCCTGCGCGCCGGTCTCCGCGACGAGCCGCGCCAGCTCGACCAGGGGCGCGCCACGGCGCACGATGAGGCGGCTCCCGCAGGCACGCAGGTCCGCGTCCAGGCTCCTCAGCCCGCCGAGGAGGAACGCCACGCGCTTCTCGCTCACGTCCGGCGCTGCCAGCAGAGCCGGATCCAGGATGAAAACCGGGATGATGGCGCCGTGATCGGCCAGCGTCGCGGCCAGTGCGTCGTTGTCATGCAGGCGCAGATCGCGCCGCACCCACCAGATGGCTGTGTTCATAGAGCAATCATACACGATGAGCGGCCCAAACGGGAAACAGCGAAAGCGTCTTGCGAACGCGCAAGGGCCGCCGTCTTTCGAGTGAGTGACGGCGGCCCCCGGTGTTTGCGTGTTAGCGAACCGTTACCGTAGCAGTGAGCGGGGTGTCCTCGCTGGAGTTACCGACGTAAACGGCGTAGTCCCCGGGCTTCACAACGAAACTCCGGGTGCAGTAGTCCCACACCGACAGCGGGTGGTTGGTCGCGGCCGGGTCGATCACGATGCTGACCCGCTGCGACTCGCCGGGCTGCAGGTGGACCTTCTTGAAGCCGACGAGGCGCTTCGGCGGCTGGCCCGCGGCCGGGATGCCCAGGTAGACCTGCCCGACCTCGGCGCCGGCGACCGCGCCGGTGTTCTTGACGGTGAACTCGACTGTGATCGGCGTCGCGCCGTCGTTCTCAACGCCCGATACGGCTAGATCGGACAGCTCAAAGGTGGTGTACGACAGGCCGAAGCCGAACGGGAAGAGCGGCACGATGCCCTGCGATTGGAACCAGCGGTAGCCGACCTTGAGGCCCTCGGTGTAGCGAATGACCGGGAAGCCGTTGCCTTCGTCAGTGCCGGGGTAGCGCACCGGGTCGTTGTAGTAGAGGGTGTCCTTCTCGGACGCCGGGTAGGTGGTCGGGACCTTGCCGCTCGGGTTCACAACGCCGAACACCAGGTCCGGGACGACGTGGCCATCCTCCGCGCCCTGGTTCCACGCTTCGAAGATGGCCGGGGCCTTGGCGATCCACGGCATCAGCACCGGCGAGCTGTCCTTCAGGACAACGACGGTGCGCGGGTTGAGGCCCAGCAGCGCGTCGAGCATGCGGTTCTGGTCGTCCGGCATGTCGGCGTTGGGGCGGTCGGCCCCCTCGGTGGCGACCACGCCGGCCATGATGATGACGGTGTCGGCCGCCTTCACGGCGGCGATGGCCTCGTCCAGGTTCGCCAGGTCCCTGGCCACGATGACCTGGCTGACGGTGGCGTCCGAGCCGAGGTCGCGCAGCACGTCCTGCATGCCCTCGAACGGCGGCACGGTGTAGAGCGGGTCGACCTTGGAGGAGCCGCCGCCGCCCTGGCAGGCCTCGCCGGCGTAGTAGTGCTGGCCGACGATCAGCACCTTGCCCGCCGTCTTCGGGTCCAGCGGCAGGAGTCCGCCCTCGTTCTTCAGCAGCACGGCGATCTGCTCACCGATCTTGCGCGAGATGGCGCCGTGGCCGTAGGCATCGATCACCCCGGGGTTGTAGGGCCGCTCGAACTGGCCGAAGCGGAACATCTGCGTGAAACGGCGCACCAATGCCCGGTCGACCGTCTGGATCTCGAGGCTGTGGTCATAGAGTGCATTCTTGACGTTGGTCTCGTTGAGCCACTTGGCGTCGGGCATCTCGTGGTCCATGCCCGCGTTGAGCGACGCGGCGCACGAGCGGCAGGACCAGAAGTCGGACTGCACGTAGCCTTCGAAGCCCCACTCGTCGCGCAGGATGTCGTGGAGGGTGTAACGGCATTCGGTGGCATAGACCCCGCGCACCCGGTTGTAGGCGCTCATGATGGCCGCGATCTTGGCGTCCTTGACGACCATCTCGTACGGCAGCAGGTAGAGCTCGCGCAGCACGTTCTCATCCACCTCGACGCTGGTGCGGAAACGCTCGTACTCCTGGTCGTTGACCACGTAGTGCTTGGCCATGGCGATCACGTCGTGCGCCTGGATGGCCTTGGTGACTTCGATGCCCATGATGCCGGAGAGGTAGGGGTCTTCGGAGAAGTATTCGAAGTTGCGGCCGGCGATCTCGGTGCGGTGCAGGCAGACGCCCGGGCCTTCGAGCACGTGCTGGCCCAGGGTGGCGGCTTCGGAGCCGATGATGTCGCCGTACTTGTTGGCCAGCTCGGGGTCGAACCCTGCAGCCAGGCCGATCGACATCGGCAGGGCGGTGGCAGGCGGGCTGGGGGTGCCATCCCCCATGCCGACGCCGACGGGGCCGTTGGTGATGCGGAAGCGCGGGATGCCGAGCTCCTCGATGGCCTTGACGTGACGCTCGATGCGGATCTGGGCGGCGAGCCGGTCCATCTCCTCCTTGGTCGTTGCCTTTGCTGACAGGCCGTAGATGTCGATGGTCTCCATGTTGCCGTGGAGCTGCTGGATCTTCTGGTCTAGCGTCATAGCGGCAACGAGTTTTTCGGCGCGTTCACGGGGCGACAGGGATTTGTCCATCCACGGGAACGAAGCGGGGTCCTGGGCGGGGGCTGGGGTCACAATTAAACCTCCTTTCATATTAGAAAGTTCAATAACCTAACTATATACCCAAACCACGAATCTATTGTATGATGCGCATCACAAAAGGATCTCACACAGAATCGCATCGGCTGCCGCGTCTTCGATCGCCCCGACCGGGAGGGGGGCGCGCGGCGCCCTTACATGATCTCACGGCAGGCGGCGCTTCTGGATGAGCATGATCATGATCTTCACGCGATCACGGCCACTTGCTGTGTCCACAAATGATAGGTATAATCTTGGTCAATCCCCGATGATGCGAGCAGCCATAACCCGGAGCCATACCTTGATAGGAGGGCGTCATGAAAGGGTCGTCCAGGGCGATTCTTCTGCTGAGCTTGTCCGTCGCGTTTTCATTGTTGTGCGGACTTGCGTTGATGCTGTCTGTCCGGCCGCTGTCGGTGAAAGGTGATTCGCCGCCCGTCATCGAGGTCACCAGCACGGCGTATGACGGGCCGGGGACCCTGCGGAGGGCGTTGTGGCAGGCCATCTCCGGCACAACGATTATCTTCGACCCCGCGGTCTTTCCTCCCACATCTCCTCAAACCATCATCGTGACGCGAACCCTGCAGTTTTGGACCAACGGCGTGACCGTGGACGCCAGCAATGCCGGGGTCATTCTCGATGGCTCACAGGCCGGGCCGTCGATCAATGGCCTCGAGCTTTATTATGATCGATGCATCCTGCAAGGCCTGACCATCCGGAACTTCCCGAGCAGCGGCATCCAGATTGCACCAGGCGCGGACGAGAACACGATCGGCGGCGACCGCAACGCCGGCGCCGGCCCGAACGGCCAGGGGAACCTGATCGTCGGGAACGAGGTGGATGGGATCAAAATCCAGGGCAGCCGCAACCGGGTGCAGGGTAACCTGATCGGCGTCGAGCGCGCGGGGCAGAGTGGGGCGGGCAATGCCGCATACGGCGTCAGCCTCACGAACGGCGCTTCGGACAACGTCATTGGGAGCGCGGCAGCGCAGCGCGGCAACATCATCAGCGGTAACGGCCAGCATGGCGTCTACATCGGCGGCAGCGCCGCGGGCAACCAGGTCATCGGGAATCTGATCGGCGTGGGCTACGACGGGCTGAGCGACCGGGGTAACGGCGGCGCGGGGGTCTTCCTCGCGTCCGGCGCGCACGACAGCCGCATCGGCGGTGCGGCGGCGGGCGCGGGCAACACGATCGCCCACAATCTCCACCACGGGGTCGTGATCTTCACCTGCGACGGCAACACGGTGGCGCGGAACACGATCCACAGCAATGGCGGGCAGGGCATCCGCCACGAGAGCACGTGCCTGGCGGCCCCCGTCGTCAAAGTCGCGTCTGTGGGCACGGACGAGAGCGTGACCGGGACGGCCGCGGCGGGCGCGGTGATCGACGTCTTTTCGGATGATGAGGATGAAGGACGTTCGTACGCGGGCAGCACCACCGCAGACAGCCAGGGGCATTTTTGGTTCACCGCCGCCGGCGCCTTCCGCTACACTAACGTGATGGCCACGTCCACCGATGCGGCAGGCAACACCTCGGAGCTCTCCGCACCGGCCCACCTGGCGTGGACCATGCTGCTCTACGTCAACGGCGATAACGACCTGCAGGATCTCTTCCTGGAGGCGTTCGATGAACTGGCGGAGGCCGGGCCCGGCCCGCAAACGAACGTCCTGGCGCTGGTCGACGGCTATCAGGGTCCCCGCGGCGGCTCCGCGCTGTACGATATCACCCGGGGCGCATCCCCGCCGCTCACGGAGACGGCGACGTTGACCCGCGAGGTGAACATGGGGGCCGGGCAGACGTTGGTGAATTTCGTGAACTGGGGCCGCGCGGTCGCGCCGGCGCGGCACACCCTGCTGGCGATCATCGACCACGGCGGCGGCTGGACGGCCACCAGCACGGCGGTGCCGGGCGCGCTGCCACGTCGTGAAAACGACTTCATGGGCGGGAACAGCGGCCTGAGCTGGGACTTCACCAGCGCGCACGATTACCTGGACAGCAGCAAGATGCGCGCGGCGCTGTCGGCGATTACCGGGGACGGCGCGCAGAAGCTGGATGTGCTCTTCTACGACGTCTGCCTGATGGGGATGGTGGAGGTCGCATACCAGATCCAGCCCTATGCGGACTACTTCATCTCGTCGCAGAACATCGGCTGGGCGCCGGTGGGGGAGGGCGGACGCTATGTGCGCGCCGTGCAGGGGATCGGCCCGGCAACGGCCCCCGCGCAAGTGGCGGAACTCCTGGTGCAGGCGTACGATGCGGGGTTCGCCGCGGAGGGGCGCCCGTTCACTGCTGCGGCCGTGGACCTGGCTTTGCTGCCGGGGGTGGTCGATGCGGCGGATGGGTTGGCCCGCGCGATCCTGAACACCTCGCCGCTGCCGGCCGCCGCGCTGCACCAGGCGTATGCCGCCAGCCAGAAGCTCGACTATGACACCGATTTCCGCATCGAGCCGGAGACGGATGGGATGGTGGATCTGTATGATTTCGCCGAGCACGCCGCGGCAGCCTTCACCCAACCGGCGATCGTCAGCCAGGCGCAGGGGCTGGTGACCGCGCTCGATGCGGCGATTGTCGCGAGCCGCACCGTCAGCGGGCCGGCGTCGGTCGTCGGGGATGTGACCTGGGATCTCGAGGACGCGAATGCGCTTTCGATTTTCCTGCCGTTGGGCGAGGACCTGATCCTGCCTATCACAATCACCACGAGTTCCCTGGCCGCGGTCGGACCGACGTCCTTCCGCTATCTGCACCTGCGCGAGCTGTACTCGTGCACGCAATTGCGGTTTGCCTGCGACACCCAGTGGGACGAGCTGATCGCGGCTTACTACGCTGCCTTGCCGGTCGCGAGCGCGGCGCGTGCGCCTGACACGCCGCTGGAAGGGCTTCTGGATCCCCGGTCGCCGGCGCAGAGAGGGCTGTGGCTGCCGTTGATAATGCGCAAACAGCCGGGCGGTTGAAACCGCGGCAACCGTTGCGAAGTCGGCGGCGACTGCGGTGAGTCGGCGGAGGCCGACTTGGCAGCGGTAGCTGCGACTTGCAGTCGCCGGACGCAGGGGGACCCACCGCACAGGAGGAAGGCAATGAGCGAATCGAACAGCACCTCTCCGGCCGCATCGCAGCCCGCGGCGGTCGGCGTCTATGTGCCCGGCTCGATCACGGCGGGCGGCGATGTCAACATCCACGACATCCACATCGAGCAGGCGCAGGAGCGCCTGGCCGACGCCATCATCGCGCCGGACGCGGTGTTCGAGCGCGTCCATGTCGAGCGCTTTGCCGGCCGCGCCTGGCTGCTGGCCCAGGTGGATGCCTTCCTGCGGCAGGAGCAGTGCGGTTATTTCGTTCTTGAGGCGGAGGCAGGGCTGGGCAAAACGTCCTTCATGGCCTGGCTGGCGCGGGCGCGGGGCTACGCCTGCCTCTTTTGCGAGGATGCCCCCGGACTGGAGAATGTCGGCAGGGGGCTGAAGAGTTTAGCGGCGCAATTGGTGCAGGCCTACCGGCTTGCACCGTGGGCGGACGCGGGGACGCTGCCCCCTGCTGCGGAGCGTCCCGATATTTTTCGCACGCTGCTGAAGCGGGCTGTTGAGGCAGTCAGGGGCCGGGAACCTGTGGGGCGGGTTGTCCTCGTAATCGACGCGCTCGACCAGGCCGGCGCGCCCGAGAAGCAGAACGCCCTGGCGCTGCCGCGCACTCTGCCCGAGGGGGTTTTCATCATCGCATCGCAGCGTCCCGCGTCGGTTGAGCTGGACGTGGACGCACCCCTCAATGTGGTCGAGTTGGCTGCGGAGCAGGAGGACAACCTGGGCGATATGCGCCAGTTTCTGGCACGGGCGGCGGCATGGCCCGGCATCAGCCAGGCGCTGCAGGCCGGCGGCACTGCGCGCCAGTATTTGATCGACGTTCTGATGGATAAATGCTGCGGTGTGTGGATCTACCTGCATTACGTGCTGCACGATCTGGAGAGCGGCCGCCGGACGCTGGCGCAGCTCCACGACTTGCCCGACGGCATCGTCAACTATTACCTGGAATACTGGCGGGAGGAGCGCAGGCGTGACGGGGCGCAGTGGTACAGCCTGAGCCTGCCCCTGTTAGCGGCGCTAGCCGCCGCTCCCGAGCCTGCCACGGCCCGGCAGTTGTGCGCGTGGGCCGGGGTAACGGGGCAACTGGGCCAGGCGCAGCGCAAGTTAAACGAAGATTGCTGCTCCTTCATCAGCGCGACCGGCGGCGACCGGCAGCCGCGATATCGCTTCTATCATGCCACCGTGCGGGAGTTTTTTGCGGGCCAGATCGACCGCCGCGGCTTGCCCAAGGCGGCGCGCGGGTTCATCGACGAGCTGCGCTGCGCGACCCTGGCCGCGCTCTATCGGATCCTGCGCGCGGCCGCGACCACGACGGAGAAACGCCGCACTGCGCTGCAATTAGTGCGCTGGCGGGGAGTGAACGACATCGAGGATGCCCCAGTGGACGAGTTCCTGGAGATCCTGGAGCTGGTGGGAGGAGTGGTCTACGCAGAGGCTGAGCGACGCTATCTGATCGAGAGCATCGACTCGGTCCTGGCTGCCCCGTCCGGCGGCCTTTCCCGGCGCCAGCAGGCCCGTCTGCTGGTCTATCGGGCCGTGTTGTACGGCAATCTCGGCGAAATGGGTGATGCTGACAGCAGCTATCGGCAGGCTGAGGCGCTGTCCGGCGGGCTGAGCGAAGCCGCAGATGCTCAACCCGAGGACTTGAAACTCAATGCCAGGATCAAGCACGGTCGAGGTATCATCGTCAGGGCCCGTGCTGAGTCCTCGGAAGATCCAAGCGAGGAAGAACACCGGCGAACACTTCTTGAGGAAGGAAGAGCGCTGCTCCTGGATGCTGTAAGCTCGGCGCAGAGCTACGGCAAGGACCGGCTCCTGTGGGCGAACGCGCTCAAGGAGCTCTGCTGGACCTATGCCCTCCTCGCGGAGTGGCCATCGGCCGAAGCAGCCTACCAGACGGCCCTGGAAGTGCTGGAAGAGGCTGAAGACAGCGAAGGCCGGGACAGCTACCGGGCGAGGCTCCTTCAAACGGCCAGCTGCATGCATTGGGCGAGGGGCGAGACGCTCGGGGATAATCCAGGCGAAGCCGTAAATGAGTATCGCAAGGCGCTGGCTCTGGCAGAGGAAGAGATCACGATCCGGCGGCGGCTCGTCCCCTCCGTGTCGCTCGTATTGGCATATACCAATTGGGGCGAGTACGCGATGGCAGCCGACCAGCTTACCGGCGAGCACCCCCCGCAATACCTGGATAGGGCGTGCGAGCGCTGGCGTACTGCGGCTGAATTGGCCCTGGCGTTAGGCCTGCCGCAGAGCGAGGTGGAGTACGCCAATCGGTTGATCGAACAGCATTGCCCCGGGTCGGCTTCCAGTGGCCACCCCACGGTGCAGCCATAGCCGGGGAAAGGGAAGGAGCGACGATGGACCCGATCACTCTGATCGTCACTGCGCTGGCCGCGGGCGCGGCCGCGGGACTGAGCGACACGGCGGCCTGCGCAGTGAAGGACGCGTACGCGGGCCTCAAAGGGCTGATCGTGCGCAAGTATGCGGCGGCCGCGGACTCGGTGGCGTCGCTGGAGGCTAAGCCGGCATCGGAGGGCCGCCGCTCAGCAGTCAAGGAAGACCTGGAGCCGACCGCGGCGGCCAGCGATCCTGAACTGCTGCGGCAGGCGCAGGCGCTGCTGGCCGCGCTGCAACAGCAGGCGCCGGACGCGGCCCGCACCTTCGGCGTCGACCTGCACGATGTCGAGGCGGCCTCGGTGAAGCTGAGCGACATCATCGCCCAAGGCCCAGGGCCGGCCACCGGTGTGGCAGTGCGCGGGGGAGTGAAGGTGGCCGGCGCGTTCGAGATCAGCGGCGTGAGGGCCACCGGTGGCGGCGCCGCGCCGGCGCCGGTAGCGCCGGTCCGGCCGCGAAAGATCCTGTTCCTGGCCGCGAACCCGCGCGGCACGCCGACCCTGCAGTTGGGTGCGGAGGCCCGGGGCATCGACGAGGCGCTGGCCGGCTGCCGCGACCGCTTCGAGCTGGTGCAGGCCCATGCGGTGCGCGTGGGAGACCTGCAGGAGCTCCTGCGGCGCCACGATCCGGACATCGTGCACTTTAGCGGCCACGGCAGCGAGGAGGGCGAGCTGATCTTCGAGGACGACGCGGGCCGGATGCGGGCCGTCGAGGTGCAGGCGCTGGCCGACACCTTCTCGCTGCTGCGCGGGCGGATTCGCTGCGTGGTGCTGAACGCCTGCTTTTCCGAACGCCAGGCGCAGGCCATCGCGGCACACATCGACTGCGTGGTGGGCATGGTGACTGAGGCAGGGGACGCGGCCGCGCTGGACTTCGCCGTGGGGTTCTATGGTGCGCTGGGGGGCGGCCAGAGCGTGAAGGCGGCATTTGACCTGGGGTGCAACCGGGTGGACCTGGAGCAATCGGGCGAGGAAGGCCGGCCGCGGCTGCTGGCGCTCCGGTGCGATCCCGTGGGGGTCAGGTTCGTCGATTGGTGAGTGTTTGACCCTCCACCGGAACGATGCTATACTCTCGCCAGACAATCGCACAATGACTGTGCCGTGGACTTTTGCCGCCGTGGGCACCCCTGCCCGTTTTTGCGTTCACAGGAGGATTGTCAATGAAGAGACTTTTCGTCCGTCCGGAGCTCTGCACCGGCTGCAGGACCTGTGAATTGGCCTGCGCCGTGGCGCACTCCGCCAGCCAGAGCCTCCTGGGGGCCATCTCTGAGTCGCCCCCACCGCACACTCGCCTCTATGTTGAAGCCACGTTTATCTCGCCGTTCGAGATCCTGAAATTGCCGATGACGTGCCGCCACTGCGATCCGGCGCCGTGCATCGCCGCGTGCATCCCGCAAGCGATGCATCGCGGGCCGCGCAGCGAGGTGACCAACGTCGGCGGCAAACACGCGTGCATCGCGTGCGGCATGTGCATCATGACCTGCCCCTTCGGCATGATCGGCCGCGCCGCCGTGCCCGATCCGCTCAGCCCCGCGGGCCAACGGGTCGTCGCCGTGAAGTGTGACCTGTGCCCCGACCGGCCAGTCCCGGCCTGCGTGACCGCCTGTCCGACCGGCGCCATCGTCTTCGTGGAGGGGGACGAATTTGCCCATGATGCCCGTCAACGCGCCGGCAGTGTGCTGGCGCAGGCCCGCCAGGTGCGCGAGGCTACGTTGGTGCAGGCCCAGCAAGAATAAAGGAGACAGCCGTGGAACGCTCTATCAGCCCTGATTCGATCGTGATGATCAAGGCGGCCCAGGCCGCAGGGATCAACCTGGCCTGGGATCGTTACGAGGCACAACTGCCCCAGTGTGGCTTCGGCGAAACCGGCCTGTGCTGTCGCCATTGCATGCAAGGGCCGTGCCGCATCGATCCGTTCGGCCTGACCGGGCCCAAGCTCGGCATCTGCGGCGCCAACGCTGATACCATTGTGGCGCGCGGGTTGGCGCGCAGCATTGCGGGCGGCACCGCCTCACATTCCGCACACGCCAAGCACCTGGCGCATACGCTGCTGAAGTGGAGCCGCGGCGAGGCGCCGGATTACGGGATCAAGGACCACGATAAATTCTACGCGGTGCTGGCGCGCGTCGGCATTGCGCGCGATGGCAAGAGCGACCGGGAGCTTGCCGGTGAGCTGGCGCACCTGGCGCTGGCGGAGTTCTCCGAACGGGAGGAACCGCCGGTGTGGCTGAAGACCACCGTGACCGCCGCCCGCATGAAGAAGCTGGCGGACCTGGGGCTGGTGCCGCCGGGCCTGGATTCCGGCGTGGCCGAGGTGATGCACCGCACGACCAACGGCGTCGACGCGGACGCGGTCAATGTGCTGCTGGGCGGCATCAAGTGTGCGATCGGCGACTATACCGGCATGTTCATGGGCACCGACCTCTCCGATATCCTGTTCGGCACGCCGGCGCCGGTGCTGGGCCACGCCAACCTGGGCTGCCTGAAGGCCAACGCGGTCAATATCGCCGTGCACGGCCACAACCCCGTGCTCAGCGAGGTGATCCTGGCCGAGGCGGAGCGGCTGAAGGGCGAGGCCGTCGCCGCGGGCGCGGCCGAGGGTTTCAACCTGGTGGGCATCTGCTGCACGGGGCATGAGTTGCTCATGCGGCACGGCATCCCCTATGCCACCAATTCGCTATCCCAGGAGCTGGCGCTGGTCACCGGCGCGGTGGACGCGATCGTCGTGGACTACCAGTGCATCATGCCCAGCCTGCCTGAGGTGGCGAAGAACTTCCACACCGCGGTCGTCACCACCATGCCCATCGCCAAGATCAGCGGCGCCACCCATGTGGAGTTCGATGAGGCGCATGCAGGCGAGCGCGCACAAGAGGTGCTCAGGCTGGCGATCCAGGCCTACCGGCGCCGCGATCCTGCGAAGGTCAATATCCCGGCGACGGTCAACGATGCATGGGCCGGCATGTCGGCCGAGGCCATCGTCAAGGTGCTGAGCCTGGTGGATGCGGCGGACCCGCTCAAGCCGTTGATCGACAATATCGTCAACGGCAACATCCTGGGGGTTTGCCTGTTCGCGGGCTGCAACGACGTGAAGGTCACCCAGGATAAGATGTTCGTGACCCTGATCAAAGAGCTGGTGGCGCAGAACGTGCTGATCCTCTGCACCGGCTGCGGCGCGGGCAGTTTTGCCCGCCACGGCCTGCTAACCCCGGCGGCGACCGAGAAGTATGCCGGGCCGGGCCTGAAGGCTGTGCTCACCGCCCTGGGTCAGGCCGCCGGGCTGGGCGGCCCGCTGCCGCTGGCGCTGCATACCGGCTCGTGCGTGGATAACACGCGCGCCGCCGCGATCGCCACCGCGATTGCGAACAAGCTGGGTGTGGACGTGAGCCAACTGCCGGTGGTGGCCACCGCGCCCGAGGCGGCGATGGAAAAGGCGGTCTCCATCGGCACCTGGGCTGTGGCGCTGGGGCTGCCGACCCACGTCGGCGTCGTGCCGCCCGTCACCGGCAGCCCGCTGGTGGTAAAGGTGCTCACCCAGGTGGCCAAGGATCTGCTGGGCGGCTACTTCATCGTGGAGCCGGACCCGGTTGCCGCGGCCGGCAAGCTGGTGGCCGCGCTCAAGGAGCGCCGCGCCGGACTGGGGATCTGAGATGCTGCCATCCGAAGCCTACCGCACTCCCGAACCGGGCGCAATTCTGGCCGCGCTCCATAAGATCACCGCGCAGCACGGCTACCTGGCGGCGGATGCCGTGCGCGCGGCCGCGGCCGAGCTGGGCGTGCCGCTCAGCCAGATGTTCAGCGCGGCCACCTTCTACGCGGCGTTCAGCTTCAAACCCTGCGGCCGGCACAAGCTGCAGGTGTGCGAGGGCACTGCCTGTTACGTCAAAGGTGCGCCGGAGCTGCTGGCCCGGCTCCAGGGGGAGTTGGGGGTGGCCGTCGATGAGACCACTGAGGACCTGGCCTTCACGCTGCGGCGCGTGCGCTGCGTCGGCTCGTGTGGGCTGGCGCCGGTGGTGCGCGTGGACGGCGACACCTACGGCCACCTGACGCCTGATGGGCTGCAGGCCGTGCTGGCGAAGTACCGCTGAGTCAAGGAGGGGCGCATGCTCCTGGATTTTACGGCGCTGCGCGCCGCGGGTGAGGCCCGGCTCTACCCGGAGCAAATCAAGATCACCGTGGGCATGGCCACCTGCGGCCGCGCGGCCGGCGCTGAGGTGGTGTACGAAGCGCTGCGGGAGCGCCTCGCGCGGCGCGGGTTGGCCGCGATCCTGGCAACGACCGGCTGCATCGGCTACTGCCAGGGAGAGCCTTTGGTGGATGTGCAGGCGCCCGGCCTGGGGCGGGTGCTGTACCGGGAGATGAATCAATCGCGCGCCCGGGCGCTGGTGGATCAGCTCGCGCGCGGCAGCTTGCCGGCCGGGCAGGCCTGGGCCGTGCTCGACGCAGAGGAGGCCGGTGCGCCGCGGGGCCAGCCCCGGCCGCCGGAGTTGGCCGGCCTGCCATCCTACACGGAGACCCCCTTCTTCGCGCGGCAGCATAAGATCGTCCTGCGCAACTGCGGCTTCATCGACCCGGGCAGCCTGGCCGAGTACGTCGCCCGCGGGGGCTATCGCGGCCTGGAGCGCGCCCTGGCCGAGCCGCCGCAGCGCGTCATCGACGCGGTGACGCGTTCGGGCCTGCGCGGGCGGGGCGGCGGCGGCTTTCCGACCGGCCGCAAGTGGCAGGTCGCGCGCGACGCTTCGGGCGCCGACAAGGTCCTGGTCTGCAACGGCGATGAGGGCGATCCGGGCGCCTACATGGATCGCACCGTGCTGGAGAGCGACCCGCACAGCGTCATCGAGGGGATGGTCATCGGCGCTTATGCGGTGGGGGCCAGCCGGGGGTATGCCTACATCCGGGACGAGTACCCGCTGGCCGTGGAACGGTTTGCGGCCGCCATTGCCCAGGCCGAGGCGCAGGGACTGCTGGGACGCGACATCGCGGGTTCCGGTTTCAGCTTCACGATCCAGGTGGTGCGCGGCGCGGGCGCGTTTGTCTGCGGCGAAGAGACCGCGCTGCTGGCTTCGATCGAGGGTGGGCTGGGCGAGCCGCGGCCCAAGCCGCCCTATCCGGCCGAGGCCGGGCTGTGGGGGTTGCCGACCGTCATCAACAATGTCAAAACCTGGGCTACCGTACCGGTGATCCTGGATCGTGGGGCTGAGTGGTATGCAGCCCTGGGTGCGCCGGGGAATGCGGGCACCGTGGTCTTCTCGCTGGTGGGCCAGATCGCCAACACCGGCCTGGTGGAGGTGCCGTTGGGCACCACCCTGGCTGCGCTGTTGGAGGAGGTCGGCGGCGGCGGCGCAGGCGGCCGGCGCATCAAGGCGGTGCAGACCGGCGGCCCGTCGGGCGGGTGCCTGCCGGCCCGGCTGTTCGCGATGCCGATCGACTACGAGGGGATGAAAGCCGCCGGCTCGATCATGGGCTCAGGCGGCCTGGTCGTGCTCGACGAAACGACGTGCATGGTGGATGTGGCGCGCTACTTCCTGGAGTTCACGAAAGCCGAGTCATGCGGCAAATGCACCGCCTGCCGCGAGGGTACGCGCCACCTGGCGGCGATCCTGGATCGCATCACACACGGTCAGGGCCGCGATGAGGATCTGGATCTGTTGGCGGAGGTTGGCCGGGGGGTGCAGCTTGGCTCGCTCTGCGGCCTGGGCCAGACCGCACCGAACCCGGTGCTCTCTACGCTGCACTACTTTCGGGACGAGTACGAAGCGCATATCTTCGAACACCGCTGCCCGGCGGGCAAGTGCGCGATGGCGTGAGGCGTGAAACGTGAGGCGTGTCATTCTGAGCGCAGTGCAGCGGAGCGAAGAATCCCGCAGCCCATAACAGGAGCAAGCGATGCCCACACTCAGCGTTGACGAGCGCACGATCACCGTGCCCGAAGGCGCCACCGTGCTGCAGGCGGTGCGCCTCGCGGGGACGCCGCTGCCGACCCTGTGTCATTGGGAGGGCCTGCCGCCCTACGGCGCGTGCCGGCTTTGTATGGTGGCGGTGGCGCGCGATGCGGGGCGCAGCCAGGTGGTGGCCGCGTGCACGCAGCCGGCCACCGAGGGGCTCCGGGTCGACACGTGCGCGCCGGAGGCGGTGGCGCTGCGCCGGCTGATGCTGGAGTTCTTACTCGCGCGCTGTCCATCCTCAGCGACGATCCGCGATTTGGCTGCCGGCGCGGGTGTGACGAGTGCGCGCTTTGCCGGCGAGGCAGGGGGCCGGCCTGACGAGCTGTGCGTGCTGTGTGGGCTGTGCGTGCGGGTGTGCCGGGACCTGGTCGGCGCAGCGGCGATCGGTTTCGCCGGCCGCGGAGCCGATCGTGAGGTGGCGGCGCCGTTTCACGTTCAGGCCGAGGCGTGCATCGGCTGCGGCGCGTGTGCGGCCGTTTGTCCCACCGGAGCGGTGCAGATCGAGGATGTGGGAGGACGGCGTTTCCTGCGCACGTGGAACACCGTCGTGGCGCTGCCGCCCTGCCCCGAGTGCGGCCAGCCGTTCGGGCCTGAACCGCTAGCCTTCCTGCGCGACCTGACCGGCGCCAACGAGCAGACCTGGGGCCTGTGCCCAACCTGCCGGCGCAGGGCCGCGACCCGCGCGGTCGTGTTGGCGCGGCCGGGGTAACGCCCAGGCGGTCTGCGGCGCGCGCAAGAGGGCTGCACGCCGCAGCAAAAAAGCCACGATCACGCCCGGCCGGGGGCGCTCGAGCCCGGCGCAGCCAGCCGTTCAGCCAATGCGATCAGCCGGGCTGCGTCCCACCGTTCGCCGCTCCGCAGCGGCCATTCGCCGTGCAGCGCCGCGCGCCAGGCAGCCGGGATCGCGTCCAACCCGTAGGCTGCGCCTGCCAGGGCGCCAACCACCGCGCCCGCCGTGTCCGCGTCGTCCCCCAGGTTGACTACCTGAACCACGGCTTCCTCGAAGGATCCGGTCGTCAGCAGGCCCCAGACCGCGCTTTCCAACGTATGGCGCACCCAGCCGGTGTTGGGGAGATCCCCGCGGCCTTTCGCGGGGGCCGCCTCGATGATCTGGCGCAGCGCGGCCGGCATCTCTGCGTCGTCACACGCCTGGGCGACCGCCTCCCGCGGCGCGACGCCGCGCAGCAGGCGGTAGATCGCCGCGTTGACGAACGCACAGCCGGCGACGCATTCGTCGTGCGGGTGGGTCACCTCGCTCTGCCGGCGGCTGGCGGCCAGCAGGCCGGCCCGATCATCCCAGTGCGCCAGCGCCGCCGGCCAGCAGCGCATCACCGAGCCGTTGCCGGCCGACCAGGGGTTCTCGGCCTGCACCGCAGCGACGGCCGCGTCCCAAGGCTCGCCCCGAGAGATGCGCCTGAGCACCAGCCGGGTCTGCCGGCCGACGTCGGCCGGGCCGGCGCGAACCCAGGCCACGAAGCGCCCGGCCAGGTCGACCGGATCGAGCGGGGTATGCGCCAACAGGCTTTCTGCCAGGGCCAACGCCATCTCGGTGTCGTCGGTGAACGCGCCCGCGGGCAGGCGGCCGGGCCGCATGTCGCGCACCAGGCGGTCCAGGGGGATGGCCGGCCCGAATTCCAACGGCATTCCCAACGCGTCGCCAACCGCCGCGCCGACCGCGACCCCGGCCAGGCGGTCCTGAATGTTTTTATCCGTGGACATGGATCCCTCCAGCGTAATCCAGCAGGCACAGCGACGCCTTCGGCCGCTTCCCCAACAGCCGCTCGACCGCCGTTGCGTAGCGCTCCGCCTGGGCCAGGTAATCCTCTTCCGCCAGCAGCCGCTCCAGTGCGGCGGCGCCGGCGATGTGATCCGTTTTGAACTCCACGATCGTCCAGGCTCCGCCCGCGGAGCCGCCGCCGCGCAGATACAGCGCGTCGATAATGCCGTTTTCCACGCGCCCATCGTCGGTGATCAGGCTGTACGGCACTTCGTGCAACCGTCGTTCCGCGTTGGCCATCTCGGCGTGCAGGGGGTGTGCCTTGAAGCGCAGCAAGAGCGCCCGGCTGCGAGTGACCGCGTCGGCCAACTGATCAGCGTCAGTCAGCCCATAGCTGCGGCCGTGCGCCTCGGCCCACCGCGCGAACGCGCCGTCGCCGTCCGGGAAGCGCCAGGCAGCCAGGGCCGCGTGCACCAGCTTGCCGACCACCCACGGCGGTGCGGGATCCCGCTTGCCGGCGGGGGCGGCTGCGGGCACCACGCGCCAGACCCGTTGCCCGGGATCGCGCTCCTGCTCGGCGGCGCGGCCGTCAGTGGCGACAGGCTCGGCCGCGACCGGCGCCAGCAAGGGCGGCGGCAAGGAGACGGCGCCTTCGGCTTGCGCCGGGGCTGTGACCTGCCGCGCCTCCCAGATCCGGCCCGGTCCATAGATCGCGCACGCGACCGGGCTGGCGCCGGCCTTGAGGTCGAGCGCGCGCGGTTCGGGATCATCCTCTGCGACCGCCACCTGGGCGCCGGCCAGCCCTGTTGCGTCCTCCCCGCCGATCCGGCCCAACCAGCCGCCGAGCTTGCCCGGCGCACCGTCGTTCTTGACCGTGATGCAGCCGCTGAGGATCAGTTTTTCGCGCGCCCGCGTGGCCGCGACATACAGCAGGCGGTCCGACTCGGCGGCTTCCTGGTCGTCGGCGGTCAGCTTGCCCAGGCGGTAGATGGCCGGCAGTTGCTTGTCATCATCTTTCCGCGCCAGGAGGATGCCCAGGGTGGGGTCGAACAGGACGCCGCTGCGCGGCGGCGGGTCATAGGTCGCATCGCCGATCACCACCATGGGGAACTCCAGCCCCTTGGCCGCATGGACGCTCATGATCTGGACCACGCCTTCGGCACTGGCGCGCGCCTCGCCCTCCCGCGTGCCGCTGTCCCGCAGCCCGGCCACGTAGGCCAGGAACTCACCGACACTGACCAGGCCGCTGGCATGTGCGTCGGCCAGCAGCTTGGCGGCGTTGCGCGCGGCGCGCGCCTGCCCGGCGGCGAGCAGCGCGGCCCGGTAGCCGGTGGCGTCGAGGAACGCTTTGAGCAGATCGGCCACCGGCGCGCGGCCGGCTTGCGCGTGCAGGTCGCTGATGATCGTTGCGGCACGCGCGGCGCGGCCGCCGTCCTCGCCGGGGAGGGTGGGACCCGCAGCGCGCAGGACATCCCACAACCGTAGGGGCGAGGCATTCCTACCCGGGCCTGCCGTAGACAGCATTCGCGCACCAGCAGCGGAACTCGCTGCTAACGCGGTATCGCCGGGGAATGCCTTGCCCCTGCCCGCTGCAATCAACCGGTACAGCCCTACATCAGACAACGCCAGGGCAGGCGAGCGCAGCAGCCCGGCCAACGCCAGGTCGTCGGTCGGATCGGCCAGCGCGGCCAGGGCATTGAGCAGGTCACGGATTTCCGGCCGGCCGTAGAAGCCGCGGCCCGCCACGGTGAGGAAGGGAATGCCGGCTTGCTCCAGTGCGTTCTCGTACGCGGCGAACGAGGTGGAGGCCCGGCAGAGGATCGTCACGTCGCCGTAGCTCAGCGGCCGGAGCCGGCCCTTCTCCTCGATCTGCGCGTCACCGCTCTCGACTAGCGCAGCCAGCCGGGCTGCCAGCGCATCGGCCGCGCGCGCCAGGCCGCCGTCGCTCTTGCTCCCCAGCGCCAGGTGCAGCTCGATGTGCGGGCTGGCGAAGCCAGGCCCCGCCGTCTCCCGGTGATGGCGCAGCGCCGCGAACGGCTCGATCCACGGCCGCGCCGGGTCGTCGTCCTCGCCCAGCACCGGCCGCAGGAGATCGTTCAGCCCCGCGATCAGCGCCCGATGGCCGCGATAGGAGGTATCCAGGGAGATGACCGCGCCCCCGGCCCCGGCGATGCGCTCACGCTCTGCGCGAAATACGGTGACATCGGCCCCGCGGAAGCGGTAGATGGACTGCTTGGCGTCGCCGACGATGAACAGCCTGCCGGCATCTCCGTCCAGGCGGCCGGTCAGCAGGCGCACCAGCCGGCGCTGCCGGTCATTGGTGTCCTGGAACTCATCCACCAGCAGTGCGGCCGTCTCAGCCTGCCAGCGCGCCCGCACTGCCGGGCCAGGCCGATCCGCCGTGTCGGCCTCCAGCAGCGCGAGCGCGCCGGCTTCGAGATCGTCGAAATCCAGGGCCTGGCGTTCCCCCTTCAGGGTTTCGTAACGTTCCCGAGCGGCCTGAAAGCACGCGCGGAGGGCAGGCATGGCGGCCGCCAACCGTTGATCCAGCGCGGTGATGGCCAACTGCAACAGCTTCGCGTTCTTCCAGAGCTCGCGCACGATCGTCAGGGCGGCTCTCACCTCGGCGACCTGCTCTTTGCCGCCCGGCCAGGCTTTGGCGCTGCCGCCCCGCAAGTTGATCTCTGCCAGGCGCGCCAGCGGAGCGAGGCGGTCGGGCAGGGTGTTCGCTGCGGCCGCTTCACGGAGGGCGGCTGCCGCGGCCTGGCGTTGGACTTCCAGCAGGTCATCGGTCTGCCGCGCCGAGCTCTCGAGCACGACCGCGGTTGCGTTCTGCCAGTCCGGGCCAGCCAGCAGTGCGGCCAGCGCCTCTGTCTGCCGGGCCGCCAGGGCGGCCTGCCAGCGCGCGAGTACATCGCCGGGTTGCCTGGCGAACGCCTCCCCCGCTTCCAGCCTGCCCCTGAGCAGGGTGTCGAGGGTGTCTCGGAACCCGCGCTCGGAAAGCAGGTCGAACAGCGGGACCAGGCCCGGATCCTCTGCGGCCCAGGCCAACGTCTCGTCCACTGCCTGGCGGCGCAGCAGGTTGCCCTGCCCCTCGTCAAGCACAGCGAAACGCGGATCCACGCGGGCTTCGGCGGGATGGCCGCGCAGGATCTCGGCGCACAGGCCGTGGATGGTGCTGATGCGCGCCGCGTCCAGCCCGATGTAGACCTCTTGCCAGCGGTCGTGTTCATCCGCGGCCAGTCCAGGGGTCTCCAGATAGCGGCGGACCTCATCGCGCACGCGGTTGCGCATCTCGCGGGCGGCCTTCTCGGTGAAGGTGATGGCAATGATCGAGCGCAGCGGAACCCCTTCAGCCAGCAGCGCCAGGTAGCGGGCTACCAGGGTCAGGGTCTTGCCCGCGCCTGCGCCCGCGGTGACCACCACATCGCGCCCGCGCGCGGCGATCGCCGGCTCTTGCTCGGCGCTCGGCCCCACCTGGCAGACGATCGGATGCATTTCAGCCTTCATCCCTCATCCTTCATCCTTTATCGTTGCGGTCGGTAGTGCCAGCAGAAGCCGGCGGCCGGGCAATAGTCCGGGCAGCCCTCCGCGGGGGGATGGGGCGCGAACTGGCCGGCCCGCGCGCCGCGCACGGCCGTCCAGGCGTGCGCCAGCGCGGCCTGGATGGCGCCATCCGGCCCGCCCTCGAAGCCCGCCAGGGTGAACTTGCTCGCCTCGGCCTGCTGGACGTGCCAGTAGAAGCCGTCAGCGACCGCGCCGAGTTTCAAGGCCCGCTCGGCTGCGAGCGCGTAGAGCGGCAACTGGAGCTTCTTGCCCTCTGCCACCGCCTTGACCGTGAAGGCGGCCGGCCCGCCGGTTTTGTAGTCGATGATCCGCAGGCCGCCATCGGGTGCGCGGTCCACCCGGTCGATGAAGCCGTGCAGGCGGAACGCATCATCGCCGTCCGTCACCTTCAGGCTGCGATCCTCGAAGAAGGCCGCCTCCTGGGCCGCGGGCACGAAGCCGCCGGGCAGGCCGGCCAGCGCCTCGACCGAGCGCCGCACGTTCGCCTCGATCTCAACGCGCGTCTGGACCCACCAGGCGGTAGCGCGGAACCCTTCGGCGCGCGGCGCGTCGTCCAACACCGCGGCCGCCACGGCCGGCAGCGCGGCCAGCAGCGCGCCCAGGCCGGCCGAGACGCACGGCGGCTCGGCTGCCGTGCGGTAGAGCCGCTCGAAGATGTGGTGGTAGATGTTGCCGAGCTGCCGTGCATCCAGACCTTCGACCGGCTCCGTGCGCGGCTCCAGGCCCAATACGTGGCCCACGAAGAAGGCGAACGGGCAGCCCCGGTACGCTTCCAGCCGGCTGGCGCTCCAGGGATGTTCGCGGGCAAAGCGGGCCGCGAAGGCATCGGCCAGCAGCGTGAGGTCGCCGTCGAAATGGGACGCGGACGCGCGCGGACCAGCGCGGATTTGCAGGACTTCGGCGGCGTCCGCCACACCGCGCGTGCGCACTGGCTCGGCCTGCCCGGCCCACCGGCGGACGGCCGCGTAGCCGTCGTGCGCGGCCAGGCTTTCGAGCAGCTCCGGCCAGGAGGCGGCCGCGTCCGGCCGGGGCGCACTCTCGCCGGTCAGGCGTGCCGGCTCGACGGCCACCAGCCGGCGCACCGCCTCCCAGTAGGGCGACGCCTGCCACGGCGCGCCGTTGTCGGCCAGCCGCGGCCGCGTCAGCAGCAGCCGCTCGCCCGGCCGGGTGATCGTCTCATAGAAGAACTCCGCCTCCGCGCCTTCGGTTGTCAGCTCCAGGGGCAGGCCGAAATCACGCAGCCGGCGGCGATCGGCGTCGCGCAGGAAGGGATCCTCGCCCAGCGTGGTCGGGAACTCCCCTTCGGCCAGGCCAAGCACGGCCACGGCGCGGAAGGGCAGGCCGCGCGCCTGGACCACGTCGGCCACAAGGATCTCCTCCCGCTCGGCGTAAACGGGCAGGCGGTAAGAGGCGGCGTCAAGCGCGCCCGCCAGCTCCGCTACGAAGCGCGCGAAGTCGGGCGGCCCCCCTGGCAGCGCTTCTTCGGCCCAGACCAGCCCGCGCAGCACATCCTTGAGGCCGGCCAGCGCCGCGATGTCGCCCGCCGCGCGCGCCTCTGCCACGGCAGCATCTCCGCCGCGGGCCTGGGCGACCATGCGCAGCGAGGCCGGTTCCCCGGCCTCGTCCACGCCCCCGTTCCTGCCAGGAGCGGGGAGCGTGTCGGCCCCGATGAGGGTTTCCAGCCAGCCGACGAAATCGCGATAGGAGCGGGCAGCGGCCGGCGGGGTGATCCACGCCGCGAAGCGTTCGAACTTGCCGCGCAGATCCCGCGCCGCCTGGCCCCGCGGCAGCCCGGCCGACGCGCCGCGCTCCTCATCAGCCAGCCCCGGGCCTGCCGCAGGGTCCAAGGGCTCGCCTGCCAGCTCGCTGAGCCGGAGGAAGGTCTCGTCCCACTGCGCCTGCCCCCTGATCACCCGGCCCCAGCGCGCAACTGCGTCCAGGTCATCCGCATCGCCTGGCCGGAGGGGCGAAGCACTCCCTTCGCGACCATTCGACGGCAAGGACTCACCAGTGAGTGCCTCGCCCCTGCCCAGCACCGACCAATCGAAATAGGGCGAGCGCCAGGCCTCGACCACCGCGCGGCGGGGCAGGCTCAACTGGCCGGCCGGGTCAGGGAGGGCAAGCTGCAGCAGCCCCAGCAGCGCGGCCACCGTGGGGTTCTCGCGCAACGGCAGGCCGTCCACCAGGCGGATCGGCAGGCCGAACTCGGCCGCGGTCTGCCGGATGAAGGGGCGGTAGGGCGCGACGCTCCGGGCCAGCAGCGCGACCTCGCCGGGCCGGCAGCCGTCCGACACGATGCGCGCCTTGAGCCAGCGCAGCGCGGCACGGACCTCACCGGCCCGATCGGGCGCCTCGACCAACTCGACGGCCCCGCCGCCGTCCACCGCCGCGCCGGCCGGCCGGAAGAGGCCGTGGGCGAGGTGGGAGAGGGCAGGGGCATGTAGGGGCGGGGTCACCCCGCCCCTACATGTTTGCGGCAGCGGTTCCGCGCCGATCCCGAGCGCGTTCTCCAGCATCCGGCGCGTCTTAGTGAACCGGCGATGGGCCACGGATCGCTGGTCGAGCGAACGCCGATCGAGCGAACGCGAATCGCCGGCCAGCTCTCCGGTCAGGGTGACGATCAATTCTCCCACGCGGCCGGCCAGGGCGCGCAGCAGCGCGACCTGGATCGGCGTGAAGCTGTCGAAGCCGTCCACGGCCACCAGCGGCCAGTCGCGCGCCAGGCCGGGCGCACGCTGCTCCAGCGCCTCCACCGCCAGCCACCCCAGCCCGGCGCGGTCGGCCCAACCCTGCGCCTGGAGCCGCGCCTGGTAGGCGGCGTAGATCTGCGCCAGCTCGGCCAGCCGCGGCTCGTTCCCCAGTGCCCGCACCGCGGCGGCGAAGTCGTCGGGATGGACGCGCGCGGCCTTCAGCTCGCCGATCAGCCGCTGGAGCACCTGGATGAAGCCGGGCCGGTCGGCAAGGGGCGCGTAATGGGATAGGGTGATCCTCACCCCCGGCCTCTCCCCTGCGCGCGGGGGAG
Source organism: uncultured Anaerolineales bacterium (assembly GCA_964474695.1). Lineage (GTDB taxonomy): Bacteria > Chloroflexota > Anaerolineae > CG2-30-64-16 > CG2-30-64-16 > DAOUBP01. The sequence continues at coordinate 33,165 of CAYYTK010000022.1, forward strand.
GGGCGTCTATCAAGCTGCGGATCAGGCGGTACTGCACCGGCTCGCTCAACTCGACATAAACCTCGCCGGCAGTGTTGAGCAGCTCGGCATAGAGGCCGTCGAAGGTGAGGACGCGCACGCCGATCGCACCTCCTGTTTCGGCCAGCCGCCGCCGCGCCGCGCGGGCCTGCAGGTGGGTTGGGACGATGACGCGCGGGATCGCCGCCAGGTCACGACCGGCGGCGCGGGCGCGGGCCAGGACGGTGGCGGTCTTGCCCGCGGCGGCGGGGGCGAGGTAGAGGTGGGTGGACATGGGCGTCAGCTACGAGTTTCCTTTTTGGCGCGGTCAAGCGGGACTGATCTTGGCGCAGCACAGACGCGCGAAGCCCGGGATGTCAAGCCCATCCGTCCTGTTGGCCAAGTAGCGGCGCCTGATGTCAGATGCGGACAGATCCTCGACCACGCGCCAGCCGGCCGCAGCCAGGATCTCCGCCATCTCCCCGGCCTCGAGCAGGGTCTGCATTGGCTCCCCGCGGCGCGCGCCGCCCGCGTCGAGGGTCTCGAAGAGCTGCAGGTCGGCGGCCGACATCGCGGCCTTGGGCTGGAAATAGTCGAACACCACCCGGCTGCCGGTTGCACACACTGCGGCCAGCGAGGCGAAGGTTTTGGCGATGGCGGGCCGCGTCAGGTAGCAGATCGTGCCGAGCCAGGAGACGAGCGCCTGGGCCGTGCGGTCGTACTGCCGGCCGAGGGCCGCAACAGGGAGCGCATCGGCGATCGCTTCACGTTCGAAATCGATCGGGATGAGGACGAGATGCGCCGGCGCCGCCCCCAACCGGCTGCTGATGCGCGCGGCTTTCCATTGCTGCGTCGCGGGTTGATCCAGCTCGAACACGGTGACCCCTGATTCGGCGTGCCGCAAGGCCCAACTGTCGAGGCCCGCGCCCAGGATCACGTACTGGCGGCAGCCGCTGCCGATGGCCTGCCCCAGGCAATCCTCCGCGTAGCGGCTGCGGACCACGACAAAGGCGCTGATGGGCCGGACTTTGGCGATGAGAGGCCGCCAGAAGAGCCAGCGGAGCGGCGCTGAGTGCAGGATGGCGCTCAGCGGCGGGCCCAGCAGCCAGCCGGCCGCATCATCCTCAAGGATGGCCGGCCGGTCGTGCATCAGGTGGTAGGCCCGGTGGGCGGCCGCGAACTGTGCGGTCTGGCTGGGCTTGTCTTCTGTTTTGTTCATGTGCATCGCGCCTCCACCGCGCCAATGTGACGTTCCGACAGTGGTGTAAACCATCTACCCTGAAGTTATGGCGGCGCAAGAGCATCCCGCAGTCGGGCGACCTCTCCTGCTCGCGTTGCCGCAAACAGGAGGTCGAGTTGTCGCCCACCGGGCGCCAGCGTCAGCGACAAGGTGATCCCCTCGTCGGCCTGCTCGGATAACGCCGCGGCGCTGATCCGCGGCAGCGCAACATAGCGCCACTTGCCGCCATAGCGGGCGCCCCGGTTTTCGCTGCTGCGCGCATCGTCCTGGATCACGATGAATTCTTTGTCGGTCAGGATCGCCAGGTGCGCCAGGGCGAGCGTCCGATAGACAATGAATTTCCAGAAGCGCGCGAGCGGCGCGCTCATCTTGGGCTGCCACACAACCTGGCGCACCTGCTCTCCCGGCAGCAGGCTGGTGCAGGCAAAGGACCTGAACTTGAAGCTTTCAGTCGCCAGATGGTCGAACTTCGCCAGCTCCGCGTCCCGGTCGGCCGGGTCCTGGTCCACCGGTGGGGGGCGAAGCATCTTCATGAAGGGGGCGAAGTGCCGGCCGGTGACCGTGTTGAACTCGACCGTGGTGGCGGCAGCCGATCCCGTCTGCGTCACACCGCCGATGGTGAGCCACGAGAACAGCAGGATTTCCCCCAACTCGACATCTGAGATCGTCGCCGCCGGGTAGGCGGCCAGGGTGATCTGGCTGCCGCGACGCTCCCAGATGTAGATGGTGTCGTGCACCGCGCAGAGCAGTTTCTCGGTGGTACGCTGGCGGAAGCCGGCGATGGCCGGCGCGAAGACGGTGTACGGAAAGGGGTGCTCGCGGCCCAAAGCCGCGTCAAATACGCTCCTGAAAGCTTCGGGCACACCCTCCGGCGACTCGATGACCCTGGCCCACGACGACATCGTCTGGCGGGCCCCGGTCATTGCAGACAACTCACGATTCGAGTCCGTCGTCATGAGCAGCGCCTCCCTGTATTCACTAATCCGCGGCGCGCCGCGGCCGGCTTTGCCCATGCCATGATCGTCCAGGGCAGCATTACGTCCATTCTATGCCCGGCCGCAGGCCGCCGCCATGACCCCTGTCATGCCTGTGGCGGGGCAGGCGGCGTCCGGGGAGGCATACCGGGGCTCAGATGCGCTTTGAGGAACCGGGCAATGTCGTCCAACGACGCGACAGCTTCCGGCAGCGACAGGAAGAGCTGCCACACGTGCCACATGCGCGGGTACGTCTCCAATCGCACGTCAACCCCTGCCGCGCGCGCGGCCGCCGCGATGCGCGTCGCGTCATCGAGCAGCATCTCCTCCTCTCCGGCATGAACCAGCAGCGGCGGCAGGCCGTGCCAGTCGCCATACACGGGCGATATCAGCGGTGAGAGCGCATCGCTGCCTGCGACGTAAGACGCATTGTAGAACCGCACCGCCCGGGGAGGGAGCAGGGGGTCTTGGATGCGGTCCGGCCTGCTGCGGCCGGACAGGTCCGCTACGGGTGAGAGGCAGGCGGCTGCCGCGGGCAGCGGCTCGCCGCCATCGCGCAGCTTCATCATGGTCGTGATCGTCAGGTTGCCGCCCGCGGAATCGCCCGCCAGCACCGTGTTCCGCGGGGCAAGGTCCTGTTTCAGCAGCCAGCGATAGGCGGTGACGCAGTCGTCCAAGGCCGCGGGAAACGGATGGTCCGGTGCCAGGCGATAGTCCACGATCAGGGCGCGGATGCCCATCTTGCGCGCCAGGTGCGCCACCATCCCGATATGCGGGGGGGTCACGCCGAAGACGAAGCCGCCGCCGTGCAGATAGATCAGCGCCTGATCTATCGGGCTGTCCTGGGGGATGAGCCATTCACACGACACGCCGTCCGCAGACACAGCCTCTCGCGTGACATCGGCAGGCACCCGGGCGCGGGCCGTGGCCCCTCGGAGCGGACGACTTGTCCAGCGCAGCGGCAGGCGCGTTTGCAGGAAACGGATGACGGGCAGCCCTGCCCGGATTTTGCGTTCGGCGGCGGATGGCGTCATCAGGGCCTCCTTACCTTGTGTCCAGCAGGACAGATCCCGGTTTTCATCAGATGCCAGGCACGTGCCGGCCCCGCACATGGCGAGCCGCGTTTCCACCGGCCTGAAGCGCGTTGCGCGCTTGACAAATCAGCCCGACAGGCTTATTATATGAGTGGTCGTTCATAAATGCAAGCTGCGAGTGGGAGCATCAGCCAGGCGCAATGAAGAAGACTCAGATGGCAGTGCCTACTCATGCCCACGTCACCGAGACCGAGATGCACGCCGCTCGGGCGCGGCTCCTGGCACCCGCTGCAGCACGGACGCTGGCCGGCGTGTTCAAATCACTCAGTGATCCGACACGCCTGCGCATCGTCTCGCTGCTGGCGGAGCGGGAATTCTGCGTGACGGACCTGGCCGCCGCGTTGGAGATGGAACAGTCGACCATCTCGCACCAGTTGCGCGACATGCGGGCGCAGCGGCTGGTGAGCTTCCGCCGCGAGGGTCAGCACGTGTACTATCGACTGGACGATCCGCACGTCCGCAGCCTGTTCGAACAGGGCCTGGCGCACATCCAGGACTGACAACGCGGGGCGGTCAGCGTCGACCGCCCCGCGCTTCCGGGTGGGGACATGAACGCTCATTCATTTAAAAAGCTAACGGGAGCGGACCATGCGCAAGCTACTTAAGACCCTTCTCGCCATTCCCTTGGGGGTAGCCTTCTTTTGGCTCGTCGTGATGAAGGTCCTCTCCCGCGTCGCGGCCGTGTTCGGAGTCTCGGGACCCTGCCCGTATGCGCTGAGCCGGCTCGTGGATAACCCGATCCGCCATCATGCCGTTCCCAGGCTGTTGGATCGCGTGGGCATCCGGCCGGGAGAGCGGGTGCTGGAGCTCGGCCCGGGGCCAGGCGCGTTCACCGTGGAAGCCGCGCGCCGCGCCGGCCCCCAGGGCCGGCTGATTGCCGTCGACATCCAACCGGCCATGATCGCCCAGGTGGGGGCACGCGTTCGCCAGGCGGGACTGGCCAACGTCGAAACGTACGTCGCCGGCGCGCATGCCCTCCCCCTGCCCGCGGCCAGCGTGGATCGCGCCTTCCTGATCACTGTGCTGGGCGAGATCCCGGACCCCGACCGCGCGCTGGCCGAGCTGCACCGCGTGCTGGCCCTGGACGGGGTGCTGTCGGTCGGCGAGGCGTTCCTCGATCCTGATTACTTCTTCCCGGCAGAGGCCGTTCGCCGGGTCGAGGCGGCGGGCTTCCGGCTGATCGAACGGCACGGCAACTTCTGGGAGTATGCGTTGAACTTCCGGCGGGTGGCGGTCAACGCGCCGGCCGGCCTGGAGGTGATGGCCTGTCCGGCCTGCCGCGCCGCGCTGACCTGGCGCGAAGCGGAGCGCGTCCTCCGCTGCACCGCTTGCGGGATCGATTACCCCGTGCGGCAGGGCATCCCCCACTTCGTCGATCTCGACGCGCTGACCGGCCTCAACCGTCGCTTTTCGCGCCTCTACGATTGGTTCTCGTGGTTCTACCGCCTGTTCTCGAAGGTCGCGTTCGCCTACATCGGGATGCCCGAGGAGATTGCGCGGCGCGAGGTGCTCGATCGGCTGGAGCCGGGCGGCGGCCGGGTGCTGGAGGTCTCCATCGGGCCGGGCGTCAACCTGCCCTACCTGGTCGGCCGGCCCGACATGGGCCAGGTGCACGGCCTGGATATCTCCCTGGGCCAGTTGCGGCGCTGCCAGGCCTACCTGCGGCGGCAAGGTTGGGCCGTACCGCTGGCCCTGGGCAACGCCGAGGAGCTGCCCTACCGGGACGAGAGCTTCGACGCAGTCTTCCACATCGGCGGCATCAACTTCTTCAACGACAAGGCCAGGGCCATCGCGGAGATGGTCCGCGTGGCCAAACCCGGGGCGCGCATCGTGATCTGCGACGAGAACGAGCGCGGCGCGCGGGCCTATGAGCGGACCCTTCCCGGCTTCAAGCGTTCTTTCCAGGGCAACCGGCAGGCGGTGACGGCCCCGGTGGATGCGGTGCCGCCGGGGATGCAGGAGGTGCGCGTCTTCGACGGGTGGAAGGGCTGGATGTACTGTTTGGAGTTCAGGAAGCCGGGCGGGTGACAAAGGCGCCAGACAAAAGTGACTTAAGGGAGGCGGCCATGAAAAACCGGTATGTGTTCCTGGCCGGCCTGGCGGCCGGCGCGATCGGCGGGCTTCTGGCGCGGCGGCTGAGAGCACCGTCGGGCTGGCCAGCCTATCTGGCGGCCAGCCAGCAAGTGCTGGCCGAGACGCAAGGCCCGACGCAGGCGGCCCCGCTGGTCGCGCGGGCGCAAGCGCGCTACGACGAGCTGTACATGCACCGGCGTCGCTTTGACCAGCCGGCGCTGCGCCAGCATTATGAAGAGAGCATCCTGCCCACCCTTGCGCTCTATCAGACGTTGCGGGAAGCGGGCGACGACCAGGACGCGGCCCTGGCGGAGATAGACCGCATCGTCGCGGCGCTGGTGGCGCGGTCGGGCCGGCGCCGTTTGGTGCAGCTCTTGGGCCACCTGCCCAACGCGTTCGCCATCCTGCGGATCCTCAATCGCTGGGCGCTGAAATACAGGTACCCGCCCGAGGGGTGGCGGTTCGAGTGGGTGGAAGACAGCGCCCGCTGCATCGCCTATGACGCGCGCGCGTGTTTCTACGTCAACCTGCTCACTGCCCACGGCGCGCCGGAGCTGACGGCGCATCTCTGCGCAGTGGATGACCTGTTGTATGGCGACATTCCCGGCATCGCCTGGCAGCGCACCAAGACCCTGGGCCGCGGCGATGACCGGTGCGACTTCCGCCTCTGCCGCGCCGATGCGCCGGTCAACGGCGGCCAGTCCGCGGCGGACGTGCACGCGGGGTAGGGCTGCCCCGCGTGCCAGGACGCCTGCCCGGTGGTGGGTGGCATCCCCGATACCCTGCGTGAAGATCGCGAGGAGGTGCTCGGCCCGATCAGCGCTACGGCGGGGTCATCATCTTCCGTGCGATTCGGCGACGAGCACCTGGCGTGGGCATCTATCATCGCTGGGGGCAGCTCCAATGCAGGGCGCGGGGCCCTCGGCATCCTCGAGTAGCCGCCTTCCCGCTTTCGCCTAGCATATTCCGGGCGAAAGCGGGAAGAATTACCTCTGGTGAGGGTCACGCCCCCAGTTGAGCCAGGAATTCCTTGTGGTTCATGGGACAGGAATATATGGGGAAGTTCACGTCCACCGTGAACTGCTGGATCTCGCGCGACAGCGACGCCGTGCAGTCGATCATCGTGTAGACGCGAAAACCTTTTTCGTAGGCGCTGCGCATGGTCGATTCCACGCACACATTGGTGAGGAAGCCGGCAATGGCGACATACTTGATGCCGCGCTGCCGCAGGATGAAATCGATGTTGGTCGAGGCAAAGGCATCGAGCCCGCGCTTACCCTCGATGATGATGTCGCCCGGCTGCGGCGTCATTTCGTCGATGATCTCGGCGTTGAAGGTGCCTTTCACGAACGTTTCCGTCTGTTTCACGACGCAACCGATCCCGAAGGCGTCTTGCGGCAACTCCGGGTACCCCGGGGCGTAGGCGATCGGCACGTGCATGATCGTGCACCCCGCGGCGCGCGCCCTGTCCATCAGGTCCTGAGCGTTCGGGATGGTCTGATTCCACTCGAGCACATCTTTGACCCCACCGTAGTTCTTGCCGGTGGGGTGCGCAAACTCATTCTGAAACTCGATCAGAACTATGGCCGTTTCCTTAGGATCCATCTGAGCCCTCCTTCTTCGTTGGAGTCGGTCGGGCAAGTCGAGGCATCGGCACGCGGCCTCGGCGCCTTGCCCGATGGTTTTCCTTTCAACGGAAGCATACATGCGGCTTGCTGGGTGGGCCTGGCGTCTCCTTCCGCCAGGGGAGTATTCCTGAAAAGACGCATGATCTACAACGGTTTGACAGCGCAGGGTAGTGGTGGTACCATCGCTCAGGGGCCGGCCTGAGATAGTCCAGCCAGGAACGTACGGCGAAGGCCCCGCCCGCAAGGACGTCGACATCCATGTGTATATCAGATTACAGTTTGGTTGTCAAGGCTCCCGCATTACCCCTTGTTTCGTCAGCTACCTTCACCAGCATGCCAGGAGGATCCGATCGTGACAGAAGCAACTATCAAGGAAGCTGCATCGCCCTTCAGGCCGGTCACCCAGGCCATCGTCGACGAACTCAAATCCATCGTAGGCCAGCCATATGTGATCTTTGACGATGCCGAACGGCTGATCGACTACGGACATGACGAGATCCCCGGCGAAGAATACGGGCACCTGCCGGAAGCAGTGGTGCGTGTGTCCACCGCGCAGGAGATATCCCAGGTTCTAAAGCTGGCCAACCGGGAGATGATCCCGGTCACGCCGCGCGGCGCGGGATCGGGGCTATCAGGCGGGGCCGTTCCCGTCTGCGGCGGCATCGTCATGGCCACAGACCGGATGCACAGGATTCTGGAGATCGATCGCGACAATATGGTCGTGGTGGTCGAACCCGGCGTGATAACCAACGACATCAACGAGGCAATCAGGGAGTTCGGGCTGTATTATGCCGGCTACCCCATGAGCTCCGAAACCTGCTTCGTGGGCGGAAATATCGCCGAGAACGCCGGCGGCGGCCGGGCCATCAAGTATGGCGTCACCAGCCGGTATGTGCTTGGCCTCGAGGTAGTGCTGCCGACGGGCGAGATCGTGACCATGGGCGGCAAGCGCGTCAAAGATGTGACGGGCTACGACCTGGTGCACCTGATGGTGGGCTCCGAAGGGACGCTGGGCGTCGTCACGAAAGTGATCCTTAAACTGCTGGCACTGCCAGCGGCGCGGGTCGTGGTACTGGTCCCGTTCCCTGACGTGCAATCCGCGATCGACATGGTGCCGCTGATGGCCCAGAACCAGATCGTGCCCTCCGCGATCGAGTTCATGGACGCGCTGACGGTAAAGACGATCTACGCCTACGTGGGCGAAAAGCCGCCGGCCAAGAACATCGGCGCGCTGCTCCTGATTGAAGTGGACGGCTTCAGCGCTGAACAGGCCGAGGCCGAGTACAACCGGATCGTCGAGCTGTGCCTGGAGCACGGCGCCCTGGATGCGTTCGTCGGCGACACGCCGGCCAAGCAGAAGAAGATGTGGAAGCCTCGCCAGGCCACCGCCGATGCGTTCAAGCAGTACTCGCCGGTGCAGAGCATCGAGGACGTGGTCGTGCCCACAGCCCAGATCCCCAAATTAGTGGCCGACGTAGAAGAGCTGGCGCAAAAGTATCATCTGTTGATCGCCTCCTACGGGCATGCCGGCGACGGCAACCTGCACGCCACGCCGATCAAGCCGGCGGAGATGTCGATGTCAGAGTGGCACGAGATGCTGCCGCACCTGTTGGAAGAGCTCTATCTGATCGTGGCGAGGCTGGGCGGCACCATCTCGGGCGAACACGGCGTCGGGCACAAGCGCAGCCGGTATTTGGGCCTGGTGATGGACCCGGCGATGATCGCGCTGCAGCGGCGCGTCAAGGCGGCCTTCGACCCGAACGGGATCCTGAATCCAGGGAAGATCTTCCCGGAGTGACGCCGTAGTTAACGGTATCAAAAAGCAAGGTAGCCTCGGCCTTTACCTCTGGGGACTGCGCACGCTGGGGACGATGTTCGGGCCCTCCACCGGTTTCGGCGTCCGGCTGCAAGCCGGTCACCGGCTGATCACTTCCGGCCCCTATGCACTGGTTCGTCACCCGATGTACCTGGCCGTCATCACGGCGGGCATCGGCGGGCTGCTGCTCTACCGCACCTGGGCGATGCTGGCGTTTGCTGTCGCGATGTTCGGCCTGAGCGCCCGCGCCCACCGGGAGGAGGAGGCGTTGGCGGCGGAGTTCGGCGCGGCCTGGGAAGCCTATTGCCGGCGCGTGCCGGCTTGGCTGCCGCGCATATTTCGCAAACAGGGAGGATAAGATGCGAAACCGCGCTCGGATTCGTTATGCCACCCGTGAGATCCTGGGCGTCGTTGGGATGGGCGTGGCGCTGTTCTGGTCCGCCGGCACGCTGAACTGGTGGCCGGCCTGGGCTGCGCTGGCTGTGATGGCGTTCTGGACCGCCGCGATCGCCTTCATTGTTTTCCGCACCCACCCCGCGCTGCTGGCCGAGCGCCTGGAGCCGCGTAAGGGTGAAAAGCGCTGGGACTCAGCGATTGTCGGTCTTATGGGCCTGGTCACCCTGGTGCGCTACATCCTTGCCGGGCTGGATCAGCGCCACGGCTGGACGGGCGGCCTGCCGGTAGGGGTGCAGCTTGCAGCCCTAGCCCTATGTGTGGCGGGCAACGATGTCCTGTTCGTCTGGGCCGCGGCTGCTAACGCCTACTTCTCGCGCATCACGCGTATCCAGTCCGAGCGCGGCCACACGGTTGTGACCGGCGGCCCCTACCGCTACGTGCGGCACCCCGCCTATACAGGCACGATCCTGTACGAGTTGGCCGTGTCGATCCTGCTCGCTTCCTGGCCGGCGTTGATCGCCAGCGGCGTGAGCACCGCTCTCATGATTCTGCGCACTGCGCTCGAAGACCGGACACTGCAAACAGAACTGCCCGGTTATGCAGAGTACACCCAACACACGCGGTATCGCCTGTTTCCAGGCTTGTGGTAAGTGCGCCAGGGCTGCAGCATGGACCTGGTTGATCGAAAGGAGCAGAGGCCATGACGAACCAGACCAATGTCCAATTGAAAGGTGTGGCCGAAACGCTACTGATTCCGCTCTACTTTCGGGCCAAAGAAACACAGCGCCCTGATGCACTCATCAAGGACGAGCAAGCCGTGGCGCTCGTCAAGCAGCTCGATTATGACTTCTCGAAGATCAAGCTTCGGCAGCACGATGAGGTGGCGATCATCCTGCGCTTGCGGGAGTTCGATCGCTTTGTGCGCGATTTTCTGAAGCGCCATCCGGACGGGGTCGTCGTCCATATCGGGTGCGGTCTCGATACGCGCTTCCAGCGCGTGGATAACGGCCGGGTGGAATGGTATGACCTGGATTTGCCGGAGGTCGTTGATCTGCGCCGGAAGCTCATCGGCGGTGAAGGCGAGCGCTATCATCTGTTGGCTGGTTCGGTGTTCGACCGCGCGTGGCTGGATGCCGTCAGCATTCATCGCCCCCGCCCCTTTCTCTTTATGGCCGAGGCAGTGTTGATGTACTTTGAGGAGGCCCAGGTCAAGCGGCTCGTACTGACCTTGCGCCAGCTGTTTCCCGGCGCGGAACTGGTCTGTGATGCGGCGACGCCTTCCATGGTCCGGCTAGACAACCTGCATCTGGTCTTCACTCCGGTCCGCGCGCGTCTGCACTGGGGACTGGCGCGCGGCCTAGACCTCGAGACGTGGGGCGAGGGGATCCGCCTGCTCGAGGAGTGGTTTTACTTTGAGCGCCCCGAGCCTCGCCTGGGCTCCATGCAGATGATGCGCCATATCCCGGCCATCCGGAAAGCATCCGGGATCTTCCATTACCGGCTGGGAGAAGCTGAGGTCCAGGATGCCTGAGCCAAACTCTGTCGGATAGGCTTCGCCTATTACTCTTCCCACATCTTGATCCCGCCCGACTGCGATCCCGGCGCCATGAGCCGGATCGCCGCCCGGGTAGTGATGCTCGGCGACCTGCGCGGCCTCGCCGCCTGGCGCTGCTCACGCCGAGCACCTGACGAGGGCCACCCGCCCTCGAAATCTGAAGCCCGACCACACCCGGTCGGGCTTTCTTGTGTGTGTGATGGGAGCGATCTCGCCCCGCGGTCTTGCGCTGCCCCAATTGTGGCCAGGTCATGACTGTGGTGGTACCGGCCGGCCGGATCACGGAGGTCAGCGGGCCGGCCACCTCCGGCAAGGTGACGCTGGCCGCGAAGGCTCTGGCGGCCGCGCAGCAGGATCCCAAGGCGTTGGTCGCCTGGCTCGACCTGGGCCGCACCTGCGACCCCGACTACCTGCACCGCTGCGGCCTGGCCTTCGACCGGCTGCTGGTGGTCCGGCCGGCTGACGCCGCGGACGCGCTGGCCATCGCGCTGCACCTGGTCGAGAGCCACACGCTGGCCGCGCTCGTTTTCGATGGCACGGCGCAGCTTAAGGACGCCGACCAGGCGGCAGTCGCGGGCGCGCTGGAGCGCCTGGCGGTGGTCGTGGCCCAGTCCGCCGCCGCCGTGATCTTCCTCGCGGAACCCGGCGCGCAATCCCGGACTTTAGCCCATGTGGCGGCCGTGCAGCTGGCGCTGCGCCGCGAGCGCTGGCTGACAGTGGGTCAGGACGTGCGCGGCTACGAGGGGCAGGTGGCGGTCCTCAAGCACAGGCTGGGCCGGGTCGGCGCGGTCGTGCCGCTCCGCATCACGTTCAACGGCACGGTGCGCGGGGAGGGGCTGTGAAGGGAGCGGCAGAGCTGGAGATACGGGGATGAGGCAGGGTATGCTGCTGCCCTGCCCGGTCTGCTCCTACTCCCAGCGGAACGTTTTCGTCGAAATGAGCACCCCCAGCAGGAGTATCCCAGCCAGCACGCCGGCATCCAGCAGATGTTGCCCCCACGGCTCGCCGGCCCACAGGCCACGCAGCAGATTGACCACGTAGGTCAGCGGCAGGAAGGCCGCCACCTTCTGCATCGCTGCGGGCATCAGCTCGCGCGGCCAGGCTGCGCCGGAGAAGATCAGCATCGGATAGAGCAGCACCATCCCGACGATCTGGGCCGTGCGCGCGGTGGGCATGATGCCCGCCAGGATGAAGCCGACCCCGAAAAAGCTCAGGCTGGCCAGGACGAATCCAGCTGCCACGCTGAAGGCGTTGCCCGCGAAATTCACGTGATAGACCAACTTGCCGGCCGCGACCAGCAGCAGCATGCCCAGGCAGGTCATGACGAAGACCACGACGAGCTGCGCGGCCATGACGACCAGCGGGCTGACCGGCGTGGTGCGCAGGCGGCGGAGGATGCCGTTCTCCCGGTAAGTGGCCAGCGTGATGGTGATAGGCATCAGCCCCACCATGCCGATGATCATGGCGGTGAAGGTTGGGATCAGCGTGTCAATCGCACCGGCGGCCGGCCCCTGGCCCTCCGGCAGCGGGGCGGCCGTGTTGCCGTAGATGGTGCCGAAGATGAACAGCATCAACACCGGCAGGATCAGCGTGAAGAAGGCGCTGGCCGGCTCGCGCAGGAACAGCTTGGCCTCCATCCAGGTCATTTTGCCCAGGCTTTTCATCTCGCACCTCACTCGCGCAGCTTGCGGCCGGTCAGGCTCAGGAAGACATCTTCCAGGGTCGGCTGCTCGGTGCGCAGGTCACGGAACGGCGCCCCCTGGCCGGTCAGAAGGCCGACCACCTCGCTCACCAGCGGGACCGGCCGGCCATTCGCACCGTGGACGATGACCCGCTCGCCTGCGACCTCCAGCCGGCCCACCCGCGACAGGGCATCCCGGAGCGCCGGCGCCAGGCCGCCGTCCACATTGAAAACCACCCGTTCCCCCGCGCCCAGGCTCCGGATCAGGGCCGCCGGGGTGTCCAGCGCCACGATCCGGCCGCGGTCCAGGATGGCGACCCGGTCGCACAGGCGCTCAGCCTCCTCCATGAAATGGGTGGTCAGCAGCACCGTCTTGCCCCGCCCGCGCACATCTGCCACCAGCTCCCAGATGGCGTGCCGCGCCTGGGGGTCGAGGCCGGTGGTCAGCTCGTCCAGGTAGACCAGTTCCGGATCCGGCAGGAGTGCGAGCGCAATGAACAGGCGCTGCTTCTGCCCGCCGGACAGCTTTGCAAAGGGGGTCTTGCGTTTCTCTTCCAGCCCCAGTCCGGCCATCAACGCTCGCCAGTCGGCCGGCCGGGGGTAGAACGAGGCGTACAGATCCAGCGCCTCCCACACGCGCATCCGGTCCGGCAGGTTGGACTGCTGCAACTGGATCCCGGTGCGCAAGCGCAGGGCCTGGCCATCGCGCCCCGGATCCAGGCCCAGCACGCGGATCGCCCCCCGGTCCGGCGTCCGCAGCCCCTCCAGGCATTCGATCGTGGTGGTCTTGCCCGCGCCGTTCGGGCCGACCATGCCGAAGATCTCGCCTTCGTTGACCTCGAACGAGATGTCGTCCACGGCAACGGTCGTGCCGTAGACCTTCCGCAGCCCCTCAACGCCTACGATTGCGTCCATAGTGCTCACTTCCTTGTCAAGATCGATTCCAGCGCGACCACGTGCTCCCGAAAGACCCTGCGCCCGTCGAGGGTGGCAGCGACGAAGGTGCGCGGCTTGCGCTGGACAAAAACCTTAGCGACCGCGATATAGCCGGCCTCTTCCAGCTTGCGCAGGTGGGCGCCCAGGTTGCCGTCGGTGACTTGCAGCAGATCCCGCAGGGTCGAGAAGTCCATTTCGTCCTCCGGCTCCAGGGTCACCAGCGCGGCCATGATGCGCAGGCGCACCGGTTGGTGGATGGTTTCGTTCAACTCGGCCATCTTCACCACCTCGAACGGATATAGAGGGCGAGGGCGATCATCCCGCCGCCGCCCAGGAGCCCCATCCACAGGTAGAAGTAGCCGGGCAGCAGGAAGTAGCCGACCAGCGCCAGCGCGGCGATCGGCAGCGCCCACCAGACCGCAGAGAAAGAGAGCAGCAGGCCCATGGCCGTCTGGCCGAGCATGATGAACAGAATGATGAACAGGGTCACCTGTTTGCCATCCGTGGGCCGGGCAATGGCGATGGCGGCAATGGCATAGAAGGCCAGAAACAGCCAGAAGATACCCGCCCGTTTTGCAGAAGCGGATGCCGACGGCCCGCGGACGCGCGGCCCCACCCGGCGGCCGAGCAGTATCGAAAGCGCGCTGCCCAAGACGCTCACCCCGATCCAAATCGCAGGGACGACCGGGCCGGACAGGAACTGGGTGGCAAGAAACCCGGCGAGCCACACAATCCCCGTGATGATCAGGAAGATGTACGCGCCGCTTGAGGCAAACGCGCGACGGGCCCTCTGCGTCATTCTTTCGATGTCCGCCAGCGCTTCTTCAGCTTCATCCGGTGAGATGTTCACTTGTTCGCTCCTATAGAATACTCTATTGCGCAGAGTACTCTATACTATTATTTCGATTTTGTCAAGGGCCAAGCCGAAGAAAGAAGCTTAAAAATCCGAATGTGATACATCTGGCTTCGAGGACGCCGGCCTGATCAAGACCGATCTGCTGAGCCTGGCCACCCTGGGCATGGTGACTGAGGCGTGTGCGCTCGTGGGGCGAGGCATTCCGAGGAAGGAGACTCTTCGGCCACGATCCCGGGCACAGGCGATCAACCTGGCAATTCGACATTCATCCGCGGTCAGCGTGCTGGTGCAGGGTGTGAGGACGCTGCGCCACCTGCCCCCAGCCTGAAGCTGTTGCCGCGCGCCTGGCAGGTCTTGGCACTTGACGGAATCCCGAGTCATGCCGTAGTATCATCAACTGGATCGCCTGGCCGTTGGTCGAGAAGGAGAGCCATAGATGTCGGAGCTGAAGAAGCTGGAGTTGCCTGTTAAGGGCATGGATTGCGCAGAGTGCACCATGCACGTCCGCGAGGCGCTTGCTGCCTTGCCCGGCGTGCATACGGTCGATGTCTTCCTGGCCTCGGAAAAGGCCGTCCTGCGCTACGATCCGGCCCTCGTGGACCTCACAGCCATGCGCGGCGCAGTGGCAGCCGCAGGCTACTCGGCGCCCGATACCTCAGCGGCGGCAGCGCCGGTGGCAGAACCTGCCGCGCGGATCGGCCTCGGGGACTTCAACCGGCGCTTGCTGACCCTGCTGGCCGTGGTGTTTGGGGCCGTGCTGTTCGTTGTCGTGGTCGGCGAATGGCTGGGCTTGCTGGAGAAGATCACCGAGCGTGTCCCTTTGCCGATAGGCGCCGCCATCGTCATCGCCGCCGGTTATCCGGTGTTCCGCAACGTGATCCGCGCCGCCCTGCGCCGCCAGGTGATTTCCCACACGCTGATGAGTCTTGGCGTCATCGCTGCCCTGGCCGTCGGCCAATGGGCGACGGCCGTCGTGGTGGTCTTCTTCATGCGGGTCGGCGATTACGCCGAGCGCTTCACGACAGAGCGGGCGCGGCGCGCGGTGAGAGATCTTACCGCGCTGGCGCCAAAGACGGCCCGTGTGGAGCGAGGCGGCCGGGAGGAAGAGGCGCCGCTGAGCGAGGTGCTGCCGGGTGACATCGTCGTGGTGCGGCCGGGCGAGAGCATTCCGGTGGACGGCGACGTGTTGGCAGGGCAGGCCACGGTGGACCAGTCGGCCATCACGGGCGAGTCGATGCCGGTCGAAGCCGGCCCCGGTGCGCACGTCTACGCTGCCACCATCGCCCGCCTGGGCCACTTACGGGTGCGCGCCACGCACGTTGGGCCCGATACGACCTTTGGTCGGGTCATCAAGATGGTCGAGGAGGCCGAGGCGCATCGGGCGGACGTGCAGCGCATCGCCGATCGGTTCTCAGCCTATTACCTGCCTGTGGTCGCCGGGATCGCGGCCCTCACGTTGCTGTTCCGGCGCGATCCATTGGCAACCGCGGCGGTATTGGTCGTGGCCTGTTCGTGCTCCTTCGCGCTGGCCACCCCCATCGCCATGCTGGCTTCCATCGGGGCTGGCGCCAGGCGCGGGCTGATGATCAAAGGCGGGAGGTATCTTGAGCTCCTGGCCCGTGCTGATGTTTTGCTGATCGATAAGACGGGCACGCTCACGCTCGGCAAGCCCCGGCTGACCGACGTCATTGCTCTCAAGGGGTTGTCGGAAGGTGAGGTCCTGGCTCTGACAGCGTCGGCCGAACGCTATTCGGAGCATCCTCTGGCGGAGGCGGTGCGCGCTGCAGCAGTGGATCGCGGCGTGCCCCTGGTTGACCCGCACGACTTTTCTGCTCGGCCCGGCGTAGGCGTGCAGGCCAGGGTGGACGGCCGTGAGGTCCTGGTCGGCAGCAGGCGCATGCTTGCAGAGGCCGTTCCGTCGCTTGCCGGTGCCGAGTTGGCTTCAGGCGCCAGGCTGGAGGCTGAGGGCAAGACGCTGCTTTACGTGGCGCGGGACGGGGAACTCGTGGGCGTGGTCGCTGCGGCGGATACCCTGCGGCCTGAAGTGCCGGCCGCGCTGGCTGAAGTGCGCGGCCTGGGCGTGCGGTGCGTCGAACTGCTGACCGGCGACAACGAGCGCACGGCCGCCAACCTGGCCGGACGACTCGGCGTGCAGTATCGGGCCAATCTGCTGCCCGAAGACAAGATTCGTATCGTTCGGGAATACCAGGCGCAAGGGCACACCGTGGTGATGGTTGGCGACGGCGTGAACGATGCACCTGCGCTGGCGCAGGCCGACGTGGGTATCGCCATGGGCGCTGCCGGGACCGACATCGCGATCGAAGCGGCGCACATCGCATTGATGCGCGAGGAGTGGACCCTCGTGCCCCAGGTCCTGAGAATCGCGCAGCGCACCATGCGGGTCGTGGTGATGAACCTCGGCTTCACCGCCTTGTACAACCTGGTGGGTCTTTCGCTTGCCGCCTTCGGCCTCCTGCCGCCCATCCTCGCCGCGGCCGCGCAATCTCTCCCCGACCTGGGGATCTTGGGCAACTCGTCGCGCCTGCTGAAGCAAAAGTAAGGCCCACCTATCCTATGGCTTGGGCTCGCCGGCCAGCAGCTCGCCGGCCAGCAGCGCATACACATAGGTGTCGGTCCACAGCGGCGCGCCGGCTGTGTCGCGCCGAAAGAAGACATCCTGCCGGTGCAGCGCCTCGCGGCGGAAGCCGATCTTCTCCAGCAGCCGCCACGAGGCGGTGTTCTCCGGGTTGCAATGTTTTCAAATACCCGGAATCCACAAGAACCGATGGGTGGCGATGCCGATTGTGGTATAATGCGACAAGAGGTAGTCGACCATGGTCTGCACGCCCCCAAGCGAAACGCCGCGGCCTTACCGATCTCGTCCTGTCATCGGCCTGCTGACGCACGGCGCGGGCGATCCCAACAGCCAGGCTGTTTGGGAGGGCGTGCAGAGCGCGGCAAGCGAACAGGGCGCGCACGTTATCTGTTTCCCCGGCAAACCCCTCTGCTCACCCCATGGCTTCGAAGCCCAGGCGAATGTCATCTATGATCTGGCCGGCCCGGAAAACGTGGACGGCCTGGTGATCTGGTCGGGCGCGCTCTGCCACCGGGTAGATCTGCCGGTGATCGCCGATTTCTGTCGGCGCTACCTGCCGCTCCCGATGGTCACCGTCGGGCATCCGCTCGTGGAAGGGATACCGGGCGTGGTTTTGGACAATTACCAGGGCATGCACGATGTGATCACGCACCTGGTGGAGTTCCATAACCTGGTGCGCATCGCGTTCATTCGCGGTCCCCAGCCGCAACCGGAGGCTGAGCAACGGTACCGGGCCTATCTGGATGTGCTGGCTGAACACGGCATTCCCCTGGATCCTGCACTGGTCATCGAAGGCAATTTCAAGGAGAGCGGAGGGACAGCCGCGATCCACGAGTTGTTAGATGTGCGAGGGACCCGGTTCGATGCCCTCGCTGCGGCCAGCGACAACATGGCGCTCGGCGCAATGAAGGCGCTCCAGCGCCGCGGGCTGCGGATCCCGACAGACATCGCAGTGGCAGGCCTCAACGATGAGGTTCAGGGACGGTTCATCACACCGCCGCTGACGACAGCTACCTTCCGCAGCTACGAGATGGCGCGGCGGGCCACGGAGATGTTGCTGGCGGTGCTGGACGGCAAGCCAGTCCCCGAGAGAGTGCTGCTGGCCTCCCGGCTGCTGGTGCGCCAGTCGTGCGGCTGCCCCGATCCGCTGGTGAGTGAGGCGGCCGAGCTGCCGGCGCACACGCACGAACGCCCGCCGGCCGCAGGTCTCAACGCGCGTCGGGCTGCCATCCTGACCCATATGGCCGAGTGCTGGGAACTGATGATGGAGGCCGCGCCAACGCCCCAGCTAGAGAAAGTGCTGGACGCCTTCATCGAAGAAACAACCCGCGGCGTCCAAGGCGGTTTCCTGGCTGTGTTGGGCGGCATACTGCAGGAGACGCTGGACACGGAGGGTGGTGTTTCGCGGTGGCAGAGCACCATTTCGATCTTGCGCCGCGAGGCCCTGCCGTATCTGCGCGACCGCTCGGCCTGGCTGCGGGCAGAGAACCTGTGGCAGCAGGCGCGCGTCATGCTCGGCGAGACGGGACAGCGGGCCCAGGCCCATCAGGCGCTTGAGGCCCAGGAGGAAACGCGGCTCCTGGCCGGCATCGGACAGGCACTGGGCAACGCGGTGCTCCTTGCGGATGTGGAACGGGCTATCGTTCAGGCCATCCCGAAACTGGGCATCCGCCGGGCCTATCTCGTGCTCTATGAAGATCCGGCCGCGATAGCGATGGGTGCTCGCCTGATCATGGGCTGCGACGAAAACGGCCCGCTGGCACTGGAACCTGGGGGGCGGTCGTTCCCGGCACACCAGTTCGTGCCCACGGTCCTGCCGGCAGATCGCCGCTGCGACCTGGTGCTGGAACCCCTTTTCTACCGGGACGAGCAGCTTGGGTTCGCGGTCTTTGAGGCGGATCCGCGCCTGGAAGAGGAATGCGACATCTTGCGTGAGCAGATCGCCGGCGCGCTTAAGCGATCCGAGCTGTACCGGCAGGCCGAGCAGGCGCGGTGTGTTGCCGAGGAGGGACGGCGCCTGGCCGAAGAAGCCAACCAGCTCAAGAGCCGTTTCCTCTCCACCGTGAGCCATGAGCTGCGCACGCCGCTCAGCCTCATCGTCGGCACCATCGAGATGTTGCTGCGCGAGCGGGGCGGCCGCCAGGCCGACCTGCCCGCTGCCCACCAACGGGATTTGCGGAGCATCCGCACCAGCGCCCAGCACCTGGCCCGGCTCATCAGTGACGTGCTCGATCTGGCAAGCAGCCAGGCCGGCGAATTACGCCTCGTCAGTGAACCACTCAACCTGAGCGAGGTGCTGAGCCAGGCCGCCATGCTCGGCGAGGCCATGGCGCGGGAAAAAGGACTCGCGTGGGAAAGCGACCTGCCGGCTGACCTGCCCCCGGTGTGGGGCGATCGCACCCGGCTGCAGCAGGTGGTCCTGAACCTGATCAGCAATGCCGTCAAATTCACGGAGCAAGGCTACGTTCGTCTGTGGGCCGAGGCCAGCAAACGCCGGGTTGTCGTCGCGGTCACCGACAGCGGCATGGGCATCCCGGCCGCCGAGCAGGAATTCGTCTTCGATGAGTTCCGCCAGTCGGAGCGCGCCGCGCGGCGCGGCTACGGCGGCATCGGTCTCGGCCTGGCGATCAGCAAACGCCTGGTTGAGTTGCACGGCGGCGCCATCGGCGTCTTATCGACCGGGGCCGATGGCGCCGGCTCGACCTTCTACTTCACACTCCCTGTCATGCAGATGGACACGGAGATCGCGGCCGGCGGCGAAGAACGGTCCGGGATGGTGCTGGTGCTGGCGGAGCAGGCCGGCGAACGGTTGGTGAACCATCTGGCCGCCTGCGGCTTCACGGTGAAGGCCATGACGCCGGCAGCCCACCCCAACTGGCTCGGCCAAATTATCGCCGCGCCGCCCGGCGCGATCGTGCTCGACTTTGAGCCGGCCGTCGAGCGCGGTTGGGAGTTGATGCAGGTCTTGCGGAGCAATCCGACCACGCAGGACATCCCGGTCATCTTCTATAGCCTCACGGAAGCCGAGGAGCACGGCGCGGCGCTGGCGCTGGACTTCCTGACCAAGCCGCTGGCTGCGAACACGCTGGCTCGCGCTCTGGCCCGCCAGGGCCTCGACGCGGATCGGCCTGGCAGCCGGACCATCCTGGTGGTGGACGATGAGCCGGGTATCCTGGAGCTGCACACGCGGCTGCTGGAGGAGCTTACGCCCCAGTGTCGGATCGTCAAGGCCTGCAACGGCCAGGAGGCGCTGGCATTGATGGCGCGCCAGCGCCCCGACCTGGTCCTGCTTGACCTGATGATGCCGGTGCTCGATGGGTTCGGCGTTCTGGAGGCCATGCGGCAATGTGAGGGGATGCGCAACATCCCGGTGATCGTGCTGACCGCTCAAATCTTGACCCACCGGGACATGGCACGGCTGCAGCAGGGGGTGGTCGCCGTGTTGAGCAAAGGCCTCTTCACCGGCGCGGAGGTGCTTGGCCAGGTCACGGAGGCGCTGCGCCGGAACAAACGCCTGGGCAGCGAAGCGCAGCGCGTCGCGCGGCAGGCGATGGCCTACATCCATGAGCATTACGCGGAGACCTTCTCCCGCGAGGCCTTGGCGCGCGCCGTGGGCTTGAGTGACCGCTACCTGACCCAGTCTTTCCACGCGGAGACAGGGGTGACACCGGTGGTCTACCTCAACCGCTACCGCATCAGGCAGGCGCGCAATCTGCTCGAACGCGGGGAGTTGAATGTCACCGAGGTGGCGCTGGCCACCGGCTTTGCCGACCCCAGCTACTTCGCCCGCGTCTTTCGCGCCGAAGTCGGCGTGACCCCGCGCGCATATCAGCGCGGAGAACGCGGCGCGTAAGTGTTTCCGTCCTATTCTCCGTTCTTTCCCTCCATTTCTCCGAGACACCCACCGCGGCTGTAGGGTTTAATGCTCGTGTGTCCGAGCCACGCCTCATGCCTATCATCTGCGTGATCGCCGAAGCCGACCCGTTCATTGCCAACCTGCTCCTCCGCTTTGCTGAGGAGAGTGGGGTGAGCACTGTGCGGGCAAAGACGGGTCAGGAGTTGTCGGCATTGGTACGTCAGTTCCGCCCGGAGGCCCTGATTGTGGAGCCGGAGCTGCCGGGCGAGCAGCGCGGCTGGGAAGTTGTGCGGGCATTGCGGGCTGAGGCTGAGGCCACGGCTGAGGCTGAGGCTGAGAACGGCGCATCACCCTCAACCTTAGCCTCATCCTTGACCTCAACTTCGCCCCCTGCGGTGATTAGCTGTTCCTGGCTGGAAAAGACCGAGGCGCAGAGGCTGCTCGGCCCTGTCGCTTGGCACCTCCAGAAGCCGAACCTGTTCTACGGTGACTTTGTCAAGGCTTTGGAAGCGGCTGGCATCCTTGTACAAGAGCATTCAGGTCAATCTGATGTACCCCAATGAAGTTCTCTTCGGAAAAGGAAGGAGGTATCCGCTACGACCGTCAAGCTGATCAGTTGATGACTACCCTGTTGACTCCCATCTGTTCACCCAAAAAGGAGAGGAAATCTATGAAACGCACCCCGTACATTTTGATCGCTGTGCTGCTGCTGGCCACGTTCGTGCTCACCGCATGCCTGCCCGCAGCCGCGCCAACGGCCGAACCTGCGAAGCAGGCCGAGCCGGCCAAGCAGGCTGAACAGGCGAAGCCGCTGTTTGTCGCGATCAACAAGAGCGCCGATCAGCAATACTTCATCGATCTGCAGAACTCCTTCGTCGCGGCTGCCAATGAATTGGGCGCGGATGCGAAGAAGTTCGACGCCAAGTTGGACCCGAACCTGGGCGTGAGCCTGGTGAACGACGCGATCTCGGCCGGCGCCAAGGGCATCGCCATCACCGTGCCGGATCAGACCATCGGCCCGGCCATTGCCAAGGCGGCCAAGGATGCCGGGGTGGTGTTGATCGCCACCGATGATGGCATCAAGGATGAGGCGGGCAACCCGGTGCCCTTCGTTGGCTTCGATGGTAAGGACATGGGCAAGAAGGTGGGCGAGGCCGCCGCCAAGCTGCTGACGGATAGCGGCTGGCTGAAGGATTCGGCCAGGAAGGTCGGCGTTCTCTCGGTCGAGGTGCAGACCCTGTCGGTGTGCAACGACCGCACCGACAACGAGAAGGCGGCCATCATCGCTGCGGGCGTGCCGGAGGCGCAGGTGTTCCCGGTGCCGTACACCGGTGAGACGCTGTCCTCTCAAGACGCAGCGGGCCCCGTCATCACCGCGCACCCGGACATCACCAACTGGGTGGTGTTCGGCTGCAACGACGAGGGTGTGTTGGGCACGCTGAACGCGCTGGCGACGGCGGGCGTCAAGACCGATGACATCATCGGCGTCGGCCTGGGTTCCTACGAGGCGTGCAAGCCGTGGGCTGCCGGTCAGCCGTCCGGCTTCAAGGCGGGCCTGTTCATCTCCGGCCTGGATGTGGGCAAGACGGCCGCGACGGTGCTCTACGATGCCGTGGTCAACGGCAAGGCGCCGGCCGCCAATTCGTATGCGCCGACCTCCATCGTCGACCCGACCACTTACAAGACCACCTTCGACCCGATCTCGCTTGCCAACTGCTCGGCCGGTGGGGCCGCGGCTCCGGCAGCCCCGTCCGAGAAGCCGCTGTTCGTCGCGATCAACAAGAGCGCCGACCAGCAGTACTTCATCGATCTGCAAACTTCCTTCGTCAATGCCGCCCTGGAGCTGGGCGCGGATGCGAAGAAGTTCGACGCCAAGTTGGACCCGAACCTGGGCGTGAGCCTGGTGAACGACGCGATCTCGGCCGGCGCCAAGGGCATCGCCATCACCGTGCCGGATCAGACCATCGGCCCGGCCATTGCCAAGGCGGCCAAGGATGCCGGGGTGGTGTTGATCGCCACCGATGATGGCATCAAGGATGAGGCGGGCAACCCGGTGCCCTTCGTTGGCTTCGATGGTAAGGACATGGGCAAGAAGGTGGGCGAGGCCGCCGCCAAGCTGCTGACGGATAGCGGCTGGCTGAAGGATTCGGCCAGGAAGGTCGGCGTTCTCTCGGTCGAGGTGCAGACCCTGTCGGTGTGCAACGACCGCACCGACAACGAGAAGGCGGCCATCATCGCTGCGGGCGTGCCGGAGGCGCAGGTGTTCCCGGTGCCGTACACCGGTGAGACGCTGTCCTCTCAAGACGCAGCGGGCCCCGTCATCACCGCGCACCCGGACATCACCAACTGGGTGGTGTTCGGCTGCAACGACGAGGGTGTGTTGGGCACGCTGAACGCGCTGGCGACGGCGGGCGTCAAGACCGATGACATCATCGGCGTCGGCCTGGGTTCCTACGAGGCGTGCAAGCCGTGGGCTGCCGGTCAGCCGTCCGGCTTCAAGGCGGGCCTGTTCATCTCCGGCCTGGATGTGGGCAAGACGGCCGCAACGGTGCTCTACGATGCCGTGGTCAACGGCAAGGCGCCGGCCGCCAACTCGTACGCGCCGACCTCCATCGTCGACCCGACCACTTACACGACCATCTTCGACCCAATCTCTCTGGCTAACTGTTCGAAATAGGTTTGGGGTATACTTGCGTTCTCAGCAGGTCGTAACCTGCTGAGAACGTAACGCACCTGGCTTCCGGCGGGTTGCAGGCCCGCCGGAAGCGGTATGAGGAGGCCCGCCGGAAGCGATCTGAGGCGGAACTCCTCGAGCAGACGGGAGTAAGCGCCCGATCATGACCACGACCACACCTGTTACCCCGCCGCCCGATGCGGCGCCACCGCCTGATGCGGCGCCACCGCCCGAAGCGGAGCCATTGCCCAGCCCGGCCGGGACGCTGGAGGTCCGCAACGTCAGTAAAGCGTTCCCGAACGTCCAGGCCCTCAGCGACGTTTCGCTGGATATTCGCCCCGGTGAGATCCTCGCGTTTATGGGGGAAAACGGGGCCGGCAAATCCACGCTGCTCAAGATCCTCAACGGCGACTACCAGCCCGACGCCGGGACCTTGACCATTGACGGCGAGCAGCTCTCCTTTGCGAACCCGCGCGAGGCGCACAAGGCCGGGATTCGAGTCATCTACCAGGAACCCGAGATCATACCGGGCGTTGATGTTGCGGAGAACATCTGGGCCGGCGAGTTGCCCAGACGGTTCGGCTTGTTCTCCCGGCTCAAGCTCAACGAGCAAGTACGCCGCAGCCTGGCCGAATATGGGTTCGAGGATATCCTCCCGATGCACCTGCGCGGCGAGGAGCTCTCATCCGCGCAACGGCAGCTCGTGGAAATCATGCGCGCTCTGAAATCCGGGGTGCGGGTGCTGGCGCTGGATGAGCCGACTTCGTCGTTGACCGACGAGGAGGTGGACCGCCTCTTCGCGTTGGTTCGGCGCCTGCGCGACGAAGGGGTGGCGATCATTTATGTCTCGCACCGCATCAAAGAGATTTTGCGCCTCTGCGATCGCGTCGCCATCTTGCGCGATGGGCAGTTAGTCACGATCAGGCCGGCGGCCGAACTGACCGACACTGAAATTGTGCGCCTGATGGTAGGGCGCGAGCTCTCGGAGTTCATCCAACGGCGGCGGGCCGGCACCGATCGTGAGGTGCTGCGCGTGACGGGCCTGCACAGCAACTGGCACCAGGATATCAGTTTTCACATCAACGCGGGCGAGGTCGTCGGGTTCGCCGGCCTGGTCGGCGCGGGGCGGACCGAGCTGGCGAAGGTCATCTTCGGCGAGCTGCCGAAATCCAAGGGGCAGATCACGCTCGAAGGCCGGGATGTGACCATCCGCCGGCCTGATGACGCCATCGCCAAGGGGATCGGTTTCGCGCCCGAGGACCGCAAACGCGAAGGCCTGGTGCTGATCCGCAGCGTCCTGGAGAACGCGTCGCTGGCGATCCTGCCGCGCCTCAGCCGCTTCCATTTCGTGCGCCGCGGCCTGGAGCGGAGCATCGCGGGCGAGTTCATCACCACGCTGCGCGTGCGCACCCCGTCGCTGGAGCAAGAGGCCGGCAAGCTCTCCGGCGGCAACCAGCAGAAGATCGTGCTGGCGCGCTGGTTGGCGGCGAGGCCCAAGGTCCTGATCCTCGACGAGCCGACGCGCGGCATTGATGTCGGCGCCAAGGCCGAAATCTATCGCCTCATCGATGACCTGGCAAACCAGGGGCTGGGCATCATGTTCATCAGCTCCGAGCTGCCGGAGATCCTCGGCCTTTCGGATCGCATCTACGTGATGCAGTCCGGCCGGATCACCGGTGAGCTGCGCGGGGCCGAGGCCACCGAAGAGGGGGTCCTCGCGCTTGCGATGGTTGATCAACTTTCCGCGGTTCCGGCCGGAACCGCCACCCCATCCCAGGAGAACGGCACAGCATGAGCCGCAAAACAACTTCCTCAACTGCTACCCCTACGCGGGGCAACGCCTTGCGCCGCTTGTTCGGTTTCATCGGCGCTGATAACCTCTCGCTCATGTTTGCACTGATTGCCCTCGTCTTCCTCGTCACGGTCGCGAGCCGCTGGTTCGGGTTCAGCGGGGGTGATAAGTTCTTCTCCTGGCAAAACCTGATGAACAGCCTGGCCCAGGCGATCGTGATCGTCGGGCTTCTGTCCATCGGCGAGACGGTCGTGATCGTGGCGGGTGCGCTGGACATCTCGGTCGGCTCCATCGCGTCGGTTGGCTCGGTGGTGGCGGCCTCGGTGCTGGTGGGCACCGGAACGGTCGGCGCGCTCAAGATCCTGCCCACCAACAGCGTGCTGGTTGCGGTGTTCGCCGGGATCCTGGCCGGCGCGCTGGCCGGTGCGCTCAATGGCCTGATCGTGACGCAGCTCCGGGTCAACCCGATCATCGCGACCCTGGGCACGTTGGCGGCGTTCGCAGGCTTCGCGTTCCTGCTGGCGCCGGAAGGCAAGCCCATCGGCGTGGTCACGCAGCCTCAGTTCACCTGGCTGGCCCAGGGCCGTTTCCTCCAGGACGTGGCCATCCCGCCGTTGGCCGGCTCCAAGTGGACCGGCATCCCCGTGCTGACGGTCGTCCTGGTGATCGTCGCGATCATCGTCCACATCATCATGACCTATACCGACTTCGGCCGGGCCATCTACGCCATCGGCGGCAACGCGACGGCCGCGCGCCTGGCCGGCATCAACCTGTCCCGCGTCCGCATCCTGATGTACATGCTATCGGGCGGCATTGCCGGGCTGGCAGGGGTGCTGTTGACCGCGCGCACCACCTCGGGCAACCCCGTGAACGGCACCGGGTTGGAGCTCCAGGCGGTCACGGCGGTCTTCCTGGGCGGGGCCGCGACGGCAGGCGGCAAGGGCACGATCATGGGGACCTTCCTGGCGGTCATCCTCGTCGGCGTCCTCAACAACGGCATGAACCTGCTGGGGTTCAACACCTTCGTCCAGCGCGTCGCCCTGGGCTTGCTGCTGATCGCGGCCGTTGCGATCTCGCAGTGGCGCCAGGCCCGCGCCGAACGCGCCCGCACGAGCATCGCAGCCAAAGGCTAAGCCAGGAGGGGGCGTCATGAATTCACGCGAGCGCGTCAACGCAGCCCTGGCGCACCGGGAGCCTGACCGCATCCCGCTGGACCTGGGCGGGTGCGGCCAGACCGGCATGCATGCCACCACTGTCTATGCCCTGCGCCAGGCATTGAAGCTGGATCCGCCGGGGACGCCGGTCAAAGTCATCGAGCCTTACCAGATGTTGGGCGAGATCGCGCCCGACCTGCAGGAGCGGCTGGGCGTGGATGTGGTCGGCCTGACAACGCCGGGGACACTCTTTGGCTTCAACAACGAGGACTGGAAGCCCTGGACCTTTTGGGATGGCACGCCGCTGCTGGTGCCCGGCAAATTCAACATCGAACCGGACGAGAACGGCGATCTGCTGATGTACGTGGACGGCGACAAGACGGCTCCGCCCAGCGCGGTGATGCCCAGGGGCGGTTTCTACTTCGACTCGCTGATCCGCCAGGCGCCGATCGATGACGCCAACCTCGACCCGGCCGACAACGCCTCGGACTACGTCCCCATCTCCGAGGCCGACCTGGCGCATCTGCGCACCGAGTCCGAGCGGCTTTCCCGCGAGACCGACCGCGCGTTGGTGATGGTTTTCGGCGGCGCGGGGTTTGGTGACATCGCGCTGGTGCCGGGACCGTGGGTCAAGCACCCCAAGGGCATTCGGGATATCACCGAGTGGTACATGAGCACGGTGACTCGCAAAGAGTACGTCATGGCCGTCTTCGACCAGCAGTGTCAGGTGGCCCTGGCCAACCTGCCGCTCGTTTATGAGGCCGTGGGCGATCGGGTGTCGGTCGCCTGGATCAGCGGCACGGACTTCGGGTCGCAGAACGCCTGCTTCATCTCGCCCAAGGCGTTTCGCACGCTATATAAGCCGTTCTATGCCCGCGTCAACGCCTGGGTGCATGCGCACACCCCCTGGAAAACCTTCATCCACACCTGCGGTTCCATTCAGCCTTTGATCCCGGACATCATCGAGGCCGGCTTCGACATCCTCAACCCCGTACAGGTCTCGGCGGCGAATATGGCGCCGGCCGACCTGAAAGCGCGTTTCGGCGACCGGATCACGTTTTGGGGCGGCGGGGTGGACACCCAGCACACCCTCCCCTTCGGCACGCCGGACGAGGTGCGGGCTGAGGTGCGGCAGCGGCTGGAGATCTTCGGCAAAGGCGGCGGCTTCGTCTTCAGCACGATCCACAACGTCCAGGCCAACGTGCCGGTGGCGAACCTGCTGGCGATGTATGAGACGGTGCGGGAGTATGGCGGGTACTAGGGGACGCCGGTTGTGCGGGTGAGGGAGTAACCCATGAACCATCGCGAGCGCATCGCTGCGGCACTGAATCACCGGGAACCCGACCGCTGCCCGATGCAGATCAGTTTCACGCCGGAGTTTGCGGCGCGGCTTCAGGCGGACATGACCCAAGACGGGAAGGCGCTGAACCTGTCCCGCCCGGTGCACAATCCCCACGGCGGCGGCAACACCTACGAGCTGGAACGGGCGTTGGGTGTCGATATGCTGCAAACCTCCGTCGGCTGGGCCAACAGCTATTACGGTGACGCCGACGTGTATACGGACGAGTGGGGCGTGACGTGGCGGTCGGCGCCCTACGAAACGCCTTTCGGCGTCGGCCACTACACCGAGATGATCGGGCATCCGCTGGCCGAGGCCGGGGCGCTCTCCCAGTACCGCGCGCCCGATCCGACCCGGCCGGAGCTCTACCGCGATGCCCGATGGACCCTCGAACAGTTCAAGGACGAGTATTGGATCACCGGCGTGACCGTGACGACGATCTGGGAGACGGCCTGGGCGCTGCGCGGTTACGAGCGAATGCTGGTGGACCTGATGACGGACCCCGACCTGGCCGAGGCGATCCTGGACATCCCCTATCGCTACCATTTGACCGCGGCCACGAAGCTGGTCGAAATGGGTGTCGACATGATCTGGCTCGGCGACGACGTGGGCGCGCAGCGCGCCATGCTGATGTCGCCTCGGCATTGGCGCCGTTTTCTCAAGCCGCGCATGGCGAGCTTCATCAGCCAGATCAAGGCGATCAACCCGCGCTTGAAGGTCGCCTATCACAGCGACGGCAATATCCTGCCCATCATCCCGGAATTGATCGAGATCGGCCTGGACGTGTTGAACCCGATCCAGCCGGGCTCCATGGATCCCGCGGAGCTGAAGCGGCTTTACGGCGATCGGCTCTGCTTCTGGGGCGCCATCGACGAGCAGAAGACGCTGCCCTTCGGCACGCCGCAGCAGGTGCGCGACGAGGTGCTCACCCGGCTGCAGACCGTGGGTCAAGGCGGGGGGCTGATCATCGGGCCAACCCACCACGTCCAGCTCGACACGCCGCTGGAGAACTTCTGGGCGATGGTGGAGACGATCACGGGGACGCCATACGACGTAGAGGTGTGACGCCATGAACAACCAGGAACGCTTTCGACGCGCCATCAACTGGGAACCGGTGGATCGGATCCTCACCTATGACTTCACCGACTGCCGGCCGCTGCTGGAACAACTTGGCGGCTACGATCCCGGCCGCCCTTACACCTGGGGCGAGACCATGGAAGCGAACGCCCTGGCCTGGAAGAACGCCGGCCTGGATGTCACCCGCTTCATCTATGACCCGGTCTCCCACTGGATGGGCGCCAAGATCGTCAACTGGATTCGCTTTTTCGGGGTCGATCCCGACAACTGGGCAGTTGAACAAACCGGCGGCACAGCCTGGATTGCCAGACGGCCGTTCTCGGACCTGCGGGGCCTGGAGAAGCACATGCCGCACCTGCCCAAATACGAGGACGTGCGCGACTGGTACGCGCCCGCGATCCGGGAGATGCAGGAGACGCTGGCCGAACACGACATCGTTTTCATCGGCGCGGTCGAGGGGCCGATCACTGACGCGTACAGCTACATGGATATGGAGCTCTTCTGCCAGGCGATTTACGATGCGCCGGAGCTGGTGGCGCACGTGATGGACTGCTGCGGGAAGTTCTCGGCTTACATCGCGCAAACCTACGCAGAGGTCGGCCAGGCGCCGCTGCTGTTCATGGGCGAGGATGTGGCCACCACCACCGGCCCCATCTTCAAGCCGAGCTGGGTGCGCCGCGAAGGGCTCCCGCGTTGGCGCTGGATTGCGGATCCGATCAAGCAGGCCGGCATGAAGTTCCTCTATCACACCGACGGCCGCTACGGGAGCTTCCTGCCCCTTATCTTCGATGAGCTGGGCGCGGATGGGCTGAACCCCATCGAGCGCAACGGCTGCAACGACATTTTCGAGATCCGGCGGCAGTACCCGCACAAGCTGCTCTTCGGCAACGTCTGTTGCGCGCAGACGCTGCCCTACGGCGCCCCCTACGATGTGGAGGATGAAACGCTGGAGTTGATCGAAAAGATCGGCCCGCAAGGCGGCATCTTCATCGGCTCATCCAGCGAGGTCCACGACCTGGTGCCGGTGGCCAATGTGGTCACGATGTATCGCACCGTGCACGAGTACGGGCAGTACCCGATTGATGTGGCGCGTATCCGTGCGCGTCGTGCTGCGCTGCGGCGAAAAGGCCAGCTCAAGCTGCGCGCGGATTTTGCCCTGTAAGACTTATATCAGGAGCCATTGTATGTCCCAAATCGAAGCTATTTACACCGCGGTCCTGGAAGGGGATGCGGCCGGCGCTAAGTCCGGCGTCAACGCGGCCCTCGCGGCCGGACTCAACCCGGAAACCATCCTCAAGGACGGCCTGATCGCCGCGATGGGCGAGGTCGGCCGGCTGTTCGAGGAGAACGAATACTTTGTGCCCGAAATGCTGGTCGCGGCGCGCGCCATGCAGGCCGGCCTGACGCTGCTCAAGCCGCACCTGGCGGCCGGGGGCGCGGTTGCGACCGGCAAGGTCGTCATCGGCACGGTGAAAGGGGATCTGCACGACATCGGTAAGAATCTTGTGGCCATGATGCTCGAAGGCGCCGGGTTCGAGGTCATTGACCTGGGCACTGACGTCAGTCCGGAGAAATTCGTCAAGGCCGTCCTGGAACACAAACCGCAGTTGGTGGGTATGTCGGCGCTGCTTACCACCACCATGCCCGGCATGGGCAACACCGTCAAGGCGTTGACGGAAGCCGGTTTGCGCCAGCAGGTGAAGGTGATGATCGGCGGCGCGCCGGTGACCGAAGCCTTCGCCCGGCAGATCGGCGCCGATGGCTACAGCACGGATGCCAGCTCGGCCGTGCGCCTGGCCAAGACGCTCATTGGATTCTGATGCCCGCGCCTGCCTCAATGGCCGGGCCGGCAAGCGTCCCATTCACTGCCAGACCGTCACCTCGGCCTCGATGAAGCTCTCGCCGAGCGCCCTGGCCACGGAGATGCGGTGGTGCCCGTCGCGCACGTAGTACTCGTCGCGCACCTGCACCAGCGTAACGGCGGGCAGGGCCACCCCGGTCAGCCTCGCCCGCGCCACGCTCAGCCAGCGGTCCCGGCTGTGTTCCTGGATCGGCAGGAAGTCACGGTCGAAATCGTGGCAGCGATTCTCGCTGCCGTGGATGCGGCTGATTGCGACCGTTTGCACCCCCGCGTCGTGCCGGTCGCCGATGGTGCGGGCGCCGGTGACTTTCGCCAGCGAGCGGAGGCTGCGGGCCTGCATTGTCAGGGCTGCTCCCAGCCGGGCCAGGCGCGCCTGGAGCCGGGCTTCACGGAAGAGCGCGATGGCCTGCCGCATCGCCTGCGACTCGAAGCCGTGCTGGCGGGCTGCTATCCCGGTGAGCTGGCCATTCAACAGGGTGTCCATCGACATAGTCTCTTGAAACATTGCGTCCTCCGTTTGCCGTGAATCTGCCTCCAGTCTAGTCCGCGGCCGTTATCCAGGCGTCGCGATACGCGTTACGGATCGCGTCACGAAAAAGGAAAACGCAGCGTGCTGCACCAGGCCGCCGCCGGCCAGCAAGTCTCAATGTAACCGGAGCATTCTGAGCGGAGTCGGGGTGGGGGACCCGACGGAGTCGAAGAATGCGGCCCCATCTGCCTGCTCCGGCGCCCTTCGACTGCGTCCCGGCAGAAAAACGGCCGGGACTCCGCTCAGGGTGCCTCCGCGCTTTTCTACATTGAGAATTCCTTGCCACCGGCGCGGGCGTTTTCGCTGCCGGTCCACTTTGTAGTAAAATGTGTGGGGCGAGGGAGGTACGCGATGCCGCAACTCAGGCTGCTGCTGCTGGGGGCGCCGGGCGTCGAACTGGGGGGCCGATCCATCGAGATGGACACCCACAAGGCGACCGCGCTGTTGGCCTACCTGGCCGTCACCGGCCAGGCTCACAGCCGCGAGGCGCTGGCTGCGCTGTTCTGGCCCGACTACGATCAGCACAGGGCGTACGCCAACCTGCGCCGGACCTTGTGGACCATCAACAAGGCGCTGGGCGCGACATGGCTGGAGGCCGATGCCGACACGGTCGGCCTGGCGGCCGGAACGGGCCTGTGGGTGGACGTCGTCGAGTTCCGTGCCCGCCTGGCCGAAGGCGGCGCGGCCGGCGGCAAGGCTGCCCCGCGGCACGGCCACGCGGCGGCGGAGAGCTGCCCCGCCTGCCTTGAGGCCCTCGCCGCCGCGGCCGCCCTGTATCGGGACGACTTCCTCAGCGGATTCAACCTGCGCGACAGCCCCGATTTCGACGAGTGGCAGTTTTTCCAATCCGAGACGCTCCGCCGCGAGCTGGCCGTCGCACTGGAACGGCTCGCGGCCGGCCACGCCGCGGCCGGCGACCGTGAGCAGGCGATCGGCTGCGCCCGGCGCTGGCTGGCGCTCGATCCCCTTCACGAACCGGCCCATCGCGCCCTCATGCGCATCTACGCGGCCGCGGGCCAGCGCAACGCCGCCCTGCGCCAATACGCCGAGTGCGCCCGCATTTTGCAGGCCGAGGTCGGCGCAGCGCCGGAAGCGGAGACGACCGCGCTCTACGAGCAGATCAAGACCGCCTCCCCGAGCGCCGCGCCCGCCCCCGCGCCATCCCAAATCCGCACCCCGCCCCCCGCAAGCGCGGCCGCGCCCGCCAACCTGCCCGCGCCGCCGACCCCCTTCGTCGGCCGCCAGAGCGAGCTGGCAGAGATCGCGGCCGCGCTCGCCGATCCCGCCTGCCGGTTGCTCACCCTGGTGGGGCCGGGCGGCATCGGCAAGACGCGGCTGGCGATTCAGGCTGCCGGCAGCCAGGCGGGCGCCTGCGCGGGCGGCGCCTGGTTCGTGCCGCTGGCCGCGGTCGGTTCCGCCAGCCTGGCCGCGCAGGCCTGCGCCGCGGCGCTGGGCCTGGCTCTCCGAGAGGATGCCGTGGGCGATGAGCCCGGGCGGAGCGTGCGGACGCAGCTCCTCGATTACCTGGCCGGCCGGGAGCTGCTGCTGGTCTTCGATAACTTCGAGCACCTGCTTCCCCACGACGGGGGGCGGGCGGACGCGGTCGACCTCGTGACCGACATCGTGGACCGCGCGCCCGGCGTGAAATGCCTGGTGACGTCGCGCGAGCGGCTCAATGCGCGCGCGGAGTGGACGCTGCCCGTGCCGGGCATGGCGTACCCGGGCTCCCCGGATGCGCCGGCCGACCTGTCAAACGCAGCGCCGGCGGCGCCCGCATCGTTCGGCGCGGTCCAGCTCTTCCTGCAAGGCGCGCGGCGCGCGCGCGTCGGGTTCACCCCGACGGAGGGTGACCTGGCAGCCATCGCCGGCATCTGCCGGGCCGTGGATGGGACGCCGCTGGCGATCGAGCTGGCATCGGCCTGGACCAGGCTGCTCTCCTGTGCGGAAATCGCCGCGGAGATCGAGGCCGGCCTGGACTTTCTGACCGCGTCCGAACGGGGCATCCCCGAACGCCACCGGAGCCTGCGCGCCGTCTTCGAGCACTCGTGGCATCTGCTCGACGCGGGTGAGCGCCGCGTCTTCCCCCGGTTGTCGGTCTTCCAGCACGGCTTCACGCGCGAGGCCGCCGGCCAGGTCGCGGGCGCAAGCCTGGCGGTGCTGTCCGCGCTCGCGGACAAGTCGCTGCTGCACCGTTCGCCGGGCGGGGACTCCGGCGCCGCGCCCGCGCGCTATTTCCTGCACGAAGTCCTCAGGCAGTACGCCGCGGAGAAGCTGGCAGAGGACCCCGCGGCGCAGGCCGATGCCCGGGCGCGCCACGCCGGCGCCTATGGCGATCTGCTGGTCCGGCTGTACGATGAGCTGAGGGGACCCGGCCAGGCCGCGGCCCTGGCGCGGCTCGATTCCGAGGCGGCCAACGTCCGGCTGGCGCTTGACTGGCTTGTCTCGAACGCCCCGGCCAGGCTCCGGCGCTGTGTGATCGCGCTGTTCCTGTACTACCATTACCGCGGGCGGTACGGCGAAGGGGAGGAGACGCTGCGGCCCGCGCTGGCCCGGCTGCAGGCGCTGCATGCCGCGGATGCCGCCGACGATGAGATCAACGCGGCCCTGGCGTTAGTCATGGCGGTGCATGCACACTTTATCTTGACCCTGGGCCGGCGCGCGGAGGCGGAGCCTCTGCGCGCCGCAGCACTGGCCATCGCGGGGGCTCTGCCGCCCGGGATAGACCAGGCGGTCCTCTGGTTGATGCTGGATTTCGGCGCCGGGATGGTGACCCCGGCCGAAGCTGAGGACCTTTACCGCCAGGGCCTGGCGATCTTTCAGGGCTTGGGTGACACCTGGGGGGCCGCCGTGACCAACCTGTCGTGGGCCAACATCTCCCGTTCCCTTGACCCAGGCGAGCGCCTTGCGTTGTGGCAGGGCAGCCTCGCCGTGTTCGAGTCCCTCGGCGACCGCTTGAACGTGGCGGAATGCAACCTGAGCCTGTCGTACTTCGCCGAATTCAGCGGTAAACTCGCCGAGGCCAGGAGGCTGGCGCTCCGCGGCCTCGAGGCCTATCGTGAGTTGGGAGGCGGGCCTGTGCAGTCGATCCGCCTGCAGTTGGGCTCGATTGCCATCGGCATGGGCGACTACGATGAGGCGCGGCGCTGCCACGAGGAGGGCCTGGCTGCCGCCATCGAGATGGGCCAGCGCTGGCTGATCGGCCCGTTCCTGGATTGCCTGGGTTATGCGGCGCTCCGGCAGGGGAAGCTGGATCTGGCCGAAGAGCATCTTCGCCGCGGCCTGGCGCAGCGCCGCCAGCTCGACGACCATGCGGGCGCTGCAATGACGCTCAACAACCTGGCGGAAGTCAGCCAGACCCGCGGAGATTACGCCGAAGCCGAGCGGTTGTATGCCGAAGCAGCGGTCTCTGCCGAGAGGAGTGGGGTGGAGGAGGCTGTCATCCACACCCACTATAAGCAGGGTGAGCTCTACCTGGAGATGGGCGACCTGTCGAAGGCGGAGGACCATTTGCGTAAGACGCTCCGGGCATCCGTTCGGCTGAAGCACCCGGCGGGGATCATTTCCGGCCTGGTCGGTTGGGCCGGGCTACTGGCGGCCACAGGGCGCGCCGCCGAAGCCGCCGAGGTGCTGGGCATGATTGAGCGCCAGGGCATAGAGAACTCACCGGTGCTCGAGGAGGTCAAGCAGCGGCTGGCGGGGCTTGCCGGCCAGCTCTCCGCGGAGGAACTCGCGGCCGCGCGGCGGCGGGGTGAGACGCTGGACCCGATCGCCTGGCTGCGCAGCCACGGCGTGGTCACGCCCGATTGACCGTCACTGCTGCCGCCCAGGCCAAGCGCAACCGGCTGGCCGGTAGAGATGCCAACTTTGTCGGAAGGAGTCACCGCTCATGCAATCGGATGCCACCGCAGTCGCAGAATATCTGGCGGGATCTACATGGACGATGCGGCCCGAGAGCGGTTCGAAGCCGCCTACCGGGCGACGGGCAAACGGTATGATGTGGGCAAGTCGTGCGTGCGCTTCCGAAAGCTGGACGATCTGCCCCTGGCGCTGATCGGTGAGAGCATCGCAGCGTTCGGCGTGGATGAGTTTGTCGCGCGTGTGCAGAAAGCGCACCCTCTGCGGAAGAGGCTGAAGGTGAAGATCACCGAACTGCTCAAGGCGCTGGAAGACGCGCGAGCCGGGGTGGAAGC
Source organism: uncultured Anaerolineales bacterium (assembly GCA_964474695.1). Classification (GTDB taxonomy): domain Bacteria; phylum Chloroflexota; class Anaerolineae; order CG2-30-64-16; family CG2-30-64-16; genus DAOUBP01. Next base: position 68,479 of record CAYYTK010000022.1, read on the forward strand.
GGTGCTGGCCGGGCTGGACGAGACCCAACTCCTGGCTGCGGACGCCTGCGGCGCCTGGTCGATCAAGGACGTGCTGGCGCACCTGACCGCGTGCGAGGCCGAGCTGGTCACCGGGTTAGCCAGAATCAGGCGCGGGCAGAGCCCGGGCAAAGTCCTCTACACAGACGCCGAGATCCAGGCTCAGAACGAGAAGTGGCAGATCGAGAATCGAGACCGGCCGCTTGACCAGGTCCTGGCCGACTTTCGCGGCGTGCGCAGGCAGCTCATTCGCCAACTCGAATCCTTGGGCGACCAGGATCTCAACGCCCCGCGCCCCTGGTTCCAGAAACGCACCATCGCCGACTGGGTTCAGGATGAGATCGTGGCGCACGATCGCGAGCATGCCACAGGACTCGCTGAATGGCGCAAGTGGCAGGGGTTGTAAGTAGTTGGCTGCGATCAAGAAAGGAGACACGCTATGAAAATCACCATCGAGGAGGCTGCCCCGATGACCACGCTGGACCTGCGCAAACAATGGAAGCACCTATACGCGCCCTCCGCGAAGAAGGTGGAACTGGTGGACGTGCCGGAGCTCAAGTTCGTGATGCTTGACGGCCGCATCGAGCCGGGCGAGGCGCCCGGCTCGTCGCCTGGGTTCGGAGAGGCGATGGCCGCGCTCTGCGGCGCGGCGTATACCCTGAAGTTCATGTCGAAGCTCCGCAAGGAGGACCCGATTGACTACCCGGTGATGGCGCTCGAAGGGTTGTGTGTATCGCTGGGGTTGGTGGTACGTCATCGGCCACTGCCATCTGCGCGACGCGGTGCGCTCCTTCCGGGTTGACCGCATCAGTGAACTGATCTTGTCCGGCGAGAGCTTCGACGCTCCGCTGCGGCCACCATTGAGGCCAAGGAGTGAAAGCCCATGAAGACAACGACGCGCATTTGTGCTTTGTGCCGGGGCTTGATGCTGCTGCTGATCACGGCCGTCGTGATCGCTGGCTGCGGCGGCCAGGCGACCTCCGCCCCCGCGCCCACCTCTGCGCCGCCCGCCACGGCGGAACCCACGAGCGCGCCTGCGGCGGCGCCGGCAACTGCCGCTCCCATCGCGCTGGCTGTTCCCGGAACCGCCATCGCCATCTCCACGGGAGGCTCCCTCATCGTGCCCGAGGGCGCGCTGCCGGTGGACGCGAAAGTGAGCGCTATGGCTACCCAGGTACCGCCGCTGCCCGACGACGTGAAGCCTGTGGGTGATGCGTTTTCCCTCACGGCGAGCGCGCAGCCGTCGCAGCCCGTCATCCTGCGGCTGCCCATCCCTGCAGGCGCGGCAGACCCGGCCAGCCTGGTTGTCATCCGCGTCGAGTCCGACGGCGCGGCCACGTTCCTGATGACCGAGGTGGATGGCAGTGAGCTCGTGGCCGCGACGCCGGGGTTCTCCACCTTCGCCATCGGTGAACTTCTGCCCGATCAGCAAGTGAGGCTGGCCGGAGATGCCGACATGATTCCCGGCGAGCGGGAGGTGTTCTGCCCACGGTTCGAGACGAACCTGATCGTGCGGGACGCGCAGTGGCGCGTATCGGGCAATTTCACCCTGGTCTTCGAAAGCGCGACCTCGGCCATCGTGCAGGCTGGCGGCGAGCCTGGGTACGGCATGCTGAACTACGAATTCGTGGACCTGACGCATGGCCGCCGGTGGGTTGGCTCTCGCGTTCTTTCCAGTTATTCAGGCGCAGGTAAGTTCAAGGTAAGTCTGATCACGCGGACTCCCCTGGCATACGCGGGCGAAGACGTCCTGTTCACCGCCTCGGCCTACGGTGAGTACGAAGGGCCGATCACATGGAACTGGGATTTCGGCAACGGAACGACAGGGGAGAAAACAACTGATGCGGCCGTCAGGAACCTGGAGCTGCCGCTTACGCGTTATGAAGCCATGCAGGAGCAGCCGCTGCGCAGGGCCACCCTCACTGCCCGCGATGCGAAGAACCGCGAAGCCAAGGCGGGCATCAGCGTTTTGGTGCGGGAGCGCGCGTTCGAGGTCGTCCTCGAAGGGCCGCAGGTGCTTACATGGCAGGCAGGTGGCGTTTCCGCGGCCTACGCGGCCGCGGTTTCCGGCGGACAAGGCCAGGCTCAGTACACCTGGCGGCTGCTGGCCGGCGTTCCATCCATCGTGCCCTACGGCGAGGCGGCAGAGCAGAGCTTCACATTCCCGGAGCCAGGCGACTACCGGCTGGAGGTTGCCGCAGCGGACGAAGCAACGGCGGAGACCCGCGCCTTCCTTCCCATCCGCATCCGGGGCGGCGAGGGACTGGGTGCGCGTATCCTGGACCTGCCGGCGACCGCACGCCCAGGCGACACGGTCGCCTTCAACGTGCAGGTCCGCGGCGGCGTGCTGGTGGTGGCGGGCAAGAAGGACGGCTACACCGTCGTTGCGAACTGGAGCGACGGCGGCCAGCCGAGCAGGGAAAAGGGCGCGGGCGCGGATCGCACGCCCGATCAGGGAGCGGTGGTCTCGCTGTCTCACGCGTGGACCGAGCCCAAGACCTACAAGGTGATCGTGATGGCATGGGACGCTGCGGGCCGCATGTCGGTGGCTGTGCGCGACATCACCATCACCGATGCCGCACCCGCGACATTGCCCAGCGCCCCGAAGGCGAACACGCCGCCGGCGGCCGAGGACATCGCCACCTCCACGAAAGCCGGGGCGGCCGTGGCGATCACCCTGAAGGGATCGGATGCGGATGGCGACAAGTTGACTTACACCTTCGCGCGGCCGGCCAACGGCGCAGTGACCGGGACGGCGCCGTTCCTGACCTACACGCCGAAGGCGGGGTTCTCGGGCACCGACACCTTCACCTACAAGGTCAGGGATGGGCAGGCGGAAAGTCGGACGGCCACGGTGACGATCACCGTAGAAGGCCTGCAGTGGGTCAGGGTCGGCGCGCCGCTCATCAACGCCAGCGATCCCAAGGCGCCGCTAGAGTACTACGGCGGCGGCCAGACCCCTGGCTACTTCGAGGAGGAGCGTTTCACGGGGAAGTACGAGATCTACCGCCTGAGCGAGACGCTCATCGCCAAGGACGACCGTGAGGTGGATCGCGGGAAGGAGTTTTGGAATGTCACGTACGAGTCCAGGTTCGACGCGCCTCCGAAAGTGCTGGCGCCGGGGCAGGTGCTAACGCTCACGGTCAAGATGTCGACATCCGGTAGCGTGGCAGAAGGCACGCCGCCAGGGGTGACTTTCCAGTTCGGCGCAGACAAGGCGCATGGGAATATCATCCAGCCGTCTCAGCCCCTGGGCTATAACCCGTGGCTCAAGGAGTATTCCGGCGTGGATTCCGGATCCTGGACGCTCACCGTGCCCAACGGCCGGCCCGGCGACACGTTCCAGGTCTGGGCCGGCTGGTGGAACTGCGCGATGTGCAACGTGACGTGGACCTATCGGTACGGGGGCGAGTAGGGCACGGACGCGCTGCTTGTCCGGGCGAATCGACAAGCGAGCGCTTCGGAGATCGCGGATCGGCGCAGAGGAGGATGCCCGATGAATGCGCCATACATGCCGGACGAGCGGATTCGCGTGCTGTTGGTGGACGACCATGCGGTGGTGCGGCAGGGGCTGCGCAGCTACCTGGAATCGTTTGGCGATATCGTGGTTGCCGGCAGCGCCGGGGCCATCGGCTACGTGCGCAAGGAGGCCGACCCCGAGATATTATTGGCCGCCGTGCGCGCCGCGGCGCGCGGCCGCTCCGTGCTCGACCCGGCGCTGGCGGGTGCGGTCCTGCAGGAGCTCTCGCGCAAGCCTGCCGGCGCCGATCCCGATGCCCTGACCCCGCGCGAGGAAGAGGTGCTGCGCCAGCTCGAACTCGCGGCACCCCGCCAGCAGCCCGCCGTCATGCGCCTCCAGGACGCGCGGCGTCAGCCGGCTGGTCAGCAGCACGGAGCGGCCGCAGCCCGGCAGCGAGGCGACCGCGCGCAGGAACAATTCTGCCGCGGGGGAGATGCAGTCGGTGGCGGTGGGGCGTGGTGCGTATTGCGTATTGCGTGTTGCGTGGTCCGTCTCCCCCTCCCCGCGTCCCCGCCTCTCCCCCTCTCCCAAACTCCCCCGCCCCCTCGTCCCCCTGATACGCGGCCATCATGGAGCCGTAGGCGCGGAGGGCGCGCTCGAAGCCGTCGAGGATCAGCAGGGTGCCGGGGGTGCGCAGGAGATAGAGCAGCGCTTCCACCTGCTGGCGCGGGCCGGGGACGCGGCGGGGGTCGACGCCGAGGTAGGCGAGGGTCTCCTCGAGGAAGCGCTCGCAGGTGGCCTCCGGCTCGTAGAAGCTCCACCAGGCGACGCGCGGCCAACGGCGGGGGTGCACGTCGTGGTGCAGCCAGTGCCAGGCGAGCGCGCTCTTGCCGAAGCCGCCGAGCGCACGGACGACGAGCAGGGGGTGATCGGGGTCGCGGTCGAGCCAGGCGGAGAGCTCGCCGCGCTCCGCGTCGCGGCCGGTGAAAATGAACACCCTTCCCGAAGAATGGTGGTACAATAGTGCGGAATGGCGGCCCATGATGTGCAGCCTCAAACATCAAGGGAGGGCACGAAACATGCAGACACGATCCTGCGGCATGGGAAAATTCAGCAGACTTATCTTGTTAGCGGTCCCGCTGCTGATGGCTGCATCCTTGGCTGGCAGTTTAGGCGGCTGCGTTCGGTCAAATCAAGAGCATGTGCCTGTGCCCATGCCCACGCAAGTTGCGCACATTGTCTCCGCCCTGGCAATCGACCCGGTGACGCCGGCCATCCTGTATGCCGGGACACGGGACGGCGTGTACAAAAGCACGAACGGCGGTGGGGATTGGGTGGCGGCCAATACCGGCATCGCCAAGGTGCAGCCAATATCAGCCCTGGCAGTCGACCCGGCCACGAGCACCACGCTCTATGCAGGATCCGAGTGGGGCGGCGTGTACAAAAGCACGGATGGCGGCGGCAACTGGGTGGCGGTCAGTACCGGCTTGCCCGACTACCAGGTTAATGACCTGGCCATCGACCCGGTGGCGCCAGCCACCCTCTACGCGGGGACCGGGGGCGGCGGCGTATTCAAAAGCATGGATGGCGGCGGGAGCTGGCGTGCGGCCAATGCCGGCCTGCCCGATATGACCATGTCCGGAGTGATTGCCCTGGCAATCGACCCATCCTCGCACACCACCCTCTATGCAGGGACGGGGATCGGCGCGTTCAAAAGCACCGATGGCGGTGGAAACTGGGTGGCGGTCAATACCGGCCTGACAAATACGGGTGTCCATGCTCTCGTGATTGACCCGATCAACCCAGGCGTCCTCTATGCGGGGGTATATACGGTTGTGAGTGCCTCCGGCGACCCCTTCATTCCGGGCGGCGGCATGTTCAAAAGCACGAATGGCGGTGAAAACTGGGTGGCGGCCAACGCCGGTTTGACCCACACCGCTGTCAATGCCCTGGCAATTGACCCGCTGGCGCCGGCCACCGTCTATGCAGGCACATGGGGCGGCCCCGTGTTCAAGAGCACGAACGGCGGCAGGAACTGGAAGGCGGCCAAGACCGGCCTGACCGGCACCAATTTCTCCGCCCTGGTGATCGACCCGTCCGCGCCAGGCACCCTCTATGCGGGGACCTTTGATGGTGTGTTCAAAAGTACGAATGGAGGCGAGAGCTGGGAGGCAGTGGGTGCAGGCTTGCCCGAGACCATCCTTATGTAACTGACTCGGAGCAGCGTGCTCTTGGGGCTTGATGCTTTGGCATTCTATGCGGCTGGACAGGAGATGTGTTTCAAGCGAAGTCTTTACTGGAAGAGGGACGTACAAGGAATCAGGACTTATGAATAAAGCGTCTCGACTTCGGATTCTCATGCGCCTTATTCTTCTCGGCCTCTTCATGGTCGCCATTCCATGCCAGAGCGTGCAGGCTGATGCAGGCCCCCATCCTTCCATGCAGTTCATCTTTGTCAGCCGGATAGGAGCCGGACCGACCATCATCTCCGGGCAATTGCTTGAGTGCAAGGATGAGGCGTGCACCGAGTCCGGGCCGCTCCAGGAGTTGGGACCCCAAGGATTCGAATGCCAGATCAATACCTGTCATTCAGGCGCCTATAGCTACAGCCCTTACCACCGGCTGGTGATTGAGTTTTCCGATGGGGTAACCCGGCAAAGCAACACCTTTACCAGGCGCGCCTTCGCCGCCAATTACCTGGTCACGGTTCATGAAGCAAGCCTGGAAGTCGAAGAAAAACCCCTGGGTCCCAACGTGCCCTTCTTCAAAGCGGGAGCCCCCACGTTGTTGGATCTTTTGACCACCCTGGCCTTTCCCTGCCTGGCGATCATCCTGCCCATCGTCCTGGTGATGCTGGCCATCAGGACGGGCCGTGCCGGAGCAACCCTCGACTCTTATCACAACTGGCTGGTGGCGGCCTGGCTGCTCGCCATACCGGCAACCCTGACCGGGATACAATGGACTCAAGGCCTGATCGTCACACTGGTCGTCGAGCTGCTCTTGGGTACGGGTTATGCGTTGTGGAAGAAACGCTCCGCCTCCATTATTCTCACGATGATCCTGCTGTTGAACCTGATCACCCAGCCGGTCTTGTGGATCGCCATCAGCGGCTTTGGCGGACTGTATCCGGGCGGTTTGATTCTGCTTGCCGAAGGTGTCGTTTGGCTGGCGGAGGCCGGCGGCTTGTATCTGTCCCAACGAGCTTCCATGAAATTCCAGGAAGCGCTTTGGGTCACTTTCGCCTTGAACGCAGCCAGTTTTGTCGCCGGCAGCCTGCTTCCTCTGTGACAACCTCGTCCGCTGGGTGGTTCATCCGGCAGATATGCCGCACCCAACGCCTGGGACTGAAATGACCAGGTTGACACGCCAAGTGCGTCGAGATGGGCTACGGGCATTACCGCGCATCTACAGAACGGTGGTACAATCGAGTATGCTCAACAACAAATCGCGCACACGTCATCTGTTGAGAAGTTGCTCTCAGAAATGGGCATTCTCGATGATGCTCCCGGTCTACGAGCCGAGAGTACGGCAATACGCAGGTTTTTCGGATGTCGCCCCCTGGATCATGCCGGACGCCAACGCCTCAGCTTTCAATGTTGCAGTGGAGACCGGTGACCCCGGATCGCTCCTCTCGCACTATCGCACTTTGATCGCCCTGCGCAAGGTCCATCCCGCCCTGCGGACCGGTGAGCTGTTCCTGCTTTCCACCTTCAATCAAGGGCTGTTTGCCTGCTTGCGGACCACACCCGATGAATCTGTGCTGGTTATTGTTAATCTGACAGGCTCCCCTATTCGGGATTACAGGCTGTCGCTGGCAGCCAGCCCTCTGTTGGAGGGCGAAGTTGTCCCCGTTCCGCTGTCAGGTCAAACACCTCTGGCGGCTTTGACAGTCCTCCCTGGAGGGTATCTATCGGATTTCGTTCCTGTGCCGGAGATTCCGCCCTACGCCACAATCATGATGCGGCTGCGCTCATAGCATTGATGAGTCGACCATGACACGCAACCTAGACAAGAACAAGATGCTGTATGTCACCACTCGCCAGGAGTGGCGCACCTGGCTGGAGACGCACTACGAGTCCGAGACAGAAGTCTGGCTCATCTACACCAAGAAGCACTCCGGCAAACCGCGCATCCCCTACAATGATGCCGTGGAGGAAGCGCTCTGCTTCGGTTGGATCGACAGCACGGTCAGGACGATCGACGAGGACAGCTTCGCTCAAAGATTCTCGGTGCGGAAGCCCGGGAGTCGGTACTCCCAGGCGAACAAGGAGAGGCTGAGGGCGCTGGTCAGGCAGGGGAAGGTCGTCAAAGAGGTGTTGGCCACCCTGGAGGATGTCCTGGACGAAGAGGCGTTTGAGATTCCGCCGGACATCCTCGAGGCGCTCGAGGCCAGCCAGGCGGCCTGGAAGAACTTCCAAGGCTTTTCGCCGGCGTACATCCGCATCCGCATTGCCTTCATCGACGCGGCGCGCAAGAGGCCGCAGGAGTTCGAGAAGCGCTTGCGATACTTCATCCGGATGACGGAGCAGAACAAGCAGTACGGGTTTGGCGGCATCGAGGTACACTATTGAGGGGCCGGGGTCTTCGTCTTCTTGCTCCTCTTTAATATTGGTGTCTTGGTGTCTTGGTGGTGAGCCCAACCTTTAATCTCCTAATCCCGGCTTTTCAGAACGATTAGCGGGGATTAGGGGATTTGGGGAACCTTCCCCGTCGGCGTGGATGAGATTGAACATGATTTATCTACTCGGTGGTGCAGCACGTTCCGGTAAGTCGATTATTGCGAAACGGATGCTCGCAGAAAAAAACATCCCTTTCCTTTGCCTGGATCATCTCGCAATCGGTGCAGCAGATGCATTCCCTCACCTTCAAATCGATCTGGATAGTGACGATGCATCTGTTGGCGCTAAGATTTGGCCACTCGTAAAAGCCGTATCGAAGGTGATCATCAAAGACAGAATCGATTACCTGCTGGAAGGCGCTGCTCTGCAACCCAAACATGCCCAGGAATTACTCTCCGAGTTTCCTTCTCAGGCTCGCGCCTGTTTCCTGGGATACGCAGATGCTGACGTACGCCGGAAATTCGAGCAGGTTAGGGAGCATGGCGGCGGGCCTGATGATTGGATGATGCAATTTGACGAGAGCACGATCATGAAAGAATTGGAGCGGCTAAAACAGGTCAGTGAAGTTCTGCGCTGGGAATGTGAGATGTATCGAATACGATATTTTGAAATGTCGCAAGATTTCGCTGGCTCCACTAAGGCAGTGATCGAATTCCTGGCAGGGCAAAACAACCACGCGATTGCCTGACACCGGATCATTCGATGAATCCGGCCGATTCGTTATTCTATCGTTGTGCCATGAACAGGAGAACCAGAGAAAGGTCCTCCTCTTCTTCGACAGTTGCCGCCGCAGCAGGCCGCACACCGTCTCCCAGATTCGGGCCGGGGTCTCCGTTTTCTTTCTCCTCTTTCTTATTTGGTTCTATAAGGTTCTTCTTTAATTCACCTGGTGTGGTGGTGCCTTCACCTGGTGTGGTGGTGCCTTCACCTGGTGTG
>CAYYTK010000023.1:0-74629 GCA_964474695.1 uncultured Anaerolineales bacterium
TAGACTCGGTGAACCCCGGAGATTGGCACCTTATGCGAAGTCGGGGGTGGGGGGGGACGAAATAGAACAACGAATCTGCCGGAACGACCGAATGATTGGGTGGTCCCGGTAGACTCGGTGAACCCCGGAGATTGGCACCTTATGCGAAGTCGGGGGTGGGCGGAAATAGAACAACGAATCTGCCGGAACGACCGAATGATTCGGTGGTCCCCGTAGATTCGGTAAATCCCGTAGATTCGGTAAATCCCGCAGATTCGTTGTTCTATGCTATACACCGCCCCACCCGTCTCAACCCAAAAACAACACGCGCTACGCAAGCGATCCACAGATCGCCCGCAATACGCCATACGCAAGCGATCCGCAGATCGCACGCAGTACGTAGTACGCAATACGGAGCACTCATGGACTTCACCCAATTCTCACAGTCCATCCAAGCCAACATCGCCCGCGTCATCGTCGGCAAGGCTGAGGCCACCGAGCTGCTGCTGGTCAGCCTGCTGGTCGAAGGGCATGCCTTGATCGAGGATGTGCCGGGGATCGGCAAGACGACGCTGGCCAAGGCGCTGGCGCGCAGCCTGGACATGTCGTTCGCGCGCATCCAGTTCACGCCGGACCTGCTGCCTTCGGACGTCACCGGCCTCAACATCTACAACCAGCGGGCGCAGGCGTTCGAGTTCCGGCCCGGCCCGGTGTTCAGCCAGATCCTGCTGGCCGATGAGATCAACCGGGCCACCCCGCGCACCCAGTCCGCGCTGCTGGAGGCGATGCAGGAGCGCCAGGCCACCGCGGACGGGCAGACCTACCCGCTCCCGCGGCCGTTCCTGGTGCTGGCCACGCAAAACCCCATCGAGCTGGAGGGCACCTTCCCGCTGCCTGAGGCGCAGGTCGATCGCTTTTTGATGCAGGTGAAGCTGGGCTACCCGTCCGCGGCCGAGGAGGAGGAGATCTTGCTGCGCTATCAGGCCGGCGATCCGCTGGAGGCCCTCGCGCCGGTGGCGTCGGCCGCGGATCTGCAGGCGCTGCAGGCGCGCGTGCGCGAGGTGCACGTCAACCCCGATGTCCGGCGCTACATCGTTCAGGTGACGCGCGCCACGCGGGAGCACGACGCGGTTGACCTGGGGGTCTCCCCGCGCGGCACCCTGGCGCTCTACAAGGCCAGCCAGGCGTTGGCCGTGCTGCGCGGCCGCGATTACGTGATTCCCAGCGACGTGCAGCACCTCTGCCCGCCGGTGCTGACCCACCGCGTGCACATCAGCCCGCAGGTGCGCCTGCGCGGCCGCACCCCGGCCCAGGTCGTGGCGGATATCACCGCCTCGGTGCCGGTGCCGGTGGTGCAGTAGCCGGTGTAGTGCGAGGGTGCGGTGGTGCGAGAGTGCGATAGTACGATAGTGCAAGAGTGAGATAGTGCGATAACGGCGGTTCCTCTCAGGTGGTGCAAGAGGGCTATCCTGTCCATCCTATCCATCCTGTTAGAAGGGTTTCCCCGCCCGCGAAGGTAACACGTGCTGCAACCAGCCATCGATCAAGAGCTGCAACAGGATGTTGAGCGGGGCCGCGGCCGCGAAGGCCGGGGCGCGCTGCCGGACCGGCTGGCGCGCTTCACCGGCGAGCTGCGCAGCCGGCGCTACATCGACGTCACCAAGGACACGCAGTTCAGCGACGCGTGGCTGATCCTGGGCTTGATCTTCACCCTGGCCGGGCTGGCGGCGCACAGCCGCTTCCTGACCGCGGCGGCGGCCTGCCTGTTCACGGTGGCGTTGGCGGGCTGGCTGTGGAACGCCCTGAGCCTCTTCGGCCTCCACTACACGCGCCGCTTCAGCGAGACGCGCGCGTTCATGGGCGAGACGGTGGAGCTGACCCTTGAGGTGCGCAACCGCAAGCTGCTGCCCGTCACCTGGCTCCACATCACCGACGTTTTTCCCAGCAGCCTGCCCATGCAGACCCCCGGGGGCGATGTCGAGGAAGTGCGCCTGAATCGCTCCACCAACCTGGGCGAGTTCACCTCCTTCTGGTCGGCCGGCGCGTTCGACCGGCTGACCCGGCGCTTCACGATCCAGTGCACCCATCGCGGCTATCATCCCTACGGCCCGGCGCTGCTCAGCACCGGCGACGGCTTCGGCATGTTCAGCCGCAAGGGCAAGCTGCCTGAGCAGCAGCGCCTCATCGTCTATCCGCGGCTCTACACTGTGGCCGAGCTGGCCCTGCCCGCCAAAAACCCGTTCGGCGGCCGGCCGGCCGAGGCGCGCCTGGTGGAAGATCCGCTGCGCACCGCCGGCATCCGTGCGTGGCAGCCTGCCGATGGCCTCAAGCGGGTGCACTGGAAGGCCACCGCGCGCCTTCAATCGACGCGCGAGGCCGCCGCGCCGCTGCTCAGCCGGGTCTACGAGCCGAGCCAGGAGCCGCAGGTGATGCTCCTCCTGAACGTCGCCACCCTGGAGCGTCATTGGCTTGGCCACATCCCGGAGCTGATGGAGCGCGCGGTCAGCGTGGCCGCCAGCCTGGCCGCGCTCTGCGCCGAGCTGCGCCTGCCCGTGGGGTTGAGCGCGAACGGCTACCTGCCCGGCAGCGATCAGCCGCTGCGCCTGCTGCCGGGCCGCAGTCCTGACCAACTGATGCACATCCTGGAGCTGCTGGCCGCGGTCACCGCGTTTGCGGCCGAACCGATCGAGGGCCTCCTGTTGCGCGAGGCGCCGCGGCTGCCGTGGGGCGCGACCCTCGTCGTGGTCACCGCGATCGCCCACGAGGAGCTGTTGGCCACGCTGCTGGAATTGCAGCGCGCGGGCCGCAAGGTCGTGCTGTTCACCCTGGCCGAGAAACCGCCGGAGCAATACCTGTCCGGCATCACGGTCTATCACTTGCCGCACCTGGTAGAGGATGTTATTGCACCTTTGAGAGTGTCATTCTGAGGGGCCGCAGCCCCGAAGAATCTCGCCTCGATGGTCGCAGATTCTTCGCTCCCGTTGGTCGCTCAGGATGACAAGGTAAATGTATGTTACTGACTAACCGTCGTGTTGCCCTGATCCACCTCTGTGTAGCCTGCCTGGAGGCCGCGTGGCTGGCGCCGTTCTGCCTGGTGATCTACCAGCCGGCGTCGTCGCCGTGGATCGCGTTCGGCATCCTGCTGGCCGGCCTGCTGGCGTGGATGGTGATCCTCGAGCTGTTGAGCCGCGTGACGGCATCGCCGCTCTATGACCTGATCGCGTTGGCGTTGATGGCTGGCGCCGGCCTGTTGGCAGTGCGGATCGTGCTGTATCCGGGGCTGCCGGTGTGTGATCTGAGCTGGCTGGGGCGCGCGGTCAATGATGCGCTGCATGAGAGCCGCGGCTTCCCACCCGCGGTCGCGCTGCTCGCTGTCAACCTGGTCTTGTGGCAGCGCGCCACAGCCGCCACCAGCCGCGATCTCTCGTTCTTCAATGTCGGCTACACCTTCCGCCTGGGTATCTTGCTGCTGGTGGGCGGCGCGGCCCTGGTTGCCGCCCTGCGCGGCATCAGCGTCCTGCCGCTGCTGTTCCTTTACTTCGCCGTGGGCTTGATCGCCGTATCGGTCGCTCGCATCGGCGAGAAGGCCAGCGAAGCCCAGAGCATCGGCACCATCTTTCCCCGGCGCCGGTTCATCCAGCTCCTCCTGGCGGTTGGGACCACGATGGGCGTCGCGGGCCTGTTGGCCTCTGCCTTCACCCCGGACGCGATCCGCCGCTTCCTGCACCTCTTCGATCCGCTCTGGCAGCTCGTCCGCCCGCTGGCCCTGTTCCTGCTGGCGCTGCTTGCGCGGCTGCTCGACCCGCTGCTGGTGCGATTTGAGGCCTGGTTGACGCGCTTAATCGCCGAACGGAGCGCCTCCGGCGATGCCTTTGTCAGCCCCCTCGGCGGGACCCAGCCTCAGTCCAATCCGGCCGAGGGGCTGCCTGGATGGGTGCTGGGGTTCATGGATGTGCTGCTGGTGATCGGCCTTGTGGTTGCCGGGCTGATGATCGTCGCCTTCTTGCTGCTCTACCTGGAGCGGGTGCGCAAGGCCGGCCTGGCGGACCGGCCTGAGGAGGAGGGCCGCGAGCCGGTCACCTTCGGCGGCAACCTCTTGCGCCGCGGCCTGGAGCGCCTGCGCGGCGCAGCCCGGCTGGTGGGCCGCCTGGGCTTCAGCGGCCGGCTGTTGGCCGCCGTCTCGGTGCAGAACATCTACGCCAATCTGTGCCGGCTGGCCAGCCAGCGCGGCCAGCCCCGGCCGCCGGCCCAGCCGCCCGACGACTACCTGCCGACCCTCCGCCGCACCTTCCCCGGCCACGACGATGCCCTGGCCCGCATCACCGCCGCGTACATGCGCGTCCACTACGGGGACCACCCGGTGACCCTGGCGGAGCTGGGGCAGTTGCGCGAGGATTACCGCGCGGTGCGCGAGGGTGAATCAGCGAATCAGCGAATCAGCGAATAGGCGGATCAGCGAATCGGCGAATCGGCGAATCGGCGAATCGGCGAATCGGCGAAGCAGGCATTCCAAATGTGGGTGTGAGCGGAGGCATCCTGAGCGGAGTTCCGCCCGCACCCAGAGCGAAACGGAGTGCAGTCGAAGGGCGGGCGGAACGCAGTCGAAGGAGGCCGAAGCGGGCATGGTGGGCGGAATCCTTCGACTTCGCACGGCGCAGGTTGTGGATGGTGGGACGCCATGGAACTCGTGCGCCGTGCTCCGCTCAGGATGCTTCGGCGACATTTGGAATCGCTGGGGGCGAAGGGGGCGGATTGGGCCGAAAGGCAGTTCTGCGGTATACTCTGGACTTATCTTAACGGACAACGCGATCGTGATGACTGAGACTGCCCAACCTTGCTCTATTTGTGAGGCCGAAGGCCGTAAGATCTATGCGGCGCTCTTCGGCTGCGAGGCGCCGCCTGTGGTGCTGGAGCGCTTCTCCGCGGCATCCGGGAAGCTGAACCGCGCCGCACCCCAGCCGGAGGTCGACCGCTGCACGCGTGCCATCCTGGCCTGCCCCGACCTGGAGGCACTGGAGCTGGCCGCGCGTTACACCCGCCGGCTGCCCCTCCTCACGCGCAAGTTCGCGCTGATGGCCTACCTGGCCGAGACGCTGCCCGATAACCAGCGCTTCTTCGTCAACCGGCGCTCAAGCCTCCTCCGCGGCTTGCTCCACCTGGCCGGGGCCGGCTTCCGCACGGTTTGGAAGATGCTGGTTGGGCTGTGGCTGCTGAGGAGTGTGCCCCGTGGCTGAGATCATCATCGTCGGCTCGGGCGCAGCAGGCGCGGCGGCCGCGCTGCAACTGGCGCGCATGGGCCTCCGTCCGGTCCTGCTGGACGTCGGCATCACGCCGCGCGAGGACGGCCCGCGCGCCGAGGGCAACCTGTACGAGTGGCGGCAGCGCCACGATAGCTTTGACCTGCAAATCGGGCCCGATTTCCGTGGGGTCAGCGATCTCTTCACCGAGGAGCCCGGCATCGCCAAGCTCAATGCGCCGAACGCGGCGTATGTCGTTCAGGACGCCCCTGCGCTCTCGCCGATCGACGCGACCGATTTCGATGCCATCCAGAGCTTCGCGTTGGGGGGGCTGGGCAACGCGTGGGGCGCCGGGCTTTACCGCTTCGTGGCGGCCGACCTGGCCGGCTTCCCGATCCGCGCGGCCGACCTGGACTCTTACGGCGACGTGTTGACGCGCGAGATCGGCATCAGCGGCGCGGACGACGATCTGACGCCCTTTTTCGGCAGCCCGGCCGCGCTGTTGCCGCCGCTGAACCCTTCGTACAACGCGGCGGCCGTGTTGGCGCGCTACGGCCGCCTCCGGGAACGCCTCAACGGCCGCGGCCTCTTCCTGGGCCGGCCGCGCATCGCCGCGCTCTCCACGCCCTACGACGGCCGGCCGCCGGTCGACTACAGCAACACCGAGTTCTGGCAGGACCAACCCTACCTCTACACGCCGGCCATGACCCTGAAGAAGCTGATCGCGGCGGGGCAGATCGACTACCGGCCCGGGATCCTGGTGCATTCCTGGTCGGAGACGCCCGGCGGCGTCATCGTGCACGGCCGCGAGGTTGCCACGGACGCGCCGATCGATCTGGCCGGCAAGGCGGTCCTGCTTGCTGCCGGCGCGGTCGGCACGAGCAAGATCGTCCTGGCCAGCGCGGGCGACGATGCAACCGCTCTGCCGCTGCTGGAGAACCCCGCCGTGCAAATCCCGTTCGTGCTGCCCGGCAGCATCGGACGCGCCCTGGACGCGCACTGCTTCGGCCTGACCCAGCTCAATCTGATCTGGCAGGCATCCGCGTTCGGCTGCACGGCTCAAGGCAGCTTTCTGGAAATCACCTCGCCCATGCGCGCGGAGTTCTTCGGCCGCTTCCCGTTGTCGGCCCGGGCCAACCTGGCCTTGGTGAAGCAGATGCTGCCGGCCATGCTGCTGATGCAGCTCTTCTTCCCCGCGCAGATTCAGCCGCCCGCGCGCCTTTCGCTGGCGCCTGACGGCCGCTTGCGCATCGCGGGCCATCCGAACCCGATCGATCTGCGCAGCCTGGGTGAATTGCTGTCCGCCATGCGGTCGCTGGGCTTGTGGACCCTGCCGATGCTGATCGTCAAGCCGATCACCGGCCACGCGATCCATTACGCGGGCACGCTGCCGATGGCTGCCGCGCCCGGCCGCTACGAGTGCCATCCCGACGGCCGGCTGGCAGGCGCCTCGCGCGTCTACGTGGCTGACTCGGCTTGCTTCTCCGGCCTGCCGGCCAAGAATATGTCGTTCGGCATGATGTGCAACGCGATGCGGGTGGCCGAGGCGGCCGCTCGCGCCCCGGAATCCGGTTGAGCTGAGCTATGACCACCGTCCTGATCACCGGCGCTAATGGGTTCATCGCCCGGCATCTTGCCCCCACCCTGGCCGCGGCGGGCATGCGGGTGCTCGGTGCATCGCGGCACGCAGCCCCGGTCCCCGGCTTCGACCGTGTTTTCGCCGCGCGGCTGGGCGATTCGCTGGCCGCGTTGTTTGCCGCGGAGCGCGTGGACGCGGTGGTGCACACCGCGCTCGATCCCGGCCCGCGCTCGTACGCCGTCAACGTGGACGGCACGGCGCGCTGGCTGGAGGAGGCGGCCGCGGCCGGGGCCGGTGCGCAGATCCTGCTCAGCAGCCTCTCCGCCGACGCCCGGGCCCTGGCCGACTACGGCCGGGCGAAGCAGGCATTGGAGGAGCGCTTCCTGGCCGCGGGGCAGATCGTCTTCCGGTTGGGCGTGGTGGTGGGCAACGGCGGCATGTTCGCGCGCATGGTCGATTCGGCGCGGCGCTACCCGGTGGTGCCGCTGCTCGACAACGGGGAACAGCTCATCTACGTGCTGGGTATCGACCGCCTGTGCGCCGTGCTGCGGGATTGCATCGCGTCCGACGGCCAGGGCCTGGCTGGACACGCCTGGAACCTGCAGCAGCCGACCCCCTACCCGCTGCGCGACGTGATCCGGGCCATCGTCAAGGGTTACGGCTTGCACCGCGCGCTGCTGCCCCTGCCCGCGCGCCCGATGGTCGGCCTGCTGCAGCTCTTCGAGAAGCAGGCGCTGATCCGGCTGCCGATCACCAGCACCAATGTCCGCGGGCTGATCCAGCAGGGCCACCGCGAGTTTCCCTCCGACTTCGTGCGGTTCGGCTATCCTGAGGAGAGCCTGGCCGGCCTGATCAAGCGGGCCGCGGAAGATCGCGGGGCGTAGCGACTTTGCGTTTGTGCGCAATCTTTAAGCTTAGCTACTTGACTCTGACGTAACGTCATAGTGTATTCTGCCCGCCATGGAGCGTAACACGAAGGCCTATACGGTGCACCAGCTCGCTGTGATGGCGGGGGTCAGCGTCCGGACGCTGCACCACTACGATCACGTCGGGCTGCTGGCGCCGTCGGCGCGCAGCGCGGCCGGCTACCGGCTTTACGGCGAGCGCGATCTTCTCCGTTTGCAGCAGGTGCTCTTTTTCAAGGAGCTCGACCTGCCGTTGGCCGAGATTCAGGCCATCCTGGACGACCCGAAATTCGACCAGGTGGCTGCGCTGCAACAGCACCGGCTGTTGGTCCAGTCACGGATGGATCGCCTGGGCACGCTCCTGACAACCATCGATCGTACGATCGCAAGACTCACGGAGGTTGACATGGGCCTGACGGATGAGGAGCTTTACGAGGGGCTCCCCAAGGAGCAAGTGGCGCGCTGGAAGCGCGAGGTCGACGAGCGCTACGACCCCGCACTGGTAGCCGAATCGAACCGCCGCGTGCGCGGCATGAGCAAGGACCAGTGGAACGCGGTGAAGGCCGAGGGGGATGCCATCTCGCGGCGGATGGCCGAGCTGATGGGACGCGATCCGGCCGACCCGGAGGTGCAGGCGACCATCGCGCGGCAGCACGCGTGGATCGAGAACTTCTATCCCTGCTCGGCCGAGATGTTCGCCGGGCTGGGCCAACATTACGCGGAACATCCCGAGTTCCGGGCGACCTACGATCGCTATCGCACCGACCTGGCCGATTTCATGCGGGACGCCATGGCGTACTACGCCCAGCATGTGCTGGCGAAACATACCCTGTCCGCTCGTTAGGAGAGGCTTGAGATGGAAGAAGAGTATTACGCAATGCCTTCCTTCGTCACCCTGGCGGTGGCGGATCTGCAGGCATCGACCGAATGGTATCAGCGGGTGCTCGGCTTCCGGCTCGTGTTTGCTATGCCCGGCCCCGGCGGCAGCCCCATCCTGGCGCATCTGCGCTTCAACAAGTATGCGGACCTGCTGCTGGTCTCGGCTTACGAGCCGGTTCCGTCGCCGAAAGGCGCCGGGGTTCAGATCAGTTACGCGTCGACCGACCGCACCGTCGATGAGCTGGCCTCGGCTGTTCGGGCGGCCGGTGCGACATGCGAGGGACCGATCACGCAACCGTGGAATGCCCGTGAGCTGTACGTCACCGACCCGGATGGCTACCGGCTCGCATTTGTGCAGCAGGCCGTGGCCGGTTTGGAGTTCGATCAGATCATCAAGCAGGTGGCGGGCGATAACTGACCAAGGAGCAACATGTGACCAAGCGTTTCATCGTCGTTGCCGGCAACATCGGCACAGGCAAGACCTCGGTGACGGAGCGCATCGGCGCGCGGTTGGGCTGGCGCACGGCCTTCGAGTCCGTCGTTGACAACCCCTACCTGGCGCAGTTCTACGCCGATATGCGGCAATGGGCGTTCCACCTGCAGGTCTTCTTCCTCGGCCACCGCGCCCAGCAGCACCTATCCCTGGCGCAGGACCCGGAATCGGCGATCTCGGACCGCAGTATCTACGAGGACGCGCATATCTTCGCGCGCGCGTTGTATCACATGGGGAACCTGAGTGAACGCGACTACCGGTCGTACCGCGCGGTGTTCGACTTGGTGGTTGCCAGCCTGCCGAAGCCGGACCTGCTCCTCTACCTGGCCGCGCCCGTGCCGGTGCTGCTGGAGCGGATCCACGGCCGGGGCCGCAGCATGGAGAGCGGCATCACCGCCGAGTATCTGACGTTGCTGGACTCGTTCTACGACGAGTGGCTGAGCACCTTCGACCTGTGCCCGGTGCTGACCATCCGAACGGACGACCTGGACTTTGTGCACAAGCCGAAGCACCTGCAGATCGTGGTGCAGAGCATCGAGGAGAAGCTGGCGGGCCGAGAAGACATCGTGTTCCCGGCCGATTCCAACGGTGCTTGATGCCTTATGGGCTAATCAGATAAACTTCGTATTCTGGAATCGAGGCTTTAGCCGGTCAGACCGCCTGAAGGCTCGATTCCTTTGTACGACCTCCCCGCATCACCTCCAACACCTGCGGCAGCAGCGCCTGCGAAGTCGCCAATCCCTCTTTGGCGTGAATTGTCACGTTCCCCTGCCAGTCCCCGAAGTAGCCGCCGGCCTCGCCGAGGATGGCGGGGAACGGGCCGCAGTCCCAATCGCTCATGATCGGGTCCAGCATGATCTCGATCCGGCCCGTGGCCACCAGCAGATAGCCGTAGGCATCGCTCCAGCCCGCGCGATGGTAGGTGCGCCGCGCCAGGCCCTCCCACTCGGCCGTGCGGCCGTGCGCGGCGAAACTGCCCGGATCGGTGCACGAAACGTACGCCCGGCTCAGGTCGGCCACGTCCGAGACGCGGGCGCGGCGGCCGTTCCACCAGCATCCTTCCCCGGTCGCCGCGGCCAGCAGCTCATCGGTGCCCGGATAGTAGGCCGCCCCGACCTCCGGCCGGCCGTCGATCTCCAGCCCGATCAGCACCGCGTAGAGCGGCACCCCGCGTATGAACGCCTTGGTGCCGTCGATGGGGTCGATGAACCACCGATGGCTGGCGCCCGCGTGCTCCATCGCGCCGAACTCCTCGCCCACGATCGCATGGCCCGGGTGCGCCTCCTCGATGCGGCCGCGGATGAGCTCCTCCGCCAGCCGATCGGCCACCGTGATCGGGGTGTCATCGGCCTTGAAGTCGGGCCGCAGCCCCGCGCGCCGGCCGATGGCGTTGAAATACCCCAACGTCAGCCGCCCCGCCAGGTAAGCCGTCTCAGCCGCGAAAGTCATGGTGTCGTGCAAAGATGATGCCAAATGCCTGCCTCATATGAAAACTAAGCGGAGCACCCTGAGCGGAGCACCGCAGTGCGTAGTCGAAGGGTGCGAAGCGGTCTCCCTCTAATGGCCACTCACCACCGCTCGTACCGCACCAGGTCGGCCAGCGGCTTGCGCTCCTTCACCCGCGGCGGGTCGGCCGGATATCCGAGCGGGGTGAACAACACCGGCTCGACCCCCTCAGGCAGCCCCAGGCTTTCCCGCGCCGCGGCCGGGTTGAAGGCCGCGATCCAGCATGTGCCCAGCCCCAGCTCGGTCGCGGCCAGCACCATGTGATCCATCACGATGGTCGCGTCCACATCCGCGTGGCTCTTGCCGTCGTACCGCGTGCGCTGCCACGCCTCCGCCCCCACCGTGCAGACGCACAAGATCAGCGGCGCCTGCACGAACCAATCGCGGTGATAGATGCGGCCCAGCTCGGCCTCGCGGCCCCGCGTGTGGATCACGATGATGCGGAACGGCTGCTTGTTCGCTGCGGTCGGCGCCAGCCGGCCGGCCTCCAGCACCTGGGCCAGCAGTTCGTCCGGCACGGGGTCCGGCTTGTAGCCGCGCACGCTGTAGCGTTGGCGGATCAGTTCTTGAAATTCCATAGCGATTCCTTTCAGGTCGAGAGATAGAACAACGAATCAACGGGACTTATCGAATCGAACGCCGCTTCGCTGATTCGCCGATTCGCCGCTTCGCCGCTTCGCCGCTTCGCTGATTCGCTGATTCGCTGATTCGCCGCTACGCCGCTACGCCGCTACGCTGATTCGCTGATTCGCCGCTTCGCCGCTTCGCTGATTCGCCGATTCGCCGATTCGCTGATTCATTTGACCGCCCCAAAAGCCGCAAAGCACCCGTTCTTGTGCAGCACCTCGACCGTCGGGAAGCCGACTTCGCGCAGCAGGTCGATCTGGTACAGCAGCGAGCGCGGGGTGTCTTCCTGCTCGATATAGCCGAATACGTGGTCGCGGTACGCCTCGTCCTTCAGGCCGGCCAGGTATGCGCCGTAACGCTGCCACATCAGCGCCTGGACCGCGGGCGCCGAATGTTCGACCAGGTCGGCGATCCAGAACGAGCCGCCGGGCCGGAGCGCGGTGTAGCACTTGGCGAAGACGGCCTGCCATTCCGCGTCGGTGCGCAGGTGGTGGAACACCGCGGCGGCCAGGATGATATCGAAGCGCGCCTCGCCCAGCCGGGCCGCCCGGATATCCGTCTGGATCGTGAAGATATTCGCCCCGGTCACCGCCGCAACGCGCTGCAGCGCGCGGTCCAGCATCGGGCGGCTGAGGTCGATCAGGGTGACGTTGAGATCGGGCAGCAGCTCCAGCAGCTTGAGGGTGTAGTTGCCCGCGCCGCAGCCGATGTCGAGGACGTGCAGCGCGGCCGGCGTTGTCGCGGCCGCCGCGCGCACGATGAGATCCATGATCAGCGCCGCATCCACCATGGTCGACTGGCCGGTCTCCAGGTCGGAGAAGCGCTCAACGTCGGCATCGAAGCGCCGGCGGATTTCGTCGACGGTGGATTTCTTCATGCGTCGCCTCCCACCATCACGCAGAATAACGAATCAGTTGTGCAACCGGCTCTCGAATATTCCATACTGAAACGCGGCCGACTCTTTCAACTGCGCGAGCAGCTGCGGCACCTGACCGCTGCTCTCGCAGAAGACGATGAGGCGTTGCACTTTGTCGGGCTTGCTCATTCCGCCTGCGAACTGCTCGTACACCGGCCTGAAATAGTCGTAGCAGAAGTTCGTCAGCTCCCCGTCGGTGAACGCGGCCATCAGCAGCTCGCGCAGGGCGGCCGTGTTCCACTCGGCCTTGCTGGGCGGCGGGCCTTCGGTGGCCGGTGGAGGTGGGGCCTCCTGCGGCGCGGCCCCTGGCGCAGGCGCAGCAGCGGGGTCCGCAGCCGGTGCGGCCAGCGCCGCGAGCAGGCGCTGCCACACATAGGCCGCCTCTTCCTCATCGGTGAGATCAACGTAATTCAGAATCCCGATGCGCTGCGGCAGCGCCACCTTTTCGGCGATCAGCGGGATCAGCCGGGACTTCTGGTTGATCGGGTCGAGCGTCTGCAGCATGAGGTTCTCGAACTCGGCCCACGCGCTGGTCAGGTAGGACGCGGTCAGCACCAGCAGGGTGTGACGGCTGGTCACCACTGCCCGCTCCATCTCCTTGATGATCGGCGCGCCGATGCGGAAATCGCGAGTGTCGATGCAGACTTTCAGGCCCGCGCCTTCCAGCCGCGGCAGCAGCTCACGGCGCACCCAGGCCTTGTCGCGGTGGCTGTACGAGATGAAGACGTCGTAGGCGAATTCCGGTGGCGTTGCAGGCATCTGTCACCTCAATAGTCACGCGCGTTCACACTGTGACCCCTGAAAGAATCAGCAGCTTGTGCTCCCAAAGATCCAGTCCGCGCTTGGCCGCGTACCAGTCAAAGTAGACCGCGTCGTCTCCCAGCGCGCCCGCCTCGAATTTCTCCATGAATTCATCGGATAGCATGCCTAGTTGCTTTTCGAATGCCTTGCAGGTGCGCTCGAAATGGGCGCGCCGCACTTTGGCCAGCTCGGTTTCACGGCGTAGCGCGTCGCCTACTACACTTCTTGCATCTTTTAATTCAATCTTTCGAGAGAAATGAGCTTTCAACGCTAATGCAGCCATTTTGCCTACTCCTACATGGTTTTGCAGAGATATAATACCATAAACCGCAGCGCCCGGCAATGGACAGAAACCGCCCGACCGGTTAAGATATCAATTCATGGTTGGGTAGGGGCAGGTCTTGCACTTGCCCCTACAAGAGATTCTGGAGGGGAGGTCACATGGAATACCGCGTTCTTGGCCGCACGGGCGTGCAGGTGTCGCGCCTCTGTTTCGGCACGATGTCGTTCGGCGGCGATGCCGACGAGGCAACCTCCGCCGCGATGTTCAACCGCTGTCGCGATGCGGGCATCAACTTCTTCGACTGCGCCAACGTCTATGCCGGCGGCCGCTCCGAGGAGATCCTGGGCCGGCTGATCGCCGGGAGCCGCGACGACCTGGTGATCACGTCCAAGGTGCATTTCCCGGTGGGGCCGGATGTGAACCAGCGCGGCCTCTCGCGGCGGCACATCATGCTTCAGGCCGAGGCCAGCCTGCGCCGGCTGGGCACCGACCGGCTGGACCTCTACTTCGTCCACAGCTTCGATGCGCTGACGCCCATCGATGAGACGCTGCGGGCGCTCGATGACCTGGTCGCCGCGGGCAAGATCCTCTATCCCGCGGTGAGCAACTGGGCTGCCTGGCAGATCGCCAAAGCGCTGGGCCTCTCCGCGCTGCACGGGATGGCCCGCTTCCAGTGCATCCAGCCGATGTACAACCTCGTCAAGCGCCAGGCCGAGGTCGAGATCCTGCCCCTGGCCGCGTCCGAAGGGCTGGGAGTGATCTCGTACAGCCCGTTGGGCGGCGGGCTGTTGAGCGGCAAGTACGGCGTGGGCTTCCGGCCCGACGGCGGGCGCCTGCAGGAGAATCCGATCTACACGCGGCGCTACGGCGAGGCGGCCTACTACGAGGTCGTGGATCGCTTCGTCGCGTATGCCCAGGTGCGCGGCATCCACCCCGCGGCGCTGGCGGTCGCCTGGGTGATGGCGCACCCCGCGATCACCGCACCGATCATCGGCGCGCGCAATCTCGAGCAGCTTGAGGCGTCGCTGGCCGCGCTCGAGGTCGCCATGACCCCCGCGTGGCGCGCGGAAATCTCGGCGCTGTCGCCCGAACCGCCGCCGGCCACCGATCGCAGCGAGGAGAAAACCGGCCTCACGTACTCGGGAACGCAGCCGAAATAAGCGAGAGGCTCCGGCTTGAGCGAGATGCCCGCGGCGAAACCCGCGGGCATTCTGCTGCGTAGAGGATTGAGATGGG
The DNA here is from genome assembly GCA_964474695.1 of uncultured Anaerolineales bacterium. Taxonomy (GTDB): domain Bacteria; phylum Chloroflexota; class Anaerolineae; order CG2-30-64-16; family CG2-30-64-16; genus DAOUBP01. Next base: position 14,442 of record CAYYTK010000023.1, read on the forward strand.
CCGGTTCGTCTGTCAGTCACGTGTCGGCAATAATTCGGGCAGACCCGCCCGCCTGTGGTATACTACCTGTGATGGGCGCGAGAGGCGCACCTTTCCAGGAGCGGCGCAATGAAACAAAAGTGGCTCTCCATAATCGTGCTGGCGTTGATCCTGCTGCTTTCGTTCGGCAGCCTGGCCGGCGCACAATCGAAAACACTCTACTGGCAGCGCTACGACGTTGACATTACCGTGTTGCTGAACAGCGACCTGCGCGTGGTGGAGACGCAGGAGCTGGTGTTTACCAACGGTTCGTTCAGTTTCGGCGTGCGCTCGATTGCACTCAACCGGCTGGATGATGTCTTCGATGTTGCCGTGAGTGAGCCTGATGGGACGCAGTACCAATACTCGGATCTGGACGCGCCCTACACGTTCCGCACCTACCAGGAGGGCGGCAATCTCAACGTGCGCTACAACTTCCCGCCCAGCAGCGACAGCCGGCGCACCATCATCATCAGCTACACCGTATCCGGCGCGCTGCGTTTCTATCCGGAGAACGGCGTGGATCAGCTCGATTGGAAGGCGATCCCCTCGGGCAACCCCTTCCCGACTCAGACCTCGACGATCACGCTGCATGTGCCCGAGCCGGCCACCTTCACCAACTACGGCCTGTACGGCGCGGAGGGCGAGGCGGCCTTTGTGGAGGGCCAGCGCGACGCCTCCATTGTGGTTGCCGGGCGCATCGAGGCGGGCCAGGAAGTGGAAGTGGTGGCTGAGTGGCAGCACGGCATCGTGACGGGCCAACCCGCGGCGTGGCAGCAGCAGTTGGACGCGGAGGCCGCAGCGCGGGCGCAGAAGGAAGCGTTCCAGCAGAAGTGGGGGTCGACCCTCACCCTGGGATTCGGCGCGTTGGGCGGCCTGTTGGCCATCGGCGGGCCGGTATTGCTGTACCTGTGGTGGCATCGCAAGGGCCGCGACCATCCCGTGGGCCTGATTGCCGACTACCTGCCGGAGCCGCCCTCCGACCTGCCCGCAGGCATGGTGGGCACGCTGATCGACGAGCGCGCCGATTTGCAGGATATCCTGGCCTCGATCGTCGACCTGGCCCGCCGCGGCTACATCGAGATCGAGGAAAAACGCGAGGCGGGCTTCATGGGCATCGGCAGCAGCTCCGACTTCGTCTACCGGAAGAAGAAGGGGCCCGAGGGGCTGCGCACCTTTGAGCAGATGCTGATGAAGAAGATGTTCGGCTCGTCGCGCACGGAAGTGGAGCTCTCGGACCTCAAGAATAAGTTCTTCGCCGAGCTACCGGCGCTGCGCAAGGAGCTGTACACCGCCGTGGTGCAGGAGGGCTTCTTCAAAGAAAGCCCCGACACCACGCGCAGCCGCTACGGCTGCCTGGGCGTGGTGGCTTTGCTTGTGGCCACCGGCTTGCTGTTCACGCTTGTGGCGGCGCTGGCGCAATACACCAATGCCGTCTTCTGTGTGCCGCTGGGCACCGGAGTGATCGCCATCGGCATCATCATCATGGCCCGCCACATGCCGCAGCGCACCGAGTCGGGATCTGAGGCGTACGCGCGCTGGAACGCCTTCAAGCGCTACCTGGCGAATCTGGAGAAATACACCAAGGTTGAAGAGGCGGCTGCCGGCTTCGATCGCTACCTGCCGTATGCGATCGCGTTCGGGCTGGAAGACAGCTTCCTTAAGAGGTTCCAGTCGGTGGAGGCGCCCGCCCCCACCTGGTGGATCCCGTATGACACCGGGCGGCCGTACTACGACCGCCGGCGCGATACAGGCGCCGGGCCGGCCACCAGCCCGATCGGCCGTACGCCGGGCCATGCGGCGCCGGTGGAAGGGGGCAGCTCGCGGCCGTCGCTGGAGGGCATGTCGCGCGGCCTGGGCAGCTCGCTGTCCGGCATGAGTGCGGGCCTGGGCTCCATGCTGTCGCAGACCGCGCGGACCCTGACCAGCACCCCTGCGCCGAGCAGCGGGGGCGGCGGTTTTTCGAGCGGCGGCCGTGGCTTCGGCGGCGGCGGGTTTTCGGGCGGCGGCGGCTTCAGCGGCGGCGGCAGCGGCGGCGGCGGCAGCAGTTTCGGATAAATCACACGGATAAGGAGGTTCCCATGCCCGGACAAGGTCGAACCATCGGTATGGTGTTGGTTGTGGTGGCGCTCATCGCCCTGATTGTCGTGGCGGCGTTGATGATCGGCCAGGTGTCGCAGGGTGAGACGACCGTCACCGGCGCGATCCTGGGAGTGTTGATTGCGCTGGTGGTTTTCGTGTTGCCGCTCGGCGGCGGCGGGTTCTATCTGCTCAACAAGGGCAAGCAGGAAACCGCCGAGTTCGCCGAGATCGCCAAACAAAAGAAGATCCTGAACATGGTGCTGGCCCAGGGCAAGGTGACGCTGTCCGAGGTTGCGTTGGAGATCGACACCCCCATGAACAAGGTCGAAGACATGGTGCGCGACCTGGTGGGCAAGAACCTCTTCAGCGGGGCGATCAACTGGCAGGATGGCGTGCTCTACTCCAAGCAGGCCAGCGAGATGAAGGCCGACCGTAAGTGTCCGAACTGCGGCGGCCAGGTGGAGTTGGCCGGCAAGGGCGTGATCAAGTGCCCGTTCTGCGGGGCCGAGGTGTTTTTGGCGAGTTAGTGAGAGAGTGCGGTAGTGAGATAGTGCGGTAGTGATTTAGTGCGTTGGTGAGATAGTCAGTTGGGCGTTTGGGAGAGGGAGAAATGAGTACTGCTGTGAAGAGTTATGTGCGGGAAGAGCCGGGGATGCCGTTCGTCATCCGCGTGCTGTGGTTCTTCCTGATCGGTTGGCATGTGACGCTCTACTGGATCGTCGCAGCCTGGTTGCTGAACCTGACCGTCATCGGCATGCCCCTGGGGGTGTGGATGCTGAATCGGGCGCCGTTGGTGTTGACGCTGCGCATGCCGCGCGGGGTCAACGTGGCGGAAGCACGCGACGACACGATCGAATGGCGTTACCGCAGCGCGGCGCAGCGCCCGTTCCTGCTCCGGTTGATCTACTTCCTGTTGATCGGCTGGTGGTTCAGCTTGCTCTGGTCGTTACTGGCCTGGCTTCTGTGCGTGAGCATCATCGGCCTGCCGTTTGGCGTGTGGATGCTCAACCGCCTGCCGGAAGTAACCACGTTGATGCAGCATTAGGTTTGAAGGTTAGGGGTTGGACATTAGCAAAGGAGAACCAGATGGATCCAATCGAACAAGCCAAATCCAAGATGGGCAGCCTCGAGGCTGCGTTCGCGAAGCTGCCGGGCATCAAGGGCTACCGTGAGAAGGAGATGCGCCGCGACGCCGACAAACAGGTGCGCGAGACGCTGGCCCGCCGGCTGGAAAGCCGCCGGCGCAAACTGACCGCTTTGCAGGGCGACCTGTTGTCGACGGGCGGGATCCTGTGGATGGACGACGTCGAGCGGGTGGTGGGCCGGCTTCAGTTGTTCATCGACCGTGTCAAGACCGCTTCCTACGGCTACGCGCCGATGTGGGGGTTGAACCGGGTGAAGGAAGCCGACCTGGACCGGCTGATCGCGTTCGATCAGTCGCTCTTTGAGGAAGCGGCCGGCCTGGATGCGGCCATCAGCGGCCTGGAAAGCGCCGTGAAAGCCAACGAAGGCATCAAGGAAGCGCTCGCGACCGTCGGCGACCTGGTGTCCGGCCTGAACGAAACCTTCAGCCGCCGGTCCGAAGTGATCCAGAACCCGACCGAGTGAATTACTGCGTACTACGTACTGCGTACTGCCTGACCCCACAACATCCGGCGACCAAGCAGTACGCAATACGCAGTACGCAATACGCAGTACGCAATACGCAATACGCAGTACGCAATACGCAGTCCGCATCGTCAAGTAGCATCCAGGAGGGTATCACATGCCTCGTATTTTCGACATCGTCGAAGCCCCCGATCAGGGGCTGAACCAGATGGTCTACCGCGTGCCCAGCTCAGGCAGCGGTGACTTCCGCATTGGCTCGCAGGTGATCGTGCGGGAGAATCAGAACGCGGTCTTCTTCCGCGACGGCAAGGCGCTGGACACCTTCGGTGCCGGCCGCCACACCATCACCACGGCCAACATCCCGCTGTTGGTTGATCTCATCGGCAAGCTCTTCAGCGGCAAAAGCCCCTTCAAGGCAGAAGTCTACTTCGTCAACATGCGAGACTTCATCGACATGAAGTGGGGCACGCCGGAGCCGGTCTCGCTGCGCGACGTGGATTTGGGCCTGGTGCGGCTGCGCGCCAACGGCCGTTACTCGATGGCGATCAATGACCCGCAGATGTTCGTGGCCAAGATCGTCGGCACGCAGGGTCTCTACCAGACCAGCCAGATCGAGGACTACCTGCGCAGCATCATCATCAGCCGGCTGACCGACATGCTGGGCGAGATGAAGACCGGCCTCTTCGACCTGCCCGCCATGTTCGATGAGCTGAGCGCGGCCATCAAGGCCAAGGTGGCCGAGGACTTCGAGGCCCTGGGCATCACGCTGAAGCAGATGTTCTTGGGCAGCATCAGCCCCACCGAGGAGACCCAGAAGGCCATCGACGAGCGCGCGGCCATGGGCGCCATCGGCGACATGGGCAAGTACATGCAGTACAAGGCTGCCAAGGCCATGGGCGACGCGGCCGCAGCCGGCGGTGGCGGTGAAGCGGGCGGCGCGGCCGGCACCGGCGTGGGCTTGGGCGCGGGCTTCGGCCTGGGCGCGGGCATGGCGGGCATGATCCAGCAGGCGATCTCCGCGGGACAGCAGCAGGCATCCGCCGGTGCGCCGGCCGCCGCAGCCGCGCCCGAGGTGATGACCCTGGCCGAAGCCGCGGCCTACATGCGCGTCAGCGAGGCGGACGTCGAGACGCTCATCACCTCCGGCCAGGTCAAGGCCAAGAAGATCGGCAGCGCCTACCGGATCAGCAGGAAGGCGCTGGACGCGTTCCTGGCCGAGTAACAGGAAACTCGTTTTCGGAACTGAGGCTTTAGCCGGTCTGTGTGAGCAGCAAGCGCAACCGGCTAAAGCCTCTGTTTTTCGTGGCTTCAATCCGGCCAGCAGCCCTTGCTTCGCCCGACCTACGGTTTCAGAATCAGGAGTTAGCCGATGAGCAAACGCCGCCAGGCTCAACAAGCGGGGCCGGAGCAGCCCCAGCCCCAAGCAGATGACCGCGAGGCCTGGGATTCACCGGAGTTCCTGCGCTCCCGGCTGATCAGCCTGGCGTTTGTCCTCGCGCCCGCCATCGTCATGCTCGCCCTGGGCGAGTCGAAGATCGCGGCCGCATGGGCGGCGGTGGGGACGTTGATCATCCTGTTCGACTCGCGCCGCCAGTTGCGCGACTTCTGGCGGTCGCTGCACGCGCGGTGACGCGCTACTTGATCCTCTTGGATACTATGCTATAATAATAAACGTCTGCGCTTGCACTTGGCATTCGAAGTGAAAGAATTGTTTCGATGCTCAGCATCGCGCTGTTGGGCGACTTCTGCCTCAAGCACAATGACACGCTCGTCACAGACGTAGACACCCCGCGTCTGCAATCACTGCTTGCCTATCTTGTGCTCCACCGGGATGCGCCCCAATCCCGCGGCCACCTGGCCTTCATCTTCTGGCCCGACACCAGCGACGCCCAGGCCCGCACGAACCTGCGCTACCTCTTGCATCAGTTGCGGCACACGCTGCCGGATGCGGATTCCTATCTCGACGGCAGGATTCAGAGTTTACAATGGCGGTCCGGCGCCCCATTTGCCCTGGACGCGGCCGACTTTGAGGCCGCGCTGGCTCAGGCGGAGCAGGCGCCCAGGAGGGGCAATCCCGTAGCAGTGCGCGAGGCGTTGGAGCGAGCAGTCGCCCTGTACAAAGGGGACTTGTTGCCCAGTTGCTATGATGACTGGATCATGCCCCAGCGCGAAGGATTGCGCCAGGCATATCTCAGTGCCTTAGAGCGGCTGGTTCAGGTGCTGGAGGAGCAGCGCGACTACGCGGCAGCCGTCCGCCATGCCCAGCGCCTGCTGCAGCATGATCCTTTGCACGAAGCGACGTATCGCCACCTGATGCGTCTCCATGCCCTGGATGGGGATCGGGCCGCCGCCTTGCAGGTCTATCACACCTGCGCGACTGTCCTGCGGCGTGAGCTGGAAGTGGAACCAAGCGCCGCCACTCGTGAAGTCTACGAACAGCTATTGGGCGCAGAGTCACGACCCGCCTCGGCCGCGCCTGCCACGACCGCTTTTTCGCCCCTTGTGGCCCGAAAGAGCGAATGGATGCAGGTGCGGCAAACCTGGCGCGCCGCGATCGCCGGCGGCGGGCCCCGTGTCCTGATGTTGCGCGGGGAGGCAGGGATCGGCAAGACCCGATTGGCTGAGGAGTTGCTGCAATGGGCCGCACGGCAGGGGATCGCCACCGCCACCGCGCGCTGCTATGCGGCCGAGGGCCAACTGGCCTATGCCCCGGTCACCGCCTGGCTGCGAGCCCAGCCGCTGGCGCCCCTCGATGACGCCTGGCTGGCAGAGGTCGCGCGGCTATTGCCGGAGGCCGCGGCCGGCCGGCCGGACTTGCCGCAGCCGGCCGCGTTGACCCAGGCCTGGGAGCGCCAACGCCTCTTCGAAGCGCTGGCGCGCGCCATCCTGGGCCCAAGCCAACCGCGGCTGCTGATACTGGATGACCTCCAATGGTGTGATCGTGACACCCTGGAGTGGCTGCACTTCCTGCTGCGCTTCGACCTCACCGCGCGGCTGCTGGTCGTCGGCGCCTACCGGCCGGAGGAAATCGGCGACGACCACCCACTGGTTTCCTGGCTGCGGAACTTGCGCCTGGAAGGGCAGGTCGCAGAATTGGAGCTGGGACCGCTGGACGAAGCCGCCACCCGGACTCTAGCCACCCTGACGATCGGCGAGGAGATCGACCCAAGGACCGCCCGGCTTCTCTATCGAGAAACTGAGGGCAATCCGCTCTTTGTCATCGAAACCGCGCGGGCTGGAATGTTGTTGCACGACCGGGATCGGGATGCCGGTTCGGCCAGGCTCCTTCACGATCCCACGCTGGGCGACACAGGCCTGCCGCCGAAGGTGTGGTCCATGCTTGAGGCGCGCCTGGCGCAGCTTTCGCCGCCAGCCCGGGAACTGGCCGGGCTGGCAGCCGCGATCGGCCGGGAGTTCAGTTTCAAGCTGCTGGCGCTGGCCGACGGCCGCGCTGCGGATGCGCTGATTCGTGAGTTAGATGAGCTGTGGCAGCGGCGGATCGTGCGGGAACGCGGCGCCGACGCCTACGACTTCAGTCATGACAAGCTGCGCGAGGTGGCCTATGGCGGTTTGAGCGCAGCAAGACGGCGCCTGCTGCACCGCCGTATCGCACAGGCGTTGGAGACCCTCCACGCCGGGCGGTTGGACCCGGTCAGCCACCAGGTGGCGGCCCACTACGAGCGCGCGGGCCTGCCGGACCAGGCAATCCCCTGCTACGTGTGCGCGGCCGAAGTGGCGCGTCGCCTCTATGCCAACGAAGAAGCAATTGCCTACTACCGGAGAGCCATTACGCTGCTCGAATCCTCAACCGCGGAAACCCTCGCGGCCGCCGGGCCACCAGGCGCGGCTGCTCGCATCCGCGAAGACATGGCCGACCTCTTGACGCTGACCGGGCGCCGAGCAGATGCCCGGCAGGCCTATGGAGAGGCGCTGGCTGGCGTCGCCGACGGCGAGTTGGTCTGGCGAGCGCGCCTGCAGCGCAAAATCGCCACGGCCTGGGACGAAGAGAATTGCTGGCAGGAAGCGACGCTGGCCTATGCCGCCGCCGAAGCCGCACTGGGCCCGGAGACGCCCGCCTCCACCCTGGAATGGCGGCGCGAATGGCTCGAAATTCAGCACCGCCGAGTCTGGCTGTGCTACGGACTCGGCCGGCTGAATGAGATGGCAGAACTGGCCGAGCGCACCCGCCCTGTGGTCGAGCAGTGCGGGACCCCCTTGCAGCGCGGGAAGTTCTTCCAAAGTCTGCTGCTGTTAGGCATCAGGCAGGAACGCTTTGCCGTCTCCGCCGAGACGCTGGCTTTCGGCCATGCTTCCCTGGATGCCTTTCGCGAATCCGGGGACGCCAATGCTGAGACCCTGGCCCTGGGCGGCCTCGGGTGTTCTCTGGTGTGGGCAGGTCAGCTTGACAAGGCAGAGCAGCCGCTGCTCGCGGCGTTGGCGCGGGCCGAACGGAGCAGTGATGTAGCCGTGCAGTCTCGCGTCTTGACCTATCTCACCATGCTCTATCGCATGGCCGGCCAGGCTGACCAGGTGGAACATTATGCCGCAGCCAGCCTGGCGCTGGCGACCGAATGGGGGATGACCGAGTATATCGGCATGGCCAGGGCCAGCCAGGCCTGGCTGGCCTGGCTGGCAGGCGACTGGACGCAAGCCGGGATCGAAGGCCAGGCTGCCGTGGTGCTGTGGCAGCAGGCCCCCCTCAGCACCCCGTTTCAATGGACGGCCCGCTGGCCGCTGCTCGCCCTGGCACAGGCCCAGCACCGTGCGGCAGAGGCGATTGACCACGCGCAAGCGATGCTCAGACCGGACCAACAGCGCCTGCCGGCGGCTTTGGCGTCGCACCTCGACGCAGCAGTGGCAGCTTGGCGGCAAGGGCAACATGCCGCGGCCGAAGGCTGCCTGGGACAGGCGCTCGAGTTGGCGCAGCAACTGGGCTATCTCAAACGACCGGGAGGAACCGATGTCAGCCGAACAGAACCTTCAAATCGTGCGCGCCTATCTTAGGGGGTCTGGGCCGGAGCTTATGGCGCAGGACGCGACGTTTCATGTTCTGCCCCAAGCGATCACCCACTGCGGCCGCGAGGCCATCGCGGCCATGTTTCGCGAGGTCTACGTGGAGGCCTTTTCCGATGCGGCCGCGGAGCCTCGCAACTGGATCGCCAACGACGATTCCGTGGTCCTGGAGTTCACCTTCCGGGGGGTGAATATCGGTTCGTTTTCTGGCCGGCCGCCTACGGGCAGGCGCGTAGAGGTCCCCATGTGCGTGGTCTATGATGTCAGGGATGGGATCATCCGCCAGGCGCGGCTGTACTATGACTCGCGGCTCATGCCATAGACAGGTCGCAGGAACAATCACCCATTCACGGATCCCCCGCGCCAAACGCTTTACAAACGCTGCCCCTGCTATGATGGCCTCAGGCGGGTCGGGACAAGGTCCCGCAATCGGCCCGCTATCGCAAGCAAGGAAGGCCAAAATGAAAACAAGGGGTTTGAGGACATTCACTCTGGTCCTGGTATGCATCCTGTTGGCGCTGCCGGCCACCGCGCTGGCGACGCCCCCGAAACCACTGACCATCGAAGCGCAGCTTTGGCTCACCGGCCCGGCCTCCGCCGCGGGCACCTTCACGGTCAGCGGCCTGTTCAACGATTCCGGCAACGCCTCGGAGGTGCTGACGTTCGCTGATGGGACCGTGCATGGCGTTAAGACGTTGGTGGGTGCAGCCGGCACCATTACCATCAACTTCCAGGCTCAGATGACGTGGACGTCAGCGACAACCTCCGTCGCCGAGGGCCGGTGGGTCATTGTTTCGGGCACCGGCGCCTACAAAAAACTGCACGGCGTAGGCGAGACCCGCGCGGAGCTCGACCTTGCCGCCTACCCCGAACCGAACATCGTGGCTCGCTATACGGGCCAGGCGCACTTTGATTGAGGAGGAACCCAATGATTCTCGTCGTCGGAGCCACCGGCTCCTTGGGCGGCCGCATCACGCGCGGCCTGCTGGCGCAGGGCAAAGCCGTGCGCATCCTGGTCCGGCACAATTCACCATCGGAAGAGCTGGCGCGGCAAGGTCGGGCCACCAGCGCGCGTTCGTTGATCGAGGCTGGCGCGCAGGCCGTGTACGGCGATCTCAAGGAGCGCGCGTCATTGGACGCTGCGGTCGCGGCCGCGGATACGGTCCTTACCACGGCCACCGCCTCACAGCGCGGGGGCGCTGACACCGTGCCCGCGGTGGATTTGCAGGGCACGCTGAACCTGATCGAAGCGGCCAAGGCTGCGGGGGTCAAGCGCTTCATCTACACTTCGGCCTACGGCTCGGTTCCGGGCCATCCGGTGCCGCTGTTCAACGTCAAGGGCACTTGTGAGGCCGCGCTGGAGCGGAGCGGGCTGGAGTACACCATCCTGTGGCCGGCCATCTTCATGGAGGTCTGGATCGGCATGGTGGTCGGCATGCCATTGATGGCGCAGCAGCCCATCACGTTGATCGGACAGGGCGACCACCGCCACAACTTCGTCTCCGAGGCGGATGTGGCCGCGTTCGGCATCGCCGCGGTGGACAACCCCCGTGCGGCCAATCAGCGCATCGGCATCGGCGGGCCGGCCTCCTATACCTGGACCGAGATCGTGAGCGCAGTCGGCGCGGCGCTGGGCGCGCAACTGCCGGTGCGCTATCTGCCGCTCGGCTCGGAAGTGCCGGGCCTGCCGCCCGAAGTGGGCAGCCTCTTGAACGGCATGGAGACCTTCGAAACCTTCGTGGACATGACCGAGACCGCGGCGGCCTACAAGCTCAAGCTGACAACGCTGGATGAGTTCATCCGCCGCACGTTCCTGCATTGACGCGTTCCAAGATGAGCGTCGCGCGCTCCACGTGCCAGGCTCGTCCGGCGGGCCTGGCACGCTGACCGAGAGAACACCATGACCACCGAGCGTAATGCAGCCCCGCTGTCGCACACCTCGCACCTGTTCACGCTGCGCCTGTGGCCCGAAGACCTGGGCGGCGGACAGACCGACTGGCGCGGAAGCGTCCAGCACGTGAACAGCGGCGAGGCGCGTTATTTTCGTGATTGGCCGACCCTGGAGGCGTTTGTGGAGGGCTTGCTGCGGGAGCGGCCTGCCATCGTTGACAGCGGAGGCGAATCATGAACCGATGTTTTTGTCTGAAACCCCCTTGCCCCCTGCCCGCGCATGTGATATAATTTGGTTTGCTGCTACACCCATTGCAACTTATAACTAATTGAGCGAGCTCCGGCGCCGGACGCGCGGCGTTGCCGGGGGCTCGTGCAGCCCATTCGCGGGGAGAATGCAGGATGCCCACCCCACTGCCAGATCCCAACCTCATCATCACCCGGAAGGAGTGTCCCTATGCCCCCGATCCTGGAAGTCGATAACCTGGCCAAGAAATACGGCAACTTTGAGGCCGTGAAAGGCATCAGTTTCACGGTCGAAGAAGGCGAGGTCTTCGGCTTGCTCGGCCCCAACGGCGCGGGCAAGACGCAGACCATCTCCATGCTCACCGGCGTGATCCCGCCCACGGCAGGCACCGCGCGCATCGGCGGCTACGACATCCGCACGCAGTTGGACCACGTGAAGCAGCTCAACGGCCTGGTGCCGCAGGACCTGGCGCTCTACCCCACCCTCAGCGCGCGCACCAACCTGAACTTCTTCGGCCGCATCTACGGCCTGGCCGGCAAGGCGCTGAAGGAGCGGGTGGATGACGCGCTGCGCGTGGTGGCGCTGACCGACCGCGCCGACGACGTGGTGGACAAGTTCTCGGGCGGCATGAAGCGCCGCGTCAACATCGCCGCCGGGCTGCTCCATCATCCCCGGCTTTTCTTCCTGGACGAGCCGACCGTCGGCGTGGACCCGCAAAGCCGCAACCACATCTTCGAGAGCGTGCAGCGCTTGAACCGCGAGCGGGGCATGAGCATCGTCTACACCAGCCACTACATGGAAGAGGTGGAGCTCCTGTGCAACCGCGTCGCGGTGATGGATGCGGGCAGGATCATCGCTATGGACACGATCAAAAACCTGATCGCGACGCTGGGCGGCGGGGTGATCAACGTCGGGCTGCCGCAGGTCAACGAAGCGCTGATCAGCCAGATCGCGGCGCTGCCTGCGGTGAAAGAGGTGACGCTGGTGCAGCCGCCGGTCGCGGCCGGCCAGGCGCCGGGCCAGGAGGCGGCCGTGCCGGCCGCAGCCACCCCCATCCTCAAGATCCTGACCGAGCACAGCCAACAGGCCATCGTGAACCTCCTCGGCTTCCTGAACCAGCGCGACATCAGCATCACTTCGCTGCAAATCCTGGAGCCCAACCTGGAAAGCGTCTTCCTGCACCTGACGGGGAAGAAGCTGAGGGAATGAGGAGGCAGCCATGAAAGCACTCAGTGTAGCCTGGAAAGACCTCCAGATCCTCTTCAAGGACCGCGGCTCGGTGCTCTATCTCTTCCTGGTGCCGATCGCGTTCATCTTCGTCTTCTCCGGCGCGTTGGGCCAGTTGGACCAACCGGCCCAGGATCAGCGGCTGCCGCTGCCGGTCGTCAACCTCGACCCGGGCGGCCAGGCGGCCGAGGCCTTCAGCGCGGGGTTGAACGCGGCCGGCGGGATCGTGGTCGTGCCCTATGCCGAGGCCGACGCGCTGGCGAAGCTGCGGGCCGAGACCAACCGGGAGATCGACCGCGTGCTCATCATCCCGGCCGGCTTCACGTCCGACACCGGCTCTGGCAAGCTGGCCACCCTGCGCCTGATCAGCCATCCCGAGGCCGACGAAGCGCAGACCCGCGCCATCCGCCTGGTGGTGGAGGGGGTGGCGGATGACATGGCGCTGGAGACGCAACTGGTCGCCAGCCTGGAGCGCATGGCCGACATGGTCGCGGCGGACCCTGCCGCGTCGCAAGCCTTCACCAAGGAGCGCATCGTGGCCCAGGCGCGCGCCCAGTTCGCGGCCGCGGCGCAGGACCCGTTGGTGAGCATCCGGCAGTCCACCCCCGGCGCCTTCAGCCAGCAGGAAGAGGCGACGCCGATCAGTGATGTGCGGGTGCGCGTGGCCGGCTTCACCGTGCTCTTCGCGTTTCTGGCCGCCCAGGCTACCGCGCGTTCGGTCTACGAGGAGAAGAAAGGCGGCAGCTTCCGGCGCCTGCTCGCCGCGCCCATCAGCAAGGCCAGCCTGCTGGCCGGCAAGATGCTGCCCAACCTCGCCATCGTGCTGCTGCAGATCGCGGTGATCTTCGCGTTCGGCATGTTCGTGCTGCCGTTGCTGGGCATGGAGCGGCTGACCCTGGGCCGCGATGTGCTGGGGGTGGGGGTCGTCTCGCTGCTGGTGGCGCTCTGCTCCACCAGCCTGGGCGTCCTCATCGCCGCGCTGAGCAAGACGGAAGGCCAGGTGGGCGGCATCGCCAGCCTCATCATCTGGGCGATGGGCATCGTGGGCGGCTCGTTGGTCCCCTTGTATTTGTTCACGCAGGGACCGATCAGCCAGGTGGGCAAGGTGGTGCCGGTGCACTGGGCCAACGAGGCCTACTACGGCCTGATGGTGCGCGGCCTGACGTTGGCTGACATTGGGCCGGCGCTGCTGGCGCTGGCCGGCTTCACCGCCGCGTTCCTCGCCATCGGCTTGTGGCGCTTCGACTTCGATTGAGAGGTGCGACCATGAAGATCATCTCTGACACACTCGCCGTTGCCGCCAAGGAGCTGCGGATCCTGCTGAGCGAACGCGCCACCTTGTTCGTGTTCTTCCTGATGCCGCTGCTGTTCGCCATGTTCTTCGGCCAGCTCAACCGCATGGCCGCGGGCGGTGAGGCGGCGCAGGTGAGCGTCGATGTCGCCCTGGTGAACCAGGACAGCGGCCCCTTCAGCGAGAGGCTGGTGGAGGCGCTGCGGCAGATCGACGTGCTGTCCATCGAGGAGCTGGCGTCGCCCCAAGCCGCGGATGAAAAGGTCGCCAAGGGGGAGACCGTCGCGGCCATCGTGATCCCCGCGGGCCTGAGCGCCAACATCCAGGCCCACACACCGTCACAGATCCAGGTGATCGTGGACCCGGTGAAGCAGGAGGGGGCCGGCATCGTCACCGGCATCCTGAACCAGGCTGCCGGCGAGGTCACCCTGTGGGGCGAGGTCAGCTACGGGGTTCAATCGATGCTGAACCAGTCGCCCGAGTTCCTGCAGGCGCCGCCTGAGGCGCAGCAGGCCGCCGCGATGCAGACGCTGGGCGTCATCATGACCCAGCTCGACGAGGCGCGGCGCAGCCCCGCCATCGCGGTCAGCAGCGAGGATGCCAGCGGCGTGCCCGTCAAGGAGCCATTCAACCCCGCCGCCTTCAACAACCCCTCCATGCTGACCATGTTTGCGTTCTTCCTGCTGGGCATGATGGCCACCAGCATCCTGACCGAAAAGGAGAACGGCAGCTTCCGGCGCCTGCTGGCGTCGCCGATCCGGCCCGCCGCGATCCTTGCGGGCAAGACGCTGGCCTACATGACCATCGTCGTCCTGCAGGCGCTGTTGATGCTGGGCAGCGGCGTGCTGTTCTTCGCTATGCCGATCGGCCGTTCGCTGCCGGCCGTGCTGCTCATCACGCTGGGGCTCGGGTTCACCGCCTCGGCGCTGGGCCTGCTGTTGGCGACCCTGGCCCGCTCGGCCAAGCAAGCCGACAGCCTCGGCGTGGTCATCTCGCTGCTGCTGGGGGGCATGGGCGGCTGCATCGCTCTGGGCTCGGTCTTCTTCCGGGCCAAGGGCACCATCATGTATGTCCTCTCCAACCTGACGCCGCACGCGCACGCGTTGGAGGGCTACATGCGCCTGTTCGGGGATAACGCGGGCTTCGTGGATGTGCTGCCGCAGATCGGCATCCTGTTCGGCATGGGCGCCCTGTACTTCGTGACCGCCCTGCTGCGCTTCAAATTCGACTAACGCTTACTGTGCGGCAGCGTTCTTCACATACTTATCGAAGAACGCGACGGAGCGCTGCATGGCGGTGTTGAAGCTCTTGGACAGGTTGTGATTGTCCCCCGGGTACTCGTAATACTCCACGGGCAGCGGTATCCCCGCGTCCCGCGCCTGCTGATACAGGGTCGCCGAGAACTCGTAGGGCACGCTGTCGTCCGCGGTGCCGTGATGGAGCTGGAGTGGGCCGGATAGGTCGGCCAGGTAGCTGGCGGGCGAGATCGAAGCCCAGAACTCCGGGTTCTGTTCCGGTGAGCCGTAGCGTTCCGTGAAGTCCTGGCGCCAGCGCCGCGCGCTCTGCGGGATGGCCGGGGTCGGCGCGGTTGCGGTCGGCGCGCCGGCCGGCCGCCGCCAGCGGGTCATCAGGTCGGGATAGGACGCCACCACCCCGGCCCAGATCACCCCCGCCTTGATGTCCCCGGTGGTCACCATGGCGCGCAGGGTGATGTGGCCGCCCATCGAATGGCCCCACATGCCGATGCGGTTCGGGTCCGCGTCCGCATAGCGCTTCACCGAAGCCAACGCGTTCAGCACGTCGATCGTGTAATCGGGCGAGCCGTAGCCGCCGCTGGCCTCCCCCTCGGACTTGTCGTGGCCCCGGTAATCGGGCCGGAAGACGATGTAGCCGTTGCGGGCGAAGCCGTCCACGTAGGCCACATAGCGCTCGGTGGTGCGGTACTGCTCGGGCGGGATGTAGCCGTGGTTGAAGATGATGGCCGGCCAGCCGGTCGCGGGCTTGGGGCCGTTGGGCACGGTCAACAGCCCATACTGCTTCAGGCCCTCCGACAGGTAGGAGGCGTAGTAGCGCCGGTAGTTGGCGCCCGGCTGCAGCGTCTGCTCGATGACGATATCGCTGCCCGGGTAGTCCTGGGTGCGCATGAATGCCACCGAAAGCGGGTTGGGCGGCGTCGCGGTCGGCGTCACGGTCGGCGACGCGGTGGGCGACGGCGTCACCGTCGGCGACGGCGTCACCGTCGCAGTCGCAGTGGCCGTGGGAGGCGGCGCGGGAGTGCGCGTCGCCGCAGCAGGCGTTGCGGTGGCCGCGGGCGCCTGGGCCGCCTCGATCCCGCGCTCCGCCCGCGCCCCGCCGCCGCACGCGGCGAGGACGAGCGCCATCAGGCCCAGGAGAAAGAACCCCTTCAATTTCATGACAACCGGCCTCAGCACCGGGCTGGCTCCCCGAAATCACATACCAAACACGATGATGCCGCCCAGGAAGCCCAACGCACCGGCCAGCAGAAAGCTGACGCCGTAAGCCGCCAGGTACATCAGGTTTGTCTTGGACTGCCAGCGGGCTTCCTTCTGCCGCCAGCGGATCACCGTCGTGGCCGCGGAAATGATCAGCAGCAGGACCGCCAGGATGATCTTGATCTGGACATTCGGCGCTGAGCCGTCGTAGCGCACGGCATTGTCGTTCGCGCCGGTCAGGCCGGCGACCACCGTGCTCACCGCGGTCAACGAGATGCAGTAATACGCCGCCCGCTCCAGGTAGGGATTCTTGCGCAGCAGCGCCAGCAGGAAAAAGAGAAACGCCGCCGCGGACAGGGCCACGGGAAAGTGAACCACCATAGGATGCAAGGGATGGACAACAAAGAGCGTGTTGAGAATCTGCGAAATCCCGTTCATCATGATCTCTCCTTCACCAGTATCACCTTCCCAGAAACAACCGGGCGTCAGTTATCCTGCGCGCCAGCCGTCACCCAGGCCGAGATGATGTCGATCTGGCTCTGCGACAGCTTCTTTCCGCCCTGGGGCATCCTGCCGCTAACGATCACCTTCACCAGCTCGCTGTCTGCCGCGTCGCCGGGCACGATCACCTGGCCATCCCGGCCGCCCTTCATCAGGGCATCATAGCTCGTCAGAGCCAAGCCGCCCGCGGCGGAGTTGCCATGGCACTTCACGCAGTTCTGCTGCAGGATCGGCTGGACATCCTTGGCGAAAGTGGCTGCCGCGGCCGCCTGGCCCGAAGACTGCGCGGCGGCGGGGGCCGCCGTCGGTTGGACGGCCGCCGCCGGTTGGGCCGCCGTCGGTTGGGATGCTGCCGGTTGAGCTGCCGGAGAGCAGCCTGCCAGCAGAGCGATCAAGGCCACCATCGTGAGCAGGCCGAAGACCGCCCTGCGGGGAGTGCGAGACATATGGGGTTGTTGAGTCATCTACTTCCTCCGTGTTGAGATAGAGCAGCCGCACTGGCTTCAGCCCGATTCTAGCGTGAAGGCGGAGCCCGGACAGTGGGAAGGCGTACAATTGGACGCGCAGCGTCCACAGCCACCCCTCAAAATTCGTCTCTCTACGGCGCCGGTGGTATAATTCGGCAAGTCATAGCAGTTCACAAGGAGATATCTGATGTCCAAGAAGAATCAGACTGAGGAATTGGAAGAGTTCGAAGCGCCCGAGGACGAGCTTTACACGGAGCTGGACGACGATCGTCGCGCCGAATTGAACGAGCTGCTCGGTTCCAGCGTGCTCGGCGTCGAGCTTTACGAGGACTCGTTGGGTGACGAGGAAGAGGAAACCCCCGTCGCGCCCGAAGCGCGGGTCTTCTTCGATTGCGACCTCTACCTCGACAACAACATGGCGCTGGAGCTGTACGTCACCTCGGCCTACCCGGACCCGGAAGGCGATCCCGTGGTCGGCATGGACGCCATCTTCCAGGCGCTTGGCCGCCT
Source organism: uncultured Anaerolineales bacterium (assembly GCA_964474695.1). Classification (GTDB taxonomy): domain Bacteria; phylum Chloroflexota; class Anaerolineae; order CG2-30-64-16; family CG2-30-64-16; genus DAOUBP01. The sequence goes on from CAYYTK010000023.1 coordinate 31,749, forward strand.
GTCCGATGAGAAACTGGAGCTGGTGGACTACGGCGAGGCCGACGAAGAGGGCGGGCTGGCGCTGGCTTTCGGTCGCGGCGACAAGACCATGATCGTGATGGTGAGCAGCGCCTGGATGGTCAGCGAGTGGGAAGCTGACGAAGAGGCGCAGGAAGCCTGAGGCCGGACAGGTGATCCGTCTCGCCATACTGGATGTCGATGGCACGCTCAAGCAGGCCGAGTCGCCCTATCAGTACCTGCATGCGCGTCTGAACATCGCGCACCTGGGCGCGCGCAACCGAGAACTCGCCATGTCCGGCCGCATCAGCTATGGCGAGTGGCTGAGCCGCGACGTGGCCCTGTGGGCCGGGCAGCCGGTCGTTCTGCTGCAGCGCCTGCTGGCAGAGAACCCCTATCTCCCCGGCGCGGAAGAGCTGCTGCGCGCCTTGAAGCAGGCCGGCGTGATCGTGGCCCTCGTCAGCGCCGGCTTCACCCTCAACACCGATCCCATCATGGCGGCTTTCGGCCTGGATTATGCCCTGGCCAACGAGCTGACCACCGTCGATGGGGTGTTGGACGGCGGCGCGATCAATCGGGTGCCGGAGGGCGGCAAGGCGGCGTTTGCGCGCGACCTGATGGCGCGGCTGGGCATCTCGCCGGAGCAGACGCTGGCGGCCGGCGACACGCACGGCGACCTGGAGTTGTTCGACTGCGCCGGGGTGCGTTGGGCCGTCAACCCGCGCTCGGCCGAGCTGCGCGCGCGGGCGGATGCGGTATTCGAGCCGGATTTGGCCGGCGCGGCGGCGTGGCTGGCGGCGCGCGGGCATGTCTGATCTCTCTCTGATCGACTGGGCCGGCGTGGCCCGCAACGCGCTGTGGATCGTGGGGCTCAGCCTGGCGCTCGCCGCTTTCAGCCTGGCGAGCTGGCAGGCGCGTGCATCGCACGGCAGCCTGCGCACCGCGCTGAACGGGGCCGCGTTTCAGGCGCCGTTCAACCTGGGCCTGCTGCTCTTCTCCGCGGCGATGGCGTGGGGCGCCGGCGCCCTCTGGGAGCGGGCCGCGTGGATCATCCTGGCGGCCGCGTTCGCCTGGCTGGCGTTCAGGAATCGGCCCGCAAGCGGCCGATAGTTGCAAGGAGGAACAAATGAAACGATCTCGCGAGGGGTTGGTTTGGGCTGGCGCGCTGCTGGTGGTGGGCGTTTTCTTGCTCCTGAAGAACCTGGGCATCTTCGGGGAGTGGGGTGACTTGATCTGGGGCGCGCTCTTCGCCGCCGTGGGCCTCGGCTTCCTGATCTGGTTCGTGATTGACCAGCAGCGGTGGTGGCGAGCCATCCCCGGGTTCACGCTGCTCGGCATCGGCGCGTGGCTCATGCTGCAGGGGCGCCAGATCAGCCTGGGCGATTGGAGCGGCACAGTGGCGCTCTTCGCCATGGCGCTGGGCTTTTGGGCGGTGGCGCTGGTGCGCGGCGACCATTGGTGGGCCGTCATCCCGGCCGGCGTCCTGACCGTGCTGGGCTTCCTGTTCCGGTTCTGGTCCCAGCTCACCGACCTGGGGCGGATGACGGCGTTGATTGCGGGGATCGGCCTGGTCTTCGCGCTGCTCTATCTGGTCCGCTTCGGCCAGCGTGACACGCGGTGGGCGGGGGTGCCGGCCGCGGCCCTGCTGCTGTTGGGCCTGGTCACGCTGATGCAGACCCTGTCTCTGCCCCCGGCGCTCGCCACGTGGTGGCCGATCCTGCTGGTCGTGGCCGGCGTGGGCATCGGCATCGGCATGTTGGGCTGGCGCGGGGCGCAGCCGCCGGCCGCACCGGCCGCACCCGGCATCGATGAGCCGCCGGCGCCTGCCCGGGGCGCTTCGGTGACGGGCACGCTGCCCGAAGCACCCGCCCTGCCTGCCGCGCCGTCACCGGCCGCGCCGTTACCGGCGGCGCCGTCCCCTGCGGCCCCGTCCCCGGAGCAGCCGGTCGACATCTATGAGATGATCAAGCAGCAGCCGCCGGCGGGCGCCGAGCCGCCCGCGGAGCCGGCAGGCCCGGCCGCCGCTGAGCCCCCGGCCGAAAAGGATGATTGGGTGTCCTGAACGAAAACGGCTGCTCCTCACGCGTGAGGAGCAGCCGTTTGGTTTCCCCTCCGTCCGCCTGCTACTTCAACGGGCACAGCTCCTCGGCTGTGAAGGTGGGGTTGGCGGAGCCCCAATCGGCCAGGAACTGATAGCTGGCCGGGTGTGCCCTGGCGTAGACGCCAACCTCGCGGCACGCCTGGATGATGCTGCCGGATGATTTATACGCGTTACTGAAGGCCTGGGCCGCCCCGCGCAGGTTCGGCGTGGTGATCTGCGCCAGGGTCACCTGGGCCTGAGCGCGGCTGCCCGCGCCGTACTGGGCGATGGCCAGCCGGAAACGCGCGAAGTCCCGCAGCGTCGCCAGTTCAGCCGTGATCGTCCCGCAGGCGGTTGCCTTCTGGTCCTCGATGGCGGCCTGGTAGGCCGTGATGGCGGCATCGAAGCCATCCTGCGCCCAAAGGTCGAACGCGGCGTCGGCGTCCAGGATCTTGTGATAGAGGCAGGTCGAAGGCTCGAAGACCACCGAACGGAGGGCGTACGCCGCGCCGTCGATCGAGGCATAGGTCTCGGTCCGGGCGCGCTGCGGCCCGGCGTCGGCCGCCGCACTGAGGCCGCCGAACAGGACGATCTCCTGGCCGCTGCCCGCGGGCAGGACGTCCGTGAATTTGAACTCGGCCGAGGCCATCGCCGGTGCGTCCTCGATCCAGTCCGCATAGGCCGAGCCATCCCACGAGTCGACGTGCAGCTCGGAGATGCAGGTGTCGGCGTCGCACGTCGTGTCCACCCACGCCAGGTCCGGCTTCTTGTCGAGGTTGAGGTCGGCCACGGTCAGCAGAGAGGCGCTGCCCGCGCTCGCAACCTTGTGCGCCAGGGTGTAGCCGGCCGGGCCTTGGTGGTAGACGAGCAACATGCCGCTGCCTGCAGGCGGCGGCAGGGCCGGGTCGTGCAAGGCCACGATCACGTCGATGCTCGTCGCGGTCTGCAGCGCGGCAGTGGCCACGGCATCCGGATCCGCGGTGACCGCATCGCAGCCGGCCAGCCAGTCCTTAAGCCCGTCGGGCTTGTTGCCGGCCTTGTTCAGATAAGCCAGGATCAGGTCGGGATAGCCGTCGAGATCGGCCGCGCAGCCGGCCTTGACCGCCGGCGCGGGGACCGCCGTGGCTGTTGGCGCGCTCGTTGGGGCGGCCGTCGCAGCTTCCGCGACCGTCGTGGCTTCCGCGGCCGGAGCCCCGGCTGTTGCCGGGGTTGCTTCGGCGACAGGGGCCGCCTCGACAGCCGCAGCCGAGGCCGGTGTTGCAGCCGCGGCCGGGGTCTCGGCCGCAGCTGGGGCCGCCACGGGCACCCACACGCGCTGCCCGATGTAGAGCCAGTACAGCCGATTGGCCAGGGCCGGGTTGACGCGCCAAAGCTCCTGCACCGAAACGCCGGTGGCGCGGGACACCGTGTTCCAGGTGTCGCCGGGTTTCACCTCGTACCACGAGCCGCTGGCGGCATCCCGCGGGAACGCCAGACAGAGCCGGTCGCCGATCCAGAGCCAGCCGTTCGGCCGCACCGCGGCCGGGTTGAGCTGCTTGAGCACTGCAACGCTGACGCCGGTGCTGCGGGAAACGCTGTACCAGGTGTCGCCTTGCCGGACGGTGTAGGTCTCGCCGCTGCAGGCCGGCGGCGTGGGTTCGGCGGCCTGGGCGCGAGCCGGCAGCAGCGTGAACGGCAGCGCCAGCAGCGCCAGGATGGCCAGGCCGCTGAGCCAGAGGCCTGGCTTCGCCATAAGTCGTTTCATCATGCACTCCTTGGGCCCGGGAGGGGGGGTCGTGCCGCATTCCTCCTGGGCGGGATTTTCGAAAACGCGCGACTCGCATTATACTCGATGGATCAAAGAAATCCAACTTGCTTCCCGACAAGGAGGTCACATGGCTAAGCGAGTGGTGCTGTATATGTCGGCCTGGTGCTACCAAAGCCAGGATACGCAGCGCGCCCTGGCGGAGTGGGGGGTGCCGGCGACCGTCGTCGACATCAACCAGGATAGTGACGCCGCGAGCCGGGTGAAGGGTTGGGTCGGCTTCCAGAGCGTGCCCACGGTGGTCGTCGCCGAGGGGGACAGCCTCGAACCTTACGAGCCGCCGGCTCCGCTGGCCCGGGGGGCCAGCCCGCGCGGGGTCGATCGCGGCAGCCTGATCACCGAGGCCAGCCGCGAGCAATTGCGCGCGTGGCTGGTGAAGCATGGGATGTTGGGGTAGACTCTATGGCCTGACTTTGCCCTGCTCATCAAGTATGCTAAAATCGGGTTGGTCAGGCCCCCGTAGCTCAGGGGATAGAGCGAGGCACTCCTAACGCCTAGGCCACTGGTTCGAATCCAGTCGGGGGTATCTATCTTGGCCCGCGGGCGCAGCCCGTGTTTGCCGGGCCTGACACACATTGCTCAGAAGGAGGGTGCACATGATCAAACTTGTTTTGCTCCGTCACGGAGAGAGCGTCTGGAACAAAGAGAACCTCTACACCGGCTGGACCGATGTCGATCTTTCGGATAAGGGCCGGCAAGAGGCCGGGGAAGCCGGCAGGCTGCTGCGCGAGGGCGGCTACGTCTTCGACGTCGCGTTCACATCGGTGCTGAAGCGCGCGATCCGCACCCTCTGGATTACGCTCGACCAGATGGATCAGATGTGGATCCCGGTCTACAACACCTGGCGGCTCAATGAGCGCCACTACGGCGCGCTGCAAGGGCTCAACAAGGCGCAAACCGCGGAGCAGTACGGCGAGAAGCAGGTGAAGATTTGGCGCCGCTCCTACGACGTGCAGCCGCCTTCATTGACCAAGGAAGACCCGCGCTGGCCCGGCCACGATCCGCGCTACCAGGACATGGACGAGGCCGACATCCCGCTGGCCGAGTGCCTGAAGGACACGGTGGCGCGCTTCCTGCCCTATTGGCACGGGACCATCGTGCCCACGCTCAAGTCGGGCAAGCGTGTCATCATCGCCGCGCACGGCAACAGCCTGCGCGCGCTGGTCAAGTATCTGGATGACATCTCCGACAATGATATCGTCGAGCTGAACATCCCCACCGGCGTACCGCTGGTCTATGAGCTGGACGACGACCTCAAGCCGATCCGGCACTACTACCTGGGCGATCCGGAAGCCGTGGCCAAGGCCGCTGCCGCCGTCGCCGCGCAGGGGAAGACCAAGTAGGATTAAAGAGAAACCAGGTTTCTTAACGACCGAAGGTCGCGAAACCTGGTTTCTGATAACTCATTACGCGACGAGGACGCAGTTATCCTCGCCGTGGCCCGACGGCTCGTAGCCATCGGCGGCCGGGTCATTGTACCAGGCGCCATCGCTCGCCAGGTAGCGGAAGCGATAGACGCCCGGAGCCACGCGAATCGTCCTCGCCCAGGTGCCGTCCTTGCGCCGCTTCATCAGGCCGGCGGAGGCATCCCACGCATTGAAGTCGCCCAGCACGGACAACGTCTCGGCCTGAATCTCGGCCGGCATCTCGAAGGTCACGGAAATCTTGTTGCTGTTGGCAACCGGATCTTTCTTCATCGGTTCCTCTCCTTACTCACGTCAACAAAAAGATGTCGCCGGCCTGCTGCCAGGCCAGCGACGTCGCTCTTCCGCACGACTTTACCCGAAGCCCGTTGATGTGTCAAATCCGCGATGTCACCTGTACACCTTGCCTTGCGCGCCGTGCGGCATGTAGTTATAATGACAGCATCGTGTTAAGGAGCGCAATGCCGATCAGTCAAGAGGTGTCTCACCGGCGTTATGAGAGCGGGCAGCTCACGCCCGTGACGACCCACGTCGTGCAGGAGGCGCTGGTCCGCTTCCATGTCAACGGGCAGGAGCTGGCGATGATGATGTGCACGCCGGCGGATCTCGACCTGTTGGCCCTGGGGTTCCTGCGCAGCGAGGGCATCATCGGCGGGCTCTCGGATGTGCGGCGCATCGTGGTGTGTCCCAGCGGGGCGTGCGTCGAGGTGTGGCTGGCTGACGGGACCCGCAAGCTGCCCACCCAGCGCATCCTGACCAGCGGGTGCGGCGGGGGCGTCACCTTCAACGACCTGACCGCCGAAGCCGAGCCGCTGGCATCGGAGGTGACCGCGACCCCGGCGCAGATCGGGCGGCTGATGTTCAAGCTGCAGGAGACGCAGCGGACGCGCGGCTGTCACACTTCCGCCCTGGCGGACGGCGAGGAGCTGCTGGCCGTCACCACGGATGTGGGCCGGCATAACACGATCGATAAGTTGTGGGGCCGCTGCCTGACGGACGGCATCCCGACGGAGGGGCGCATCGTGCTCACCACCGGCCGCGTAAGCTCGGAGATGTTGAGCAAGGCGGCGCGGATGCGGGCGCCGATCGTGGCTTCCCGTACGTCGCCGACGACCCTGTCGTTGGCGCTGGCAGAGGCGTGGAACGTCACCCTGGTGGGCTACGTGCGGCGTGACAGCCTGAACGTGTACACCGGGCTGGCGCGGATTGTAAATGAGCGATAGGAGGTGCAATGTGAAGCGAACGCGAGATGAGGCATTTCAGGCGCTTGACCGCAGCTTCAAGGTCCTCATGGATTGCCTGGGCCAACTCACCGAAGAGGAGCTGACGACCACCCAGGTGTGCGGCCATTGGAACGTGAAGGATGTGGTGGCGCACGTCTGGTCGTGGGTGGACGAGGCGGTGCTCACTGCGAAGGCCTGGCAGGACCGCCGGCCCTGGCAGGAGGGCGTGACTTACGACGATGCGTGGAACGAACAGCAGGTTGTCGACCGCGCGGCCCTGCCCTTGATCAACGTTGTGGATGGGCTGACCACCTCGCACCGGCGCATGATGCGCCTGTTGGACGCCATCGACGAGGACAGGCTGGCGGCCGCCGGCAAAGCGCCGTGGGGCGAGGAGCTGCCCCTGGCCGACTTTTTCTACGGCATGTCCGAGCACTACCTGGAGCATGCCAGGGCGCTCAGGACCTACCAGGCGCACTGCCTGGAAGGGTGCTGAGCTTTCTTCCCGCTCCCCGCGTTTCCTCATACGCACGGCCGGCCGCCAGGCCGGCTGTGTTTTTCCCCTTAAGTAGCTACTGTAGCTACTTGGCCCATTTAATAGCTCACATTCATCTCCCCCATCCCCCAGGCGCTCCGCGATAGGCAGTAGCGCCTTAAATAGGGCAAGTATCTACTTTAAGTAGACCCCTGGCCGGCCGGGGCGTTGACCAGCCCCACCCCGCGCCACCAGGATGTGCCGCTGCTCCGATACTTCACGAACCCAAACCGGCGCCAGTCCTCGGCGATGCTGGTGGAGGAGAGCGGCTTGTGGCCGTTGTCCCGGCACCAGTCGCCGTAGGCCTTGTAGAGCGCACTGCCCGGCGCCCGGTAAGGCTGGCCGGTTTCGGGACGACACCCGGTGACGCAGCACTCCGCGACGAAGGCGGCCGGGATGTCGTTGCTGGCCCGGAAGGCATCGGTGGCCTCTTGCACCGCGGCCGGGATCTCGAAGCAGCCCCGTTGGCGCAGTCGAGCCAGGCCTGCCAGCGCCCAGTTGAGGATCCCCGCGCCTTCCCCTCTCACCCGCTCCTTCATCCCCGGATCGCGCGCCGCCTCGGGCAGGGCCGGGAAGCGCAGCACCTTGACGCGGCGGAAGAGCCCCACGCCCTCCGGCCCCACGCGCGGCAGCTCGTTCAGTGCCCAGGCGAGCTTGACGCGCGGCACCAGCGTCACCGGGTCGCGAAACTTGAGGTCCACGCTGATCGGCTCGCCGGAGATGAGGGAGTTCAGCAGCGCGGTGGCCGCCACGTAGCCGCCCGGCTGCTCCATGCTGAGCGCCAGGGTCTTGCCCGGCAGGTGCGTGAGCGCGAAGCGGGAGCGCTCGATGTCGGCCAGGCCCAACAGGCAGACCCGGCTGCCCAGCATGGCCCGCAGCCCTTCGAGCACGGTGGACTTGCCGCCGCCGGGCGGGCCGGCCAGCCACACCGCGATCTCGTGCCGGGTGTCGGTGGTCAGGCAGTACCCTGCGAACTCCTGCAAGAACTCCTGCTGGCCGGCGCAGCAGGTGTCCAGGACGCGCTGCCAGGTCTCGGCGCGCGCCGCGGGATCGTAGGCGAACGATAGTTTGGAGGTGGCCCAGTGCTGCGGGCTGTGCGGCTGCAGCGTGCGGGTGGGGATGTGCAGCGCGCCGTTCGCGCAGACCAGGATGTCGGGGTCCGCGTCCCACACCCCGGGCGCCTGCGCGATCTCGACGCGCGCCAGCTCCAGCACGCTCGTCAGCAGCCGCGCGGTGGGCCGCACCCCTTCGGCCTTGGCATCCATCAGGGTCGTTTTGATCTCGCCGCGAACAACGTCCTGGGGCGCCACCGGCCAGATGCCGGCCGCATAGCGCCGGAACTCGCCCATGCCCCAGGCCGTGTCGGGGTGATCGGCCAGCCACCTGGCGGCCAGCTCGTCATCCGTGGGCAAAGGCGGCCGTTTCTTCCGGACATCCTTCTCATCCGCGGCGGGCGCGGCGGGCGCGGCGGGCGCGGCCCGTGGGGTGCGCTCGCCGGCAGCCAGCCCGCTCTGAACCGTGGCCAGCGCCTCCCGCGCGCCCAGCCCGATCGCCTGCGCAGCGGCAACCAGCTCACGTTCCGCCGCGCGGCGGTCCAGCGCCCCGCCCGCGACCAGTTGGCCCAGGCTGAAGGCGGCCCGGTTCAGCGCGTCGTTGCGGGCGCCTTCGGCCGCGCGGCCCAGCGCGGCCAGCTCGTTCCGCAAGGCGGCCGCACCGTAGCGCCGGTCCGCCTCGCCCTCCTTCGACTGCGTTCCGGCCGGCATCCCAAGCGGAGCACCCTGAGCGGAGCAGCCGTGCATCCCAAGCGGAGCACCCTGAGCGGAGCAGCCATGCATCCCAAGCGGAGCACCCTGAGCGGAGCAGCGGTCGGTTTCGCTGCGCAGTCGAAGGGTGCGGCCTTGTGGACACGCGCCCCCTTCCGCGGCCCTGCCCCGGCTCTCCAGCAGCGCCCGCAGGCTGTCGGGCAGCAGGATCGGCTCGAGATCGGCGCGGTCCGGGTCCCACAAATAGTGCTTGCCCGAGGGATGCCCCGACGGCGGTGCGATGACGTAGCCGCCCACCGCGCGCACATCGATCCCCGGCCCCAGCTTACTGGCCGAGTTGCGGCCCGCGAAGCCCTCGGGGGAGCGGTAGAAGAGATGCCAGCCGCCGCCCCCCGTGATGCTGGTCAGCGTCTCGTCGTCGATGCCGTGGGCCGCCTTGAGGCCGCGCCACGCGGCCAGCGCGCCCTTGGCCACGTCGAGGTCGATTACCACCAGGCCCGACGGCCCGCAGGCCAGCCCGATGCTGGCGTCCGGCCGCGCCGACCACCACCCGCGAATCCGGGCCGGGTCGGCGGTCGCATCTTTCACGCCGTGCATGGTGGCCGGCGTCTTGTCCCGGTGGCAGGGGAAGACGGACCAGCCGCGGTCAGCCAGGGCCAGCGCCGCGGCAAGCAAGTTGTTTCCCGCAGGTTCGGGCATTTGACCTCCGGCGATGTCACGGTCAGCCGCCGTGACCCGCATCGTCTCTCCTCCTGAGTTGCGGTCCAGGCCAATGTGTGGTATGGTCCAACAGATAAAAGATGCTTCGAGATGGGAGGGGGGCTATACTGGCCCATGACAGGACCATTATACTCGCGTTGTGCCGTTTTGTCAAGAGTTAATGGGCCTTTTCCGACCAAATGTTCTAAACTGGAGGGACAAGCATGACTCATACAGAGGGTTCGGGGGAAGATCTGGCGCGGTGGCTGAAGAGCCGGATGGCGGAGCGCAACCTCGGGCGGAACGAGTTGGTGCGGGCGTCGGGGCTGTCGGCCGGCACCATCTCGCGGATCACGGTGCTGAACTACGTCCCCGGCGTGGAGACGCTGAACCGGCTGGCGGACTTTTTCGGGGCCGATCGCGAGACGCTGCTGGAGATTGCGGGGGTGGTGCGGCTGACCGACCTGGAGGGGGATTTGCCGTTTGAGGTGCGCGATCTGGCGCGGCGGCTGTTCCGCCTGGACGCCCGGTCGCGGGAGGCAATCCTGCGGCAGTTCGACGGGATCCTGAAGCTGGTGGAGGACCTCCCGCCGCGTTAGACCGCGCGGGCGTGCCCCCATTCTTCTCAGCAGTCAGGCTGGCCGCGGCCTCCCGGAGCTTCTCAGCCCTGTCGATCAGTAAAGCCAGCAGGCGCACCAGCAGGTGCTTTTCTGTGGGCGGCAGCCGGCGGAGCCGCGCCATCTGATCGGCGAAGTTGGTTTTGTTCATCGGTGGGTCCCCTCCGTGGTCAGTATATAGAACATTTGTATTATACGAGACGGCAGCGGAGTTTGTCAAGTGCGGCAAGGTCGCGGGGTGCGTTTCACGTCTGGTGCAGAATCAAGCGGAGCACCCTGAGCAGAGGCGCCGGGCCGCGGCCCGGCGTCCGCAGTCGAAGGAGCATCCTGAGCGGAGCGCAGCGCAGTCGAAGGACCCCACCGCCGCCTGACCAACAAAACGGGCGCATCCTGAACCCACTCAGGATGCGCCCGCCTCATACCTTCAACCTTCAACCTTGAACCTTCTCCCAGTCCCCGCGTCTCCCCCTCTCCGTGTCCACCTCGTCCATCCCGTCCATCTCGTCCACCCGATTCGTCCGATTCGTCCGAAACGTCCGAGTCGTCCCTGCCCGTCCGTGTCCCCGTCCCCCGCCGATCCGTTTATCCGCTCCGATCCGTTGCCCCCCCTCTCCACTACTCCCACGCTTTGTTCCTGAACCCTAGGGTTGCCGCATTCTCCGACACCGCCCGCCTCACCTGCTCCGAGGCTCCAGCCGGGTACTCCGCGCTGATCTCCACAGGCACCTTCACGCTTGCCTGCGTGGGCCAGCCAGATGATCTTCGCTCTCTCAACCTTGTGGGCCGCCTCGCTTCGAGAACGCGTCAGTCGCTCGATGGCTACGGCTTCTTCGGCTGTCAGCTCCCGAACGCGTACAGGTGTCGGCTTAGGTTAGGCATGGGGCACCCCTTGATAGGATTGCCCCTATCTTATCACAGACTTAGTGGATGAACTACCAAAATATCGAGGTTATCTCCGTAATAGAGAGTGCTCACGGGGTGCTATCCCTGCAAGACTAGCGGGCGTTTGGTTCGCGCAGCATATTCACAATGACTGTCGGACCAAAGAATTCATCATATATGACACTGGCTGGTCCTGAGTCTGCAGCTATGAGAAACATTATGCCTCCGTTGGCATGGTTACCCGGCTGGACGTCTACGGCTTCCAAAGGCGTGACGAAGTAGCCGTAGCCGGCTACATGGTGTGAGTAAGTCCGCCCGTCCATATCCACGAGGGTTACGTTATGTGGATTGACGTGAATCACAGCGGATGAGAGATTGTCCACCTGTATCCCGAGGATAAGAAACTTGCTGTTGCTGCCTGCGCTGTAGAGGTTTGTCCGGCGTATGTACTTTGCTTCATCGACACACACCCTGATTCCGTCGCCCCACTCACACCATGTGCCTTGAGGCGCGGATGTGCGGTATTTTGCCAAGACAGCTTGACGGGTTGCAGTTGCGTTTGGAGTTGCAGTAGGCTTTGGTGTCGCAGTGGGCTTTGGTGTTACCACGGCCAGTGTCAGCGATCTGTCTAGCTCCAATAGATCCCCAAACACCCAGACGCCCGAGTCCAGTTTGAACCATTGGCCCGAAGGGTCCGTAGCCGTCACGGTGACGGTCGAGCCGCCCTTATAATTTGCGACAACTGCGTAGTTTGTACCGGGTCCGTTGCGCCCATTGGCTGCTTGCTTCACTTTCACAACCAGAGGCGTTGCGGTTGGCTCTGGCGTTGCGGTTGGCTCTAGTGTGTTGGTAGGCTCCGGTGTATTCGTTGGGCGTGGCGTCACCGTTGGCACTGGCGTATTGGTAGGCTCTGGCGTGGCAGTTGGCTCTGGCGTGTTGGTTTGAGTTGGCACACTTGCGGTTTGGGTAGCGTATATCTTGGCCGCGGTCTGTGTTTCGATGGCCTGCGTGTCTGGCGTGGGTTTGCCCCCGCAAGCGGTCACACCAATAAGTAGGGCGAGGATGAGGACTGCGTTTCTGCGCGCCACGTGCTAACTCCTGTGGAGGTTTTAGTGTCACTGACATACGGCACTGCCGCTGAGTCTACGGCACTTGTCCTATCTAGTCAAGTCGCGTCTTCACTCCTCCTTCACTCCTCGCCTAACCCGCAACCGTGATAGAGGATGTGCAACCGGTCTGGAGCCTTCCATTCTGCATCCTCGGGTCTCCGGTAATAGCCGGCGATTGTCTGGATATTGGCATGTCCCGCCAGTTTTGCTACAGTGGGAATATCCGCGCCTGCGTCCAGCAGGACAGAAACGAAGACGGATTACTTGCTCAGCGCAAACCATACCGGTTGCCCTGACACTCCCAACATAGAAGACTCCCTGATTAGCATTAGCGGTGCGGGATCATCTGGATAGGTCTGAAGCACCACCCAGCCATCCAATTCTGCGCCGGTCACATACTTTTCAAACAGGTCCGGCTCGATCCGCGCCGGCCCTTCAAGCAAGGGATATCTTTGGATGATACTGCGCCCGTTCGCGAATACCTCAAAATCCTCAATATAGCCAAAATACGAACCGGTATCGTCCGATTTCAGACACTCACCGATCATCCGGACTGCGAACCACTCCTTTCCTTCGTCAGGAGCGACACGCTGCCCGCTCATTCGCAAAAACACATCCTGACCACGCACAGTCTCAGCTATCCCAACCTTGAACAGGCCCGACCCCAAAGCGACGACTCCAAGTTGGCCCATCGGGACCGGATTGTCGCGCGTTGCGCCGATTGCCGATACTTGCGTTGCTGCAGTCACCGTGGTGTTGGATGTCTCTGAGGATTCTGGCGTTGCCGTCACCACAACCGTGACAAGCACTTCGACAGTCTCACGGACTACTACAGTCTGTGGTGCAGAACTTGTGCAGCCCACGACGACGAAAACCAAAACCAAGAGGACAAAGTTCCTGCGCGCCATGTACTAACTCCTTTGGAAACTCCTTTGGCAATTTTACCACAACTTACACACTCGATTTCTAGCCAGTCTGGGTCAGCTTAGTCTGTCAGGTTCGCCCAGCTGAGGTCCGCCTCGTAGAGGTTCGCCCCGCCAAGGTTCGCCCGGCTGAGGTTCACCCCGCCGAGTTTCGCCCCGCCGAGTTTCGCCCTGCTGAGTTTCGCCCCGCCGAGTTTCGCCCTGCTGAGTTTCGCCCTGCTGAGTTTCGCCCCGCCGAGTTTCGCCCTGCTGAGTTTCGCCCTGCTGAGGTTCGCCCCGCTGAGGTTCGCCCTGCTGAGAACCGCCCCGCTGAGGACCGCCTCGCTGAGGTCCGCCTCGCTGAGGACCGCCTCGCTGAGGTCCGCCCAACGAAGGTCCACCCCGCCGAGGTTCGCCCCGCTGAGGTCCGCCCCGCGGAGGTTCGCCCCGCTGAGGTCCGCCCCGCTGAGGTCCGCCTCGCGGAGGTGCGCCCCACCGAGGTCCGCATCGCGAAGGTCCGCCCCGCTGAGGTCCGCCCCGCCGAGGTCCGCCCCCCTAAGGTCCGCCCTGCTGAGGTCCGCGACCAAGAGGTTCGCCTGCGTGAGGTCCACCCAAACGCCCGGATGTTCCTCTCTCCACCGATTCCACCCCTCCACACCCTCTCGCAAAATGCGAACCTGTTCTTTATTCGCCATACGCGCCCCCCTTATCAGGAGTCAGGAGCCAAGAGTCAGGAGTCAGCCCCCCGCTCCCTCTCTCCCTCTCTCCTTGTCACCGTGTCTCTCCCTGCGTGCATCCGCGTCCATCTCGTCCACCCCGTCCACACCCCCACACCCCCACACCCGCACACCCCCTCACCCCTCCGCCTTCAAATCCCTCACCAACCGCTCGAACCCCTCCCGATACGCATCATGCTCCTTCCACCCCCGGAAATCCCCGATATGCCGCTGCCGCACCAACCCGGCCCACGCCTCACCCGACCCCATCACCGCATCATCCAGCCGCACCGGGAACAGCACCGTCTTCTTCCGCTTCCGCTCCTCCTCGAACGCCGTCATCACCTCGTCCCCCACCCACTCGCTCCCGATGGAATTACCCGACAGGATCACCAGCAGCTTGTCGTGCAGCCGGATCGACTGATCCAGCCGCTCCCAAATCTTCTCCCCGATCTTCATATCCTCCGGCGCAAACCAGCACCGCACCCCCTTGGCCTGCAGGTCCGCGTGCACCCGCTCCGCAAATTCCTGATCCTTGCTCGAATAACTGATAAAGCACGAATAATACTCGATCGCCCGCCCCACCAGCGACCCGATATACGTGATGAACCCATCCGGCACACCGCACCCGCGCAGAAACACCTCCGGAATCTTGCCTTTCGACCGATAGATGGTGTCAATCCCGATCGTCGAAGGGCCATCGTGCTTCACCGCTTCCAACCCCTTCACCCCGCTCAGATCCACATCCCCAAAAGCCGTCCCACCGACCCACGCCCCGCCGAGGTCCGCCCTGCTGAGGTCCGCCCTGCTGAGGTCCGCCCTGATGAGGTTCGCCCCGCCGAGGTCCGCCCCGACGAGGTACGCCCGCCAGAGGTCCGCCTGGCCGAGGTCCGCCTGGCCGAGGTCCGCCTCGCGGAGGTCCGCCTCGCGGAGGTCTGCCCCGCTGAGGTGCGCCCCGCCGAGGTCCGCACCGACGAGGTACGCCCGCCAGAGGTTCGCCCCGCGGAGGTCCGCCCCGCCAAGGTTCGCCCCGCCGAGGTTCGCCTCCCAGAGGATCGCCCTGCTGAGATTCGCCCCGCCGAGCTCCGCCCTGCCGAGCCTCGCCTCGCTGAGGTCCGCCCCGCGGAGGTTCGCCCGCACGGCCGGATGCTCCTCCCTCCACCGGTTCCACGCCTCCACACCCTCATCTCGCAAAATCCGAACCAGTTCCTCATCCGCCATACGCGCCCCCTTGTCAGGAGTCAGGAGTCAAGAGCCAGGAGTCAGCCCCCCGCTCCCTCTTACCCCCTATCGCCCCAAGACCCACTCCACGACCCGCCCAACCACCGCCACCCCCAACAGCAGCGGGAATACCACCCAACCCCACCCGGCTCCGAAACGCCGCCACCACCGCCACATCTTCCACCCCCTGCGCCCCGCGTCTCCAGCTACTCCCCTTCCCCCAACTCGATCAAATCATACGACGCCCGGTGCACCCCGATATCGTTCTCCACCAGCAGCCGCACCAACTGCTCACCGTTCATCAGTGCCACCGGCACTGCGTTCAGCCGTTCTGCCTCTTCGCACGCCCCCTTGCTGAAATCGCTGGTCGTCACAATCAGTCCTTGCTCGTGCGTGCCCAAACTTCCGCGCACCTGCTGCACAGTCGGCGCCTGCACGTTGCGCTTCCAGCGCTTCACCTGCACCGCCATTCGAGTGCGGATCACATCACCGACCACCAGCGTCCCGCGCACATCGATCCCACCATCTCCGCTGGCTGGCGTCATGCTTACGTCATCAAAGCCCAGGGCTGCCAGCAACTCGACGATCAGCGCCTCGAATTCTGCCGGCGGCATCACCGATAGGCGCACGTGGAGCTTCTTCCGCACCCCCTCATTATGCTGCTCGATTTGAAACGCCAGCCCGCCGGTGGCCCATTCCGTCAGCCCGATCATCCCCTTCCCGTGCATCAGAAAGCGCGGCGGCTCGCCCCGCTGCGCCCGCCGCTTCGTCTCGGTCAGCACCTGCGCGTACAGAGTCGCCTCCGGCGTCAGCCCCTTCGTGCTGACCAACCCCAACGCCAGCGCCTTGTCGGTGATCGCCTTATAGTGCATCGGCTGCTTGTGGCCGAACTGCTTCAGCACCGCCTCGGCCGCATCGGTGAAGGACAGGAGCGCAGCGGACTTCGCGAGAGGCTTGCCGTTCTGAGATGGCAGGGGTCCTTCTTTGGCCGCCGCGGTGTCGGGGCCGGCCGCGGTCACGAGGGGCAACTGCGTATCTCCGGGCTTGCTCTCGGCAACAGGCGCCTTCGCCTGCTTCCCCTTCGCGCCCCTGGCCGCGACCTCCGGCAGCCCCCACTTCCGCAGCGCAAACACCCCCGGCCCCGTGCGCTGGAACCGCGACCCCGCGCCCAGGTCCTTGATATCCACCGCCAGCCGCGCATTGATTGTCGCGTCCGGCGTCAGCCCCTTCGTCTGCCAGAGGCCCTTTGCCAAAACCCGCTTGGTGATCTCCTCGTAGCCCAGCGGTCCCCCCGCCTCGTCAAGCACAACCTCAACGGCATCAATGGCGTTCATCTGGAAGCAGCTCCTTTATCGGCATGATCAAACCCGTGCTTGACCCCGCAACACCGCCAGCGCGTCAGCGATTTCTCGTCCCTTGGCCGCAATGATGTCCATAAGTTCATCCGGCGTGCGATCATCCACATCCGGTTTCCTGTTCGGATTAACAGCCTTGAGATCGTAGACCGCGTCCTCGATCTCCTTGGCCTTGGCGGTCTGATCGCGCGCCGCGCGGGTCAACGCGGCGACCTGCGCCTCGGCTTCGGCGATGGCGGCCTCATCGCGCACCTCGGCCCGTTTCAACTCTTTCAGCCGTTCGTTCCACTGCGCGGCCTGCTGGCCCTTGGCCGTGGCCTGCTCCTTGAACGGCCGGGCCTCCCCGGCGGCGATCCGCTTGCGCTCGTCCATGTCCACGGTCCACGACAGCTCACTATCGGCCCGCGCTGGCAGCAGGCGGAAGAACTCCTCGAAGTGCTTGAGCGTCAACGGGGTCTTCTTGCCCACCTTGATGTCGGTCAAGTCGTAGTACCAGACCTTGCGCGTGGGCCGGCCTTTAGTGAAGAAAAGCAAATTCGTCTTGACGCCCGCGCCCGCCGCCGTGAACACACCGCCCGGCAGGCTCACCACGCACCACAACTCACAGTCGTCGAGCAGCTTGCGCTTGGTCTTGACGAAGGCGTCCTCGTTGGTGCGGAAGAGTAGCCCTTCATCCAGCACGATGCCGCACCGTCCGCCCTCACCCAGGCTGCGGATGACGTGCTGCAGGAACAGCACTTGCGTGGCCCCGGTTTTGTAGTCGAAGTTGGTCTGGGCTTCCTTGCCTTCCTTGCCTCCGAAGGGTGGATTGGTCAGGACCACATCGAACGTCTGCGGCGCGTCTTTGAATAATCCGCCGTAGCTTTCCTTTCCCGTCAGCGTATTGCCGTGCCAAATGTTTGGCTTGTCGATGCCGTGCAGCACCAGGTTGGCCAGCGCGATGGGGTAGATCAGGTTCTCTTTCTCCCGACCCCAGAAGGTGCGCTGCTTCAGTGTCTCCAATTGTTCGCCGGTGGCTTCATCGCCGAGCCTGCCCGCGATGTACTCGAAGCTCTGGGCGAGGAAACCGCCCGTTCCGCACCCGGGGTCGTACACCGTCTCGTCGACGCGCGGCGCGATCACCTGCACCATCGCCTTGATCACCTGCCGCGGGGTGAAGAACTGCCCGCCGTCGTTGCCCTTCTCGCCCATCTTCAGCAGCAGCCCTTCGTAGACCTGCGACAGCGCAAAGACGTGCGTCGTGTCCACCGCCTCCGTGCTGAGCTCTTGCACCTTGTCCAGCACGTCGAGAAAGTTGCGCTCCGTATCAACGCGCACCCGCTCGACGCCGGTCATGATCTCGCTGATGACCTTCTGCCGCGGCGTCGCATCGGGCTTCGCCTTCAGTTCCTTGAGGTGCGGCAGCAGATCGGTATTGACGAAGTTGAAGAAGGAGCCCATCGCTCCGGTTTGCAGCTCGGCGCGTTTCCAGCCAACGGGCTTTCCGTCGCCGAGGGCCAACAAAGGCTTTTCATCCGGCGGCGCGCCCCAGTCACGCCAGCGGTACGGCGCTTGCAGCGAGGCCCGGAACGGCACGCTCAACGCGGCCGCCTCCTGCTCCTCGCGCAGCTCCTTCTCGTCGAGGATGCGCAGGAATAGGATCCAGGTCAGTTCGGGCACATACTGCATCGCGCCCGCGCAGTTGCCGCGGCGCATGATGTCGCAGATGCTCTTGACCGCCTGGTCCACCGATTGCTGGGTGGCCAGCCGCTTGCCGTTGCCGTTCTTGTTTGGACCACGTGCCATGTCAAATCTCTCCGTTGAACGCCCGGCGCAGCAGGGCCGCCGGCAGCGCGTTGATGGTGTTTAGTTCCGCTTCCGCCGCCGCGCGAGCCCTATCTACCGCCGCCATTTGGTCGCGCAACATTCCTGCAATTCGCTGCTGTTCGTGCAGAGGTGGGAGGGGAACTGGCATTGTTCGCATTGTTGACGCGCTAATATTCACCTGACCTATCGCCTGTGCCATGTTTGCTTCGATAAACCTACGACCTTCACGGGAATTGATAAAGGCCGATAGAAAGTGCGAATCTGCTATTTCCTCAACAAGAGGAAAGCGTATCAGATAAGAAGCAAACACGGCGGCTTTGTCGGTATCATACACGGCGGTTTTGCCGACTAACGCAGCGCTGTTGGTTCGATTGAAGAGCAGGTCACCTTTACGGAGGAGATACTTCGGAAGCTCCTCAGCCTTCAATTCCACATAGGAGACGTTCTGCCAGCGAATACGCCCCTCATGAATGTGGTACATACCCAAGACCGGAACACCTCGTTGGTCGCTACTTGACTTAATGGACGTGCCATATTGCCCGGCCCCATCGCATACTTCTTCGAGCTTAACCCACCGCCACCCATCGGGTAGCCGTTGGCCGGGTCGGGGAAAGACCTGGCGGAGAAACGCCGCCGGTAGCGCCTTGACCGCCTCCAACCGGGCCTGTGCCGCCGCGCGGGCCTCCTCTACCGCCGCCATCCGCTCGCGCAGGATGGCTGCGATGCGCTGCTGTTCGGGGAAGGGTGGGAGGGGAAAATCCAGATTCAGTAGTTTGTCTGCTTTGACTGCGCTTTGCCCAATCCATCTGTTGCAGATAGCTGCGAAAACTCCTTGTTGCCACTGATGGTTCAACCAACTGGACAAAAAGGCCGGTGAAAGGCTGTCGTTAGCAGGTCTCAGCCTCGTGAAGTGATTGCTGTAGACTATTGGCTCATCATAGCCATCAAATAGGGCGCTCTTCCCGACAAGCTCTGTACTATTCGTATTGTTGAAGAGCACATCACCGGGCACAAGCAAGAACTGCTCGATGTTGTTACCTTCCCTTGGAACCCGAAGAACATCATCCCACACGAAGTTCCCCCGAGTGCCAAGGTTATTCATCCTCAGTTGTGCGATGCCTTCAGGATCGCGCAGCCCACAAGCAAACCCCGCTTGGGCGTCTCGGACAACCTCTCCCAACCTGACCCACCGCCAGCCAACGGGAAGGGTGCGTGGGGATGACCCGGAGGGTCGTTCGGCGGGGGATTTCACCGGTCACGCTCCTGCTGGGCACGCGCGGCAAGGCGGGCGCGGGTCATGCGCTCGCGCAAGCCGCC
This sequence comes from uncultured Anaerolineales bacterium, assembly GCA_964474695.1. Lineage (GTDB taxonomy): Bacteria > Chloroflexota > Anaerolineae > CG2-30-64-16 > CG2-30-64-16 > DAOUBP01. The sequence continues at coordinate 51,199 of CAYYTK010000023.1, forward strand.
CTCTTTCAGAAAGGCTTGTTCAAGCTGCCGAATCTGCTGATCGAGCAGGTAATTGGTCTGGTGAATCAGGCAGATGATGATATTGGCCACGACCTCGGGTGGGCGGGTCTCAACGTACGTCCTATAGGTCTCGTAGGACACATCGTTGGCCGCCCCAAGTTTACGAACAAACAAGGCTTCTTTGCTGTTCTTCTTCCAGAGGCGCAGATCGCGCGTGCGCAGAAAATCTTGATAGTCCACCAACAGTTCTTCAAGGCTGGCGCGCGCCACGTTGGTCAGCTTGATCTCGGTTTCCTTGGAGGTTCCCGAGGCCATGCTGGCTTCGACGATGTTCTGCTTGCCCGAACGGGCGGCCTGGACCATCTGATCCACTGTGCGGTCTCGCTTGTCGAGAAATCTGGCGCAGAACTTTACCGTGGCGTCATAGACGATCTCAGCCTTCCGGTAGGAAAGGAGGTTCTGGTAGCCACCGTGCGGAGGGATAAAGCCATCTGTCATGCTGCAAACATCCTCGTCTTAGTTTCCGCCAGCAGGGCGCGCGGCTCGCCCGCTTCTTGCAGCGCGGCCAGCCCTCCGGCGGCCTTCACCTCAGGCGTGCCGAAGATCTGCGGATTCTCCAGCCCCTCGGTGCCCCCGCGCTCGAACTGCCTGGCGATGGCGCGGACGGTTGCGGCGGTCCGCTTGGGCAGCGCGTTGATCCAGTCTTCGTGTTTGTAGGTGAAAGCCATCGTGCGCTCATAGCGCGTGCGCGGCGCCATGCCCCAGCCCAGCTCCGCCAGCACATCGTACAAATCATAATCCTGTTTGTCGTCCACCATCCGCACCACGGCTGGCGAATAGCCGGAGGTCACCAGCGAGACAAGGAGTTCTCGCCGCAGCTCGGGCTCGATCCATTGGCCGCGGAAATCGGTCAGGGTCGGGGTCTCCTGCACCAGCCGCGCGGCCAGGCGGGCCTTGTACTCCTCCAGCGGCACGGGCATGGCCACCCCGTCCACATCGGCGACGATGAAGCGCCCCGCGTCCGTGATGTGCACATCGAAGCCCTCGACGCTGACGGTCGGCTCCGGCTCCGGCGGCGGGGGCGGCGGTTCGGGGCCTTCTCCGGCCGGCCGCGGCGGTGGGGTGAGGAAGCTCTTGCCGAAAAGCTTCGTAGCGTCGGTGTAATCGTAAACCCGGAACATCAGCTTCCCCGTGGGCGCGTCGATGCGCATGCCCCGGCCGATCATTTGATAGAAACTGATGGGCGACTTGAGATACTTAAAGAAGACGATGTTCCGCACCCAAGGCACATCCACGCCGGTGCTCAACAGGTCCACCGTGGTGGCGATGAAGTGACTGCGCGACGAAGCTTTCAGATCGGGAAGCTGGTCATTGCCGCTGCTCGCCGCCGTGCACTTGAAAGCGTACGGCTCCAATCGTTGCTTCCCGTTCTTAGCGCACCACTTGGCGTAAAGGTTGTTCAACTGGGTCGCGACATCATCAGCATGGCGGTCGCGGGCGCAAAAGATGATGCTCTTTTGTTCGGGGCCGCCGAACTCCAGGAGATAATTGAACAGGTCCTGGCACATAGCCTGCACGCGGTCGGGCAGCAGGATGCGATCTTCGTACTGGGTCTTGACGTAGTATTCTGCGACCTGCTCACGCGTCATCGCTTGGCCCGTGATGGCATCCACCGGATCATGCGCCATCACATCGTCCACGCCGATGCCGGTGTCGTCCAGGTCGACGCGGCCCTTCTGAATGTCGCAGGCCGCGAGATAGCCGTCCTCGATCGCCTGCGCCAGGCCGTACTCGTAGACCGGCTCGCCGAAATAAGCCAGGTTGTTGGCAGTGATCTCGGCATCCTGCTGGGCCTCGGCGGTTGCTGCGGTGGCTTCGAGCTGGCGCGGCGTCGCGGTCAAGCCGATCTGTACCGCGTTGCGGTTGCGCGTCAGCACCTGCGACCACTTGCCCCAGGCCGAGCGGTGACACTCGTCAATGACGATATGCGTGAAGTAGTTCTCCGGATAGTAGGTAGTCAGAAAGTTGGCATCGCCATCCTCGTTCTCCACGCCCAACGTCTGGTAGGTCGCGATGTGGATGCGGGCGTTCTTGGCGTTGTTCGTGCCGTCCGGTTTGCGAAAGGCCTCGGCCGCATCGCTGCCGAAGATGTTCTGAAACGCCGTGAGGGCTTGGGTGCGCAACTCGTCGCGGTCGCAAACAAACAGGGCGCGCGTGAGTTGCCCGGCGTCCGCGATGCGCTTGAGCAAGTGCACGGCAATGAAAGTCTTGCCCGCGCCGGTTGCCAGGGAGAGCAACCCCCGCTTGGGCTGATCGGCCACCTCGCACTTGGCGATCTTCTCCATCACCGCGCGGATCGCCGCATCCTGGTAGTAACGCCGAGTCCCCTCGCCGCCGGAATACGGCTGCAGCAACGGCCGCGCAGCCGGCGATTCGAGGCTGAAGCCCATCTTTTCCTCATAGCGGGCGCGCAGCTCGGCCGGAGTGGGAATTTCCGTGATGGGCTTAGGCGCAGAGGTTAAACCTGTGAAACTATCGAACTCGACGAACTGGTGGCCGTTGGAGGAAAACACGAAGCGGACGTTCAGCCGCTTGCAGTGAGCGTAGCCCTTTGCCTGTTCGAGGCCATGTCCGGCCGGAAGGTTTTCCCTCTTGGCTTCGACCAGGGCCAGCGCAACAGGCTGCGTGTCAACGTTGACCCGCACGCGCAGGACGTAGTCAACCCTGCCCTTCGAGCGCCGCCGGGCCTTGCCGTTGATAATCTCAACCGTGCCCGCGGTCTCCTCGCGGCGGATCAGGTCCTCGGTCCAGCCGCGCTTGTGAATGGCCGGATCAATCAGCTTGGCTCTGGTATCAGCTTCGTTAAAAGTCATTGATCATCCCCTCCAACTGCAAGCGACCACAAAAACGGCAGTTCCCCCCGAAAACAAAAAAACCGCAACCCCCACCCAGGGCTGCGGCCTCACTCGACCCCCCACTCTGTACGGGCGGGGTTCCCCCGCCCCACCCCACGCCAGCAGCCCACCTTCAACCTTGAACCTTCAACCTTCAACCTGGACTGCCACCGATTCTAGCACACCCTCCCCACTCGTGCCAAACCGTCCAACCTCGGACCAGGAATTCCAAACCTAGTCGTTGACAGCGTACTGGACTCGAGGCTTTAGCCCGGTCGTGCTACCCGGCCCGCTCGGCGATGAATCGACCGAGCTACCCAGCGGCGCCCCGTGAACGGGGTTAGACCGGCGAATCCGGCCCGTGTCCAGCCCGGTTGACGGGCGCGGCCCGACGCGGAGTTGATCGAGACGGAGACCGGCCAGCCGCGCGGGAGCGACCGCGTGGGTTTCACAGTCTGGTTGTGCCGTGACCTGGCAGGTGAACGCGTGCTGGCTGAGCCGGCCGCGATTGCCGCCTTCATCCGCTCCGAGCCGGCCACCCCGCGCCACTGCGCCATGGACCGCGCCGCGCTGTCCGAGCTACGCAAGCGGGTGGAGAAGCAGGTCGTCAATGACTATCTGCGGCCGCTGCAGGCGCCGGTGGGGGTGACGCCAATCCTGCTGTGGCGGGTGAATGCCGATGGCGATTGGCGTTCTTGGGTGCTGTTCTTTTTGCACGGCGTCGCAGAGCAGGCCCGGGATGCCAGCGCGCGGGCGAAGCGCTTGCAGGATCTGCAGGCCGAGTGGCGGACAGGCCTGATGGGCGCCCGATCATCCACCATACTCTTACGCCTGATGGATGAGTTGTTCCGCACGCCGATCATCACCTTGCCACAGGTGCAGCGTATCTTGGCAGTGACCCATCGTTCAGCCACCCTGGCCGTTGAACGACTGATCGACGAAGGTCTCTTGGAGCTTGTGCCAGGCCGCATGCGTAATCGCCAGTATGTTGCCCGTCAGATTCTTGATATCGTGGGAGATGAATCGTTATAGTCGTCAAGTAACATTACGATCGTGTTATGATACTTTTTGGTGAATAAGTATCATTAGATCGCACGATAACGCGACCAGACTTGTTGTTTTTGGGCAAGAAGTAAATACGCATAAACCGGCAGGCTGATACGGCGCAAACCTGCCGAGGCAGGTTCCGGGCGCGATGTTGCCGCGAGTGCGCCTCGGCGCACTTCGTTGTATCAGGCGGCGGTTTCAACCGGCGCCGCAACCGGCGACCCGGCGCCGCAACCGGCAACCCCGCGCCGCAACCGGCGACCCGGCGACAACCGGCGGCGTGCTGGTCGTCGCCGTGCTGAGCACAGCGTTTATACGATGCGCAATTCCCCGTGGAGCCGGATATCCTCGGATGAGCTGCCGACGAGCACCCGCACCGGCCCCGGTTCCACGGCCCAGCCCCTTCCGTCCCACCACGCCGTTTGATCGGCCGCCAACGTGAACTCGATGGCCCGCGTTTCTCCCGGCGCCAGGGCCACGCGGCCAAAGCCCTTCAGCTCCTTGATCGGCCGGGGCACGGCGGAATCGGGGTAGCTGACGTAGAGCTGCACCACTTCGTCGCCAGCGCGGTCCCCGATGTTTGTGACGTTAACGGCGATGCGTGCCTGCCGCCCGGGCCTGATCTGCGGCGGGTCAATGGTCAGGTCCCCGTAGGCGAAGCGGGTGTAGCTCAGCCCGTGGCCGAACGGATAGAGCGGCTCGCCGGCCATGAAGCGGTAGGTCCTGCCCGCCATGGCGTAGTCGTCGAACGGCGGAAGCTGATCGACCGACTGGTAGGCGGTGACCGGCAGCCGGCCCGAGGGGTTGGCGTCGCCGAAGAGCACGTCCGCGAGCCCGCTCCCGCCCTCCTCGCCGCCGTACCACGCGTGAAGGATGGCGGGCACGTGCTCGTCCGCCCAGTTGACCGCGAGGGCGCTTCCGCCCACCAGGGCGAGAACCACGGGCTTGCCGAGCCCGGCGATCCGGCGCAGCAGCGCTTCCTGGGGCGCGGGCAGGCCGATCTCCGTCCGGTCGCCCGCCTCAAACCCGGGGATGTGGACCGGCATCTCCTCGCCTTCCACCTCAGGTGACAGTCCGAGGACCAGCACCACGGCCTCTGCCTGCCGCGCGGCCGCCAGCGCCGCGGCCGCGTAGTCCTCACCTTGCCGCGCCCACAGCAACTGCACCTCGGGGCTGCGGCCCTCATTCACGTATTCCAGCCGCAAATCGTACAGCCGCCCCGCCTCCAACTCGACCGAAACGGGCCGGGTGGTGGGATGGTGCTCGTTCGTCTGAGCGGGCAACAATTCGCGGCCATCAAGCGCCAGCCGGCAGCCGCTCGACGCGCGCACGGCAAGGAGATACGTCCCGGATGCCGGCGCGACCAAGGCGCCCTCCCAGCGGGCGGAGAAAGGCTCGAAGATGGGTCCGCCGAAAGGCGAGGCGGCGCGCCAGGCGAAATCGACGGTGTGATCGATGCGCTGGAAGGCAGCGCCTGTTCCCGCGCGTGCTGCCCGATACGTGGCAAGCAGGCCCTGTGCCGGCGCGCCGGGGGCGTCCGCAGGTGGGCGCAGGCAGGCGGCCGGGATGGGAGCCAGGGGCGGCGCACCCTCGGCGATCGCGCAGCCCTGCGCGGTATAGACCGTGGTCGCGGGGGAGACCGCCCGCCGGATGCCCTCCAACGGCGTGACGGCGCGGGAGGGCGCGCCGCAGTAATTGCCGAGCAGCACCTCCAGGGTATCTGCGGCCGGACCGATGACCGCGATGGACTTGAGCGCCTTGTCGAGGGGAAGCAAGGGACGGCCGTCGACTTCGGCGTTCTTCAGCAGCACGATGCTCTCGGCCGCGGCGCGGCGGCTCAGCGCCCGGTGCGCGGCGGAGTCGTTGACCTCGTAGGGCACGGCCGCATACGGAGCCTGCTCCGGCGCATCGAACAGGCCAACGCTGAACCGGGCCGCGAACACGCGGCGGACCGCCCGGTCGATATCGGCCTCCGCCAGCAGCCCGCTCTCGACCGCCTCCAGCAGCGCGCCGAACGCGCACCCGCACTCCAGGTCGCACCCCGCGCGCACCGCCAGCGCCGACGCCTCTGCCGGCGTCGCAACGAGCTTGTGCCCGCCGAAGATGTCGTTGAGCGCGAAGCAGTCCGAAACGATCACCCCCTCGAAGCCCCATTCGCCCCGCAGGATCCTGGTCAGCAGCGTGGGGCTGGCACACGCGGCCTCGCCGTTCACGCGGTTGTACGCGCCCATCACCGAGGCAGCCCGGCCTTCCTTCACACAAGCCTCGAACGCCCGCAGGTACGTCTCGCGCAGGTCGCGCTCGCTCACCACCGCATCGAACTCGTGCCGGCTGATCTCTGGGCCGCTGTGGGCCGCCAGGTGCTTGGGCGTCGCGACCAGCTTCAGCCGGCCGGCCGGCCGCTTGGGGTCATCCTCGCCCTGCAGGCCGCGCACGAACGCCACACCGATGCGCGAGGTGAGGTAAGGGTCTTCGCCGTACGTCTCCTGCCCGCGGCCCCACCGCGGATCCCGGAAGATGTTGATGTTCGGCGACCAGGCCGTCAGCCCGGTGTAGATCTCGCGATAGCCTTGCCGCACGAACTCGTGGTGCTTCGCGCATGCCTCGTCGGAGATAGCCGTCGCCACCTCGGAGATCAACGCGGTGTCCCAGGTCGCGGCCAGGCCGATCGCCTGCGGGAAGACCGTGGCCACCCCGGCCCGCGCCACACCGTGCAGGCACTCGTTCCACCAGTTGTACTTCGGGATGCCCAGCCGTTCGATGGCCGGCGAGTCATAGGCCATTTGGCTGATCTTCTCAGGCAGTGTCAGCCGGTTGACAAGGTCGTCGACGCGTGCCAGGATGGGCAGCGCCGGGTCGCGGTAGGTCGGGGTCATGGTCGCCTCTTGATGTGTGATCGCGCGCCCTGCGCTCAGCCCTTGAGCGCGCCGGCCGTCAGGCCTGATACGATCTGCCGCTCCGCAAATAGATAGAAAAGAATAGCCGGCACCGCGGACAGAGCGACAAAAGCGGATACCGCAGCCAAATCTGAGCTGTATTGCCCCTGAAACTGCATGGTGCCGAGCGGCAGCGTCCACTTGCCCTCGCTGTCGAGGATCACCAGGGGCGTGAGCAGGTCATTCCAGCTCACAATCATAGTCAAGGCGCCGACGGCCGCCAGCGCGGGTCGAACCAAAGGCAGCAAGACGCGCCAGAAGAAGCCGAAGGAACTGCAGCCGTCGATGGCGGCGGCATCCTGCAGTTCACTGGGAACCGCCGCGAAGAAGCCGCGCAAGATCAGGAGATTGCTGGAGATTCCGAAGGCCGTCTGTACGAGGATGACCGCGGCCAGCGTATCGGTGATTTTCATCTGGCGAATGACGAGGTAGACCGGCATGATCGCCACGGTGATCGGGAACATGAGCCCCAGGGTGAGGAAATTGAAAGCCAGGTCCTTGCCCCTGAATTTCATGCGGGCAAATACAAACGAAGCCAGGCTGCAGACGATCAATACGCCGGCCGTCGACCCCGCCATCGCAATGAGGCTATTCTTCATGAATACCCAGTAGGAGGGCGCGGACAAAATCGTGGTGTAGTTTTCCCAACGCGGCGGATTGGGTATCGAGAAAGGACTCAGAAACATCTCGCCGGTGTTCTTGAGGCTGGAAAAGAGCAAGACCACGAGGGGCACAACAATGATCACTGTGATGAAGGACAGGACAAGGTACTGGAAGAACCTTGGCCGGAATTTCCTGGGGATCAGTCTGCGCCGTGGTTGAACGGTAGCCATAGCCAGGGTCGGTCCTTTCGTCAGGAGATCTTAAAACTCTTCTTGCCGTGCGAGCCGCATATAGGCCACGGAAAAGATCAAGCAGATCAACAACATCACGAGAGCTACGGCAGAGCCGTAGCCCAGCAGATACCGCCTGAAGCCAAAGCGGTACATGTAGGTCGCCATGAATTCGCTGGCATTGACCGGCCCGCCGCCGGTCATGACCCAGACCAGGTTGAATTGGGTCAGCGAGCCAAGAACGGACAATTGGATGACCGTACGGATGGTGCTGCCGAGCATCGGGATGGTGACGTATCGGGTCGACTGCCACTTGTTGGCGCCATCGATGAGGGCTGCCTCTTCGACTTCCCTCGGGATGTTTTGCAGGCCCGCCAGGTAGAGCAACATGTGCAGGCCGAAGTACTTCCAGGTGAGCACAATGAAGATGCAGAACACGACCTGATGGATATCACTCAAGAAGTTCTGGGGCTTGACCCCCGGAATCAGCACCAGGAGCGCATTGATCAGTCCGCGGGCCGGATCGGCGTTGAAGAGACTCATCCAGATGATGCCGGTGATGACTTCGGACAGCACGTAAGGCATGAAGAAGATCATGCGGAAGAAAGCACGCCCGGGCAGGTCACGTCCCACCATGATGGCCAACGCCAGGGCGATGGGCAGTTGTATCACCAAGGAGAGCACAACAATCAGGAGGCAGTTCCCCACTGCCTTTCTGAATACGGCATCGCCAAGGATTTCCTTGTAGTTACCCAGGCCGATATAGTCAACGGCCGGTCCGAGGCCGTTCCAGTCGAACAGGCTGAAGTAGACGGATCGCAGAATGGGATAGACCAGAAAGACCATGAACAAAATGAAGGCCGGCGCCAGAAATGCAGCGATCGTCGCATAATCCTGGATTCTGCGGCTCGAACTGCGCAGGTTCGGCCCTATTACACCGCGAGCGGCCGGTAGCTCCATGGAGGATTTTCCTTGCTCTGAACACCAGGGATCTGTGGAGATCGGGTCATCCCGATCTCCACAGACTTGTGGGCGCACAGACTTGTGGGCGCCTATCTTACTTCATGTACTTTACTGCGGCGTCTTCGATCGCTTTGGCAGCCTCTTCAGGCCCGGCCGTGCCCGCGAAGACGGTCTGCACGGCGGCGTTGATCGCATCGCCGACCGCCGAAGGCAGGAATTGATCATAGTACAGTTGGAAGTACTCGGCAGCCGCGAACGCCTTCTGGACCTCGACCATATTGGCATCCTTCAGGCCGACTTCGCTGCCCTTCACCACGGGGATGCCCATACCCAACGAGGCCATCTGTGATTGGGCGGCCGCGGTCGTCAGATACTTGGCAAAATCAACGGCTTCTTGCGACGCATTCTTGCCGATCGCAAAACCGTTACCGCCACCGATGACGTCGGTTGCCGCACCCACACCGCCCTCGATAGCAGGGAAGCCGAACATGCCCAGATTGACGACGCCCTTCTTGTCGGCGGCATTGGCCGATTCAACGGAGGGGGCCCACTGGCCCGACAGCTCCATGGCGGCCAGGCCGTTGCCGAAGGTCGCCTGCATCTCGTCGTGGGTGTTGCCGAGGAAGCCGAGCTGGAACGGTTCAAGCGCGATCAGCTCTTGGAGTTTCTCAAAGGCCTGAACGAACGCCGGGTCTGCGAAGGAACCGGTGCGATTCAGTGCTGCTTCAAAGGCGGGCTGGCCGCCGATGCGCGTGGCGAGATACGACCAGATGTGCATGCCGGTCCAGGCATCCTTCTCACCCAAGGCAATGGGGGTGATTCCGGCAGCCTTGAGCGCCTTCACATCATCCAGGAATTCGGTCCATGTGGTGGGTGGGGCCGCGATGCCGGCCTTGGCGAAGAGATCCTTGTTATACCACCAGCCGACCATGCCCATGTCCCACGGTACGCCATATTGCTTGCCCTCGTAGGAGTAGACAGCCAGCGCGCCGGGCGCGAACGTGTTCCGCCAGGCGCCGCCATTGGCATCGACGTCAGCCGTGATGTCCTTCAGCAACCCGGCCTTGGCCTGCTCCACCATGGTGCCGCCGCCCCAGCTCTGGAAGATGTCGGGCGGATTGCCGGACTGCATGACGGTGGTCAACTTGGTCTTGAAGGCTTCGTTTTCGAGCACCGTGATCTTGATGGTCACGTTCGGGTGAGTGGCCATATAGTCATCGGCCAGCTTTTGCCAGTAGGTCAGACCTGGATCTTTGGTTGAGATGTGCCACCAGTTGACTTCCACTTGCTTTGCAGGCTCGGCCGTTGCAGCGACGACGACCGTCTGCTGCGCGACGACGGTTTGGGGAACGACGACCGTCTGCTGTGCGACGACAGTTTGAGGAACGACGACCGTCTTCTCGACAACCTGCGGCGTTGGGGCGACGCAGGAGGTGATGAGCATGCTCATCACTGCCACTAGAGCGATGACAGACAGGATTGACTTACGCATTTTGGCTTTCCTCCCTTGGAATGGGTGTGGTGGTTTGATAGACTGCTGTTCCCTGGCGTCATGTTCTGTCCGATTCCTTATCCCCTCCTTTCAGAGCCTGGCATGAATCCCGGATGACGAGCTCGGTAGGCATCTCGTAGCTGCTGTCTGGAGGTTCTCCCTGGATCCGGCGTATCAGCATTTCCGTGCTCACGTAGCCCATCTTGACAATGAATTGATCTACAGTGGTGAGGGCGGGATGGAAGTAGGCCCCTTCGGGGATGTTGTCGAATCCGATCACCGACAGGTCGGCGGGGACGCGCCGCCCGGACGCACGCGCCGCCTCGATGGCGCCGATGGCCGATTGGTCGTTGGCGGCAAAGATCGCGGTCGGCGGCTGAGCCAGCCCCAGCAAGCGCTGAGCGCACTCGCGGCCGGTCGGCCGCGAAAAGTCACCGATCGTGATCAGATCCGGGTCCGCCGCGATGGCTGCCTGGCGCAGTGCGTCCTGATAGCCTTGCAGGCGCTGTTGGGCGCACCGCAGATCGAGACGGCCGCCGATAAAGCCGATGCGCCGATGACCCAGACTGATCAGGTACTCTGTCGCTGCCAGCGCGCCGGCGTGGTTTTTGGCGGTGACTTCGACACAGCTATGGCACTCGTTGTTAGGGTCGATGGCTACGATGGGAGCTGCTGTGGTAAACCTGGTTGCGGCTGGGGTGACGAGGATCACCCCGTCGGTGATGCTGTCGGCCAACAGTGAAACGTAGTGCTGTTCTCGCTCGGCCTTGGAGCGCCGCTTGCGGCTGCCGCTGGTGTAGGCGATCAAGTCGTAATCCAGCGCGAGGATGGCCTGGTTGATGCCCTTGAGGATCTGGAGACAGAACGGATCGTCCAACTCCGGCATGATGAGGCCGATCACACCGGTGCGCCGGCTGCGCAGGCTCCGGGCCGCCAGGTTGGTGGTGTAGCCGAGCTCGGCGATGACGTCTTGCGTCCTCTGGAATGTCTCGGGTGCAACATCATCCTTGTTGTTGAGGACGCGCGAAACCGTCGAAACCGACACCCCTGCGGCGCGAGCCACATCCTGGATGGTGATGCCCCTGGTATGGTGACTGCGAGAGCTCCCCATGGCGCTTCCCCGGCCCTTCAATCGTGCGTAAGCTGCCCTTTTGCCGCATAACACACGCTGATGACTTGATCGGAAACGATTCCGGTATCGTTACCGGCATCGTTTCCGAATCATATCAAAAATCCGGGCCGTTGTCAATGGGTTTTCGTTAGGGGATTTCCCGCCAGGGTTTCCTCTCCAGAACTTTTTCCCACAGCCGGGCAAAAGCCTGGGATCATACTTCATCTACCCGGAAAACTTTCCCTTGAAGAAATTCTCGTTTCCGGTCTTTTTCGCAGCCATCCTAAACATAACACAACCATCCGGGCAGACGATTTCCTTGCAGTATTTGCTGTTTCCACCAATGTTCTCCAAATCTCCGCCGCTTCTGACCGCTTCCATAATTGGGAACATCATCATCATGACTTTGGAGCAAATACCTTGTCCACTCTCGTTTACTGGACAGCCATACGTGCAGGTGTATGTATCTCCGATTTCCTCACCGTTTCGGCAATATCTTTCTGTGTGGTCACCTCGAAGAAACCCTGTTACCTCGATTTCCCATTCATATTCTTCGTTATACCATTTCTTCACGATCAGCCTCCCGATTCCAAACCCACGGATTCAGCACCCGGCGGACCACCTCCAAATCCTCATCCCGACGCCGGCACAAGCGCTTGTGGTCGTCATGCGCGAAATCAGCGTAGGATAGCTCCACCAACGTGATGCCGTGCCTTGGAAGGGTATCACGCCGGCGCTGATCGTAGATGGCCCGCTGCGCACCGCGGTCTACGCCGCTGACCGTCATGCGTCGATCCATAAGCGGGATCGCTTCGGTGTGCTGGCGTTCGCGGTATTCAATAACGAGCTGCCGTGCCGGGTAGTAGGCGTCCACCGGCAGCCGCACCCCTTGCTTGCCGGGCCGAGCGTCACCGCGCAGGAAATCAAATCTGTGCTGACGTAACGCTGCTGCACCCAGTACTTCGTCACACAGGTCGATAACATAGGACTCATCACTCAGGCTTCTGCTTGGCATACGCTCTCCTTGTGAGAATTGGCCCACATCTTCATCCGCCTTCAAATCATCGAATCGTGGAATCGTGTTAATTCAGTAGTCACTTTGCTCCTCGTGCACGAACAGCGGCTTGGGGCTGCTCCGTGCAGCGTACGCGCCGCTGGCTTCGGCCGGCACGATGGTCACATCCAGCCTGGCCCCCAACGCCTCGACGTATCTGCGCACCATGCTGAGACTGTGGCCGGTGTAGGCGGGGTCTTCGAGCCGGGCGATGGCTTGCTGTTTGGTGCCGAGCAGCTCGGCGACCTGCTTTTGGGTCAGCCCGCGCGCCCGGCGCAGGGCGGCGAGCTGCAGGGCGATGTCCCAGGCCCGGTCTGCCGCCTCAAAACGGGCGCGGAAATCGGCATCCTGGAGTTTGCGCTCCAGGTAGCGATCAAAATTGGTTTTCTTGTCTTCCATTTGGGCTTTCATATAGCTCGATGGCGAAATCCAAGCGTTCCTCCTCCGGCATCCACAACAATACAACAATATTGAGATGTTGTCAAGCATCCGAGCTCACTTTATCCGTTCTGATCCGCTGCCTCCGCCTTCAAATCCCTCATCAACCGCTCAAAGCCCTCCCGATACGCGTCATGTTCCTTCCACCCCCGGAAATCTCCGATGTGCCGCTGCCGCACCAACCCGGCCCACGCCTCCTTACTCTCCATCACCGCATCATCCAGCCGCACCGGGAACAGCACGATCTTGTGCCGCTTCCGCTCCTCCTCGAACGCCGTCATCACCTCGTCCTCCACCCACGCGCTGCCGATAGAGTGCTCCGACAGGATCACCAGCAGCTTGTCGTGCAGCCGGATCGACTGATCCAGTCGGTCCCAGATCTTGTCCCCGATCTTCATCTCCTCCGGCGCGAACCAACACCGCACCCCCTTGGCCTGCAAGTCGGCGTGCAGCCGCTCCGCAAACGCCTGATCCCTGCTCGAATAACTGATAAAGCACGAATAATACTCGATCGCCCGCCCCACCAGCGACCCCATATACGTGATGAACTCCTCCGGCACGCCGGCCCCGCGCAGAAAGGCCTCCGGAATCTTGCCTTTCGACTTATAAATCGTGTCAATCCCGATCGTCGAAGGGCCATCGTGCTTCACCGTTTCCAACCCCTTCACCCCGCTCAGATCCACATCCCCAAACACCGTCCAACCAACCTCCGCCCCGTCGAGCTCCGTCCCGCCGAGCTCCGCCCCGCTGAGGTCCGCGCTGTAGAGGTTCGCCCTGCGGAGGTCCGCCCCGCCGAGCTTCGCCCAGCCGAGGTCCGCCTCGACGAGGAACGCCCCGCTGAGGTCCGCCTCGTAGAGGTCCGCCCCGCCGAGGTCCGCCCCGTGGAGGTCCGCCCCGCGAAGTCTCGCCCCGCGGAAGTCCGCCTGCCAGAGCTTCGCCTCGCTGAGGTCCGCCCCGCTGAGGTCCGCCAGGCGGAGGTTCGCCCCGCGGAGGTCCGCCCCGTGGAGGTCCGCCCCGTGGAGCTTCGCCCTGCGGAGGTCCACCCGCACGTCCGGATGCTCCTCCCTCCACCGGTTCCACGCCTCCACACCCTCTTTCAAAATCCGAAGATGCTCTTCATTCGCCATACGCGCCCCCCCTTATCAGGAGTCAGGAGTCAGAAATCAGAAGTCGGAACTCCCGTCCCTTCCAAACAAAAACCGCAACCCCACCAAAGGGCTGCGGCCTTCACTCGACACCTCGAACATCTATACTGAACAGCCCTCAACCTGGACTGCCAGCGATTTTAGCACGCTGTCTCACTTGTGGCAAGCCGTCCAACCTCGGACCCCATCATCCGGCCAGCCACTTGACCCAAAATCAGTTTAGCATTATCATCGGACGTAGTTGACACCCTTTGCACTGTCACATCTCAATGGGCTTCTACATCGAAAGGAGACGAGAGCGTGGAACAAGTTTGTTGCCCTCACTGCGGCGGATTCAAGGTTAGTCAGGAGACCAGAGGGATGAGTACGGGAGAGGCCCTGATGTGGCTCATAGTGGGCCTACTCACCTTCTGCATAGGATGGATCATCGGATTTATCATCACAAATAGGCCAACGGGATACTACCAATGCGACCTATGCGGCTATAGATGGAAGATCGAGTAAAGACATACTTCGCCTAGGGATAACAGAAAGTCAAGGTCCGTAGGGCTGTGCTAGCGACCATTCGGGCCTCCTGCAATAACCCGCGCCATCGCTGCAACAAGTTGGCTGCTCATGCAGGCGCGTATCTCCAAGAACACAACGCCCAGACAACCTAAAACCCAGCACCATCACCCAGCCCCCTCGTCCACCCCATCCCCCGTCCCCCGCTTCCGCCTTCATCCTTCAACGATCCGCAGGATCGCTTCATCCTTCATCCTTCCGCCTTGAGGTCCCGCATCAACCGCTCGAACCCCTCCCGATACGCATCATGCTCCTTCCACCCCCGGAAATCCCCGATATGCCGCTGCCGCACCTTGGCTGCCCACGGTTCGTCCGTCTCCAGCACCGCATCGTCCAGCCGCACCCGCGGACGGCGCTCTGTTTCGGCTGCCAGGCGTGAGTGGATGCCCTATTCGTCTGGCACCGATATAGGGGCAATTCCTAGATCCTGAAGCAGCGAATCCCAGCCACCATAGCGATATACCTGGTCTCGGTAGACAAGATACTTTCGCCGATACTCGTCTGGCGAGAGATCTTCTGTGCCTTCGGGCAGCCAATCGGAGCCGGGCAGTCTGGTGTGCTTATTGACGACAATTGCCGTGAGTAGAGGCAGGCCGCGCGGCACGCAGATTTCATCGCGAATGTAGCCGAGCCAGTGGGTCGCGCTGCGCCAGTGTACCCCTATGAGCCCGGAAAGCTCCCCATAGGTAACCTCGCGATTGCGGTTGGCAAAGTGGACGAGATACGGTAACGCGAGATATGCTCGGTCAATCATCTTCTGAGTGGTCATCCGTTCCTCCGCTTATCAAGCTTGATTTGCCAGCATCCTCCAACGACCTCATCGGTTGAACGGCAGCGACTGGCTCTGAACCGCGTCCAACCAACCACCGCCCCGCTGAGCTCCGCCCTCCAGAGGTCCGCCGCGCGGAGGTCCGCCTCGTGGAGGTTCGCCTCGCCGAGGTCCGCCCCGCTGAGGTCCGCCCCGAAGAGGTCCGCCCGCACGTCCGGATGCTCCTCCCTCCACCGGTTCCACGCCTCCACACCCTTTTCCCGCAAAATCCGAAGCTGTTCTTCATCCGCCATACGCGCCCCCTTATCAGGAGTCAGGAATCAGAAACCAGGAGCCGAACTCCCGTCCCTTCCAAACAAAAGCCGCAACCCCACCAAAGGGCTGCGGCCTTAACTCGACCCCCCTGAACATCTACCCCCAACAGCCCTCAACCTGGACTGCCACTGATTCTAGCACACGGTCGCAACTGTCGCAACCCGCGCAGTCTCAGACAGCATCACGAGCGGCGCAGTTAATCCAGTTTGGCGCAGGCTGGTAGCCGCCGCGCACGATCCAGCGCGTCAATCAGCTCGGACGGCGTCCAACTGCGCTGCGCGGCCAGGATGATGCCGCCATGCCGCTCGTAGATGGCTGCCAGCGCTTTGAAATCCCTGATGTTGAAAGTGAAAAGTTTGGACACCGTCATGCTCCCGCAGCACCGGCTCAGGCTGACCACCTGCGCCGCGACGATAGGTGACCTGCGGATAGGCAGGATCGTCGAGCTGCTGTTTCAAGCTCCCCACGCTGATCCGGACTTGCCTAATCGCACCAAATGACGAAAGCTTAGTCTAATTAGAATTAGACTAACTTCAATTAGACTAGAGAGGCGCACTATGTTCGTCGATCGCGAATCTGAATTAGCTTCCCTGGAAGCCGCCTGGCGCTCCGAACGCGCCGAGTTGATCGTCGTCTACGGGCGGCGCCGCGTCGGCAAGACTGCCCTGCTGCGCGCCTTCTGTGAGAATCAGCCCAGCGCCTTCTGGGTCGCCAGCCCGAGCTCGGAGGCGCTGTTGCGGCGCAGCTTCACCGACGCGATCTGGCAGGCCGATCATCCGGGCGGAGGCGCAGCCGGCTACAGCTATGAGAGCTGGGAGCGGGCCTTCCTGGCCCTGGGCGAGCTGGCCGCAGAGCGCCGGCTGGTGGTCGTGATCGATGAGTTCCCCTACCTGGCCAACGCCGACCCCAGCATCCCATCGGTCCTGCAGAAGGTCTGGGACGAGCGCCTGCAACACACCCGGCTCATGCTGATCTTGTGCGGCTCGCACATCGGCATGATGGAGCGCGAACTGCTCGAATACCGGGCGCCGCTGTACGGCCGGCGCACCGGTCAGATCCACCTGCGGCCGCTGCCGCTGCGGGCGGCCGCTGCACTTTTCCCGGCTTACGATGCGGTGCAGCAGATCGAGACCTACGCCGTGTTGGGCGGTATCCCCGCCTACCTGACCCAGTGGGACAGTCGCGAGCCGTTGCTGGTCAATGTCGAGCAGCGTATCCTGAACCCGGCGAGCTACCTCTATCTGGAGCCGCAGTTCCTGCTGCGTGAGGAGCTCCAGGAACCGCGCAACTATTTTGCCCTGCTGCAGGCGATTGCCCAAGGCAAAACGCGACTGAACGAGATCAGCCAGGCCACCGGCATGGAGCGCGGCCCCGCGTCGCGCTACCTGGCCATCCTCCAGGACTTGCACCTGGTCGAGCGCCGGGTGCCCGTCACCGAGCGTCAGCCGGACAAAAGCCGGCGCGGGCCTCTACCGCCTGCGCGACCCCTTCCTGGCGTTCTGGTTCCGCTTCGTGGCGCCGTACTTTTCGACTCTGGAGGTCGGGCACACGGCGCCCATCGCCCGGTTGGTTGCCGACGAGCTCAGCCAGTTCACCGGCCCGGTGTTCGAGGATTTGTGCCGCGATTGGGTGGCCGAACAGGCTGCGCTCCAGCGGCTGCCCTTCATGCCGCAGCGCATCGGAGCCTGGTGGAACAACGAGGAAGAGATCGATCTGCTGGCAGTAGGAGAGGACGCGCTGCTGGTCGGCGAGTGCAAATGGACCGTTCGCCCGGTCGGCACGAACATCCTCGACGATCTCAAGCGCAAGGCTCATGTGCTGGCAGCCTCTGAGAAGGGCGCCAGGACGACCGGGGCAAAGCTACACTATGCTCTCTTTGCTCGCGCCTTCACGCCCGGGCTGGCGGCCGCGGCGCGAGATGAAGGGATCCTGCTGGTAGGACCCGGTGATTTGTTGGCGACGCCACAGGGCGAATCGCTCGCTCTACAGACATAAAAAACCCCTTGGGGTGCGCGCGGCGCCACAAGGGGCTGTGGTAGGTGGCGATGCTCAGACTTGAACTGAGGACCCAGCGATTATGAGCCGCTTGCTCTGCCACTGAGCTACATCGCCATAACTACTCAAGATTATACGCGGATAGCGCCGCGCGGTCAAATTACGGCGGCTTGCGCCTCGCTGCTCACCTCGTCCCGACCTCTCGAATGGGCGGCGGCCCACGCCACGATCAAATCCCAGGCGTCCCGGTAGCCCGCCGAGCGCGGTTTGCGCTGCCGCCTGGCGGCTTCCACCAGGGAAATCCCGCTCTTATAGCTGAGAAAGACGTCGACAGGGATGACATAAAAGAGATCAATCTCTGCCAGGTAGACGAGCGCAAAGTCGAATCTTCCATGCTGTTCCCCTTTAGCATCTTAGGGCAAAAAGAAGGGCCTGACAGTCTTAGGCTGTCAGGCCTTTCAAGGTTGCGGGGGCAGGATTCGAACCTGCGACCTTTGGGTTATGAGCCCAACGAGCTGCCACTGCTCCACCCCGCGTCACAAAATCTATTATACTCTAAACTACCGGCCTGTCAAGGCTGGGTCAGGCGGTTCCACAGATCGACCCAGAAGGGCTGCTTTTCCGCCGGTTGGGCCGCGGCCGGCGCTGTCTCCGGCGCGGTTTCGGGTTCCACGATGATGATGCTGGCCCCGGCCGGCACCTTGCCGAAGTACTGCCACGCGCGATCGGGCAGGTTCTGCCCCTCTTGCGCCCGGGTGAGGCCCTGCTGGAGCTGGGCATTTTGCAGCTCCAGCCGTTCGACCCTGGCCGCGGCCCGGTCGTAACGGTTCTGCAGCGCCTGCCCGGTCACGGCCAGGTCCAGGAAGCCGAAGACGAAAACGACCACAGCCGCCAGGCACGCAAAGAGCAGCAGGTGGGATCTGCCAGGCAAGTACCGCAACCAGCGCTGAGTGGCCATCGCACTCTCCCTGACCGCTTCAGGTTCACAAACACAGAATCCTACGACGAAACACGCCGTAGGATTCGGTCATTGGTGGTGCCGAAGGAGGGAGTTGAACCCTCACGAGGGTTATTCCTCACTAGGTCCTGAACCTAGCGCGTCTGCCATTCCGCCACTTCGGCTTGGCTGTTCCGTTGTGCTTTGCTTTATACCACTACTGCTTTGTGCTGTCAAGTCCGGCCGAGTTGTTGACAGTGATGCGCTTGGTGACGATGTACCAGTCGGTGATGCTGCGGAACCGATCGGCCGAGCTGTTCAGTGGTCCCATCTGCACGTCGTGAATCTTCGAGCGCACCCCGTAGGTGTAGACGGGGTAATACAGCAGCAGCGCGGGGACCTCGTCGGCGAACGCGGCCTGGAATTGCAGGTAGTAGCCGCGGCGCAGCTCCCGATCGTTGAGCGAGCGGGCCTGTTCGATCGCCTCGTCGGCCGGCCGGCTGGCCCATCCCGCGTAGTTCTGGCCGGACGCGGCCTGCGTCGAGTGCCAGAGCGGGTAGGGGTCCGGGTCGCCGGGGAACTCCCAACTGACGATGGCGGCATCGAACGTGTGCGGGACGAGGAAGTCACGGGTCAGGCCGGCCAGGCTGACCGTTTGCGGCACGGCCTGGACGCCGATTTTGGCCCAGGCGGCCGACAGCGCATCGAGCCAGCGCGCTTCCTGGCCCAACAGCACAAAGGCCATTTTGACCCCGTCCCGGTCGCGCACGCCGTCGCCGTCGCTGTCGATCCAGCCGGCCGCATCGAGCAGTTGCGCGGCAGCCGCCGGATCGTAGGCGTATTGCTTGACCTCAGCGTCGTAGGCCCACGAGCCGGGGAGGATCGGCGTATGCGCCACCACCCCCTGACCGCCTTGCAGCGTATCCACCAGCGTCTGCCGGTCCAGGGCCAACAGCAGCGCCTGGCGCACGGCCGCCTCCTTGAAGAAGGGCACATTGGTGTTCTGCTGATTCAGATAGACCAGGGTGTAGCCGGCGATCGGCGCGGAGAAGAGCTCCAGGTCCGGCTGCTTGCCGGCCTCAACCAGATCATCGGGCCAGACCCAACTGATGGCGTCGATCTCGCCGCGCTTGTAGGCCGGCAGCAGGCTTTGATGATCGGGGTAGAAGCGGAAGGTGATCCCCGTGAGGTAGGGCGCGGCCCCGTGGTAGCGCGGATTGACAGCCAGGTCCAGCCGGGTGGCCGTGATGCTGCTCACCAGAAACGGGCCGGTCCCGATGGGCCGGGTGTTGAGCTGCGAGAGCTGCAGGTCAGCCACCGGCACCTTCTCCCACAGATGCAAGGGCAGGAGGCCGATGGTGGTGTAGTCCAGGAAGGGTGCGAACGGCTGCTTCAACGTGAAGCGCACGGCCAGCCCGTCCGGCCCTTCGGGCGCGGAGGCTTCGACGATCTGCCACAGGTCCTTGAGCCAGGCCACGCCGGGGAAGTCGTCGGACTGCATCACGCCGACGGTGTACAGCACGTCGGCCGCGGTGACGGGGACGCCATCGTGCCAATGCAGGCCGGAGCGCAGCGTGAAATCATACACCAGGCCATCCGGGCTGACGGTGAGGGCGGCGGCCAGGTCATTCACGACGTTGCCGTGCTCATCCAGGCGGGACAGCCCGTTGAAAAGCAGGGGGCAGAGATCCCCATCCACCTGGTTGTACTGGCTGAGGAGGGGATTGAGGTATTGGGGGTTGCCCGCCACCCCTTCCACCAGCGTGCCGCCGCGATCGGGCATGATCACGCTGGTGAAATTATAGGCGGTGTAGCGCAGCAAGGCGATCAACAGGACGATGCCCAACAGGGCGATGACCGCTTGCCAACGAAGGTATCTGCCCAACTTCAGCCGGCGACGATGACGGTGATGAGCGCCAGCACCAGGAGCAGCGATCCCGAGACGATGGTGGCATTGAACAACGTCTTTTCGACGCCGCGGCGGGTTTTGTACACGCCCATGTCACCGGAACCAAACATGCTGCTGAGCCCGGCATCCTTGGCCTGCACCAGGGTAAGCCCGATAATGACGAGGGACAGGACGATCTGCGCCAGGTAGAGATAGATCTTCACAGGTTACCTTGCCTCCAATTCAAAAGAGAACCCCAGTAGGTGTGCTGGGGCCTTCTAGTCAAGATGTCAATTATACCATAGCCCAATGCGCGCGCAAAAAGCCGAACCGGTGCTCTTAAGTGGGGTGTTTTGGCCGCCGGCCGGCGGCCAAAACACCCCTTATAGCTCTGGGGCCTCACCCTATCTCACGCTTCTATCAGCTCCCGCTGGCGGCGCCACAGGCGCCGGTAGAGGCCATCGCGGGCCAACAGCTCGGCGTGGCTGCCCTGCTCGACCAGGCGCCCGCCGGCCAGGACCAGGATCCGATCCGCGCCGGCGAGCCGCTCGAGGCGGTGGGTGATGACGAGGGTCGTCTTGCCGGCCATCAGCGGCGCCAGGGTGCGGTGCAGCGCGCGCTCGGTGGCCGCGTCCAGGTTCGCGGCTGGCTCGTCCAGCAGCAGGATGGGCGCGTCCTTCAGGACCGCGCGCGCGATGGCCAGGCGCTGCCGTTCGCCGCCGCTGAGCTGCCACCCCTGCTCGCCGATCGGGGTGGCATACCCCTGGGGGAGCGTCAGGATGAAATCATGGATCTGCGCGGCGGCCGCGGCCTCCTCCAGCTCGGCTTGCGCGGCGTCGGGCCGGGCCAGCCGCAGGTTCTCGGCCACGGTGGCGTTGAACAGGTGGGTCTGTTGGGTCACCACGCCGATCCGGCGGCGCACCGCCTCCGGGTCGAGCGAGCGCAGATCGTGGCCTTCCAGGGTGATCTCCCCGCGCTCGTAGTCCCAGAAACGCAGCAACGCGCCGAACAGCGTCGACTTGCCCGCGCCGCTGGCCCCGATGATCGCAATCTGCTGGCCGGCGGACGCTTCGAAGCTGACATCCGCCAGCGCGGGCGGCTCATCGGCCGCGTAGCGCAGCGTCAATCCCTGCACGCGCAGGGCCGGCGCAGCCGCCCCGGAACGAATGCTCAGGTGATCTGCTGGACTTAAGGCGTCCTCCCGTTGCGCCTGTTGTCCGGCGAGACCGGCTGAAGCCTCTATTCCGGCGGATTGAATTTCAGTCGGCGCACGCCGACTTCGCAGGGGGTCGCCCCTTCGACTGCGGACGCCGGGCAGCGGCCCGGCGCCTCCGCTCAGGGTGCTCGGGTGATTCTTTGTCCTGACATGTGGCAGCCGCGACTTCCGGGCGGCGGGCTCCCCGCCACCAGACTCCCCGCCGCCGGGCTCCCCATCGCCGGGCGCCGCCAGCTCCAGTAAGCGCCGGGCCGCGGCCAGGCTGGACTCCAGGGCCTGGCCGGCCTGCGGCAGCGGGAGCACCGCCTCGAAGCTGGCCATGACGGCCAACGCCAGCACGGCCAGGCTGACCCCCGCCAGCTTGCCTGCCGCCACCAGCGGCACGGCGGCCGCCAGCACCCCGGCAACGGCCAGCCAGGTGCAGAGGCTCTCCAGCCCCGCGCTCAGGCCGGTGATGACCGCTATGCGCGCCTGTGACGCGGCCAGCTCGGCGCTCAACGACCGGATGCGCAGCGCGTGCCCGGCCGCGGCGCCGAAGGCCGTCAGATCCGCGGCGCCCTGGATGCCGTCGACCAGGGCCGCGTTCAGCGCCGCGCGGCGTTCCGCCAACTGCCGGCCGATCGGCCGCGCCAGCGCCTGCGCCAGGAGCGGCGTCGCGATGCCGGCCAACGCCAGGAAGCCCAGGAACGGGAGCACCAGGCTGCTGTGGTAGCTCCCTACGAGCAGGAGGGCCAGCGCCGCGCTCAGCAGCGCCACCGACGGCGGCGCGAGCACGCGGATATAGAAATTCTCCAGCGTGCCGATATCGGAGACGATCCGGCTCAACAGGTCGCCGCTGTGCGCGCGAGCCAGGCGGCCGGGCGCGAGCGGCTCGATCGCGCTGTAGAACCAGACGCGCAGCTCGGCCAGCAGCCGGAAGGTGACCTGGTGGGAGACCAGGCGCTCCAGGTAGCGGAACAGCCCGCGGGCGATGCCGAAGAAGCGCACGCCGACGATCGCCACCTGCAGCACCGCGACCGAAGGCTGCAGCGCGGCCGTGGCGATCAGCCAGGCCGAGAGGGCCAGCAGCCCGATGCTGGAGCCGATGGTGAGGAACCCCAGCAGCACCGACAACGCGGCCCAGGGCCAGAAGGGGGCCAGGAAGCCGAGCAGCAGGCGGAGGGGGGACGGGGATGGAACGCGGATGCCGTTTCGGAATCGAGGCTTCAGCCGGTTGTCGCCGCTGGGAGAGGGACCGGCTAAAGCCTCCAGTCCGGCCGGGTCGTTGTCGATGGGAAGGTCGCTTCCGTCTGCGGCGGCGAGCAGGCGCCAATAGGCCCCGCGGCGGGCCAGAAGCTCCTGGTGCGCGCCGGACTCGACGATGCGGCCCTGCTCCATGACCAGGATGCGATCGGCGGCAGCCACGGTGTGCAGCCGGTGCGCGATGATCAGGGCGCTGCGGCCTGCCAGCAGGCGTTCGATGCCCGCCTGCACTGCCTCTTCGGTGTCCGGGTCCAGGCTGGCGGTCGGTTCGTCCAGCACCACCAGCGGGGCATCCAGCAGGAACGCGCGCGCCAGCGCGATGCGCTGGGCCTGCCCGCCGCTGAGCCGCGCGCCGCGCTCGCCGATCACCGTATCGTAGCCGGCGGGCAAGGCGCGGAGGAAGGCATCGGCGCCGGCCGCCTCGGCCGCGCGCACGACCGCTTCCTGGGGCGCGTCGGGCCGGCCCAGGCGGATGTTGTCGGCCGCAGTCGCGTTGAACAGATAGGGGGACTGGGGGAGCCAGGCGAATTGCGAATTACGAATTGCGAATGGCGAATCACGAATTGCGAATGGCGAATCACGAATTGCGAAT
>CAYYTK010000024.1:0-72065 GCA_964474695.1 uncultured Anaerolineales bacterium
GAGTTGCGTAACCCGCGGATCCCGGCGTTTCAGCCGGTGTAAGCGAAAGTCCTGGTTTGATAGCTCATAACCTGCGAGAACGAGAAGAGGTATGTGAGCAATTCCATAGTATGCAACGTAAGCACCTGGATCATGCGCGAGCAAATCGATGACCTGCGCGTTGAGATGTGTCTGTCTCTGAACAGCTTGCAGAGGTTCAATGAGTCGCCCTTGTACACATAGATCAGTTTGGTCCACGACAAGTTCCGCAATCGCGGCGTTTTGCAGCTGGGGCGGTAACGACTGTGCAATCGCTCTTGGTGCGATCGGATCCATGGACTGATGCCTAATTGTGATCAGGCTGACCGGGTCGCCAGCTGTAGGTGGCAATGTACGTCGGCAAGTGCAGCCAGAACGGATCAAACCAAAAGCGAACGCTGCCGCCGCGGCGGCAGCGTAGTCATGCCACGCATCATCTTTCGTCACATCCGCATAGTCTGAGACACCTCGGATAGCCAGGAAGCGTGGACGATTCGGCGCGCGTGCCGCAGCGATCGCGATTCCGAAAGACTCGGTCTCAACAGCCAGCAGCTTAGGTTGTAGGTGCTGGAGCTCTCCGAGGAATGCCGGATCCGCCACGACCTTCTCTCCCACAGCGACTGGCCCGAAGTGCACGTTCGGGATGTCAGTCGTGCCACCGGCGGGCCGCTCCACAGGGATCAGGTGGGGCCAAGACGCGTCTTCAAAGTTCTTCGCCCAGTCGAGCAAATATGGGTCGGAAGGGTGCACCGTCGGGCGCCGCTGCGTGTCACCAGGCTTCTGCTTTGCTGGCTCGTAGTACCATATGTGTTCGGCCACGATCACATCGCCAAGTAGTACCCGCCCACGTAGCCCTCCGGCAATACCAACCATCAGTATGCATTCCGGTTGTAGAAAGCGTATTGCCGAGCTTGCATGGCTGGCTGCCTCAATGTTGCCTGTTTGATTTAGCATGGTCACCGCGACCCTGATCTGCCGGGAGCCATCACAGGCCGCCATCATCCCGGTATAGTAGGTGAAGCTTTCAGCAGTACGAACTGTCTCGTGGCTGACCAAGTGAGCCAACACTGCCGCACGCTCTTCCGGCAGAGCGGTTATGATCAGAACATCTGCCGCATCAACGGCTTGCAGCTGTGGATTCGTTATCATCATATGCATTCTCTATTAAGTCTTCCGGCTTGCCGACGCCCCAATCTGCCCGGTTACCTAATCGCGTTCAGACCTGTGAGTCTTCCGATCAGACCCTCGTGATCACCCTAGACGCGCTAGCGCTCGGCAGGTTCGGCCTCAATTATACCTTGTGCTTATTGATACGTCAACTAAGCTAACATTACCAGGATAACTACCTTGACAGTGTGTGATGTTGACATTTTGGTGACAACATAGCATACTACGCTTGAGGATAAATAACTGCATGGAATCGGAAGACGCGATCTATTTGGCCGTTGGGAGAATGATCAGAAAGGGCCGTGAGGCTGCTGGCCTTAGGCAGGATGAGTTGGCCGAACGCGTCGGTTTGACGCGCACTTCGATCACAAACATCGAGAAGGGCAAGCAGCGAATACAAATCCACACTCTCTATGCAATTGCACAAGCACTGAACATATCGCCACTGACATTGCTACCATCGGTCGTATCTGCTGCCAGGGATGAAACCGTGGAGGAAAACCTGAGCACGGAGTCCGCAGCAGTGAAACAATGGGTGAGACAACTGTTGGCACCGGGCAAAAGGGGGGAGTAAAATGACCTTGATAGCAAGGCAAAAACGCCTTCGACCAGTGGTCGAAGGGTTGCTGGCGCGCGCCGGCATCACTGAACCGCCCATTCCCGTGGAAGCCATAGCGAAGTTATGTGATGCAGATGTTCGATTCGCTCCTTTCGACGGTGATAGAGGCGATATCTCGGGTATGCTCTATCAAGATGGTGCCCGCTCGATAATCGGCGTGAACGCACTGCACGCGAAAACCCGTCAGCGTTTCACCATAGCTCATGAGCTTGGTCATCTCTGTCTGCACTCGGCAACCAAGTTACATCTTGATCGCGATTTTCGAGTGGCCTGGCGCAACGAGAAATCCTCACAGGCAACGGACATCAGCGAGATCGAGGCGAACGAGTTTGCCGCAGAGCTTCTGATGCCCGCTGCCATGCTGGAACGTGACCTTCACGGGCATAGGGTAGATTACGAGGACGATGAACAGGTAAGCAAACTAGCCAATCGCTACCGTGTGAGCTTGCAAGCCATGGTCATTCGGCTCACCAACCTGGGGCTCATTGGGGTAGCCAGCTGACAAAAGAACACGACACATGCTGGACTTCCCCTCCAACGGATATTGTCACGGAGCGATTGACAGCCGCGCGAGGCAGGGATGCACCGTGGGTTGCTCGCCGAGCCACCAGGCGTCAGCACTACACATGCAACCGAAGAGCAGGATCGCAGCAGTATCTATCGCGCATAAGCTGAGTTCTGTTTTTGGCTGACATCCAAGACAAGGATTAGACTCATCTAATCGGGGCGATAAGTACTCACCCGAACAACCGAACTCCATGTCTACCCCTGAAAGGCGATCCAGTCTACGCGCCATGTCCCTTCACCACAAGGTCATCTGTCCGTTGTCATCGCCGGCCTTCGCCTCGGCCTTGCGCTGGGCCAGGAACTGGTGGAGCGCGGCCAACGGGGTGTCGCTCTTGGCGAGGATGTCCCGGCTCAAGAAGAACCGCAGGGAACCCAGGCCTTCCGGCACCTGCTTGTCGTAACCGCCCTCGAACCACTCACAGACCTGGCGCATGAACGCCTCCGCGCGCCGGTTATTGGCCAGGGCGCGCTGGCGCTTGCGGTAGAGATCGTGGTACCAGAGGAGCAGCTTCTCGAAGTTGCAGTTCCGCACGAGCGCCTCGGCGGCTTCCCGCTCCTGCTCGATGCCGACCAAGACCCCGCGGCAGACCGCCAGGTAGTAGCGCGTGGTGAACGCTTTGCACGCGTCACAGTAGAGATCATCGCCGACGATGCGGATCTCCTCGGCGTGCGCAATGCAGTCACCGATCCGGTACTCGTCGAGCGTACACTCGAAGGCTTTGGTCTGATCCGAGCGGATCTCCGCCCCGCACCTGAGGCAGGGGATCGGCCGGTCGAAGATGATGGTGTCGAACATGCCCATAGCCGCTACTCCACAGAAGGCTCTACACCTGCATTATAGCACTCCTGTTCGACTTTAGCCAGGTCAACGCTGATTCCTCCAGACATGCACAACAACTGATATGAGCTGAACCTCACCGCCTCTCGGTTTTCTCTGACAAGTGAGATGTAGTATAATCAGGTGCCAAGAAACATAAGGCCTCGCCGCCGCTCAGAAATCCAAGAGTGTGAGAAACGCGAGAAACGCTTAGCATGTCCGACTAGGGCCAAGCGTGTTTGGATTAGTTCCGGTACTTGGTCAGGATTGATAAGTGAGCTTTCTGCCCGATTCTTTATCCGCGGACTTCTTCTCAGGATGGGCAGGATGGGCATAGAAAAACGCAAGGTTTGAGATCCGTCGGTTTGATACATCTGTGCTAGAATGAAATCCAGTGTTCCCATCATTGATACAGAACAAAAGTGATATCCTATGGCTGTTCAGATTCCATGTCGTCCCAACATTCCAACCCCTGGTGAGTTCGCGCCATTTCGGCCCGAGCTTCAGGAGCGGTTCCTGACACGATTCTACCTCGCCGCCAAGGAATTGACGCGGCAAGCACCGCCGGATTGGGATACCCTTGTCCGTCAAGAAGTAGAATGGGCAGACACTTCTGGGGGCAATCCCTCTCAACAAGCTATGTACCGCGCGGTTTGGCTTTTATTGCGCGACCTGCTCCGCGTTGGATGGGTACCAGCGTGGAATGATCAGACAGCGACTTTCGAAATAGCGCCGCCATTCGTTCAGGAACATCCCCGCACTGCTGAGGAAATCCAGGCCCACAAACAAGCTCGACGCGACATGATGCGACCTGAACGCCTAACCCGGCTGTTGCAGGCGCGTGAGTTCGTGCAGAGCATGGAGTCACCTGCAAGGGGACTACCTGTGACTGCATTGATCGCTGATGGCCGCGCTCTTGCTGAGGACTTGCGGCGCGTTCGCGCAATCGCAGGCGTTCCTGAGCGACACGAAGCGTTGAGTGAGATCATCAAGCCTTATCTTCAATTAGTTGAAGATAATAAGCGCTGCCAACATACTGGTCTTTTGCTTAAGGACATTTGGCGTTATTTTCGGTTAACTTGGTCATCACCCGTCTATAATACGCCCGGGCGCAGCATGTTCTATCTCGTACGCGATGCCGCTCGACCTCTTCATCCAGTTATGGGAATTGCATCCCTGGAGAACTCGCCGATCTTCATCGGAGCCCGCGATGACCTTCTCGGATGGACCGTAGATTCATTCATTGCGTCTCTCGAACGAGAGACGGCAGAAGCTAAGGCACACGGATTGCCAATTGAGGCACCAGTGCTCGCAGCGTTTCATCGACTGCTCTCCTACATTCGCCAAGCTTCTGGTGAGATAAGCCTGGATCAGCTCTGCACTGTGGCCGAAGTGGCAAACCCAACACCAGCGGTAGTTCGCCATCTCACGGGCTTGGCCGGTCAGTTTGCCAGTGAACGTGAAGACGCACTGCGCGAATGGACAGTGGCCCGCGACCAGCGCGCTGGCGGCAACGACAGCAGTGACCTCAAACGCAGCAGCTTTGGCAATATCAGTGAAGACGCCTACGATCTGCTGTTTCTGAAGAAGCGCTCCGGAGAGTTGGCGCGCTTGCTGGGCGCGCGTCTGACGATTGAGCAGTTCTTGGCACAGCCTAATGTTGAAGAGACATGGCGAGCCTGGTGTGACAGTGAACGAGGCCGCAGCGCCGTGCGTAATGGACTATTGTCCATCAAGAACCGCCACGTAGGTACCAGCATTCTTGAATTGAATGTGTGCGGGGCGATTCCGCCTTACAACCATCTGCTGGCCGGCAAACTCACAGCATTGCTCATGTGCTCTCCACAAGTCGCATCTGATTATCGAACACGCTACGGCAGCATGCCGAGCGAGATCGCGTCGCAGCTCAGGGGAGAGCGTGTTATTCGTCCCGCAGAACTCGTGTATATCGGCACAACGGCGCTTTACACCGCCGGTGCCAGCCAGTACAACCGGCTAAGGCTGCCTGCTGGTCTGCTCCGCGAAGATGCGCCAGAGACGCCGATACGATATCTAGGTACTACCGTCGGCTATGGCACTGCGCACATCAGTGACGCGACCACGGCTGCACTGGAGATGACATCCGACGGTGATTTTTTGCAGGTGAACCACGTTCTCGGAGAAGGCGTCAGCCCAAAAATGCGCATAATCCGCCGCGGACTGGACGCCATATTTCGTGACGGGCAACGGGTCCTCTCTGACAAGATGGCGCAGCACCAGATGCAGCGCCTAATCTATGGGGTATGGTTGGCAGAAAACGGGCGCGATTACCTATTGGGCATGACCAACCAGCCTCGCTACATCTGGGAAGAAACACTTTCGCCCACAGAAGGCACAGAGCGTATTGCGGCCTTTTGGCGTGCGCGCTGGCTTGATGCCCGCATTAGGCACGACCCGGCACTGATGCAAATGGAGAGATTTCGGGTCGAAGAGATCTTGGTATCGCGGGATCTGGGTGGACAGGCAGAGCTTGACTGGGCATACACACTAGTCAAGCATCGACCCAATCCCGTCGTCACACAGATAAGCTCGGACGGTACGCAGATGACAGCCGATGAGCACCAACGCCAACTAGTACGCGATCTCTATCGCGGCCGCACGGGTTACGCGGACGACGTGTCCCTTGATGACCTACGCCGTCTACATGTGCCCACACACCTGGATGCTGTGATCTCGGAACACATTCGCGCCCGGCGTAGTGTGGTGCTCACCGGAAACCCTGGTGATGGCAAGACACATCTACTTCGCATTCTGGAACCGGAAATCGCGGAGTTGGACGCAGTAGTCGAGCGCGATGCCAGTGCCGTGCCCAATGATGTTATCGCCGAGAACTGGCACCAGGCGGCAGCAACCGGCAGGCCCTACTTCATCGCAATTAATGAATCCGTGCTATTCAAACTCGCGACTGCCTATCCAGACTTCATCCCGCTTCAGCGGGCACGACAACAGGTCGTGAAAGCCATCGCCTACGATAGTCCACCCGATCTGCCCATCACTGACGTAGTTGTGTTTGATCTCAGTCACCGCAACACGTTGAGCCCGAACTTGGTCAGCGCGGTCTTTGATAAGCTGACGGATGCCGCCCTACTACCTCGCTGTGCGCAGTGTCCACGCCAAGGCTGTGACCGCGAGCGCAACCGCATACTCCTGCAAGGTGCGAATAACCGCATTCGAGAGCGGCTGCAGGCGGTTTTCTCATCCGTTACTCGGCGCGGGACACACGTGACCATGCGTGATCTAGAAGGGTTTGTGGCCTACCTACTATTCGCCAACCGCGACTGCACCGCTTTGCTTCGTCAGAGTGATAACGCAGATCTCGCCTTGCCCCAGTTGCCCTACCTAGGGCAAGGACCGCTTTTTGATGCTATACGCGAGACCTTTGACCCATCACGCGTCTGCCATCCTATCTTCGACGATGCTCTTCTCAACAACACGCTTGTGGCCAACGACTGGTGGGATGAAAGCAGTGCCTATACCGGTTCACTGGATGCGCAGGCTGTTGAACGCTTCGCCCGGCGCAAACGCGAATTCTACTTCTATCACCGCCAAGGTGACGCGCTTCTGCAAATGGCAAATGACGACGAACAAGCCTTTACCGCCTTCCTGGTCGAGTCCGACATGCGTAAGGCGCTACGCAGCATCCTTCAGAAACTCACCGCCTTCTTCGGCCGCGTAGCCGACGCCGACCGGCTCCCGGTATGGCAGAGTCATCGCTACGATCAGAGCGCACAGCGCATTCTCTACGCGATCCAGGATCGCGAACGCAAGGAATTCGAGTTGCTCCGTCCTCAGCTGGCTAAACACATGGCGGCTGCGTTCGACCTAGCCGATGATCACCGGCTGCTGCGGCTAAAGAGCAGTCCGCAGGCGTCGTTACGGATTGATTTCAGACTATTCCGTCTGCTTCATCAGGCTGAACGTGGGTTGCCGGTGCTGCTTCTACAACCTGAAGCTACCCGTCGCATATGGCAGTTCCTTGAGCAGTTGCCGGATCAAAAGCTGTCAATTGAGGAGGAAGCCAAGGTGCAGATTCTCGACCCAGTGACTGGCGAGAAATTCGACGTGACAGTTGACACACAGACGAACAAGTACCTTGCCATCGAACGCCGGGAGCGCTAACAATGCTGTTTGATATCAAGAAGGAACGCCAAGGGATTGAGCACCAGTATATCGGCTTCAGTCCTAATACAACAAATGTAAAGCCAGTGCATCTGGCAAATGGCATGTTCCGGAGGCTGTTAGACGAGGCTCACGACACACGGCGTCTCTTCCAATTTGTGTTCTCTGCAAAGAGCGACGGTACGATTCCCAAGGGCCACCAGGCAGAAGACGTCTTCCAATGGTTGCTAGACGAGGATCGGATCTCGCAAGGTGATGTGACGCAGGATTCGGCTTCCATGTTTAGGCCCACATTGCTCAAGATCGTTGCCGCGGACAAGCCAAGTGCCGTCTCCACAGGCGGAATGGAATCCTATTCGGCAGGATTCTCCTCCTTTGTGTCGAATGATCGCATCGCTCAGGATGCCGGTGAGTTTCTGAGCCTGTGGTTGTCAAGGCAAGCGCCGGAGTTTGCAGAACTACTTGCAGGTTCTATCCGTGACGATACTGATCCTATCACTATATTGTCGAGACCGCTTTTCAATTCCCCGACAACCGCGAAGATGCAGATTGAGAATCCAGACGGCATTCGCTGCTTTCAGGATACCTGTCCGCCTCCGGTGTCCACAGGAATGCGCGACCTAGCCGCCGCCGCCACCCGACTCTCGCTGCAACTGAAACAGCACCCAAATAAACTCGTTCGATTGCGCATGGTCGTGATGCTCGGCGCTTTCTTGATCCTGCGGTATATGGCGGATCTAGAGTATCTATACGCAGCAGCTGAAAATCAGCGGAGACCTGCCTTTCTACTCGACTTTTCGACGAGCGAGCGATCTCCGATGCGCCTTGCTTCACAGCACTCATACATCCTGGTATGTCAATCTATTACGCGTTTCTACGCTTGGATGTTTGCGGACTTTCTTCGTTCACGACAACTCGATCTTGACGATCTCGCACAAGATAATCCAGCCTATGGCCAGCCAATGAAAGAAAAGGATGAACTGATCTGCCGTGAAGTCTGGCAAGAAGCTGTGGTTCAAGCAAAGACCGCAGGGGATCCATATCTTGTCTACGGACAGGCGGTCTACGACATTCTCGCTCTTTTGGCCGAAGCGACTCCCATACAATACCTCAGACAGATTGGAATTCGGTGTGGACTCTTTTGGCCTCCTTATAACCTCCAACCAACGAAGCATCTTTCGCCACGTCAGGACATGCTGGAGGTGTTAGTACGGAGCGTCGCAAGCCCCGGAGAACTCCTGGACATGGAGACGCTACAGGATCGCTTATGGGCCACTTTCGGCATTGTGATTGGTGGACGATCAGACGATTTAAGTCTTCTGCTTGAGAGAGGGATCTACCAAGCAGATGACCGAGCACTAGAAGAAAACCAAGCGGCATTCGCACAGAAGCTCAGCGATCTAAACTTCGCTAGACTGCTCGCTGATGGCGTCCTCCAGATTCAGGTGGGATAAGCATGGAACTAAACGTTAACGACATTCTCACTCATCTATTGTGCGTTAACTTGCCTGACGCCAAGCTTGGCGTGGTTGTCCGAGGTATTCAACAGATTGACCCGGTGCAGATTGCGGAAGCTGTCGCCGAAACACTGAACCGAAAGCTTGTGGTTGCCATCATAGGCTATGACGCCTCTCCTTCGACGGTTGAAGGCGGCGTCTCTGAGGATGATAAGAATCGCACAGCTATTGAGATAGCGACTTCTATCGAGACAGCAGTAGACTGGAGAAATCACGCAGGCGACTATGCTGGACGCATCTTGATCTTTGTGCCTGGCGAGGTTGACAAGCTTGGCTCGTTGCGAGGTCTTGATATCCTCACAACGCGCGACTTGACGCTCCATTTGATACAATGGGTCAGCAATAGCATTGTGCGCAATGCGCCGCAACGTCGTTTTTGGCAAGCTCTGGCGAATATCGCCGCAACTTTACCCTTTAGAATGCTTCTCGATTTCACGCGTGCAGTCTCTGCACAACCAGACAACGTGAATGCCATTCCAACCGAACTCTGGCGATTGGGGCTGCTCGAGGATAGCGTACTGCTAAACGCCGAAACCGATGTGGGCGACCGCCTGGAGCGGAACCGCGAGCTAATCGCTGGGATTGGCCAGCTTTCGGACAAGAGCCGAAAACGCATGAATCAGGTTCTGCGGCGCGCAGCAGGAGATCAGCAGCGCGAACTGCGGGCTGCCGCCCAACAACTCCGCGAGTTCTTTGCCACCGGCACGCCCAGGCTACTGCAGGGCCTGCGCCTGGACACAGTCGAGCAGTTGATTGAAGCTGGCCGCTCGGAGGCTGAGCCTCCGCCGATTCCACTGCCCACCGACGAAGGTGAGGTGGTGGTTGCTCCACCGCTCAAGCCAGAACGAACACTGCGCGGTGCTGAACTGATCGAAACCGTCGCTCGGCGGATCGTGGGCGGGAGCGACCGTGAGGCGGTGGCTGCCTATGTCGACCGAGTACGTAGCCAGATGGCTGACACCGAAGACGACAACGGGGACCCCATCGATGATGAAGTGCTGCGACCGCTAACCGCCGGACGACCGCTTGCAACCAATGTCAAGCCACAGACGCGCACGCTGCGCGCCTTTCTGACAGCGTTTTGTGGTGCCGAGCGATGGGGCGGCGCATTGCAAGCCGAACAGCACAGTCTGCGCGACGTCATCCAACGTTTCACTCCGAACAGCAAGGCGGAGCCGTTCAACCCTTACGCTGCCTCCGAGGACGACCAAAGCATGGTTGGCTTACTCGCCAACATTGATTCGCAATTGTCTGACCGCCCCGGTTTAAGTGTCAGTTGGAAGACCATCGCTGCAGCACGCGCTGACCTTGTTCAGGACCTCGACCTGCTCGTCGCTGACCCCATTGCCCTGCTCTATACTGACGATAGGGCTCGTGACGCGATGGGGCGCTACCTGGATGCTTACGCCGACCTACTACGGTTGTTGAGCACCCACATGGGGGAACTAAACACACGCTTCCGGAAGGCATATCGCGCCATCTTGCAGGGGCTACTGCGACTTGATGTGGTATTTGTGGCCACACCCGGAGAGAACCCCGGCGAAGCCGATCTTATTTGGAAGGCGCTACTCACCCCCTTGCATCCGCTCCATCTGTGGCGCTATCGTACGATTCTGGAAAAGACCGGTCCGCACTTGACCGAAGATGAACAGCACCAACTGACGGAGGCGTTACCCAAACTGCCGCATTTGCTTCATTTTGTAGCAGTAAGCGATATGCGTCTGGGGCGAATTACGCTGCCTTTAGCGGGCGCACTGGAAGGACTGCCCATCTATGAAAACCGTACCAACCGCTATCTGGGTAGCGACGGTCTCGAGTTCTTGGGCGACCTGTTGCGCAGTTGGTTGACATTTGCGCCTTACAGCCAGCCCCACATCCGCCTGGCTTTGATCGATCCACCGTATCTTCCTGACGCTCTGCGCGCGGTCCGGGAGTTCCTGCGTGGCCGGGCTCAGACCCGGGTAGTTGTTGATGCCTACCGTACACGGCCACAGAATGTGCTCGAACACTTAGCGGAAATGGAGTTCGAGGGACAGGATAGCGCAGTTGCCGAATTATTACTTAGTGGGCAGATCGGCCTCAATCTGCATGTCTGCGATAACCTGACAGAAGTTGCAAAGCGATTGACCGAACGACCAGTGCACATCGTTTATAGCTTCGATCAGTCCTCCTATGACCTAACCAAGAGTGGCCGGCATCGGCACCTGGTTGTGAGCCCGCTAGTCATCACCTACGAATACACCTTTGACGAGGCATATAAGAAGGGATCAATTGCACCGTCATCCGATGCCGAGAGTGGATTGTTTGCCGACTATCATACGCTAGTTAACCAAGCCATTGACCTTCAAGAAGATCAATCATTCCAGGTACAGATCGGCAGTGGTGCGGATGTGGGAGCCCTCAACAGAGTGTTGCACAGCGAGTGCGCGCAGTGGCTAGCCGTGGCTGACCGAACACTTCTGGGCTACGCGCCTCTGGCCGCCGTACCCCTGGTCGAACAACTCCAAGGCCGCCGTGAAGTGGCGGTGTGGGCGCATGCCACATCGCGGTCAGTGAGCCAATTTGCTGCCATGCTGCGCGAGCGTTACAACTTGCTGCCAGATGGTAATTATCTCGTGCACCTAATGCAGCAGTTCGGACACATTGCCGCAGGTGGCCTCTTCAGTGCAGTGCGCGCCAATAACCTCAACGCCCAGCAACGCGACCGCCAACGAAAAGGACTGGTTGGTACGGTGTTGGCAGCACATTGGTATAGGAGCCAGTACCCCGGCGCCCTAATTGCGTCATTGGACAGTGGGTTGGCGCGCCAATGGCTGGCCTTGCAGGCACCAAGTCGTGAACGTGCCGACCTAATCGGGCTCCGCCAAGATGAGCAGGGTAACCTAATCATTGATATCATTGAAGTAAAGGCAGTCGAACAGGCACAAAGGGAAGTGCAAATACGCACTGCCCCACAGAGTAGGCAAGTGACATTGAGCGGGCCGGCTGTTAATCAATTGCGATCTACGCTTAGCGTTGTCACACCCATTTTTGCACAAGCTAACACGCAACTTGACCTGTTCGGACAGGCGCGGCGCGAGGCTCTCAAATATCAGCTCTATCGCGAGTGCTTCCGGGAATTACACGCTAACGAAGATCAGTATCGCTGGTACAAACTACTCAATACGGCTTTCCGGGAGCCGTCAGCGCGGACTACCTCTGCAACGCGCTGTCAGGGGTTAGTCGTACACCTGCTCTTTGAGGAAAACGGCGCAGATGAACGCTTTGTCGACAGTAATGGCGACGTTACGCTGGTGCGCCTACGGACCAACAGTATCCAAGCGTTATTGACTCCAGATGGCGACAGTTCCACAAGCATGGGACCATCAAACGCGGTTCCACTCCCGCCGGAGCCACCGCCCCCCAGCTCGGCCCCTGGTTCACCCGTGCGAGATACCCGACCAACGGCCATTGCACCAATGTATCCGCGAGCAGGCGATGCCTCGCCGCACAGAGAAGGGGTGACGAGCCAATCGTCATTGCTCTCCGGCACCGCTGACGAGCTCAGCCCAGCCACTTCGTCTGGCGAACCATTGTTACCGCCAGCACCAATGATGACACCGCCAGCGTACGATATCCTTCTGGGTGACACAGCAGGTTCAAGCCAATATGGGGTGCTTGGACGAGCCGGGACCAAAACGGTTGTGCTCGACCTCAACGGTACAAACACTATCAGCATCTTTGGTGTCCAGGGAAGTGGCAAGTCATATACGGTGGGAAGTGTCGTCGAGATGGCGACCCAATCTTTTGCAGGAACCAACTTGTTGCCATCGCCGTTAGCCTCGGTCATTTTTCACTACCACGCGAGCCAGGACTACCCGCCCGAGTTCGTATCCATGATCGCGCCCAACAGCCGTCAAGATGAAGTACGCGTGCTAACTGAGGAATATGGCGCGCACCCAGGTCGCCTGGAAGACGTACTGATCCTCACATCGGCAGACAAGGTTCGGGATCGCCAGGCCGAGTTTCCTTCAATCCGTGTTGAGCCGATCCTCTTCAGTTCGAGTGAACTATCGCTTAAGGACTGGCAGTTCCTGATGGGTGTCTTCGGCGACCAGATGTACATGAAGCAAGTTACCCTGATTATGCGGCGCTTACGCCGACAACAACTCACTTTGGCGAACCTTCGCGAGGAAATTGACGCTTCTGGCCTTAGCGACAACCAGAAGGCGCTGGTCAATACTCGCTTAGATTTCGCTGAACCATTCATTGACGACAGTTACCGACTAGCGGACATATTGCGCCCAGGTCGGCTTGTGATTGTTGACCTTCGCGATGAGCTAATCACTAAAGAAGAAGCGCTCGGCCTCTTTGTCGTCATGCTCAACATCTTCGCGAATGCCGAGCGAGACCAGAACTTCAATAAACTGATTGTCTTCGATGAGGCGCATAAGTACATGAGTGACGTTGAACTGGCAGACTACATCGTCGATGTGGTACGTCAGATGCGCCATCAGGGTGTGTCTGTGTTGATTGCATCACAGGATCCGCCGTCACTACCTAATGCAATCATCGAGCTATCGACCTTGGTTGTTCTCCACCGATTCAATTCACCCAAATGGCTCAAGCACGTTCAGCAATCAGTGACCGCGCTGGGCGAGCTTCAGCCAGAGCAATTGGCCAGTCTGCGCTCTGGAGAGGCATATGTCTGGGCAGCCAAAGCCACGGACGTGAACTTCACGCGGCATGGCGTGAAGATGCGTTTTCGCCCGCGGGTCACCCAGCATGGTGGTGGAACCAAGACGGCAGTTGAGCCATAACAATAGGTCATGCAGAGTCATGGAGGAGTCACCTCTCGGCAACCAACCACACTAGACCACGGTTCTCCCGCTTCACAAGACGCCTGTGGCGTGACACCAGGTCATGGCTTAAGGGAGAATCTGACTGATCTTCAGACCGTCAACCTAGCTGTGCTTCGTGGGGTGTCGGAGGGATAGCTCACACAATAGAATACCAGCAAGAAACCGCACCGTCGAGTCTCGCGCAATTGAGCTGCTGAGGATTCTGTTCCCGGACAAGACCCCCCGGAGCAGGACTTCTATCGCTTCTGCGTCAATCAATCTGGCCATGGAGATGCGGCAACGGGTACGCGATGAGCTGAGCAAGCTGGATCGGGAGTATGCGCCGGTGTCGATGCGGTCGAAGTGCCCGGATCAGTTTCAGAGGGAACATCGAAAGTCGCAGTTTGTAGAGCCAAGTGCGGTGAATTGAACAGACTGACCGGTGATTCGATTTTGGGGCGTGAAAGAGAGAGCCGAGAGGGAACTCCGATGCCAATCACTCATGAAGATGAGTAAAGGGGTCTGAAGTCGTATGCACTTCTCACAATCTACTGGAATTCTTGCCTGAAGGCTAATTCCCAAAGGCCAAACAAGGCAAGCACAGACGGGAGCGGGCCAAACTTCGACCGATACCAAGGAATGTACGGAGAAACCGGCCCCCAACAGGGGTGAGACAACATGACCACTCACGTCAACAAACCAATGCCGTTGTCCATCCTCAACAAGGCGATGAACGAGGATTTCCGCAGCATCGTGGTCAGGCGAGCGCTCGACTGGGCCGATCGGGCCAGCGCTCAGGCACGACGAGGGTTTTGCGCTGCGTTACGTAAGGATGTCAGGCTATCCGGATTTACTGACTCGTCCCGCGCCCTGAACAGTCCTAAGCGGCCGGCGCTCGCGGCCGAGACCATCAAAGCATCCCACTACTCCAACGAACTGATGGGCGCCATCCTTCGCGTGTGGGACGAGTCCCATGCAGAGCTACATCGGGTCGCGCTGGAGTTCTTGCGAAATTCAGCAGAGCCAGTGCAGGAACCCGTGCTTATTGAAACCGAGTTCCCGGCGGTCTGGTCTACGGATGACATGGAGACAGCTGCTTCCGAGTTCTTACGGCAGCATGCCTCCTTCGATGAGGATGACGTAGCCCTGATGCTCTGCTATCTCAGTGGACGGGCACCTGTGCCGGTTGAGGTTTTGGAGCACCTGGCCTCTGCTGCGACATCAATGGACCGGTCCCAACAGCCCGAATCGGGTACGCTTCAGGTTGCCGTGCCGACTCAACTCACCAGCAGATCAGAGGTACCTATCGTGTCAGACACTCCCACAATCTTCATGGATGTCCTAGCCCGGCTACAGGCCTTGTCTCCTGACGCTCAAGAATGGGATCGTATGCCGTTGCTGATCGCTTCCATCGAGGCATTAGGCCAAAGCAAACGGGCAGAACGCGAACAGGGGCGCGATCAACTCCGCCAGGCCCTTATCACCCTCCACCGCGAAGCCGAGGCAGCTCTGGACTGGTGGGGCTACGATATTGGAGCCTGGTCGGCCGATAGCTGCCCGTGGAACCAGGCTGCTGAGCTGGCCGTGCAAATCGGACAATGGCAGACCGACCTGCTGCAACATGCTCATCTCCGGCAGGCACCGACGACCAGCAGGGCGGAGGAGCAGTCCCGACGTAAGGCCGTGGACGAATTGGAAGTCAACATTCAGCGCTGCCACGCTGAGCTTGATGCGACGCTTAGCAGCGGCGGCCCTGGTCCTGGCGGGCCTCGAGACGATGAAAAGGCACCTACCAGGATTCCGCCTGAACCCGCTGAGGAAGTTGCTCCGTCGCCTGCCGGCCTTGTGTCCGGCGTCGCCGATCTTTCGGTCGTTCCGGTACAGGAGACCAAGCAGGCAGAACCTGTTCCACCGCGGGCGGACGTCGCAGAGGCGCCCCCAGCCGGCCCGATCTCGCCCGAGACATCGGAACCCCAGGTTATTGAATCCCCTTACGACATCGCTGGTTTCGAGGTGATCGAGCCGGTTGAAGGACCGATCGGGGAACCGCCCCTCAAGGCCCTACAGCCAAGCGTGAAAACAAGCGCACCGGCCTCCATTCAGGAAGAGCCTGCTTCCACCCCGTTTGCGGCCCCAATGGACGAATCGGATGCGGCATGGCACACCCTGCTGTGGGGCATGGTAGCCGAAGATGATCTGGCGGGCGCCTATTGGCTGGTGAGGTCCCTTATTGCCATGGGGCGGCCCACACCAATTCCCGAATGGCTCCTGGCGGCTCTGCTCGGTTCCCGCTGGATCACCGCCGACACAGCTGGGTTGGCACGTGATTTGCTGCAAATCGCCAATTCACACGTCACGACCGACCACGCACCCACTCTAGAACTACTATCGCTTGCAGCTGCTTTGCGCCCCGCGCTGACTGCGCCCTATAGTGGCATGGTGGCCTGGCTAAACACCCCTTCCTGTTGCCCGGCGCTTCGTGATTTAGTTGAGGCTATCCATTTATTCGCCGGCTTCGGAATCGGCCTCCATCAAGAAGATGTCCTCGGTGTGGCTGGCGAAGAACAACGTGACGAAGCGATTGCTGCGGCCGCCCGTGAGGCTCGCAATTGGCTTGACGGAGCATCGAGCCGCCGCGAACGCGTGAGCAGTGTCTGGCATGCCCTGGTGGGCTCCAAAGGCGCGCTGAGGGAGTTCCTGTTGCCAGTGAGCGAAAACCGGCAGGAGAAGGTCGATGCTGTCCGCTCGGAACTCAGGATGTGGCAGGATCGGCCCGCTGTCTACAAGCGTTTCGATGAAATGAACGTCGCGGCTAGCATCGGAAGACCCGAACGCGTCATTGGTAGCGGCAAACAAGACCTCTATCGCGAGGTGGAGAGAGCGACCGAGCTGGCCGCGCGCTGGTGCGATCTCGTGGAGCGTGCACGCGCTATTGCAGCGCGCGGGGATTGGTTCGGCGAACAGATTGCAGAACTCCGGGAGGGTATCGAGACGGACCTGCCAGGCATTGAGGCGGCCCTGGATCAGTTGATCGCCTCCCAACCCGTAGACGTCGCCTCCTCGGGGCGAGCCTTGCGAATCAGCCTCCGACAGCTCCGTGAGTTGCTCAACCTTGTGATAGCAGATGAGCAACCGCCGGTTGCCGCCTCTGCGCTAGAAACCCCGATTGCCGCGCTCGATTCTCTTGATGCGATGCTGGCTAACCGTCTCCTGTATCTGCCCGAAGTTGCGCTCAACAACGCAGGTGCGCCCACCCAGGAAGGCATGCTCAAAATCGCCTCTGTCCTCCAGACAACTCGTCATGAGGATCGGACCATCTACTCAGCGGCTCAACAGTGGCTGATTCAACAGGACTACCGTTTCTTCGATCGCGTGTTCGCTGCCACAACTGATGAGAATCTGGCTGCAGATCTGCGTCAGCGATATGATGAGGCCTTGACCGCCTCCAGGGCGGCCTTGCGCGCCTCCATTGACGAGACAGGAAGCCTGCTTGAACAGGCGTTGCTGGATCAGGTGATCAACGATGAGGAGCGGGCCAACTATGGCTCACGCTTTGCCTCACTGGCTCTGGAAGAAGTCAGGAATTTCAAGGCCAAGCTGGCTGATCTGGAGCAGGTGCGACTGGAAATCCACCAGAGATACGAGCAACGTCTGGCATATTTGCAGGAGCAGTATGAGCTGATCGCCGATCGCTTCAGCGCGTCCCATATCCCCGCTGAGCGGCAAAAGGAAGCGTTGGCCCTTGTGGCCTCGGCTTTGGAGCGACGGGATGTGAGAGTGGTAGATGAGTCCCTCGCGCGGCTTCGGGAAGTACTGGATACAGGCGCCACCTTGCCGGATGACTGGTACGCGCCAGCCGCAAGCAGGGATTACCTGGAAGAATTCAGATCCGCTTCCCAAAGGATCGAACTGTGGCTCGAACAAACCCGTGGCGACTTGCGCGCCCTGGCCGACGCTGCTCAGAATGGTACCACAGCTGCAGGCATTCAGTTTGGCAGGCTCGGAGAACCAAGACGAAAGGAGGCTTCAGAGGCTTTCCTCTCGTGGCGTGCGCTCAAGCAATCTTCGGGCAAGGGCAATAACGCGGCCTGGATTGCTACCATCCTGCGCTATCTGGGCTTTGACCTCAAGACCGGAGCCGGCGCTTCTGTCGCCGTTGAACCGATCGGCACCGACTGGCTTCACGCCCGAGTTCAGATGGCAGCTGGCGATCTTGCGCGGCCAATACCTGAGTTTGGCTCACAGGCTCAAGGCCACTATGACGTGATCTGTCTCTGGGAGCGCCCCGGCGCTGACACCATTGCAGCGCGTCTTCGCGACCTGAATCTCGATATCCACACGGTCATCGTGCTCTACCTGGGACGGATTACGGATCGTCAGAAACGCGATGTCATCCGCGTCAGCCGCGACAGGGAACTGGCCATCGCCGTTCTCGATGAGACTCTTCTGGTCTTCCTCGGGCAAGAACACGATGTGCGATTGCCGGCATTCCTTCGCTGCACACTTCCTTTCTCTGCCCTGAACCCTTACCGGCCTTTCCAGGCCGGTGATGTGCCACGTGAGATGTTCTTCGGCCGCGAAGACATGGCTCGGGAGATCCTGAGGCAGGGCGGAAGTTGTCTGGTCTACGGCGGTCGACAACTCGGCAAGTCCGCGTTGTTGCGCCACGTCGAACGGCAATTCCATCGTCCAGAACGAGATCAATATGCGTGGATCGAGAACATGAAGCTGGTTTTCGATCCCCCCGCAGGAAAGAGCTTCAGCAATATATGGCGTAGTCTGCGCGAAGGGTTCAAAGCTCATGGGCTTCTTGATTCGCGCGTCAGTACTGACCGGTCGGAAGAGATCGCACGATATATCCGAGAGTCTATGCGCTCCAATCCTGGACGTCGCGTTATCGTCATGCTGGACGAAGCAGATTCATTTCTGGATGCCGACGCTCGGGAAGGTTTCCGCACTGTCGTCGCCCTTCGCGAGTTGATGTTAGGCACAGGACAGCGGTTTAAGATTGTCTTCGCCGGTCTGCAGAACGTCCAGCGCTTCCAGGGTATCCCGGATCAACCCCTCGCCCACTTCGGCACGCCCATCTGTGTGGGGCCGCTGGAAGCAGGGGAGGCCCAGCAGCTTGTCCGGCAGCCGCTGGAGGTGTTGGGATATCGCTTCGCCAACGATAGCGCGGTGCTCAGAATCCTATCCTACACAAACTATCACCCAGGCTTGATTCAGTACTTCTGCCAGGAGCTGCTCAAACACCTGCGGGACCATGCCAGCGCGATGCTGCCGCCCCAGGTGGTGCTGCAAGAAGACATCGAGGCTGTCTATCGCTCATCGCAGGTGCGAGAACGCATTCGTGAGCGTTTCGAATGGACACTGGCTCTTGATATGCATTACCAGGCGATCGCATGGGCGCTAATCGAAGATCAGGGCAAGGATCGGGATGGCTACGGTCGCGCCTATTCTCCCGGTAACATCTCGCATCTCGTGAGGGAATGGTGGCCAGCGGGCTTCCAGGATATAAGCACTGACCAACTGCGAGGATGGCTGGACGAGCTATGCGGCCTGGGCGTGCTGGTACGCAACGTGAACAATGGCCAGTACCGGCTGCGGAGTCCCAACATGGTGCGGCTCCTCGGCAAAGAGACAGACATAGAGGAACGGCTTCTCGAGCTGAACACGAAGCCGCCGGTCGTGGCCATGGAGGCCGATAGCCATCACGCGCCGCTTGATGATCGAGCCAGTCGATATGGCCCATTGACCTACGCACAAGAACGTAGTCTGTCGCAGCCGCGATTTGGTGTTGGCCTGATCTTTGCTTCCGAAGCTCTGGGTTGGAAGCTGCTGCCTGCGGCAATTCGCCGCTTCCTTCCTGCGGATCTGCCGGCCGGGTTTGGTGATTGCACACACATTCCAACCACGCTGGCAGCTGAAGACCTCGATGACTGGTTGAAGGAGTATCTCAAATCGCACGCGAAAACGGAACGGATGATCCTGTACCGTGAAGTCCGATGTGCTGATTCGCCAGCTATGGCGGGGCTGGTTGACAAGGCCCTGCGCTTCTGTCAGCGTCACCAGGCCAAGGATCGCTGGATGCGCCTCTTGTTCTTGTTTGACCCTCAGTCCACCTGGCAATGGGTGGGCCTACCGGAACCAGAGCGGCTTGGTCTTGAGGAGGCAGCTGATGCTGCACTTTGGCCTTGGCCGTGGACCGCTTCGGCGGTAAGGCGCCGGCTTGCTCAACACGAGAAGTGGGACAACAACGACGAAGGGACCAAGGCTGCCTTGCAGGCGACAGGGGGATGGCCACATCTTCTGGATGTCTTGTTTGAACGATGCGGCAAGGAAAGCGATCTCAGGCCAAGTGCCGGGCAGTTCGCGCAAGAGCTGGTCGATCCGATCTCTCAACTGGCGAGCGACTTCCGATCAGGTTTAGGAGTCGACAAGAACAAGCTAGGCCACCGAATACTGAAGTTCGTCATCGAGGACGGACATGGGCAACTCGCTGAAGAAGACCTCACTCCCGTTCTGATCGGCGGTGCCCCAGAACTGACAGAGGTACAGTGCCATCAGGCTAAGGATTTCCTGCTCCGGCTTG
This sequence comes from uncultured Anaerolineales bacterium, assembly GCA_964474695.1. Lineage (GTDB taxonomy): Bacteria > Chloroflexota > Anaerolineae > CG2-30-64-16 > CG2-30-64-16 > DAOUBP01. The sequence continues at coordinate 20,276 of CAYYTK010000024.1, forward strand.
GCTTGCTGCGACTTGAGAGCCAAACGCTAATCGCAGATTCGATCATCATGCGATTGATGGTTCAAGAATGAGGTCCCGGTTTCTTGATCTGCTGGCGCAGCTTCCCAGTGTGAAGGCATTCGTTGACAACATCACTGAGGACATCGGCGCCCGGCGAAGTGTTGTGGTCTTGGTGCCGGTCACCGTTAGTCCCGGTTGGGTGTGGTCTTTGCTAGATGCCGGGCTGTGGCGTCGCCAGTTTCTCGTTGAGTCGCTAGATTCGCTGGCTCTTGGCAGCGGCGGTACGCCTGTCGAGGCACTGGGTGAGGCACTACACGTCAAGTGGCCCGCACAACAATCGAGAGATGTGGCTTCCCTCATGATGAGCGAAGGCCTGCCAGATGTTGTTGTACTCGAGGGTATCGAGACCCTGGAGCCAGCGCGGCGTGACGCATGGCTGCGTTTCGTGGGGCAATGGGCTCAGATAGGCCAGAATCTGGCAGGGCGATCTTCACCTACGCCGGTTCTCTGCGCTATTCTCCAGCCTGCCTGTTTTGCTTTCGATGCCCTCGAGAGCAACGTCTTGCTTGGGATTCACTGGTGGTGGGGGCTCCCCTCTGTTCTCGAACTCAAGCTCCTGTGTCGGCTCGCAAGTCGGAAAGACATGGGCAACGGCTCGGATGCCAGATGGCTGGAATATCTTCTACCGGCCCTGGCCACCAACGATATCGTTCTCCTCGAAAGGCTGTGGGACGCCCATCTGGTGCAGATCGATCAATTCATGGCTTGCATACGGGAACTTGGGCATGAGAGAGAGTGGACTGGTGATTGCCTAAGGCAATGGGGAGCCGCTCAGTTGATGAGCTCCAATCTCGGCCGAAACGGCCCACTTCCACCGGTGCCCCCAGCAAATGTGCGCGTCTTGTGGTCGCGCGGAGCAGTCCACGCGACCCATGAGTATGGCGTCGAGCTGCATCCTTCCGCCCTCCATATGCTCGGCCGCCAAAGCGAGCTGCAGCATCGCCTCTGGCGAGGACAGGCCGAACTACTACAGCCTACGCTGGATAGCATTCGACTGGACTTCTGCAGCTACCTCACGCGGTCATACGGCAGAGAATGGCCTGTAAGATGGTTCAGACCTGAACATCCGGACGAAGAGGCCGCCGTCCGTGAGAATCCTCTGGCTTGTCAGTGGGGCTACCTTGAGTGGCTGATCAAGAATTGTCCTCAGTTGTCACGCGAGCGTCGCTGGCTGTCTTTGATCACGCCAGCTGCACGCGCGCGGAATGCCGTCGCCCACTACCGAGTTGTTTCTCGTGGGGATTATGAACACATCTTGCTGCAGCATAGGCAATTCGCAGAGGCAACAATGACCCCGACTGGCGCAGCATTCTCGTGAGTATCTGGACCGTTTCTTGAACCCAAGACCCCGAGACCGGAGAGATGGCTTGCTGTGACTACCCCATGGTGTGCGCTGAAATGCTGGTAGTGCTTTACTGGTTGCCACTCCAACATTGACGCCGCCCCAACCCTGAGGTAGAGTCAACTCAGGGTCGCCTTTCAGCAGCCAATCCCACCGTCCAGCGGACTTCCGTTCTTCCAGGACGCTTGCGACCCGACAGCAGGCCATCTCGCCGAAGCATTCTGCGCTCGGTTCGAGGTGATCTGCTCTCGGGCCGCAAACATCTGACACGGAGCGAGAGCCATGCTGCACAGTCCGCTGTTCTTCGTCTGGATCGGCTGGGTGCTGATCGTCGGCGTCATCGCTGTGGTGCGCGGGATCTACGCCAGGCGGGAGAATGCCGAGCGGGAACAGAGGCGCACGGAACGCGCTTCGCGACGGGTCGGACGCACTCAGCATCCGATCAGTCTCCCGCAGCGCCACTACCTGCCGCCTGACTACCGCCAGCACCTCATTGATGCCGGCATCATCAAGCCTGCGGGCGATCCTACCTGACCGGGCTTACGTCCCGGATAGGCAAGCTTACGCTTGCCATGAACGCCAGACATCAGTTCTGGCGTTTCTTCTTTGAGCAGCACCCGTCATGGACTTCGAGCAGGCGCCCGACGACTTCGGGTACATCGTCTTCGACCGCACCGACCGGGAGGCGGACGCGCGACGCTTCTACATGATCGCCTGGCAGGCCACCCTGGTCGATGACGGCGCAGTGGTGCGCACCTTTGGCCGCAAGGGGCGCTGGAAGCGCGTCATCACCACCCCTTACCCCTCGCTCCAGGCTGCCTGGCCTTTCATTCGCGCCACGGTCAAGACCCGCCTCCGCCATCACTACCGCATCGTCGAATCCGGCTGACCCCGCCCAACAAAAAAGGCCCAGCCGAAGCTGAGCCTCTGGCCTGACACGAGAATCAGGCCGCGGTGCCGGGACGTAAGCCCGGCGGTAATCAGGCGACCGTGGCCCGGGGGATGAGCAGCGCCATCGCCCAGGGCAGGTCGCGCGGGTCTTTGAGCACGATCACCGAGTTGCAGATCTCGGCCATCTTCTCCGGCTTGCCGTCGGGGATCACCACCGCCCCCGTGCGCGCCCGGTCGGGCGTCGCCGCGTAGGGCACGTAGCCGTCCCCGTCGGTGACCAGCACCACCCAATGGTTCGGGTAGCGCCGCCACAGGTCGGCCAGGAAGGCGAAGTAGGTGCCGCCCTCGGTGGGCCAGGCCGCCGGCGCAAAGAGGAGCGCATCGCCCCACCCCGCGCCGATCAGCCACGTGTCGTCGAACAGCACCCCGACCACGTCCCCGCCGGCGTCGCGCACGGCCAGGGCGATGGCCTGGGCCGCCACCCGCGCCGCCCAGATCTTCCCCTTCGAGTACCACATCGACTCGCTGACGTCCAGGCAGATGACCACCTGGGGTCGGGGAGCGGAGCGGCCGGGCAGGTCCAGCCGGAACGGGATGCCGTCCCCGCGGGCCGCCTCCCGGCGATCCAGCCGGCCGGGCGCGACCACCTCGACGCCGCCCTTCGGGACGGCGAAGCGCAGCCGGATGGCCCGGGCGATGGTCACCGCGTCGGGCTCCGGCGGGCCGGGCTGCACGGGCAGCTCCTTGCGCTCCTGGCCGTCCATCGGCTCACGCTCGCGGGTGTTGGCCTGCGCCTCGACCTGCGCCGCCTGGCCGGTGCCGCGGGCGGCGATCTTGGGGTCGCCGAGCGGCATGGTCAGGCCTGAGCTGGCCTTGAGCTCCGGAAACTGCTCGATGATCTGCCGCAGCAGGCCGGGCAGCTCCTTGGCCGCGGTCCAGTGCGCGGCGGCCAGCAAGCCCAGAAACTCTTTGACCTGCTGGCCCCAGGGCTCGGCGTCGAAAACGGCATCGAGTACCCGGTAGGTCGGCAGACTGTACCACTCCGCCGCGAACGGCTGATTCGTTTGGGCGAACCGCCCGGCCAGCGCCGCCGCGCAGGCGACGCCGGCGAAGTCGGCGCCGACTTGCCTCAGCTCGGCCAGGTACTCGGCCATGCGCGCCCGGTTGACCGCATCGCGTACGGCGGTCAAAGGGACGGCCAACGGCGGAAAGAGACAGGCCACCTGCGCCTCGCCCTGGATGTCCAACAGGATGTTGGCCAGCCAGTGCGGCGCGCCGGTCTCCTGTTCCACTTGCTGGAGCTCTTCCAACGGCTGCAGGAAGTGCCCCAGCTCGTGCGCCAGCAGCCCGATGGCCACCGGCGCGTCCTGCGTCACGTCGACGCCCTCGAACGCCGGCGGCAGCCAGATGTGCACTCCGTCGGTCGAGGCGGTATCGTCCTCGGCCACGGTGACCGCCGCCTGCACCAGCCGCGATGTGGCCGGCGCGACGACGGCCAGCACCTGGTTGGCCGCGGCGTTGAGCGTGCGTTCGACGGACGGTGCGTTCTGCGTGTACATGGCGCCCTCCCGCTACGCGACCGTGACCCCGATGCCCTGCAGCACCTTGCGGAACCCCTCGGCGGCTGCAGGGTCAATCGCCCCGAGCCGGCCGAAGTAGCCCGCCAGGAACCGCCGGTCGTCGGGCGCCTCGGCGGTCGTGAGCGCCTGGTACTCGATGGGCAGCGGCAGCTGCCCGCCCTGCACCGCCTTCCACGACGCCTCGATGGCGTTCTGCACCGGGGTCGTGAAGAGGCGGGCCACGGCCGGCGCGAACGCCACCGGCACCGGCGTCACCCGGCGCACCACCGCCGGGTCCAGGACGCTGCCCCAGGGATTGCAGGCCAGCGCCAGCTTCGCCCGCGAGCAGGGCGCCCACTCGACGCCCCACAAGGGCGCTTCGAGCAGCCGCACGAACTCGTCGGTCCGGATGCCCATGGCCTGCGCCACGCTCGGCGGCGTCGGCAGGAGCGGCCGGACGAGGATGTCCTGCGCCCGCGTGTTGAAGCGGAGGAACTCGTCGATGAACAGCAGGACTTGTTCCCCGTCCCGCGCCCGCCGGAAGGCCCGGGCGAACGGCCCGGCGATCTCGACCCCGCCGGCCATCTTGACGCCGGCCAGGTCCGCATCGGCGAACGAGGGGCTGCCCGAGACCTCCTCGAAGCCCCAGGCGTTGCGGGTGGCCACCAGCCGGACCGCGGAGGTCTTGCCGCAGCCGGTGGGGCCGATCAGGAAGGGCACCTCGCCGGCGGCCAGCACCGCCTCCACCTGGTCGGCGAGGGCGGCGATCGCCCCGGCCACGGCCTGCAGGATCTTGTCCCGGAAGGTCGCGGCCGGCACCGGTGAGGGCGGTGTGGCCGTGGTGGGCGGCGCGGCCTGGGCCGGGCCCGCACCGAGCACCAGGATGTTCCCGGTGTCGGGCACGGGGCCGACCTTAAGCGCCAGCGCCAGCAGGTGTTTGCACGGCTGGCTGAAGTGTTGGCCCCGCTGTTGCCAGTCGGGGCAGTCGCACTCCAGGTCCAGCACGGCCGGGTTCGTCGCGTCCAGCGTGATGCTGGTCCGGTAACGGCCGACGATCTCGCCGGCGATCTCCTGCGCCGTGGCGGTGCTGACCCGCACCCGGCCCAGGTCGACGATCTCCTGCGCGCGCTCGACGCGGCGCTGGTCCACGGTGCCCCACTGGCGCAGCAGGTCCAGCAGGGCGGGCTGTGCTCCTTGTGTCATGGCGTGTGTCTCCTTCGGGTGTGCCGGAGGAGCGCAAGGCGTCCCGGCCGGGGCGCCCTGCGCCCGGTGCCGGGAACTGTGATGGCGGCTGAGGGCCGCCGCGGTCACTTGGCGTGTGATCGGCGGAGCGCGTCCGCGTCGGGCAGACGCGGGCTCCCGCCTGTGGCCGCCTGTGAATCGGGCTGCTTACCCTTGTGGCGGTAGTACAGCGCTACCGGGCCGGAGACGAGCCGGGCGAAGCGCACCAGTGAGGCGTTCGCCAGCCGGCCCAACCGGGTCGGCCCGAAGGGCGGCTCGGCCAGCCGCTCGACCGGCGCCAGGTACGCCACGCGCGGGGTGGACCCGCACAGGCGCACCCGCCAGATCTCGTACGGCTTGGGCCAGGGCCACTTCCCGCGCCAGAAGTAGCCGGACGGGAAGGCCACTTTGCCACCCGGCAGGTAGGCCATGACTGCGGTGCCGGCGCCGCGCCCCTGCCTGGCAGGCCTGCGAGCCGGCTCGAAGCAAACTTGGTAGATCTCGGTGTCCATCGTGCGTCTCCTCCTCAGTCGGCGACCTTGGGCCGCGCGCTGCTCAGCCGATCCGGGCAGCACGTGGCGTGCGTGCAGTAGCGGCACAGCCAGGCCTCGACTGCGTCGCCGGCCGGCCCCGCAGGGCCGCATTCGGTGATCGCCCGCGCCTTGGCCACCGCGTGCGCCCGGGTGCGCGCCAGCCCTTCGGCGTCCGGCATCGCCACGTCCACGGACAGCACGGTGTGCATGTCCATGTAGGTGACGCGGCCGGCCAGGGGCGGCGCATAGCCGTTCTCGGCCAGCAGCCAGGCGTAGAGCCAGAGCTGCCGGCGGTGCTGCGGCTTGGGCAGGTCCAGGCTGGTCATGGCCTTGCCGAAGCTGTTGATCGTCTTGTAGTCCAGCGCCGTGCGGGTCAGCGGGTCGTAGTGGTCGATCTTGCCCGACACCCAGGCCCGCGCGCCGGCACGCTGGTCAGCGTCGAGCCGGACGACCAGCCGCACTTCGGCGACCGCGTCCGCCCCGGCCAGCGCTTCCAGCGCGGCGTGGAAGATCGTGCCGCGCAGCCGCGCCCAGTGGCGGCCCGGCGTCTCGAGCGGAGCCGGGCCGTGCAGGGCGTACCACGCCTGCCGCGTGCAGCCCAGGAGCGACGTGACCCTGAGCAGGGCCACGCCTGCCTCGGCCGCCCGCGCCCGCAGTTCGGCCAGCTCCATCTCGCCGGCCAGGCTGCGCGCGAGCGCGGCCAGGATCGTCGGCGGGTAGGGACAGGCCGGCTGCCGTCGGTAGCGGGCGCATGCCAGGCAGTCAGCCAGCGGCACCGGTTGACCGGTGACTTCGCACAGCCAGAGATGTGTGTTCATGTGGTTGCTCCGTGTGGGGTGCGGTGAGTTCAGAAGCCGAGGCCTCTGGTCTTCAAGGAAATCCAACCCGACTTCGCCACGATGATGTGGTCGATCAGGTCGATGCCGAGCAGTTGCCCGGCGTCGCGGATGGCCCGCGTGCACTGGACGTCTTCGGGCGAGGGGGTCGGGTCGTTGCCCGGATGGTTGTGCGCGATGACGATGGCGGGCGCGTTGGCCCGCACCGCCGGCCGCAGCACTTCCGCCGGCCGCACGACCGCGGCGCCGACGTTGCCGCGGTAGACGTCCTCCATAGCCAGCACGTGGTAGCGCGTGTCCAGGACGATGACCCGCAGGTGCTCCTGCTCCAGGAGCGCCATCTCGGGCAGCAGCAGGTCCGCGATCTGCGCCGGCGACGTGATGGCCGGCCGCGCCTCGGACGCGTGCAGCTCTTCGATCAGGCGCTGGCCGAGCGCCAGCGCGGCCTTGACCTGCAGCGCCTTGCCGGGCGCGAGGCCCGCGGCGCGCAGCTCGGCCGGCGTGGCTTGCGCCAGGCCGGTCAGGCCGCCGCAGCGGAGCACCAGGCCCTGGGCGAGCGCCAGCCCGTCGGCCGTGCCCAGGAGCACGGCCAGCAGTTCGGCGCTGGTCAGGATGCCCGGCCCGTGCCGGCGCAGGCGCTCGGCCGGCCGGTCGGCGGCGGGCAGCTCGCGGATCAGGAAGGTGGGAACGGTCTTGTCGGGGCGTGTGATGGTGTGCATGAGAACTCCTGTCTGTGGGTTGGTCTGTGTAGCCGCCGCAGGCAGGCGCATGGTCGTGAGGGGACTCCCGGTCAGGGAGCGGCTCCCTCCGGGAGCTTGGCGCCTCCCTGCCGGGCAGCCGTGCGTGTGGGAATGCCGTGGTATGCGTGAGGACTAACGGCTGCTAACGGGCGTCGAACGGGGCTATTACACCCCGTGGGCCGCGAGCCAGGCGGCCAGCGAGCCGTCCTGCAGGCGGTCGTTGGCGTCCAGTCCGCCCTCCGACCACAGGGCATACCCGGTGGCCGGCGCGATGGCTGGCACGGCGGCCGCGGCGCGGGCGAGGTCGTCCAGCCAGATGAAGACCCGGCGGTAGGCCTCGACCACGCTGTCCAACAGGCGCAGCGTGCGCCGCTGGGCCAGCCCCTCCTGGCTGCCGCACGAGAGCACGTCGGCCCGCCCGGACAGCACCTGCCAGAGCGAGACGGCGTTGAGCTCCCCTTCGGCGAGCACCAGCGTGTCGCGGCCCGTGCGCAGGTCCAGCCCGTACAGCAGCCGCTCCCCGCCCTTGCGCTGGCTGAAGCGTTCCGGCTTCGCCAGCTCCGGGAAGATGAAACGGTACTGCACCGCCTGGAGCGCGGCATTTGCCTGCCAGGGCAGCGTGATGGCCGGCAGCTTGGTCTTGAGCCGCGGGTGCCAGGCCGGCGTGTAGCCCAGCCCCCACGCCTGCCAGGCGCATGGGGCGAGGCCCCGGCCGGTGAGATAGGCGCGGCCCGGCTCAGCCGTCGGAGCGTGGTTCAGGCTCCAGGCGGCCTGGCGGACCTCGGCCTGCGCGGCCCGCTGCCAGCGCGGCTCGCGCCACGCGGGCGTGTGGACCTGCACTCGGTAGCCGGTCTGGCAGGCCGGCTGGCCGTGCGGCGCCAGGCCGGCGAGCCGGCTGAGCGCTTCGTGAAACGTGAGGTGATCCCGCCGGCGCAGGTAGTCGATGGCGTCGCCCCCACGCGGGGCGCACTGCCGGCAGAACCAGCGACCGCCCCCGTAGGCGGGCTGGACGTGCAGCCGGTCCTCGCCGCCGCAGAAGGGGCAGGGTCCCGCCCACTCCCCGCCGCGCGTGCCCGCGATGCGGACGAGCGGCGTGTCGCGGCCGATGAACTCGGCCAGGTCGAGGCGTTGCTTGATGGCGGTGATGTCTGTGGTCATGGCTGTGCTCCGAGCTGTGGGGTCTGTGAGGCCGTGTGGTCAAACAAGAAAGGGGAGGAACAGGCCGTCCTCCCCTTCGGATCAGGCGTAAGCCTGGCAGGTGGGCCGATCCCGTCCGGTGTGAAGCGGGACGGGATCAGCGAGACGGCTGACGTGTCGAGACGACGGGCCTAGAAGGGGTCGTCGGCGGTGGGAGCGGGGACGCCGGCAGGGATCGCAGGCATCAGGAGGGCCGCAGCCGCCGCCTTCAAAGGCGCGAACTGGGCGTTCTCGCTGAGCCACTTGACGTAGCCGGGGTCCTGCGCCAGCACCTGGCCGAGGGTCTGCCCCTTGAACTTGCCGAACTTGACCTCCATCGCGGCCGGGTCGCCGTGCGCGGCAGCGCCGTTACCGGCGGAGCCATTGCCGCCGTTGCCGTTGCCGCCGTGACCCTGCGCGTCGGCCGGCGCGCCGTTGCTTGCAGGCGGCTTGCCGGTGCGCAGCATCTCGCGCAGCGCGTCGAGCGCGGCGGGCGGGAAGGCCCGCTTGGCCGGGTCGTAGTCGGCCCAGACCTGGGGCACCGAGTACAGGTAGCGCCCCAGCGAGAACTTGGCGCACGCCCGCTTGAAGGCCTGCGCCTCCGCGCTGGTGGCCGCGTTCTCCTCCGCGCCGTTGGCCGTGGCCACCAGGCACTCCCCGATGGCCTGGCGGGTGACGCCGCCCAGCGTGAGGGTGCAGGTGACGACCACGCGGCCTTCGGGGTACTCGCGCAGGTAGGCGTTGGACCAGGCGGGATCCGCCTCATCCAGCCGCGTCTCGTACGCGCGAGCGTCCACGTAGGCCAGCGCCAGCGCACGGTTGCTGCTCTTGGCGACTGCGCCAGGCTTGAACTCGACCACGGCCGGGTCGAACGGCTTGGCCAGCTCGGCCAGGATGGCTTCGAACGCCTTCGGGTTCTGCGTGTTTGCGGATGACATGATGGGTTCTCCTTGTGTGGAATGTGTTGGCAGACCAGCAGCCTGCCAGGCTTGTGATGAGACAGTGTCAGATCGGTGCGGAGCGCTTGGGCGGCAGGGGTAGGCAGCAGGTGTCAGGAGGCAGGAGTCAGACCGATTCCTGATGCCTGATCCCTGACCCCTGTTCTCTGATTCCTGCTCACTGGCCTGCCGCCTCCTGCGCCAGTTCGGCCAGGACCGTCTCGGCGATGGCCCCGCTCTGTTCCTCGACGACGGCCATGACCGCCGTCAGGACGTGCGAGAGCGCGCTGCGCACGGCCGCGCGCACAACTGCTTCGGGGACCGGCGCCGCGGCCGCCGGCGGGACGGCCGACCGGGCCTTCGCCAGATAGGTTTCCAGCCGCGCCGGCCACTGCGTCAGCACGGCCGCCAGCAGGTGCTTGCACGGGCCACCGCGCTGCTGCCAGTCGTCACAGGTGCAGGTGCCCAGTCCGTGGGGCGTGGCCTGCCCGAAGTGGACGGTGTAGGCCGCGCTGCCGCCGTTGGCGATGATGAACGCGTTGGGCGTCTCGGCCGCAGTGACCGTGACGCTGCCCGCCGTCACCACCTCCCGGGCGCGCGCCAGCCGCGCTTCCACATCGGGCCAGGTGAGCTTGGTGCCGTTCATGATGATTCACCTCCTTGTCGTGTGATGGTGTAAGATGTCTCGCTCTGTGTCTCTGTGCGCCGTCCGTCTCCGTGCCGCTGTGGGCACGACCGCAGAGGGCGAGGGCGAATGGCGAATAAGTCACTTCGAGATTCGCTGATTCGCTGATTCGCTCTCGTCCGCTCCGGTCGTGCCCACAGAAACAAAAACACGCCCGGGGCGACCGGCGCTGGTGCGCGGTCGCGGGCGTGTCCGTTCTGTGGGCGAGCTTGTGTGCTTGTTACGTGATTGCGATCTTCAGTTGTTAAAGTGCAGCAGCCGGGCGGGCCGGCTCAGGTCGGGCCGCCGGTCACATTCAGCCGCTCGACGATCACCTCGTTAAGCACGTGCGGCTTGCGCACCTTGTCGCCGAACGCGGCGATCAGCTCGCGCAGCGCCTTCAGCCCGGCCTCGTCGCCGGTGGCGGTCTCGGCGAAACGCGCTAGCGGGATGTCGTAGTCGCGGCTTGCCAGCTGGCCGTGCGCCCGAAGGCGCGTCCCTTCGGCCAGCGCGCTCGCGGCGAGCGCATGCGCGCCCTCGCAGCGCAGGGTCAGGTAGTCCGGCTCCTCCCGGCTGCCCGTGCGCCGCAGCGCGCGGCCGGGATCGGGATAGCAGGCGAGGCGCACGAAGCGCGTGTCGCCGAACGCCCAGACCTTGACCACCACCCCTTCGACGTGTGTCTCGTTCAGCACTGCTTCCTCCTTGTCCGGGGGCAGGGGGCAAGGGACAGAAGCCGAACTGACAGCTGCCGCCTACGCGGTGCGCGCACCCCGCAGACGCAGGCATCCCCGGCTCCTGTCCCCTGCCTCCTGTCACCACGTCTCCGCCCACAGTGCGCCGCGATCGTCGCCGGCGAGCAGCAGCTCCAGGTCGGTCGCCCGGCCGTGGACAATGCCCGCGGCCTTGGCGTCCGCAACCAGATGCTGCCGCACCTGGCGCGTGGGCGCACACAGCGCGACCGCGCCCTGCGCGTCCGTCAGTTCGGCCCACGGGGTGGCCGGCTCGGCCCCCCGCACAACCGCGTAGACCTGCTCGGCGCCTTTCACCAGCAGCAGGTCGGGCCGCTGCGGCCGTGTGGCCGGCGGGCAGACCTCGGTCTGGTAGCCGCGCTGGCGGGCGTGGCCCGCCAAAGCGCAGACCCAGGCGCTGTGCTTGACCTGGTCCGCGCCGTCGCGCGCTTCCAACCGGCCCCATTCCGACGCCACCGGCGTGACGCCGATCTCGTTCAGGACCCGTTGGCCCAGGTTGGTCAGCCGCAGGATGGCAATCCGCACCTGCCCGTCAGGTGCGCCGGCAGCAACCGTGCCCTCGATGCTCTCCGTGGCCTGGTGGATCAGGTTACGCTGCGCCAGCGGCCCAAAGAGGTCTTGTAGGCTCTTGTCCCGCTCGTTGACGCCGAGCTGCTCGACCACGCGGCGCAAGATCGCCTGGCGCAGCGACCAGCCCGTCGTCGCCAGCGCCACCAGCGCCCGCCCTTGCACGGGCCAGTTATCAAACAGCCGGGCGTACTTTGCCGGCGGCGCGGGCAGGTCCGCGGCGGCCGGCGCTGATGCAGCAGGTTGCGCTGCGCTGCGGCCGGGCTGGTCCGGCGCGCCGGGCGGCTGCGCCTCAACCGGCTCGGCCGCGTCAGCCTCCGCGTGTGCGGCGCCTTCCGCGGGGCGCGCCTTGGCCCTCTGCGCCGGGGTCCGCTCCGCCCGCTCCTTGTCCTTCAGTTCCCGCAGAGCCGCGGCCAGCGTCATCTTCTCCTGGCGCAACTGCTGCGTCAGATCGCGCAGCCGGTTGTTCTCGGCCCGCACGACCCGCAGCTCGTCGCGCAGCCGGTTCAGCTCCGGCGCGCCGGGCGCCGCATCGGCAGCGGCCGGTAGGCCCCAATGGGCGCCGGCCGGCGGCGTCGGTCCGCCCTGGCCGGCGGAGAAGAAGACCAGCCATTCCGCGGCGGTCAGCCGTCGGAAGTAACCGGCTTCGCCGCGCTTGGCTGCGTCGGCCGCGGCCGGCGCCAGGGTGTGCGCCAGCCGTTCCAGCACGCCGACGTATTCCCGCACCTGGCCCTCGGCCAGCACCCGCAGCGCGTGCTCCCCGTCAAGGAGCTGCTGCCAGGTCTGGTCGAAGGCCGGATCGGACATCCCCACCTGCCATCATGAGCGCCAGGTAGCTCCGGCGCAAGGCGCCCTCAGGCGCGGGCTCCGCCGGCCCGGCCAGCACCTGGATCCGGGCCAACGCCTCGTTCAGCGCGGCGACCGCCCGCTCGCGGGTCACTGCCCCGCTGGCATACTGGGCGGCGGCCGCGGCCGCGTCGATCAGCGCCTGCCGCGCCCCGGCCGTGGCCGACACACCCTGCCGGTGCCCGGCGTAGAGCCGCTGCGCCAACAGCATCGCCTGCACCGGGTCCGGGCTGGCCGGCCCCGCCAGCAACGCCCGCAGCTCGCCGGCGTCGCGGGCCAGCCGCGCAGCCTCGCCCCGCGCCTGGCGCGCGAGGCTGGCGGCCGCCCAGCGCGCGGGCGTCAGCACAGCCGGGCGATCCGCCTCGACCGGCGTGACGCCGCGCCCCAGGAGGGCCAGGCCGACCAGGACCAGCGCAGCCAGGCAGCCGAACAGCAGCCGCTTGGCCGGCCACGCGCCCAGCTCGATCTCCATGCCTGCCCTTCCGCGCACCGGCACTCCCGCCGGCGCGCCAGTCCCTTCAGCGCGTCCGGTTCAGCGTTGGTCCATCCTGAACCGGCTCTGCGCAACGACCGGCACGGTGAAACGCGGCGACAGCGCGAAGAAGACCTGCGTCGTGCCGCCGGCGTACACCGTGACCGTATCGCCCCCCTCATCGATCTGGAGCGCGCCCAACGCGGGCGCGTAGCCGCGCGCGGCCAGGTCACCCGTCGCGCGGACGAACTCGGCTGCCGCGTTGCCGTAGGCGTCGCCTGCCAGCCGCACCTCCCCGGTATTGCGGAAGTGCGGGATGTCCACGCTGCGCGCCGCGGCCTCCGCGGCCGCGTCCGCAGCCAGTTGCAGCCGTGTGCGCAGGGTGAAGTAGCGCGGCACGTCGATCGCCAGCCCGGCCAGGGGGATCAGCACGGTGATCACCACCAGGGTGTTCCACACCAGATCCCCGCGGCGGCCGAGCAGCCAGCGGACGGGAGTCAGGAGCCAGGTGACAGGTGTCAGACGCCAGCTGCCGGATTGCCTCCTGGCGCCTGATCCCTGATCACTGACGCCTGGGTTCTGTTCCCCGACTCCTGACCCCTGGTCCCTGATCCCTGCGTTCACCATCCCTCCTTCCGGAATGCGCTGACGGCTTCCCCCTGGAGCGGCTGGTTGGCGCCGCCGAAGAGCGGCATCAGGCTGCCGTAGACGTTGGGAAACTCCCAGCCGACGCGCACGACCACCTGGCCGCCGGGCGCGGTGTCGGCGGCCACCTCGACATGGTACGTGCCCACCCCGCCGGCCAGCGCGTGCTGCGCTGCAGCCAGGCCGCGGTTGACCGCGTCGGTCTGGCTGACCGACGCGGCGCGCGCCGCGTAGTTGGCCGCGTTGTTGGCCGTCACGGAGCAGTACCCGGCGAGCGCCAGGTTGACCAACGCCAGCGCGACCAACGCCATCAGGGGCATGGTCAGCGCACTTTCGACCATGTCGCCCCGGCGCCCTTTGAGCCACTGGATCATGCTGGCCTCACAGTAGCGGGTGAGCGCCCGCCTCGCCTAGAACGAGCCGACGACGGTGGTCAGCTTCTCCGCCAGCCGCTGGCCCAGGGTGACCCAGAGCGCGACGGCTGCGACGACGATGGCGGCGAGGATCAACCCCCTTTCCACCATATCCCCTTCCGTGCCCAGAAGCCACTGCCTCATGCTGCTACCCTCCTTTGCGCAAGATGACGGCGCCCGTGCCGGGCGCTTAACAAAAAAAGGGGTCCCTCCCTTGCGGGGAACCCCTTTCAGACAACTACCGCTATTCTACCAGGCCTCCCACGCGATGTCAAGATGCGTGGCGCGAGTTTGAGCCCATGCGCACAATCGTATGATTCTCACGATTCTGTACACGCCGGACGATCCCACTACGCCAATCAACGCCCGGCAAGCCGGCGCGCCTACAGGCATGACAGGGGTCATGGCGGCAGCTCGGACGCCGGCATAAAATGGAGACAAGCGCGGCTAACGGACTACACACAGCAGTTCTTCCAGCGGTGCAACACTGGCCCGGCGGCGCTGACGGTTTGATCTGCGCCCAGATAGACCCAAGATCTGGCGCAGTCGGCGGCCTCTGTGAAGTGGCAGGAGGAGGAAATATGGGAGATTGGGTCTTTATTGCGCTCGTGGGTGCGGCGGTCGTGCACATCTTCGAGGAATACGTCTACCCCGGCGGGTTCGCAGAGGCATGGCGGAAGCTGCTGCCAAGGGCAGCCCATCTTTTCACGGCGAAGTTCCAGCTCGCGGTGAACGGCGTGTTCCTCCTGCTGTGTCTGCTCTGCGCGTGGATCGGTCGGGCCAACCTGGTGATAAGCTTGTCCGCCTTCAGCCTGATCTTCGCCAACGCTCTGCTGCACATCCGCGGGGCCATTCTCCAGAAGAGGTACTATCCCGGCGTCATTTCGAGCGTGTTGATCTACATCCCGCTGGCGATCTACGCGTACGCCGGGTTTCTCGCGGCCGGCCAACTGACGTGGCCGCAGGCGGGCCTCTCGGTGCTGTTAGGCGCGGCGTGCATGGGGCTGCTCATGGTCTACGTTCTGCGTCGCCAGGTGCATGCCGGCGGGCTGCCCAGGAGCAAGTAGCGCAATGATCGATGTATCCATCCAGGGAAGTAGGATTGTCTTCCAGGTTAGCGAATCGGATCGGCTGTGGTCGCTCCAAAGCCGGCTGGAGATTCCCATCCCGCACATCCAAGCGGCCACCATTGACACCCATCCCGCGATGGGCTGGTTCCAGGGCTTCAAGCTGGCGGGTACAGACGTGCCCGGTGTCTTTCGGGCCGGCACCTTTCATCAAGACGGCGGCCTGGTGTTCTGGGACGTGCGGCGCCCCGAACACACCATCGTTATCGAGCTCAAGCATGAGAAGTATCAGAAACTGATCGTTGAGGTGGCTGATCCCGATGCCGTCGTGAAGATGATCAACGGCGTTCTGGCCGGGGACGGAGCGCCTCATGGCGCAGCCTGACGACGCCGCAGGGGCTGCAGAGGGCCCGGATCTCGGGTTCACCTACCGCGTTAGAAAGAGCGGCGAGATCGAAATCCGCCATCGAGGACGCATCGCGGCCATCCTGCGCGGGCGGGCGGCCGCCGGCTTCCTGGCCGAGGCGGAGAGCGGCTTCACGGCGGCGCAGCAGGCGATGGCGCGGCTCACCGGCAACTATAAACACGGGAATGAGCACGCCGCGCGCCGGCATCCCCGCAACCGGCCCTGACCGGCGCGCGAGGTATATCAGACGGGAAAGGAGCAGCAAGTGGATACTGCAGCGCACCGGAACATGCTTCTGGGTTTGGCGGCGGTCTTGGGTTTGACCTTGTCCCTTGGGCTAATGGCAGTGTTGTCCGCGCCTCCACCCGTGCAGGCCGCGGGCCAGGCCGGGCCCCTGGCCCGTGACGCCGCAGGCCACCCGGTGGACCCTGCGACCCACCCGGCCATCCGCCCGTCGGCGGTTGAAACCGTCACGACCTTCATCATCAGCAACGAGGCCCCCGGCCATCTGGTGGACGACCTGATCGTCCGGGGCCACGGCAACGACACCCTGCTGCAGGTCCTGGCGCACCTGCGAGCGCAGTCGGGCGGGGCCATCCCCGACGCCTTCTACAACCAGGTGGCCGCCGCGCCGCCCGGCAGCGAAGTGTTTACTGCTCGCCTGAACTCGTACGCCGGGCTGGTCGGGGGGATTGAGATCGGGGCAGATGGAACTGTCTCCATTCCAGAAGTTGAGGGCCAGGCCTACGCCGGTGTGCCGGGCTTCACATCGACGCCCAGCCTGGATGGCCGGTTCACCTTCACGGTCACCCAGGATCGCGAGCGGTACATCTACACCCACAGTAATGACTACGGCGGCGGCTTCACCAGGAACTACTACGCCTTCGGCATCGCGTGGCGGGGAAGGCAGATGGTCTTTCTGCCCCTCGTGCGGCGATGATCGAAGACACTGCGCGCACTGACCGCACGGGCCGGCGGCCGGGCGCATCCTGAATCCCAAGCAAACGAGGCCGGTGCCGGCTGACGCCGCCGGATGCTCGTTCACGCTGCGGCACACAAGGAGTGCTTACTGCATGCCCAGGATCACAGCCATCCCCTATCGCACCGACGATCACGGCAGCTTTGAGGAGGAGTGGGGCTGCCACCAGCGGGTCTCGGAGTGGTGGTACGCCACGGGCTACTTCACGGCCGCCGAGGATCGGATGTACTCCTACCAGTTCACCCTGGTCCGGCCGCACCTGTTCGGCCTCCGCCCCAACGTGCTCATGCTGGCGCTGACCGATTTCGCCACCGGCCGGCACACCTACGCGCAGCAGACAGCCTTGACGAGCAGTGACATCACGATTGACCGCCAGGGAGTCCAGTGGGGCGACACCGCGCAACTGGTCAAGGGCGCGCAGGGGATGCACTTCACCGGCCGGCATCGAGACTTCGCGCTCGACCTGGCGCTCGACTACGGCAAGGGCGCGGTCTGGCACTGCGACGACGGCGTGCTGCACATGGGGCTGGCCGCGCCCAAGGAGACCACCCTGTACTTCTCCTACACCAACATGCCCACCACGGGCACGCTGACCCTGGGGGATCAAACCTGGCCGGTGCGGGGCAAGTCCTGGTTCGACAAGCAGGGCGGCCCGTTCAGCCTCATGAATCGGCTGACGCATTGGGAGTGGTTCTCGCTGCGCTTCTTCGACGACGAGGAGTTGATGCTGTTCACCTTTCCGCAGAGCGGCTATCAGGACGGCACCACCATCCCCCGCGCCGGCGGCGCCCGGCGGCTGACGGCGTACACCGTCCGGCCGCTGGACTTCGTGACGGTCAACGGCGCCAGGTTTTCCACCGGCTGGACTCTGGACGCACCCGGCCTGAAGGCCGAGCATTACACGATCCGGCCGCTGATGCAGGGCCAACTCAACCTGGCTTACTTCGAGCAGTTGGCCGGCGTCTACGATCCGGCGGACCAGCAGGTCGGGCTGTGTTTCGTGGAGCTCCTGCCCGGCGTCTACAACAAGGTGTCCCCGGCGCTGCTGTTCAAGAAGGTGGGGTAGAGACGGCCCGGCCACGGGGCGAGGACTGCGGGGGGATGCTATGGAACCGTGCCTGACGTGTCAATTGGTGGCGCGACGGGACGCCGGCGCGGCCCCACCGTGGGACTGCATCCAGCGGACCCAGTGTTGGGATGTCGTACACAGCTACAATACGGCCCTGCCGGGTTGGCTGGTGATCGTGGCGCGGCGGCACATCGAGGCGCTGCACGAGCTCACGCCGCCGGAAGCGGCTGAGCTGGGCCTCCTGATCCGCCAGGTCTCCATAGCCCTGCGCGACGTCACCGGCTGCCTCAAGACCTATGTGATCCAGTTCGCGGAGGCCGCCGAGCATCCGCACGTGCATTTCCACATCGTGCCGCGGATGGCCGATCAGCCCGAAGCGTATCGGAGCACCAAGGTGTTCGCGTACTTGGGCGTCCCCGAAGCGGAACGGGTCAGCGACGCGTGGATGAACGAGATCGCGGCCCGGATCCGGCCGCTTTTGCAGGCACCGATGCAGTGACCGCCGCAAGGTCGGAGGAGAGCGTGAGAGCAGTCGTCTATACCAGGTATGGTCCACCGGACGTGCTCCAAGTCCGGGAAGTGGCGCAGCCCGTTCCCGGAGAGCACGAGATCCTGGTGCGCGTGCACGCCGCCACGGTGTCGGCCGGCGACGTGCGCATGCGCAAGGCCGACCCGTTTGCAGCACGGCTCTACAACGGCCTGCTGCGGCCAAGCCGGGTGACGATCCTGGGCTTTGAGCTGGCCGGGGAGGTCGCCGCGATCGGCAGCCGGGTCAGTCGCTACCGGCCGGGCGATCCGGTCTTCGCCTTCACCGGGTTTCGCTTCGGCGCCTATGCCGAATACCGATGTCTGCCGGAGGTCGGAACGGTCAATCAAGGGCTGGTGGCCGTGAAACCGGCTAACATGACCTACGAGGAGGCCGCCGCGCTGCCCGGCGGGGGGCTTACGGCGCTGGGCTTCCTGCGCAAAGGTGAGATTCAGAGCAAGCGCAAGGTGCTCATCTACGGCGCTTCCGCCAGCGTGGGGACCTATGCGGTGCAGTTGGCCAGGCACTTCGGCGCGGAGGTCGTCGGGGTCTGCAGCACCACCAACCTGGAGCTGGTGCGCTCGCTGGGCGCCGAGCGGGTCATCGACTACACTCGTGAGGATTTCGCCCGCCGCGGCGAGACCTACGATCTCATCTTCGATGCGGTGGGCAAGGCCGCGCCGGCGCACTGCCAGACCGCGCTCAGCCCCGGCGGGGTCTACCTTGCCGTCACGGGGTCGGCCAAGATCGCACCTGAGGACTTGACCACCCTCAAGGAGCTGGTCGAGGCAGGAGCGGTGCGGGCGGTCATCGACAGGCGCTATCCGCTGGATCAGATCATCGAGGCGCACCGGTACGTCGAAGGCGGGCACAAGGTGGGAAATGTCGTCATCACAGTCGCGCCATGAGCCGCGGAACAATGCCGGCGGGAACCGCCGTCCCGCATGACCTGTTGCTCCAACTGCTGAGACAGACGCTTGGCGCCGGGGTCGAGGTGGCCGGCTGCAAGATCGCCAACCAGCAGCATGAGTATCTTGTCCTGCTGCTCCAACTCCGCCGCCCAGCCATCAAGGTGGTGGCGAAACTGGCCGGACCCGCCGCGCCGCTGGCAGCCGCATTTGAGCGCACCGCCATGCTCCAGCGCCTGGTGGCGACGCAGACGACCATCCCCATGCCCGAAACGCTGGCTGTCGACACCGCCTGCCGGGCCTGGCCCTGGCGCTACTGCATCAAGACGCACATTCCGGGCCAGGAGTGGGCGACCGCAAGGCGCCAGATGACCGGGGAGGAGTTGTCCGACGCCTACCGGCAAATCGGCAGCGCCGTGGCACAACTGCACATGATTCACTTCCCCGCCTTCGGTGAACTCGCGGCGAATGGCGATGTCCGGGGCGATCAGCCATACCCGGCAGCGTTACAGGAACATGCACGGGCGATCATCAGGAGCGCACGCCTGTGCGATCTGTTCTGCTCGGCGTTGGAGCAACAGCGGCCGCTCTTCCTGGATGTGCCGCACGCCAGCCTCTGTCACGAAGACCTGCACAAGCACAACATCCTGTTCAGGCGTCACCGGGGGCGGTGGTGCCTGGCAACGATCCTGGACTTCGACAAGGCGTGGGCCGGCCATCATGAGACGGACCTGGCCCGGCTTGAGTTGTGGCAGGGCATGACGAGCGCTGAATTCTGGGAGTCGTATGAGGCAATCTGTCCTGTCGCGCCGCTGTATAGAGAACGGCGCGCGCTCTACCAGCTGCTCTGGTGTCTCGAGTATGCCCGCCCTACGGCCGAGCACCTCGCAGATACGCAACGCCTCTGCCAGGAACTCGGACTCCCGCGTTTTGAGCGGTTTGACTGAAAGCCCCAGTCCGCGGCCTGGGACTGATCAACCGTCTATCGGGAGCGGCTCTGGGAGCTATCTCAGGCGTCCACGCTGGTGACATCGTCCGGCGTGAACACATGCACGTTCTCCTCGCCCAAACCGGCGTGTGTCACCTGGCCCAGGGTGCGCGCGAAGAAGGCGTAATGGACGTCCCAGCGGGCCGTATCACCCTTGAGCCACAACAGGCCCTTCTCCATCAGCGCGTGCAGATCGGCGGTAGTCACCGGCGTATTGCGCCAGCGCGCCTCACCGAAGACCACCCGATGATCGGCGCGGTTCACGCCGACCACGTCGATTTGCGCGCCGCGCGTCCACCACGATCCGACCTCCTGCACGGGGAAGGGAATCTGGCCGCGGCCGGAGGCAGCCAACAGGTGTTGGCGCGCCAGAGCCTCCCACACCGGCGCCACGATGTACGGCAGGTTGTTGCGGATTTCGCTCAGCGTCTCAGCCTGGCGTTGGTTGATCTCCAACAGCGCCCGGTGCGGCGCGGCCCAGCGATGCCAGAAGCGCAGGAAGGGATCCAGGATGTGGTACGTGCCCACCCGCCCCTCGTCGCGCACCCGGTTCAGCGGCAGGCGGTGCTCCACCAAGCCGTTGGTCACCAAATCGTTGAGATAGTGCTGAGCCGACGCCAACGTCAGGTTGGCCGCCGCCGCGATCTCCTGCCGCGGGTGATTGCCCGCAGCGATTGCCTCCAGGACACGGCTGAAGGCGTCCACCTCGCCCTTGAGCTCCTCGTGGAGGAGCAGGCGCACTTCGCTGAACAGATTGCCCGCCGGATCGAGGACCTCCCGCTCGACGTTGCGCATGAGCGAGCGCTGCGGGTCCAGCGCCAGCAGGTTGCGCGGCATGCCGCCCAACACGGCGTAGGTCTCGATCAACTGCTCGGCGTCGAGCGTGGGAACGAAAGCTCGCAAGTCAGACGGTTGTAGCGGCAGCAGCTCGTAGGCCCAGGTGTGGCGCCGGTAGAGCGGCGCCGCGCCGTCCAGGATCTCCCGCCGCATCACGCTGTAGGTGGAGCCGGTCAGACACAGGAACAGGTTCGTGTGCTGCAGGACGGTGTCCCAGGCGCGCTGGAGCAGCGTCGAGAAGCCGGGCGCCGAATCGGCCAGGTAGGGGTATTCGTCAATCACTACGACAAAGCGGCGCTCGCGCCCCAGCTCCGCTAGCGCCAGCAGCGCGCTGTCCCAGTCGGCGAAGGTGCGCTCAGGCTGACCGAGCGCGACCGCCAACTGCTGTCCGAACTCATGCAGCAGCACCTGGCTTGGCAGCCGCGCTGCAAAGAAGTACAAGTGCGGCTTCTCGCGGCACCACTCGTAGATCAGGCTGCTTTTGCCCACCCGCCGGCGGCCGTAGAGGACAGCGAATTCCGCACCAGGCCGCGCATAGCGGCGTTCCAGGTAGCCGAGCTCACGTTGGCGATTGCGAAACATGGGTCCTCCCGAGTAAATCGTATCTTAGTAAGATAGCTTATGAGAGTATATCACAATAAGATACGTTTGTCAACCCTATCGCGATACAATCCGATTCGGCGGCTGTCGCCAGCCTCCGGTCAGATAAGTCCACGAAAGTTCATCATGGTGACCTCAGTGAGATTCGCCGGCATGTGCTCCGATCCGAACCAGGTGTTCGCACGGTCCCGCTCGACTCGTGAGTAGCCAGTCGGGGGCGACAAGCCACTGCCGAGGCAGTCTCGATGGACTTTCAGTATCAGTGAAAGCAAGTAGCTAAATGTTTTCATTCATAGTAAAATCATCAGATAAGCAAGCCCGATTTCACCGACCTGGCATCTTGTAGAACTCGATCCCCTGGCTCTCCAGGACACCCGCAGCACCGACCGTCAGATGAGGCGAGACCCCCCTCGTCCCGTGCGTACGCTCTGCCATCTTGATCTTGCTTCCCCGCATCATTCTGTGGTAGCGTGTGTGCAAAACAGTGCTCCAGAGACAGCGTTACGCACACAGAAGCAGGCCGAGGCATGACCACACAGAACTGGGCTGGCAGGCTCTACCTAGTGGCTGCAGGCCAGACTGGCTATGTCACGCGCCATCACGCTGCTGTGGCAGCCGGAGGGCGTCGAGGCCACCTACATGCTTGGACACCATTCACGCAGTTGGCGCAGGAGGACCTGATCCACATGCCGGAGTCGGTGCAGTAGACCGAAGGACCGCCAGACAAGCAGCCGTGCGCAGTCGCACATATGTGGAACGAATCGGCGTACATGGGCGTCTGGTGGAGAGAGTTGGAAGTGGCGCGGCATGTCTACTGGCCGGAGGATGTCGTGGTCGTGGGCAGCCGAAGATGAAGGATCGAGATTGCGAAGGCAAGTGATAGAGAGCGAGACGTGCGCAGAAAGACCTTGGCCGCTGGCTGCGGCGTGCTGCTCATCCTTGGATTATTTGTGGCAACGGCCGTCTTCCTCGACGGCTTCTACCTGCCTGGCAAGCCCTGCCGGCCCGTGCGCTACCCGGATGGTCAGAGGACTGCCAACGCTTTTCAGTGTGTGGTGAACGCCGACCTGGCCGATGTTCTGGCGTTCTACGATAACGCGCTGGACGTGCAGCCGCGGCCGGGAGACACGGGGCTTTGGACGCGCCAAGAGCTGGCGCCAGCTGTTCTCCTGTATACTTGTTACGGCAGCGACATCAACCGCCTGTCCACGGAGACGGGCTGCATTACTGTGCGCCGGCAAGCCCAGGGAACGGTCAGCATCGAGGGGCTGCTGCTGCGGTCAGAGGGGAGCAACGCTCAGTGTCCGTTCGAATGAAAGCCGTTACCGACCTTTGGCGGCGCGACGATGAGATGCAGCGCGGTACACGGCCATGAGGGGCATTAAGCG
The DNA here is from genome assembly GCA_964474695.1 of uncultured Anaerolineales bacterium. Lineage (GTDB taxonomy): Bacteria > Chloroflexota > Anaerolineae > CG2-30-64-16 > CG2-30-64-16 > DAOUBP01. Next base: position 42,696 of record CAYYTK010000024.1, read on the forward strand.
CCCTCGGTCCAGCCTTCTTCTTGTCGTCCTCGGAACAGGTCTCGGCGTTTGCCTGATCCTGTTCGGACTGGGCATCGCGCTGCCCCGGATCCTAGATCCGGTCACCCGCTCGACCGATTGCGGGCGGGTGGCCCGCGCCTTCGTCGACGCTATAAGAACTGGCGATGCCCGGCTCGCCCGCTCACTTGCCGTATCGGACGCCGGCATCGTTGAATGGATGTCAACGCGCCGGGGCTTTTCCTGCCCGTTTTCGCTCGATCTCGAGGCATACGACAGTTCGATGGTCTGTGGCTCCAGCAACCTATCCACCGAGTGGAACTGCGGGTTCCACTACTTCTGCTGGCTCGGCGGCAGGTATCTCTTCAGGCTCGAAAGAATCGAGTTGGAACAGAGGGCCGAGGGGTGCCGGGTGACCTACTGGAGCGAGCCGTGCGAAGCGTTCGGGGACGAGGTATTTGGCGACAAGTGTCGGTGAACGTGGCGAGCGGGTGTCCGTACGCGGCCAAGAACTAGCGGAGGAATGGGGCATGTTATACTATGCGTACAGGCGCGCTGTCAATCATGCTGGATAGGACGGAGATTATGCGGCGATCAATCCTCGACCCCGCAATAATGGCGGGAGCAATGATGGTTCTGCTCCTGGCAGCGCTGTTGAATTGGCTCCTCCCAACTTTGGGCGTGCTTGATGCGTTGACCGGCAATGGATTAGGCCGGCTTCCAGCTGAATTCTTCCTCATGGTGATCCCGATGCTCCTGGGCTGGACCATCCATTGGCGCATCCATGAGCTGAAACTTCCGGCGTGGTACGGCCTGCTCGCCCTTGCACCGATCATCGTTGCATTCGGCATTGCGCTTCTGGATGTGCAAGCCCAAGAGGCCGCCTTGGAGGGCTGTTTCACGGCCTGGTGTGATCAGCAGCCGATGGTAGTCGAGATGAACTGGGTGCTCATCTTCCTGCAACACTCTCTGAATGGGCCAGCAGTGGCTGCTATCGGTGGGCTCTATTGGGCTGTAGGGCGCAGGCGCCAGTCAGCGCTCTGAGGCACAGCGAGTTGAGTATGTTCAGGAATGCAAGGATGAAAAGAAGCCGATACTCCTGCTGGCGACTGACGCGCAGTTTGCTGGGGTTGCTGATAGGCCTCCAAGTCGCAACGGCGTGCTTGAGCCCGTTGAGATCGCCCCTAGACTCCACGGCCACGGAAACGCCCATTAATCGGATTGAGCGGGGAATGCTGGATGCGACTGATCTACCGTTCGGATGGCGGCGCGAATCAACTGGCGTGCCTCAGGACCTGACGGGCGGAATAATCGCCCGATACAGAGACTATCGCGGCCCGGCAAATACACCGATCTTCGTCAGAGCCGGCCAGTCGATCGCCCTGTATGCAAGTGAAACTGAGAGCGATGCCGCCTATCGCGCGACCGCAAGAAAAGTGATTCCGGTAGGGCATGAAGATCAGTGGCCGCGTCCACCGGAACTGGATTTCACAATGCAAGCGGATGCGATCACTGTCGGCTGCAACGCCGCGGGTGTCTTCGATGGAATCCCAGCCCATAGTTGCAGCATCGTCGCCCGGTATGGAAAGTTAGCAACAACCATTGATGGTCAAGTCTTCGACGATCATTGGCTGACGATGGCACAGTTCCGGAATCTGTTGGAACGCGTTGACGCCAAGATGGCGGCAATCCGGGAACCGCAAGGAAGTGGCGTTCCGGCACCGACGCCATAGGGAAAGATGCTGGCCGTCCACGAATGCTGCCCGAATCGCCGGTCGCAAGCATTGTGTATCCGTGCGAGATTCATGGCCGGCCCCACATCACCACCCTGGGGGCCCGCGCCACGCTGCGTTACCCCGGCGGCTCAGTGACATCCTTGGGCTGCTGGGCCTGATTTCACCGGCCCGCCGCCTGGTAGAATTGGATTCCCTGGCTTTCCATAATGCGACGGTGCCGATCGTCGGGCGAGACGACAACCCACTCCCCTTGCACGTACTCCTGGTACATGCGGATCTGGCGGATGAGCTCCCCGGCGCTGGGCAGCGTGGCTTTGACCTCGAAGTAGACCGGCATGACTTGCCAGTGGTCGCTCACGACGGCCCGCAGCGTGCGCGGATCGGCTGCGCGGCGGTAGACCTCCAGGCCGGTACGACTATCCGCATAGGTGTAGCCGGCCAGGGCCAGCCGGGGCTGGCGCACTGCGACATACAGGTCCACGAAGCCGACCAGGAACTTGCTGTCCGTCTGCAGCGGCAGCTCCCACACCACCTTGTCCACCGCGAACAAGGGCCGCGGCGGCAGCGTCAGCCCCGCATAGCGGCGGCGATACTCGGCCGCCTGCTGCTGGCTGGCGCTGATCAGATCCGGGATGCTCCGTTCAATGGCGGCCCGCTGCACCGCGTCGGCGGCATGGATCGTGCTGAGGCCGATCTTTTCCGCCAACGCGGCGCGCGCCGCCCACTCGGTGAGCACCAGCGCCGCCGACGTCTGGTTGACGACCGCCTGCGCCTCCTGCTCCACCAGCTGGCGCTCCTCGGCCGGCCAGGCCGAGTCCCAAAAGAGCTCGATGATCACCTGCTCGATATGCTCCGTTAACCAGGTCAACACGTCATCGTGCGATGCTGTCTTGAGGTCATCATCCAGAAAACCAAAGTGTTGTTGCAGGGTTTGCCCGCGGGGTCGTGCCATGTGTTCACTCCAGTTTGATATCCAACGTTCACTCAGACGTGCGCCGGCAGATAGCGCAAGAAAGCCAGCGCCAGCGCCGCAATCGCCGCGCCGAGATAGAGACCGACCACGCCGGGCAGGGGCGTCGCATGTCCGGCGCGCTGCCGGGCGTACAGAAACAGCAGCCCCTGGACGATCACCCCAGCCAGTAGGGCCGCTGGCGCACAGGCAGCCAACCCGACCGCAAGTTTTCCGTCCGCCGGCCCCATGCCCCCGCCCCACCGCCAGGCGACCACCACGCCGATGAACACGGCGCAGGTCAACAGCAGATTGCCTGTCAGCAGCGCGACCGGCCAGGCTGCGACGAACAGCGGCACGGTCAGCCAGTTAGACACGCGCCGTGTCCGGTAGTCCTGCAGCGCGCACGGCAGCAGCCAGAGCGTCAACACGACGGACCGCAGGAGCGGATCGCGCAGAAAGTCGAGCAAATTCACGGCCGGTTCCTCCCGGACTTACCGGCTGCCGGCGCGGCGGAGCGTTTCCGGTAAGCTGCCAGCAGCGCGCGCACGCGCGCCTGCCGGGCTGCGGCGGGTGAATGCCGCAGCCAGAGACGCTCAACGACCGCGCCGAGCAGTTCAAACCCCGTCAGGGCCAGCAGCAGCGCACCACTCCCGGCCAGGGCCGCGGTCGAAGCTATCAGCAGACGAAGATCATACACCGGCATTCAACCCGCCCAGCGGATCGGCCGGCAGCGCCAGCGGCCGGCGCCCGGCGCACCTGGCGGTTGGGCCGCATGCAAGACGCGCAGCATGCGGCCCGAGATCAGCCGGAAGGGTTCAGCCGTGCGCACGCAGAACGGCTCCGGGTCGGTCGGCAGCCGTGCCAGCAGATCGCGCTCGCAGCGGATGCGCCCAGCCTGAGCGGTGGTCTCCCAGTAGTCCCCGTCAGGCAGCGCACCTCGCTGCAAGCAAAGCCCCGGTTCCTCCTCGTAGATCGTCTCGCCGGCCGGTGCAGACGGGTGGCAGGCCACGATCGTGGGCCGGCCGCACGCGGGGCAGCGGGTGCGGACGTGCAGGGGTGTCTCCGGCTCAGCCAGCGCCACCACACCCTGCGGCAGCACCTGCCAGGCAGGCGCGGAGACCGCGTCCGGCAGACGCACAGGACGCACCGGGGGTGCGGCCCAGCCGCGCCAGCGTTGATATACCTCGTCGGCGATCACCAGCTCGTGGTTGGCCGTCGCCACCGGCGGGCGCCAGGGTGCGTCCGGGGCGAGCGCCAGGTCGGCCACCTGGCGCAGCGCAACCGACCCACATTGGGTGCAGAGACCGTCGCGCCGAGGCTCCGGCCGGTAGTACGCGGTGAGCGGCGGCGCCAGATCGAGCCGCTCTTCGACCACCAACTGCACCACCGGCTCCTGGGCCAGCTCGGCGTACTCGTAGGCCGGCCACCGGCGCACCCGGCGCAGCAGCGGCCGGGGCGGCTGCCGGGCGCCGGTCAGGCGGCCGAGCAGCGACGGCTGAACCTGCCGGCCGGCGGCATGCGCCAGCAGCTCGGCCAGCGGCGCGTCCGCGGCGTCGAACACCAGGACCGCGGCCCAGCAGTCCGCCAGGGCGCGGTCCGCCAGGAACGGGGCCAGCCGATCAGACAGCGCGCGCGGGAGCTGCCGCCGCGCCTGGGGCCAAGAGGCGTTCAACGCAACCGCGACCTGGGTGCGCATCTCAGCTCTTGTCCTCGGCCACCTGCTGCTGTACCAGGCCGTCCAGCAGCGCCGTGAGCAGGTCGCGGATCGCCAGCAGGCGTTCAACCGTCACTGGCTCTTCCTCCTCATTGAATGCGACTGCGCCTCTGTCAGCGATGGCGCGTTGCAGCAGCCCGGCGGTCAGTGGGCCGATGTAGAGGCTGCTGGATGGCCGGCAGGCCGCAGTCAGGCGCGCCAGCACCGCGGGCTCACCGAGCAGGGCGGCAGCCGCCGCGGCATCGCTGGTGCGGACGCTGTAGATGCTGTCTAGCTCAGGCAAACCCAAAGTCACCACCGGCGGCCGGCGGGCCGCCAGGACCCAGCTGCGCCTGGCGACTGCTTTGGGCAGCAGTTCCAACTCAAACGGCCGGAGCGGACGATACTCCCCATAGGCATTCAGGTGCTGATAGGACACGATGGCTGTGCCGGGGCCGTCCAGACTGTAAGACACCGTGAAGGTGAGGGGCCAACCGCCCGCCGGCAGCTTGACGACCTGACCGAACCCGGCCACCTGCCGCCGGAACGTGCCCTGCGCCTGCTGCGCGAAGGCCTGCAGCGCCGCGCGGGTCGGGCCGGGTCGCCCCCGGTTGGCGGCCATCAGCAGCGCCGCGACCACTGCGAAGATCAGCAGCGCACCCAAGATGACGGATAGTGGCATGGTTTTCACGTCTGATTCTGCTCCGTAATGCTCCGGCCAGGCAACTGCAGATCGGTGTCGAGAGCGTTCACCCGGCGCCGCGCCTACGGCTGGGCCAGCATTTGTTCGATCACCATACTATCTCGGCCGCTTCCAGGGATGCGGTGCGAGAGCCGGGGGTGCTGGAGCGCCACCACCCGGTAACGGCCCCCGGCGGTGAACTCGCTCCCCTCGTGCACCACCAACATCTCGGCCTGCGGCGCCTGGCCGTCCCAGACGCTGATCCGGGCCAGCAGGCCAGTGCGGGCTTGTCCGGTCACAGCAGTGTAGCGGCCCCGGTAGATCATCTCCAGGCCCACCTCCCAACCGTCGTCCAGGCGCAGCACCGTACCCGCCGTAATGTGATGCGTACGCACGGCAGGCGCCGCCGGTTCTCGCGCGGGCAGGATGTGCTGCCCATTGTCGTCCGCGCTGCGGCAGCCAGCCAACAAACAGACGCACAGCGCGGCGAATCCAAGCCGTAAATCAGTGGCGTTGCCGATCATGTCGGCGAACCTCCCCTTGCCAGGCGATCTGCGATGAAGCGTCTGGCGCGCACCCAATCGGCCGCCGAGGCCAGGCTCAAGTCCAGCGTCAGATCGGCGTCCGTCAACCCCCAACGCTTGCTCAGCCGCTCAAGCGCCGCGTATTGGGTTGCGTCGTGCATGGTCAACAGCAGCCACTGCGGGCTGAGCCATCTGGTCAGGCGCCCGGTTTGGTCCGCCGGCGACACCTCAGCCACTGCCCGGATCTCGGCGTAGGGGATCGTCACCCGGCGCCGCACGTCCACCAGCCGATCGGGGTACAGCAACAGGATCGGCCGCGTGGCGACATAGACCGTTGTCCCCAACCCGACCAGCCCCAGCAGGAGCACCAGGAGGCCGCCGAGGAACACCCGGCCCGCTGACCACCGCGCGGGCGGCGGCAACATCAGCATCAGGGCCCCGACCACCACGAACGCCAGCGAGCCCAACGCCAGCAGCGCATGTTTGTCTGCTGCGCCCCGGATGATCAGCGCGATCGGAGCGGCATCTGCGTCAACTTCAGCCATGCATCACCTCGCGACAGTCTCCGGCAGCGCACGGTAGACGCCCACACCGGCCGCCAGGATGGCCGCAAGGGCCGCCGGCGTCAGTCGCGTCCGCCAGGGTTCGTAGTAGATCAGCAGCCCACCCTGCAAGGCAGCCGCGGGCCAGCGGCCCTGACCGGCCAGCAGTGCGCACTGCCCCAGCACCGCCCGGCCCGGGCTGCCGGTCAGGACGTAGGCATCCAGCTCCGGGAAGTCCACCAGCAGATCGGCTGCGTCGTTGTTTGGCTTGAGGTTATTGAGCGAACCCCGGGGGCGGAGGTAGAACTCCGGCCCCGCCAGGTCGGCCGCAAAGAGCGCCACGATGTAGGGTGTGAAACCGCTGCTGACGAAGCTCCCGTAATCGTAGGCCAGCACGCGCAAGGGGATGCCCTGGTAACTGCCCGCCAGCAGCCCATCCGCGCGCGAGGCCGCCACCGGCGTGAACAGCTCGAACCCGGCCAGCTGACGGCGCAGCGCCACATCGTCGGCGGCCACCCAGGTCAGGCCCAGCTCCGCGGCCAGCGCGCGTAACCGGGCCTGACGTTGGCCGCGCCATACCCTCAGGCCGGCCAACAGGCCAAACGCCAGCAGCGCAGTCAGGATGGCAACGGGCCAGGCCTCCCTGGGCACCCTACACCTCAATGCTGCTGATGAGCGGGATCTGCACGTCCTGGCCCCGGTAGGCGCGCACACCGCAGACGACCAGGTAGAGCCAGCAGGCGGCCGACAGCAGCATGCCCAGGGAACTCAACGCCAGGATCAGCCCCAGTGCGGCGGAGATGATTGCCGCGGCGATGCCGGCCAGCAGCCCCTGTTTGGCATGGCGCTTGAGCGCCGGGTCATCCCCGGCCAGCAGCAGGGCTACCAACGAGCCGACCGGCGCCAGCGCATAGGCGACCAGCGCCCAGATGCGGTTCTCGGTTTGTACTTGGAATTGGTTCACGCTTTTTCTCCTATAGACAGACGGCCACGGCCTGCAGCGACTGGATTCCGGACACGAGGAACTCCAACGTGAAGTGCCCGGTCGCGTCCGGGGCCAGCTCGCTCAGGTCGGTCCCGAACTCCCGCAGCCCAGGGGTGGGGTACACCAGCGACTCCGCGACGTCCAGCAGGTTGCCCTGGGCGTCGAAGCCGGCGGCCACCACCAGCGGCTCGGCGCAGCCCGCGGCCGGGGTGACCGTGCCGCGCGCTAGGTAGGCCGGCGCGCCGTCGAAGGCCGGTTTGAGCGCCGTCTGGCTGGTGAGCATTACCTGGGCCATACCGGCGGGATCGGCCGCATACGCTTGCTCCAGGGCCAGCCGGTGGCTGGCGTAGGCACCGTTCAGCCGCTCGACATCGCGCAGATACAGGTAGAACATGGTCCCGTCGGGCGGAATGGCGTAGGCGCTGCGCATCTGCTCGCCGGCGTTGGTCGCCGCGCGGTTGACCAGCGCCTGGCCGGCCGCGTCGAGCAGCTCCACGTCGATGACGACGTCGGCCCACTCCTGCGAGTGGTTGCGCACCAGGGCGGGGATGTGGACAAAGCCGTTGATCACGCGGCCCTGGCCGCCCACCAGCTCGAACTGGCCGCGCGTCTGGGTTGTTGGGGTCATACCATCATCTCCTGAAGGTTGATTCACTTGCGCCTCCGGCGCGCGCGTCGGGTCGACCGGCGCGCTTGCCGGCGCGTCGCCGACGACCGGGGTCAACGGCTCTACATCGATATGGCCTGAGCTGCCGCCCAGGCGCGGCAGGGTGCACCCGGCGCACAGCAGCGCCAGCAGCACCGCACAGATTGGTCGTAACATGCTTACCTTCCTTCATAACTGTTATGTCGATACGTTAGTGCTGCCACCAAAGCGTATTTCTGCTGCCGCATCACCGGACCGGCAGACTGGTCAAGTCTCCGGCCAGGTCCACCAGCTCGGCCAGCACCCAACCGTACTGGTCGCCGGCCACGCAGCAGACCTGCACCCAGCGGCCCGCGGCGTCCCGGCCAACCGGCGTCAACCGGCTGCCCGCCGGCAGCGTTGCCAGCACCAGGGTGTCCGTGCCCGGCCCGGCGCGCACATTCAGCCCCTGGGCTGGTCCCGGCTTCACCAACACAACGCCGGGGGTCGCCGTGGGCGCCGGCGTGGCCGTCGGCGCCAATGTCGGCGTCGGTGTCGCTGTCGCTGCCGACGCTGCTGCCGTAGGCGTCATCAACCGTTCCAGCGGCGCCAGGGTCAGCGCGGCGTCGGCCCGGCCTGAAGCCGTCAACAGCGCCGGGACCAGGTCTTGACTGCTCTCCAGCGCCACCACCAGTTTTCCACCCGCCTGCTCAATGATGGCTACCACCCGCAGGCTCGGCCCCACCAGGCGATTCGCCTGCCAGACATCCACGCGCTGGCCAGCTAGAAGCAGATCGCCGGGCACGTGCGTCTCGGCCACGGTCATGCCGAGCACCACCGCCTGCGCGTCCGTGGTGTAGCGCAGCTCCGCGGCCGGGACCGCATACGCGCGCAAGAGCGGGACGCCGGGCAGAAGCTCCAGCCGGGCGAGCCGGCCCACAACCTCGGCCGGATCCGCGTAGGCCGGCTGAACCACTGCGCCGCGCGGCAGATAGGCGATCTCGATCATGTCGTCCGTGATGGTCGTGTAGGGCGGGATCGCCGTTCGCGCGACCACCACGGGGATCGGGTCGATCAGGGCGTGCAGCCGGCCCAGGGTAGTGCGCACCAGAGACAGCGCGGCCAGCAGCGCCAGCAGGCCGGCGACGCCCCGGTACAGGTTGCGTCTGAGCATGTCACCTCAGGGCATACTGCATTGGCCACGGTGCGGGCCTCACGGCTGGTCGGGCAGCGCCAGCGGATCCGGCAGTCCCAGCGGCGATCCGGCGCGCACTTCCAGCTCGGCCTCGTAGACAACCGCGGGCGGTTCGTAGGTTGGTTTGTCCATCGCCCACCTCATGGGTGCCGCCATTGGCGGCGCAGCAGCTTCTGCCGGCGCCGCCGCACGAGCAGAATGGCCAGGATCGTCGCCAACGCCGCGCCTGCGCCGACCAGGGCCGGCGATGCGGTCGCCGCAGCGCGGAAGTCGGTGACCGTCACCGAGTTCGGGCTGAAGGCGAACAGGTAGTCCTCCACCTCCCCCTCCGGCGCGGGGCCGGTGGCATTAAGTCCATCTGCTGAACTAAGTCGGAAGCGACCGTAGATGCTGTGGTTCGTGCCCCCGCCAAAGGTGCCGGCCGGCACGTCACAGGTCACGACATGAGTCCCGGTTGCGAATGTGCCGTCCGGGATCGGCGTCCCGGCCGCATCGCGCAGCACGATAGGTTCCAGTCCGTTGCCGAAGTCCAGCCACGCCTGCACCACCCCAGGGCCGTTGGTGATGGTGAGCTCCAGGCGGCAGCCGTCGCCATCGGCAGCCAGGCCGTCCGTCCAGCCGCCCGCCGGTGCGTTGGGCGCGGCGAGCCGCACGACGCCGTCGTCCGCGTCGCCGTCCGCATACTGCCCCGGCTGAGCGCCGGCCTCGGCGGTGACGTTGGCGCCCAGCCGCAGGCTGCCCAGCGGGTGCCAGGCGGGCGTGTCGCCATCATAGGGAGCCGGCAGGTCGCCGTAGTCGCGCACCGTGGCCACCAGGCCGGCGTCGAGGGTCATGTCGAACTGCGCGGGTACGGCCACGGCGGCGATCCGGCCGGTGGCCGGGTCAGGATCGCTGTCCAGGGCGCGATCGTCCCCCTGCCAGCGCGGGCTGAAGACGTAGCCCTGCGACAGCGCGAAGCCGATGCCGTAGACGCCCTGCTCCATGCCGAACTCGTACCAGCCCTCATAGGTAGGCATGCTCTCGATCACGGCGCCGGAGAACGAGTAGAGCGTCACAGTCACCCCGTCCAGGCCCGGCTCGCCGGCCTCCTGGAGGCCGTCCGCGTCGTAGTCGAGCCACACGAAGTCGCCCAGGCTGCACGGGTCGCCCAGTGGTGCCTGGTGCAGGCCCGCATCGATCGTGGCGTCATGCTGGCCGGCGACCAGGACGATAGCGGCCGTCCGGCCCGTAGCCGGGTCCGGGTTGCTGTCGCGCGCGGGGTCGCTGCCCTGACCGGCCGCGCTGAAGACGTAGCCTGGAGGAGTGCTGAAGCCGACTTGATACGTGCCCGCGACTAACCCGGTGAAGCTGTAGGCACCGTCCGCGTCCGTGACGGTGGTGGCCAACTCCTGGCCCGCACTGTCGTAGAGCGTGACCGTGACGCCGGCCAGGCCCGTCTCGCCGGCGCCCTGCACGCCGTCCAGGTCGGCGTCGTGCCAGACCCAGTCGCCCAGGCTGGCCGGTTCAGGTGTGAGGGTAGGGGTCGGCGTGGGAACCAGGTTGACGCCGGCGTCCCAGGTGAAGTCGTCCGCCGCCGGCAGCGTGATGAGCGGGGTGCGGCCGAGCGTGCCGTTGGGAGTGAAGTCGGAGTCGAGCGCATCATTGCCGCCCTGGTCGACCGGGCTGAACTGCCAGGCGCTGCTCGCCAATTGCAGCTCGACGAAGTACTGCCCGCCGGCCGGTAGCCCGCAGAACTGGTAGCCGCCGCTGCTGGCGGTCGTCGTCGTGGCCAGCACGTTCGCCGCCGGGTCCAGCAGGCGCAGCGGCAGCCCGGCCAGCCCGCTCTCCCCCTTCTCCTGGATGCCATCCCGGTCTGCGTCGTGCCACACGAAGTCGCCGAGGCAGTAGGTCGCCGGGGTCGCGGTGGCCGTCGGGGTTGCAGTGGCCGTCGCGGTGGGCGTGCGCGTGGGTGTGAAGGTCGCCGTCCGCGTGGCTGTCGGCGTCGGCGTGCGCGTCGCCGTGGCCGTCGGTGTGCGGGTCGGCGTGTGCGTTGGCGAAGAGGTGGCGGTAGCCGTCAGCGTCCAGGTCGGCGTGTAAGTCGCCGTCGCGGTGCGCGTCGGTGTGGGCGTGTTGGTCGGCCCGCTCCCGCAGCACAACAGGTTCTCGACGCTGCACACCACCGGATCGCCCAGCACGTTGACGTTGACCCACGATCCCAGGTTGTTCGGCGTGTAGCGGCAATCCGCCTGGTCCGCGTTGCCGCCCACGTCGGTCACCCAGCGCGCATCCCCGAAGCTGTGGGCGCGCGTCTGCTCGCAGCGGTAGATCTCGATCTTCCAGTTGTTGGTGGCGTCGACCACCGCGTTCAGGTGCCAGGTCACGGAGCCGCCGGCCGGCACGGTGACCGGGCAGCCGCTGTTCGTGCTGCCGCCGTAGCACTGCGCCCAGCGGCCCCACATGCTGTCGTAGGCCCAGAAGGTGACCGCCGCGCTGCAGCTGTTGAACAGCTCGATCAGGCCGACCTCCGTATCCGGCGCGAGCGCGGGCGCCTCGCTCAGCAGCGGTGCAGTGGTGCGGTCGCGCCACGCCGGCGACACCTGAGCGGCCGCATGGGTCAGCACGTAGGCGCAGTCCTGGCCCGCCGGGTTGACGATCCGTTGCGCAACCACCGCCTGCGAGCCGGCCGGAACAAGGTCTTGCGCTACGGCTGCGCCCGGGAAGTCCGGAGCAGCGGCCGCGCCGGTGGTCAGGATCATGCCGAGCAGCAGGACACCCAAGATGGTAAGTGCAGATGGTGTGCGGATCATGGCTCCTCCTCCAGGTGCAGGATAGCCTCCGGGGTCAACTGGCCCCGGAGGCCAACTCACTTACGGCAGTCGCGGCCGCGGCAGCGGCGGCAGCTTGGTTGGGGGCGGGCACTTGAAGATGAACACACCGTCCACCAGCATGCGCGCCGGCGTCGGGCAGTCTGGGGTGGCCAGCCGCACGTACTGGCCGTCGATGAAGGCGCCCTGCGGCAGGCCGCCGGACGACGCGGTGTAGACCATAGACATGGGCCGGCTGGTGGTCGGGACGTTGCCGGCGGCCAGCGCCGGGGCGACCGACGTGGCGAGCAGCAGGACGACCAGGGCCACCAGGGCTACAGCGGAATGTTTCGGATGTTGCATACGGCTACTCTCCTTGCAGATATGAACACGAGATAGGCCACCGGCAGGCCGGACGCCTGCCGGTCGGGCGGTTACTTCTCCGGCGCGGGTGCCGCAGCATCCAGATGGCGCGGCGGCGGTTCGAGCACGCAGGGTGTCGGGGTCGCTGCGCTCACCCGCGGCACGCCGGGCTTGAGCGGTTCCGCCGTCGGCCGGGCGACATCGCGTTGCGTGCCACCTGCCGCAGTGGCAGCCGGGCGCGCGACCTCAGGACGCGCGCCAGTGACTGCGGCGACGGGCAGCCCATCCCGCGCGGCCCCAGGCCGGCTCTCTTCAGCCGCGCTTGACACAGCAGCAGCCGGTGGCGGGACCACCGGACGGGGCAGATTCACGGTCGGTGCGCGACGCGCCGGTGCAGCCGGCGGCAGGCGCGTGGCGGTGGACGGCGCCGGCTCGACTGCCGGCGCGGGCTGCGTAGTCCCCCCTATCAGCACGGTCTCGTGCGGCGCGACCGGCCGCGTGACCTGTTCCAGTGGCGCTATCTGTCCACCGGCCAGGCCCGCGCCGATCAGCAACCCGAGCGCCGCAACGAGACCCCAAATCAAACGCATCAGCTTCCTCCTGTCAGTGCAGGTGCGTGGGCAAGTGATGCTCCGCTTGCCCGGTCGATCCAGCGTCAGCTACATCATGCTTTGGTAAGCCACCTCCTTCCTCGTCTGCCGCACCCGGGGCCGGGTTACCGGCCCGGCACTGACGGATGCTCAGCATACGCGCTCGCATGCGTCCATAAGCCAGGCGCATCAGCCGCGCCCGGTCGTAAGGATCTTTCGGAATATGGGCGCCGCCCACGTCAACCTCAGAGCGCGTTGATCACCGGCAGCAGCAGCGGCACCAGGATCAGGAACATGAACGGCAGAAAGAAGAACAGCACGGTCGGCACGGCCAGCCGGCTCTCCAGCGCCTCGGCCTCGCGCAGCGAGCGGTCCTTGTAAGCAATGATGAGCGTGCGCGCCAGGCCTTCCATCAGCTCCGGCCCGGCCACGCCGGTGCGCGACGCCTGGTCGATCTGCGCCGCAAACGCCTTGACCGGCGGCAGGTCGTAGCGGTTGACCACCTCGACCAGGACCCCCGCCACGTTCTCGCGGCTGAAGAGCGGCCGGCCGCTGGTGCGCGCCTCCTCGACCGCCCGCCGCAGCAGGTTGCCCAGCGGCCCGCCGAACTCCGCCGCGCGCGCCAGCGCCCGGTCGGGTGGGTTGCCGGCGCTCATCTCGGCCGCCATCAGCGCGGCCAGGTCGGGCAGGCTGCGCTGCACCCGCCGGCGCACCGCGTTGCCCTGGCTGCGCAGGCGCGCGAAGGGCGCGACCGCGCCCAGCAACGCCGCGGCGACGAGCGCAGGCACGCCGGTGACCACGGGCAGCAGCAGGCCCAGGCCGCCAAACACGATGGCCAGGCCCCAGATCGCCGCGGCCGAAGGCGCATCGCCGACCAGCAGCAGCCAGCGGCGGTGGGCCTCCACGTCCACCAGCCCGCCCAGCGCCGGGAAGCGGTTCAGCGCCGCGCCCCCGACCTGCTCGAACGCGTTGCCCTCCGCGCGGCCCAGATAGCCAGCCACGACGGAGCCGGGCGTGCGCGAGAAGGCGAAATCGGTGCGGGCGGCGAGCAGCGCCACCAACAGGCCGGCGCACAGGGCCGTCCCGGCCACCAGGAGCTGCTGGGTGAGATAGGTAGATGGCATCTCACGCCTCCAGTGCGTCGTTGATCATGCCGTTCAGGAACACGTACCCGAACGCCATCGCCGCGAGCGACGCGCCCGCGACCAGCTGCGCGGTCGGCGCGGCGAAGCCGGCCCGGATGCTGGGCGAGGAGAGCATCATGCCCAGCACGATGCCCATGATGACCAGCATGGTCAGCACCGCCCCCCGCGCGGCCTCGGCCTTGGAACCGGCCACCGCCCGCGCCTCCAGGATCGCGGACAGCTCGTCGGCGGTCGTGGTGAACGCCACCGCGAAGCCCGTGCCGCCGGTCTCGGCCAGCCGGCCGATCTCGTACAAGACCAGGCCCAGCAGCGGCGTGATCTGCATCGCTTCGGCGCGGGCCTTCTCCAGATAGGCGCTGCCTTCCAGCCGCAGGCCTTTCAGCAGCCGCGCCAGCCACAGCCGCAGGACGCTGCCCTCGGCCAGGTTGCCCACCACCTCCTCGACCGCTTTGAGCGGCGCCTGGGTGACGAGCAACTGCCCGCCGAGCTGGCTGACGAAGAGCGGCAGGTCGGCCTCGACCGCCAGCCGCGCCTTGCGCCAGCGGCCCTTCAGAAACGTATCGGCCAGGATGTAGCCCAGCGCGGCCAACCCCAGCGCGGGGATGAGCGGCAGCCCCATCAGCAGCGCCAGCAGCCACGGCGCGACCGCGCCGCCGATCTGCGCGGCCAGGACGAGCCGCCGCGGCAGTAGGCCCAGCGCGGCGTTGATGCCGGCGGCTTCGGCGTCGGCCTCGGGGGCCGGTTGGACCGCGGCGGGCGCCATGTAGCCCGCCACGACCTGGCCCGGGCCGCGGCCGAACGACACCCGGCTCGCCACGGCGGCGACCGTGCTCCCGGCCGCGATGGCCAGCGCCAGCACCAGGAGCGGCTGGAGCAGCGGATTCCCCAGCAGTCCTCGAATCAACTCTTGCATAAACAGACCTCCCCCTTCTCAGGCCCAGGCCCGGCGCACGGGCCAAGTCAAGATGACGGCCGCGATCGTCACCCCCAGAATGCCGACGACCGGAACTTCCAGCAGTGTCCCTGTCAGGCAGATGGCCACGGGCCAGACCACTTGCAGGGTCCTGGGGCGCCAGGATGGGCAAGCCAGCGCCAGCCCGATCGCCGCAGCCAGCAAAATCAGAAACCGATAGACCGTCATTGCTCCTGACACCTGCCCCCTGATCCCTGACGCCTGCCCTCACTCCCGCCGCCGGCTCGGCGCCTTGAGCTCGGCCTCGCCCGGCAGCCAGAGCGGCTCCAGCCGCACGTTGCCGCCGGACGTCAGCCCGCCGACCTCCCAGGCGCCCAGCGCCACCCGCCGTCCCTCGCGCCAGCCGACCTGGACGATCAGGTCGATCGCCTCGGTGAACATCCCTTTGGCCGCCTCCGCGCGCACGTTGGCGTCGGAGTTCATGATGATGCCGATACGGTGCACCGCGTGCTCCGGCCCGTCGGCGTGGAAGGTGGTCAGGCCCGCGTGGTCGCTCATCATGGCCCGGAACAGCGACAGTGCCGCGTCCCCCTTGCGCACCTCGCCGACGATCAGGTGGCTGGGCGCCAGGCGCAGCGCGTCGTCCACGCCGTGCCTGACCTCGTAGGCCGGCACGGTTGAGCCGGGCGGCGCAGGCCGCGCTTCCAGCGTGGTCACGTTGGGATGCGGCAGCCAGATCTCCTCCGGGTCCTCGACCTTGACGACGCGGGCGTCCAGCGGCACGCCGTGGCAGAGCGCCGACAGCAGTGTGGTCTTGCCCGTGCCCGTGCCGCCGATGACCATCACCCGCAGCCGGCGGCCCACCGCATCCAGCAGCGCATCCATGACCGGCGGGGTGAAGACGCCCCACGCCACGACCTGCGCCGGCGTCACCGGCAGCGGCTCAAAGAGCCGGATCGCCAGCGTCGGGTAGCCGCCGCCCGGCGCGATGCAGGGGTGCAGGACCTTGACGCGCGCGCCGCCGAAGCCGATCTCCCGGTCGCGCGGCAGCTTGGTGTCCACCGACGGTGTGGCTTCCGAGCAGGCCCGGCCCTCCGGGGCGAGCAACGCCTCGACGGCTCGCCACACCTCTTCTTTGGTCGGGGCCAGGTATTCCAGCCGCGCAAACGCCATCGCGGTCTTGCGCCGCGTCCACACCGCGCCGTCGGCGTTGACCAGCACGTCGGTGTACTCGGTGCAGTGCGGCGGGAACAGAGCGTCCAGGAAGCCCAGGCCGCCGACCCGCGCCACCACCCGGTTGACCATCCCCTGCAGCTGGTTGTTGTCGGGCTGCGGCCCGCCCACCGCGCGCAGCCCGTTGCGCACCGCCGCCTCGGCCCGCCGGCCTACTTCGGCCCGGTTGCGCAGTTCAGCCAGCGACAGGCTCGACAGCTCCTTGCTGGCGCTCTCGACCACCGCCGTGACCTGCTCCGGCGTCAGCGCGTTCTGTACCGCTCCCCAGCTCATAGTCACCTCAAGTCAGAAGGATGAAGGCGGAAGGATGAAGAACCGCTAATCTCCTTCAGCCTTCATACTTCAGCCTTCATCCTTACATGCGTATCCGGATCGGCCCCAGGTGGATCACCCGGCCGGGTCGGGCGGCGTCGGGCAGGATCGGCGGCGGGCCGGCGAAGAGCAGGTCGCCCAGCGTCTTGGCAGCCCGGCGCACCTCGTCGGACCGGAAGTAGGCCGGCTTGCCCTCATTCGCCGCGGCCTCCACCTGCGGGTCGTCGGCGATCGCCGCGGCCAGCGACGGGAAGTCGCGCTTGGCGCGGCGCGCCTCGGAGCCCGCGGTCGCCACTTCATTGGGCGACAGGGTGCTCTGGCGCACGCCGTTGACCACCAGGTGGATCGCCTCCGGCGGGATGCGGTGCTGGCCCGCCATCACGTCGTGGATCACGCGCGTGCCCTCGGCCGCGGCCAGCACCCCCGGCACGTCGGGCCGCGCCACCAGCACCAGGGTGTTGGCCGCGCTGAGCGCGGCCGCGGCCAGCTCCTGCGCCGAGACGTCGAAGATCACCGGCACGAAGCCGGCCTGCGCGGCCGTGTAGGCCAGGCTGCCCAGCGCCTTCGGCCCGGAGAGCGCCTCCAGGTTGTAGTTCATCAGGCTCATCAGGTCGGGGAACCCGGCCAGCAGGCTGACGCCGTGCACGTTGCGCACGCAGGCGCGCAGGCCGTCCACGGTCGGGTTCGTGGTCCAGGCGACCAGGTTGGGCTCCGGCGCGTTCAGCCCCGCCATCAAGGGCAGCGGGTCGGGCGCGCCGAGGCCGACGAGCAGCGCGGGCAGGCGGCGAGAAGCGGCTTCCAGCGCCAGCGCCAGGGCGAGGGTGGACTTGCCCACCCCGCCCTGCGGCGACCACACCGCGATGGCCCGCCAGCCGATCATGGCCCCGCCCGGGGACTGGAACGGCAGGAACGCGTCCCGGCCGCCGGGGTTCAGGCTCGCCTGGCGGCGCAGCAGCACTGCGGCGTAGATCTGCCCGGCGAGCGCAGTCAGGTTGACCTCGCCGACCAGCGCCTCCTTGACGCACGGCAGCCCGCGCACCGCCGCGACCTGGTTCTCCGGCACGTTGGCGGGCAGCAGCACGTAGCAGACGCCGGGATACTCGCCGAAGATATCCTTCAGCTCGGTCGGGCCGCTGAAGACCTGGCCCTCGATGACCGCGGCTTCGGGCTGCATGGCGAGCTTGGCGCGCGTGTCGTCCGCGCTGGTCGCCATGGCCAGCACCTGGAAGCGCGCGTCCTTGACCAGCAGGCCGTAGAGCGCCTGGGCGCGCGCCGGCTCGCCCGCCACCAGGATCGTGACGGGCCGCTCGCCGGGGATCGGGCCGGCCGCCGGGGCCGGCCGCGTGAAGCCCCACGTCATGGTCGCCTCCTGCGCTATTTGCCGGCCCTGCCGGGGGTGGGCGTCGGCGCCGGCGTCGGCCGGGCGTGCTCCACGTCCGCCGCGAGGTCCGCCAGCGAGAGCCCGCTGGTCGTGTACGGCTCGGCGTGCTCCGGCGCCAGCACCAGGGTGAAGGACGCGTCGGTCGCGTTGAGCGCGGCCAGCAGCTCCACCGGCACCAGTAGGCGCTCGATGATCTGCGGGCGCTGCGCGTCAGCGGCAGCCGCCCCACCCGGCGCCTTGCCCCCGGCGAGCAGCCCCAGCGTGTCCGAGACCGGCACGGTCGTCGTGATCATCTGATAGGTGATCGAGATCGGCTTGGTGCTCGCGGCGAGTACGATCACGCCCTCGCGCAGGTTTGTGGCGGTCGTCGGCGAAGAACTCGACGCGGCGGGCTGCGCGGCGAGCAGGCCGGTGTTCGACTTGCCCTGGCCGCCGCTGACCGTTGCGGAGGCCGTCACGGGCGTGTAGGGCCGCGCCTGGAACTCCGGCGGCACGTAGAGCACCCGCACCCCTTCCAAGAGCGCCTTGGCGTAGACGGTGCGCACGGGGGCCGCGATCACGCCCGGCTGGATGTCCGCCGGGTCCTGCGTCTGCCCGGCCAGCGTCGCCACCACGCCTACGGTCATGCCGGGCCGCAGCAGGCCGGCCAGGCCGGTATCGGCCTTGACCTGCACCGCGATGCCCCGCTCGTCCGGCTTGAGGCTCACGGCCGGCCCTAAGTGCCGGGCGGTCACCGGCTCGCCCGCGAAGCGCACCACCGCCAGCGACTGGCCCACCAGCGCCGCCGGGTCGGCCAGCGCGTCGGCCGGCGCCTGGCTGGCCGGCAGCGTCGCGGTCGTCAGGTCGGACGCGGCCAGCGCCAGGCCCGCGCCCAGGTCGCGCGCGGCCACGACCACGGTCTTTTGCGGCTCCTCTTTCGGCCACAGCACCAGCGCCAGCAGGGCGCAGGTGATCACGCCCAGGGCCAACGGTAGGCCCACTCCTTTTCTGCGCATCTTCCTCTCCTTTCAGTCGGCAGCCGCCCCGGGGGCAGCCGCCTCAACGGGCTGGCGCGCGGCCAGCGTCGCGGTCACCGCCGCACGGGTCGTCCAGCGGGCGTCGATCAGCTCCTCGCCCTCGTACAGCAGCGCCACCACCGGCATCTCGCCCGGCAGCGCCTGCAGCGCCGCCAGCACCGCGGCCCCCTGCTGCGGCTGCCCCAGGCCCGGCAGCGCGGTGGCCGGCCGGCCTGTGTCACGGGATCTCTGTGCGGACATCTCCTCGCTCCTCCTACTGGGTGCTGACGTGTCAGCGAATGCTGACCCGGATCACGCACGGCTCCGGGTAGTTGCCGGTGCGATCCACGGCGGTCAACCGGAGCTGGTAATCGCCGCGCGGCACCGTGCGCGTGTTGAACTCGATCAACAGGCCGTCCTGCACCGCCGCGTTCGACCGGTACAGCATCGTCCAGCCCTGGCCGTCGGCGGACAGCTCGCCCTTCCAGTACTCCTGGTTCGGGATCGCGGCGGTCCCGACGATGTTCCACCAGCCGGCCTTGCCCGCCGTCGTTATTGAGGCAATCTTCACGTCGCCGCGCGGGCAGCTCAGGACCGCGAACTTGACCGGTTCCCCGGCGTTCAACCCGCCGCCTCCGCCGGCGCCCAGGCTCAACTTGGGCAGCGCCGGCAGGCCTGGCAGGGCGGGCGTGACCGTGACCGGCGCCGTGGCCCACCAGCCCGGCGTCGGCGTGATCGTGGCCGTGGGCGTCGGTAGCGGCTGATAGGCCAGACCGTCCACCGCGGCCGGCGGCCGGGCGAACCCGCGGCTGGCGATGGCGGCCAGTCCGACCAGGATCGCCAGCGCGGCCAGCGCGAGCAGGATCACGTCAATGCGCAACCGCCACGGCGCGCGTGACCGCACCGCCGTCCCGCCATCAGAACTGATCGCACTGTCGCCCCAGCCCACCGTCTCCGCGTCTCCCTTTCTCCCCATCTCCCCTGCTCCCCCGCTCACACCACGATCTCCCCCAACTGCGCCACGATCTCATCGCGCGTCGGGGCCGGCACGTCCAGCAAGAGCGGCTGGATGTAGACCGGCTCCACCTGCGCCCGGTCGGTCGTGTAGCCCAGCTTGACCACCGCACGCGCCACCGGCATCGAGGCCAGGAAGCGGCGCCACGGTTCGTCCACGAACCCCTTCTCCGAGCGGGCCAACGCCGCGATCATGGCGTCGCGATCCTTGGGGTTCTTCAGGTTGGCCACCACCATGTTGTTGCACGACGACAGGATGCCGGTCGGGATCAACGACGGCGACTGGGTGATCAGGTGCAGCCACATGCCGTACTTGCGCGCGTCGCGCCACCAGTTGGTGAGCTGCTCCGAGACCGACACCCCGCCGCCCGTCTCCTCGTCCGCGCCGGTGTCCAGGCCGGAGAGGATCTTGTTGGCCTCCTCGAACACGATCTGGATGCGCGCGTCCCCGGTGACCCCCAGCTCGTCGCGCTGGATCACGGCGTCGTTGTAGAAGTGCCACGCCGCCCAGCCCAGCAGGAACGCCTTGGAGAAGTCGTCCAGGAACTTGCCGCCCTCCAGGATGGCGATCCCCCAGTCGCCGGGCACGACCGTGTTGATGTCGATGGCGTCCAGGCCCTCGGCGTACTGCCGCGCGGCCTGGCCCTGCACCAGCGGGTGCAGCCGAAACAGGATGCCTTCCAGCACCCCGCGCAGCGTGGTGTCGCGCTCCGGCACGCCGCTCAGCTTGGTCTCGACGTCGCCGTAGAGGTCGCCCAGCCCCACCACCTGCGAGCGCGCCACGGCCAGCTGCTGGCGGGCTGGCGCGGGCAGCGCCGCAAGCCGCGTGCCCGCGGGGTGGCCGATCAGGACGGACTCGTCCGGCCGGACGACGCCCCACACCTTGTCCCGCCGGCACTCCGGGTCGTCCACCAGCACCCCGGAGCCCAGGTAGACCCGGCGCAGCGCCTCGCGCAGCTCCGGGATCTGCCGCCGGACGCCCGCGCGCGCCACCGTGCCGAAGAAGTCGCAGAAGATGCGCCACTGCACCTCCGGCGGGATGTAGCGGCCGATCTGCAGCGGGTTCCAGCGCAGCGGCCGTACGCCGCCCGGCGACAGATGGCGGATCTCCACGTGGCCCGCCAGGCCCGGCGCGTTGAGCAGCTTGCGCCAGCCCGCGCCGAAGTCGAGCACCACCGTGCGCAGCCGCCAATGCAGCGTGGTCTCGTAGACCATCCGCTCCGCGGCCACCGACTTCCCGAAGCCGGTGTCACCCGCGAACAGCGTGTGGAAGTGCCGGTCGCGCGCCAGGCGCAGGGGGGCCGTGGTCAGGTCGGCGGTCTCCGGGCTGACCTGGTGGCCGAGCACCACCTCGCCGGGCAATTCTGGATAGAAGCCCAGCGGCGGCAGCTTCTCCTGGATGGTGACCGCCGTGCCCTCCTCGAACAGGTTGGGGCAGGTGTAGGCGGCCAGCATCGCCGGGGTCAGCAGCGTCCCCCACTTCGACCACAGGAGGCCGATGCCGAACGGATCGCCGTCCGGCTCCAGCGACGGCCGGAACGCCAGCGCGTGCTGGCGCAGCGACTCGTCCGCCGGCACGGTCAGCACCGGGGTCGGCACGCCCGGCCCGTGGAACGACTGCGGCACCAGCGCCTGGGCCGCGCGGCTGCCCTGCTCGCCGACGAACATCAGCGCGGTGGTCAGGAAGCCGCCCTCGTGCGAGGCGGTGTTGAGCAAGGACTCCAGGCCGCGCGCGATCTCGGTGAGCCGGATGGCGACGTCGTCTTCGGTCTGCCAGCCGCGGGAGATCGACAGCCCCGGCACGATGCCCGCGGACAGGCCGCCGGAGAAGGCGTGGCCGCCCGACATGGCGAGCGCCTGGCCCGCGGTGATCCCCTCACCGTGGGAGCGGCTGGCCTGTTCCGAGCGGGACACCGAGCGCCCCTCCGACCACCCCTCAGAGACCGCCTCGCCCCACGATTCGGAGTCGGCGCTGCCGTGCGTGGCGCTGTGCGAGCTGGATACCGAGCTGAACGTGCCCCGGCTGCCGCTCACCGAATCCGCGCTGCCCCGGCTGGTCGCCCAGCCGGCGGTGTCCGCGGTGCCGCGCGTATCCGCCGCGCCGCGGGTGTCCGCGCTGCCCCGCGTGTCGGCCCAGCCGCGCGTGTCCGCCGTGCCCCAGCTCTCCGAGGTCGTGTCGGAGCTCGATCCGCCCGTGGTGTGACTGGAGCTTTGCGAGCCGCCGGTCGACTGCGCCACGCCGGATGAGTCGGTGTGCCCCGTGCTGCCGCTGACGCCGGAGCTGGTGGAATCCGCGCTGCCGGTCGACTGCGCCTGGCCCGTGCTGGCCGAGGCGGAGGCGCCCCAGGTCGTGCCCTGGCTCTCGGCCGTGCCGGATGAGTCGGCGTGGCCGGTGGACTGGCCGGTCTCGGTGCTACCGCTCTGGCCGCTGCTGGCGCCCGCGGTCCAGCCGTGGCTGTAGCCCGCGCTGGCGCTCGCCACGCCGGGCAGCCCTGCGCTGACGCCGCCCGAGACGGTGTCCGACTGGCCCTGGCTCTCGCCGCTCGACCAGCCCGAGCTCTGCGCCGACGACTGGGTCGCGCTGTCGGTTTGCGACTGGCTCACGGTCGTGCCGGCCGAGCCGCCGCTGCTGACGCCGACGCTGGCGCCCTGCGAGGCGGTCTGGCCCGTCGAGTCGGTGTGCGCCTGGCCGGACGACCAGCCGCTCGCCTGGCTGTCGGACTGGCCGCTGGAAACCGTGCTGCCCCAGGAAGAGCCGCTGGTCTCGGTGTCAGACCAGGAGCTCCCCTCGCTGTGCGCGACGCCGGTGGCGTGGCTGTCGGTGTGGCTGCCCGAATCGGTGTGGGCCGTGCTGTCGGTGTGGGCCACGGAGTCGGTGTGCGCCTGGCTCTCGGTGTGCGCGCCGGAGACGGTCTGCGCGGCGCTGTCGGTGTGGCCCCAGCCCGCGCTCTCCGAGACGCCGCTGGAAGTGCCGACCGAGTCGGTGACCGCCTGGCTCTCGGTGTGCGCGGTGCCGTGGCTCTCGGTCCGGCCCACGCTGTGGCCCCACGACTGCCCCTCCCCCTCGCTCCACCCCTGGCTGACGCTGTCCGCGCTGGAATGCGCGGTCGAGTCGGAGCGGCCGGCGTTGGCCGCATAGGCGTTGGAGAGGGCCGCGGCCAGCGGGATGGCGATGGAGAAGCCCAGGCCGATGTTGCCGCGCTGGCGCGAGGCCACCTGGCTCGCGTAGCGCGCCATCTGGACCAGCGCGCCGGTGATCTCCGGCCGCGGCACGTGCGCGGAGGTGACCTGGAACACGAAATCCTCGCGCAGCTTGGCCAGGCCCCGCAGCAGGTTCTCGCCCTGCTGGCTCAGCAACTCGTCGTCGGCGATCCCCAGGGCCCCGTCGCGGCCCAGCCCCTTCTTGGCCAGCCGCGGGTCGGGGTGGCCCAGGATCGCCAGCATGCGCAGCCGCTCCATGCGCTCAATGAGCAGGCGGATCCGCCGGATGTCAGCGGGGATGAGCTTCGACTGGGGGTAGTTGGCCAGGGTCGCCTCGACCGCGGCCATGCGCCGGCGGGCCTCGCCGGCCGCCGCCGCCTCGGTGAGCGCCTCCGCGGCCGCGCCGTAGAACTGCGCCACGCCCAAATGCTCCGGTGCGAACGCGCCCAGCGCGGTGTAGCAGAAGTCCACGTCCGCGTTGTAGAGGCCGCGCAGCGCGGCCCACTGCTTGCCCAGCATGTCGGGGTCGTCGCGGGTCTCCAGGGGCAGGTAGGCCAGCTCGCGGAAAGTGACGGCGCGCACCAGCTCCCGGCCGCCGGCAGCAGCCAGCCGGAACCAGAAGTAGTGCAAGCAGCCCGCCGCAAAGCGCCAACCGCTCTCCACGACCCGAAATTCCACGCCCACGCTCTCCCCCCGTCCTTTCAGGCTGCCGACAACGCCGGCCGGTTTGTTGGCCCCCACCGAGGCCCCCGCAGGGCGTCCGCCCCGCCGGCCTTCACGGCCTCATACGTCTCGAAGTCCACCAGCACCGCCACCGGCACGCGGCCCTCGGCGGTCACCAGCAGCACCGGCTGTTTGTCGTCGCAGACGCGCATGAAGGTCGCCTCCAGGGCCGCCTCGGCCTCGTCTACGGTCATCGTGATCAGCGGGATCATGGCTTGCCCCTCCTTGTAGTCTTTATGTCAATCACTGGCATCCTCCGGCCGGTAAGGCTCCAGCGGCTCCTGGCCGAACCATTCGTGCGTCCACAACGTCGGATGGCCCGCCCGCAGGCTGCGCGCGTCGGTCACTAAGCCGTGGCTGGCCTTGGTCGCCTGCGCCTCCTCGGCGTAGCGCCGGGCCTGCGCCGGCGTGGCCGCGCAGATCGCCACCACGCCCTGCAGCCAGAACAGGTTGCGCCACTTGGCCATGCGCTTGTCGCGGCCGCCGGAATCGCCCCGCTGCACCTCGACGTAGAGCGCCGGCCCGTCCGCGGCGATCAGCGCCACGTCGGGCCGGGCCGGGTTCTGCATCCCCGCCAGGCCGGGCGCGGCCGCGGCCACCCCGCGGACGTCCGGGCAGACCTGCGTGTCGTAGCCCCGCCGCCGCGCGTGATGGGCGAAGACGCAGACCGTCGCGGTGTGCCCCATCTGATAGTCCTCGTGGCCGCCGGCGTGCAGCCGCGCCAGCCGCGACCACTCATCCTCGACCGGCGGCAGCCCGATCTCCGCCAGCGCCTGCCGGCCCCGTTCGGTGAGCCGGACGAGCACCGCCCGGCTGCCGGGGCGCCGCGGGGCTTGGCCGCTCCCCTGCCCCCGCTCGCCCAGCGCCGCGGCCGCGGCCTCCCACAAGCCCGCCTCGGCCAGGTGGTTGGCCGCGTCCTCGTACACGCCGTCGAGCTTGGCGGCCCCTGGCCGGCCGGTCGCCCGGTCCCAGGTGACCGCTTCCAGCAGCGCCTGGCGCATCGCCCAACCGGAGAGGGCCAGGCTGGCCAACAGGCGGTACTCGGCGCGCGCCACGGTGGTGCGCCGCTCCGAGCAGCGCCAGCGCGTGTGCTTGAGCGCCGCATCCAGCGGTCGCGGCACGCACTGGTAGCCGGCCGGATCCAGCGGCAGCTGCTCCAGGAGCGCCACCAGTTCAAGGAAGCGCATCGCGCGCTCCGTCCCGCGGCATGGGCCGGGGATCTGGCCGCGGCGCTTCCGCTGGTCGGCCCGCGGTCTCGACGGGACCGGCTTGGGCCTGGCAGCCCATCGCAGCCAACCCAGACTCGCCCTCGGCCGCGGCGAAGTCCAGTGCCAGTTGGCCGGGTAACGGCAGCGCTTTGTGTCGCATATCGGTCGCCCTCCGCATCGCAATCGTCCCTCCGCCGGCCGCCGCGGTCGCCGCCGGCCGGCGCATAGTCCCTCTGCTGACGGCCATCTGTCGCCGCAGCCCTGTCCGCTGTCCCACCCGGCGCGGACGCCTGTCCCCCCGGCGCCGCGCACCGGCCCCCGATGCCAGTCGCACCCTTGACCCTTACGGCGCTCTTTTCGGCCTGCGCGTCGCAGGCCCGGTTGACCGGCTCACGCGGCGTCCCAGCTCGTCCACGCCGGCGCTGCACATCTCGTTGCGGGCAGCCATCGGGGTGGCTGCGGCCCAAGTTAGCTTGGCCCTCTGTCCCCCGACCCCCGCCGGCCGCTTCCCGGCAGGCCGGGGGGGCAAGCGAGTCATCGCCTGCATTGTTAAGTCCTCGTCGGTCCGACCCGTCGTCCCCGGCGCGGCCGGCAGCCCACAACCTGTCAGGCGTTCGACCGCCGGGTAATGCGCCGTAGCGGCCCAGAACATCCTAAAGCGGCCCTTCGGCCAGGCGCCAGGGGTCAGGGGGCAGGCCGGTTCCTGACTCCTGTCTCCTGTCCACTGACTCCTGACCCCTGTCCCCTGCCTACTGATACCTGTTCTGCCCGCGCGTGCGCACCGCCGTGATCGTCTCCTGCGGCCGGGCGGGCAGCGGCGGGTGCACCAGCACCCCCTGCGCCAGCAGCGAGAAGTAGCCGAGCGGCAGGATGAGCCACAGGCCCCAGGTCGCCAGCGTGCTGACGAACGCCCGGCCCTGCGCCAGTGCGGCCTGCGCCTCCCCCTGGCCACCGAGCGCCTCGGCCCAGGCGGCCGCATCCAGGCCGGCCAGGTAGCCGCCGTAGCCCAGATACGCCAGCGCCGCGGCCGCGTAGAGCGCCAGCCCGCCGACGATGCGCCAGCGCAGCGCATCCGGGTTGAAGCGGTCGGCCCGCACCGCCAGGCTGCCGGCGACCGCCATCACCGCCAGCAGGAGCGGCACCGGCGCGGGCGCCAGCGCCGCGGCCAGGCACGCCAGGACGCCCGTCCCGAGCAGCCACGGCCGCTGACTCGCGCCCGTCTCCCGTCGTCCCTCCGGCAGGCCCCACAGCAGCCACCCACACGCCGCCGCGGTGACCAGCAGCGCCACGTGCGCCCAGGCCGTGTAGATCAGGACCAGGAGGCCGTTGAGCTCCCAGGTGAGCGCCGCGCGCAGCGCGTCGCCGATGGCGGTGATGGTGTCGTTCA
Organism: uncultured Anaerolineales bacterium; assembly: GCA_964474695.1. Classification (GTDB taxonomy): domain Bacteria; phylum Chloroflexota; class Anaerolineae; order CG2-30-64-16; family CG2-30-64-16; genus DAOUBP01. Next base: position 68,875 of record CAYYTK010000024.1, read on the forward strand.
TGGCACTCCCAGGTTGAGGTTAAGGTTAAGGTTGAGCAGGGCTTGACCTCAGTCTCAGCCTTAGCCTCAACCTTAGCCTCGGCCTCACTGCCCGATCGTCGTATCCAGCAGGTACACCGGCACCGAGAAGGCCCGCTCCACGATCTGCGGCAGGTTGAGCGGCGTGCCCCGGGTCGTGCCCACGATCTTGCCTCCGTGGACGCCGGGATCCACGGGGCCCTGGCTCAACACGTCGGGCTGGCCGGGCGCGTAGCGCCAGCGCTGGGACACGGCCATCTGGCCCGCCACCCCGCGCAGCGCCCACACGTGCGGCAGCCCCTCCTTGCGCGTCGCCCCGTAGTAGCGGCCGGGCAGGTCCTTCTCGATCCAGTCCACCGAGGAGTCGGCCAGGCGCATACGCACCTCGATCGCCTGGAAGGGGTCGTCATAGCGCTCGATGATCACGTCCGGGCAGTCCCAATGCCAGGGGCCGTCGGGGCAGTCGGTCGGGTAAATGCCGCTGCCGTCGTCGCAGAACTGCTGGGTGGCGCGGCGCCACCGCCGAGCCTGGCCGCCGGTGGCGTTGAGCAGGAGGTCGAAGCCGCGGCGGTCGGGGTCCTGGCCGATGACGACCGGATGGTCCGGCTCGTAGTCGGCCTCGGCGATGCGCGGCCGGATGATCTCGATCCAGGTGATCGGCGCGCCGGGATCCGGGCAGCCGGGCGGCGGCGTGGGGGTCGGGACCGGGGTCGCGGGCGGTGAGGTCGGCTCCGGCTGGGCCGCGCAGTCCGAGTCGCGGCAGCCGCAGCTGATCGGGCCGCAGCCGCCCAGGGAACCGCTCCAACGGCAGTCGTTATCCGCTGCACACGCGCCCGCGCAGCCGATGCAGCCGCCGTCGCCGCTGGAGGGACAGACGCCGTTGACCACCGGCTCGTCGCAGTACCAGCACTGGCAGACCCCTAGGCAGAGCGCCGGCTGCGGCGCGGTCGCGGCGACGACCCACCAGATGGCCAGGCCGATGACGGCCAACAGGAGCGCGGAAGCGGTCAGCTTGGCCGGCTTCGACTTCAGGGCTTGGAGACGGTGAGACAGGAACTTCGCCATAGGTTGCCTTCCTTACTGAGCAGCGGCTGGAACTGCTCCCACGACCAGTCCTTGCGCAGCGCGGCGATCTGCTCGGCCCCGCTGGAGGCGTGGATCAGCCAGGAGTTGCGGATCGCGTGGGGGATCGCGGCAGTGACCGCGACGTCCAGGTCGGCGCCCGCCGCGCCCTGCTTGATGGCGACGCGGCAGGCCAGATCGGGCTGGCCGTCGCAGGCGGCGTAGGCGATGGCGGACTGGTCGTCAGTGCCGGGATACCCGACGCCGACGGTGGAGACGCCCAGGTTGGTTTCATCGGTGAGCGTGACCCGGATCGTGCGGATGGGGTTAGGTGACTGCTGCACCCAAGTCGCGAGGGCGTCCTGACAGGAGGGCTGCCAGTCCCAGGCCGCGCTTTCGTCGGCGAAGGTGATGCGTTGGCCGACCAGGGTCCGGGTCACGGCTGCCTGGGCCGTCGGCACGGCCGGCCTCCCAAACACCGGAAGGTCGATCCCCAGGCGCGGCAGGCCGATGGCGGTCGCGGCGATTGCCGCGGCCAAGAGGAGCAGGATGAGCAAGATGGGACGGAGCCGGATTTCCATGCGCGAGACCCCCGTGTTGCCGAAAGTCGAAGGGCAAACAAAAAAGGGGTCCCCGCCTGGGAACCCCTTTCGAGGGTCTACTTTAACATAGTGGCCGACAGATGTCAAATCTCAGAGCAATACGTCATCCGTGTCGCCTATTTACATAGCATCATGAGAATATACATGTCGTAACGAATATAGAGACTCTATCACACAATTGCTTCGCAATATCCGGTGGCGATAAGTCGTGAACAAGGGCGAGATCGCTTTAGCTGTCGTCACATGGTCGTATTAGGGCTATGGGTAATCGCCACAGTCAAGCGGTGCCAACAATTGTACGCAAAGGCAAGAGACTCGAGTTGCTGGATCAAAGATGATATCTATCTAGGACAAAGTGGACAATCCTAATAACGCTAGATTTCGTGAGAACACACTGAGGAGATCCCCTGGCGAGCACCAGCATCCACGCGAGTTGGATGGAGAATGGCTCCAGCAAGAGTCTGATACTGCGTGTGTTAGTGCATCTCTTCGGTTGAAAGTATGTGATCTGTTTGCGCTCGGACTACGTGTTGCGAGATATGGCGTTCAGCTAGTCTGTGGTAGAATTAGGTGGCAACCGTAAATGATATGATAGAATCGGGTACCTGTGACTAGAAAGGCTTTTTAAAGATCCTTAGGACGTCATGCAGATTCCCATGACGCTCACTCTTGGAGGTGACAGAAATAACATCGACGTCTTATCTAGTATACCGAACCCATGAATAGCATATGCCCTAATGGCGACTTAGGACGTTATCCATTGCAGCGACCCCGTTAATCGGGGTTTTTCCGAACACTCCTAGCTACATCTCATGAAGCCAACCTTGATGATAGAACCAAGACCAAGGATAAGACCATGATACGAAGGTCCTTCGGCACAACTCGTTTCAGGCCTACCAACTTCATCCTGAACATCGCCGAGATCGTTATCTCGTCATGCCCAACCCTCACGCGAGCATACTATGAATTGCACAGGGCTCGAGTGCGAGTAGAGATACAGCATGCAGATATCCATCCAGAGACGCGCTTGGTGTTTATTGGGGGAGGCCCGGTCCCTCACTCGGCCATTCGCATCGCTGCGGAGACAGGGGCATCGGTAGATGTGGTCGACAGTTGGCCTCTTGGTGCAAGACTTGCCCAGAGAACGGTGCAGCGGATGGGCATGGAATCTCGAGTACGCGTCGTCAATGGAGATGGTTTGACAATTCGACTTGATGAGTACCAGGTCATCTTTCTGGCTATTCACATAACGCCAAAAGACGAGGTAATCAGCCGTATTATCAGAGATGCGAACAAGGGTAGCGTGGTGATCTTCAGAAATCCTGCCATGCTCAGAGGACGCCTTCTTGAGAACTTCACTGAGCCCAAAACACTACCCAATTGTGTGATCAAAGAAATCCAAGATGCTCGACTTTGGCCTTTCCGCACATACATTGCACACATATGAATTTGCATAGTATCTTCTCAATAATCCGGGGCGAGTGAATTGTGCCCCGTGTCAAGGACGAT
>CAYYTK010000025.1:0-71484 GCA_964474695.1 uncultured Anaerolineales bacterium
ACTGCCACACCGACCGCGACGCCGACCCCGCTGCCCCGGCTCTATCTGCCGCTGATCGTCAGATAACGCGAACACACCCCAAGGAACGCCGACGTCCTTGGGGTGTGCTGCCCGGTGGGCACTGAAGCGCGTCAGGTCCTCTGCGGTCCTAACGGGCCGTCTGCCTACATCCTCATCTTGAAGTACTCGATCGTCTGGCCCAGCCCTTCGTCCAGGCTCACCTTGGGCTCCCACCCCAAGATCGTCCGCGCCCGCGTGATGTCTGGCCGGCGCTGCTTCGGGTCATCGACCGGCAGCGGCTTGTAGACGATCCCCGCCGGGTTGCCGGTCAGCCGGTTGATGGCCTCCGCAAACGCGCGGATCGGCATCTCGACCGGGTTGCCGACGTTCACGGGCATCACTTCGTCCGACATGAGCAGCCGCACCATGCCATCCACCAGGTCCGAGACGTAACAGAAGGAGCGCGTCTGGCTGCCGTCGCCGTACACAGTCAGCGGTTCCCCGCGCAGCGCCTGACCCACAAAATTAGGCACCACGCGGCCGTCGTTAAGCCGCATGCGCGGGCCATACGTGTTGAAGATGCGGATGATGCGCGTATCCAGGCCGTGAATGCGGTGGTATGCCATCGTAATCGCCTCAGCGAAGCGCTTGGCCTCGTCGTACACGCCTCGAGTGCCGATGGGATTGACATTGCCCCAGTAACTCTCCGGCTGCGGATGAATCAGCGGGTCGCCGTAGACCTCGGAGGTAGAGGCGATCAGAAAGCGCGCCCCCTTCTCTTTGGCCACGCCCAACGCGTTATGCGTGCCCAACGATCCGACCTTGAGGATCTGGATGGGGATGCGATCGAAATCAACGGGGCTGGCCGGCGACGCCAGGTGCATCACTGCGTCCAGGGGGCCAGGAATGTAGATGTAGTCGGTAACATCATGGTGGATGAACTTGAAACGCCGGTTGCCTGCCAGGTGCGCGATGTTATCGGTCGAGCCGGTGATCAAGTTATCCAGCGCAATCACATCGTGCCCTTCGGCCAACAACCGGTCGCACAAATGCGAGCCGATGAACCCGGCCCCGCCAGTAATCAGAATACGCATGAAGCCTCCGTGGGAATCAGCGAGTAACGAATCAGCGAATCAGCGAATCAGCGAATCGGCGAACGACGAAACCACGCACCACGCACCACGCACCACGCACCACGTACCACGTACCACGTCTCACGCCTGCCCACCCCCGCCGCGATCACAAACAACCCCATCAAATCGGGCAGGAAGAGCGAATTGTCGATCAATCCATGCGCCACGGTGGCGGCCAGACCGGCCAACAGGCCCAGGGCCAGGGGCCAGGTCGTCGCGTCGCCGCGGCGGAACGCACGCCAGGCGGCGCGGAACACCGTAATCAACGCCCAGCCGCCGGCCAACACACCGACCAACCCCAGCCGCGTCCACAGGTCCAGCAGGATATTGTGGGGATGGCTCAGGTTCAGCTCCTCCCACGCACTCGGCAGCACGTAAGTTGTGCGGTAAGCATAGAGGAAGTTGTCCGGGCCGACCCCCAGGATGGGATGATCCAGCGCCATGTGCCACGCACCCAGCCACAGCTTGAGCCGCACGAAACTGGTACCCGACTGGAAGTTCAGCAGATCGGCAAAACGCGGGGTGCGGAAAAGCAGCGCCAGGCCGCCTGCAGCAATCACGATCAGCCCCACCAACGCCCACAGCGGCCACTTGCGCCGGCTCCGCCGCGCGCCTCCGATCAACACGACCGCGAGCCCGACCGGCAGCCCCAGCAGCAGCGCGCCCTTGCTGAACGTCACCACACATGCCAGCAGCATCACGCCTGCGGCCGCCCACACCCCAGCCGGCTTCAGCCGGCGCAGCCACCTCGCAGCCCGGAGATGAATCTCCGGGCGCTCCTCTGGACGCGCCTCTCCCCCGCGCCGGGTGAAGGCAAACGCGGCCAGCGCCAACGCTAACGGCGCCCCGCGATCCAACACCAGCGCCAGGTTATTCGGCGAGCCGTACAGGGCGCGCACGCGCCACACCCCCTCCACATCGATCCGACCTTCGCCCGTCACGAACTGCCACAGCCCCACCGCACTCGCCGCGACCATCCCGGCCAGCAGCCCGGTCACCAACGGCCGCCGGGAAAAGGCCCGCCCTCCCGGCCACGGCACGCGCGTGATGAGGGCATAGAAAACGGCGCCGAACAGGAATACGATGCGGAACTCACGCCACGCCACCCCCTGCTCTGCCGCGATCAGCGTGGAGGCCAGGCCAGAAAGCAAGAGGGCAAGGATGGGCCAGTCGGGATTTGCGATTTGCGATTGGCGATTTGCGATTCCCTGTCCGTCGTTCGCCATCCGCCATTCGCCCTTCGCCCATTCGCCTTTCGCTATTCGCCATTCGCCATTCGCCGATTCACCACCCGCCAGCCGCGCCAACAACCACCGCGCTCCCAGAGCCAGCACCGCGACCCAGAGGAAAAGCTCGAAATGGCCGAACTCCAGGCCCAGGAGGCGCTTCGGCTGCTGCCAGAACGGGAGGCTGGCCGCGATGAGCGGCAGCGACAGGTCAGGGCGAAGGATGAAGAGCAAGCCCAACCCGGCCAGTGCGGCGAGGTCGAGGATCATCCAGCGCGAAAGCACCAGAACCGCGGCCAGTGCGATGCCAGCGGTCCAAACCGCCCACTCCGGCATCCGTGCTGGCAGCCCGATCAGCAACGCAGAAGCCCACTTCGCCGAGGCGACTGAAAGCATCCTGAGCGGAGCACGGCGCAAGCTATCCACGGCATTGTGTGGTCCACTGTCCGCGCCGTGCGCAGTCGAAGGATGCGGCCGCACCTGCAACGCCGCTCCGCGCCCTTCGACTTCGGGCTGCGGCCCTCCGCTCAGGGTGCTCCGCTCTGTTTTCTCTGCGCCGCGGCCGGGCTGCGGCCCTCCGCTTAGGGTGCTCCGCTCTGTTTTCTCTGCGCCGCGGCCGGGCTGCGGCCCTCCGCTCAAGACGCTCCGCTCTGTTTTCTCTGCGCCGCGGCCGGGCTGCGGCCGCGCCACCGTCCAGGCGCCCAGCGCGATCGTCGCCAACCCCGCCAGCCCTGCCAGCAGCCACGGCAGCGGCCGGCCGGCCGCGCCCTCGGTGACCGCGATCTCCTGCAGCGCCCATTGGCCCCAGCCGCCGACCGCCTCGAAACGAGCGACATGCTGGCCCGGGCCCAGATTGCGCGCCACCGTCACCCAACGCGTTGCAGCAAATGGGTCATACAGCACGAGAGAGGAAGCTGCACCCGTCTCATCGCGCGGCAGTGCGTTTGCCGGCGCGCCATCGACCGTGACGCGATAGTATGCCCAATAGGATCCGCCCTGGATGCGCAAAGCCAGGCCGGAGCCTGTGAAATCAAATGCCAACGTGTCGCCGTCGGCCGCAGGGTCGGCGGCCGCGGAGGTCACGCGCCAGCCTGAGCTGTAGCGCAGCGCGGGATGATCAGGCCTGTAGCGGCCGGCTGCCAGGCTCTCGGGAGCCGCGGCGGCATCGGCCAGCGCGTCGGCCACCGGCCGGGCTGAGCCGTTCGCGGCGCACAGCGCGAATCCCTGCCAGGGATCGGCGGCCGCCCGCGACGGGCAGAGCGCAGGCCAAAACAGCGGCCCCAACCAGGACCAAGTTGTCCGCGCTTGGGCCAGCGCCGCCCCGGTGTAACGCGCCTGCTCGGCCTCTGTCACCTGGCCCCACGGCGAAGCCGGCCCAGTCCACCCCTCAGGCAGCGCGTTCCAGCCGAAGGCCGTGGCCCACACAGGGGTCTCGTCATCGCCCTGGCGCACCATGACCTCGTGCAGCAGCTTGATCCGGCCGAAGTTCAACGCCTCCGGCCGCGCGGCGGCATCGGGCGAATCGGAGAAGCCGTAAGGCTCCCCCGCGACGACGTCAAACCAGGCCCGGCCACCCAAAGCATACAACTGATCGAGGTAGGTCAGGTCACTGAGATTGGCGCCGCCAGCTTCCGTCGTGGGCGCCAGGCTGGCCAGCACGATCTGCGCGTCGGAGTCTGCCGCCCGAAGCTGGACCGCCGCCTCACGCAGAAGGCCGAGGTAGTCGGCGGGATCGGCCGGGCTAGCGCCCCAGTGCGGCGCGATGTTGGGCTCGTGCCACACCTGATAGTAACGCACCTGGCCGCCGTAACGCGCGGCGACAGCGGCCGCGTACGCGCCGAAATCGCGGCGCTCGTGCGGCGGGGCCTGGGGATTCTCCGCGTCTGCTGCGGCTCGCGCCCAGGCCGGCGCGCGATCAAGCACAACCACGGGCATGAGATCAGGTCGGGCAGCCAACCCGGCGAACAGCGCGTCCCATCTTGCCCAGTCGTATTGGCCGGCCGCCGGTTCGAGTGCATCCCACGGCAGCGTGAAACGCACCCAGCGCACGCCATCCGCCAACTGATCGAGCCGGCCGGTGAGCTGCGGATCGAGCAGCTCGGTCTCATCCAGGTTGATGCCCGCGATGCCTGCGAACTCGGGGCGCACAGGGGTGACGCCCTGCATATCCATAGACCGGTGGGGACGCTGAAACGCGTAGAGCGCGGCAAACCAAAGCAGGGCCACGATCAGGAGCGGAACCAGCAGACTGCGCCTTCGGGCACACAAAGGGGTCATACACCATTCTTCCCGCAAGATGTGCTCCATGCTACCACAACCGCGGCCGCCGCGCAACGTTCTCCCTTGCTTTTTGACGAAAGACCCGAATTGCGCTAAAATATCCACTCGTACTTATTCGGCCCGGCACATGCCGGGCCATTGTATGGTTTCAAGATGCTCAGAAAAACGCGGACGAGCAGAGGGCACAGCCATGACCGCCCAATCGGCGGCAGGAGCGACGGTCCGGGCTCCCCGATACGAAGGAGAGAGAGAAAATGGAGCAAGTTACCCTGAAGGCTGAACCTCGCGCGACGGGACGTCATGCGAACCGTGAGATCCGCGACGCTGCGCGCGTCCCAGGCGTGGTCTACGGACAGAAGATGGCGGCGCTGTCGGTTTCGGTGGATCGCAAGGCGCTGGGCATTGCGCTGCACGCCGCAGGTGGCCGTATCATCGAGCTGGAGATGCCGAACCAGGCCACGCTGCATGTACTGGCCCGCGAGATCCAGCGCCACCCCGTGAAGCACCACGTGCTGCACATCGACCTCATGGCCGTATCGATGACTGAGAAGATCCGCATGGAAGTTGCCGTCGTGCCGACGGGCCATGGCCCCATCCTGGAAACCCCGGATGCCGTGCTGGTGCGCGCCCTCGATGCAGTCGAAATCGAATGTCTGCCCGGAGACATCCCTGAGCACCTGGTCGCTGATCTCAGCAAATTGGCCACCCTGGATGACGAAGTCCTGGTGAAAGACCTGGCGGTGCCGGATGGCGTCAAGGTGCTGACGGATGGCAGCTATGTGGTCTACAGCGTCACGCTGTCACGCGCTGGCCTGGAAGAGGAAGCTGCCGAGGGAGCCGAAACGCCTTCGGCTGACGAGGTTGAGGTTGTGACCAAGCGCAAGCCCAAGGAAGAGGGCGAGGAATAAAGCCTCCGAAGCCTTCGGCAAAAAATGCCACTGGAGAAACCGGGTTTCTGCGAGAAACCCGGTTTCTTTTTTAGCACCAGGAGGCCCGCTGCGAATCAGGGCGCCACCCACTGCATGGGATCCACCGCCATCCCGGCGATACGCAGCTCCCAGTGCAGATGTGCGGCAGTGCTGAGGCCCGTGCTGCCCACCTCCCCAAGCAACTGCCCACGCGTCACCTGATCCCCGACCGCCACATCCAACGCGGACAGATGCCAATAACCGGTGTACACCCCGTTGCCATGATCCAGCACCACCGCGTTGCCGCGGACGAATAACAAGGCGGCCAGGACCACGCGGCCTGCGGCCGGCGCATAAATGGGGGCGCCGGCCGCAGCGCTGAAGTCCTCGCCCGCGTGGGCCGACACAGCAGGGTTGTCGCCATAGGTCCGTCGCGAGCCGAAGGGCGAGGTGCGCGGGAACTCACCCACCAGCGGCAGGGTGAACCGGCTGCGGGGCGTCCAACCACCGGGCGTGATGGTCTCGAACAGCGCGGCCAGCGAGGCGGCCTCAGCCGCAACCTTGTCTGCGGCCGACAGGATCGGCTGGCTGACCTCGGCCGGGATGTTGCTGGCGGAGAAACTGCCCGGCTGCACCGGCACCTCGGTCCGCCACGTTTGCTCGCCGGCAGTGACAACCAGCGGCTTGGGGCCGGGCTCAGTGAGCGGTGGGATGGGGACCAACGCCCAGCCGCGCCGGCCATCTGCATGCAGCGGATACGGCCTGCCGTCGTAAGTGATCGTGAAGGTCACCGGCCGATACGCTTGCAGCCAGATGGCGAGGGTCTGGCCCTGGACAGGCGGCCAGGGCCAAAAGTGGATGCGCGCCAATGTCCCTCCGGCCGGCAGCGCGGCCGCCGGAGGGATGTCCGGATCAAGGCGCAGCATCTGTCCGACCGCGATCTGATCGATGCTGCCCAAGCGGTTAAAGGCTGCCAGCAACCCGACATCGATGCCCAGGCGGGTCGCGATGCCGCTCAACGTATCGCCGGACTGCACCTGGTAGAAGCGCTGGCTGGCCGTCGCAGGCGCTCCGCCTGCCAGCGGCCGTGCGAGGGGCTGCGGCGATAGGAGCGCGGCGTCCGATTGAGGGCCGGCGATCCCCAACGGCCGCGTATCCACGATCTGGCCCGCGGCCTTACATACTGCGGGCCAACCGGCCAACAGGCACAGGAGGAAGAATGCGCCGAGTGCCCGGCCCCAGTTATTCCGGAGCGTAGAACTTGCGCGCAAGCACCGCAATATACGGCAGGTTGCGGTACTTTTCAGTGAAATCCAGACCATAGCCCAACACGAATTTGTCCGGGATATCAAACCCGACATATTTCACCGGGACATCGACCTCGCGCCGGCTGCGCTTATCCAGGAGCGCGCAGATTTCCAGCGATGCCGGCTGGCGCGCGCGCAAGATACGCGTGAGGTAGCTCAGAGTACGTCCGGTGTCAATGATATCCTCAACGATGAGCACGTTGCGGCCCTCGATGGACGCGTCCAAATCCTTCAAAATGCGCACCACGCCAGATGATTCCATGGCGTTGCCGTAGCTGGAAGTTGCCATGAAGTCGATGCTGTGGGGGGTGTGGATGTTCCGCATCAAGTCGGACATGAACAGGATGCTGCCCTTGAGCACCGCAATCAGCATCAGGTCCTGCCCCGCGTAGTCGCGGTCGATCTGAGCGCCAAGTTCCGCAATGCGTGCCTGGAGTACATCGGTCGGGATCAAGATCTCTTCGATATAGGATGGATCAATCACTGTACACCTCGAGGTGGGGAGTCATGGGACAACACCGGCTTGCATCACAGCATCGGGATTCCACCCGGCCATTGATAGATCGTTTCCGGCGGCTCAGGCGCTTGCGTTGGCGTAGGCGCCGGAGTCGGGGTCGGCGGCTGCCGCGTGGGCGTCGGCCGGGCGGGTGCTGCGGCCGCGGGCTGGGTCGGCGCCGCGGGGGGCAGCGTTGACGCCTGGACCACGGCGGGCGGAGGCGCGGAGCTCCGGAACACCGGGGCCCATTGGGAAGTCAGCTCGAGATAGCGGCCGCCGTAGGCCCGGCTGGGCTCGATATAAGTGCCCTCCGGCCACTCATTAAAGCTGGTGATCACGATCCAATCCGGCGAGCTGCCGATCGCGGCCTGCCAGGAACGCACGTAGTAGCCGCCATCTTCGCGTCCCACGGCAAAAGCGCTGCCGCGGCCGGTCTTGCGATCGTCATAGCCGGGCATCACGGTCGCGACGTATACCTTCGGAGCGCCCAGTGCCGCAGCCTTGCCCCGGACCAGGCGTGCGAATTTGTTAGCCGTATAGCTCATGTCGGTGCGATTGGCCCACGTCACCGAGTACAGATGGTGCCCATCGAATACCGACAGCGGCGACACATCGGTGCCCTCCTCGATCCACACGCTGTTATGCCCCGGATCGACCGCCGCCCGGATGGCGGCCCACGTCTCGATGCTGAAACGCTGCTGGCGCCAGAAGAAGATCACCGGTTTGCCATCGGAACGCAAGTACGCGGGATGCTGAGCGTGCGTGGCGAGCAATGTGGCCAACGCCGCCTGCACCTCACCCGCATTCCCAAGAAACTGCGACGTCACTTCGAAATCCACAGCCAGCCGGAAGCCGCGCGCCGCGGCTTCGTCGAGCATGGCCCGAAAATTGGTTTCCGTCTGGTTGTTGTCCACCCGCGGACCCAACCACGACACCACAAACGCATCGATGCCTGCACCCTTGGCCTGATCGATGTGGCGGGCCATGACGCTGCGCTCACGAGATGCATAGGTTTCCAGCGGCATGTCGGGCACCTTGTTGGCGCCCCAACTGTTCTCGTCGAACCAGGTGTAATAGAAAGCAAGCACCAGGCGCTCCGGCGCCTGCGCCCCCGCCGGCGCGCTCACCATCCCGAGAACCAACCCAAGAACCATCACCCCCACGACGATCCTACCGATCACCCACCTCATCCTTCCAACGCCCCGCAGGGTCACTTCATCCTTCATCCCTCATCCTTCCGCCTTCATCCTTCCGCCTTCATCCTTCAACTCACCCGGCACAGCAGCCCCTTCAGATACTCCCCCTCCGGAAAGCTCAGCAGGATCGGATGATCCGGCCCCTGGCTCAGCTTGGCCAGCACCTGGACATCACGGCCCGCATCGACGCTGGCGCCGAAGACGATCTTCTGAAACAGGTCGGGCGTCACCAGGCCCGAACAGGAGAAGGTCGCCAACAAACCGCCGGGCCGCAGCAGCCGCAGCCCGAGGAGGTTGATATCTTTATAGCCGCGCGTTGCGCCGTCCAGCTCGGCCTTGCTGCGGGCGAACTTCGGCGGATCGAGGATCACCAGATCGTACCGCCGCTCCTCATCGCGAAAAGCGCGCAGCACATGGAACACGTCACCGCAGATCGCCTCGGCCTGGCGGTCGGGATCGAAACCGTTCAGCCGCAGCGCGGTCTCCGCGCCCGCCAGCGCCTCATACGAGCTGTCCACATTCGTGACATGCGCTGCGCCTCCAGCCAACGCATGGACACCGAACGCGCCGGTGAAGCTGAAGGCGTTCAGCACCCGTTTGCCTGCCGCGTGCACCCCGACAAGGCGCCGGTTTTCGCGCTGATCCACGTAGAAACCGGTCTTCTGCCCCCCCACCAGGTCGGCCGGAAAGCGCAGCCCGTGCTCCCTGATCTCGAGATCGACCGGAGGCGGCAGGCCCCAGGCAAGGCCGCTGTGCAGAGGCAGCCCCTCCTGGCGGCGTACGGCCGCATCGGAGCGCTCGAGGATGCCCTTGGGTGCGACCAGTTCAGCCAGCAGATTGAGCAGCAGCTCGCGCCGGATCTCAACGCCCAACGTAAGGAACTGCACCACCAACCAGTCGCCATAGCGGTCCACGATCAAGCCGGGCAGGCCATCGCTCTCGGCGTGCACCAGGCGATAGGCATCGGTGGCAGGCGCGAAGCTCAGCTCGTCACGCATCGCGATGGCGGCAGCCAACCGGCTCCGCCAGAAGGCAGCATCTACCGCCTCATCGGCCTGCCAGGTGAGAAGGCGCACCACGATCTGCGACCGGGGGTTATAGTAGCCGCGGGCCAGCCAACGGCCCTCGGCATCGACCACCTCCACCACGTCGCCGCCGGCCGGCGCACCTTCCACGCGCGCCACCGCCCCCGAAAAGATCCAGGGGTGATGCCCACGAACCGGCTTATCTTTGCCAGGAGACAGATGTAATGTTGCGGTCATAAAGAACGATCATACCCGCAAATGCACGAAGACACAAAAGTCAGAGACCAGGTTTCTGGCAGAAGCGGGTTCTCAGTGCGCTACCATCCCCTCCGCACGAACCGCACTTCCCACGCCCAAGGCGTATCTGCTCGCACGACAGCCCTGTGGTCCACCCGCAGGCCGCACACCCACGCGATACCCTCTCTGCCTGTCAGGATGGGCCAACCGGCCCGCGCGTAGCGAGGCGCCTTGGCGTTGATCATGAACTCGTTGACTTTAGCGGCGTGTCCCCCCAGCCCTTGCGGTTGAAAGCGGTCACCGGGCTGGCGGGGCCGGAGCTGCAGATCGCACCCTACGGCCTCGCCGTCCAGCCAGGCCAGCCAGGGCGCTGTGTTGTCCTGGCAGCTTTCGGGGGCCGGGGGTGCAGCTAACCGCCGCACCATCACCCACCACCCGCGGCCGATCTCGGTTTCGCCCGGCGCTGCCAACGGGAGCGGCGCGGTCAACTGCGGGAGATCACCGGCATCCTCGGTCCAGGCCGCACCCTCATCCGCGATGCGCAACGTATCGTAACCCACCTCCAGCGCCAGCCCCCCTGCCAGGGTGGCCGACTGGCCGGTGTGCCCCTCGCGGCCCAGCCAGATGCCGCGTTCGATGTGCTCCCAATTGATGTTGCGCAGGCTGTGGCGCAACCGATGCACCGCCTCGCGCAGGGTGGCGCGCTGCAAGCCAATGGGCAACCGCCGCCAGCTTGCCAGCTCGAACCGCACCTGGCCCTGGGCGTCGGGCAGAGCGACCGCTTCCCAGGCCTCATCCAGCACCTGACGCAAAAGCGCGTGGTCGCCGGCCAGCGTCTCACCTGTGTGCGCCAACACCTCGCGAATCGCCGGGTTGTAGGTGGCCAGGAGCGGCAGCAGCTCATGGCGCAGCCGGTTCCGATAAATGGCCGTGTCCTCGTTGGAGCGGTCGAAGCGCGGCGCCAGGCCGTGGGCCGTACAATAGGTCTCGACCTCGGCGCGCGAAACGTCCAGCAGGGGCCGCACCAGGGTGAGGACGGGCGCGGGGAGGGGGGAAACGGTCTCGGCTCCGCCAAGCCGGGTGTCAGCCAGCGGCGCTCGAGGCAGCATACCGCGCAGGCCTGCCACGCCGCTGCCGCGCAGGAAATGCATCAGCACCGTTTCGGCCTGATCATCTGCATTGTGGCCCACGGCGATCGTGGCCGCGCCGGCCGACTCTGCGACCCGGGCCAGAAACGCGTAACGCGCTTGCCGCGCCGCTTCTTCGACCGAGACCCCCGGTGCGGCTGCCAGGGCCAGGACATCCGCGCGGCCGATAGTGACCGGCAGGCCCCAGCGCTCCGCCAGCTCGGCCACGAACTGTGCGTCGGCATCGGCATCAGCCCCGCGCAGGCCGTGATGCAGGTGGGCTACATGCAGCCAGAGCCCCAGTTCCGGCGCCAGCCGCTGCATAAGGTGCAGCAGGCATAACGAATCCGGCCCGCCCGAGACCCCCACAACCACGGTCGCGGCCGGTGCGAACAGTGCATGCCGGCGCACGTATTGCTTCAGCCTGGGCAAGAGATCTTCCATGGCAAGATGATAGCACGCGCCATAGGAAACGGCCAATCCTTGCTAATCGCCGGGTCCGGTCGTATAATGTGCCAGGAGTTAGCCTGCGCCCAGCCCATTTGGGAATCAGGCCTTTCGATGATATACTTGCACTCTGTGTGCCCGGCCGTGTGGCTTCGGGTGCACAGTACGTAAGCAGTTTGTAGATCACCTGCAATACGCAGCCCGTCTCAGGAGCACAATACACGTGGTTAGCCCGTTTAACTGGTTCCTTGGCCTTTTCTCGCTGGACATCGGCATCGACCTGGGCACCGCAAACACCCTGGTTTACGTCCGAAACCGCGGCATCCTCATCAATGAGCCTTCGGTCGTGGCGATCGACAAGAAAACCAAGAAGGTTCTGGCGATCGGCTCAGAAGCCAAAGAGATGGTAGGCCGCACACCGAGCAACATCGTGGCTATCCGCCCCCTGCGCGATGGCGTCATCTCTGATTTCGACGTCACGGAGCAGATGCTGCATTACTTCATTCACAAGGTTCACGAGCGCGCGATCCTGCGCGTGCCGCGCCCGCGCGTGGTGGTAGGCATACCGAGCGGCGTGACTGAGGTGGAGAAGCGCGCGGTGTTCGATGCCACCATCAGCGCAGGCGCACGCGAAGCCTATCTGATCGAGGAACCGATGGCCGCGGCCATCGGCGTCCCTCTGCCGGTGGCTGAGGCGCGCGGCAGCATGATCGTAGACATCGGCGGCGGCACTACCGAAGTGGCAGTCACATCATTGGGCGGCGTTGTGGTGGCTCGCTCCATTCGCGTGGCCGGCGACGAGATGAACGAAGACATCATCAACTACGCCAAGCAGAAGTACAATCTTCTGATCGGCGAACAGATGGCAGAAAAGGTCAAACTCGAGGCCGGCTCGGCCTATCCGTTGGAGCCTGAGTTGGTGGTGGAGTTGCGCGGCCGTAACCTGGTGACCGGTCTACCCGAGGCGGTGGACGTCAGCAGCGTAGAACTGCGTGAGGCGCTGCGCAACTCGTTATCGATCATTATTGACACGGTGCGCCAGGCCATCGATGAAACGCCGCCTGAGCTCATTGCCGACCTGATGGAACACGGCATCGCACTGGCCGGCGGTGGCGCACTGCTCAAGGGGTTGGCGCAACGGCTCTCCGAAGAGACCAAAATGAAGGTCTATGTATCTCAAGACCCGCTGAGCTGTGTCGCGCGCGGCGCGGGCATGGTGTTGGAGAACTTCGACCTGCTCTACAAGACGCTGGCCAGCATGCAGCGCGGAAGCACCTTGCATTAGTAAGTTAATGCGGTGGTATGGTAGTACGATAGTGAGGTAGTGCGGTGGTGCGGTAGTACAACAGTGAGTTCGTGCGGTAGTACGATAGTGAGTTCGTACGGCAGTCCGGTAGTGCGATGGTGAGTTCGTACGGCAGGCGGTAATCCACCAACTCACCAACTCACTACCTCACTACCTCACTATCTCACCAACTCACTATCTCACTACCTCACTATCTCACTAACTCACTCATATGAAACGGAGACCTGGCAGCCCGATCCTCTTCTTCCTCCTGGCAGCCGTCAGCGTGGTGCTGCTCGTCCTGTCATCTTCCGGTCACCTGAACGGAATCGAAGGACAGTTAGCCGCCGCGGCACGGCCATTTCTGGCCACTTTCAACAACCTGGGGCACAAGATCGGCGAGGTATTCACCACCGTGCGCGACCTGCGTACGTTACGCACCACGAATCAACAACTGCAAACCCAAGTGGACACCCTGACCATCGATAACCTGCGCCTGAAGGAAGTGGCGGCTGAAAACCAGCAGTTGCGGGAGCTGATGCGTTTCGCGCAACTCAATCCGACCTATGATTTCCGCGGCGGCCAGGTGATCGCGCGTGTCATCGGACAGCAGCCGACAAACTACCTGGCAAGCCTGACCATTGACCTGGGCAGCGAGCACGGCATCCAGGAGGGCATGCCGGTTGTCACCGAGGCGGGCCTGGTGGGGCGCATCGAAAAAGTGGCGCCTCGCTCGTCCAGCGTGTTGCTGATCACTGACAGAAGCAGCGGCGTGCAGGCGCTGGTGCAGCGCGAGACAAGCCGGGCCCGGGGCATCGTGTCAGGCCAGGCCAACGAGCTCCCGATCATGGAGTACATCGCCCAGGACGATGATGTGGCCGAAGGGGATCTGATCATCACCTCGGGCCTGGGCGGCAACTTCCCCAAGGGACTGATCATCGGCCAGGTGGTCGCAGTTCAACGCCGGGATTTCGATATGTTCCAGCAAGCCACCGTGCGCCCCACGGTTAACTTCGGCCGCATCGAGTTCGTGCTGGTCATCATGAACTTCCAGTCCCAAGAACTCGAGAGCGTAGGGTGAGGTTATGAATACGACGCCCGCGCGCGGCCGGGACATCTATCTGATCGCCGCCTGCCTGGCAGTCGTCATCGCACAGGCGACACTGGTCTCGCGCCTGCGCGTGTTCAACGCCAGCCCTGACCTCCTGCTGGTGGCTGTGGTGTGTTGGAGCCTGGTCCGCGGTATGCGCGACGGGCTTATGTGGGCTTTTGGGGGAGGCCTGGGCATCGACCTGATCGCCGGCCTGCCGCTGGGCACGTCATCCCTGGCGCTGCTGCCGATTCCCTGGCTGGGCGATCTGGGCCGCGTGAGCGTGTTTGGCAACAACGCGCTCCTGCCGGCCTTGCTGGTGATGCTTGCAACACCGCTGCGGGGGTGGATCATGCTGCTGTTGCAGCAAATACGCGGCATACGCGTCGATTGGGTGGCCGATACCGTGCACATCATCGGTCCTGAAATGATCCTGAACATGCTGCTGGCCATTGTCGTCTATCCGGTCGTACGTTGGTTGACCGCACGCATAAGCCCGCTGGTTGCGGAGATTTGACGTCATGCCTGAGAAAAAACATGCCCGGGCTGACCGACTCCATCTGCTACGGCTGCTGATCGGGCTGACAGCCGCCGTGCTGATCGGCCGCCTGTGGCAATTGCAGATGGTCACCGGCGAGCAATACCGGCTGCTGTCCGATCGCAACCGCCTGCGCGAAGTAGAAGTCGCCGCGCCGCGCGGGGTGATCTACGATCGCAACGGCGAAATCCTGGCGCGCAACCAGCCGAGCTTCAGCGTGGTCGTGATCCCGGCCGATCTGCCCAAGGACTCATTGGGCGACCCGGATGCTGAACAACAAGCCCGGGTCCTGGATCGCCTCGAGAGCCTCCTGGCGCATGCCGTGTCGGATCCCGCGCCGGCGCCGACTCCCGAAGGAAGTTCCGCTAACTTGCCGGAAGTCACCGAAGGCGCCGATGCAGGAACAGCCGATTCAGGGTCTGTGATCCGCGAACGCGATCCCTGGGCCATGCCGCGGCCGGAGCTTGAGCAAAAGATCGCCGACGCGCTGCTGGGCGGCGCATACCAACCGATCACCGTTGCACGTTATATCAAGGAGGCCACCGCCTTCCTGATCGCCGAAGACGCCGTCAACCTGCCAGGAGTTCAGCTTGCGCTCGAACCGATCCGCGACTATCCCACCGACGCGCTCACCTCGCACATTATCGGCCACATGGGCCACATTTCGGAGGACCAGCTCCAGGACTATCTCGACCGTGGCTATCAAGCCAACGACCAGGTAGGGTTGACTGCCCTGGAAGCCACGTTCGAAGACGTGCTGCGCGGTAAGCCGGGCCGGCAAACCATCGAAGTTGACGTCCACGGCCGCCGTGTCCGCACCGTTGGCTCGGAGGCTGCCGCCGAACCCGGTCACAACCTGGTGCTGAGCATCGACTTGGAATTGCAGCGTGTGGCTACGGAAGCATTGCAGGAAGCCCTGGACAGCTCCAGCGGGTTCACACAAGCCACACAGGGGGTGGTGATCGCACTCGACCCGCGCAATGGCCGGGTTCTGACGATGGTGAGCCTGCCCAGTTACGACAACAACCTCTTTACCAAGGGCATCACCGCCGAGGCCTGGCAGGCGCTCAACAGCGATGCCGACCTCCCGATGTTCAATCGCGCAATCGGCGGTCGGTATCCACCGGGTTCAGTCTTCAAGGTGTTAATGGCGGCCGCAGGGTTGCAGGAAGGGGTTATCAGCAGCCGGAGCCTGCTGGGCGATGGCTTCGACGGCCGCAACGATGGCATCATCTGGCTGCCCAACGAGTACTTCCCCTGGGATCTCAGCCTGGCGCAGCCGTTCTATTCCTGGACCCACAAATACGGTTACGGGCATGGGCTGCACTCAGTGCGGGATGCGCTGGCCGTCTCGGATGATATCTTCTTCTATCTGTTGGGCGGCGGCTACCCCAAGCGCTATACGGGCCTTGGATCGAAGCAGATCGGCAATTACGCTCGGGCTTTCGGCCTGGGGACCGTCACCGGCATCGAGCTGTTGGGCGAGGACAGCGGATTGGTGCCCGATTCGCGTTGGAAACGGCTGAACTACGCAGAGAACTGGCTCACCGGCGACACGTACAACATCAGCATCGGCCAGGGCTATATCCTCGCCACACCGCTCCAAATGACCAACGTCGTCGCTGCGGTCGCTAACCGGGGCTACCTCTGGAAGCCCCAACTCGTCGACCACATCACCGACGATCAGAATGCGGTCGTGCGCCCCTTCGAACCGGTGCTTCTGGCCGAGGCGCCGGTCGATGCCGCCAACCTCGATATCGTGCGTGAGGGCATGTACGGCGCGGTCAACTGGCCAAACGGCACGGCAACCCGCGTCCGAGTGCCCGGGGTGATCGTGGCCGGCAAAACCGGCACGGCCGAGTTCTATCGGGACGCCGACAAAGATGGCAAGGAGGATCGCGACGACAAAGGCAACCTGCCCACGCATGCCTGGTTTGCCGCCTTCGCGCCTTATGTCGATCCGGAAATCGTCATCAGCGTGTTCGTCGCCAACGGGGGCGAAGGCTCATCCGTTGCTGCGCCGGTGGCAACCAAAGTGCTCAATGCCTACTTTGCCGCCAAAACGCCCGATGAAACCGGGAAGTGACGCCCAATGAAACAGCTATTCAGCCGCCGCTTTGACTGGTATCTCCTCATTCTGGTGTTGTTCTTGTGCGCCTTCGGCGTTCTGATGATCGCGAGCGCGCTGGCCGGCAACGAGATGTACGCCACCTGGCCCCTGCGCCAGATCGGCTTCCTGGTCGCGGGGGTAATCTTGCTGGGCCTGGCTACCGGGCTGGACTACCGCCTGTTAGCCAGCATCGCGTATCCGCTCTATCTCGTGCTGTTGGCCTTGCTGGTGGTGATCGCCATAGCCGGGACCGTCGCCGGCGGCGCGCAGCGTTGGTTGGAGCTCGGCACGTTCTTTCTGCAGCCATCCGAACTGGCAAAAATCGCGCTGATTCTGGCGCTGGCCCGCTATCTCGCGGACCGCGAAGACAAGCAGGACAGCCTGCTGACGCCGTTGGGCGCGCTGGGGATCCTGGCCCCGGCCGTGGCCCTGATCTATCTGCAACCGAACCTGAGCACCGCCCTGTCGGTGTTGGCAATCGGCCTGGTGATGTTGTTGGTGAGCGGCCTGCGCTTACGCCATACGCTGCTGCTGGGCGGCACAGCCGCTATCGCAGGCGTCCTGGCCTGGCGCTACGTGCTGGAAGACTACATGAAGGATCGCGTCTTCATGCTCATCGATCCCAGTCGCGTCGATCCCGGACAGCTCTACAACATCAACCAGGCGATCATCGGCATCGGCTCGGGCGGCTGGTTGGGCCGCGGCCTGTTCCGGGGATCGCAGAGCCAGTTGCACTTCCTGCGCGTGCGCCACAGCGATTTCATCTTCACGGTGATCGCGGAGGAACTGGGCTTCATCGGCGCGGCGCTTCTGATCCTGCTCTTCGCACTGCTGCTGTTTCGGCTGGTGAGCATCGCGGCCCAGGCACGCGACACCTTCGGCATGCTGATCGTTACCGGCGTTACGGTGATGATCCTGTTCCAGATGGTCGTTAACATCGGCATGAACTTGAACATCCTGCCCGCAACCGGCATCCCCTTACCGTTCATCAGCTACGGCGGCAGCTCGCTGTGGACCATGCTCATCGGGATCGGTTTGGCCGAGAGCGTCCACATGCGACACAAAAAGATCGGCTTTGACGCGTGATTCCGGAGACCGAAATGCCATCGACCCACCACCTTCGCTGGATCACCTGTGCAGTAGCGGCGCTGCTGCTGGTGGGCTGCCCTGCACCCGCGCAGCCTACGGCGCTGCCAATGTCGCCGCTGCCAGCCACGTCAGCGCTGCCGCCGACGGCCGCGTCACCCACGCCGCTGCCGCCCACCCCGACGCCCGCCGGCTGGATCGAGCAGCAGACGGATGCCCTCGCGATCTGGCTGCCCGGGGACTGGAAGGTGATCGATTTCGCGGCAGGAGATGCGCAAGCCGTCTATGACGAATTGCAGGCGCGCGATCCCGACCTGGCCGCCATCATCGGCAGCGCGGATGCGCTGCAGGATGCAGCCTTCTGGGCTTTTCGCAACGTGGATGCCGCCAGCTTCGCGGACAACCTGAACGTCCGCCGCACGCCGCTGGACGGCCAGCGCATCGAGAACATGCAGGCGGTCATCGACCCGATCGTTGCCCAATACCAGCAGCTCGGCTTCCAGGTCGCCGACGCTGCCGCCGATCTGAAGATCGGCGGCCTGCCGGCCGGCCGCATCGCTTTCAGCTTCGAGGTGGGTGCGCAGGGTGACCAGGACGCCAGCATCCACGGCCGCCAATATCTCGTTGCAACCGATGCCGATCTCTGGATCCTGAGCTATTCCGCCAACGCCGCGTCGATCACCGAACTGGCGCCGGTATTCGAGCAGAGCGCGCTGTCATTCAGAGTGAAATGAGGAAACAACTATGACCGGCAACCGTCCCGTTCGCGTGCGCATGGCGCCCAGCCCGACCGGCTATTTTCACCTCGGCAGCGCGCGCACCGCGCTCTTCAACTGGTTGTACGCCCGGCACACGGGCGGCAAGTTCATCCTGCGCATCGAGGACACGGACCGCACCCGCTACGTGCCCGATTCGCTGCGTGACATCATTGACAGTCTGGAGTGGCTGGGGTTGGACTTCGATGAAGGACCGGGCAAGGGGGGCGACTACGGCCCTTACTTCCAGTCCGAGCGGCTGCCCATTTACCATCGCTGGGCCGAACACCTGATCCGAAACAACCTGGCCTACCGCTGCTACTGCTCCGAAGAGCGGCTGGACGCCCTGCGCAAGGAACAGATGGCGCGCAAAGAGGATGCCATCGGCTACGACCGCCACTGCCGGCATCTGACCGCCGCGCAGCGCGGCGAATTGGAAGCCGCGGGCGCATCTTCGGTGGTGCGCTTCGCCATGCCCACCGAGGGCCAAACCAGCTTCGTGGACGTCCTGCGCAAGATCAAGCCGTTCGAAAACGACAAGGTGCGCGATCCGATCCTGGTGAAGTCGGACGGCTTCCCCACCTATCACTTCGCCAACGTGATCGATGACCACCTGATGGAGATCACCCACATCCTGCGCGGGGACGAGTGGCTCAGCAGCGTGCCGCTGCACGTCAACCTCTATCGCGCCCTGGGCTGGGAGATGCCGATCTTCGCGCACCTGCCGCTGATCCTGGATCCCAGCGGGGTGGGGAAGCTGAGCAAGCGCAAGAAACGCGCGGAAGGGGATGAAGAGCTGCTGACCTTCATCCGCGAGTACCGCGAGGCCGGCTACCTGCCGGAGGCGATGTTCAACTTCCTGGCCGGCATGGGCTGGGCGTACAGCGCGGACGCTGACCTGTTCACGCGCCAGCAGGCCATCGCCCAATTCGACATCGCCGACATCAACCCTGCGGCGGGCGCGCTGCCGATGAGCAAGCTTGACTGGATGAACGGCCACTATATCCGCCAACTGCCCCCCGCCGACCTGGTCGATCGGATCGCGCCGTTCTGGAGTGAGGAGTCGGGCATCCCTCAAGCCGAGCTGCGCGCCGATCCGGCGCTGCCGATCGTCGTGCCGCTGATCCGGGAGCGCATCAAGACGCTGGCCGATGGCTGGGAACTGGTGGATTTCGCTTTCACGGACGAGATCACCTACGAGCCGGCGATGCTGATCGCGAAGGGCCTGACCGCGGCGCAGTCGCTGGCTCTGCTGGAAACGCTGCAGCGCGTCCTGGCCGAGCTGCCCTTCGAGGAAGCCGCGCTGGAAGCCGCGCTGCGCGAACTGGCGACCGAGTTGGGAGTCAAGGTGGGCCAGCTCTTCGGCATCCTGCGTGTGGCGACTACCGGCAAGAACGTGGCGCCACCGCTCTTCGGCGGCCTGATGGCGTTGGGACGAGAGCGCGTGCTGGCGCGCTGCGCGGCCGCAGCCGAGAAGCTGCGCATGCTGAACGCATAAACGGACGGGAGCACCATGCCTCAAGTTACCGAACTGCTGACCATCGACCGGGGGGGCGTCCACACGTTGCTGGCCCGCTCCCCCGTCACCTGCACAGCATTCAAGGAATTCCTGAGGGCCACCGGCCAAAAGCTGCCGCCGATGCTGGCGGCATCCGGTTCGGCCGCGGCGCCCGTCACACGCGTCTCGCGGCACGACGCGCTGGCCTATTGCCAGTGGGCCGGCAGCCGCGAAGGCCACACCTACCGCCTGCCCTCCATGGCCGAGTTGGAAGAGTTGTACGGCGAAGACGAATCCGACGGCGTCAGCATGGAGATCTGGGCCCATACCCCGGGCCACACGCCGGAGATGCGCGGTGGGCTCAGGGAGGTCTTCCTCTGCGAGTGGACCTCCGAGATCGAAGAGGTGCCTCAGCCCAACGCAAAGCCGCCGCGCGTCCTGGGCAGTATCTTCTACCCGCCCTGGCTGCGCCACGGAGCCAACGCCTCCCACGCGCAGGCGTATCTATCCGCCACGGAGGGCTATTCGTTCGTCACCTTCCGCCTGGCCTGCAACCAACCGTAGGGGCGAGGCATTCCGAGGCGAGACTGGAGCCATCCACGACCTCGCACAGCAGAAACAACGTGGATTGGAAATTGCGTGGATGGAATGCCTCGCCCCAACATTATGTGAAAGATCTGAATCATGACAACAGCCTACTCGCAGCGTGACACCGAATGGTCTACCGAGCCGCTGGGACACCAGGAAACGCCCACCATGGGCCAGGCCGGCTGCCTGGTCACCGCCGTTGCCTCAGTGGTCACCGACCTGACGGACCAGCCGATGGCGCCCGGTTACCTCAACGACTGGCTCCGCAAGAACAAGGGGTTCTCGAACGGCAACTTGTTCGTCTTCGCCAGCATCACCTCCCTGGGGCTGCAATTGGTCAAGATGATCCCGTCGTCGTCACAACCGGCCCCCATCACTGAGCTTGCCGAGCTGCTGGCCGGCGGCGCGGCCCTGGTCGTGCTGGTGGACTCGACCCCGGGCGGCACCTTCGACAATCACTGGGTGCGCCTGTTGGCGGTGGATGAGAAGGATGGCCAGATCATGGACCCCTGGCAACTGCCCGGCAGGGAATTCGTGCCCCTCTCCGCCTACTTCGCGTCCGGCTGGACCCCGGCGCGCGCGATCTTCAACGCCGCGGTCTACCGCCCGAAGGAGCCGGCCACGCGCGGCCTGCGCGGGCTCGAATCGGGCGTGGGCGAAGAGAACGAGTGGGAGAACAGCCCGGCCTACCAGACATCGCTCTGCATCCGGCCGGAGGAGTAGGGGCGAGGCACTCCCCGGCGATTTGCTGCAAACGTAGTGTGTTCTGCCGGGCGCGATGACGTGGGGCGCAGACTCGAGATGGAGTGCCTCGCCCCTACAATGGCCCCCAAATTTGCCTAAATCGCCCCCCTGGTGCTATACTAGCGTTCGTCATTCGGGAATAGTTCAACGGTAGAACGTCTGACTCTGGATCAGAAGATTGGGGTTCGAATCCCTGTTCCCGAGTAAGAGCCGGCACTCTATCACAAGATCAGAGCGCCGGCTCTTGTTATATCTGATCCTCTGGTTTTTCCCTCACCCAGCACACTGACCCTATTCTCAACCTCATTGCACTATTTCCGATAGAGTCTGCCTGGCTATCACTTTCCGTAACTCCGCTTGGTTGTGCTGAATTGTATACAATATCACGTCATTCATATGATAGATATAATACAAATTATTCACAAACAAGGACAATCATTCCGACACCGTAACTCTCGGCCTGGCGGATGAACAATGAGATGGGCGCGGGTACGACAAGGAGGTTCACATGGCCAGCATTCAAACGATTCCACCCGAAGAAGCAGCCGGCAAGCTCCAGGAACTCTACGACGACGATCTCAAGAGCCTGGGCTATGTCGCCAACTATACCCAGGCAATGAGTTTGCGGCCCGAAGTCATCGCGGCCTGGCGCAACCTGATCGGAGCCATCCGCTCAAAGATGCGACTGCGCCGCTACGAATTGGTGACCTTCGCCGCGGCATCGGCATTGCGCTGCACCTACTGCCTGCTCGCTCACGGTGCGGTGCTGCGCAAGAACTTCTTCACGGCTGAGCAGGTGCTGGCGATCCTGCGCGATTACCGCCAGGCAGGTTTGGAACCGGTGGAAGTCGCCATGATGGCGTTCGCGGAGAAGATTACGCTGGCGGCGCATACGGTCACGCCGCAAGACATCGAGGGTCTGCGCGGGTATGGGCTGACGGACGCCGAGATTCTCGACATCGTGCTGACCACCACGGCGCGCAGCTTCTTCAGCAAGGCATTGGATGCGGTTGGCGCTGAACCGGATCGGGTCTACCTGGACCTCGAGCCGGAGCTGCGCACGGCGCTGGCCAAGGGCCGCGCGTTTGAGGCGAGTAGCTGATTCAGGTCGTGTCAAACCTCGATCAACCTGCCGAGGCAGGTTTGGCGTGTTTCAGCCTGCCGGTTTCAACCGCAGGCGCTGTTCTCATGCCTTTTTCAGACCTTCGTGGACAATTTCCAGTGTCTCGATGGCAACCTCGTTGCCGGTCGCGTTGAAGCTGGGGCCCGTCCACTTCGCCGGCCAGCCGGCGGTGAAATTCCAGCGCATCTTCTCCTCGCCTGCATCGTTCAGCAGGATGATAGAGCCGTTCTTGCGCGTGACCTTGCCATCCAGCGCCTCCTGGCGCCATTCCCAGAGCTCCTTGTCGTCGCTGAGACCCCATTTCAGGACGATGTTGGAGTGTTTGACGAGCCCCGGCAGCTTACGTACATTCAGCGGATCAGGACCTTCCCGATAATCCACAGGGTCCTGGCTGAAATCCAGGCCAGAACACTCGCGGAAGCCTGCGCGTTCCACGCCGTCGATCTCGACCCGGAAGCGATAACTTCGATAGGGATTGCTCTTGTCGTATCGGTCTGTCATGGTAGTCCTCCATCACGGTTCCAACCGTCTGATGCCGTTCAATCCGTCAAAATGCTCATCATAGCTGTAGACCTCCGTCACTTTCCGCGCTTCCATGTGCGCCACCGCCAGCGCGTCAACAAAATCCATTGGCGTTCCGGCGTAAAGGTCAAGGCCGCGCAAAAAGACGGAGCGATTCGGCAATTTTAAACCCCTCAAGGAGACAATCGGCAAGAGAAGCGTGCGCACCCGCTCGCGGTTCAGGTTGTAGAGCTTGGGGGAGGACAGGACAAACACCAGCTCGCAGATGACCGACTCGCTGGTTAGGAGCTCGATTTCACCCCGCTCGGCGCGTTCCAGAAGCGTCTTGACGCGCTCGGCTTTGACCGGATCGTCGCGGGTAAGAAAGCGCAAAAAAACGTTGGCGTCGATGAACTGCATGGCTTACTCTCCGCCGTTGACTGCCCGCAATGCCTGTTCTTCTTGGGCGATTTCAGCCATCCGCTCAAAGTTCTCCGGCCGGGCGAGCGGCTCGACCGCGCCATAGGCGGCCTGCAGGGTGGCTTCGGCCGGCTCCACCGTCACGGCGTTGCCTTTGACTCTGAACGCAACTTTAGCGTTCTTCTTTAAACCCAAGAGCTTCCTCACCGCCACCGGAATCGTCACCTGGCCCTTGCTGGTCACCGGCATGATATACTGCTGCCCACTCATCGCTGAACCTCCATCCATTACTCCTACTTAGATATCGATGTAATACTATCACGATGCATTCTTACTGTCAAGCAATGAAAAACTTATGCGCCCCCGCGCGTTCTAGCCTCCCGCTCCGATCCGGTGTAAAATACGTCCTCAGGAGGGTTTCATGCTGAACCAGTTACAGGAGCAAATCGCGAGACTCAAAACGGCTGGCGCGCACTATGTGGACGCGCGCTGGTATCCCGTCGAGGAAACCAACGACCTGCTGATGTGGAACGGCAATCTGAAGACAGCCACTGCGTCCAGCGAAAGCGGCGTGGGGGTGCGCGTGCTCTACGGGGGCGCGTGGGGGTTCTCGGCCGCGTCGGACGTCAGCGATCTCGCGGGATTGTTCGACAAGGCTTTCGACAACGCGCGCGTCGCGTCAAACCGCGTCACCTTCCCGGTCCGCCTCGCGGAGACCGATCCCATCCAGGCGGCCTTCAGGAGCCCGAACCGGATCGATCCGTTCACAGTGCCGCTGGCCGACAAGCTGGCGTTCCTGCGGGACATGGACGAAAAGCTGAACCAGCCGGGCGTCGTCCAACGCATCTGCGCTCTGACGTTCATGCGCAAGCAGATCATCTTCGTCGATTCGGAAGGCGGCGAGATCGAAAAGACCATCATCGAGGTGTTCCCCGAGCTGCGCGTGGCGGGCCTGGACGGCCAGGGGGTCATGCATTGGCGCAAGTACCTGCCGCCGCGCCTGGGCGACACGCGCGGGTGGGAAACGCTCAACAGGGCGGTCTTCGACGAGAACACGGAACGCATCGTGTCCGAGCTGAACCAGGTGCTGGCCGCGGACGAGTGCCCCAAGGACACCCGCTCGGTGATCCTGCTGCCCGGAATCATGTTCCTGCAGACGCACGAGACGATCGGACATGCGCTTGAGCTGGACCGCATCCTCGGCTACGAGCTGGCCTTTGCCGGCGGCTCCTTCGTCACGCTCAGCGACTTCGGGACCCTGCGCTACGGCTCGCCCAAGTTGACCGCGCGCGCGGATGCGACGGTCCCCAACAGCCCGGGCAGCTTCGGCTACGACGACGACGGCGTCCCCGCGCAAAACAACCTGCTGATCGACAAGGGCCTGCTGGTGGGCGCCATCACCGGCCGCCAGATGGTCGAAGAGGCCAACAGCCGCGCCGGGAAGACCCTCTTTGCGGGCAGCAGCGGCGCGAACCGGGCGACCGCGTTCTACCGCGTGCCCATCGAGCGCATGACCAACATCAACATCGACCCCGGCGACGACGGTGCGCTCGACGATATCGTCAGGAACACTCAGCGCGGGATCATCCTGGACGGCGACAAGAGCTGGTCGATCGGCTCGAACCGCGAGCAATTCCATTTCGCCACCGATATCGGCTGGCTCGTGGAGGATGGCCGCGTCACGAAAGTGGTCAAGAACACCACGTACCAGGGGGAGACTATCAAGTTCTACAACTCGCTGTCGGCGGTGGGGGATGCCTCCACCTGGCAGGTGTGCTACGTGGACAACTGCGGCAAGGGGCAGCCCAGCCAGATTATGCAACTGGGCCATGGCGTGCCGGTGTGCCGCTTCGACAATGTGCGGATAGGAGAGTAGCCGTGAAAGATCGAATCTTACAGACCCTGGCCGCGTTGCGCGACGACGCTCGAGCCAAGGGCATAGAGGCCACCTTCCGCCTTCACGAAGAAGATAGCTACCTGATGCGCTTCGCCAACTCGGCTATCTCCTTGAACACCAACGAGCATCTCATCCGCCTACGGATCACCGTCACCCAGGGCCGGCAGCGCGCCAGCTACGACCTGATCACCGGGCTGGACAAGTTGGCGGAGATGCGGCAGGCCACTGACATCGCGGCGGAGATGGCGAAACACGCCCAGCCCTTGAGCTATCAACCTACCGTTCCGGCCTACGAGGAGTTGTTTAGCGACGAAAGCGGCTACGACCCAGGCCTGGCGACGCTCAGCAACGCGGCACGGCTGGCGTATTTCAACGAGGCCGCGGCCGGGCTGGAGACGGACGCGATCCGCCTTTCGGGCATCTTCTCCTGCGGCGCCAACACCATCGCGCAGATCAGCACCCGCTCGGAACACACGCAGTATTTCAAGACCTCCGATGCCCAGATCATCGTCGTGCTGTCCCACACCGCGCTCAAGTGGGAGGTGATGGCTCAACAATCCGCGCACCGCACAGCCGATCTCAAACCGGCCGCGCTGCGCAGCGAGCTGGCATTCCTACTGGAGCGCTATCAGCACGACGCGCCCCAACAACTCCCGCTCGGGACCTATGACATCGTCTTCGGAGCGGACGCCATCGGCGAGCTGCTGGATGTGCTCGGCTTCATCGGCTACCGCGGGGGGATGATGAAGCGGGGCTACTCCTTCATCCGGGAAGACCAGGTCGGCCAGCGCGTCTTCTCCCCCCGCTTCACGCTTACGGACGACCCCACGCGGTTGGAGACGTTCCCGTTCGGACGCGACCTGATGGGCATGGCCCGGCGGCCGTTCCAGATTGTCACCGACGGGGTGTTCAAAAGCTTCACATGGGAACAGGATGAGGCCGACGAGTTCGGTGCGCAGCCGACCGGGCACACGACCCCGCACGACAGCATCGTGCTGCAGGGCGGTGACATGCCCATGCACACCTTGCAGGAACTGGTGGCGCGGCCGCGGCCAAACGACCTCCTCTACATCCCCGCGCTGCATTACATGAACATCGTGAACCCATCGATGGGCGTCATCACCGCCAGCTCGCGCTTCGGCGCGCTGCTGCTCAAAAAGGACGGGGCCGTGGTTGTGCCCTACAACGTGCGACTGACACAAAGCCTGCTGGACATCTTCGGCGACAGGCTGGCGTGGCTGGCGCAAACACAGGTCGCCGTAAACACGTCCAAGAGCTACGGGGCGCGCAACCCCTCGGCAATCGTCGTGCCCGCGCTGCTGCAGGTGAATGGCCTGAAGATCTCGCATTCGAATCCTTCTTACTGATACATGGTAGGGGCGAGGTGATCTCGCCCCTACCATGCACCGACACAATGTAGGGGCGAGGTGACCTCGCCCCTGCCATGCACGCCGGACTAAAGGATGGAACGGAGGTCACCATGCGTCGCTCAGCCCTCGTTGCCTGCGTCCTCTTCGCCGTGCTTGCCTTCGTCGCCTTGGGCCCCCCGGCGCTCCCGTCCCTGGGCGCTCCGGCCCTTGTGCCGACTGTGACGCCGGACTTTCCGGTGTATCTGCCCTTCGTGGCCGGCCGGCCGCCGGGGCCCACCCCTACGGAGACGCCGACCCCCACGTCGACCGCCACGGCGACGCAGACGGCGACGGCGACGCAGACGGCGACGGCGACGCAGTCACCTTCCCCCACAGCGACGCCCCCGACGATCATTTGGGACCCGCGCCTGGATCTGCGCTACGCCGTCCTGATCCCGGCCAACGTCAGTCCCGGTCAAGGCTACTGGAAAATCATTGCGGGCGTCTGGTTCGACGTGAATGACACGCGGCCGATGGGCGTAGGCGATCACGACATCGCCTACGACGTGCAGGATGCCGGGGGCGTCCGGCAGGTCGGCAAAACCATGAAGATCAGTTGGACCACCGATGGCTCATGCATCAACAGGGTTCTCCCGGAGGGCCCGGAGGTGCTCGGCCCGGCCACCACGACGTGCATCGACCGCGTCTACACCCAGGCCAAGCCAGGCGAGACCTACGCCGGGTCCTATCCGATGTACCATATCGCGCCCACCTACACCATCGAAGTGGAGGACGGCAGCCCTTCCGATGCTGTGGCCGGCCTCGGTTTGGGCAGCATCCAGCAACCCAATCTCAAGATGCACACCAGTTACGGCTTCATCTGGCGCTGGACCATCGCCGGGGATGCAACGCCGACAGCCACAGCCACGGCTACAGCTACACCCACGTTCACAGCTACGCCTACGAACACGCCCACCGATACCGCCACACCCGCCGAGGCCACCTTCACGCCCACCGTCACCTCGACGCCTACTGCTACCTTGACGCCCACCGCTACCTTGACGCCCACTGCCACCCCCACATCCAGCGCGACGCCCACCGCCACGCCTACCGCTACGCCCACGCTCCCCCTCACCTGGGATCCGCGCCTGACTCAACGCGGCGCCGTCCTGGTTCATGCGCAACCCACACCGGGGGAAGGCTACTGGCGGCTGGTGAGAGGGGTGTGGTACGACGTGGGAGAGGGGCCGAACACGGCGATGGGGCTGATCTATGTGGATGCCCTCGACACGGTGGGGGTGCGCCAGACGGGGGTTTCGATCCGGATCAGCAACCTGAGCGGGGCGACGCTGCAGGACCTGAGAACGGAAGCCAAGCCCGGCGAGCTGTATGCGGCCAACTTCCCGATGGGGATGCCGGCCCCGGCTTACAACGCCCGGCCGCTGAGCGCGCCGGCAGACGCGGTTTACTACATGGGACTGGGCAATCTCGATGGGACGAACACCATGGCCCCCACGGGCTACGGACTGGTGTGGCAGTGGACGATCGCGGGCGGCGCAAGCGCGTCGCCAACGCCGACGTCCAGCCCCACCGGGACGCCTACGCCAACACCCAGCCCAACGCCCAGCCCCACCCGAACGCCCGGCCCGACGCCCAGCCCCACCCCGACAGCAGCCTATGTGTTTACCAGCTTCAGCGTGCCCGAATGCCGGCCGCAGGCCGGCGGCACCTGGTTCTCCGGCGTGCTGACGCTGAACGGACAGCCCGCCAACGGCTATCGCATCGTCTACAGCGACACCCCGGACGGCGTGCCCATCACCGATCCGGTCATCTCGGGTCCCCACGCGGGCTATCCCGGCTGGGCGCCCGGCTACTACAGCCACATCATCAGCGTGAGCCAAGCCATTGTCGGCGACTGGTATGTCTGGATCATCAATGCCGGAGGCACGCGCATCTCGGTGATCGCCCACTGGCATTCCTCCGGGCCGGGCTCGAACCAATGCAGCGACGCGACCGTCAACTTCGACGGCTGATGATTCGCAAGAGGAGTGCCGTTTGACGCGTTTGTGACGGAGTGCGATAATAGCCCTGGCAGCATTCGGGCCATTTCCCTGTCATAGGAGGCAGAGGTTGAACCGACGCAGCGCGCTCACGCGCACCCTGGCAATCATCGGCACGATCCTGGTGTGGTTGCCCATCGCCTTCATGGTGCTCACATCGGTGATCGGGTCCGCCCAGAGCGGCATCTTTCGGATGGACTACCTCCTCCCGGCGGAGCTCTTCCCACTGATCCTGATCGGCGGCGGCCTGCTCTTCTGGGCGGCATGGCGGGCCCGCAGCCGCAAGCGGATCATCGGCTGGGGGATCGCTGTCGCAGCGGGTTCGATCGTCCTCGGCCAGGCCTTGGCTGTAGTCACCGGGCTCGCATCCGGCGCGACGGAGCCGACAGGGTGGCAGTGGGGCCTGGTGCTGGCAGCCATCGCAGTCTTCATCGGGGCCGTGATCGCCATCGGCGTGGGCGGCATATTGCTAACCCGTGATCTCTACTGACTCGGCAGTGAAAATGCCGTCTGACCTTTTGGCCCACATCCCGCCACCCTCCCCACGGCGATTGGCGCTGCGCGTCACGCGCGAGGCGCAGCGCGCCATACGACAGGGACACCCCTGGGTATTCCGACAGTCGGTGACGGGCCAGGGTGAAGAGGGCCGGCCCGGCGACCTGGCCGTGATCTTCGACGACTACCGGCGCTTCCTGGCGATCGGCCTCTACGACCCCACTTCGCCCATTCGCGTGCGTGTGCTGGCGCACGGCGAGCCCGCACCCATCAACCGCGCCTGGTTCGAAGGGCGCCTGGCCGCGGCCGCGGATTGGCGTGCGACCCTGCCGGAGGAGGGAACCACCGGCTATCGCCTGGTGCACGGCGAGAACGACGGCCTGCCTGGCCTGGTGATCGATCGCTACGACAGCACCCTGGTGATCAAGCTGTACACGGCTGCCTGGGTCCCGCACCTGGCCACCCTGTACGCCGCGCTGACCGCCTACCCCATCAGCAGCCCTGCAAGCATCCTGAGCGGAGCACGGCGCACTGCATCCACTGACGCCCGTGATCCACTACCTGCGCCGTGCGAAGCCGAAGGATGCGGCCCCAGGGATGAGGGCGCTCCGCCTCCTTCGACTTCGGGCGACGGCCCTCCGCTCAGGATGCTCCGCTCCGGGCTTGCTGAACGTCTGGTGCTGCGCCTGAGCCGCGAGCTGATGCGGCAGCCGGAAACCTTATACGGGCTGACCGACGGCATGGTGCTGGCCGGACCGCCGCTGGATGGACCGGTGGCCTTCAGCGAGAACGGGCTGCGCTTCGAGGCCGATATCGTACAGGGCCAGAAGACCGGTTTCTTCTTCGACCAGCGTGACAATCGGGCGCGCGTGGAGAAGCTGGCCGCCGCCTACGGCCTGCCGCAGGGGTGCCGCGTGCTCAACGTCTTCGCCTACTCCGGCGGCTTCTCGCTCTACGCGGCGCGCGGGGGTGCGGCCGAAATCCTGAGCATCGACGCGAGCGCGCCGGCGTTGGCGGCCGCGGAGCGCAATTTCACGCTGAACCAGGATGCACCCGCGGTGAGAGCGGCCCGGCATCAGGTGCTGGTCGCTGACGCATTCGATGCCTTGACGGAGCTGGCAGGCCGCAAAGAACGCTTTGACCTGGTGATCGTTGACCCGCCCGCGCTGGCCAAGCAGGCGAGCGAGATTCCCGCGGCCCTGGCGGCCTACGGTCGGTTGACCGCGATGGCGTTGGGCGTGTTGGCGCCGGGCGGTACACTGGTGATGGCCTCATGCTCCAGCCGCGTCAGCGCGCCCGCCTTCTTCCGGGCCGTCAACCAAGCCGCGGCCCACGCCCGCCGGCCGCTGCAAGAGATCGACCGGACAGGCCACGCGATCGACCATCCGGTGCGCTTTCCCGAAGGCGCGTACCTGAAGTGCCTGTACGCGACAGCTCCTTGACCCAACAGGAGTTCTTAACACAGAGGACAGACTATCATGTTCATCAGTATCTTCATCGCCACTGAGTTTGCAGCCAGAGTACTCCGCCTGCTGCCGGCAGAGACAGAGGGCGGCGCATCCCAGGCCATTCCGGGATTGGTGCTGGCGGCAATCGTCGTCCTGATCGTCGTGGGCCGTCGCCTGCTCTTAGTATCCGGCCGGAAACAGACAGCCGGGGCGCCGGAGTACGGCCTCGCCGGCGGCGCCATCTGCCCGCGCTGCAAGCGCGCGTTCGCGCGCGATGCTCTGAGCCCCAACCTCCTCGTGGGCAAGCTGTGCCGCTGCCCTCACTGCGGCAAGTGGAGCATCCTCCCGCGCGCGACCCCCGCAGCGCTGGCTGAGGCCGAGGCAGCGAACCGCGCAGCGCCTGAGCCTGCTGCGCCAACCCTAACCGAAGAGGAACGGCTGCGCCGTCAGATCGACGCCTCCAAATACGAGTAAATTCGTGTTATGTTGTGCCCACCCCGTGTGAAATGCAGGAGAAGCCCATGTCACCAGAGACAGCGGATGCAGAAAGCCGCCCGGATATCCGTGCCGAACAGGAACCTCCGGCAAGCAGGCCAGGCGCTACCGCAACAGGCGCGGTGCAGGTTACCTGCGTAGACTACAGCCCCGGTCAGATGTCGGTCCAGGAAGTCACCGATGTATCGGAGTTCGTCGGCCGGCACCGCCCTGATTGGTCTGCCGTGCGTTGGATCAACGTTGCCGGCCTCTCCGATATGAACATCATCCATGTGCTGGCCGCTAAGTATGACCTGCACCCGCTGGTGGTAGAGGACCTGCTCAACACGCGGCACCGTCCCAAGGTCGAGGCTTACGGCGGCGACGGCATTGCCCAGCGCGCCCGCCTGTTCATCGTCACGCACACACTCCGGTATGATAACAGACGGCTCTACAGCGAACAGATCTCCATGTTCCTGGGTCACACCACCTTGCTCACCTTCCAAGAGAGTGCCAATGACGTATGGAAACCGGTCCTCCAGCGAATTCACACCAAGAACTCCCGCGTGCGCAACAACGATGCCAGCTTCCTCGTCTACACGCTGCTGGACACGCTGCTAGACGACTGCTTCCCGATCATGGAGCGCTTCGGCGACAGGCTGGAGGATCTCGAGACTGAGATCATCGAAGGCCCGCCGCGCAAGACCGTCACCAACGATATCCACAGCTTCAAGCGTGATCTGCTGTTGATGCGCTGGGTTGCCTGGCCCATGCGTGAAGTGGTCGCGGCACTCCAGCGCGAATCCCATGAGTGCTTGAGCGAAAACACCCGGATCTACATGCGCGACCTGACCGATCATATCGTGCAACTCATCGAGATCATCGAGACCTACCGAGAGCGCGCCAGCGACATGACCGAGAACTACATGTCGGCGGTGTCGAACCGCATGAACGAAGTGATGAAGGTGCTGACGATCATCGGCACTATCTTTATTCCATTGACTTTCCTGGCTGGCGTCTACGGCATGAACTTTCATTACTTCCCTGAGCTCGACCAACCCTGGGCCTACCCCGCCTTTTGGATCTTCTGCGGGATGTGTGTTGTCGCGATGGTAACGCTGTTCCGCCGCCGCGGCTGGCTATAACCCTATGGCCGACATTCTCAAAGACAACCGGCGTCTGTTGGTCTTCATCATCCTGTCCAACTTCCTGCTGAACTTCGGCTTCCAGGTGTGGCAAACGTTGTTCAACAACTTCGCGGTGGAAGAGTTGGCCGCCGGGCCGGCCGCGGTGGGTTTGATCCAGGCAGTGCGCGAGGTGCCAGGGCTGTTGGGCTTCGCACTGGCCTTCCTGGCGCTCTTCATCTCAGAGCTGCGCATCATGAGCCTGAGCATCATCCTGATGGGCGTGGGCGTCGTGCTCAGCGGCCAGGCCACCGGCCTCTCATTTCTCACGCTCAGCACCTTCCTGATGAGCCTCGGCTTCCACTTTTTCTATCCCAGCAGCAACGCAGTGGTGTTGATGGCGATGAAAAAGGAGGACACGCCCACGGTGCTGGGGAACCTGGGCAGCCTGGGTTCTCTGGCCTCGGTGGCGGGCACAGGTCTCGTGCTGTTGCTGGCTGCCCGCGCCGGCTATCGCAGCCTGTTCACCGGAGTGGGAATCGTGATCATCGTGGGCGGGCTGCTCCTGCTTACTTTTCGCGGGCATAAGGGCGGCCTCCCTGTCGGCCGCCGCGTGCGGCTGCGCAAGCGTTACTGGCTCTATTACACGCTGTCCTTTCTGCTGGGCAGCCGCCGCCATATCTTCACGACCTTCGCCGTCTTCCTGCTGGTGCGCGAATATCACGTCAGCGTCCAAGGCACCGCGCTGCTCTTCCTGGTCAACAGCATCATCAACGTCGTCACCCTGCGGCTGACCGGCCAATGGGTGGGCCGGTTGGGCGAGCGACTGGCGATGACGATCACCTTCAGTTCACTGGCGCTGATCTTTCTGGGCTACGCATATGTCACCGCCCTGCCGGTGTTGTTTGGCCTGTTCATTCTGGACAACATCTTCTTCGGGTTCAACGTCGCGCTGCCTTCTTACTTCCAGAAAATAGCCGTGACACCGGAGGAGATCACCAGCAATCTGTCGGCTGAGCAGGCGATCCAGCACATCGCGGCCATCACCGTGCCCCTTATCGGCGGGACGGTATGGGAGCTGTTCGGTGCGCGGGCGCCCTTCCTGTTCGGAGTGGGAATCGTGTTGACCGGTCTGCTGCTTGCACAGCTCATCCGCATCCCGGCCGAGCCCGAATTGCAGCCCGCGTAAGCCGCCCTGGTGCGAAACAGGCCTGAACCAGGGTGCGTTTCATTTTCGGAGCACGCAAGCGTCCTGAGCGGAGCAGCGCATCATCCTGAGCGCAGCGGAGCGGAGTCGAAGGACGCGCTGCGCAGTCGAAGGATGCGGCCTGCCTTAAGCCGCTTTGCACCCTTCGACTACGGGCTTCCTTCGACTGCGCACTGCGGTGCTCCGCTCAGGATGCCCTCCGCTCAGGGTGCTCCGCTATGGTCTGCCCCCAACGTGAACTCCTGAACCAGAACCGCTTGACAGAGCCGATGGACAGGCTTATAGTGTAGTTACCTGCTTAACGCTGAGACACCGCGACCACCATGCGAAAGGTAACATATGTCAGACATAGATGATATCCTCCGTGATTTCGCCTCCCTCTCCCAGGCCGACCAAACGTTGGTGCGTGACTTCGCCGCTTTCCTGCAATGGCGGGCCGAGCGGCCGGACCTGAAGGGCCCCCAACAACCCCTCAAGTCCTGGCGCTTCAACTTCCTGGAGGAATTGGCCGGTGCTGAGATACGGGCAAGCAAAGAACGCGCCGGCATGGAGGTAAAGGCGGCGGAAACAGCGGTGGGCGGCCAGCCGCGGCCGGCCCTTTGGCAGCACCCCCCGGTGCGCGGTGAGGCCCTGGTCGAATACCACGTACCGGTGCCGGCGGGCCTGCAGGATCTGCGCCTCCGCTTCAGCATCGGCATCCGCGATGGCGCGCAGGCGCGGGAGCAACTCGTGGCCTTTCGGGTCAAGGTGGACGGCTGGCAGGTATGGAGCCGGGCTGCCTATCCCAGGACCTGGTCGCCGTTCGAAATCAGCCTGCCGTTCCGGGCGGGGAACATCCTGCGCCTCGCCTTCGCCACCGATGGCCTGGGTGAACACCAGTGGGCCTGGGCCGCGTGGGGCGAGCCGGAGCTGTTGGGGGTGGAAGCGTAGCACATCATGCCAATCCAGGAGCCTGCCATGTCCTCACAAACCCATCATCCCCTCGTCCAACTGGCTCGCGCCACGATCGAGCACTACGTGCGGGATAAGCGCAAGCTGAAACCCGGCGACGCGCCCGCGCCGGTCGAGGGCGAACCGGCAGGGGTCTTCGTCACGCTGCATACGGCCAGCACCGGAAACCTGCGCGGCTGCATCGGAACCATCAGCCCGACCGAAAAGAACCTGGCACAGGAAACGATCAATAACGCGATCGCAGCGGCGACGCGCGACCCGCGCTTTCCGTCGGTGAAACCGGCTGAGCTGGACGACCTGCGGATCGACGTCAGCGTGCTCTACCCGCCGGAGCCGATCGCATCGGAGGCCGAGCTTGACCCGAAGCGCTACGGTGTCATCGTGCAGTCCGGCCGGCAGCGCGGCCTGTTGCTTCCGGACATCGAGGGCATCGACGACGTGAAGACGCAGCTCTGGTATGCGCGGCGGAAGGCGGGGCTGGGAGACAGCGAACCGGTGGAAATGTTCAGGTTCCGCGTGGAGAAATACGAGTAACAAGTATTGCGTATTGCGTATTGCGGAAGGGACGGGCTTCCGGCGTTCTACGCAGTACGCAGTACGTGCTGACGATCAGGTTATCACAAAAGTAAGTCCGTTCCCGCTAACATCGACTTTGACGCTGGCGCCCGGACCCGGTGCGGCGGTCAACAGCCAGTCGGCCAGCGGCTCGCGCAGGTTCTTCTGAATGATCCGGCGCAGCGGCCGCGCCCCCCATTCGGGGTGATCGTTCTGCGCCAACATCCACGTCTTGGCCTCTTCGGTGATCTCCAGAATCACCCCTTGCGCCGCCAGCATCTTGACTTCTTTCTTGAGCGTCAGATCCAGGATCTGGCGCAATTGCTCCGGCGTGAGCGGCAGGAACATGATGATCTCATCCAGGCGATTGAGGAACTCGGGCCGCAGCGTTGCCCGCACCACCTCCATCACCGCTTCCCGCATCTCATCGGTCATCACCGGCTTATCCAGGAACTCCGAGCCCATGTTGCTGGTGAGGATGACCACCGTCTCGCTGAAGTTCGCCACGCGGCCCAACCCATCGGTCAAACGCCCTTCCTCGAAAATCTGCAGCAGGATATCCAGGATGCGCGGGTGGGCCTTCTCGACCTCGTCGAACAGCACCAGGGTATGGGGCCGCTGGCGCACCTTCTCGGTCAACTGTCCGCCCGACTCCGAACCGATGTAGCCGACCGGCGATCCGATCAGCCGGTTGATCGTATCGTCCTTCTGATACTCCGTCATGTCCAGCACTACCATCGCGTCCTCGGTGCCGAACATGAACTCGGCCAGCGCCTTGGCCAGCTCGGTCTTGCCGACGCCGGTGGGGCCCAGAAAGAGGAAGGAACCGATAGGCCGCTTGGGATCCTTTAAGCCCACGCGAGCGATCTTCACCGCGCGGCTGACCGCCAGCACCGCTTCCTCCTGGCCGATGATGCGGGTGTGCAACGCGTCAACCATGTGAGCATAGCGGGCGCGTTCGTCCAGCCCCAGCTTGCTCACCGGGATGCTCGTCATCACGCTGACGGCTACGGCGACATCGTCGGCGTCGAGCACATCATCCGCCGGCTGAGCTTTGACATCTGCTGCGGCCGCATCGTGCGAGCCTCGCGCCAGCTTGAGCAGCGCGCCCGCCCGGTGCAGCACGGCCAGCGCGGATGCGGGCAGCGGCGTGCCCGCCACATAACGCTTGGCCATGGTTGCCGCCGCGGGCAGCGCTGCGTCCGCGATCGTCACGCCGTAATCATGCTCCAGCCGCGCCTTGTGCACCTTCAGGATCGCCACCGTCTCGTCGGCCGACGGCTCAGACACGCGCAGGCGGTGGGTGTGTTCGCGCACCACGCTGTCACCGGCCAGCCGATCGTTCCACGCCGCATCGGTGGTCGAAAAGATGATCACCGGCTGCACGCTGAGCAGGGCACGCTGGATCGCGCGCGTGGCCTTCGGAAACTCGGCGTTGACAGTCGACCCGCTGAAGAAGCGCTCCGCGTTGGGAACGAAGAGGATCCCTTGTCGCGCCTGGGCCAACGCAGTCTCGACCGCCTTCTCGGCGTCAGACAGGAGCGCGTACTCCGACACGGTGACCAGATTGGCCAGCCCGGCCGGCCCTTTCCCCTCGGCGATCAGCAGCGCCAGTCCTTGCACCAGCGACCGCCGGCCCACGCCGGGATCGCCTACCAGGACGACATGGCGATGGTTGGCGAGCGTCAGCAGCCCGAGCAAGTCCTGCATCAGGTCCTGGCGCACGTATACGGGCGCAGCCTCGCCGCCCTTCGCCTGGGCCACCTGGTCCTGGCCGGAGGTCTGCTTGGTCACGGCTTGATTCGCCAGGCGGGAGGCCAATGTTCCACGGGAGATGCCGTAACGGCGCAGGATGCCCGCCGTGCCCACACCCCGCTCGGCCAGGCCGCCCAAGGCGTGTTCGGTCCCCACCTGGCCCTCACCACTGGCTTCGGCGATGCTGCGCCCCTCGTCCAACACGATCAGCATCTCGGAGGACAGCGGCGCCGGCTTTCCGCCCGCGTCCGTAAAGGTGAAATCCGCGTTCAGCCCCGGCGCGGCCTTAGCCAATGCCTCCGCGGACGCGGCCAGTTCTTCCAGCCGGAAGCTGCGCTCGGCCGCCAGCAGGACCAAAAGCCGGTGGGCCGCGCTGTTGGGCTGGCGCACGAAGGTCAGCAGCAGCAGTGCCGGGGTCAGGTACGGTCGGCCCAGGCTGCGCATGGTTGCAGCCGCCGCATTCAGCGCGGCGGTCAGTTCGGGGGAAGGGATGTTAGGATTGAGTGTGCCCATAGTTGATGTTGAATGTTGAATGTACGATGTCAAAAAGGACGAATGACGATCATCGGCAATCGAAAATCGGCAATCGAAAATCGGCAATCGGCAATCGGCAATCGGCAATCAAAAATCGAAAATCTGCTATTCGCTGGCGCTGATTGTAGCACGGGTGAGGGGGAAAGGCAACGCAACAGCGCTCGGAAACAGCAATTCTCAATGTGGGTGAAAGCGGAGGCATCCTGAGCGGAGTTCCGCCCGCACTATGGGCGGAACGCAGTCGAAGGAAGCCGGAGCGGGCATGGTGAGCCAGCTCCTTCGACTCCGCCGGGGCCATCCTGAGCGGAGCGCAGCGCAGTCGAAGGACCCCGGCTCCGCTCAGGATGCTTCAGTTCCATTAAGAATTCCTGGCTCGGAAACGCCTTGACGACGCACCGCGAGGCGGGTAAAATGGCGTTCGACACGAAATGCCTGCAGAGAGAAACCATTGAAGGACTTCTACACCGCTTTCTACACCGCCACCGAGCACAGCCAGGCGCACCATGCCTTCTGCGAGCGCGTCTTCGGCATGGACCTGTGCCAGCATGGGTTCGCCGACATGGCGCAGCTCGAACTGCTGCTGCAAGTGACCCGGCTTGGCCCAGGGCAGCGGGTGCTCGATCTCGGCTGCGGGAACGGCATGATCGCGGAGTACCTGTCAGACCGCAGCGGCGCACACATCACCGGCCTGGACTATATCCCGGATGCGATCCGCCAGGCCCGGGAGCGCACCGCGGCAAAAGCGGACCGCCTGGCGTTCGTCGCCGGAGACATCAACCGGCTCGACCTGCCGGCCGGCAGCTACGACGCGATCGTGTCCATCGATACGATGTACTTCAGCGAGGACTATGCTGCCACGCTCCGAGCACTGAAAACCAGCCTGCGACCCGGCGGCCAGATGGCGATCCTCTTTTCGCACGGTCGTGAGCCTTGGGTCCCGAGAGAGGAATTCTCGCAAGAGA
Organism: uncultured Anaerolineales bacterium; assembly: GCA_964474695.1. Taxonomy (GTDB): domain Bacteria; phylum Chloroflexota; class Anaerolineae; order CG2-30-64-16; family CG2-30-64-16; genus DAOUBP01. The sequence continues at coordinate 37,932 of CAYYTK010000025.1, forward strand.
CGACCCTGCCGGACAAGACGCCCCTGGCGGTTGCGCTCAGGGCGAATGGCCTGGCGTACCGCACCTGGGACTTGACCCGCCAGGACCATGAGCTGGCGCTGCGGCGCAAGCAGGTCCTTGCCGAGCTGAAACCGCAGTTTGAGGCCGAAGGCGCGCTCTTCATCTGCGAAAACCGCTTGGGCGATGCGAACGGCATCCGCCAGGCGATTGAAGATGGACTGCACGCCCGCTATCTCTATCATGTCGACACGCAATGGAGCACCCCATGTCAAACCTGAAATGGTGGCAGACCGCGCTGTTCTACCAGATCTATCCGCGCTCATTTGCCGATGGCGCCGCTGCGGCGGACGGCGACGGCATCGGTGACTTTCCGGGCATTATCGGCAAACTCGACTATCTCCGCGACCTCGGCGTTGACGCGATCTGGCTCTCGCCGCACTTCCCGTCGCCGAACTGGGATTGCGGCTACGACATCAGCGACTACTGCAACGTGGCGCCGGAGTACGGCACGCTGGAAGATTTCAAGGCTTTCTTGCACGGGGCGCATGGCCGCGGGATCCGCGTCATCCTCGATCTGGTGCTGAACCACACCAGTGATGAGCACGCCTGGTTCCTGGAATCCAGATCAAGCCGCGACAATCCCAAGGCCGACTGGTACGTCTGGCGCGACGGCCGCGATGGCAGTCCGCCCAACAACTGGCAGTCGTGCTTCGACGGCGATGCATGGACTTACGTCCCGGAGCGAGGCCAATACTACTACCACTACTTCATGAAGCAGCAGCCCGACTTGAACTGGCACAACCCCGCGGTCAAGCAGGCCATGTGGGATGCCGTTCGCTTCTGGCTCGATATGGGAGTGGATGGCTTTCGGCTGGATGCGCTCGGCACGATCTACGAAGACCCGGCGTTGACCCCGCACGCGGTCCCGATGAACCTGGCCGAGCTGCGCCATTTCGACGAGACTGCGGCTACGCCAGAGGCAAAGGCGCTGGCGCAGTCATATTTTCGCGAGATGTTCAAGCACCAGTGGGGCGGCCCTGGCCTGCACGAGTTGATGAAAGAGCTGCGTGCCATCCTGGACGAGTATCCCGGCGACCGCATGCTGGTGGGCGAGGATGATGATATCGCCTACATGGGGGATGGGGACAACGAATTGAACCTGGTCTTCAACTTCCCATTGATGCGCGCCGAGCGCATCACCCCCGCCCACGTCCGCAAGAACCAGAAGGAGCGCCTGGCGCGGCTCGACGCGCTGCCGGTCCGCGGTTGGGGCTGCAACACCCTGGGCAATCACGATTCCCCCCGTATGCTGGGCGCCTTCGCAGCCGACAAGAGCCACGCGGTCGAGTTGGCGCGCGTCAACGCCGCGCTGGTGCTGACGCTGCGCGGCACGCCCTTCCTCTACAACGGCGAAGAGACCGGCATGACCGACCTGCTGATCACCGATCCCGGCAAGCTGCGTGACACCATGGCGACCTGGTTTTATCGGGCCGAGGTGGAGGAGCTGGGCGCCGACCCGGTCGAGGCCGCGGCCCGCGCCGGCGCCATGAGCCGCGACAAAAACCGCACACCCATGCAGTGGTCAGGCGAGCCTAACGCGGGCTTTTGCCCTGCCGGCATCGAACCCTGGCTGCCGGTCAACCCAAACTATGCTGATGGCGTCAACGTGGCCGACCAGGAGGACGACCCTGCCTCCATGCTCAACTACTACCGGCGCTTGATCCGCGTCCGTCGTTCCACCCCCGCACTGGTGCTGGGCGAATACCGGCCCCTGAACAAGCACGCGCGGAGCTACCTTGCCTTCCTGCGCGAGACCCCCGAACAAACCGTGCTCGTGCTGCTCAACTACACAAACAGCCTCCGCAAGCTGCGCTTTAACGTGCCAAACAAGACGGCAGCCCGCGTGATCTTCTCCTCGCACGGCCGTGAAGAGGAACTGAAGCTGAACGGGATTAAGCTGGCGCCCTTCGAGGTAGTGCTGGCCGAAGTCGTATGACCGCCCGCTAGAGGCCAGCGAAATGCAGATACCGGGTTGTCGCGGCGCCCATATCCGCGTAGCAGCCGCGGTAAGCAGGGGGCAGCAGCGCAGCGAGCTGATACATGATCTCATCCGTGATCTGCTGGCGGACCTCGCCCGTCAGCCTGAGCCCGGCAGTTGCCAACGTGAAGGGGCGGCCAACGGCGATATTGAATGGCGCGCGGCGCAAGTGGGTCAGGTCCTCTTTGTAGTTTTCAAACCCATGAAAGGCCAGCGGGAGGATCGGCGCGCCGCTGCGCGCAGCGATCGTCACCACGCCGGGGTGGCCGCGCTGCAAGCGCCCGTCGCCGCTCCGCGTGCCCTCGGGCAGGATGGCCAACATCTGACCCTGGGCGAGCACCGCCAGCCCGCGACGGAACGCCTCCACATCCGCCTCGCCTCGACGGATCGGGATGATCTGCCACAGGGAGAACAGCGGACCCAGCAGCGGATCATCCCAGGTCTCGCTCTTGGCAAAGCCCGTCAGCGGCCGCGGCTGCAGATGCGTATAGATCGTGGGGACATCCAGGAAATTGACATGGTTGGTGACCAGGATGAGCGGGCCGCGTTGCGGGACGCGCGCCAATTGGGCGTCATCCACGCGACAAAGCATGCGCGTCAGGCGCTTGATGACCGCGTTCACTACCCGTTCTTTGCGCCGCATGGCTCCCCAATCCTTCCGGAAATAGCCCTTCCAGAAACCTGGTTTCTTCGAGAAACCAGGTTTCTGGAAGGGTTTCTCTAATACAACACCTCGATCTGCTGGGACAGCAGCTCCAAAGTTAATCGGTCCCCCTCGGTGCAAAGCGTCTCGCCATCAGCATGCGCCGGCAGGCTGCCCTTGAGCGCCGTGATCGTCACCCGAGCCGCGCGCAGGGTCGTGATGGCCGGATGGGCTGCCTGTGTGCCGGACATGAACTTGGGAATGAGTGCAAAGATGCGGCCGCGGCCGACCTCGCGCGCGATGCACAGGTCAAACAGGCCATCGTCCGGCTTGCCTTCCGGGGCCATCATGAAGCCGCCGCCCATGCGGCGGCCGTTCATCACCGAAACCATCAGTGTGGATAGCGTAAGCTCCTGCCCATCGTGCTCGATCCTGACCTGAGGCGCGTGATAATAGAGGAAAATGGTTTTGAGCGCGGCGACGATGTAGGAGGGGAAGCCGCTCAGGCGTTTCATCTTGGCCGCCACGAAGCCGACGACCGCATCGAAACCGATGCCGATACCGTTGCCAAAATAGCGCCCCTGCGGGTAGAGTCCGCCCACCACCCGGCCGACATCGATGGTTCGACGCCGGGCGGCAGCCAAAGTCTGGCAGGCCGCCTCGAGCGCATGGGGTATGCCGATGCCAAAGGCAAAGTCGTTGCCGCGCCCCACACTCAACACGCCCATCGCCGGCAGGGGTGAAACCCCGGCTTGCCGGGCCAGCATCAGGCCGTTCAGAACCTCGTTGCTGGTGCCGTCACCGCCCACCGCCGCGATGACATCATATTGGCCGGAAGCCGCGGCCTGCTGAGCCAACTCAGCGGCGTGCCAGGGGCGCTCGGTGAGCACGCGGTCAAACTCAAGCTGATGCTCTCGCATCAGCTCTTCGATGCGCGGAACCAACTCCCCGCCTGCGCCGCGGCCGGAAATTGGGTTGATAATCAGATAATAGCGGGACATTACTACGTGACCCCCTTGAAAGATTAACGGCTGGAGCGTGAAAGCTGCGGAATACCACTTCCACCATATCAGTATAACACAAGATACATAATCCCATGAAGGCAGCGCTTGCCGCCAGGCCGATCCGGTTGCGTTCCTCCCACGCGTATCAAGTATCCCCCAGGCCACCTATCCAGCTTTCCTGATAGACGCCAGGCTATGATTCGTGAGATAATCAGCCAAATTGCCAGAAAATAACACTATGTCCATTAGCATGATCAGGAGGTATTGGCCTGTGAAACAGCCGGCTTTTCGAATTCTACTCACTCTCACCTTGCTCTTCACGGCGATGGCGCCGATGCTCGCACCCGCCACGGTGAATGCAGCCCGGCCGGCCGCGCCTTTAGCCGCGTTCACGATCACCCCCACCGCGCAGAGCACCCTGTGGCTGGATGCCAACAAGTGCAACGCACAGGGGCCGCGCGGCGCCTGGCTCTCGTTCGTGGTGACCAACGCCAGCGGCACAACGCAGGCAGATGTCACCATTACGTTCGCGGGGTTTACAGGAACGAACGCGACCTATTTCAAGGCAACGCAGGATCCGCTGCGCCAGGTAGGCGCGCTGGGGCCGGGCGAATCAACCGTCGCGTATTTCTACGTGGATTACGCCGAGGTGTGCAACCACCCCCACGGCGGCGGCACAACTTATGACGGCTATACCGCGAATTACACCGTCACCGCCGCAGGCAGCGCCGGCAGCACCGTCTATGCGGGAACCGTCACCACAGATGAGCTGCTCACTGCCTCGGCGGCCGGGCTCATCGTGTCCAATGTGCTCGGACCGACCGCCGCTGTCGGGCAGATCGTGACGCAGGAAGTGACCTACAGCTTCGGCAACAACAGCGACCTGTTCTTCCAACCCTCCATCGAGGCTGCCTTCAACGACCAATGCTGGCGATTGGTCGATTCGAAGATCACCGCCGTCTCCGAGGGGGTGACGGGAATCACCGTGGGCGATAACAACCGCCTCTGGTTCCCCACAGCCAGCGCATCTGCCAGTAACAATACCATTACGGTGACCTACTACTGGGAGTCGATGTGCACGGGTGTGTCGCAGACCGTCACGCCCTGGGCTGCCGCCAAGAGCGGCAACAAGTACAAGTATTCGGGCGCCAGCGGCACGGCGCTCATTCCCCCGGCCAGTCAAGCCGTCAGCGCGATCAAAACGGGGCCGGCCTGCGTGAACGAGATGAACAAGGCCACGCCGGTCGCCTATACGATCGTCTTTTCGAACAGCGCAACCAGCGGTCCGGTGATCCTCAAGTCCATCACCGATCAACTCCCCACGTGCATGCGGATCATAAGCAGCAGCACCGCGGCCAGCGGTGTGACGGCCGCCAACTCCAGCAAAGTCCCGGCCGTCGGCGCGCAAGGAACCGTATCGTGGGTGGGCAAGTACCGCGGCTCGGCAGCCGGCACGACCTATCAGATCCCGGCGGCAGGCAGGCTGACGCTGCAATTCACCGTCGATATCAGCAACTGCCCATTCGGCACAGAAACTTCAGGCATTTGGTACACCAATACTGCCTCCGGCGCGGTCGGCAACACGATCGTCGATGCGAGCTCGACAAGGATGCGTCTGCCATGCTTGCCGCTGGCGGTCACACTGGAAAGCATGAACGCGGTCCCGTATCCGGCCGCCGGCACGGTCGAGGTGAGCTGGCTGACCGTATCGGAAGTCGATACCGCGGGCTTCAACCTGTATCGGGCCACAACCCCGGATGGACCGCAGATCAAACTGAACGCGGCGCTGATTCCCGCGCAGGTTCCTGGCGGAGTTTCAGGCGGCGAGTATCGTTATGTCGATAGCGCAGACCTGGCGCCAGGAACAACGTATCACTACTGGATCGAGGATGTGGACACCCAGGGCGTCCTCACGCAGCACGGCCCCATCAGCGTGGCATACGCCGCGCCGAACGCAGTGAGCCTGGCAGGCTTCGCTGTGACCTCGACCCTGGACCCGGCGTTGGTGGGCCTGGCCGCGTTAGCATTCGTGGCGATCGCGGGGGTGGCCGCGCGCAGGCGGCATCGCGCGTCTCTCTGACAGGTTCCCGGCTCTGCTGCTCCTCCTCGCAGCAAGGCCAAAAAAGCCCTCAAACTGCTGCCGGCGGTTTTGAGGGCTTTTTCATTCCAACGGGGTCAGGCCGTGCCTGATCGCGAGCTTGACCAGCTCGGGTATGTTCTCGACTTGCAGCTTCTTCATCAGGTTGCTGCGATAGGTCTCGACGGTCTTGGGAGAGAGATAGAGGATTTCGGCAATCTCAACGCTGGACTTGCCCTCGACAACCAACTGAAGGACTTCCCGCTCGCGCGCGCTCAAGCCGGCGATAGGATCCTTGGTTTCCCTGGGCTGGGATTCTTTCTGCAGCAGGCGCGCAATCACATGGTCCAGGACTTGCGGACTGAGGTAGTATTGCTGCGCATGGACAGCGCGCACCGCCTCGAGCAGGCTCGCGCCGGCCGAAGCCTTGAGCAGATAACCGCGCGCACCGGCTTGCAGAGCCCGATCCACGTGCATACTGGTGCCGTGCATCGACAGGATGATGACCTCGGTGACAGGGGAGACCTCGCGAACCTGGCGCGTCGCCTCCAGGCCGTTCAGTTCAGGCATGGCCATATCCAGGATGGCGACGTCCGGCCGCAATTGCTCGATCTGGCGCACCGCATCGCGGCCATCGGCCGCATCGCCCACCACCTGCAAATCCGGGCTGGCTTGCAGCAACATGCGGAGTCCGTCCCGCACGATGGCGTGATCATCCGCCAAAAAGATGCGAATCGTCATATCCGAAGCTCCACACTGACCCGAGTTCCCTTCCCAGGGCTCGACTCAACCCGGCAGTGGCCCCCGACCGCCTCTGCGCGTTCAGCCATCATCACCAGGCCCCAGTGACGTTGGGTCAACGGGTTTTTCGCCTGCGCCATCTCGAAGCCGATGCCATCATCCGCCACCGACAAGCGGCACACCCCGCCAGGCTGACCCGGTTCCAGCATTACATTTGCCCGACTGGCATGTGCGTGTTTGAAAACATTGTTCAGCGCTTCCTGCGCGATGCGATATAGGGCCAGTTCAGCCGCAGGAGATAGCCTGGGCTCAGGCTCACGGCCTTCCACGGTCACTGTGATGCCATAGTCGGCCTCACACTGGGCCGCCAGCGACTGCAATGCCGCGACCAGCCCACAATCATCGAGGGCCGGCGGACGCAATCCGGCCATGACATCGCGAATCCGCTCCGCTGTCTCTGTCAACAGGGCCAGGGAAGCATCCATGCGGGTGCGGATTTCGCTGATGGATGGCTTAGCCGCCAGGAGCTGGCCGCGGATCGTATTGAGGTACAGATCAAGCGCGGTCAGGTTTCGACCGACCCGATCATGCAACTCACGGGCCAGCTTCTTGCGCTCGATTTCCTGGGCTTCGGCCAATTGCCAGTTCAGTTCACGCAGCGTCTGTTCGGCCAACTTACGCATCACCAGCTCAGTTCTAAGCTGCCGGCTCTGTTCCTGGATCGCCTCAAACAGGCGAGCGTTCACAATGGCTACGGCTATTTGGGAAGCCACAATTTCCAGGACGCGCTGGTCGTTCTCAGAATAAGCGTCAAGTTGGCCGGTCTCGACATTCACGGCGCCCAAAACCTTGTCCCCGATGCGAAGCGGCACGCACAACTCGGAGTGGATGTCGGAGCGAATCCCATAGTATCGCGGATCTTGCTGCACATCCCCCACCCGCGCGCTCTCTCCATGCTCGACCACCCAACCCGTGATGCCAACGCCCAGGCGAACCTGATGCGAGCTGATATAGGCCTTGTCCTGCTGAATGAATTCAGAGCCGTGACCCTGATCCGAGAGGGCAAACGGGATCAGACTGCCGGTATCCTGCTCCAGCAGCAAGACCGCGCCATACTCGTAATCGAGTGTCTCTTCCAGTATCCGAATGATCTCCTGAGCCAATACCGCCGGTGGATGCAACTGCTGCAAACGCAAGCCCGTCCTGTGCACGGCCCTGAGATCTTGCAGGACGCGCTGCGCCGCTTCATCGGACCGTTGGCTCGGGTCCCCGGCTTCCGGGACTTCCGGCCCGTCGATTGGCTGGGACAGGTTACGCATTTCCGTTCTGCGGAGCGATTCCATTCTTTCCTCTGGGCCGGTCTGGCAAACTCAAATAATCCATTCCGCCTTTTGGCAATGGCACGCGGCGCGTGTAGAATTCAGGCAGTCGATTCATCGTTCAGCCCCAATGTCAGGAGGGAGTATGTCAGACGAGCAACGTTTCTCCATCCATCAATTCGAGGATGCGATCAAGCGCATCCTTGTTGTCGCCGCGCACCCGGACGACCTGGAGACCACATCCGGCGGCACGCTGGCGCTGTTAATCGACCGCGGCGTCGAAGTTGCGCTGCTGCTGGGCACCGACGGCGACATCGGCACGCATGATCCAGGCTTCACACGGGAGACGCTCGCTGCCGTGCGCCGGCAGGAGACGTTGGCCGGCGCCGCTGCATTGGGAATCCGGGATGTCTTCTTCCTGGGACGCCATGACGGTGAGTTGGTTGCCGACCTGGCGCTGCGCGCCGAGGTGGCGAACGTCTATCGCCGCTGGCAGCCCGACACCGTCTTCACCTTCGACCCAAGCTGGGGAGGTCAGGCGCACCCGGACCACACCGCGGCCGGCCGTGCGGCGGTGGATGCGTACATGCCCTCCAAAATGGAACTTTATCACCCGGAGCAACTCGTAGATGGCGTCCGAATTGCGGATGTAAAACGCTTCTTCTTTTTCGGCGGCAGCAACCGGGAAGGCGAGATCACCATCGATATCTCGTCGACCTGGGAACGAAAGCTGGCCGCCACCCGCTGCCACGTCAGCCAATTCGGCCAAAAGGAAGAGGCGCTGCAGTGGCTGGCCGAATGGAACCACGAGACGGGCAAGTGCTGCGGCCTGGCTTATGCGGAAGCATTTCATCCGATGCAGGTATGGTAACCGAACAGGATCATTCTGCTGAGCCAAGCCACCCGTTTCCCCTGGAAACGGGTGGCTATCTTATTCGGCGCAAGAGAGACCGACACTATCTTCCTAAGATTTCAGAACCCCCCGTTCAACCAGGGCGGTAATGATGGCCTGGACCGCGTCTTCGGCACTCACCAGATCAGTCTCGATGACCAACTCAGGCGCCTCCGGCTCCTCGTAGGGCGAGGAGACGCCGGTGAATTCCTTGATCTCGCCGCGCAGCGCCCTGGCGTAGAGGCCCTTGGGATCACGGCGTTTTGCGACCTCCAGGTCGCACTTCACATAGACCTCGAAGAAGCGGCCTCCCGGCAGCAGCGAGCGGGCAAACCGCCGGTCGGCGCGGAACGGCGAGATGAAGGTGCACAACGTCAACAGGCCGTGCTCGAACGCCAGCTTAGCCACCTCCGCTACGCGACGGATGTTTTCCTTGCGATCGGCATCTGAAAACCCCAGATCGCCGTTGAGGCCGTGACGCACGTTGTCCCCATCGAGGTAGAAGGTCTGGCAGCCCAGGGCGTAAAGCCGCCGCTCCAACAGCCGGGCGACCGTCGACTTGCCCGAACCCGAAAGACCGGTGAACCACAGCACCGCAGCCTGATGACGGTGGCGCTCCTCGCGCATCTCGCGACTGATGGCGGTGCTTTCCCAAACCACGTTGGTTGATTTGGGCGATCCGGCCTGGGCAGAGACCACTTCCACCGGCCCACGTTGGGCGCGGCGAATCATGCCTGCAGCCACGGTGTTATTGCTGTACGGGTCGATCAGAACAAAGTTGCCGGTGGCGCGGTTGGCCTGGTATGAATCGAAGAAAATGGGCTGGGTGGTCGTCAGCTTGACGCGGCCGATCTCGTTGAGTTCCAGGGTGGCAGCCGGCCCGCGGTGCAGCGTGTCGATATCGATGCGGTAGGTCAACTCGTTGACATAGGCGCGCACCTGGCGCGTGGTGTGCTGCAGGATGTATGGCGTGCTCAGGTTCAGCGGCTCCTCGCTCATCCAACACAAGGTGCACTCGAGATTTGAGCTGACCTGGGGCAAGTTGCGGACCCGTGCGATCAGATCGCCGCGGCTGATGTCGATCTCGTCGTCCAGCGTAAGCAGCACCGAATCACCCGCGGCCGCCTCCTCCAGCTCACCGTCGAAGGTCACAATGCTGCGCACGCGAGTCGTGCGGCCGGACGGGAGCACCACAACCTCTTCACCGGGCTTGATGGTGCCGGAAGCGATCTGGCCCGCAAAGCCGCGGAAGTCCTGATTGGGCCGGAAGGCCATCTGCACCGGAAAACGGAAATCGACCAGATTGCGGCTGCTGCCAACACTGACATGCTCCAGGTGATGCAGCAGCGAAGGCCCATCGTACCACGGCATGTTGGCGCTCTTGAGCACGACGTTGTCACCCAACAGCGCGGAAATCGGGATGAAGGCCAGGTCGGGCACCGATAGCTTGCTGGCAAAGGCAGTGTACTCGGCCCGAATTGCCTCGAACACATCCTCGCGGTAGTCCACCAGATCCATCTTGTTGACAGCCAGCAGGACGTGCGGGATCTGCAGCAAAGAGGCAATGAAGCCGTGGCGCTTGGTTTGGGTGAGGACGCCGCGCTGAGCGTCAACCAGGATAATGGCCAGCTCGGCAGTGGAGGCGCCGGTGACCATGTTGCGCGTGTACTGGATATGGCCGGGCGTATCAGCGATAATGAACTTGCGCTTGGGCGTCGCGAAGAAGCGATAGGCCACATCAATCGTGATGCGCTGTTCGCGCTCCGCGCGCAGGCCATCGGTGAAGAGCGCCAGGTCGACGTATTCCTCCCCGCGCAGCTTGCTGGCCTGTTGCACCGCCTCAAGCTGATCGTCGAAGATCGCCTTGGTGTCCAGCAGCAGCCGGCCGATCAGGGTGCTCTTGCCGTCGTCGACGCTGCCGGCGGTGGTGAAGCGGAGCATGTCCATCGAGAGGTAAGGATCTGATCTTGATATGGCGATATTCATGGCGTTAAAAATAGCCCACCTTCTTACGATCTTCCATTGCTGAGTCGGAGCGTTTGTCATCGGCCCGGCCGCCGCGCTCGGTGATGCGCGCGGCCGCAACCTCCATGATGATCTCGTCCAGCGTACTGGCGGCCGATTCCACCGCACCGGTGCACGTCATGTCGCCGATGGTGCGAAAACGCACCTGTTTGTTCACGACCTCCTCGTGCGGCAACGGCGTGATCACCGCCGAGACGGCCAACCACATCCCTTCACGACGCAGCACGTCCCGGCGATGCGCGAAGTAGAGGGACGGGATGGGGATCTCCTTCAGCCGGATGTACTGCCAGACATCCATCTCGGTCCAGTTGCTCAACGGAAACACCCGGAACCCTTCGCCGGCATGCTTGCGGCCGTTGTACAACGTCCACAACTCAGGCCGCTGGTTCTTGGGATCCCATTGGCCGAAGCGGTCGCGGTGCGAAAAGAAGCGCTCCTTGGCGCGCGCTTTTTCCTCGTCGCGGCGTCCGCCGCCCATAGCAGCCTCGAACTTGTGCTCGGCCAGCGCATCCAGCAGCGTGACGGTTTGCAGCACGTTGCGGCTGGGGTTGTGGCCCTGCTCTTCCTGCGCTCGCCCGCGGTCGATGGAGTCCTGGACATAGGCCACCACAAGCTGCACGCCTAGCCTTTGCACCAGCCAGTCACGATAGTCCAGCGTCTCCTGGAAGTTGTGACCGGTGTCGATGTGCAGCAATGGAAAGGGAATCCGGCCCGGCCAAAAGGCGCGTTGGGCCAGGTGGGCCATCACGATGGAGTCTTTGCCGCCTGAGAAGAGCATCGCAGGCCGCTCGAACTGGGCCGCGGTCTCCCGGATGACGAAGATCGCTTCAGCTTCAAGTTGTTGTAGATGGGTTCGCAGGTAATTGCTCATACTGAATACACTCAATTGGCGCCCAGTTTACCCGAAAAAGCCCGGCTTTCATAATTTAATCTGATCATAACACATCCCTCACGCCTGCTTAACTACCTTGCTCGCAAAGGTGCTATAATCAGTAAGATACGCCGGTTGCTTGTCTGGCAGGGAGAGCCAGCATTGGAAACGCAGCGTTCTCCCACCGCTGGGGCCGGAACAACGTTGTCTTGAAGATAATCTCAATCCGGGGGCAAGAGGGAATATGAACCGAACACTTCGTATCGTCCTGAGCATTCTCGCCGTACTCATCATCGCCGGGGGCAGCTTCTTCGGAGGCACACTCTACGGCAAAAAACAGGCACAGGCAACTTTCGCAACGGCGCCCCAAAGGGGCGCCTTCGAGGAAGGCGCCTTCCCCGGGGGCACGGCCCAACGAAACGGCCAGGGAGGCGCTCTCAGGGGCGCCCAGAGCGGGGGAATGCTTCTCGGCCAAATCCAAGAGATAGGCGATGGTGTGATGGTGGTCACCGACCCCAATGGCAAACAGACTCAAGTGAAGGTCACCGACACGACGCTGATCGAGAAGCAGGCTTCGGTCTCACTGACCGACTTGACGGTCGGGGACACTGTCATGGTATCGGGCAGCAAGGCCGACGACGGCAGCATCACCGCGCGTTCGGTGCAAGCGGGGGTCTCGGGGCGCTTCAGCCCTCCCGACGGCAGCGCGCCGATGGGTACGGGTGCGCCATAAGGGGAAGGGTTGATACTTTCCCAACCTCTTCTTAACAACTTCCTAATAGTCGCGGTCTATACTAGGAGCTAAGGAGGGGCAAACAGCAGGCATGACGACAAGAACGATCCTCGTGGTGGATGACGAGAAACGGCTGCGCGACCTCGTCAAGGCCTATCTCGAAGCGGAAGGATTCCGCGTGATCACGGCCGGCGATGGGCAAGAGGCGCTGTATGTAGCGCGTTACGAAAAGCCTGATCTCATCCTCCTGGACCTGATGATGCCGGTGCTAGACGGTTACGGCTTCATGCGCGCCCACAGCAAAAGCGCCCGGCTGGGCGAGCACGACACGGCCCGTCATTCGACGGGCATCATCATCCTGACGGCCAAAGTGGAAGAAGGCGATAAAGTACTGGGGCTGGAGCTGGGCGCAGACGATTATGTGACCAAGCCGTTCAGCCTGCGCGAGCTCGCGGCGCGCGTACGCGCCGTCCTGCGCAGGGCCGACAAAGAAGCTGCACCGCCGGACGTCCTGCGCAGTGCAGGGATCGTCTTGGATCGCGATCGCCGCCTGGTGACTGTTATCGATCGCCGCGTGGAACTCACACCATCCGAGTTCGATCTGCTGGCAACGTTGATGGCCAACCCTGGCCGCGCTTTTTCGCGCCTTGAGCTTCTGGATCGCCTGCAGGGCGCAGCTTTCGATGGCTACGAGCGCACCATCGACGTCCATGTGCGCAATCTCCGCCTGAAAATCGAACCGGACCCCAGCCACCCACGCTACGTGCAAACTGTCTTCGGCATCGGCTATCGTTTCGCGGATGAGGATGCGGCCGGCATGCCGGCCGCATGACCCCGATGAAGGAGAAGGGGATGCAGCGACCTGCCATGTCGCCCCATGAGATGCCCCGAGAAACGCATGCCGCGTTGGCGCTCAAACTCACCCTGGCATTCCTGGCGGTCGGCATCATCGCCATCGCACTCGTAGCGGGCCTGATCCGCTTCCAGACCGAAAGCGAGATCGGCCGCCTCGTCTATGACCGCAACATCGGCTCACTGACTGACCTGCTGGCCAACTACTACGCCAGAAGCGGGGATTGGGCCGGTGTGGAGGCCATCTTCGAACGGGGCCATTCCGGCGGAGCGCAGCTAGATTGGCGTCAGTATTCCGTTGCCCTGATCGACAATAGCGGCCAGGTCATCTACGGCCGCGGAGAGTTTGCCGCCGGACAGAGTCTGCCCACTCGAACAGTGCAGCGCGCCCTGCCCATTGAGGTAGAGGGCAAGGCGGCCGGACGCCTGCTGGTGAGCAGCACCGTGGCACCGCGCCGCGGGGATCGAGTGCCGGCGGACTCGCCGGAGGCATCACTGCTGCAGCGCCTGGGTAATGTCACTCTGTACAGCACGCTCGGCGCCGTCGCGGTGGCGCTGTTGCTGGCTGCACTGTTGGCGCGCTCCATCACCAAGCCGATCCGCGAGCTGACCGCGGCAACGACAGCCGTCGCGGAGGGTCGGTTGGGGGCCCAGGTGCCTGTGCGCTCCAAGGATGAGCTGGGCCAGTTGGCCGCCGCGTTCAATCACATGAGCAGCGATCTGGCGCGTTCCACGGCGGCGCGCCAACAGATGACTGCGGATGTCGCGCATGATCTGCGCACGCCGCTCAGCCTGCTTTTGGGCTATACTGAAGCGTTGCAAGATGGCAAGCTGCAAGGTGACAAAAACAACTATGCCGTGATGCATGATGCGGCGCAGCAGCTCCAGCGGCTGGTCGATGACCTGAGCACGCTGGCACTGGCCGACGCGGGCGAGCTGCCCCTGACACGGCGCCCTGCCGACCCAAAGGCGCTATTAGAGCGTTCAGCGTTGACCTTCATGCCGCGCGCCGAGGCACAGGGCGTGACTGTGAATGTTGAAGCCGTTGCTGATCTGCCCGCCGTGAACGTGGATACGGATCGGCTCACCCAGGTGCTCAACAACCTGGTGGCAAACGCGCTGCGCTACACCCCAACCGGCGGCCGCATCACTCTGATCGCGGACGTCATGCCTGCCGCGCCTGGCGGCGATGCTGCAGGCGCCGCGCCGGCTATCGTGAGACTGCGGGTAATTGACACCGGCAGCGGCATTCCGCCCGAGCACCTGCCGCACATTTTCGACCGCTCCTATCGGGGCGACACCTCGCGCCAGGCACTTAACGGTGAGGCAGGGTTGGGCCTGGCCATCGCGCGCTCGATCGTCGAAGGCCACGGCGGCACGATTGAGGCCACCAGCACGCCGGGCATGGGCACAACTTTCGCAGTTTATCTGAAAGCTCTCTGAGCGATCAGGCGCCCCCGGTGCGCGTCTGAAGCTGCCTACGCCGCAGGCTCAGCGGTTATCCTGCCGCATGTTGCTCTGCTTCCGGCGCCTCGTTCAACAGATCGATGGCGTGCGGGAGCACCGGTGCGATGGCGGCAAGATTCTCCACGGCGCCCTTGGGGCTGCCGGGCAGGTTGACGATCAGAGTGCGCCCGCGGATGCCGGCAACGGCCCGGCTGAGCAGCGCGTGTTTTGTGACGCGTAAACTCTCCGCGCGCATCGCTTCGGCCAGGCCAGGCGCCAGCCGCTCCACGACGGCAAGCGTTGCCTCGGGGGTGATATCGCGCGGCGCGAAGCCGGTGCCGCCGGTGGTGAGGATCAGATTCAGGCCCAAGGCATCGGCCCAATGAGTCAAAATCGCCGTGATGCGCTCCCGCTCATCGGGCACAATCGCGCGCGCCGCCACTTCCGCGGCCGGCAGGCTTGCCAGCACAGCCCGCGCCACGGCGGGGCCGCCCAGATCTTCGCGGTCGCCCCGTGCACTGCGATCGCTGACTGTCAACACGCCCACCCGGATCATAGTCGCCTCCTGAAAAGGGCGAACCGACGCGCAGCCCACCCCTGTACTCAGAAACACAGAAAGCCCGACGCTGCAGCGCAACATCGGTTGCGCGGAACGTCGAGCTTCCAGCGATAGGCTTCAAGCCCAAAGAAACTAACGCTTGGTGTACTGCGGAGCCTTGCGAGCGCGCTTCAGGCCGTACTTCTTGCGTTCTTTGGCGCGGGCATCGCGGGCCAAGAGCCCGTTCTTCTTCAGCACCGGGCGCAGATTCTCATCCGCCACGCAGAGGGCACGCGCGATCCCTTGCGCCGCGGCCCCAGCCTGACCGGTCAAACCGCCGCCTGCGATATGAACACTCACATTATAGCTAGTGGTGGTGTCGGTCATCTGCAAAGGGCGGGTGACGAGAATCACATCGGTTGCCCGCGGGAAATACTCCACCATCGGGCGCTCGTTGACCATGATGGTGCCCGTGCCGGGATACAAACGCACGCGCGCCGAACTGGTCTTCCGGCGGCCTACTGCCTCATAATACCTGACTGTCATCTCTCATCTTCTCCTATGCCAACGGGAAGGGCTTCGGCTGCTGGGCAGCATGCGGATGCTCGCTCCCCGCATAGACCTTCAGCTTCTTGATCAATTGGCGGCGCAGCCGGTTGCGGTTGAGCATACCGTTCACAGCAGCTTGAATCACGCGCTCAGGATGATCCTTCAGTTGCTCGCGCAGGCTGATCTCAGCCAGGCCGCTCGGATACCCCGAGTAGCGATAATAGAATTTCTGATCCAGCTTGCGGCCCGTCACCTTCACTTTTTCAGCATTGATGACAATCACGAAGTCGCCGCAATCCATCCCAGGCGTATAAATGGGCTTGTGCTTGCCCTTCAAGACATTCGCGATCTGAGTTGCCAGACGCCCCAGATTCTTGCCGGCGGCGTCTACAACAAACCACTCGCGGCTCTCCTCGGCATCCTTGGCAGTTGCAGTATACGTCCTCACGTTTACCTTACTCCTCTTAATACTCTACTTGCATCAGGCACAGCCCCCAGGGCGGCGCCGGAGGCGCTGCCAGAGCGCGTTCCCGTGCGTTCAAGACAGCAATCAAGGTCTCGACATTCCAGGCGCCAACTCCAACCTGAAGTTGAGCCGCCACCAACGAACGCACCATGCTGCGCAAAAAGGCGTTGCCGACCACATCAAAGATGAAGCGGACACGGCCAGGTTCATCGCTATCCTGGCGCCATCCGGCGCTGAAGATGCAGCGCACGGTAGTCTCGCCATCCTGCATTGCCCTGCCGAAGCTGGCAAAGTCGTGCTCGCCTACCAGCACCTCAGCCGCCGAACGGAGCGCGGCCAGGCGTAGGGGCTGTTCGACCAGATGCGCATACCGCCTCTCCAAAGGAGCGCGTAGCACCTGGTTCAGGACGGTGTAACGATAGTGCCGTCGCACCGCACTGAAGCGCGGATGCCACCCCTCGGACGCCGGGCCGAGATCCACAACAACCACGTCGGCAGGGAGCACCGCGTTAAGCGCTCGCTGCAGATCGGCCAGCGCATGCCGCCAGGCAACTCGAAACCCGATCACCTGGCCCAGGGCATGAACCCCGGCATCAGTGCGGCCGGCAGCGACCACCCGCACGTCGCTTTGGGTCACCTGCCGCAGCGCGGCCTCCAATACCCCCTGCACCGTGCGGCCGTCGACTTGCCACTGGAACCCCAGGAAGTCCGTGCCATCGTAGGCCACAACGGCACGCACGTATTGGTGAATCTGCTCCACGGCGGAATGCTCGGCGGTCACCCTATCGTCTGACGGCGTGCCATTCCCGGCCCGCCAATCATGGCATTTGAAAGTGCCCCCTGGCCTGATCTGTGCCAGAGAACCTATCAGCACACCCCTGCGGGGTGCTGCGACAGGCGTCTTACTTTGACGGGGCTTTGGTCTCTTTGCCCTTCGCCACTTTGCCCTTGGCCTTGGTGTCACCCGACTGCGCCGGGTTGCCCTTTGCCCTGGCATCCTTACCTTTGGACTTGGACTCATCCGCCTTTGCCGGGGTGCGCTTGGCCTTGGTCCCTTTGTCCTTGGCTTTCGCGTCCTTATCCTTGCCCTTACCCTCTTTGCCCTCGGCGGCCGGAGCAGCTTTCTCGACCAATTCGAGCATCACCATCTCCGCGCCATCACCCAACCGCTGGCCCACCTTCACGATACGGGTGTAGCCACCCTTCCGCTCAGCGAAGCGCGGTGCGATCTCGGTGAACAGACGCTTAGTGACCTCAGGATCGGTGAGCACCTTGGCCACTTGCCGATGAGCATGCACATTGTTGCCACTCTCGGCCAGGCCCCGCTTGGCAACCGAAATCAGGTGTTCTGCATCGCCGCGCATGAAGTGCGCCTTGGCCTCAGTGATGCTGATGCGTTCATGCCGAAACAACTCAGTGATCAGGCCACGCAGCAGGGCTTGGCGCTGGCTTGTATTGCGCCCCAGTTTGCGTCCTGCAACCCCATGTCTCATGAAAGTACTCCCGCGACTTGAACGTCGCAATGATACGGCAACGCCTGAAGCGTCGCGATATTAAACGTCGAGGTCGTCATCCAGATCGCCATCCTCATCCAACTCAAGCTCAGCGCCAGGTTGATAAGAAATGGCTGACAGGAAGCCCTTGGCCGACAGACGAGCCACCAATTCATTCAGCGATTTACGACCGAAGTTACGGATGGCCAAGATCTCTTCTTCGCCCTTATCCAGGCGCTCCAACACCTCGCCCACCTTGGTGATGCCGGCGCGTTTCAGGCAGTTATAGGCCCGCACCGACAGCTCCAGTTCTTCGATCGCCACATCGTAGATGCGACTGGGCACACCCCGGCCCTCGGCGGTGATCTGCTCGATCGGCTCCACGTCAGCTCCGGCGACCAACGACAAATGGCGCACCAAGAGACGGGCGGACTCGCGCAAGGCAACCTCAGGCGTCAACGTACCATCCGTCCAGATTTCCAGGCTCAACCGATCGTAGTTCGTTTGCTGGCCGATCCGAGCCCGCGAGACGGTGTAATTCACCTTGCGGACCGGGCTATAGATTGCATCAACCGGAATCTCGCCCAACGGCAGCTTGCCGCGTTCCTCGGCCGGTGAATAACCCCGGCCGCGATTGACGGTGAGCTCCAGATCGAGGTCGACATCAGCCGAGTCTGCGGTCAGAAGCAGCAACTCAGGGTTGATGAGCTCGATCTCAGGCGGGCAGATCAGATCGCCGGCCGTCACCGGGCCTTCACTGCGCACATCTACGTGCAACCGGATCGATTCGTCCACTTCGGACTTCAAACGGATCTGCTTGACATTCAACAAGAGCGCCGTCGTGTCCTCCCGCACATGCGGGATGGGCGAGAACTCGTGATGGACACCGCTGATGCGAATGGAAGTAACAGCCGCGCCAGGGAGTGATGAGAGCAACACCCGTCGCAAGGCATTCCCCAGCGTGATGCCGTACCCGCTCTCCAACGGCCCTATCAAGAACCGCCCGTAGTTGCGCGCACTGGCATCGCGCTCGATCTTGGGCAGTACGAAATCTAGCAAAGTAGCACCCCCCCTTCTCGGGATTTTAGACTTCGAATTTTCGATTTTCGATTACCCCAGATCACAAATCGAAAACCGAAAATCGAAAATCTGCAATCACCTTAGCGGCTATAGTACTCGACGATCAACTGCTCATTCAGCGGCAGATCCACGGATTGGCGATCCGGGCTGCCGGTGATCCGGCCGCTCAGCCGGGCTTCGTCAAATTGCAGCCACTCCGGCATGGTGCGCTGACCAAACCGCTCCGCGATGGTTTTGAAGTAGCCATTTTGGAAGCTGGCGGGACGCACCTGGATGACGTCACCGATCTCGACGAGGTAGGAGGGCACGTTATGGTTATGCCCGTTGAGCATGAAATGGCCGTGGCCGATCAATTGACGCGCCTGAGCACGTGAATCAGCCAGACCCATGCGATACACCACATTATCCAGCCGCCGCTCCAACAGCACCAGCAGCGTGACGCCGGTCATGCCCTTCACGCGCAAAGCGTTGCGGAAATAACGGCGGAATTGACGCTCCTGAATTCCATAGATGCGGCGCGCCTTCTGCTTTTCGCGCAACTGCCGCGCGAAGTCAGACTCCTTATGTCGGAAAGAGCCTTTCTTGCCATGCATACCCGGCGCATAGCTTCGCTTCTCAAAAGAACACTTGGGTGAATAACAGCGCTCGCCCTTCAAAAAGAGCTTCATGCTTTCCCGGCGGCAGAGCTTGCACACCGGATCAGTCTGTCTTGCCAATGGATCCTCCTATAAGACTTATCTTCGGCCATATATGGCGCCCGGAGGGGTTTACGGCTTGGCGACCTTCCATCCCCCTCGGATCATACATATGGATCGACTAGACACGCCGCTTCTTGGGCGGCCGACAACCGTTGTGCGGGATCGGCGTAATATCAGTGATCGTGCGCACGCGCAGACCCGCGGCCTGCAGCGAACGAATCGCGGATTCGCGGCCGGGGCCAGGCCCCTTAAGGAACACATCCGCTTCCCGCATCCCCATATCCAGGGCCAGTTTTGCGGCCTGCTGCGCAGCCAACTGCGCAGCGTAGGGCGTGCTCTTGCGCGAGCCCTTGAAGCCGGCTGAGCCCGTGCTCATCCAACCCAAGGCATTCCCCTGCAAGTCGGTGACTGTGACAATCGTGTTGTTGAACGTGGACTGGATATGAACCTGGCCCTGCGGCACCACACGCTTTTCACGTCGCGGGCCGGCACGCCGTCCGCGCTTGGGAGCGGCAGACGTCGAGGCAGTCGTTGTTGGTTTAGGCATTCCTTATCCCCCCTCGGCATTGTATGCCGCTACTTCCGGGCGCGCTTCTTCCCAGGCACCGTCTTGCGGCTACCACGCTTCGTGCGCGCGTTCGTGCGAGTTCGTTGACCGTGCGCAGGCAGATTGCGGCGATGGCGCAAGCCGCGGTAGCTGCCGATTTCCTGCAGGCGCTTGATATTCATGCTCACCTCGCGCCGCAGGTCGCCTTCCACTTTGTAGTTACGTTCGATCACATCACGCAAGCGAGCGACCTGGGTCTCGTCCAGGTCCTTGATCCGGATGTCCGGGCTGATCCCCGTCATGCTCAGGATCTCTTTGCTTGACGTGAGCCCTATGCCGTAGATATAAGTCAGGCCGATTTCAGTCCGCTTATCACGCGGCAGGTCTACACCAGCAATACGAGCCATGCGCTCCTCCCAAAATCAATGGGCGGCTATGAGTCCAGCCGTCCTGCCAAAACTGCATCAACCCTGGCGCTGTTTGTGCTTGGGGTTCGTGCAAATAACATGCACCATTCCATGGCGCCGGATGATCTTACACTTCGCGCACATGCGCTTAACCGAAGGCCGTACTTTCATCTCATTGCTCCTTGGCACAACCTGAGAATGTGACTTTCAGATCACAGTGACCCCGGGCTGCACCGAACGCTTCACAGTGCTGTCAGTATCTCGGGCTCACCCTCAGTGAGGGCAAGCGTATGTTCAAAGTGCGCCGAGCGCTTACCATCCGCTGTCACGACCGTCCAGCCATCAGCCAGGACGCGCGTGCGCCACGTGCCTGCATTAACCATGGGCTCGAGCGCCAGGGTCATGCCTGGCTTAAGTTTCGGCCCACGTCCTGCCCCGGGCGGCATGTAGTTCAGGATCTGCGGCGGCTCATGCATGTTCCGGCCGACCCCATGTCCCGTGTACTCGCGCACAACGCCGAAGCCGTGCGGTTGGACCCAGGCTTCGATGGCCTGCGATATGTCCGCCAGATGATTGCCCGGCCGAGCCTTTGCGACTCCAGCCCACAAGCTCTCTTCCGTCACTTTGAGCAGGCGCTGGCTCTCCGCGTCGATCTGGCCGACGGGATAGGTCCAAGCCGCATCACCTACCCACCCCTGAAAGACCGCCCCGACATCGATGCTGATGATATCACCAGGCTCCAGCCAACGCTGACGGCTGGGGATACCGTGCACCAACTCTTCATTGATCGAGGCGCAGATGCTGGCCGGATAATCGTTCCTGCCGGTGTGCGGGTATCCCAAAAACGCCGGCACAGCCTGATGTGCTCGAATGATCGCCTCGGCTTTGACATCCAACTCGGCGGTTGTCACGCCGGGGCGGATCATCTCCCGCATGGCCTCATGCACGCGGGCCACAATGCGACCCGCCTCACGCATCAGGCGGATTTCATCCCGCGTTTTCAGAATGATCATCGACGCGCAGCGGTCTCGATTGCCGCCAACAGATCGGCCTGCACCTGCTCAATCGGGCGGTCACCGTTGAGGCCGATCAACACCTTATGGGCAAAGTAGAAACCGATCAGCGGCGCAGTCTGCTTGTAATACACAAACAGGCGGTTACGCACCGTATCCGGATCGTCGTCAGCGCGGCGGTAGAGCTCGCCGCCGCACTTATCGCACTTACCCTCGACAGCAGGCGGGGTGAACTCGACGTGGTACATGGCCTGGCACTCCCGGCACACGCGGCGTCCAGCCAGACGGTCGATCACCGCCTCGTCGCTCACCTCGAGCAAGGGCACCAGGCCGATGGCCAGGCCCTGGGCGTGCAGCGCCACGTTCAGCGCATCAGCCTGCGCCAGGGTGCGGGGGAACCCATCCAGCACCACGCCGTTGGCGCAATCCGGCCGCCCCAGCCGATCCATTACCATGTTAATGGTAACGTCATCGGGCACCAAGGCGCCGCTGTCCATATATTGCTTTGCAAGCAAGCCCAGTGGCGTCTGATTCTTGAGATTCTCGCGGAAGATATCGCCAGAGGATACCTGCGGGACCCCCAGCGCCTCGGAAAGCAGCCGCGCCTGTGTTCCTTTGCCTGCGCCCGGCGCACCGAGCATCACGACATATAATGGATTTGTCATGGTTGCCTCCGTCTCGTTCCAGATGCCTGGCTCAGGCGTCTGGCAATTGCGGCTGACATGCCGAGTGCGCAGACGCCCTTCCCTGCAAGTTACTTCCGAATGAATCCTTCGTAGTGCCGCATCAACAACTGCGCCTCAAGCTGCTTCATCGTGTCAAGGACAACGCCCACGACGATCAGCAGGCCGGTGCTGGAGATGAGCAAGGTACTCGTGGAAGCCCGACTGGCGCCAGCCCCGCCGAAGATCAAATGCACGATCCAGGGCAAGATGGCCACAAAACCCAGGAACAACGCGCCCACCAAGGTGATACGCGAGAGCACCCGGTTGAGATAGCGCTCGGTGTTGAACCCCGGGCGAATGCCTGGGATGAACCCACCCTGCCGCTGCAACGTCTCGGGCAAGTTCTGCTGGCGGAATACCACATCCGTATAGAAGTACGTGAAGGCAACCACCAACAGGAAGTACATGATCCAGTACCAACCATTGGTCGAGCTGAAGAAGGTGTAGAAGAAGTTAGCTACACCCTTCACGATCGCGTTCGACGAGTTCACGAAGTAGCTGGCGATCGTGCTCGGGAAGATCAGAAAGCTGCCGGCAAAGATCAGCGGGATCATGCCCGCCGAGTTCACGCGCAACGGCACATGCGTGCTCTGACCACCCACCACCATCAAGCGATTGCCACGCATCGCGCGCACCCGCTTGCCATACTGCACCGGGATGCGGCGCTGGCCTTCCTGCACCAGCACGATGATCCCTGTGGTCAGAACGGTCACGATGATGAAGACGATCAACTGGACCAGGCCGCCCTGCACTGCCGTGCGCTGGATGTTCTGGGGCATGGCTGCGACAATGCCACCGAAGATGATGATCGAGACGCCATTGCCGATGCCCTGCTGGGTGATAATCTGACCCAGCCACATCGCGAGCATGGTTCCCGCGGTCATCGATAACAAGATGACCAGAGTCTGCAAGGGATAGTTTTTAAAGCCGAACTCCGACAGAACCGGACCCGCCTGCGTGGCGCTGGATGCCGCCAGCAGCGAGGACTGGCCAAAGCCCTGCAACAGCGCCAACGGGATGGTCAGGATATTGGTGTACTGGTTCAGCTTATTCCGACCTGCTTCCCCTTCCTTTTGCAGATCTGCCAACGCCGGGATAATGGGCTGCAGCAACTGGATGATGATGGACGCCGTGATGTACGGATAGACACCCATCGCCATGACCGAGAAGTTGCTCAACGCACCGCCGGAAAGTAGGTTTAGCATACCCAACAACTGATTCGAGTTGAAGATCGTAGCTAACGCGGCACGGTCAATGCCGGGAACCGGGATGTGCGAAGCGAGCCGATAGATCACCAGGATGCCCAGCGTGATCAACAGCTTACGACGCAGATCCGGGAGCCGAAACGCATTGCGGACGGCTTCAAGCATAGTGTTGCCTCTCTTGCAAATGGGAAGGGCTGATCGGCAAGCCGGCCCTACGCGACGATTTCCTCGATAGAACCGCCAGCGGCCCGGATCTTCTCTTTCGCCGCTGCCGAGAACTTGTGCGCCTTTACTGTCAACGCCCGATCGATCTCGCCCTCGCCCAAGATCTTCACCGGCTTGGCTGCGGACTTGATCAGTCCGGCCTCAGCCATGATCTCGGGGGTGATCTCGGCGCCGGCAGCGAAAACGTTGAGACGTTCCACGTTTACAGGAACAAACTCGACGCGCCAAAGATTGTGGAACCCGGCCAGATGCGGCAAACGTCGCACGAGGGGTAACTGACCACCCTCGAAATACGGCCGCTTGGTGCCGCCCGAGCGCGCATTCTGCCCTTTGGTGCCACGACCGGCTGTCTTACCGCGACCAGCCGAGATACCACGGCCGGACCGAGTGCGGTCTTGATGGGCGCCAGGGGCTGGCTGCAGTTCGTTAAGCTTCATGCCTCAACTTCCTCCACGGTAACCAGGTGACGCACCTTATGGATCATCCCGCGCATAGCAGGGGTATCCGGCTGTTCAACCGTCTGCCCCAACTTGCGCAACCCCAGCCGTCGCACAGTCACCTTCTGATCTTGCTCCACACCGATTGCACTGGTCGCATAGGTGATCCGCAGCACCTTAGTCTTGCTTTTGAGCGTCATCCTTGCTTCCTCCACGGAGCCAATAAGGGGTCAGCGCTTCAACCGGCCGACCGCGGCGCTTGGACTCCTCTTCAGGATCCTTCAGGGATTCCAACGCTTTGAAGGTGGCTGCCACCACATTCAAGATGTTGGCGCTGCCCATCGATTTCGTTAAGATGTCGTGGATACCAGCGGCCTCCAACACAGCACGTACGCCACCGCCGGCGATAACGCCGGTGCCAGCAGAAGCTGGTCGCAGCATGACCTGCGCGGCGCTGAAATCACCGATCGTTGCATGCGGGATGGTGGTGCCGACCATCGGAATCCGATGCATCGCCTTGCGCGCGCGCTCCGACGCTTTGCGCACAGCATCAGGCACCTCACGCGCCTTGCCGACGCCGAAGCCGACCTGGCCGTGGTTGTCGCCAACGACCACAACCGCCCGGAAAGCGAACCGGCGCCCGCCCTTCAGCACCTTAGACGTACGAGCCACATGTACCACGCGCTCATCCATCTGATCGCGCTCTTCTTCGCGTTCACGCGGGCGGCGTTGTCTTTCCCTGCCACCGCCCTGCCCAGCCGCGGTGCTGCCCTGCCCGGTCGGGCCGGCACTCCGCGGGTCGCGTTCTTTCCTTTCCTTGCCTGGCATCAGTCCTCCATTCGGCATGTGTGCCGCGTCGCTAGAACTCTAGCCCGCCCTCGCGAGCGCCATCAGCCAGCGCCTTGACCCGGCCATGGAATGGATAACCGCCGCGGTCGAAGACGACTTTTTTCAAGCCTGCATCCAGCGCCCGTTTCGCCACCAACTGCCCCACCCGGGTTGCTTGTTGGGACTTGTTCAGGCCATCCAGTTGCTCGCGCAATTCTGGGTCCAGGGTCGACGCTGCCACCAACGTATGCCCTAAATCATCGTCGATGACCTGAGCATAGATGTGCACTAAACTGCGAAATACGTTCAAACGCGGGCGCTCAGTTGTGCCGTGAACCCGGCGGCGAATACGCTCATGACGGCGCCAGCGAGCTTCCTGTGTCAATTCTTGGGCCATTGACCTGATCCTCCTGACCGGCGGGGACGGCTGCTTATGACAACCTTAGGCGGCGCTCCGCTACCACGAACAGCGCACCACCAGCACCCCGACTCGGAATATGCGAGTAGCCCCAGCTACCCCTTACTTCTTACCCTTACCGCCGACCTTACCGCTCTTGCCAGCCTTCTGGCGGACAATCTCACCGCGATAGCGAACGCCCTTGCCCTTATAGGGTTCCGGCGGGCGCAAATCGCGAATTTGCGCGGCCATCTGGCCTACCAATTGTTTGTCGATCCCGCTGACTGTGATCTGGTGACCCGTTTTGTCAACGTCAAATGTGATTCCGGGCGGTGGCAGAAACTCCACGGGGTGCGAATAACCCACCAAGACCGCAAGGTTCTTGCCGAGCAAGCCGGCACGATAGCCGACGCCCTGAATATCGAGCACCTGCGTGAAGCCGGCGTGGACGCCATGCACCATGTTGTTCAACAGGGCACGGCTCAACCCATGCATCGCGCGATGCACCTTGGCATCGCTTGGGCGCTTCACAGACACTTCGCCAGCGGCGACTTCCACAATGATGTCACTCGGTAGCTGCTGTTGAAGCTGGCCCTTGGGACCTTTCACGGTCACCATATTGCTCTCGCTGACCGTCACGCTCACGCCCTTCGGCAGCGCAACCGGCATTTTGCCAATACGCGACACTGTCCTGCCTCCTACCACACGTAGCAGAGCACCTCGCCGCCCAAGCCCAACCGCCGCGCGCGCTGATCAGTCATGATCCCCTGCGGCGTGCTCAGGACAGCGACCCCCAGGCCACTCAGGACCCAAGGGATCTCGGTGCGCTTGACGTAGACCCGCCGGCCCGGCTTGCTGATACGCTGCAGCCCGGTCACCAGGGACTTACGATCGCGGTCATATTTCAACACGATGCGCAACTGCGGCTGAGGGACGTCCTTGGTCACCTCGAAGTCCTTAATAAAGCCCTCGTCCTTCAAGATGCGCGCAAGTGCCACCTTCACCTTAGAGCTGGGCAGAACTACTTGCTTTTGGCGCACCAGGAGCCCGTTGCGAATGCGCGTCAGCATGTCGGCAATCGGATCACTAATCATGGGTTACTCCTTGTCACTCCTCTACCTACGGGACCACCTGCGAGCTCGCCGGATGTCCCGCCGGATCACCTGCGATTCATGGCCGTGCAAGCGACGTGTCTCTTGCTGCCGGACGCATAATCCAGGATTCCGCCCCCCTTGTGGGGGTCCCACCACGGAGCCTGCTCGGGAGACTAAGTCTCTCTACCAGCTCGATTTCACCACACCCGGCAAATTGCCTCGCAGAGCCTGATCCCGGAAGCAAATGCGACACAGGTCAAAGCGGCGCATATACCCATGAGGCCGGCCGCAAATGCTGCAACGATTGCGCACGCGCACAGCGTACTTGCGGCGCTGTTCACGGAGCGGCATGCATGTTTTGGACACTGAAACCCTCCTCTAACGACGCGCCACACTTGGCGGCGCCATATCGGGCGGCGCCACGCCTGGCGAGCCGAACTTATTTCTGGAACGGCATGCCCAGCAAGGCCAGCAGCCGGCGGCCTTCTTCGTCGGTCTTCGCCGTCGTCACAACAGTCACGGCCATGCCGCGCACCTTGTCGATTTTATCGTACTGGATCTCGGGGAACATGAGCTGTTCGCGCAAACCCAGGCTGTAGTTGCCATGGCCGTCGAACGCATCCGGCGAAATACCCCGAAAGTCACGCAAACGCGGCAAGGCCACGTTCACCAGGCGATCCAGGAAGCTCCACATGCGTTCCTTGCGCAGGGTGACGGTCACACCAATGGTGTTGCCCTCGCGCAATTTGAACGCTGCGACCGAACGCTTCGCCTTGGTGAAGACCGGCTTCTGGCCGGCAATCGCCCGCAGGTCGCCAGCGGCGGCATCCAACGACTTAGCGTTCTGCAACGCTTCGCCCATACCAATGTTCAGTACGACCTTCTGGATGCGAGGCACCTGCATCACGTTGTCGTAACCGAACTCTTTTTCCATTGCCGGCACCACTTCTTTTCGGTACCGTTCCAACAACCTCGGCACTGCCATCCGAAACACTCCCTGCCGTAGTCGGCGTGTTCTACACGCCCAGCATACTGATTGCTCCTGGCCTCGCGGGTCACAGGGCTTACCAGTATGACCTACGCGTCAATCGGTTCGTTACATTGTTTGCACATGCGTGCGCGGCTGCCATCAGCATGCTGCTTGTGGCCCACACGGGTCGGCTTGCCGCACTTCGGGCAAACCAACATCACATTAGAAATGTGAATCGGCGCTTCCCGCTCGATGATGCCGAACTGCGTGTTGATGTTGCCGGTCCGGCGTTGATGCTTCTTGATCAGATTGACGCCGGCGACCGTGACACGATCCCCCAAGGGGTTACGTTCGCCCGCGCGACGCCCTTTGCCCCACTTGGCCCGGAGCACACGCTGCACATCGCCCTGGCTGCCACGATCTTCCCCCGCGATGACCACGACTTTGTCGCCTTTACGAATTTCCATGACACCTTCTCCTGACACGTGTTGCGGGCGTATTGCCGGCCACTTGTACGTCCACCGGCCGCGTTACATCGCCAATCACGCGCCACACATCATTACAAGCTACAGAACCTCTGGCGCCAACGAGACGATGCGCATGAAGCCGCGATCGCGCAGTTCACGCGCCACAGGCCCAAAGATACGCGTTCCACGAGGCGCCCTCTGCTGATCAATGATGACTGCGGCATTGTCGTCGAAGCGGATCGAAGACCCATCGGCGCGCTTCTGCGGATAGGTCGTGCGAACAACCACGGCTCGCACCACTTCGCCTTCTTTGACGGCCCCATGAGGCGCCGCCTGCTTCACAGACGCAATGATCACGTCTCCCAGATGCGCATACCGCCGGGTCGATCCGCCCAGCACGCGAATGCAGAGGATCTCTTTGGCGCCGGTGTTGTCGGCAACCTTAAGCCTGGTTTCCTGCTGAATCATGGCTTCACCTCTCCGCTTCGCTCTCGGCCTGCAACGGCGTCCGATCGATCTGTGCGGCACGCTGCAGAATCTCTTCCACGCGGAATCGCGTGTCCTTGCTGTAAGGCCGAGATTCTACGATGCGAACTTCATCACCGATCTGGCAGGTATTTCCCTCGTCATGCGCCTTATAGCGCTTATTGATGCGGATCACCTTGCCATACAGTGGGTGGCGACGAGTACGTTGCACCACCACGACCACGGTCTTATCCATCTTGTTGCTGACCACTTGGCCGATCAGTCGTTTTCGCTGCGCTTCCATACGTCATTCCCCCTTAGCCGCAGCAAGCTCGCGCTCGCGCAGGATGGTGCGGAGACGGGCAACCTCGCGGCGCACGTAACTCAAACGGGTCGTGTTCTTGAGCTGGCCTGTTGCGTACTGAAAACGCAGATTGAACAACTCATGATGTGCCTCGTCCAGGCGCCGAGCAATCTCGGTTTGCGAAAGATTTCGAACTTCGCTGGGCAACATCAGGCCACCTCCCCCAGATCCCGCCGCACAAACTGCGTAGGAATCGGCAGCTTGTTGGAGGCTAATCGCATCGCTTCGCGAGCATCTGCCTCATCTACGCCGGCTATCTCAAACAACACTGAGCCAGGGCGAACCACCGCCGCCCAATACTCCACTGCACCTTTGCCACCACCCATACGGGTTTCGGCCGGCCGCTTGGTGACTGGATGATCGGGGAAAACCCGAATCCACAGCTTACCGCCGCGCCGCAGATAACGGACGATGGCACGCCGAGCAGCTTCGATTTGACGACTGTTCAGCCAGGCGGGAGACAACGCTTGCAGACCGTAATCCCCAAAGCTGACTTCGTTGCCTCGGCTGGCCATGCCCGTCCGGCGTCCACGATGCTGCTTGCGATACTTAACGCGCTTAGGCATCAACATTTCGATAACTCCTTATCGCAGCACTTGCACCGTTAACACCAGTGCAGGTGCCGGCAATCTTCTATTCTGCACCGGGCAGGCGCTCGCCTTTATAGATCCACACCTTGATACCGATCCGCCCATAGGTGGTCAAAGCCTCGCCACTGGCGTAGTCTAGCTCAGCACGCAACGTGTGACGCGGGATGCGACCTTCACGGATCGTCTCCACCCGGGCCATCTCAGATCCCGCCAGACGGCCGCCACAACGGATCATGCACCCCTGAGCACCCGACTTAAGCGCCCGCAGCACAGCCTGTTTCATGGCACGCTTATGTGAGATGCGACGACCGAGCTGCTCAGCAATGCTATACGCCACAAGATAAGCATCGGTCTCCGGGTGATCGATCTCGGCGATATCCAGCTTCACGCGCTTGCCAGTAACTTGCTGCAAATCGTTTCGCAGCGCGTTCACTGTGGCGCCCTTGCGCCCGATCATGACGCCAGGCTTCGCGGAATGCACGGTAACCCGGACCTGGTTAGGCGGGAAGCGTTCGATTTCCACCTTGGAAATCTGAGCATCCGGAAGCGTATTCAGCAGGATCTTGCGAATCTTGCGATCCTCTGCCACTAACTTGGTATACTCCTCGCCCTCAGCATACCAGCGAGAGCGATGCTGCTCAGTGGTGCCGAGACGAAAGCCAATGGGATTAACTTTGCGGCCCAATGCTGCCTCCTTAACAAGCGCCAAAGGCGCTACTATTGCCGTTCCTCAAGAACCACGGTGATGTGCGAAGATCGCCGGATGATCGGCTTGAACCGTCCGCGCGCCCCAAAACGACGCCAGCGCCGCAACGGCGCCCCGTCAGCACTGATGACGGCGACATACATGTCCTCACGAGCCAGGCCCAAATTCTCCTCGGCATTTGCCAGGGCAGAAGCGATGGTCTTGGCCACCGGGTCGGCCGCCGATTGCGGCATGTAGCGCAGCAAAGCCAGAGCATTCTCGGCCCGCATCCCACGCACCTGATCAATCACCCACCGGGTCTTCTGCGGGGAAATCCCCACGTACTTTGTAATCGCCCGAACTTCCATCATTTCACCCCTAGCGCGTGGTTTTCTTCTCGGCTCTCACATGCCCACGGAAGAACCGAGTGGGTGCGAACTCGCCCAATTTGTGCCCCACCATGTTTTCAGCAACGTAGATCGGAACATGGCGACGGCCATCATGGACTGCGATCGTGTGACCGACCATCTGCGGAAAGACCGTCGAAGCGCGCGACCAGGTTTTGACTACCTGCTTCTTCCCGGTGCGATTCATCGCTTCAACCTTCTTCAACAGCTTGGGCTGTACGTACGGCCCTTTCTTCAACGATCGAGACATTCCCTCACCCCCATCACTTCTTGCTGCGGCGGCGCACAATGAACTGGTTGGTCAATTTGTTCTTGCGCGTCTTGTAGCCCAAAGCCGGCTTGCCCCACGGCGTCTTAGGCCCTGGCATACCAACTGAAGAGCGGCCCTCGCCTCCACCATGTGGATGCGAGTTCGGATCCATCGCCGTGCCGCGCACTGTCGGACGCCAACCCAGCCACCGCTTGCGGCCCGCCTTGCCCAAGTTAATGTTTGCGTGGTCGACATTACCCACTTGCCCGATGGTTGCCAGGCAGCCAAGAGGCACCTTCCGAACTTCACCGCTCGGCAGACGCACCTGAGCGTAGTCGCCTTCCTTGGCCATCACCTGAGCTGCGGTTCCAGCCGAGCGTGCCAATTGGCCACCCCGACCGGGCTGCAATTCAATGTTATGCACCATCGTGCCCAGCGGAACATTACGCAGCGGCAACGTATTGCCCACGCGCACTTCAGCTTCCGGGCCAGACATGAGCCGAGCACCCACCTTCAGGCCCAGCGGCGCCAGGATGTAGCGGCGTTCACCATCGGCATACGCCAGCAAGGCGATGCGAGCCGAACGGTTCGGATCATACTCGACCGAGTCTACGCGCGCCGGAATTCCATGTTTGTCGCGCTTGAAATCGATCACACGGTACATGCGCTTGTGACCACCACCGCGATGGCGAACTGTCACGCGCCCCACGTTGTTTCGTCCCGCCTGCCCAGCAAGTGGACGCAACAGCGACTTTTCCGGGGTGGACCGTGTCACTTCTTCAAACGTCGAGACGCTCATCCCACGTCGCCCTGGCGAGGTGGGCTTGTACATCTTGATCGCCATATTACACACCCTCGAAGAACTGGATCGTGCTCCCAGGCGCCAGCGTCACCAAAGCCTTCTTATAAGCGGACTTCTTGGTGATCATGACGCGGCCATAGCGCCCCTTCTTGGCCGGGATGTTGACAACGTTGACATCGATGACCTTGACATTGAAGGCCGTCTCCACCGCGTCCTTGACCTGCATCTTGTTGGCGCGACGATCTACCTCGAAGGTATACTGGTGAGCCGCGTCGGCCTGCGCGTTGGACTTCTCGGTCACGATCGGGCGCTTGAGTATATCGTAAACGTGCATCTGATCTCCTCCAGCTAGCCCAAGATCCCTTCGATCACGGTCAACGCGTCCTGCGGGATGACCAAATAATCGTAGGTGAGCAAATCACGAATGTTGAGGTAGCTCGCACGCAACAACTTCACATCCGGCAAATTGTTCGCGGCTCGTTCAACGTTTTCATCTGCGCCGGCCATCAAGATCAAGACGCTGGAATCCGGCGTCAATCGTTGCAAGGCCAGAGCCATGTCCCGGGTCTTCGGCGTCGCAGCTTGCAGCGCGTCCAGGACGACCAGCTTCTCTTCTGCGGCCTTCACGGTCAAGGCCGAGCGCAAAGCCGCATGACGCATCTTGCGCGGCATAGCCTGCTCGTAGGAGCGCATGCTGGGGCCAAAGATAATGCCGCCGCCGCGCCACTGCGCCGCCCGGATGGAGCCCTGACGTGCTCGACCAGTACCCTTTTGTTTCCAGGGCTTCCGACCACCACCGGCCACCTGGCTGCGGCCCTTGGTTTGGGCTGTGCCCAGGCGCGCATTTGCCAGTTGGCGCACCACTGCCTGGTGCATCAAAGGTATGTTTACGGGCGCCTCAAAGATCGCCTCGGCCAATTCGACCTCGCCGACCTTCTCGCCTGCCATGTTCATCAATGAGACTAACATCGTCACTACCCCTGCTTGCGCGCTTCTGTGATCACCAACAGGCCGCCCTTTGCGCCTGGTACAGCGCCGCGCACTGCCAGCAAATTGCGCTCGGGGTCCACCAGCTCGACCCACAGATTCGACACCGTGACCGGTGCGTTGCCCATGTGGCCCGCCATCTTCTTGCCTTTGTAGATGCGGCCGGGGGTCGTACCCGAGCTGCTCGCGCCCGGCGCCCTCAGACGATCCGACTGGCCGTGTGTGCGCGGTCCGCCATGGAAACCATGCCGCTTGACCCCACCCTGAAACCCTCGCCCCTTGGAAACGCCCTTAACATCGACGCGCTCCCCAACTGCAAACACATCAGCGAGCAGCTTCTGGCCCACGGCATAATCCGTCACGGTCCTCATACGGATCTCGCGCAAAATCCGCACCGCAGGCAGGTTGGCATTGCGGCGGCGAATATGGCCCAACTCGCCCTTAGTGAGTCGTCTCGGTTTGGTTTCTTGATAGCCCAGTTGGACGGCGGAGTAGCCGTCTTGATCTGACGTCTTGATCTGCGTGACGAAGCAGGGCCCAGCTTCAATCACGGTGACAGGCACCACGGTGCCCTTGGCGGTGAGCAATTGGGTCATGCCCACCTTACGACCCAGAAGACCTTTCACTGTTCCTCCTTGGGACTGTCGTGACTCCCCTTTTGCGAGGGAGCCGCATCATCCCGCAGGATTGCAGACCCCGGATTGCGCTTTGCTGATCAGCGCCATGTCGAGCAAGAGCTCAACATGGCGTGGGGCAATTCGCAATCAAGAATCCGCAATCACAATTTGATCTCGATATCGACACCGGCCGGCAGATCGAGCTTGGTAAGATTCTCGATAGTTTTAGGGCCGGGTTCCAAGACATCGATCAGACGCTTGTGCGTACGGACTTCGAACTGCTCGCGGCTATCCTTGTCGATAAACGGCGAACGAGTTACTGTGAACTTCTCGATACGCGTCGGCAGGGGCACGGGGCCAATCACATTGGCGCCCGTGCGCTCGGCAGCGTCCACAATCTTGCGCACTGAGTCATCCAGCACCCGATGATCGAACGCCTTCAGCCGGATACGAATCCTATTCTTGGCCATGACACCCTCCGTAAGAGCGCGGCTGTCCACCGCAGCATCCGTGTATGTTAGCCCCGGATGCCCCTCCTACCAGTTTATTACTATTCCAGGATTTTGGTCAGGACGCCGGCGCCGACGGTGCGGCCGCCCTCGCGGA
>CAYYTK010000026.1:0-70899 GCA_964474695.1 uncultured Anaerolineales bacterium
GATCGCCGGCGGCAACTTCGACAAGGCCTCGCCCCAGCCCTGGTGAGGGGCGACGTGACGATGCGATGAGAGGGGGGATGGCGTTGCTGGATTGTCCCGCGCCGTCCCCCGCATGCGCAGCCAGCGCAGGAGGCGGGATTGCGATCAGATCAGCGAACCCATGCCCGGTTCTGCCGGGCCGCGCGGCTCTGGCTGGCCGCGATCATCGTTCTGGCGGCGTGCTGCGCGCTGCCGGCGGCCGCCCAGGGGGATGCGATCCTGCGCGGCGAGCCTGCCGTGCTCGAAATCGCCGTGGGCGAGAGCGCCGGCCTGAACATCGTTCTGGCCGATGCCCGTGACGTCTACGCGCTCGACGTGCGGGCGACCTACGATCCCCAAGTGGTCGAGGTCGTGGATGCCGACCCGGGCCAGGACGACATCCAGCTCGTGCCAGGAACGTTTCTTCGGCCGGACTTCGTGGCGCGCAACGGCGCGGATAACACGGCCGGCGCCCTGCGCTACGCCATCACGCAGGTCAACCCGACCGCACCGGCCAGCGGTGCGGGGGTCGTCTTCACGGTGCAATTCAGAGGGAAGACCGCCGGAGAGACGGCGCTGGCAATAGGCCCGGTCGAGCTGGCGGATCGGCAGGGGCGCTCGCTGCCGGTCACCGCGCAGAGCGTCACGATCAGGGTGGTCGCGAGCCAGGCTCCGGCGCCGGTCTCTGTGGCAACCCAGGCCGCACGTTCGCAGCCAGCCGTGGGTCTGACACCCACGCCGGCTGCCCTACCGGCCGAACCAGCCATCGGGCAGCCGGCAGGGCAGCAGCTTCCGACCCCAACGCCTCGAACAGGATTGTCTTGCACCGGTGGAACCCTGCCACCGCTGGGACTGCTCGCCCTGGCAGGGTGGGGCGCCTGGCGTCGCCGCAGGTCATAGGCGAGGCCGGACTCGACCCGGCCGCGCCTAAGCAGGCAGAGGAGGTCGCTTGTGACGAAAATGCACAGAATTCGAGGCCGCAGACTCGAACCGGGATGGGCAATTTGCGCGGGGCTGGCGCTTTCCCTGTCGCTCGTGTGCCTGTCTGCAGGTTCATTGCGGGTGGCCGCTAACGCTCCGGCAGCCGCGACGGTCCCGGTTGCGCCGGATGTGACGGGCGCAACTTTATCGTTCATGCCCGCCCCTGTCACCCTCCGCGGCTGCGAAACGATCCCGGTCGAGGTGTGGGTGCGCGACATCTCCGCCCTCTACGCCGCGGACGTGAGGGTGACATTCGACAAGGATGTGCTGGAAGTGGTGGATGCCGATCCCGGCAGTTCCGGTGTTCAGGTGCAAATGGGCAGCTTCCTTTCACCCGACTACGTTGTGAGCCGCGATGCGGACAATAGCGCCGGCGTGACCCGCTATGCTCTGACCCAACTTGTTCCGACCCCACCGGCCAGTGGCAGTGGCATCTTGTTCACGATTCTGTTTCGGGCCAGGTCAGAGAACACGGCCGCGCCGCTCACGTTCGCGCAGGTGGAGCTGGCCGATCGGAATGGTGTCGTGATGTCGATCGCGGCGGCGAATAGCAGCGTTCAAACCCTGGCGCCTGGCGCGCCTTCACTTGCGATCGCCAAATGGAATGCTTCTGACGCAGCTTTGTCCTGGACAGCCGTGCCCGAAGTGTCAGGCTACTATCTGTTCCGCGAGACTGCTCCCTACTTGGTTCCCCATGACCCTGCCTACCAGGTTGTCGCAGGCCTGGACTTTCATGACGCTGGTGCGCTGGGCAATCCCAGCAATAACTACTACTACGTGCTTGAGTCGGCGTGCGCGACCGGCTTTCGCAGCCGGGCCTCGAATCGGGTGGGAGAGTTCGATTTCGCCCTCGTGCCCGGTGGGGGCTGAGTTCGGTGATGAACAGAACGTTTGCAGCTTTGATCATTTCGGCGGTGCTGTGGCTGGCGTCGGGCGCCGCTCCGGCGGCCGCGGCGGCCGACCCGACAGTGTCACTCGGCCCGCCCGCTCTCGAACTGGCGGCGGGCCAGACGGCTGCGCTCCCCGTCGCCGTGACGGAAATCCGAGATCTGTACGGCTTTGAGATCCACCTGCGCTTTGATCCAACCGTCGTTCAGGTGGCGGATGCGGACCTCGCGAGCGCGGGGATTCAGATGGCGCCGGGCAGCTTCCTCTCGGCGGACTTCGTCGCGCTGAACCGGGCCGACAATCAGACCGGCACGATCGACTATGCGGCCACGCAGCTCAACCCGCAGGAGCCGAGAAGCGGCAGCGGCACGCTGCTGATCATCCAGTTCCGGGGGGTGGCTGCCGGCAGGAGCGGCTTCCTGCAGGCCACAAGCGTGTTCCTGTCGACACGAGACGGTGACCCGATTCCCGTGACCGTGACCAGCGGCGAGATCAGCGTGACGGCTGCGGCAACGGCTGAGAACAGCGCCACGCCATCCCCCACGGAGGAGCGCCGCACGGCAACGCCCTCGGCTTCGGCTACCTCCAAACCGCCCGGCGCCGGCGGTGCGGCGACAGCGACGCGAGTGTTCACGAATACGCCGCCGGCGAACACGCCGCCGGCGCCTGTTCCCGCGCACTCACCGACGCCTCCGCTGTCAGCAACGCCGGCAAGCATGTCCGCGGCGCCCAGTCCGACCCTGACGATCCCGCTCGCGGTGACGAGCCCGACGCCGGCGCCGCTGGCGCCATCCGCCGCAGCAAGCGCGGCGCCGTCCATGGCCGCACCATCCACAACAGCCAGCGCACCCGGCCCGGTTGTCGCCGCGCAGCCGCCGGCCGTTGCTATCGCGACGCCGGCGCGGGACTCTTCTGCGCGCGCCGGCCGTCCGACGCCTGCGTTGGTCGCAAGGACAGAGGGGGGCGACGCGGCCACGACTATCCTGAAACCTGGCGCCAGCCAGGCATCGGCGGCCAGTGAAACCCCGGCCGCTCAGCCAAAACAGCCGATCGCCTTGTGGCTGCTGATTGCGGGAAGCGCGCTGCTCGGCCTGGCGCTGACGGCGGCCGCGGCCGTCGCCTGGCTTGCGCTGCATCGCGGGCGGGCATGAGGCCGAGACGCGCCAGAGGAAAGGAGGGACTGGATCCGTGACTGCAACGAACACCGGGGTGAGCCGGCCTTCTCCCCGCAGACCGCGCCTGGTCGCAAGCCTGCTCTCGTTGGCGCTCGCCATCCTGCTGGTGGGAGCGGCAGACGCTGCCGCCCCGCGCAACGGGGCGATCGTGCGGCCCGATCCGCTGGTTTCCGCGGTTCCCGTCGGGGGGCAGGTCGTGGTGAATCTGTATGTTCAGGACGTGCAGAATCTGTATGCGCTCGACATCCGGCTCGGTTTCGATCCAACGGTGCTGGAGGTGTTGGACGCCAACCCAGGCGCAAGCGGCGTGCAGATCCAGCCTCTGAATGTATTCCTGAAGCCTGACTTCGTCGCGCGAAACAGGGCGTGTAACGCGGCGGATCCCACGGATCCCGGCTGCCCCGTGGCGGGCGTGGCTCGCTACGCGGTCACGCAGGTCAATCCGTCAGCACCGGTCAGCGGCTCGGGACCGGTGGCCGCCGTGACTTTCCGGCGGCTGAAGCCCGGGGTCGCTGCATTGACGATCCTAACCCATGATCTGTCAGACCGCGATGGGATAGTGATCCCTTCAGCGGCGCAGGACGGTCGGATCGAGCTGGCATCGCGAGTTAAGCTGTACCTGCCGCTGATCGTTCGCTGAGCGCGGGATCAGCGCGCCGACGGTGGGTTCGGGATAGTGTTGGGCGCTTGGCATCAGGGTGTGGCCTCCAAGAAGGGGAGGACGCGCTCGGCCATGTTCACCAGGACATGACCCGCCTGCGGGATCAGCTCTGCTTCCAGCTTCGGCACGAGCTTCTCCAGCCGCGCCGCCACCGCTGCCATCGGGCGAATGACATCCTCTGTGCCGCCCAGCAGCAAGACCGGCATGTCCAAACGCCTGAGTTCAGCGTCCGAGAAAATGTACTCCTTGTCGATGCGCGCGATGTGATGGGTCATGATGGTGTTCATGAAGCGCTCGGCTTCGGGATGCATCGGCTGCTTCCCAAGGACCTTGCGGTTAAGTCTTTCTGCGCCCCACCGGCCGAACATGGACAGCACGATGGCGTTCAGGATGAAGGATGGCTTGGTGGGTACAACACCGCCGGGAGTCAACAGCACCAGCCTGTCGACGCGCTCCGGCCGGCAGGTGGCGAACTTCAGGGCTGTCCAGCCGCCTTGCGACAGGCCCAACAGCGCCGCCTTGTGGGCGCCCAGGCCATCCAGAACATCCTCCAGCCACTCGGCGTAGCCGGGGCCATCCCAGGGCAGGCGGTTCGGGGCGCTCTTGCCGGGATCACCCGGGATGTCAACCGCATAGACGCGGCAGTGAGCGCTGTAGGCCGCGACATCGCCCGCCCAGGAAACCGCGTTCGAGGCGGCTCCATGGAGCAGGATCAAGGGCGGGGCCGTTCGCTCGCCGCTGGCGATGCGAAAGGTCTCGCCGTGCCGCGTGGCCAGGGTGAAGGTCTCATGCGCCACGGGCCAACGCGCCAGGGCGGCGTCGTACAGGGCCATGATCTCCCGCTCGCCGGCCGGTGATTTGTAGATTGAGGTGGTTGTCATCGGATCCGCTCCTGCATTTTCAGAGATCATATTAGAGCAGGCCGAGCAGCGGCCAGATCACGTGCCAGACGATGTCGGCCCAGAAATGGATCCCAACCGCGGCAACCAGGCCCTCACGCAGGTAGCGTTCACCCGCCACGAGCGCAATGAGGCTGTTGCTTCTTGGTGTGTGCTGTCACGGTTTGCTCCTCCATGGGTTGATGTGATGGGTTGTCCTACGTGAGATGCGCCTCTGCCTGTGCAAGATAGCGGTCATACTGCCGCTCGACCTCGGTCGGCCAACCCATGGGCCGGCCGGCGAGACGTCTGTCCAACCCCAGCGGCGCCTCATACCGATAGCGCGCCCAGCGCACGACCCACCAGACGAGCATGATCGTCGTATAGGCGGCGACGCGCGGGGCCAGGGTCAGGTCATCCCGGCGCTGGGCGTAATGAGCCGCGAAGTGGTCCCAGCGTGCGCCCGCCACGCCCTCATAGGCCGGATGGACGGCGAGTTCACTCAACTCGAAGGCCGGATCGCCCCAGCCGCTGTTTTCCCAATCCACTGAGGCCAGGCTGCCGCCGCGACGCATGAAGTTGCGCCAGTTGCCGTCAACCCGGACCAGCGTGCGCGGTGGTGAAGGCCAGATGGGCGGCGACCAGTCGGCGAAGCGCGCCAGCAGATCCCGCAGCGAATTCGACTGCACTTCGGCCGGCAGCCTGCCGGCATGCTCCCGAACCAGCGCCTTGCCCGCCTCGCCGCTGGAAACGTTGAGCACTCCGGTTGTCAGGGTCACCGTCGTCCGATCTGGGGTGACGGAATGAATGGCGCAGTAGTGATCAAGCAGGGCCGCCCACTCGGCATCGCTCTGCGGCGGACCGGCGAGCATCTGCCCGTCCAGCCAGCCCTGGACGACCACTGGCTGCGTGTACTGCGTGCGATCGAGCCAGATCGGTTCAGGTGCGATCTGCAGGCCGGCTTGCTGCAGCGCGCTCAGCGCGGCATACTCGCGGCCGGCGCGGTCGCGCTTGTCGCGCGCGGTGAATTTGACCGCATAGTCGTCAGGCTGGCGGGTCACCCGGTACACCAGCGCGTTGGCGCCGCCCGCAACCGGCGTGATCTGCCACCGGCGCCAGGTCTCACTCGCCGTGGGTCGAGTGCTGTCGAGATGCCGGAGCAGGTCGGCGAGCATCTTGCTACATCCCTGGCCGCAGCAGGTACTCTACGGTGTCATCCTCGACGACGAACCCCAGCTCGCGATAGATCGCGACCGCCTCCTCGCTGTCGCCCCAGGTCTCCAGCCGGTAGTCTCCTGGCGCCAGACCATTGAGCCAACGCAGGCAAGCCAGCACCAGGGGGCGCTGCAGGCCGAGCTGGCGGTGCGACCACGACCCAACGCTTGCCGTTGCCCAGGGGCATGTCTTCGAGCACGGAGAACCGCAGCGCTTCGGTGAAGAAGGCGATGGCCTCGTCGTAGTCGTGGACGAGGAGTGTCACCAGCGCGATAGAACGGCCCATGTTTACCTCGCTGACCTTGCGTCAGATTCGCTCCGGATCGGCCAATGAGTTATCTGCTGGCTGAACCTTGACCAGCACCTGCGAGCCGGCCAGCCGGTCGTAAGGCGTTCGATGGGACTTGCTGAACCCCAGCATCGCCAGATAAGTGATCACCAGCAGCCACACCAGGGCGAAGCCCACGATCACCCAGGCGGGCGGCGCCGCGGGCGCCAGCGGCCAACCGGGGATGTGGAACAGGCAGGTGTGGGCGACCTGCCAGGGCAGAGATTTGACGAGCGCGCGGGCGAATGCGCGACCGAGCGGCAACTGTCCGCCATCCAGCGCGGTCACACGCAGCCCCAGCTTGCGTTTGCCCCACGTGCCTTGCCGAGCCGAACCTTCCTGCAGGGCAAAGTAAAGGATGACGGGCAGAACGACGGTCACGAACGCCACGGCATCGCGGGAGGCCGGCGTAGCCAGGAGGGCCGTCAGGAGGCCGCGCAGCGGATCCGCGGCCAGAAAGGTCGCTGCGGCCAGCGCAAGCGCGTAGGCGGCGATCAAGAGGTAGTCCAGCGCAAAGGCCAGCAGTCGCGGCCGCAGGCCGGCGCTCCGGTGTGCGGAACTGAGCTCGGCGTATTGATCGCTAGGCATGAATCTACAGCTTCTCCAACACGATCAGATCATCGCTCCAATCGGGGACAAAGAGGCAGCCGGCATGATAGTCCATGCTGCAGATCAAGGGCAGGTTGAGCTTGAGCGGATCGGTCTCGGCCGGGTTGTTGTGCACGCCAGGCTCGGCTGCGATCTTCCCAGCGATGGTCGAGATGATTCCGGTGCCCCGCTCCACCATCCGCACCACATGGTTAGGAGCGCAAAGTGATTTGGTCAGACTGGCCCTCGTATACATGATGTTGCCGACGATCCGCCCGTCGACGAGAGCAACAAAGTCCAGCTATCCGATGAAGTCCTCGTGCTTCCGCATGGCGTGCACGATGTAGTGTTCACTGCAGCCCGGAGCATAGAGGTTCCAAAAGGCTTCTCTGGTCAGCTCTTCAACCGCGCCGTGGTCCGCTTCAATCTCGTTTCTGATCTGGATTTCCATGCATGGTCCTTTCGCTACGTGGAGATCAGAGCCGTTTGATCATGATAGCGAGCGTAGTGTCGGGACGCAGACCGCAGCCTGGCCGAGATAGGGACCCGCGATGGCGCAG
The DNA here is from genome assembly GCA_964474695.1 of uncultured Anaerolineales bacterium. Classification (GTDB taxonomy): domain Bacteria; phylum Chloroflexota; class Anaerolineae; order CG2-30-64-16; family CG2-30-64-16; genus DAOUBP01. The sequence goes on from CAYYTK010000026.1 coordinate 7,293, forward strand.
TTCATGACACGCGACCTCTCTGGCTGTTGATTCCACGACGGACGCCCCGGCCTGTATGAACAGGGGACTGGCCTATGGTATCATGAGACGCACAGCAGATCAACTCTCAGGCAAGAAAAGGCAGAGCCAACCGATGCAGGAGTTTGTGTTTCTGGACCCCGGTCCGCTGATCGACGACGACCTGGCGCTGGTGCTGGTCGAGCAGCATCCGGCTGACCCGGTCAAGAATCGGGCGGCGGCATGGCCTGGCGACCGTCTGGGTCACCTGCAACCCGGACAACTGGGCCTCGCGGCGCACCTGCGAGTTGGCCGGCGCGGAGTTGGTCGAGATTTTTGTACAAAAATGCAGTGTAATTGCATATTTGTACAAACCGTGCTATACTACAGGTGTTCCTTGGTTCAACCTTTTGGCAGATGGAGCACCGCCATGATCGCCAGAACCCTGACCGCCAAAATCGTCGCCCTGGCGCAGAAACTCCAGGTCATCACGCTCACCGGGCCGCGCCAGTCCGGCAAGACCACCCTTGTCCGCGCCGCCTTTCCGGCCATGCCTTACGTCTCCCTGGAGGACCCGGATATTCGCCAGTTTGCGCTGACCGATCCGCGCGGGTTTCTCGCCAACTACCCGGCCGGCGCGATTCTGGATGAAGTCCAGAATGCCCCCGACCTGTTTTCCTACCTCCAAAGACTGGTGGACGAGAACCGCTCGCTGCAGTTCATCCTCACCGGCTCGGTGAACTTCCTGTTGATGGAGAAGATCAGCCAGACCCTGGCGGGACGCACGGCCATGCTGCACCTGCTGCCGTTTTCCTTTGCCGAGCTAGAACCGGGGCCGGAGCAGTATGAAGACCTGATCTTCAAGGGGCGCTATCCGCGCATCTACGACCGCGACCTCGCGCCCGCCGATTTTTACCCATCTTACATCCAGACCTACGTCGAACGGGATGTGCGGCTGCTAAAAAACATCGGGGATATCAACGCCTTCATCCAGTTCACCCGCTTGTGCGCCGGCCGCATCGGGCAACTGCTTAACCTGGCCGGCCTGGCCAGCGATGCCGGCATCAGCCCGAACACGGCGCGGGCCTGGCTCTCCGTGTTGGAGAGCTCCTACGTTCTGTATCGGCTGCAACCCTACTACCGCAATTTCAGCAAACGGCTGGTGAAATCGCCCAAGCTCTATTTCTACGATACGGGCGTGGCTTGCTCGCTGCTGGGCATTCGCGATGCCAGCCAGGTCGGCTTGCACTACTTGAAAGGGGCGCTGTTTGAGAACCTGATCATCAATGAGTTCGTCAAGCGCAGTTTCAACCGCGGGGAGGACAGCCCGCCGTATTTCTGGCAGGATAATCACGGCAAGGAGATTGACTGCCTGCTGTTGGCGGGTGAGCACGTTACGCCGGTTGAGATCAAAGCCGGCAAGACACTGTCCCCCAGCTACTTCGATAACCTCAGGTACTGGCGGACGCTGGCGGGCCTGCCGGAGGGGCAAGGCTATGTGGTCTACGGCGGGGAGCAGTCCCTGCAAACCAGCGGCGGTGCATTGGTCAGTTGGCGTCAACTGACGCGCATCCCGGATTAGCCGCGTGCGCTCACGCCTGGGCGCCGCCAGCGGTCGCCGGGCGCTTATGTTGGTATGATAGCATCCCAGCCCGCGCCAGCACAGTACCCTGCAGGCCGTGCGCGGCTGGTTTGCACAGGCGAGCGGAGAAGACGCGGCCGCCGCACAGCCCGTTGCGGCTGCCCCACCGCCGCAGTCTTGCGCTGCCCCAAGTGCGGCCAAGTCATGACCGTGGTCGCCACGTTGCGCCCCACCGCGCGCTGCCCACCGGCCACGGCAGAAAACTGAGCTGCCGCAGGTGCGTGACAACTCCAGACGTCGCCACTTCGTCGGCGCCGGTGCTGGGTGCTGTCCACGGCCTGGCTGGCGCCCAACCGGAGAGACCCAGTCGTCTTGATCCTGGCGCTACTCCCGATGCCAAAGCCCCCAAGCGACGCCAATTTTCACTTGACGCACCTGTCATGCGGCGCGATAATGATTTTGTCACATCCGTTGTAGCATGCGGCCGGCGCAGCGGTGATTGTTTGAATCGCCATGTAGACGGTGCGTTCTACTTCCCGGCTTAGTTCAACTTGAGATTATGTGGCGGCTTCCGCCTCGACCCAGCAGGTCTTGTCATCCATGGTGCGCCGGCTGGGTAACCTGGACCCGTTAACCACGGCGCGCCACATGAATCCTTAATTCGTTAGGCGCGCGGCTAGCAGAAGACTGGGACAACCAGCAGAATAACATACGGCTTGCCATCAATGCTACAGCGAGGCGCGATCGAATTTCGAGGTCATCTGACTGCCAATCAGAAGGAATAAGATAACCATGTCTGGGGAATACTGGAACCGTCTAGCACAGATCACAAAAGAGAATGAACTCAGATGGCAGGCCGCTGAGGCTGATGAGCGGCGGCGGTTGGCGGCTGAGGCAGAGCGGGCAAGACGGCAACGAGCAGGAGAAAACACACAGAGGGAGCAAGCGAGACGCAAAGAAGAGGCGGAAGCCGCAAAACTAGAGAGTGTTGTTTCGCAGCTTATTCCTATACTGACGGATATAAGAATCCATTCTCCGGACATTATAAACGCCGCACATAGCCGTATCTCTAGAGAAAACCGCGCCACAGTTGCCCTTGAATGGGGAGACAAGCTACAGTTGACGCCCCGAGAGGAGAAAGTAGTTAATAGCAACAGAAGACCATTTTTCTTTTCTTGGGAGATCATCGTGCAAGACTACGCCCACATTGACTTTCGTATCACACTTGGCGATTATTACAAAGGTGGCGGCTATATAGATATGCAGGGAGACCCATACTATAAATACACGTCATCTTGAAGGGGACATTTTCGGCAGGGGGCCGCAGCGGTCAGATGCGTTTGGCGTGCGTTGGGGCCACGGGTCGGCCACGTTTCGCCGTCATGGGCGGCGGGTCTCGTTCGGTGGGGTTGGTGCTTAGGCGGGCCTAACACTGGTGGCACCTGATGCCTGTTCGATGGTGGCCCATGCGTCTGGGACAAGCTGGGCGCGCTGATGCCGAGCGCTTTCGCCTGGGCGGTAGTGAAATAGCCCGCCTGCCAAATCGTGGGCGGCCCTGAATTGGGTGCAGCCCTCCGCCGGCCGCGCCGGCGAGTGCTCGTCAGCAAACCCCGGGTGACGCGCGACCGCGCTTGTCAAGAAACGCGCAAACACAAGGCGCGATCGTCGGCCTCAGGCATCTCGGCCGTCGCGTGTAGTCCGCGCCGGCAGCTGCGGTGGCTCCACTGCGCCGGCGCCGCTGAGCTCCTGCCAGACGCGCCGGAAGAACTGGTAGATGCCCCGCGCCAGCGCGATGGCGCCCGAACGGGCCGGCTCCGGCAGTTGGTCTGTCCATATGGCCGCGGCCACGGATGGCAGCTTGATGGTTTTGGGCCGCCGCTTGCGCGGGCTGGCCGGCTTGGCCTCCTGTTTCTGCTCTTGCTCTTGCCGGCTCGCTGCCTTCCCGGCGGCGGTCGCGCGGTCCTCAGTTGTTGCCATCGACTCCCCCTTGCTTACAATTAGTGACCGGTCAGCGGGTGCGTCTTAAATTCGGGGCGCGAGCATCCTGAGCGGAGTCCCGCCGCGGTCCGCGGGACGTAGTCGAAGGATGCGGCCTTGCCGACGACCGCTCCGCACCCTTCGACTACGGTCGGCGAACTGATGCCGACCTCCGCTCAGGATGCTCCGCTGATTTCTGCCCCCAAGTTAAGACGCACCCCCGGTCAGCCTGTGGATTGACAAAGCTCCCCGGACTGGCGTACGCTCTAGCATAACCGTTCGTCTGACGCAAACTGGTTGCCAGGTACTCCGCGTTTACAGCTTTCTGCCAACATGGTAGAATAGCCATGTTGTACTGAGATTATGGAGGAGCGCATGGCTCCGGTCCTCGTGCGGGAGTATCGAGCCCGTTGGCAGGCGGTAAATCGTCGTGGAGTCGTGGTGAAATGACAGCGTTGTTCGCTGACACCGAATCGCAGGCTGAGCAGGTCCTCATTGGCCTATTGCGTGATGCGTCTATCGCGCGCAAGCTGGAGATGTTGGGACAGATGAACGCGGCCGCCCGCCAGTTGGCGCTTCAAGGTTTGCGAGCGCGGCACCCTGAGGCGACCGAGGCGCAGTTGCAGCGCTATCTGGCGGACCTCTTGCTTGGGCCGGAGTTGGCTGCCCGCGTCTACGGCTCGCTCCCCTCGGAGGCGCGCGATGCTGCCTGAGTCGATTGCCGTGACCCTGCAAGTGATCGATGCCTTGGAACAGGTCGGCGCCACCTACGTGATCGGTGGGTCGCTGGCCAGCACGATCCATGGCGTGGTGCGCACTACGTTGGATACCGATATCGTCGCTGAGCTGAGCCTGCAGCAAGCACAGCCGTTTGCCGATCTCCTGGTAGGCGCGTTCTATCTGGATATTGACACCATCCGGCATGCGATCCGCCAACGCAGCAGCTTCAACCTGATCCACCTTGCTACCATGTTCAAGGTTGACATCTTCATTTCCAAGAACCGGCCGTTTGATCGGCAGCAATTGGGCCGGCGCCAGGCCTGGATCGTAGATCCCAATTCGGGCCGCATGATCTATGTGACGACCGCGGAAGACACCGTTTTGACCAAGCTGGCGTGGTATCGTCTGGGAGATGAAATGTCCGACCGGCAGTGGCGTGATGTCCTGGGGGTGTTGGCCGTTCAGGGTGACCGGTTGGACCTGGCCTACATGCGCCAGTGGGCGGAGGCGCTTGATGTCAGCGATTTGCTCCAACGGGCATTGGGTGAGCTCATCTAATCTTCCCGACTGCCTGCGGGCGTATCATCGGGTGCGTTGCTGGACCGGAGTTAATCACAAGCATGAGAACGCGTTCTCGCTTGTATCTATTCGTGATTATCAGCTTGTGCATTGCTGGGTGCAGCCTCGGCAACACCGAGCGCCGCTCATCGGTGACTCAAGCGGATTGCACCTCTGCTGATCCCACGCTGAAGCCTTATTTTGATCCAGGCGGCCGCTATTGTCTGTTGTATCCGGCTCAGTTCACCATTGGCGATGAAGCTGCCGGGCGGGTTGGGTTCTACGGGCCGCCTCTTGATCAAACCATTGAACCGGTTCGAGGTGCACTCCTCGTCATGGCCGAGGGATCAACTGGCGGTCGGACTTTGATGCAAGTGGTGGATGATTTTGTGCCGCGAGAAGCTCACGCCGCATCACCCCAGATGCGCGAAACGTCCACCCTGGGTGGGCAACCGGCAGAAATCGTTAAAGGGGCCTTTGGGGAAAGGGGGGTGGTTGCATGGCAAGTCTTCGTCGTCCACGAGAATACGGTTTATCATCTATCGCTGTATCCGATGGATGACCGTTTTGCGCAGGCCAAGCCGGATGTGGAAGCCATCTGGCAAGCCGTTCAGCGTTCATTTACGTTTCTTTCCAGGTAAGGACGAAACGACCACCTTGCCTCAGCAGGGCCGCCCGACTACCGGCAGGTCGGCGGCGTTCCAGGCGGTAAAGCCGCCGACCAGGCTCTTCACGTTGGTGTAGCCGAGCATCTGCAGGGCCATCAGCGCCATAGCGCTGCGGTAGCCGGTGCTACAGATAGCCACGATTTCCTGATCCTTGGCCGGCAGCCGGTCCAGGCTCTTGACGAGGTCGCGCAGGGGGATATTCACCGCACCTGCCAGCCCGCCGGTGCCGCAGACTTCCACTGATTCGCGCACGTCCAGGATGAACGGCCGGGTAGTGGCCATTTCCTCCTTCAAAGCCGTGGGCCGGATGGCGCAAAACCCCTGGGGCAGCGTGCTCAGATATCGGTCGAGGGTGGCCTGTTGCACAGCAGGCTGGTAACCTTCCATAGGCTTTACTTTCATGCCAAACCTCTCTTTGATCCGTATTTGTATTTAATTTGTATAATATTTATCTATAAAATTCCGTAGCCTGACTTCCAATGGGCGGGCCGCAATCGCGCGATCACAGACCGCCCGCAATCCAGTATTGGCCGCGGCGGGTGGAGTAGGCGTGGTATAATAGGTCTATGGAAGCTGCGGAGGAGTGATGGCCGTATGCCGTTTGAAGACGGCGAGCGAGTCTACTCCTTTCACTACCACGGAGGCACTTAGCCCCTCGATTCTGCTTCCATCCTGGTCCAGCGCTGCCACAAACCCGGCCAAACGAGAATGACGAGGAGGGCGAGGCAGGCGATCGGGCCCAGCGCGAACAGGGAGAAGCGGCCCAACTGCTGGGCGGTCGCGATCGTCAGCGGGATGCCGACCACGAGCTCGGTCGTGGCCGCGGCAATGCCGAGAACGCGCATCCACTCCTTCGACTTCATCACGATCCCGACCGTGACGACCGCCCAGCCGATCATCGCCACCCAATGCAGGCGTTCCACCAACGTGAAGATCGGCGTTCCGATCGTGATCATGCGGCTGGTGCTGGCAACGCCGTTCATCCAGCAGAAGATATAGGCGACGCCAGTCAGCAATGAGAGCAGTGTCTGGCTCCAGGAAATCTTCCCCACAAGCTTCAGGAACAGGAAATAGAGCAGCAGGTACGGCCAGAAGAGCGGGAAGTAGATGGGCGGCAGACCGGCAGCCAGGAAGGGTACGTTGACGAACCAACTGCCCAGCAGCGCCAGGACCAATGCCACCTGCGTCACGAAGAAGGCCCAGCGCTGCTTGGTGAAGTATCCGTAGGCGCTGACGGCGAACAGAATGCCCGCCAGGATGCCGACATCGGCCATGAGGGGGTGGATGTACTTCAGCAGGATTTCGCAGCCCGGCTCAGCGGATTGCGTGTGCATGCCGATCTGATACCACTTCGTGAATAGTACGAAGTGTCCGATGATGCCCAGCAAGGCAGCGATCGAGGCCAGGATGCCTCCCAACATGTTCTTGTTCTTCATGATTCCCCTCCTTTGGGCGTTGGTTATGGCTCGGCGCTCTGGCCGGTGTGACATGAACAGCCTTTGTAATAGGCCGTATCGTTGTGGTAAGCCACGTAGACTACCGTCCCGGGCTCCACGTTCAAGTTGCAGTTTTGCAGGAAAGTCGGGGTTTCCGCCCAGGGATAGACCTGGACATTGCAGGTAACGTATACGGTCCCGCTCCAGGTGTCGTTACAGAGCGGGCCTTCAACGACCTTGTCGATTTGGACTTCCTTGCCTCCGATCTTCATCAGAACAGGCGCGGGCGGCGGTCCGGGTGTAGCGGTGGGGAGCGCATCCGGCGGGATACCCAGTCGCGGGGGCGTGCCGGTCGCGGCAGGGCAGCCGGTTGTGGTTGAGCCGGTCGCGGTCGATCCGCAGGCCGCAAGCAAGAGCAACAGGATAACTGCTAAAGCGAATCGGGTTCTCACCGCCACCTCCGGTACAGGAAATATATCACAACAGCCGTCAGAGGGTCTTTGCCTTAAGACAAGCCGATTGACGCTGAATCCCCGGCCTTGATATAATGGTTTGCATGAAAACACTGAAGGCAATACTGCAGGCCCATCCGGTTTTTGCCGCGCTCGGGGCGGAGGACCTGGACCTCCTGGTGAAGCAAGCCGTGCTGCGCGAGCTGCCCAAGGGCGAAGCTCTGGCGTTGCAGGGTGAGATTTGGCCGTATCTGTTCCTGGTTGCAGGGGGCGAGTTGGATGCCATCAAGGTTTCCAGCGAGGGACGCAACCTGCTGGTGACCACTTTCGGGAAGGGTGAATTGTTTTGGGGACCGGCCTTTTTCCAGGACAACGCCCAGCTCGTGGCGACGCTGGAGGCGCAAAGCCCAACGCGGGTCTATCTCTGGTCACGCGAGCGGATCGAGCCGATCTTCCTGGCCCACGGGAAAATGGGCTGGGAACTCTGCCGGCTGATGATTCAACGGATGCAGCGCGCCAGCGCGGTGGTTGATGAACTGGCCTTCCAGCCGGTGGCCGGGCGCGTGGCCCACCTGCTGCTCGAGCACTTCGCGAGCGCCGGGGAGCAGGCTATCGAACGGTCGCTGACGCTTGACGAGATGGCCGCGCGTGTCGGTACGACGCGCGAGATGGTCTGCCGTGCCCTATACCGATTTGCGGATAGGAAGCTGATCAATGTGACCAGAACGGAATTCATCTTGACCGACCGGGATGGCCTGTCCCGTTTGGGCATGATGGAAAAATAGCCCGATATTGGCCGCGACGGATAGCGCAGGGTGTGGTATCATATTCACACTGATGAACCACTATCGCGACCGGGTCCATCACTTCAAAGGCAGTCCGTATGAAATCGGCCTGGCCGCCGGACGCGCGCTCGGCCCGAAACTCGAACAGACCATCAGCCACTATCTCGCCGGCCGGGAACACGCCAGCGATATGACCAGGCTGCATCAGGGCGCCCTGCCCTGGTTGCGCCGCCTGCCCAAACGGTACCAGGAAGAGCTGGAGGGCATGGCCGACGGCGCCGATCTTCCCCTGCAGAGGCTCGCCGAGTGGTCCTATATCGAGGAATGCGAGTCAAAAGGGTGCAGCGCCGCAGCCGGCGTGTTCGGCAAGCACGCCTGGGTGGCCCGGAATAACGACTCCTATGTGCCCGAGCTATGGGGCTACGTGACCATCCGCGAAGTGGCGGGGCGGATTCCGACGATCAGCTTCAGCATGGAGTGTGACGTCTTCACCCCAACCGGCATCAACCGGGACAAGCTGTGGCTGCACTACAACTTCCTGTCCGTTTGGGATGAGCCTGAGCCGGGCAGGCCCCACGTCCCCGGGTATGTCTTCCTGACCGAAGCGCTGGAAGTGTGCCGCACCCTCAGCGACGTCGAAGCCTTCCTCAACGAAACCCAGCGGGATGGCGGCATGTTGCTGTTTGCCGTGGACGGGAAGACCGATGAGTTTGCCGTGTTCGAGTGCACGTGCGCGCAGCATTTCCGCCGCGACCCTGCGGACGGCTGGATCGTCGGAACCAATCATTACTGCGCCTGTGAAGACCCGACCCTGGGCGATGATGCCAGCTCCTTGAGCAGTTTGCATCGGTACCGGCGGATGGAGAACCTGGTCCAGCGTTTGTCTGCGGCGCCGGCGCGGCCGGACCTGCCGGTCGACTTGATCCGGATCCTGGCCGACGACGAGATCGAAAGGCGGAGCGACGAACTGGTGACGGTCTACGCCAACGTGGCCTGTCCGGCCGGCGGCGAGCTGTGGTACACCTTTGGCGGCTATCCGGCGGCCAGCACAGGCAATTGGCGGCGGTTGGAATGGCCCTGGGCCGCGTGAACTGCAAGGCGTACCGCGATCTGGGCCTTGGCAACAGACGACGAAATTGAGGCGCTGGCCAACCAGTTCAACCTCAGCACGAATCGGGACCGCGCCTATTCGCCGGAGCAGATCGCACTCTTGAGAACGGTTGGGCAGCAGATCGGCGTGGCGGTCGAAAACGCCCGCCTGTACGAACAGGCTCAACATACTGCCGTTCGTCGCGACCGCTAAAGCCCACATCAGCAACATCCTCTCCAAGCTCCAGGTCTCCAGCCGGGCGGAGGCCATCGCATACGCGCTCAAGCACAAGATCGTTTCTCTCTAGTCAGCACTGGCATTCCCCATTACAGAACAGATGCTAGGATAGGTCTATTATAAGTACAAGGTTGGTATTAATAGAGTACAAGGAGAACAACCATGTCAACAGAGAACGAGAACGTCTTCCGCCGTCTGATTGAGGAAGGCTTCAGCAGACAGACTGCCTGACTGATCAACGCCCGCGAAGGAGTTGGCCGATGGAGAGCGAGCAAAAGTCGGGTTCCGAACCCATCACGGTGCTGCTTGTGAGAGATGTCAAGCCGGACCGCGTTGGTGACTTCGAGGAATGGGTCAGGGGGATTAATCAAGTTGTCAAGGGATTCGCGGGCTATCTGGGCACGGATCTCATCCGGCCCCGCGACCGCTCACATCCGGAGTATGCCATTGTACTGCGGTTTGACGGTTATGAGCACCTGGGAGCATGGATGGGATCGACGGAACGCGCAGAATGGGTGAAGAGATCGGAGGACATGACAATCGGCGAGATTCAGCTCCAGGAAGCGGAGGGATTGGCGCCCTGGTTCACCCTTCCGGGTCACTCCGCGGCGTTAACTGCGCCTCCCAAGTACAAGATGGCATTGCTCACCATCCTGGCGCTCTACCCATCGCTGCTGATTCTCAGCACGATGCTCTTGCAGCTCGTTCACCGCTGGCCCAGACCGTTGGCCATGCTCCTCACTGTAGTCTTGCTGGTGCCGATCATGACCTACACTATCATGCCGGCCATGACCCGGCTGTTTCGACACTGGCTTTATCCGGGATCGCCCGCATGAAGCGCTAGTTTGTTATCGTGGGGCGCCTTGCGCTGCCCAACACTAACGGAGTCGATGCTATGGAAACACTGGATGCAATCGTCGTGGGAGCGGGCCAGGCTGGTCTGGGGATCAGTCATGCCCTGCAACTGGATGGCCGCAGGCACGTTGTCTTGGAACGCGGGCGGATCGGTGAGACGTGGTTATCTCAGCGCTGGGATTCGTTCAGGCTCAACACGCCCCGCTTTATGAGTTTTCTGCCCGGCCTGCCCTACGAGGGGTCGGAGCCCGACGGATTCGCGCCGGCCGCGGAGCTGGTGCAGCATTTCCAGAGATACGTTGAGCAATTCGCATTGCCAGTCCGCACCGGCGTCACCGTGGTTTTGGTCGGGCAGCCCGCAGGCGCAGAGCATTTCGTCGTCAAGATAAACACCGGTGGGCGGAGCGAAGAGACCTTGACGAGTCGCTCCGTGGTCATCGCGTCCGGAATCCTGCACACACCGAGATATCCCGCCGCGCGTTCCCGGCTGCCACAGGATATTGTGCAACTGCATGCAGCCGACTACCGCAGCCCGGCGGCATTGCCACCGGGCGCAGTGGTCGTTGTCGGCAGTGCGCAATCAGGTTGTCAGATTGCCGAAGAGCTGCTGTCCGCCGGCCGGACCGTGTATCTGGCTACGAGCAAAGTCGGCCGCGCTCCTCGCCGCTACCGCGGGCGGGACATCCTGGCGTGGTGGATCGACATGAAGCTCCTGGATGTGACATACGCCAGTCTGCCGGATAAGGCCATCAGCCGCGCACCCCAGCCGCAGGCCTCCGGACTGGGACGCTATGGGCACTCCGTCAGCCTTCAATCCCTGGCGCGGCAGGGCGCCGTCGTCTTGGGGCGCTTGCTGGACGTTGAAGGCAGTCGCCTTATTCTGAGTGATGAGGCGGCCGCGCATGTGCGTTTTGCCGATGGTTTCTCGCAACAACTGAAGGATGGTGTCGACGCCTATCTGCAGCGGGCAGGGATCGCACCGCCGCCGCTCGAAGATGATCCGGCGGACATGCCCGACCCGCAGGCTCTCTGCGTTTCACCCTTGCGGGAGCTGGACCTGCGCGCGGCAAACGTCAGCGCGGTCATCTGGGCCACGGGGCTCACGGGAGATTTCAGTTGGCTGCACCTGCCGGTCCTGGGCGCTGATGGCGCTCCGGTGCATGAGCAAGGGATTTCGTCGGTGCGCGGGCTGTACTTCATCGGTCTCCCCTGGCTCAGCAGCCGCAAGTCGGGCATCCTCTATGGAGTCGAGGAAGATGCCCGCACCATCGCCGGAGCGATTTCGGAGCAATTGGCCTAGGCCGCCCCGCACAGATCCATCATGTGCGAACGGCGAACCCCGCGCCGGGTTCCGTTGTGCGCGTTAACCGCGCCAACATCTCAAAGCACATGCGGCTGTGGTGATAGGGGCATTCCCAGGGACCGACCTTGGGTTGGTCGGGCAGGGGTGTGCCCGCGGCGTCCAGCACCTTGAACCAGTCGCCGTGCTCGCGGTCCACGAACCTGGCATCGATGTATTCCCACACTGCGGCCGCTGCGTCCGCGAAACGCGCCTCGCCCGAGAGCTGATAGGCGTTGTAGAACCCCACCACCGCCTCGGCGTGCGCCCACCAGTGCTTTTGTGCGGCCCGTTCGTCGTGGCCGGCCGACTCATAGCGGATGCTGCCGTCGGGGTTGAGGGCCGCGCGGAGCACCGCGTCAGCCATGGCCACCGCCTCGGCGCGGGCGCGCGCCAGCAGGGGCGGGGGCGCTTCTTGGTGAGGCGCTACCCCGCCCGTGTCGGCCAGGACTTCGGCTGCCTCCACCAGCAGCCAGCTCCCCTCGATGTCGTGGCCGTAGGAGACGGTCGTGCTGAGGTGCGCCCAGCGCCAGCGGTCGTCGAAGAAGAGGCGGAAGCGGTGCGCTTCGGGGTCGATCACGTGATCGAAGAAGACCTGGATCAGGCCTTTGAGTTGTGCGCGCAGCCCGGCGTCGGGCCAGACGCGCAGCAGGTTGGTGTAGGCCTCCATGATGTGCAGCAGGGTGTTCATGGACTTGCGGGAGTTGACGTCCACGGCGCTCAGCCGCATATCGGTGAGCGCGCCCCACTCCCGCGTGCAGCCCTCGATGTAGCCGCCGTTCACGGGGTCATAGGCGTGGGCTTCGAGCAGCCCGAACAGCGCCTGCGCCTCGGCCAGCGCTGCAGGATCACCGGTCGCGCGGGTGTACTCCGCCAGGCCGTAGATCGTGAAAGCCTGGGCATAGGCGTGTTTACGGTCGTCCAGCGGCTGCCCGCGGCGGTCCACCGCCCAGTAGACGCCGCCGTGCTGCGGATCGCGGAAGTGGCGTAAGATGACATCATAGGCGCGTTGCGCGATTGCCAGGTCGCGCGCCGCGCCGGTCAGGTGATATGCCGCCGCGAAGGTCCAGAGGATGCGCGCGGTGAGCACCGCGGACCGGGGCGCGTCGTTCAGCACCCGCAGGTCATTGGTCAGCGCGCCGTAAAAGCCGCCGTTTTCCTCATCCGGGGTGTGCTCCGCCCAGAACGGCAGGATATTGCCGGTCAATTCGGCCTCGATGCGGCAGATTCTTCGCGCTGCGGCGCTCAGAATGACAGTCATAGCGCTCCATTCCGCCGGATCAAGGCGAGGCGCTGCTGGACGCTGGCCGCGGAGCGCAGGCCGTCCTCCGGCGTGTTTAATACGTAGTCCAGCAGCCGATCCACGGTGGAGCCCGCCACGTGCAGCCGGGTATCGGACGACGCGTAGTAGATCAGCACGGCGCCATCGGTGCGGGCCACCCAGCCGTTGGAGAAGACCACGTTGGACACGTCGCCGGTGCGCTCCTCCCCCTCGGGCGCGATGAAGTAGCCGGCCGGCCGGTGCGTGACGACCCACGGCCGTTCAAGCTCGCTGAGGTAGAGGTAGAGCACGTAGCGCAGCCCGGCCGCGGTGTTGCGCACGCCGTGGGCCAGGTGCAGCCACCCCTGCGCCGTCTTGATCGGCGCCGGCCCTTCGCCGTTCTTGGCTTCTTTGATCGTGTGGTACTGCCGGGGCTCGATGACCAACTCGTGCTCGATCACGGCCGGGTCCATGCGCTCGCTCAAGCCCCAGCCGATGCCGCCGCCGCTGCCCGCCGAAATGAAGTCATCCTGCGGCCGCGTGTAGAACGCGTATTTGCCGTCGATGAACTCCGGGTGGAGCACGACGTTGCGCTGCTGCGGGGAGGGGGTCACCAGGTCCGGCAGGCGCTCCCACGTCACCAGATCCCTGGTCCGCGCGATGCCGGCCTGGGCCACCGCGCTGCTCAGGTCGCCGGCCGGCGCCTTAGGATCCTTCCGCTCCGTGCAGAAGATGCCGTAGATCCAGCCGTCCTGGTGCTTCACCACGCGCATATCGTACACGTTGGTGTCCGGGTCCGCCGTCTCCGGCATGATGACCGGCTCGTCCCAGAAGCGGAAGTTGTCCACGCCGTTCGGGCTTTCGGCCACCGCGAAGAACGACTTGCGGTCCCACCCTTCGACGCGGACGATCACCAGGATGCGGCCGTCCAGCTCGATGGCCCCGGCGTTGAACGCGGCGTTCACGCCGATCCGCTCCAGCAGATACGGATTGGTGGCCGGGTTCAGGTCGAACCGCCAGGCCAGGGGCGCGTGGGCCGCGGTGACCACCGGGTAACGGTAGCGCCGGTAGATGCCGTTGTCCCAGGCGTGATCCAGCTCGTTGGGGCGGGTGATCAAGGCCAGGTGTTGCGCGGCCAGCCGCGCCAGGCGGGTTTCAAATGGATCGAACACGGTGTCACTCTCCTCGCGCACATCAGATGGTCCCAAGAATTATACCAGATTTGCCGAATCCTGTGCGCGCGAAATAGTTCACTTTCCACTTACATGGAGAACCCCTGGCCGCGCGATCTGATCCGCGCTGCCGATCTGCAACCGAGCCGTTACGCGTTGGTCGCCTCGGAGCTGATCCGCCGCAAATGGGCCGAGGTCGAAGATGAGGCGTTGCGCATCACGCGGCCGGGCGAGCGCCGCGCGCTGGAGCTGATCCGCGCCCATCGGCTGTGGGAGCGCTACCTGGCCGACAAAGAAGGGTTGGCGCTGGCCGCGCTGCACGGTGAAGCCATGCGCCGCGAGCACCTGTCCACGCCGGAAGAGGTGGATGCACTGGACCGCGAGCAACATGATGGCGATCCTGCTGCAAAGCCTGGCGGCCAAGCTTGGCATCGCCACCGGCAAGTCGCTGCCTGAGGTCTGCCGCGATCGCTACCCGCGTTGGGCCAGTGTTGCGCTATGGATCACGGCCGAGCTGGCGGCGATGGCGACCGATTTGGCGGAGTTCCTGGGCGGCGCGGTCGGCTTCAACCTGTTGTTCGGCATCCCGCTCTTCCCGGCCGCGCTGCTCACGGGGGTCGTGATCTCGTTGATCCTGCTGTTGGAGCGTTACGGCTTACGCAAAGTGGAGATGGCGATCATCGGCATGATCGCGGTGATCGGCTTCGGCTACATGGCCGAGATTCTGTTGGCGAAGCCGCCGTTCAATGCGGTAGTGCGCGGGCTGTTCGTGCCGTCGCTGCCGATCGGCGCGACGCTGGTGGCGGTAGGCATCATCGGCGCCACGGTGATGCCGCACAATCTGTACCTGCACAGCACACTCATCCAGACACGCGCCCGACCCAGCGATTCGTTGCAGCGCAAACAGCAGGTTTACCGGCTGGCCGTGGCGGACGCGCTGGTCGCGCTCAACGGGGCCTTCTTTGTCAATGCAGCGATCCTGGTGATGTCTGCCTCTGCGTTTTCCGGCGGGAAGCTGGTCGAATACTCGCTGGAGTCGGCACATCACACCCTGACGCCGCTGCTCGGACCTCTGGCTGGCATCGCCTTCGCCCTGGCGTTGCTGGCTTCTGGCCTGGCATCCTCCACCACAGCCACTATGGCCGGCCACACGGCTCTCATCCTGGGGCTGAACATAGTGTTGTTGTACCAGACGTTCGTGGGATGAAAAAGACCCTGGGGGCCTTAGGAGCCCCCAGGGTCCGGTTGCGTGGCGCCAGCGCTAAGGCTACGCTACTTCGTTGTCGCGGGCCGGGCGGCCAGGGTCACCTGAACGCTCAGCTCCTTGCCATCGCGCAGGACGGTCAGCTCGACCTTGTCGCCGGCCTTGTGGGCCTTGATCGTCGTTGCCAGGTCACTCATCGTCTCGACAGCCTTGCCATCCACCGCGGTGACCACATCGCCGCCGATCATGACTTCCTCACCGGCCTGCGTCTGGTACCCCTTGAAGCTGCCCTGCAGGCCGGCCTTGTCGGCCGGGCTGCCGCGGCTCACGCTGGCCACCAGCGCGCCCGTCTGGCTGCTGTCCAGGCCCATCGCCTCGGCCAGCTCAGAGGTCAGATCCAGGCCGCTGACGCCCAACCAGGCGTTGCCCGCGGCCGCCGGCGCCTCGTTACTCCCGGCCGTTGCGGCCGTCTGGCTGCCCGGCCGCGCGGCCAGGGTCAACGTCGCGGTCTCGGTCTTGCCGTCCCGCAGGAGGGTCAGCTCGACCTTCTGGCCCACCTTGCCGAAACGGGCCAGGTAGGCGGTCAGATCTTCGAAGTCCTTGACCGGCTGGTTGTCAATCGCCGTGATCACGTCGCCGCCGATTTCCACCTGCGCACCATTGATCTCAGTCTGCTTGGCGCTGCCGCGCAGGCCGGCCTTATCGGCCGGGCTGCCCGTGGTGACGCTGACCACCAACGCGCCGCGCTGCGTCTCAGGCAGGTCCATCGCCTGCGCCACCTGCGAAGTGAGGGTGCCGCCTTTGATGCCGATATACGGGTGCTCGAAAACGCCCTTCTCGATCAGGTCAGGCACGACCTTCTGCACGATGACCGAAGGCACGGCGAAGCCGACGCCCGCGGACGAGCGCACCGCCGACTCGATGGCCGTGGGCACACCGACCAGGCGGCCGTTCAGGTCGAGCAGCACGCCGCCCGAGTTGCCGGGGTTCACCGGCGCGTCCGTTTGGATGACATCAGGGATTGTGTAGCTGGCTGTGCTGCCCGTCTGATCGCTCGTCTCGCTGTTGGCGGGCAGGCTGCGGCCCACCGCGCTGACGATGCCGAAGCTCATGCTGCCCTCCAACCCGAACGGGTTGCCGATGGCGACGACGAACTGGCCCGGCGCAACCTGGGTCGAATCGGCAACGGTCACAGGCTGCAGCGTCACCTTTGCCGGATCGACCTTGATGACCGCCAGGTCGCTGTCGACATCGTTCCCCACCAGTTGCGCGGGCAGCGACGTGCCATCAGAGAAGGTCACGGTGATGTCGGTCGCGCCATCCACAACATGGTTGTTAGTGACGATGTGGCCCTGCTTATCCCAGACAAAACCGGAACCTTCGGCCGTGGTCTGGGGCGTCGTGTTCTGATCGGGCCCCTGGCCGAAGGGGAACTGCTGGCCGGGCATCCCCGGCATCAACTGCATCGTCCCGGCGTCGACCGGCATGGTCACGCGAATATTCACCACCGATGGGTTGACCGCCGCGTAAACCTGCTCCAGGGCAGCCTGCAGATCATTGACCGTGACCGTCGAAGCTGCCGCCTGCGTCGCGGTGTCGGTCGAGGCCGCCGGTGCGGCCGCTGCCTGCGAGCGCGGCAAGATGCTGCTCAGGGCGCTGCCCAGATCCTTCAGCCCGGTTGTTGCGTTGGGCAACGCCGCCGAGCAAGCCGACAAAGCTAACACAACCACCAGTAAAGCCGTCAAAGTGAAAAGCCGTATCTTCTTCATTTCTCATCCCTCCAATCGTAACGATAGGCGTCGGAGACCGCCTGCCGATCTCTTTCGCCTACTTTCAAAGTAGATTATACGCGCAAGATTCCGCGGTTGCCTTAAAAGAGGGCTAAAAATGACTAAGCATCTGGTGAGAAATTGCCTGTGCCAGTTTGACAGGGCGACAAGGTGATTATAATGAGGGTGTTGGGCGGTCGAAGAAAGAGTCCCGATTTTCCAGCCAGGTTGCGGGAGGCGGCATGAAGAAGCGCGCGATTGTGTTGCTCATGATTATCCTTTTCTTTGCGGTGGTGGTCTCACGTTTCACCGAGTTGAAACAGCTGCAGGCCACCCTGGCACAAGGGAAGTGGACCTGGCTGCTGGCGGCCCTCGTGTCGCAGATCATCTACTACGTGGCTTTCACCGGCACGTACCAGGCCGCTTTTTACACAGCAGGCATTTCGGCGCGCATCCGTGAGCTGCTCCCGTTGACCTTGGGCGCGTTGTTCGTCAACGTGGTCGTGCCGGCAGGTGGGGCCGGCGGTGGCGCCGGGCGCCGCGATCTTGAATCGTGAGAGGATAGGACATGCAATCAACCAACGACACCTTGCAGCGTAACGATTACGATGTCATTGTGGTAGGCGCGGGGCTGGGCGGGCTGACCGCGGCCAGCCTGCTGGCGAAGCGCGGCCTCGCGGTGCTGCTGATCGAGCAGCAGGGCAAGCCGGGCGGCTCTTGCACCTCGTTCCGCCGCGACGGCGTCACCTTCGACGTGGGCACGGCCATGCTCTACGGCTTCGGCGCGACCGGCTTCAAGCCGTTCCGCTTCCTGTTCAACGAGCTGGAGGAGCCGATCGAGGTGGTGGCGCACACCACGCTGGCGCGCATGACCTTCGAGGGGGAGCCGATCACCTTCTGGCCGGACGTGGAGCGCTTCCTGCAGGAGCTCGGCCGCCTCTTCCCCGAGGAGCACGACGGGCTGCGCGCGTTCTATCGCGACCTGTACGAAATGTACGAGCACATTGTCCTCAAGAACGAGGTGATCGTGCCGCCGTCCGAGTTCTCCCCGCGGCAGGGCCTGCGCCACCTGCTGAGCGGGCCGGTGAAGATGCTCAAAATGCAGCGGCTGCTGGACACCAGCGTCCGCTCGCTGCTCGACCGTTACTTCAAGGGCGCCGGGATCATCCACTTCTTCGATAAGCTGTGTTCGGCCTACTGCTACACCACCTCGGACGAGACCCCCGCGGTGCTGGCCGCGACGATGTTCCTGGATAACCACGTCGGCGGCGTCTACTACCCGGCCGGCGGCGCGCAGATGCTGCCCAACAAGATCGAGAAGGCGTTCGAGCGGCTGGGCGGGCAGGTGCGCTATCACACGCTGGTGGATGAGATCCTGATTCGTGACGGCCGGGCCTGCGGCGTGCGCCTGAGCACCGGCGAGGAGATTCGCGGCGCGCGGGTCATCGCCAATGCCACGGTGTGGAACCTCTACGGCAAGCTGGTGCGCCCCGAGCATATCCGGCCGGAGCGGCTGGCCTGGGCGCAGGGCCTGGTCCCCACCTTCCCCAGTATGACGCTCTACATGGTGGTGGATCGCGCGGCCCTGCCCGCGGACATCCTGCCCTGGGAGATCTTCATCGAGAACCGCGCGGTGATCGACAGCTCCGACCTGACCCTCTACATCAACGCGCTGGTGGATGAGACCCTCTGCCCGCCCGGCGCGCGTCCTGCCCCAGGCAGGGCTGCCGGGGATGGGGCTGTCGGCGACCGGCTCGTCATCACCGCCATCGCGCCGAACCTGGAAGCCTGGCCCGCGGCGGGCTCACCCGACGACCGCTCGCCCGCGTACTTCGCCCTGAAGCAGGCCCAGGCGCAAAAGATGCTGGATCAAATCGAACAGCATTTCCCGGGGTTCGGCCGCCACATCGAGACGCTGATCGTGGGTACGCCGACCACCATCGAGCGGTATCTGCTGAAGAACGGGGGCGCGGTGGGCGGGCCCAAGAACATGCTCGGCCAGCACATGCTGAAGCGCCTGCACGCGCAGAGCGAATGGCAGAACCTGTACGTGTGCGGCGACTCGACCGTGATGGCGACCGGCGCGCCGGCCGCGGCCGTTTCCGGCGTGGGCGCGGCGAACAGGGTGCTGCGCGACCTGCGCCGGCCCGAGTATGATGCGCGGCAGTTCCCCCGCCAATACGTCCGGTACGTGGAAACGCCCTACCGCCGGCCCGCGGTCGAGGCGGGCGCGGAGATCACGGCGGAGAACGCGGCGCTGTTCGCGGCGCAGTGCCAGGGCTGCCAGGATCCGGCCTGCGTGGCCGATTGCCCCGCGGCCATCGACATCCCCGGCGTGCTGCGGCGGATGGAGGCGGAGAACTTCGGGGGTGCGGCGCGTGAGCTGCGCCGCTGCGGGCCGGCGGGCCGTGTGTGCGAGGCCGCCTGCCAGGGCAGCCGGCCCTGCGAGCGCCTCTGCTACCGGCGCAGCTTCGCAGACGAGCCGGTGCGCATCGCGGCGCTGCTGCGGTGGGTGGACCAACAGTGATTTGAAATGTAGTCGTTGATAGCGTACTGGAATAGAGGCTGCGGCATGCATGCCGTCGGCCGGTTTCCTGGCCGTCACGGTTGTGCATCAGACCGGCTAAAGCCTCGATTCCGGATCACTTGGAGTTGCCAGCCGCTGGCAGAGGCGCACGCCCTCCATCGCATCCGTGGACCAATGATCCGCGCCCACGAAGCGGCAGACCTGCTCGTCCACCTGGCCGCCGAGCAGGATGGGGATCTGCGTGCCGTCCTCGGCCATCATCGCCCGCAGCGCGGTCACGGTCTCGCGCATGGCGGCATAGGCCGCAGTGATGAGGCCCGACAAGCCGATCACGTCGGGCTTGAACGCGCGCGCCTGCGCCACAAACTGTGCGGGCGCCACATCCACCCCCAAATCCAGCACGATGAACCCATAGGAGCGGAGCAGCATGATCAGCAGGTTCTTGCCCAGGTCATGGATGTCGCCCTGGACCGTGCCCAGCAGCACGCGGCCCGCGATGCGGCCGGAGAATTTCTCCTCCACCCGCGGCAGCACCAACTCCGTAATCTCGCGCAGGATGTCCCCGGCCATGATCAGGCCCGACAGGTAATAGCGCCGGTCGGCGTAGCGGTTGCCCACCTCGCGCATCCCGGCCTGGCAGTCTTCGATGATCTCCAGCGGATCGTCCCCGCGCGCCAGGCGCGCCTGCACCATCGCCAACGCCTCGTTTTCCTGCAAATCTGCCAGCGCCTGCGAGAGGTCTGCCATCTGGTTCATGTCTGCCCTCCACTCGTTGCCGCGATCTCACAACGCGGCAGGCCGGACGCCCACGGTCGCGTTGAACCGCAAATGCTGGCCGGGCACGATGAACCAGCCCCAACTGACCGGCCGCTCCTCGAAGTCGAAGAAGGTGTGCTCGACGCGAAAGGCCGCGCTGCCGGCCGGTGTGTTCAACAGCCGCGCCTCCTCCTCGGTGAGCACGGTCGCCTGCACGCCCAGGTCGCCGCGCTTCAGCACGGTCTCCCCGCGGCCGTCGAACAGCCCCTGGAGGCTGGTGATCCCCATCTCCGCCTCCACGAGCGGCCGCGCGGGATCGAAGAGCAGGTATTCGCGGTGGTACGCCACTGGCTGGTCATCGCGGGTGAGCAGCCGCCGGATGGAGATGACCTTGCCGTCGATGGGGACGCCGAGCCGCTGGCTGATCCGTTGGGTGGCGGCCATCGTCCTGACCGACAGAAAGCGGACCGATGTCCGCTCACCGTTGAACATCTCCTCCAACGCCTGCAAGCCGAAGGTGGCCGTGCCCAGCACCAGCGGCTTGACGAACGTGCCGCGCCCGCGCGCAGCGGTCACCAGTCCCTCGTCCAGCAGGATCGTCAGCGCGCGGCGGGCGGTCATCGGGCTCACCTCGTACCGTTCGCAAAGCTGGATTTCCGAGGGGATGCGATCGCCCGGCCGCAGGCGGCCCGAAGCGATCTCGCGGCGGAGGATGTTCGCCAATTGGTGGTAGGGGGGCTCGAACAGATCGCGATCGATGTGCGGCTCGCTCCCCCTCTTTTGGGGCTTTCTTAGCGGTGCGCTGCTGGCCATGCGACTTCACCCTCGATGCAACTTGATTGGCCCTCACCCCGGCCCCGGACGATAGCGTGGGTTTACCGGGCTTATTATATATCACTCCGTCAACTTGACAAGTTCCCTAGGGTATTATAGAGTTACGCCGTCGAACGGACGCAGACTGTGCTATCTGCCCGTTCCACCCCCTCAATGAGGCGCAACGATGCCTGAGTCGCGGATGGTTTTGGCTTGTGCTACGGTCATGGAGGAGCTGCAACCGCTGCTGCCGGCCGGCGTGGCCGCCCGGGTGCTGGATTTCGGCCTGCACATCAACCCGGCTGCGCTGAAGGCGGCGCTGCAAGCCGCCATCGACGCGGCCGCGGGCGCAGCCGACGAGGTCATCCTGGGCTACGGCCTGTGCAGCATGGCCGTGATCGGCCTGCGCGCCAACGGCTGCACCCTCGTCGTCCCGCATGTGGATGACTGCATCTCCATCTTCCTTGGCTCCCGCGACGAGTACCAGAAGCAGATCAAGGCCGAGCCGGGCACCTACTATCTCACCAAGGGCTGGATCGAGGTCGGCGATACGCCGTTCAGCGAGTACGATCGCCTGGTCGAGAAGTACGGCGAGAAGCGGGCCGACCGCCTGATCCGGCTCTCCATCAAGCACTATACGCGCCTGGCGCTGATCGACACGGGCCGCGGCGATATGGCGCACTACCGGGAATACGCGCAGAGCCTGGCCGAGCGCTGGGACCTGCGCTTCGAGGAGCTGCAAGGCTCGAATTCGCTGGTGCGCAAGATGCTCACCGGCCCCTGGGATGATGAATTCATCGTTGTTCCGCCGGGCGAAGCCATCTGCTATCATCACTTCTTCCCGTCGGCGCAACGATCCAGCTAGGCCAAATCTACCAAGGAGGGTACACATGTCGGAACAACTGATCAACGCGATTGCGGACATGGACGAGGAGGGCGCTATCGCCCTCACCAAGGAACTGCTGGCAGCCGGGGCCGCACCGGCCGCCATCCTGGACGACTGCCGGGCGGCGATGGAACTCGTCGGCAGCCGCTTCGAGCACGGGGAGTACTTCATCCCCGAATTGATCCTGGCCGGCGAGATGCTGAAGGGTGTCTCGGCCGAGGTGAAGCCGTACCTGACGGCGGGCCAGGCTGAGGTCAAGAAGCTCGGCAAGGTCGTGATCGGCACGGTGAAGGGCGACATCCACGACATCGGCAAGGACATCGTGGTCTTCATGCTGGACGTCAACGGCTTCGAGGTGCACGACCTGGGCATCGACGTGCCGGTGCAGGCCTTCGTGGACAAGATCGCGGCGGTCAAGCCGCAGGTGGTGGCGTTGAGCGGGTTCCTGACGCTGGCCTTCGACTCGATGAAGGAGACGGTGGCGGCGATCGCGGCGGCCGGGCTGCGCGACGGCGTCAAGATCATGGTGGGCGGCGGCACGGTGGATGAGCAGGTGTGCAGGTATGCCGGTGCGGACGCCTTCGGTGCGGATGCGATGGCCGCGGTCACGCTGGCCAAGGGTTGGACGGAGGGTAAATAACATGGCTAACAATCCTCTCGACGCAGGCAAGAGCAACGAACAACTGCTGGCCGAGCGCGGCAAGCGGTTGCAAGACGCAATGGAGCTGAAGCAGCCGGACCGCATCCCGATCAACCTGGGCGCCGGCTACCTGCTGGCGGAGTACGGCGGGATCACGCACCGCCAGCAGCAGGACAACTTCCAGGTGGCGCAGGGGCTGCTGGAGAAGTTCGCGCTCGAGTTCGAGCCGGACACCGCGATGGGCCTGTTCAACAGCCCCCGGCCGTCGCTCATGTTGGGCGACCGCATGACCAAGTGGCCCGGCTATGGATTGCCCGACTCCGGCTCGTTCCAGTTTGTCGAGCACGAGTTCATGAAGGGCGAGGACTACGACGCGTTCCTGCGCGATCCCTCCGACTGGACGATCCGCACCTATCTGCCCCGCGCGTTCAAGGAGCTGGAAGCGCTGCAGACGCTGCCGCCGCTCAGCCTGTTCGCGTTCGGCCACTACTTCCTGCCCAGCCTGCCGTTCGTCGCCACGCCTCCCATCCGGGCGGCAGTGTCGGCGTTCGCCAAAGCGATCGATGAGTCGGTGAAGGACACGGCGAACGTCGGCGAATCGACGGCGCGCCTCCTGGCCCTCGGTTTCCCGCCCCCGCCTCTGGCCGGTGCGATCGCCGAAGCGCCGTTCGACTTCATGTCGGACACGCTGCGCGGCATGCGCGGCATCATGCTCGACATCCTGCGCCGGCCGGAGAAGCTGTTGGCCGCCGAGCGCGCGGTGCTCGAGCCGCAGCTCGAGTTCGCGATCAGCTTCTGCCAGGCCACCGGCCTCAGGAACTGCTTCATCCCGCTGCATCGCGGGTCCGATGGGTTCATGTCGCTGCCGCAGTTCGAGAAGTTCTACTGGCCCACGCTGAAGGAAATGCAGGTGCGGTTGGTCGAAGCGGGCATCACGCCGGTCGTCTTCTACGAGGGGATTTGGGACCAGCGCCTGCAATACCTGACCGAGCTGCCCAAGGGCAAGACGGTCGGCTACTTCCAGGCGTCCGACATCTTCAAGGTGAAGGACGTGGTCGGCGACACCATGTGCATCATGGGCGGCATGAAGAACTCCCTGCTGCAGAGCGGTACGCCCGAGCAGGTGCGCGACTGGACGCGGCAGCTCTGCGAGAAGGTCGGCAAGGGCGGCGGCTTCATCATGACCACCGGCGTCGGTGAGATGGAAGGCTGCAAGCTGGAGAACGTGCGCGCCTGGGTCGATGCGACGCACGAGTTCGGGGTGTATTAAGGAGGATTCTCATGTCGGAACAACTGATCAACGCGATTGCGGACATGGACGAGGAGGGCGCTATCGCCCTCACCAAGGAACTGCTGGCAGCCGGGGCCGCACCGGCCGCCATCCTGGACGACTGCCGGGCGGCGATGGAACTCGTCGGCAGCCGCTTCGAGCACGGGGAGTACTTCATCCCCGAATTGATCCTGGCCGGCGAGATGCTGAAGGGTGTCTCGGCCGAGGTGAAGCCGTACCTGACGGCGGGCCAGGCTGAGGTCAAGAAGCTCGGCAAGGTCGTGATCGGCACGGTGAAGGGCGACATCCACGACATCGGCAAGGACATCGTGGTCTTCATGCTGGACGTCAACGGCTTCGAGGTGCACGACCTGGGCATCGACGTGCCGGTGCAGGCCTTCGTGGACAAGATCGCGGCGGTCAAGCCGCAGGTGGTGGCGTTGAGCGGGTTCCTGACGCTGGCCTTCGACTCGATGAAGGAGACGGTGGCGGCGATCGTGGCGGCCGGGCTGCGCGACGGCGTCAAGATCATGGTGGGCGGCGGCACGGTGGACGAGCAGGTGTGCAAGTACGCCGGTGCGGACGCCTTCGGTGCGGATGCGATGGCTGCAGTGACCCTGGCCAAGGGTTGGACGGAGGGTAAATAACATGGCGCCTTTGACTCGTGAGCAGAAGTTCGAAGCCCGCTTTGCGGAGTGGGCATCCCAGCCGATCCAGTTCGCCACGCCCCAGGCTGAGGCCGCGTACAAGGAACGCGTCCAGATGTGGAAGGACGTCATCCAGCTCAAGAAGCCGGCGCGCGTGCCCTTCCTCATGACCTCGGGCATCCATCCCTTCCTTCATGCCGGCATCACCACCGAAGAGGGCATGTACGACTACGAGAAGATGAGCTACGCGTTCCAGAAGTACAACGACGACTTTCAGACCGACACCGTGGTCAGTTGCGGCATGGCCGGCTCGGGCCCCCTGTTCGACATCCTGGATTATAAGCTCTACCAGTGGCCGGGCCGCGGCGTGGATCCGAAGGCCTCGTACCAGGCGCTTGAAGGCGAGTTCATGAAGGCCGATGAGTATGACATCCTGATCAACGACCCGACTGACTTCTTCATGCGCACCTACCTGCCGCGCGTGTTCAACGCACTCTCCGGCTGGTCGACGCTGGGGCCGATGACCGACGTCATGGAGCTGCCCTTCACCGGCGGCTACATGATCGGCGCGGGCCTTCCGCCCGCGGTCAAAGCCTGGGAGACCATGCTGGAGGCCGGCCGCGAGGCGCTCAAGTGGGCCGGCTTCGTCGGGGCGACCGACGGCGCCTCGATGGCCAAGCACGGCCTGCCCGCGTTCATCGGCGGCGCGTGCAAGGCGCCGTTCGACACGCTGGGCGACACCCTGCGCGGCACCCGCGCCATCATGCTGGACAAGTTCCGCCAGCCCAAGAAGGTGCTGGCCGCGATGGAGCGGCTGGTGCCGCTGGCCATTGCGTCCGGCGTGCGCGGCGTCACGGGCTCCAAGAATCCGTTTGTCTTCATCCCGCTGCACAAGGGCGCGGATGGTTTCATGTCTGACAAGGATTTCAGGACCTTCTACTGGCCGCAGCTCAAGGCGGTCATCGTCGGGCTGGTCAACGAGGGCTGCGTCCCCTTCCTGTTCGTCGAAGGCGGCTACAACCAGCGCATCGAAGTCATCGCGCAGGATCCCGACATCCCGGCCGGCTCCACGCTGTGGATCTTCGACAAGACCGATATGAATGAGGTCAAGCGGC
The DNA here is from genome assembly GCA_964474695.1 of uncultured Anaerolineales bacterium. GTDB lineage: Bacteria > Chloroflexota > Anaerolineae > CG2-30-64-16 > CG2-30-64-16 > DAOUBP01. The sequence goes on from CAYYTK010000026.1 coordinate 33,049, forward strand.
TGTGGGGCGGCTGGGCCTGCTTCGGCGGCAACGTCCCTGCGTCGCTCCTCTTCACCGGCACGGCCCCCGAGGTCAAGGCATACTGCGAGAATCTGATCGACGCCGTGGCGCAGGACGGCGGCTTCGTCCTGTCTCCGGGCGCAGTGGTGGATCACTGCAAGGCCGAAAACATGCGCGCCATGCTCGACTCCTGCCGAAAATAGGGGATGATTTTTGGTACACTGATACGCTAACAACTCCCCCCTCTCCTGAACTGCATCCTGAGCGGAGCACGACAGTGCGCAGTCGAAGGATGCAGTTCGGGAGAGGGGGCAGGGGGGGTGAGGATGTCCTACACCATCGACTTCGAGCCGGTCGGCCGGCGCGGACCCTGTCCCGACGGCGGCACGCTGCTCGACGCGGCGCGCAGCCTGGGCGTGGATCTCGCCAGCGTGTGCGGCGGCGCGGGCACTTGCAGCCGATGCAAGGTGCAGGTCATCTCCGGTCAGGTGGCTGAGGCGGCGGGCGGCGCACGGCGCGGCCTCACGCAGCGCGAGATCGACGCCGGTTATCTGCTCGCCTGCCGCACATACCCCCTCAGCGACGTCAAGCTCCACGTCCCGCCCGAGTCGCTGACCGCCGTCCAGCGCACCCAAATCGAAGGCCTCGATGTGCCCGTGGAGGTCAAGCCGGACGTCACCCAGTGCGTGGTGCGGATGGATCCCCCCAGCCTGGAAGATCTGCGCGCCGACGACCAGCGCCTGTACGACGCGGTCCGGGCGGCAACAGGCATCACCCCCTATCACCAGGACCTGGAAGTCATCCGCGAGGCCAGCGCGCTCTTTCGCAGGTGGGGCTGGGAGGCACGCGTCACGCTCTACGGCCACGACATCATGCATATCGGCCGGGCCGATGCGCCCTGGCTCGGGCTTGCCGTCGACATCGGCACCACCAAGATCGCGGCGTACATCGTCGATCTGACCACCGGCCGCACGGTGGCCGCGCGCGGCGCCATGAACCCGCAGATCGCCTACGGCGAGGATGTCATCGCCCGCTTGATGTATGCCAGCCGCGGCCCCGCCGAGGCGCTGCGCATGCAGAACCTGCTTACCGATGCGCTCAGCGAGTTGGCTGCCGCGGCCTGCGCCGAGATCGGCGCCTCGGCCCAGGACATCGTGGAGGCGGTGATCGTGGCGAACACCGCCATCCATCACCTCTTCCTGCGCCTGCCCGCAGCTCAGCTCGCGGCCGCGCCGTACGTGCCGGCCCTGCGCGGGGCGATCCACGGCCGGGCCCGCAACATCGGCCTCCAGATTGCCCCTGGCGCTCACGTTCACCTGCTCCCCAACATCGCCGGGTACGTCGGCGGCGATCACGTCGCCATGCTCCTGGCCACCGATATCGCCAGCCGTTCCGACACCGTGCTCGCCATCGACATCGGCACCAATACCGAGATGTGCCTGGCGCACAAAGGCCAGATGACCAGCTTGTCATGCGCCTCCGGCCCGGCTTTCGAGGGCGCGCACATCAAGTCGGGCATGCGCGCAGCGCCCGGCGCGATCGAGGGTGTCCGGCTCGAAAACGACACGGTGGCGTACAAGACTATCGGGGACGAGCGGCCGGTGGGGCTGTGCGGCTCCGGGCTGCTCGACGCGGTGGCGCAGCTTCGCCTCATCGGCCGGCTGGACCGCTCCGGCCGGCTATCGCCGGGTCCCCACGTGCGCGAGGTGGATGATGATCTTCAATTCATCCTTGCCGGGGAGGAGGAATCAGGCAACGGGGCTGTCATCGGGCTTTCACAGCACGACATCCGCGAGCTGCAACTGGCGAAGGGCGCCATTCGCGCCGGCATCGAGGCCCTTCTGCAGGATGCCGGCATCACAGCGCCGGATCTGGATCAGGTGATCATCGCGGGCGCGTTCGGCACCTACATCAACGTCAAGAGCGCCATCACCATCGGCATGCTGCCGGACATCCCGCTCGAGCGCATCGTCCAGGTCGGCAACGCGGCGGGCGCCGGCGCACGGCTGGCGCTGGTCTCCCGCACCCAACGCCGCCGCGCCGCCGAAATCGCCCACCGCGTCCGCTACCTTGAGCTGGCCCGCACCCCGCGCTTCATGCGCAATTTCGCCCAGGCGATGTATTTGTAGGCGCTACAGCCCCGCCACCGCGGCTCGTTCGATGGCCAGCCCCTTGCGGTAGCGGGCCATGAAGGCCGTGAAGCCGGCGACGTCCGCCGGATCGGGCGCCAGCGTCGTGCCGTGTTCGCCGGCGAAAACCTTGTGGTTCAGATAGTCCGCCAGCGATTCCCCTGCTCCTTGCCGCATGTAGGCGGCCAGCAAGGCGATCCCCCACGCGCCCCCCTCACCGGCGGTCTCCATCACGGAGACCGGGGCGTTCATGGCCGCGGCCATGAACCTTTGGCCCACCTCTTTGGTCTTGAAGAAGCCGCCGTGGCCGAGGATCCGGTCGATCCTCACCTGCTCGTGTTCCAGCAGGATGTCCAAGCCGATCTTCAACGCGCCGAGCGCCGAGAACAGGTGCACCCGCATGAAGTTCGCCAGCGTGAAGCGGCTTTCGGGGGTGCGGACGAACAGGGGGCGTCCCTGCTCGAAGTGGGTGATGTGCTCGCCCGACAGATAGCCGTAGGCCAGCAGCCCGCCGCATTCCGCATCGCCCGTGAGCGCCTGTTGATACAGCATCTCGAAGAGCCTGGCCTGGCTGACCTCCACCCCCAGCCCCTGGGTGAACTCTCGAAACAGCTCGACCCAGGCGTTCAGGTCAGAGGTGCAGTTGTTGCTGTGCACCATGGCCACCGGCTTGCCGGCGGGCGTCGTCACCATGTCGATCTCGGGGAACACCCGCGACAGCGCCTTTTCCAGCACGATCATGGCAAAGACCGAGGTCCCGGCCGACACATTGCCCGTGCGCTCTTCCACGCTGTTGGTCGCGACCATGCCGGTGCCGGCATCGCCCTCAGGCGGACAGAGCGGGATGCCCGCCCGGAGCTGTCCCGTGGGGTCGAGCAGGCGGGCGCCTTCTTCTGTCAGTAAGCCTGCGCCCTCGCCGGCCACCAGCACCACGGGCAGGATATCCTGGATCTGCCACGGGATGTTTTCGGCTGCGAGCCGTTGGTTGAACAGCTCGATCATGCGCTCGTCGTAGGTGTTGGTCAGGCTGTCGATGGGGAACATCCCCGAGGCCTCCCCGACCCCCAACACCTTGCGCCCCGTCAGCTTCCAGTGGACATAGCCTGCCAGCGTGGTCTGAAAGTGGATCGCGCTGACATGGGGTTCCCGGTTCAGCAGCGCCTGGTAGAGATGGGCGATGCTCCAGCGCTGGGGGATGTTGAATTGAAACAGCTCCGTGAGCTGCGCGGCCGCCTCGCCGGTCATGGTGTTGCGCCAGGTGCGGAACGGGACGAGCAGATTGTCATCCCGATCGAAGGCCAGGTAGCCGTGCATCATGGCGCTGAAGCCGATGGCGCCGATCGTCTTGAGCGGAACCTGGTATTTCTCCAGGACTTCGCGGCTGAGCTGGCGGTAGCTCTCCTGCAAGCCCGCCCACACATCCTCGAGATGATAGGTCCAGACGTCGTTCTCGTGGCGGTTTTCCCACTCGAAACTTCCAGAGGCAATCGGTGCATAACCGGCCCCGTCCTGCGGGTCGGGCGCGATCAGCACGGCCTTGATGCGCGTCGAGCCGAACTCAACTCCCAGCGCGGTTCGGCCGCCTTCGATGGCTTTTCGGATATCGCTTGGCTTCATTGCCACCTCCTGTTTGATAATTGATTTTTAGGGCGTCAGATAATGCGATCGTCGGAGATGCTCGATTTCAGTCACACCGGCGGAGCTGCCGGGATGCTGTAGCCATTGTACCTCATTTTGATCCTCCCGGCTACTTTTACCCACATTGAGAATTGCTGTTGCCGGGATGTGCTATAATGGATCATAACATCGGCGACGTCATCGAGGAATTTGTTTGCTGCCTGGTCTCTGTGAGCTCGAAAGAAGGTGGCGAAATGAAGACCGCTTCGACACGAAAGCCAACCCTGGCGCCCGCTGCTCGGGCGGCCAGGCTGTCAGTCTCCGATCTGTGCTGCGCCTTGCTCATGAGCATGGTGCTTTTCGCCGGGTGCGTCTCACAAGCGCCCTTGACTCCTCAGGCGACTGAGACCGCTGCGGTTCAGACGGCCACCCCTTCTGCCACTCCCCCGGATATCGCATCTCTTCTCAGCGATAGATGCGAGCAGCCCTGGGAGGACACCCCTGACTTCAAGTATCCCATCGAGTACATCGAACGCTATGATGAAAACGGCTGCAAATTGCCGGTCTTCTCGCCGGATCGCACGTACCTGGCCTACGTGACGCTGGCCCGCGACCAGGAGCAAGAGACGTATGTCGACACCGTGCGGCTGGTTCGCAGCGACACGGGAGAAGATTTCGTCGTGTTCGTTGCGGGCCAACTCTGTCCCGTCGATGGCCTGGAATGGAGTCCGACAGGGCAGCTCGTCTTCCGGGAGGCGCTGTGGGAAGACGGGGAGATTGCCTTCATCGTTGACCCCGGCAGCAGGTCAGTGGCCGGCGCCATGCGATTGGATGGGGGTGGCCTCCTGCAATGGAACGCAGAACGCACAGCCGTCTACGGCGCATATTCCGGCATATTCGGGGCTGACGTCTGCATTCACGATCTGGGCGGATATGATTTTGCGCATGCCCGGCGCTTCCCGGATTTCTATGCCATTTATGGGCTCCCAACCGAGGATGACGTGTTTGGTATGGTTTACCCCGTAGGTGACGCGCTATCCGTGGAACCCTATGGGTGGGACGAGGATGGGACGCTCCTGTGGGTCACAGTCACCCCACTCACACTGGATGAAAACACGTATGATTATGAGCTTGCCCCCAGGCAGGCCGGGGTTTTGACGTTTTCGGACGATGGCATCACCTTTCTGACATTGGCTGCCGATCCGCGATTCGATTACTCATTTGACGGCTTGCCCCACCCCAGGATCGTGTCTCAGGCCTATCACCCCCGGCGATGTCCATGAGGGAAGATCTGTGGTGTGGCGCTTCGCCTTAACTCTCGAACATCTTCCCGGGGTTGAGGATGTTCAGCGGATCGAGCGCCTGCTTGATACGCCGCTGGATCTCGACCGACACGGGGCCGAGCGCAGTCTCCAGGTAAGGGCGCTTCAACACGCCCACGCCGTGCTCGCCCGACAGGGTCCCGCCGACCGCCAGGGCCGCCGCAAAGACCTCGCCCACCATCTGCTCCACCTTCGCCCACTGCTCCGGTTGGCGCTTGTCGAAGAGGATGTTGGGGTGCAGGTTGCCGTCCCCCGCGTGGCCGAAGATCACGATCGGCAGCCCGTACTTTGCGCTGATGGCGCGCAGCCGGCCGACGACCTCCGGGATGGCGCTGCGCGGCACGGTGATGTCCTCGCCCAGCTTGTTCGGCGCGCGGCGGGCGAGCGCGGGGGAGATCGAGCGCCGCGCCTGCCAGAGGTTGCTGCGCTCCGCCTCGCTCCCCGCCACCTTGACCGAACGCGCGCCGCACTCCCGGCAGATCGCGGCCGCGGCGTCCAGCTCGCGCTGCACGGTCTGCGCGTCGGCGCCATCGGTCTCGAGCAGCAGCACGGCTTCCACGTCGGTGCGCAGCCCCAGGTGCAGGGCCTCCTCGATGCAGATGAGCGCGGTCTGGTCCATCAGCTCCAGCGTGGCGGGCACGATGCCGGCCGCCAGGACGGCGTTGACCGCACGCGAAGCGTCGGCCAGGGCGGCGAATTCGGCCAGCGCGGTCCGGGCGAAACGAGGTTTGGCGATCAGGCGCAGCAGCGCCTCGGTGATGAGGCCGAGCGTGCCCTCGGAGCCGGTGAACAGCCCGTTCAGGTCGTAGCCGGTGACATCCTTGATCGGCTTGCCGCCCGTCTTGAGGATGCGGCCGTCGGCCAACACGACGGTGAGGCCCTGCACATAGTCCCCGGTGACGCCGTACTTGAGGCAGCGGGGCCCGCCTGCGTTGCACGCGATGTTGCCGCCGATGGTCGAGTGGCGGATGCTGGACGGGTCCGGCGGGTAGAAAAGCCCCTGCTTCTCGACCGCGCTTTGCAGGTCGGCCGTGACCACGCCGGCCTCGGCCCACACGGTGGCGTTCTGCGCGTCGATCTCCAGGATCCGGTTCATGCGCGTCAGCGCCACCACGATGCCGCCGTTGGGATAGGGGATCGAGCCGGCTGCCAGGCCGGAGCCCATGCCGCGCGCCACCAGCGGCGTGCGCGTTTCAGCCGCCAACGCGACCACCTGGCTGACCTGCGCCGTGGTCTGGGGCAGCACGACCAGGTCGGGCCGGCTCTCCGTAAACGTGCCGTCGTAGGAGTAGACGGCAAGCTCCTCAGGTGAGGATAACACGCCGGTGGGGCCGATGATTTTCACCAGGCGGTCAATGAGCTGCTTATCCATCGTAACCTCGGTAGGCCTGGTCGAGCAGGGCGATCGGGTGGACCACCTGCACGTCGAGCCCGCGGCGCGCGATGCCGGTCTGTAACTGCATCTGGCAGCCGGGGCAGCCGGACGCGATGATCCGGGCGCCCGTGCCGGCCAGGTGGGCCATCTTGCGGTCCAGGACCGTGAGCGATGTCTCGTAGTGCGTGATGAGCTGGGAGCCCGCGGAGCCGCAGCACCAGTCGGCCTCGGGCAGCTCCACGAATTCGAGCCCGTCGATCCGTGCGAGCAGGGCGCGGGGCTGCTGCCACACGCGCTGCGCCCGGCGCAGGTGGCAGGGGTCGTGATAGGTGACCTTCGCCTCGATGCGGCCCGGCGGCTGCGCGAGGGGGAGCTCAGCCAGGAACTCGCTGATGTCGCGGACCTGGCGGCTGAAGGCGGCCGCCCGGCCGGCCCAGGCGGGGTCGTCGGCGAGGAAAGCGCCGTACTCTTTCAGCGTCGAGCCGCAGGTGGCGCAGTCGGTGACGACAAGGTCCACGCCGGCCTGTGCGAAGAGGGCGATGTTGTGCCGCGCGTTGTCCCGCACGAGGTCCATCCGGCCGTAGCCCCGCATCGGCATCCCGCAGCACCGGGTTGCGCGGGGGGTGATCACGGTGCAGCCGTTGCGCGCCAGGACGCGCGCGCTGGCCGCGCTCTCGTCGGCAAACAGCACGTTTTGGGCGCAGCCGAGGAAGAAGCCCACCCGGCGGCGGCTCTCGCCCCGGGCCTGGGTGATCTCGGGCAAGGTGTGGAGCAGGGGGCGCTGCGGCAGGTGGGGCAGCATCGCCTCCATGTCCCGCACCTGGCGGGGCAGCAGCCGCGTCAGCCGCAGCTTGTAGGCCAGGCTGCGGAGGCCCAAACGCTGGTAGAGGCGCAGCGGGAGCGTGGCCAGCTCCAGGCGCTCGCCGTGCGAGATCAGGCCGCCGAAGAGCGGCTGCTTCCAGCGGGCGGGCTGGATTTGCTCCTGAACGTGGCGCATGGCCAGGGCCAAATCGGCCGGCCGGATGCCGACCGGGCAGATATCGTTGCAGGCCATGCACGCGAAGCAGGCGTTCATCTGTGCGCTGAGGTTGGGCGTGAGCGCCAGCTCGCCCTCCAACCCCTTGCGGGCCAGCATCACCCGGCCGCGCGGGGACGCGATCTCGTTCAGGTGCGCGTGGTAGGTGGGGCAGACGGCCAGGCACAAGCCGCAGCGGATGCAGTTCAGGTAGGTTGATTCGTCGGGTCTTTCAACGTCCGGGACATCCATGACTGTTTACACCCTGTCTCCCTCGACCGGGCGGCGCGCCCATTCGATCAACGATGACACAACGGTGACAACGGAACGGGGCGCTATCCCAGCGCCTGCGCCAGCTCGACGCCCCACTGCCGGGCGCGCTCGATCTCGCCGGCGCGCAGCGGGCCATACCTGCCTTGCACGATGAAGGGCCGGTGCTTGGCGATGGGCTGATATCCTGCAGCCGCCAGTTGGCCCAGGATCGCCTTGGCCGCGCTGCCCGGCGACCACCAAATGCGCGTCTCGAACGCTGCACTGCGGCCGCTGCCGGCGGGCAGCGCCGCGAGCCAGGTGCGCATGGCCGGATGCGAGAGATCGGCCGGCGCGGGCGCGCCGGGCTGGTTCGCGGCCAACGATTTGACCATCGCCTCCGTGGGCAGGCTAAAGCCGAGCAGCGGCGCACCCGCCACGATCAGGTCGGCCCCGGCGAGCACACCGGCCGCGGCCTCGGCGGTCGAGAGCGCCTGCGCCCCCGGGCCGAGCCCCTCGGCGATGGCGCGGGCAATGGCCGCGGTGTTGCCCCAATGTGATTCGTAAACGACGATCGCTTTCATGAAACCACCTTTTGTGAATAAGCTTCGATTGTCTGTCGCATGAACCCCTCATCGATGTTGCCCAGCGGCGTCGGGGTCTCCAGGATGCGTCCCGGGATGCGCAGGGCCGCGGGGTCGAAGCCCTCGCGGCGCTTGAAAGCGGCTTTGCGCTGCAGCACATCGGCGCCGAAGCGCGTCAGGTCGTCGGTCGTCCACTCATAGCCCGCGGTGGCCAGCGTTTTCAGCACCATTTCAGGGGTGTACATGTTGCGTGCAAACAGGCAGATCACCAGGCTGGTCAGCACCTGCCGCCATCGCTCTTCGGCCACCAGCTCGGCCGCCACCCCATCGGGCGTGAGCGTCTCGCCCTTAGCGCCGGCCCTTTGATCAATGCTGTAGCCCGCGCTGTCCAAATGGCTGTGCCGTGCGCCGGTGAGATAGCCCAGATGGCAGACCGGCCCGGTGTGGTAGCCCGGCATCTCGTTGCCGCCGAAGGTCAGGGCGAAGTCCGAGCCGCCGTAGCGCGCGGCCGCATGCTCAGCCCCGCGCGCCAGCGCCCGGTAAAAGTCGTTGGGCTGGCTGACGATGCGGCCGGCAGCCTCCAGATAGGTCGCGTAGTCGCCCCATGCCAGGGCCAAGCCATCGGTCTCCTGCGTTGAGATGAGCCCGCGCTGGAGGGCTTCGGTGGCCCAAGCCAGCGTCACGCCCATGCTCATCACGTCGAGGCCCTGGACCTCGGCTTCGTCCAATACCCTGAACATGCCTTTGATGTCATCGCCGCCCAGCAGGCTGCCGATGGCGAAGATCGGCTCGTGGTCATAGCCGATCAGGGAGGTCTTGTAGAAGTAAGGCTCCTTGGGGTAGGGGTAACGGACCGCCGCCAGGTGGATGCAAGCCACCGGGCAGTGGGCGCAGGCGACGCGGCGCCCCAGGTACTCCTGGGCCAGGTGCTCGCCGCTGATGGCTTCCGCGTGCTCAAAGTGGCCCTGCTGCAGATTGCGGGTGGGGAGGGCGCCCAACGCGTTCAGGGGCAGCACGTTCATGGCCGTGCCCAGCTCGTGGTACTTTTTCATCATCGACGATTGGGTCGCGGTCGCGTAGAGGGCGTCGTAGAGCTGCCGGTAGGCGCGGCGGTCCGCGACGGGCAGCGCGCGCTCGCCGGAGATGACCAGCCCCTTGAGCTTCTTGCTGCCGAAGACCGCGCCCAGGCCCAGGCGGCCGAAGTGGCGGTAGGTTTCCGTGATCACGGCGGCGTAGGTGACGCCCATTTCTCCGGCCCGACCGATGCGCATGATCGATCGCATGCCCGCGCCCGACTCCCGCTCGCGCAGGACGGAGCCGACCGTGTAGGCGTTGTTCGTGCCCCACAGCGCGCTGGCATCGCGGAAGTGGACGTGGCTGCCGTCGATGGACAGGTAAACCGGTGCGCTGCTGCTGCCCCGGATCACGATGGCGCCGTAGCCGGCCATGCGGATGGCGATGGCGCTGCGGCCGCCTGCGTGGCTTTCGCCCAGGTTGCCGGTGTGCGGCGACTTGAACAGCGCCGTGGTCTTGGAGGCCAGCGGGAAGAGCCCGGTCAGCGGTCCGACGGTCAGGATGATCGGGTTGCCGGGAGCGAACGGATCGATGCCGGGCGGGCATTCTTCTTCCAGCAGCCGTATGCCTGCGCCGACGCCGCCCAGCCCGGCTTCGAACACCTCCGGCCGTTCCTGGATGGAGAAGGAGCGCCGAGCGAGATCGACATAAAGAACGCGTTTGAGCGGATCATTCGCCAACATGGGTGCCTCCTCCCGCGGAGAGTTCGCCTCCGAAGCCGAGTTCGCCTCTGTCTGCGGGGAGCTCTTCCATCGCCAGCACATCATACGGGCAGTAGGAGACGCAGTAGCCGCAGTGAATGCAGATCTTGGGCTTGTTCTGCTCGCCATCCCACAGCACGGCGCCGTAGGGACAGGCCTCCGCGCAGTTGTGGCAGCCGATGCACAGCTCGGGCTTCAAGCGCACACCGCCTCCGGGCCGGAGCAGCAGCGCGTCCGTGGGGCAGACGCGCGCACAAGGCGGATCAGGGCAGGCCCGGCAGACGATCACGACGAACCCCTTGCGCACGCCGCCCGCGGAGCGCACCCAGATGCAGGCATCGGCCAGCCCGCCAACGCCGGCACGGCGGGCGCAGGCGAATACGCAGGACTGACAGCCCACGCAGCGTTCCTTGTCCAGGAGAGAAAGCCTCTTGGCCATGTTGGCTCCTTTATCAGCCGCCCACTGGGATGGGTCATCCCGGTGACACATGGGCGCGGATAGAGATGATAGCACAGTTCTGCCGGAACGATGGAATTGAGCGTGGACGTCGAGCGGCGATTTGTTCTATTGCCGCATTTGCGGTATCTTTGGCATCTGGTTCAGCGCTGCGGGAATCAACCAAGGCCGGAGGTTTTCATCATGCCGATCGATCGCAAGGTGCCCAACGAAATACTCCAACTGGAATGGCTGCTGAAGAAGCCCAACAGTGACCCGACCGGGCTGGCGGGGTTTTTCACCAGCGGCGAGATCATCGTCACCCGGGTGCCGGCCCGGCTGGATGTGATGGGCGGCATTTCCGATTATTCGGGAGCCAATGTCTGCGAGGGGGTGCTGGGAGGCGGGGTGGTGATCGCGCTGCAGCCGCGCACCGACCGGACGCTGCGCATCCGCACCATGCCGGCCAACCGCGTCAGCCTGGCGGTGGAGACGCGCATCCCGCTCGATTATTTCGAGATGGGGGAAGGGTTCGTCGCTTACGAGCAGATGCAGGCGCTGTGCAAGGCCAACCCGCTCTCGGCCTGGGCAGCGTACATCGGCGGCAGCATCTTCACCCTGCTGAAAGAGCAGTCCATCCATCTGCCCTTCGGCTTCAACATGTTCCTACTCAGCGGCGTGCCGATGAACGTCGGCATCGGCAGCTCGGCGGCCACCGAGATCGCCACCCTGTACTGCCTGCAAAACTATCTCGGCCTCAACATCTCCGAGACCCATCTGGCCAAATTGGGCCAACTGGCGGAGAACCTGGTGGTCGGCGCACCGTGCGGCATCATGGACCAGATCACGGTGACCAGCGGCCGGCAGGGTAAGCTGACCCATATCCTGTGCCGTCCGGGCAGCGTGATGCGCGAGATCGAGATCCCGCCGGACACGGCTTTTGTCGGCATCAACTCGATGATCAAGCACTCCGTCGGCGGCACGGCCTACGGCGATGTCCGGATCGGCGCCTTCATGGGGAAGCGCATCATTAACCATGTACGCGCTGAGCGGGGCGAGAAGCCGATCCAGCATCTGACCGAGCTGACGGCCGAGTCTTTCGAGGGCGCCTACCGCGCGGCCCTCCCCGATACGATCCGCGGCTCGGAGTTCCTGGCCCGGTACCAGTCTCACGACGACCCGATCACCCGGATTCAACCGGACGCCACCTACCGGATTGCCGGTCCCACCGCCCACCCGGTCTATGAGAATCTGCGCGTGCTCCAGTTCATGGATCACCTGATTGCCGCCGTCGATGGCAGCGAGCGTGACCTGGTGGCGGCCGGCGAGTGCATGGCCGCGTCGCACGTCAGCTACCGGGATAACTGCCTGCTCTCCGTTCCCGAGGTCGATTTCCTGGTGGAGGCGGTCTGCAGCCGCGGCCCGCAGAAGGGGCTTTACGGAGCCAAGATCACGGGGGGCGGGTCCGGGGGCACGGTGGCGGTCTTCGGGCAAAAAGAGGCGCTTGCCAATGAGATCCCCGGCATCACGCGGGAGTACAAACGGCTGACCGGCCTGGAGGCGGAGCTGTTCGAGGGCACCTCGCCGGGGGCCGTGGAGTTCGGCGCTTACCGCTACAACTTCAGCCCGATGGGCTGGATCCGCTCTATATGTTGATGCGCCACGAACTGCCGCGCAAGGCGGTGATCCCGATTGCCGGGTTAGGGACGCGGCTGTTCCCGGCCTCTCATGCCTGCAAGAAGGAGCTTTTCCCCATCGTCGGCCCGGATGGCATCGCGCGGGCGCTGCTGCACTACCAGGTCGACGACCTGATCGCGGCCGGCATCGGCCGGATCTGCATCATCGTCCAGCCCGGCGAAGAGAAGCAGGTCGTGGATTACTTTCGAGGCCCCGGCACGCCGTATCTGAGGCATCTCGACAAGCACCCGCGCCTGGCCGCCGAAGCCGAGCGGATGCAGGCCGCGCTGGACCGCCTGTGCTTTGTCGTGCAGGAGACGCAGGAGGGGTACGGCCACGCCATTTTCCAGAGCCAGGCGTTCGCCGATGGCGATCCGATCCTGTTGTGCCTGGGGGATCACCTTTTTCGCGGGGGCGCCCGGTCCTGCCACAGCCAACTGCTGGAGGCGTTCCAGTCCTGCGGGGGGCGATCCGTGTCGGCCGTGAACCGCATCGGTGCGGCGGAGTTGAAGGGATACGGCACGATCGCCGGGAATCGCCTGGCCGACCACCGGGAGCTGATTGCCGTCACCCGCATTGTCGAGAAGCCCGCGATCGAGCTGGCACGGGGTTCGCTGCGGGTGGACGGGCTGGAGGCGGGCGAGTTCCTGGGGTGGTTCGGGATGCACGTGCTGTCGCCCGCGATCTATGATGTGCTGGGCGAGATGATCCGCACGGATGACCGCCAGCATGGGGAGTTCCAGCTCACCTATGCCCAGGAGCTGCTCAGGCAGCGCGAGGGGTATTACGCGCTGGAAATCCGGGACGGCACGCGCTTCGATTTCGGCACCCCGCAGGACTTCGTGAACAGCGTGGCCCGGTTCGCGGCCGCCTGACCCGTATATTGCACTGAGGAGATAACAATGGCTGGTTTTCAGACGGGGCCGTTCGAGTCGGCCGAAGTAGCCGCAGTCGAGCCGGACGAGGTTGTCCGGTTCTCAGATAAGCTGACCGATTCGCTCCAGAACATCACCGCGATGATCGACGAGCACAAGGTGATGATCGATGCCATCCAGGACGTCGGTATTCAACTGACTTCGGCATTCGGCACGCTGCACACGTTGACCGTCAAGTATGCGAAGACCGTCAACGGTGTGCTCGATCTGCTGCTGCCCTGGCTCAAGAAGCTGCCGTTGGTGCCGCCCAAGCTGCTGGAGCTGGCGGCCAGGATGGAGCGGATCACCCAGGCGATCATCGACAGCAGCGTGAACACCGCCACGGCGATCACCGACGTCAACCAGGGCTTGCGGACCGGCAATGTGGAGCAGTTGCGCGGCCACTCGGGCGAACTGCAGAAAGTGACGCGCGCCCTGACCTTGATCTTGCCGGACAATTAGCCGCGCGCGAGCGGCGCCAGGTGGCGGATGAAATGCCGCTCCAGCGCGGCATAGCGGGCCTCTTCGTGCCTATTCGACCAACGCCGGCAACTGGTCCAGGCTCTCGATCACAAAATCGGGCGGGTCGGTCATGCGCGCCACATCCTCGCGGCGGCTCGCGCCGGTCAGCGTCACGGCGGTGACCATGCCAGCCTGCTGGCCCATACGGATGTCCGTCTCGAGCCGGTCCCCGATCATCATGCAGCGGCCGGGGGTAAGGCGAAGCAGGTCCATGGCCTCCTGTAGGATCAGGGGCGACGGCTTGCCGGCCAGCAGCTCGAGCTTCCGGCCGGTGATGTACTCCAGCCCGGCGATCGTCAGGCCCGCGTCGGGGATGCCGCCGCCGGGCAGGGGGCACATCTTGTCGCCGTTGGTGGCGAAGAAACGCGCGCCGTTCAGCAGCGCCTGATAGGCCGTGTTGAGCTTGCGGTAGTCCAGCGTGCGATCGAAGGCGAGCACCACCGCGTCGATGCCGGCAGGGGTCATCACCTGTTTGGGGTCCTGCTCCGCCAGCTCCTCGACCACGGTGAGCCCGTGCCCGCGCAACTCGGCCTTCAGGTTGGCCTCACCGACCACGTAGAGCCGCAGGTGCGGCTCCCTCCGCGCCAGGTAGCGCCCCAGCACATAGGCCGCGGTGATCACCTGTTCCGGGCCGGTCGGGATGCCCAGCCGCGTCAACTTCGCCGCGTAGGCCTCGCGCGGCTCCAACGGCTTATTGCTGACGAAGAGCGTTTGCTTGCCCAGGCTGCGCAGGCGGCCGATGCCCTCCACCGCGCCGGGCAATGCGTCGTCACCGAGGTAGACGGTTCCGTCGAGGTCGAATACGAAGCCGTCGATGCGGCGGGGTCCCTGTGATCGCGGGTTGCTCATGACTCTGTCCAGGCGGTTGCTGATCCGTCCGCATATCATACACCAGATCGCCCGTGCTGCCCAGGCAGCACCCCGTGAACCAGGAATTCCAAATCTAGTCGTTGACAGCGTACTGGACCCGAGGCTTTAACCGGGTTGGCCCGGGGCCGCCACGTGGTCCTGGGCTTGCCCTGCCAACAACGCCTCCGCGGTCCGGATGTTCCGGCGCTCTCCCTCTTCCCGGAGGTTGCGAGCCGCCGCGGTGAAATAGCGGTGTTCGCGGAAGAATTTGAGTTGGCGCCGGCCCCACTCGATCTCGTCTGTCGGCGCGCCGAAGGCTGCCAACTCGGCGCGCAAGGCCTGGCTGCGGGCCAGGGAATCTTCGCGGCCCAACACGTCCAGATCGGCATCGGCCAGGATTTCTTCGAGCGGGCTGCGGGGGGATTGCGGCAGGCGGGTGGCCAGGATCATCCCCTGCACCGCCGCCACCTGCTCTGACGTGAAGCCGAAGCCGGGCAGAACCTGGGCGACAACCTCCGCGCCGGCACGCTCGTGCTCTTGACGGTCAATGACGTACCCGATGTCGTGGTAAGCTGCCGCCACTTCCAATAGCTGCATGTCACTAGCGCTGATGCCGCTCATGCCGGCCAATCGGCGCACTGCCGGCAGCACATCTTCTACGGTATGCCACAGGTTGTGATAGGTCAGCTCAGACCCTAATTCCCGTTCCAGGTGGCTCAGGGCGTAGCCTATCGCGCCTGCGCTGTCCGGGCCGGCATTCTCGGCGCTGCCGCGGCCGACAGCGCGGCTTTCGGCCGGGGCGTAGTAGGCCGCACTGAGGACGGCCGACTGGGCCTCGAGCTCCAGGCTTGCGCGGAAGAGCTGCTCAGCTTCATCGAGCGCGCCGTGCGCCTGGGCCTGCCTGCCGGCCCACTCCAGGTACTCGACGGCCTTGGCCGGCTCGCCGGCGTGACGCCAGTGATGCGCCAGGATGACATACCAGGGCGAAAGCTCGGCGCGGTTCGCCCCTTCATACCACTCGGCAGCGCGGCGGTGGAGATGCCGCCGCTGCACGAAGAGCATTGAGGAGTAGGCGGCATGATGCACAGCTCCGTCGGCAAAGGCATACACGCTGTCTGTTGCGGCTGTTGTGCCGCACGTCAGCAGGCCTTGCCCCACCAGGCCGGCCAGGAGTTCATCCAGACGTGACTTCTCGGAGTCCACCGGGAAGATCTCGCGAAGGGCGGGGGCTGTGAAGGTCGATCCCAGGACGCTGGCTACTTTCAGCGTCAACTGCTCGGAAGGTGAGAGATGGTCCAGCCGGGACCTCGCCTTCCACATCCCGCCTCCCGGATGTGCGTTTCCGTCAGGAGAAGGGCTCAAAAGGTGAGGCGCCGGGCGATAGATGGCCACCGGCTCAGCGAAGCCTTTGACCCGAATCGGCGGCAGGGGTGTGAAGGTTACCTGCCCCCGGGCCGCGCGGTAGATCTCGTCGTCGCAGAGGATATCGCCCACCGGCGCGGCGATCATGAGGCGCGCGGCCAGGTTGACCCGGTCGCCCTGGATGCCATAGGTGCGGCGGCCCTTGCCGCCGTACGTGCCCACCAACGCCTGGCCCGCGGCGACGCCGATCCGGAGCGCTCCAATGAACGCCAACTCCGCCGGCGGGGAGAGCAGCTCCAACGCGGCATGGACTGCGCGCATCTCGTCGTCGGTGTGTGCGATGGGCGCGCCGAACGCGAGGCAGATGTAACTGCCCTTGTCGCCCATCGTCAGATGATCGAAGACCGCCTCGTAGCGCTGCGCCACCTGCTGCACCCACCGAACGTAGGCATCCAGCTTCGTCCCGGCGGTCTGGTCGGCATCGTAGTCGATGCCTTTGAAGTTGATGAATAGCGCCGACACCGGGCGTAGCTCGGAGAGGAATTGCTTATGCCCGCTGTGGGCGCGCTCGTACACGAAGGGGAGCACCCACGGCCGGCACTGGGCGTCGGTAAGGCTTTCGGCCGGCAGGTCGGACCAGGGCGCCAGCGGTGCGCCTTCGATCGGCCCGCCAACGACCGCCAGGGGCCGGCCGCGGTCGTCGGTGCGCCGGTCGCGCACGATGAAACGGCCGGCGAGTTGTTCCACCAGCTCGCCCTGAACCACCACCTCGCCCCGGTGAGCGGCGTGTTCGGCCGCGGCGAGCCGGTCAAGGGTCTGTCCGGCAATCGCCTCGATGACCTGGATGCTCGGATCGCCGACCAGAAAGCGGCGCACCGGGCCGGCGACGATGGCGACCTTGACCGCCAGTTCGAAGGTTGTGGCCCCGGGTGTGGTAACGATGTTGCATAGGGCCATGGCATCCTGCATCGCCAGGCCGCAGGCGATCGCGGCCAGGGCTGACGCGTAGGGGCGTTGGTCAGTCGGAGCACCATCGTCAAACCAGCATGTGATCGCGTCGCCGGCGAAGCCGATGATGCTGCCGCCGCACCGGTGCACTTCGTCGATCAGCACGGTGTAGACCTGGTTGATGGTGCGGGTCAACTCTTCGGCGCCGCGTTCGAGCCCTAGCTCCTGTACGAACGCGCCGGTCAAGGGGGTGAAGCCGGAAATGTCAGCGAAGAGTGCGGCGCCGTTCGCGCGGTCAGGGAGGGTGCTCCCGTGCGCCAGGGCGCGCTGCCGGTCTGCGGGCATATAGATGGCGAGCGACTCTCCCTGCGCACGCTTCATCTCTTCCATGTCGAGGCGCAACTGCTTCAACTGCTGCCGCAGGCGCTGCTCACGCAGGTAAACCTCGGCCGCCATGCGCTGAAAAACGCGAGCGAGCCGGCCGAGGGCATCTTCGCGGGCGCCGACTGCGTCCAGCGTGGCAGGGTCGAAGCGGCCAGCCTCCACCGCCAGGGCGGCCTCTGCGACGCGGCTAGCCTGCTCCAGGTACTCGAGCTCCAGGTCGCGCAGCCGCTTTTCGGCCAGCGAGGCGCGCAGCCGCGCCTGGAGCAGCGCAGGCTTGAATGGCTTTGGCAGGAAGTCAGCCGCGCCGGACTCGATGCAGCGGACGACGCTCTCCAACTCGTCGAGCGCTGAGATCATGATGACCGGGATATGGCGGAGATGCTGTTGGCTCTTGACCCATTCCAGCACCTGGTAACCGTCCATCTCGGGCATTAGGATGTCCAGGAGAATCACATCGAACGGCGAAGCGCCGCCACGGGCCGCGTTTGCGTCCCTGCCATCCACGCTGTTCAGCAAGACAACGGCCTGGCGCCCGTCCTCGGCAACTGTGACGCTGTAACCCTGATCGGTCAGCAGGCGTGCCAGTTGCTTGCGGTTGATAATATTGTCATCAACGACTAGGACGCGTCCTGCTCCCTGCAAGTCGGGCATGTCAGCTCCTGGGGCGGATGGCCTTCAATGCGGCTTGCGCCGTTTCGTAGCCTGTGACGATGCGGGCAAGCTGTTCAGCTCCCCCCTCGAGCGATCCTGTTCTGGCTAGCATTTCGAGCTCTCTGCACTGGGCGGACAGAGTTAGGGCGCCGAAGTTGGCGCAGCTGGACTTCATGCTATGCGCCGCACGGCGCACAGCCTCGGCATCGCCTGCGTCCAGGCCTGCTTGCGCGGCCTCCAACTGCCGCGGCGAATCCTCGAAGAAGGCGTCGAGCATTTCGCCCAGGAACTCCAGGTCCCCGCCGAAGCTCTCCAGCAGGCTGTCCAGGACGGTGCGATCGATGATGTGGTCTTCTTGCATGATGTGCCTTTCTTAAGTTTTCTCAACAACTCCGCCCCAGGGCGATAACCAGCTCATCCACATGGATCGGCTTGGCCAGGTAGTCATCCATGCCAGCCGCCAGGCATAGCTCGCGATCCCCTTGCATGGCATTCGCCGTCATGGCAATGATGCGGGGTCGGGCCCATCGTGGATGTTGCTCCTGTGTCCAGCGCGTGCAGATCTGCCGGGTCGCCTCCAGCCCATCCATCTCGGGCATCTGCACATCCATCAGGATCACATCGTAGGGCTGGCGTTCGACCGCCTGGACGGCTTCGAGGCCGTTGGCGGCTACGTCCGCGCGGTAGCCCATCTGCGCCAGCAGGCGCAGTGCAAGCTTCTGGTTGACGGCGTTGTCTTCCGCCAGGAGGATGCGCAGTGGGCGACGGTTCGCCATTCCGGTGTCGAAGGCGGGAGAGGCTCGCGCGGGTACTGCCGGTTTGGTTGCCACCGCGGAGCGCTCAGCGAGCACACCCGTCAGCGCCTCTAATAACGCGGACGGTCGGATCGGCTTCGCCAGGTATGAGGCAAATGTCGTGATGTCGCCGGCGCTCTCTCTGCTCCCCAAGGACGAGGTCAGGATCAACGGCAGCTCGGTGACAGGTTCAAGGTTCAAAGTCGAAGGTGGGGAACCTTCAACTATCAACTTGCCGCTTTCAACCGCACGGATCGCGGCTGCCAGCTCCACGCCGCTCATCTCCGGCATGTGCAAATCCAGGATGGCTATGTCAAACGCGTCGCCACGGCGCACCCATTCTAGTGCTTCAATGGGCGAGCCGGTGACATAAGGTTGCATGCCCCACGACCCCGTCTGTGCGGCAAGGATCCGGCGATTGGTGGCGTTGTCGTCGACGATCAAGGCGCGGCGGCCCGCCAACTGCGGCTGTGCGTCGGTCAGGTGTAATCGCGGCTGGTAGTTGGGCGCCACCTGGGCCGTGATCGTGAAGTGGAACGTCGAACCCTGGTCCGTGCCAGCGCTCTCGGCCCACATATTGCCGTTCATCATCTCGGCCAGCCGCTTACTGACCGCCAGTCCCAGTCCGGTGCCACCGTACCGGCGCGTGGTCGAGGCATCCACCTGGCTGAACGCCTGGAACAACCGGTCCAGCCGGTCGGGCGGGATGCCAATGCCGGTGTCTCGGACGGCGAAATGCAGAGACACGGAGAGGGGGAGAGGGGGAGACGCGGAGACCGTCTCCGCATCCCCGCGTCCCCGTGTCTCCGTGTCCCCGCGTCTCCGTGTCTCCGTGTCCCTCGTAACCGTCACCACCACCTCCCCCGTCTCGGTGAACTTGACCGCATTGCCCAGCAGGTTGACCAGGATTTGGCGCAGGCGGGTGACATCGCCGATGATGGCCGGGGGCACGTTGGGTGCAATCTCGCAGGCCAGCTCCAATCCCTTTTCGGCGGCCTTCAGCTTCATCAGATCCAGCGCTGACTCCACGCATTCGCGCAGATCGAACGGCTGCCCCTCCAGCGCCATCTTGCCGGCTTCGATCTTGGAGAAGTCGAGGATGTCGTTGATGATGGTCAGCAGTGCGTCGCCGCTGTTGCGGATCGTCTCGGCAAAGTCGCGCTGCTCCGCGTTCAGGGGGGTGTCCAGCAGCAGACCGCTCATGCCGATGATGGCATTCATCGGCGTGCGAATCTCGTGGCTCATCATGGCCAGGAACGAGCTCTTGGCCTGGGTGGCGGCCTCGGCCGCGTCCTTGGCCTGGCGCAACTCCTCTTCGGCTCGCATGCGTTGGGTGATATCCCGGTCCAGGCCGATGGTGAAGTAGCGGTTCCCCACCCTGGTCGGCGCGGCGCTGTACTCGACGAGGTTCTCTTTGCCATCCGGGCGAATCCACGAGAAGATCCCCGAAAAATGCTGTCCCGATCTGACGAATACCCAATCGGTCGCTTCGGGGGCATTTTCGACGTTGTGCTGTATGGTGCGGGTATCGGCGATCGAAAACAGTTCGTCTCTGCTGCGGCCGGCCATCTCGCAGTAGCGCTCGTTGCACTCCACCAGGATGCGCCTGTCCTCGTCCGGGAGGTCTTCGTAGATGCTGATGCCGTCAAAGGCGTTCTCAAAGATGAGACGCAGCTTTTCCTCGGACTCACGCAACCCGGCTGCGGCGCGTTTGAGCTCGGTTAAGTCGTGGTAGATGACCAGGGTGCCGGCTTGCTGCCGGCGTTGTCCTGATAGCGCATTGGCATACACCGGCACCGCATGGACCTCGACGTCGACCAGGCTGCCATCTCGCCGGTTTCGTTGCGTGATGACGTGTATGGTGCTGCCGGTCTCTGCCTGCCGGGTCAAACTGGTTGCTTCGGTTCTGGCAGCCCCGTCGGAGACTAGATCGTCGATGTTTCGACCGATCACCTCATCCTGGCGATAGCCGAATAGGTTCTCGGCCGCCGGATTCCAAGAGACGATGTGTCCGGTTTGGTCGATCACCACAACGGCTGCGGGGTTGGCCAGAACCAGTGATTCGAAGTAACGCTTCTCCTGTTGGATTTCATCGTACAGCCGGGCGTTCTCCAGTGCGATGGCCGCCTGATTGGCGATCGCCTCCAGCAGCGCTTGATCTGACTCGTCGTAGGCGTTCGGGTCGGTGTAGTGTTGCACCATGATCACGCCCAATACGCGCTCGCCTGCCTCGTCCGCGCCGGCCCCAGTAGCCCCTATCATCATTGGTACGCCCAGCCATGAGGCGGCTGGCGGCCCAAAGATCGTGACGCCCGTCATGCGTTGAAGCTCGTCCGCCGTCATGTTTCGTACGAGCACAGATTTGTGGTGTTTGACGATATAACCCGCCATGCAGCCATCAAGCGGAAGCCGTACGCCGGGCTGCACCTCGTTCGGGTTGCGGCTGAGGACGTAGTCGATCTCGTGGCGTGCGGGGTCGTGGAGCGCGATGATCATGTTCTCGGCATACATCACGCGCGCCGTCTGCTCAGCAATTAGCTCAACCAGGCCCTGCAGGTCCAGCCTGGCCGATAATGCCTGACCGATATCAGACAGCAGCCGGTAGCGCGCCTCACTGCGCAGTATGGTTTCCTCCGCGATTTTGCGGTCAGTGATGTCACGGATGATCTCGATGGCGCCGGCCACGTTGCCCTTGGCGTCGCGCAGCACGGAGGCGGTGCCCAACAGATAGCGCGCACCACCCCGCAGCCGCGGCACATAGGTCTCACCGATCAAGGTGCTGCCATATCGTTGGATGTGGGCGTATTTCTGCTCCAGCTCTTCCTCGGGTTCAAATACCAGGTCGATCAAGATTGGCCGGCGCTCGCCATAGAATGGGAGCGCATATTCGTGATCTCCCTTGCCCAACATCGCCTGCGCCGAGACTCCCGTCATTGCTTCGATGGCCTGGTTCCAGGCGATGACGCCCCCCTGCTCGTCAATCACGACCGTGGCGTCGGGCAAGAAGTTGATGATATCGGTCAGGCGGCGCTGAGTCTCCTGGGCCGCGGCATAGAGCCGTGCGTTGTCCAGCGCGACCGAGGCGAGCTGCGCGAAGCGGCTTAACAGCGCTACTTCACCCTCACCGAAGGTTCCAGTTGCTCCGGAATCGTAGGCCAAGCCGATGGCGCCTATCACCTGGCCGCCGGAGGTAAGCGGCACCCCCATGATCGCGCCCAAGAGGCCTGGCTGGAACTGGCTTACGCGGCCGGTCCACTCGTCGTAGTCAGCGACGATCAGCGGCTCACCCGTCAGCCAGACCTTTCCGGCCAGGCCCTCCCCTGTTTTCCTTCGTGAGCCGACCATCTGACTGAGGGCGCCTACACCGACCTTGCATTCCAGTTCCGTCTCTCCCGGTTCCAGCAGATAGATGAACCCGTGCGGCGCTCCCACCAATTGCCCGGCTCGGGTGACCAGGGTTTCCAGCAGTTCCGTCACGTCGAGCCGCCCCATCAGACCTACCGTAGTCTCATGCAGCGCCGCCAGATACTCATTCTGCCGCACCAGGTCCGTGATATCGAAGTAGGTCAGCATCCTGCCGCCGTCGGGGAGCATCAGCGCTTGATACCTGAGGATGCGGCCATCGCCGCGCCGGAATGGGGTAGCTGGAATAGCGCCCCGACGGACTGCCTCTACACGTTGGGCGACGTAGGTGTCCCATTGTTCGCGCGGCACATCGTAGAGGCCGGTGTCGCGGTTGTAGTTGATCATCTCGGCCAGGGCCGGCGCTCTGGCCATGAATTCCTCAGGGATGCCCCACATCTCGCGGAACGCACGGTTTCCGATGCGGGCACGCAGGTCCGGACTCATCAGGAGGACGCCATAGTCAATCGCATCCAGCATGACGCCGATCTCATGCAGCAAAGCGCCTTTTTCCTGATCGGTCCGTTCGGCAGCCGCGCGGGCCTGCTCGGCCACTTGTGTGGCATCGGCAAGCTCAACGGTGCGCGCTGCCACACGTTGTTCCAGAGTCTGGTACACTTGTGCGCTGTCAACAGCACTGGCGATCTGGGCGCCGACCGTTGAGAGCAGATCCTGGCTGGTTTCGAGGAGGGGCCGGCCGGTGAGGGCGTTGTCCACGGCCAGCAGGCCCACCGTTCTGCCTTGGGCGATCAGCGGCACCGCCAGGAACGCGCGGGTTTGCAGTGCCTCCAGGTACGCCCGTGCGGCTGCATCCATCGTCTCCGCGGCCGTATCACGCACCAGCAGCGGCTGTCCGGAACGCACGATCTCGGCCAGGAACGACGCGGCATGCATGCCGTTCGAGCCCTCAAGCGGGACCTCTAGCCCCGCCAGCAGCGTGGCCATTTCCGGTGTGCCGCCGATCTGGCGGCCGCCGGTCAAGACACGATTTCCTTTGCGCTCTTCGATCAACAGGATCAACGCCCGGTCGAACGATAGGTGGGTCGTCACAGCTTGCAGGCTTTTATCCAACAGCTCACCGACATCCAGCGTGGCGCTCAACGCGAGGCCGATTTCGTGCAGCGCGGTGAGTTCGGACAGTTTCTGGTTGAGCGTAACGTTGGAGAGCTGCAAGTCCGCATTGGTCTGTTGGAAATCGTCGTACTGCTGCTCTGCGCTGTCTCGCGTTTCCAGCAGCAAGCGTTCGGCCTCTTTATGGCTCTCAGCCAGCCCTTTCGAGCGCCACAGGAGCCAACCGCACAAGCCAGGAAGCAAGGCTGTGGCTGCCGCGGTCCATTCCCAGCCCGGCAGCCGCGCCAGCGTATAGCTCAGCAGCGCCACAGAGAGGAGTGCGCCGCCCACGACTTCCGGGCCGATGCTCCGTCGCGCCAGCTCCCAGGTGAACTCCCACTCACAACACTCGTCCCCGCGCAGCACGCAGGAATGCTCCTGAATGTGGGCCACAGGCAAGCTGCTGTGCACTCGCGGAATTGCGGCAAAGACACCCTGATAAGCCTGACAAGCCATGCTGAGATAACGATGGTGGAGACTCGCCGGCAGTTGAGCGAGCTGGCGAGCAGGAAACCACTGGAGAACCGCTGAATTCGGCCCAGTGCTCACAACCCGCAAATCGGCCTCGGTGACTTTGGCTGTAAGGGGGGGAACCAACGCGTAGACTCGGCGCAGCGAAAGCGGGCGCACCAGTTTGATGATTGAAGCGGGGATGCTCTTAAGGCCGCGGTGGAAATGGAAGTCGGGGTCACCAGAAATCTCGCGCGCGAATTCATTCACGTACAGGTTGTACTCGTGCGAGTAGTAATGGCTTTCATCCAGCAAATAGTCGCGCGTGACGTGATAGCGCGCATCGGTGATGACCGCATTCAGACGCGCGGCCAGGTCGTCGAGCGCCGCGCCCTGGGCCTGCGCGATGCACGCCCGCCGTTCCTCTGGAGGCATGTCCGCTGGCAGTTCGCGACTTTTCTGCTGGCCCAAGTAGTCATGCATCTGTCGTAGCGCGCCGATCATGCCCCCGCCCGTAATCTGCCGAATAGGCCGTCCATTCAGGTCGGCGCCAAAAGGCGGGTTTTCGATATAGGGAGGAAGCGGGGGCATTGACTCATCGGGTTGCGGAGCGGAGGCGGCATGCGCTGTCTCGTCCGGCCCGATCTCTGCTGCGAACAGCCAGTCCTTGGGCATCGCCTTCTCATCAATGGCTTCTGTCGCCTTTTTGCGCTCAGTTGTGGTCCATTTCCGCGCCTTGACCCAGGTGAACTCCCACTCGCAGTATGCGTCGCCGTGCAACTGGCAATGGAGGTCGCGGATGTCCGCCGGTGGCAATCCGGAGTGGACCTGCGGGATGCTGGAAAATGCGCCTTGAATATACTGGCAACTGTAGTCGAGGAA
The DNA here is from genome assembly GCA_964474695.1 of uncultured Anaerolineales bacterium. Classification (GTDB taxonomy): domain Bacteria; phylum Chloroflexota; class Anaerolineae; order CG2-30-64-16; family CG2-30-64-16; genus DAOUBP01. Next base: position 57,496 of record CAYYTK010000026.1, read on the forward strand.
CAGCCGATGGAGCGCCGGGGGCAGTTGCGCAAGATCGTTAGTGGCGTACCATTGGATCGTGGCCGAGTTCGCGGTCACCCGGCTGACCTGAAACTCCGTAGCGGCGAACTTGGCGGCGAAGCGGGGCAGCACGCCATAAACTTGCCTGAGCGAGAAGGGACGCGCCAACTGAAGCACGGCAGCGGAGATGCTCCTGGCGCCGCTGTTGAAGTGGAAGCGTGCATCACCCGAGAGATCCCGGCAGATTTCACTGAGAAAGACGTCGAGCTCCACGGAGTAGTTGTGGCCTTCGTTCATCAGATAGTCAGCCGCAACATGGTAGTGCGGATCGGCGATGGCTGCGTTCAGGCGCGCGACCAACTGGGACATGGCGCCTGCTCTGGCTTGCGCTAGGCCGGCTTCCCGTTCCGCCGCGCTAAGCTCCGGGGGCAAGGACTGGGCCGCACGTCGCTCCACGCATTCGAGCATGTACGACACCGTTGAGGCTACGATGTTGCCCTTGGTGCGGTTAAGCGGACGTCCCATCTCGTCAATGCCGTAGGGTCGGCCGGCCATGGTCGCTGGCAGTCGCGCCGGGTCGGGCCCTTTGGGTGCAAGCGTAGACTGGAGATCCATCATAGCGTAACCTCACAGTGGTCCAGTGCAGTCATCAGATCTTCCACACGGATCGGGTTGGGGAGGTTGTCATCCATATCAGGCCTTTTCTGAAATGGCCCGTATAGTCACCAGTGCCACGTCGTCGTCCTGGCTGCTGGTTCCCTGGTAGGCGGTGAGCCCGCGCCAGATCTCATCACAGAACGCCTGGGCTGTGTGGCCGTTCAGGCTGGTTTGCGCTAACGTTTGCAGACGTTCCAGCCCAAACAACTCTCCCTCCGGCCCGGTGATGTCGGTGGCGCCATCGGTGTAGAGGAGGATCGTGCTGCCGGGCGGCAGGGGAATCGTCTGTTCATCCAGCATGACGCCCTCAAAGATGCCCAGCGGCGCGCCCGGCCCATGCGGCGCCAACGTGACCTGGCCATCGGAGTTAAGCAGCAGCGGCAGTTCGTGCCCGGCGCGCGCGTAACGGAATTCGCCGGCGCTGCGGCGGCCTGCGGGCCGATCCACGATGCCGTAGAGGGCAGTGACGAACATCCCGGCCTGGTTCATGTCGAGCAGCAAGTTGTTGACGCGCTGCAGGACCCGCCGCGGTGAGATCGCGGGGCTGGCTACGGCGCGCAGCAGGCTGCGCGTGAGCGCCATGAAGATCGCGGCGGGCACGCCCTTATCCGAGACATCGCCGATGACCACCCCGACGGCGTTTGGGCTGAGTGGGATGAAATCGAAAAGGTCGCCGCCCACGGCCCGCGCCGGCTCCATGCGAGCGCCGAAGTCGCACCCCTCCAGCCGCGGGAAACTGCGCGGCAGGATGCTCTGCTGAATCCAGTGCGCGGTGCGCAGCTCCTGTTCCAGCTTCTCCTTCTCGATGATCTGCGCTTGCGCCGTTTTCAGCTCCGCATAGGCCTCGGCCAGCTCACGGTTTTTGGCGCGCAGATCGGCGATGGTGGTATTGTCCGATTCGCGTAAGCGCAGGCTGAGCACACGCATGATCTCATAGGCCAGCGCCGGACGCTGCTGGACTGCGGCGTCGAAATCCGCCCGGCGCATTTCAAGCAGGCGCAGAGAGGTGCGTGCGCGTACGCTTGCTGTGCGCAGCCCATCGGGGTCGAGGAGGCTCATCTCACCGAAGAAGTCGCCGGGCCTGCGCACGCCCAACAGGCGCTCGTCGGGGGTCTCCAGCGCTTTGATGATCTCAACCTCGCCATCGACCAGAATGGCGAGACTGGCTCCCGGCTCACCTTCTCGAAAAAGCAGCGTGCCGGCCGGATACTCGCGCTCCTGGAGGATCTCTGCAAGGAATTGGGTCTCTGTCCCTCGCAGCGAGGCAAAGAGAGGGACTTCTCTGATGAACGCCATCTTATGCGATTCCATCAGTTTGCCTCCCGTCGAAAGAGCTCAGGCCGCAGATGGAAACTCGATTGAGGAAGTCATTTGGTCGGCTTCTATGATACCACCGAGCAGATGATTTGACAATGAGCATGGGCTGGGATCCTGATCCGCTACGGGAGTGACTTGCCTGTGAGTTGCTTATGGTTGTACAATGCGTCGTCCGGCCGGCGTCTCAGGGCGCACAGACCGGGATGCACATCCTGCGAAAGGCAGTTGCCATGAAGATTACCGTTGAACCTCTGGAACAGCATGATATGAAGCCCTTCCCCACGGCTCTGGGTTTTGGGCGTCACTTCTCCAACCGCATGTTCAGCCAACGTTACACGCCGGAGCAAGGGTGGCACGATGCGCGCATCGTGCCTTATCGGCCGCTGAACCTGGATCCTGCTACGTCCGTCCTTCACTACGCTCAGGAGATCTTCGAGGGCCTTAAGGCTTATCGGCGGCCCGACGGGAATATCAACTTGTTTCGCCCGTGGGAGAACGCGGCGCGATTCAACCGCTCGGCGCAGCGCATGGCGATGGCGCAGGTGGACCCTGAGGAGCATGTCGAGGCGCTGGTCGAATTGGTGGGGCTGGAACACGCATGGGTCCCCGCGCAAGACGGCGCCTCCCTGTACATCCGTCCGACGCTGATCGCGACCGACGTCGACCTGGGCGTCCACGCCAGCCATAGCTTCTTGCACTACATCATCGTAGGCCCGGTGGGCCCGTATTTTGCCAGCGGCTTCAATCCGGTGGCGGTCTATATCTCGTGGAATCAGGTGCGTGCGGTGCGCGGCGGCACCGGCGAGGCCAAGACCGGCGGCAATTACGCCGCCAGCCTCTACATGGCGGAGAAAGTAAGCGGCCTGGGCTATCAGCAAGTGCTCTGGCTGGATGCGGTGGAACGGCGCTATGTCGAGGAAGTGGGCGCTATGAACATCGCCTTCGTCTACGACGGGAAGCACATCGTCACCCCCGCGCTGTCAGGCAGCATTCTGCCCGGGATCACCCGCGACTCGCTGCTGAAGATGGCGCCTGACTTCGGCTACACGGTCAGCGAGGAGCGCATCGACGTGAACCGGGCCTTGGCGGATATCCGCGGTGGACGGATCACCGAGGCGTTCGGCATCGGCACGGCCGCCGTCATCGCGCCGGTGGGCAAGCTCGGCGACGAGGATGAGGCGGTCACCCTGAACAACAATGAGCCGGGGCCGGTGGAGCGGCAGCTTTACCAGGCGTTGACCGACATCCAGTATGGCCGCGTTCCTGATCCTTACGGCTGGACCGTCACGATCAACGTGAAGGGATAAGCTGAGATCTTCATGTCTCTATTGAGCATGCGGGATGTAAGCATCGGGTTCGGCGGCGCGCTCGTCCTGGAAAGGATCAGCCTGCAGATCGAGCGCGGGGAGCGCTTAGGACTGCTTGGGCGCAACGGCGTGGGTAAGTCCACGCTCCTTAAGATCATCGCAGGCGAGCTGGCGCCTGATGAAGGGGAGATCGTCGCCGGCAAGGGCTGGCAGCAAGGGCTGCGCGTGGCCTACCTGACCCAGGATGTGCCGCAAGGGCTGGCGGGCGCCGTGGCTGAGGTGGTGGCCGCCGGCCTGGAACCCGGCAGCGCCGCCGCGACCGGGGATGCTGCAGAGGAGGCCTGGCGCCGCCGTCTGCGCTTGGACACCATCCTGGCGCGCATGCAGCTCGACCCGGGCGCCGAGTTCGGACAGCTCTCCGCCGGGCTCAAGCGTCGCGTGCTCCTGGCCCGCGGCCTGGTGCGTGACCCTGACATCGTGCTCCTCGATGAGCCTACCAACCACCTGGACACCGATGCCATCGCCTGGCTGGAAGCGTACCTGCTGCGCTATGCCGGCACGTTGATCTTTGTGACCCACGATCGCGCCTTCCTGCGCAAGCTGGCCACCCGTATCATCGAGATCGACCGCGGCCGGTTGATCGATTGGTCGTGTGACTACGACACTTTCGCGGCGCGCAAAGGCGGCGTTCTTGCGGCTGAAGCCACCCAACAGGCCGAGTTCGACAAGAAGCTGGCGCAGGAAGAGGCGTGGATCCGGCAGGGCATCGAGGCGCGGCGGACGCGTAACGAGGGTCGGGTGCGGGCGTTGGAGCGGCTGCGCCAGCAGCGCCGCGCCCGCCGCGAGCAGCCCGGCGTGCTGCGCATGCAGATGCAGGAGGCCGAGCGATCGGGCAAGCTGGTGCTGCGGGCGGCCGATGTCAGCTTCAGCCACGGCGGCGCAGGGGTGGTGCGCGGCCTGAACACCACCATCCTGCGCGGGGACAAGGTCGGCATTGTCGGCCCCAACGGTTCGGGCAAGACCACGCTGTTGCGGCTGCTGATCGGTGACTTGTTGCCGCAGACGGGCACGGTGCAGCACGGCGCCAACCTGACCATCGCCTACTTCGACCAGTTGCGCGCCCAGTTGGACGAGGATCGCACCGTGTTGGACAATGTAGCCGATGGCCGCGAGTTCATCACGGTCAATGGCCGTCCTCGCCACGTTGTCGGTTACTTGCAGGAGTTCCTGTTCACTGCGGAACGTGCCCGGGTCTATGTCAGCGCCTTGTCGGGCGGCGAGCGCAATCGGCTGCTGCTGGCGCGCCTTTTTGCGTGGCCGGCCAACGTGCTGGTGCTGGATGAGCCGACCAACGATCTGGACCTGGAGACGTTGGAGCTGCTGGAGGAGCTGCTGCTGGAATACGAAGGCACGCTGCTGTTGGTGAGCCACGATCGCGAGTTGCTCAACAACGTGGTGACCAGCACGCTGGCGCTTGAGGCGGATGGCCGCGTCAGTGAGTACGCGGGCGGCTACGACGATTATGTGCGCCAGCGCGCTGCACCCCAGGCAGATGCGCCTGCCCCCAGGCCCGAAAGGGCGCCGAAACCTGTCAGGCCTGCTGAGGCTCCCGAACGGCCGCGACGACTCACCTTCAAGGAGCGTCAGGAGTTGGATGCGCTGCCCGGTCAGATCGAAGCGCTGGAGGCCGAGCAGGGCCGGCTCTATCGCGAGATGGCTGCCCCCGAGCTCTACCAGCAGCGCGGCGACGAGGTGACGCAGGCAACTGCCCGCCTGAAGGCCATCGAGACTGAGTTGGCCGATGCCTATGCGCGCTGGGAGGCCCTGGAGGCGATGTCGTAACGATGTCATCCATCAGCGAGCCGCCGCCGATCGCCATGACGCAGCCGGGAGCGGGACGCATCCTGCGCCGCTGCTTCGGCTATCTGCGCCCCTACTGGCGGCACACCGGCGCCGCGTACTTCACATTGTTGGCCGTCACCGGCCTGACGCTGCTGATCCCGCAGCTTATCCGCCGGGCGGTGGATCGGGGGATCGGCGGACAGGATCAGCGCGCCTTGGGCGCTGCGGTGATGGCGATCCTGGGGTTGGCGCTTGTCCGCGGCCTGTTGAACTTCATTCAGGGACGCAGCACCGAAATCGCTTCCCAGGGGGTCGCCTACGACCTGCGCAACGCGCTTTACCGGCAGTTGTCCACCCTTTCCTTCTCGTATCATGATCGCGCCCAGGTGGGGCAGCTTCTGTCGCGCGCGGTGCAGGATGTGGATCGCATCCGCTTCGTCACCGGCCGCGCGTTCCTGCGCCTGGCCGAGGGCGCTGTGCTGCTGTTGGGCACCGCCATCGTGCTGTTGACGATGAATCCGCTGCTGGCGCTGTTGGCCCTGGGCGCCATGCCGCTGCTGGCGCACCGCGCGCTCTACATCAGCCGCCGCCTCAGGCCCCTGTCGCTGGCCGTTCAGCAGCAACTGGCCGTGCTGACGACCCGGCTCGAGCAAAACCTGCGCGGTGCGCGCGTCGTGAAGTCGTTCGCTCAAGAGGATGCGGAGATCGGCCGCTTCGACCGGGAGAATGGGCGTTGGTTTGACCTCTCTGCCGCGGCGGCCCGCCTGCAATCGCTGAATACCCCGCTGCTTGATCTCATCGCCAACCTCGGCACCGTCTTCATCATTTGGTATGGCGGTTCGCTGGTGGTGCGCGGCCGGCTGACCCTGGGCGAGCTGGTCGCCTTTTCCACCTATTTGGGCCAGCTCTACGTTCCGGTGCGGCGGCTGGGAATGATCCTGCCAGCGATCGCAATGGCGATCGCAGCCGGCGAGCGCATCTTCGAGATCCTGGACGCGCGCTCGGAGGTGCGTGAGGCGCCGGACGCGATCCCGCTGCCGACGCTGCGCGGAGCGGTGCGCTTCGAGCATGTCTCTTTCAGCTACTTCGGCCGGCACCGGGTGTTGGACGACGTCTCGTTCGACGTGCAGCCCGGCCAGGTGGTCGCGCTGCTGGGCATGACCGGGTCGGGCAAGTCGTCCATCATCAATCTGATCCCGCGGTTCTACGACCCGACCCGCGGCCGCATCACGGTCGACGGCTACGACGTGCGGTCGGTGCAACTCAGCTCCCTGCGCGACCAGGTGGGCATTGTGCTGCAAGAGACGGCGCTCTTCGCGACCACGATCCGTGAGAACATCGCGTTCGGCCGGCCGGGCGCCGGCGAGGCGGAGATCATCGCCGCTGCCCAGGCGGCCCAGGCGCATGACTTCATCATGCAGATGCCATCGGATTACGATACCCATGTGGGGGAGCGCGGGGTGACGCTGTCGGGCGGGCAGAAGCAGCGCGTCGCGATTGCCCGTGCACTGTTGCGCGACCCGCGCATCCTGATCCTTGACGACGCGACTGCCAGCGTGGACACCGAAACCGAGCGGCTGATCCAGGCCGCGCTGGCGCGGCTGATGGCCGGCCGCACGTCGTTTGTCATCGCCCAGCGTCTGGGCACCGTGCGGCTGGCCGACCAGATCCTGGTGCTGGATCGCGGGCGCATCGCCGCGGCCGGCACGCACGCGGCGTTGTTGCGGTCCTCCGCCTTGTATGCGGAGATCTATCACCGCCAGCTTAAGCCGCAGGAATCTCGATCATGAAACGTAGAAACCAGGTTTCTGCGAGAAACCTGGTTTCTAGATGGATAAGACAGCGATGAGTTTCTCAATTGGGGGCAGCGCGTCCCGTATGGGGCCCGGAGGGGTCCTGGAGAGCTTCGGCGACAAGCCCGACGGCCGGGCGTTCGACCGGCGCATCGCGCTGCGCTTGCTCGGCTTCCTGCGTCCCTACTGGCGGCAGATGGCTGGCGCACTGGCGCTGATGCTGGTGACGTCGCTGCTGTCATTAGCGACCCCCTACCTGGTGAAGGTTGCCATCGATGGCAACATGGCGCAGGGCGACTTGCCGGGGCTGACCCGCACCGCGCTGCTCATCGCCGTGGTCTGGGTCGGGCTTTACCTGGCCGCGGCCGGCCAACGCTGGCTGTTGTCCTGGGTGGGGCTGCGGGTGCTGGCGACCCTCCGCCGCGACCTGTTCCGGCATCTCCAGGCATTGCCGTTGGGCTATCACGACACGCACATCGTCGGCGTCACCATCTCGCGCGTCGTCAACGACGTGGGGGTGATCAACGACCTATTGTCGTCCGGGCTTGTGACCCTGTTGGGCGACAGCGTGCTGCTGATCGGCATCGTGGTCGTGATGTTTTCCATGAGCCCGCGACTGGCGCTGCTGGCATTCACGGTTGTGCCGGTGATGGTGTTGGCGACGATCTGGTTTGCGCGCCGCGCGCAGGTCGCCTTCCGTCAGACGCGCGCCCGCATTGCCGCGGTGGTGGGCGATCTCGCGGAGGGCCTCTCCGGCATGCGCGTGATCCAGGCGTTCACGCAGGAGGGCGCCACCCAGGAACGCTTCGAGCGGATCAACGCGGCCAACCGGGACGCGACGGTCTCGGCCATGACCCTCTCCTTCATCTTCCTGCCGGTGGTGGAGGTATTGAGTCTGGTGGCGACGGCGGTGGTGCTATGGTTCGGCGGGTCGGCTGTGGCGCAGGGGGAGCTGACCCTGGGCATCGTGGTGGCGTTCCTGGCCTACGTCTCCCGCTTCTTCGAGCCGATCCAGGAGTTGAGCCAGCTCTACACCACCATGCAAGCGGCCATGGCCGGCGGCGAGCGCGTGCTGGAGGTGCTGGACACGCGGCCGGACGTTGCCGATCGGCCGGGCGCGGGGCTCATGCCTCGGATTCGAGGTGACGTGGTGCTGGACAACGTGCGCTTCGCCTACCGGGGCGAGGTGGATGTGCTGCATGATGTCGACCTCCACATCGCGGCCGGCCAGACGGCGGCGTTGGTGGGCCCGACGGGCGCGGGCAAGACCTCGATCGCGAACCTGGTGGCGCGTTTCTACGATGTGTCTGACGGCGCGGTGCGGATCGACGGCATCGATGTGCGCAGCGTGCAGCAGCGGTCTCTGCGCCAGCAGATGGGGCTGGTGCCCCAGGATCCTTTTCTCTTTTCGGGCACGATCGCCGACAACATCGCGTTTGGCCGGCCCGATGCCGCTGTTGAGCAGATCGAGGCTGCCGCGCGGCTGGCGCGCGCCCATGACTTCATCGCGGCGCTGCCGGATGGCTACCGCACCGAGATACTGGAGGGGGGCGTCAATCTTTCGGTGGGCCAGAGGCAGCTTATCTGCATCGCCCGCGCGGCATTGGCCGACCCGCGCGTTTTGATCCTGGACGAGGCGACGGCCAGCGTCGACACGGTTACCGAAGGGTTCATCCAGGACGCGATCCGGCAGTTGTTGGCCGGCCGCACGGCCATCGTTATCGCGCACCGGCTCAGCACGGTGCGCCATGCCGACATGATCTGCGTGGTGGATGGGGGCCGCATCGTCGAACAAGGGACGCACGAAGCGCTGCTGGCCCAGGGCGGCCTGTACCGCCAGCTTCATGAGAAGCAGTTTCTGAATCCCTCACCCTGAAAGGAACGCTTATGGAATCGATCCGCGAGCTCTATCGCATCGGCCACGGCCCGTCGAGCAGCCACACCATGGCCCCGCGCCGCGCCGCCGAGCAGTTTCAAGCGCGCTATCCGCAGGCCGAGCACTATCAGGTGACGTTGTACAGCAGCCTGGCCGCTACAGGCCGGGGGCACATGACCGATCTCGCGCTCAAGGAGGCGTTGGCCCCAACGCCAGTGGAGATCACCTGGCTGCCCGATGTGGAGTTGCCCTTCCATCCTAACGGGATGCGTTTCCAGGCATTCTTCGCTGATGGCGCCGCCGAAGGCGCATCCTCGGAGCCTTGGGTGGTCTACAGCGTGGGTGGCGGCGCCCTGGCCGAAGAGGACGACCCGGAGCCACCCGCCATCTATGACATGGATTTGATGGGACCTATCCTGGAGTGGTGCAAGGCCACCGGCCAGGCGTTGTGGGAATATGTGGAGCTGCGGGAAGGTAGGGAGATCTGGTCGTTTTTGCGCCAGGTCCTGGCAGCCATGCGGGCGGCTATGGAGCGCGGCTTGACCCGCGAGGGGGTCTTGCCGGGCGGCCTGGGGGTCACACGGCGAGCGTGGGTCATCCACCGGAAGATGACCATGGACGGCAATCCGCCCAACCGCTTCGAGCTGCTCTATGCCTATGCCCTCGCCGTGTCGGAGGAGAACGCGTCAGGCGGCATCGTCGTCACCGCCCCGACCTGCGGATCCAGCGGCGTGCTGCCGGCCGTGCTGCGCTACGTGCAGGAGATCACCCGCTGCACCGACGACGCACTGCTGCGCGCCCTGGCGACTGCGGGCCTGATCGGCAACCTGGTGAAGGAGAACGCATCGATCTCGGGCGCCGAAGTGGGCTGCCAGGGCGAGGTGGGGGTCGCGTGCGCGATGGCTGCGGCCGCGGCCGCTCAACTGTTCGGCGGCACCGTGCGCCAGGTGGAGTACGCTGCCGAGATGGCCCTGGAGAACAGCCTGGGGCTCACCTGTGACCCCGTCGCGGGCATGGTGCAGATCCCGTGCATCGAGCGCAACGCGTTTGCGGCCTCGAAGGCATTCAACTGCGCAGACTACGCGTTGCTCTCCGATGGCTCGCATCGTATCCCATTCGATGATGTGGTGGCTGTGATGTGGGAGACTGGCAACAACCTGCCGTCGCTGTACCGGGAGACCGCGGCCGGCGGGCTGGCCGCAGCCTATCGCCGGCGTTATCCTGGCCGCAAGCGCGGGGCCGGACACGCGGGCGCGGCGGTTGAGAAAAGCTCGTAGGGGTTGAGGATCGGCGCATGGTCGCGAAGTGGGATATCCTCGGCTTCGGCGCGGTGGCGGTTGACGATCTGTTGTACCTGGACGCTTACCCCGCTGCGGGAAGCAAGGTGCAGGTGCGCGAGGAGCGGCGGGAAGGCGGCGGCCTGGCAGGCACGGCGTTGGTGGCGGCGGCACGGTTGGGCGCCCGCGCCGCATATGCCGGTGTGCTGGGCGACGACGAGTTGTCGCGTTTCACGCTGGCCCAGCTTGAGCGGTCCGGCGTCGATTGCAGCGCCGTGTTGCGCCAGCTGGGCGCCCGGCCCCGCCATGCGGTGATCATCGTGGACGGCTCGACCGGCGGCCGCACCGTGCTGTCATCACGAGCCGGGGTCGTCCCTCCGCCGCCGGAAATGGCTGCCGCCGATCTCGTTGCCGCATGCCGGGTGCTCTTTGTGGATCACACGGTCGCAGACTTTGCGTTAACCGCGGTCCCGTTGGCGCAACGTCTCGGGGTCCCGGTGGTTGCCGATCTGGAGCGGGTGACGCCTGAGGTCATGGCGTTGAGCGAGCTGATCGATCACCTGGTCGTGGGGCTGGGGTTTGCGCGGCAGGTGACGGGCTGTACTTCTCCGGCGGAGATGGTGCAGGCGTTATCCGGCCCCGGCCGCGCGGCGTGCGTTGTCACTGCAGGAGAGCAGGGCTGCTGGTACGTGGATCGGCAGAGGGGCGGCGAGGTCCGCCATCAGCCCGCGCTTCGGGTGGAAGCCATGGACACCACCGGTTGCGGTGATGTGTTCCACGGCGCGTACGCGGCGATGATTGCGCGCGGGGAACCGGTGGCGCGGGCGGTGGCTGTGGCGACCGTGGCCGCGGGCCTGAAGGCGACGCAGCCCGGCGGCCGGCAAGGGATACCGGATTGGGCTACGGTAGCGCGGCATCTGCCTGCCGCAACTGCGTGATGATCACCGCAATAAACATCAGGATACAGCCGATGACTTCCCGCATATTCATCGTCTCGCCGAGCAGCAGCATGCCGCTGATCACCGCGAAGACCGACTCCAGGCTCAAAATGATGGAAGCGATCGTCGGGTCGGTGTTCTTTTGGCCGACGATCTGGAAGGTGTAAGCCACGCCGACCACCACGATGGCCGTATAAAGGATCGGCGCGATGCCTGATCCGATCGCTTCGATGCTCGGCGCCTCCGCAATGACAGCCGCGCCGGTAGAAAGCAAGCCGGTGATCAAAAACTGGATGAACGACATCCGGAGGCTGTCGGCCGTCGGCGCGAAATGATCGATGATCAAGATGTGGACCGCCCAGAAGAACGCGCCGATCAACACGATCAGGTCCCCTCTCTGGATGGTGAAGCCCTCCTTGATTGTCAGGAGATACAGCCCCAACACCGCCAGCACCACCCCCAACCAAACGAGACCCGGGACCTTTTTTCGCAGGAAGCTCCCCAGCAGGGGAACCAACACGATGTACAGCGTGGTGATGAACCCGGCTTTCCCTGCCGTCGTGTGAACGATGCCGATCTGCTGGAAAGAGGCTGCCAGAAACAGCGCGAGGCCACAGGCGATGCCGCCGATCAAGGTAGACTTCGAGATGGGCGCTTTCTTTCCGGAACTCTTCACGACCCGAATGACCGGAATCAGGACGAGCGCCCCCAGAATGAAGCGCGCGGCTCCAAAGGTGAAGGGGCCGATGTAGTCCATCCCCACTTTCTGCGATACGAAGGACGTCCCCCAGATCAACGCCGTGATTGCCAGGAAGACCTCTCCGCGGATACCGCGTCCCTTCAGGTGGCTCATCTGCGGTTCACAGGGCGGCCAACAGCAGCGGGATTTCCATCTCCTGCGGCGTCAGGCCGCCGTGATGCCCGTAGAATCTCTGCTCGAAGTGATCCTTTTCGTACCACCAGACCGTCTCGCCGGCATAGGGCAGGATCACCAGGTTGCCCACGCGCGCCAGGAAGGCGGCCGAAGGCGGTTGATGGCCGAAGAAACCCGCCGCGATCAGGTCGCCGGTGCGGTAGACGACCGCCTGGCTTGCCAGCCTCTCGGCCAGGAACGCCTGCACCTCCGCTAATCGGTCGTCCTTGACGTGCAGGAAGAAGTCCCGCGCGGCCCCCGCCGGCACGAGCAGATCCCCTCTGCGATTTCGCTTGAGATCGCGATCGATCCCCGCGAAGCGCCGATCGGTGTTCAGGTAAGTCGTCGTCTCCGGGTCGGTCTCCACTTCGCCGTGATCCGCCGTGAGGATGAACAGCGTGTCCCCTTCTCTGCGGCTGAGGCGCGTCAAGAAGAGGCGTTCCAGTGCGGTGAGGAAGGTGTCCAGCTCTGCCTCCACCTGGGGCGAGTTGGGGCCGTACTCATGACACAGCCCGTCGAAGCGGTCGAAGTAGAGCAGGTAGTAGGCCGGGCCGGACTGCCTGTCCAGCGCCTCGCGCAGATTGACCAGCGCTTCGGGCAGAGTGCGGCAGCCGACGATCCGCGTGGCCCCACGATACATCGCGTCCGAATAGGTGGAGGGTGTGTATTCGCGGTGCGAGAAGAGGGTGGATGCGATGCCGGCCCGGTTCAGCTCAGGGTATATCGTCTGCGCCGGATACAATGGGGCCGGGTTGACGCGGAGGCTCTTGAGCTGTTCAGCTTGCTTGACACCCGCGTAAGAGAACAGCATCGGTGTGAAGATGGCATCCAGCGTCGGCTCGTAGAGGTTCCACTCATAGAGGCCGCTCTGCCCGGCCTCCAGCCCGGTGTGCAGGCAGGTGATGTGCGCGGCCGTGGTGGATGGGAATTGCGAGGTGAACCTGGTGGCTGTGCCGTGATCCAGAAAACGGCGCAGTGCAGGGTAGCCGTCGGCATATTTCTCGAAGAAGCGCCAGCCGAATCCATCCAACAGCAGGACAACGACCGCCCGGTAGCTCTGCGGCAGGCCCGCCAGCGTCTCAGGCGCCAGCGCGATAGCCCCGCGTCCCAGCAGTCCGGCAATGCTGCGCGGAATTGCCGTGAAGCTGCGGCCATCGTAAGTCGGTTTGACGAATGCGGGATCGAGATGGAACACCATGAGCGCCTCGAGACATACTGTACCGCAATCCGCCGGATTGCGGCCCACTACCTTGCGCAATCTAGCAGATTGCGCCACACTGTACCGCAATCCGCTGGATTGCGGCCCACTACCTTGCGCAATCTAGCAGATTGCGCCACACCGTACCGCAATCCGCTGGATTGCGGCTTACCACCTGCGCAATCTGGCAGATTGCGCCACACCGTACCGCAATCCGCTGGATTGCGGCTTACCACCTGCGCAATCTAGCAGATTGCGCCACACCGTACCGCAATCCGCTGGATTG
>CAYYTK010000027.1:0-68086 GCA_964474695.1 uncultured Anaerolineales bacterium
CAAGCTGGCCGGTGCTCTTGAGGGTTTGCACCGCTTGTTCCGGGTTGTCGATGCCGGGCAGCTCCACGATGATACGGTTTTCGCCCTGCAATTGGACAAGCGGTTCCGTCACCCCAAGGCCGTTCACACGGCGCTCGATGGTGACTTTAGCCGACTCCATGTTTTCAGCGGTGATGACTTGCCCGGTGGCAGGCCGCGCCTCCAACAAGACCTGCGTGCCGCCCTGCAGGTCCAAACCCTGCTTGATCTTCAGGTCTCGAAACTCGGCAGGCTGCTGCCAAAACAGCGCCTGCTTGGCCCAGCGTGGATGCTCGATAGGCAGCACGATCCACAATGTAACCAAAGCCAATAGAATAATCAGACCAAGTACGATGCTATTGCGGTTCCGCATGCGCTTCTTCTCCCCCGTAGGAAATCGTCGCGTCTGCCCGTTCGGGGTATGGCAGCCACTGAGTCGCCCGCCACAGGCTTCTAGGGCAAAACAGAGCGATTATACCCCGGCGCTGGATCGCTGTCAAAAAGAGCTAGGGATTGAATCCAGGGCGGCCAAAGTTTGTGCCAGGACCTCAGCCGGAGTCAGGCTATCCGTCTCAATGACGATGTGCGCGTGCGCTCGCGCGTCGCGCAGCCGCTCCAACTCCTGCTCCCACAGCCATAAAGGAAACTCAGGATCACGGCGGCGCCAGCGCACGGTCTCCAGGTCCGCAGCCAGATAGATGAGGATATCGGGGTTGGTGATCCGCCGCCACATCGTGGGGACATAGGAGTGCTCCTGTAACACGGGCCTGGCATCATACCCCTGCTCCCGCAAGGCCCGGGCCAGCGTCGTCTTACCCGCTGCACACACTCCAACCACTGCGATCAGCGGGGCAGGCATGGTCCTACACCCCCGTCAGCGGGAACGACACCGTCATGCGCCGCACCTCCAGCGCATCCTCCACAGCGGTCTGCGTCACTCTGACGACGACCACGGTGGTATCGTCCGCGGGACGATTGCCGTCCGCGGCTACCGCCGCGGCCAGCAGTCCATCGGCCAGATCCTGGCTGGAGGCAGTATCCAGTCCTGGCAATCCATTCAGCGTCCCCTCCACATCAAGTGAATCAGATGTGCGGCCGGCGTGCAGCACCCCATCGGTGAAGGCAAACAGGGTCTGTCCCGCCGCCAAAGGCAGCTCCGTGATGACCGGTCGGGCGCGCGTGTGGAAACCAACAGCCTGAGCCGGCTCGCCGAGCTGACGCCACCCTGACCCCGCCTCGCGCAGCATCACCGGGCACTGGCTGTTGCGCGAAACGACCAGGGTACGCGTTTCAAGATCGACGGAGATGATCGTCAGCTCCGCGGAGACCTGGCCGGCGCGCAGCGTGCGCAGTGCGTCATGGGTGGCACGCGCCACCGCGCCGTCGCGCACCCCTTCGGCCAGCAGGCTGATGGCTTTCCGCACCACCAGGTTGCTGATCGCCTTGGCGCTGGCGCCGCTGCGCTGGCCATCGGCCATAACCACCGACAGGCCGCCGCGCGGTCGCTCGACCACCTCAACTGAATCGCCGCTCTCCCGCACAGCGTACTTGGCCACCTTGGCGACGGCGACATCAACGCTCAGCATATCTCGCTCCGACCGATCTGTTCCGCCAGCCACGCCCGGGCCTCGGCTTCCGTATTCACCTCGCCCACTGCCTGGGCCTCACGCAGCCCCGATAGCAGCTCACCGATCTGCGGGCCGGGCTTGAGTCCCCATCCAGCCATGATCTGGTCGCCGTTCAGGAGCAGCACAGGCGCCACGCGCGCCGCATGCTGGCGAAAGTAGACATCCAATAGATCAAGCGTCACCGCTGACCGACGCCGCCATATATCCGGGTCAGGCGCCGAAGCGTAACATGCCAGGTGGTCAGCCAGGCTGAGCAGGGTGCAATCGGGACCGGTGCTGCCGGCGTCGCGATAGAAACGGTAAGCTGCCCGCCGCGTCAACGGAAGCGCGCGCTCCAGGTGCGCCGGTCGCATATGCAGGTCAGTCAGCCGCGCCACGTACGCCACCTCATCTGCTGCAAACCTGAGCGTCTGTGTGCGCGCCTCGGCTAACAAAGCGCCCCACCGGTCATGATCATAAAAATGCACCGCGCCAGCCTCGTCCTCAGCGCGCTTAGCCGGTTTGCCCCAATCGTGGGCCAGCGCCGCCCACAGCAGCAGATCGCGACGCCCATGGCCGGCGGCAAGCGGAGTTGATAGATGCTCGCGGAGGTCCGCGGCAAAAGGAGCAAGCAAGTCCCGCACCTCAGCCCACTGCGCGGCCGACGCGACCACAGTGGCATCGTCTGCCGATGGCGCCGGGATCGCATAGCGGCCTTCAGGCCACAACAACGCGTAAATGCCTTCCAGATGCGCCAGCACGCTGCGGCTGTGATCGAACACATCTTGGGTATGCGGCGCGGACTGAACGACGTCAATTTGTGCCGCGGACTCCGGCAGAATGTAGGGCAGCACCCCCAGGCTGGCCAGCAGGCGCATATGCTGCCACGCTCCAGGTGCGGTGACGATCCGCATCAGTTCATCGCGCACGCGTTCCGGAGCCACCAGCGACAGCAGCCCAGCATCTCGGCGCATCAGATTAAAAGTCGCATCCTCCAGGCGGAAGCCCAACTCGGCCACCATGCGAACCCCGCGCAGGATGCGCAACGGATCATCACGAAAAGCACCCTCGGTAACCGCTCGCACCAGGCGACGCTCCAGGTCCAGGCTGCCATCAAAAGGGTCGAACAGGCGCGCATCGGCCGCTGAAAGGTCCATCGCGATTGCATTGACGGTAAAGTCGCGCAGCGCCAGATCGTCCATCAGGTCTGGCACCCGCAGTCGCGCCACATCCACCTCGATCCTGGCTTCGGGCCCCGCGGGCAAGATCGCGCGCCCCACATCGCGCTCATCGTCCAGTACAAACCAGGCGCCATCGAACGCCGCTGCCAGGCCGCGCGCCGTTCGCGTGCCACCTTCGGGCACGACGATATCCAAGTCGTGACTGAGGCGGCCGAGCTTCAAATCGCGTATGTAGCCGCCCACAAGCCACGCCGGGCGAACACGGTCACCCACAAACGCAATCACGCGCTGGATCAATGGAGCGATCTGTGCCCCTGCATCAGCATCGAAAGGTTGGTTCACGATGATTTACCTGCATAATCCGGATTCGAGGCTTCAGCCGGTCTATCCGTCGACCAAAGGATCGCCTGAAGTCCCTACACAAAACTTACGGGATGGACGGTGCGTTTCGCACGAACAGCACCTTCGGCTCTTCGCGCGGCCGGGTTTGCTGCGCCACACGGCGAGCGGCATCGGCCGTCCGCCCCACGCCGCATACCTGACCCCGCACAATTGCCACCCAGCAGCCCTGATAAGGGCTGAGATCGAGTTCCAGAGGCGGCTCCGTAAGGGGTTTTTCCGGCATAGGACACAGACCTGGCAGATTTTCAGAATCCGTCAGGTCTCCTCACATCACATCAATGCCGCCACCAACTCGGCGATTTCACCGGGATGCTTGGCTACGCGAACGCCCGCATTCTCAAGCGCGGCGACCTTATCGGCCGCGGTGCCCTTGCCGCCACTGATGATGGCGCCGGCATGCCCCATGCGCTTGCCGGGCGGCGCAGTTTGGCCCGCAATAAACGCCGTGACCGGTTTGGTCATGTGCGCCGCGATGAACTCGGCGGCCTTTTCCTCGTCCGTGCCGCCTATCTCGCCGATCATGACGACTTGTTGCGTCTCAGGATCATTCTCGAAGAGATGCAGCACATCCACGAAACTGGTCCCGTTGATCGGATCGCCGCCAATACCGACGGCAGTGGTTTGGCCAATGCCACGCAAAGTCAACGCATAAACAACTTCGTACGTCAACGTGCCGGAACGACTGACCACGCCAACGCTGCCGCGCGTGTGAATATGACCCGGCATGATCCCAACCTTGGCCTCGCCGGGGGTAATCAAACCCGGGCAGTTGGGGCCAATCAGACGCGCATCAGTGCGGCCCAGATAGTCGCGCACCTTCAGCATGTCCAGTGCCGGGATCCCCTCGGTGATGCAAACTACAAGCTCGATGCCTGCGTCCGCGGCCTCCAGGATCGCATCAGGCGCGAATTTGGCCGGCACGTAGATAATGCTGGTGTTAGCTCCCGTCGTATCGACCGCCTCCTTGACGCTGTCAAAAATCGGGACATTCCCCACACCCCAACCACCGCCCTTGCCCGGGGTCACGCCGGCCACAACATTTGTGCCATAGGCGATCATCTGCTCGGTATGAAACGCCCCCTCGCGGCCAGTGATCCCCTGCACCGCCAGACGGGTATCTTTGTTCACCAAAATGCTCATCAGTATCCTCTCCTCACCACAACGTAGGGACGATCCCCTGCAGTCGTCCGAGGCAGGCGCAATGCCTGCCCCTACCTCGCCCTGGCCGCCGCAACGGTACGTTGCGCCGCGACGGCACGTTGCGCCGCGTCAGCAAGCGTGTCGGCCGTTATCATCTGTGCAGCAGCCAACAATGCCTGGCCTTCTTCGTAATTGGTGCCCACCAGCCGGACCACCATCGGCACCTGAGTCGGCACCTCCTTCAGCGCTTGCAGAATCCCACGCGCCACCTCATCGCAGCGCGTGATCCCGCCGAAGATATTGAACAGCACCGCCTTGACGTTGGGATCGGAAAGGATGATGCGCAGTGCAGCCGCGACCTTGTCGGCCTTAGCGCCGCCGCCCACATCCAGGAAATTGGCCGGAGAACCGCCGTAATACTTGATGATATCCATGGTCGCCATCGCGAGACCTGCGCCATTGACCATACAGCCTATCTCGCCGTCCAGCTTGACGTAGCTGAGGCCGAACAGCCGGGCCTCACGCTCCTCCGGCGTCTCCTCATCCTCGTCGCGCATGGCTGCCAGATCGGCGTGGCGGAAGAGCGCGCTGTCATCCAGCACCATCTTGCCATCCAACGCCTTCAACGAGCCATCGCCCACCACCGCAAGCGGGTTAATCTCAGCTAGATTGGCGTCGCATGCCATGTAACAATCATAAAGCCCCTGGCAAATCTGCGCGAACTTGCCCATCTGATCCTTCGACAGCCCGATTCCCATCGCCAGATCGCGCGCCTGGTATTCCTTCAGGCCCAAGCAGGGATCGACGGGCACCATCAGGATCTTCTCTGGAGTCTTTGCGGCCACCTCTTCGATATCGACTCCGCCTTCGCTGGAAGCCATGACGACCACGCGATGCCGCGCTCGATCCAGCGTCATGCCAAGATACATCTCCTTGCGAATATCGGCAGCCGGGTCGACCAGCACCTTCTTGACGGTCAATCCCTTGATGTTCATGCCCAAAATGCGGGCGGCCACCTGCTCCGCCTCATCCGGGGTCTTGGCGACCTTGATGCCGCCGGCCTTGCCGCGGCCGCCTACCAACACTTGCGACTTGACTACCACGGGCCCGCCAATGCGCTCGGCAATCGCGCGGGCCTCCGCAGGCGTGTTGGCTACATCGCCCAACGGCACCGGGATGCCAAACTGCCCAAAGATGCGTTTCGATTGGAATTCTTGTAGCTTCAATGTAAAACCTCCTTTGGTCCTGCGTAGACAACACCACGTTGTGCTGTCGGCTCGCTAAAAGGTTAGGAAATCAGGTTCCTGGCTATCACTCCAGCGGCGCGAACACCATGATCCGATGCGCGTCGCCATCGGCCACGTAGACCTTGCCCTCGGGTCCGACGGCGATGCCGGTGGGCAGCATAAACGACTGAGCATCGTTCCCGTAGAGGCCCCATGTTGCCTTGAAGGCGCCGTCAGTGCCGAAGGCCAGCACGCGGTAGTTCTCAGGGTCAACCGCATACACCAGGTTGCGCGCCGGATCGACAGCCACCGCCGGCTTATTGACAACCGATTGGCTGCTCCAGCCACGGATCGGCCACTGGCTCACGTAGTTAAACGCCTCGGTAAACTTCTGGATGCGGAGGTTCCACGTGTCAGAAACGTACCAGTTGCCATCCGCGTCCTGGCCCAAGCCGACCGGCTCGTCGAAGCGGCCTTCGACCACCCCGCCCCCGCCCCATTGGGTAACGAATGATCCGCTTGGACTGAAGACCTGCACGCGTTTGTTGCCGGTGTCCACCACGTACAGATTGCCGTCCCGGCCGATCGCCAGCGAGCGCGGGCCGTAGAAGAGCGCCTCCTGGCCCAGCTCGCCGCCTGTGGATCCAAAGGTGCCCCATTTACCGATAAACTGGCCCTCGCTTGTGAAGCGTTGGATACGATGGTTCCAGGTGTCCGCGACGTAGACGCTGCCATCCTGGCCGACCGCGATGCCCCACGGCTCGTTGAACTGGCCATCGCCGCTGCCGATGCAACCTTCGGTCGTATCCAGCTTGCACATACTGCCCCACTGGCGCAGGAACGTCCCGTCGGCGCCAAAGACCTGGATACGGTTGTTGCCTGAGTCAGCTACGAAGATGCGGCCTTCGCTATCGATGGCAACCGCGCGCGGGAAGTTGAACTGGCCCGCAGCGTTGCCCGGCACGCCCGCGCTGCCAATCTGCTGGATTGCTGGGATAGTCCGCTGGCCCTGCTCATAGGGATTCGCCTCAATCAGGCCTGAGGCGCCGCCTGCCGATGCAACCGGCGCGCCCCAATCCCAGACCTGCGCCGCGATGTCCTTACGCACGAACAACGAAAACCTGTGGACCGGATCCCACTGGGAAGTCTTGGTGGTATAGCGACGATGGATCACGATATCCCAGAACAGACCGCGCTGCACCGGATCGGCTAACCCTTCGCGGATGCGCTGCCAGGTGAGTCCCTTGTAGGTCTCCCGCGGCCACCAGATAAGGCGGTAATTGAACTCGTAGTATTTGTCGCCCAGATAGGGCCGCACCTTGCCGAGATTCTTATCGCCAGCGATCACCACCGGAGAGTCCATGGCATCCCGGCTGGGATTGGCGCCGTAGTAGACCTTGTTGGGATAGTCACGGAAATACCATTCCAACGGCCAGGTCGCGTCGTCATCGTAGGCTACGCGCAAACTATGATCGCCAGCTGTCTTGCGCGAGATCTCCTCGATCTGCGACAGAGCAAGCTTGATATCGGGAGTCGCATGGGCGTACACCATCGGCTCGGTGGGATAGTCGTAGTTGATGAAGTTAAAACGGTATGAGACTCCAGCCGTCAGCACCGCCAGGAGCACAGCCAACACCGCGGCTGCGCCGCGCAGGCTTTGACGGATGCCCAACGCGGCGACCCGATCATAAATGAAATAGACCAGCACCAAGATCATGAGCAAGGCCAAGATCCATTGGATCGAGTTGCTCAGCCCATTCACTGAAACATCGACAAACGGGCGCCGGCTCGATGTCGGCAGCAGCGCTTTAAGCCCGATCAGGAACAGCGGCACCATCCCCATCAGCAGGAATAAGCCACGGCTGCGGCCGGCCCGCCAATCGATCCCTTCGACGACCCGGCCCAACCACCAACCGCCCAGCGGAATCATGGTCAGCGAAAAGTACACCGTATGCCAGGGCATCTTCTCGCCCACCCACGTGAAGACGGCCCACGTGCCCAGGCACCAGAACAC
Organism: uncultured Anaerolineales bacterium; assembly: GCA_964474695.1. Lineage (GTDB taxonomy): Bacteria > Chloroflexota > Anaerolineae > CG2-30-64-16 > CG2-30-64-16 > DAOUBP01. The sequence goes on from CAYYTK010000027.1 coordinate 7,589, forward strand.
CAGGAACGCTACGAAGGTCTGCTGAACACCGAGGGTAGGCTTGATAGCCTCCTCATCCCCCAGCCTCCGGGTCCCCTTCTCCTCTGCTCGACCGCCCTTGAGCTCCCCTGCGTCCCTGCCCCGGCGCTCGCCTGTCCCTCCGCTCGGCAGTTCTGCGGCGTCGCGCTCTCGTTTTCCAAACAGTCCTGCCACCCACGCGACCGTTCCGCCGATGCTGAGCAACAACGGCAGAAATTCGTATAGAGGAACAATCAAATAGAAATAGTACCACGGCTGCCCGCCGCGCATGACCTCCTGCTGATCGATCCAATAGCCCACTGAGCCGATTACTCCGGTGGCTACCCCCTGCCCGTTGGTCAAGAAAGTCGTGAAAAAGAGCAATTCGATCGCCCAAAAGATGCCGGCGGCGGTCAGCCAGCGTTCGCGCAGCCAGAGATAGCCCATCACAGCGCTGAAGACGAACAGGATGAGCACCACTAGGCCGCCTTGCCAGATCTGGCTCAACGTGACCGAGCCGGGGTTATTGAACTGACTGATCTGCCAGCCGAGCACCTTCAGCACCACAGCCGACAGGAAGGGCAGCACCAGTGACAGCAGCAGCACGATCAGGTCGAGTTCGGCGAAAGCGCGCAGCTTCCAGCGCCACCCCGAGATCGCCGTAACTGCCGCCAGCAGCGCCAGCACCGCACCCACGGCCAATAGGATGATACCCGCCACCTTAACCTTGAAGATCACTAATAGCAAGCCCAGCGCCAGGAGCGGCAGCGCCCCCGCCACAAACAAGCGAAACGACCCGCGCCGGGCAGCGAATTCACCGGGCCAGGACGCAGCCCAAAGCTGCGCAGCCAAAGCCAGCACCAAGAAAATGCCAATGAGGCCGCCATAGATAAAGGACGCCTCCATGGTCAAGAACGCCAGGCCTAACGTCACCGCGGTCAAGATCAGCCACTTGGCGGACCGTGTGTCCAGATAGCGAAACATGGCGACGACCAGGAATACCAACAGGCTGGTCAGCATGACCTCGTCGCGGATGTAGCGGCTGTGATACAGCAGTGCGGGCGAGATGGCGTACATCGCGGCAGTGAAGAACGCGCCGAGCTTGCCCAGGCGGGGACGCAGCAGCCACACGAAGCCTACCATTGCCACGCCGAAAAGCGCCACCAGAATACGGGCGCTCCAGTCGTTGACGCCAAACAGGAAGTACATCAACGGGTTAAGAACGAACTTCAACGGCCCGTGCATCATGGGCTGGTGCTGGTAACCGCGGCCATCGTAGAGCTGGAACGAGTAAACAGTGTGCAAGCTCTCGTCGTGGCTCATCACACGGTCGCCGAGGCCAATGGTGCGGGTCAGGAGCGCTATAAGCAACAGCACGATCCAGGCGATCTTCTCGCCGTCCAGGCGCAGAAAGCTGACCATCGCACGATCCAGGTTACTTCGGAACTTGATTTCGATATTTTCCATTATCATCCCTCAGACGATTGGCAGGGGCGAGCTACTTCGCCGTGCGGTCCACCCACAACAACACGCTGAGCGTTTCCGGGAGGGTCTTCGCCTCACGGAAGAGCACCCAGCGCAGGCGAGCATTCGGGCTGTCCAGGCTCGCAGGCTGCCAGCGCTGCAGAAGCGCGAATTCGGCGCCGCCGTAGCGGTCGCTCAAGCCCGGCTGATCCTCCACCGGGGTAACAACTAACGGCGCAGGGTCCGCAGGCACGGCCGCGCTGACGCGCAAATAGGGAAAATCGCGCAACTGCCAGCGCACCACCGGCAGCAAGGGGTCATTGATCTGTGTCGGCCAGGCCAAATCGACTGCGATTTCCCGTGCGCCGCCACCCTGCTGCGCTGAGAGCAGGCGCAGCGCCTCGCGAAAATCAGCGACGCCCGCCGCGGCCGTCTCATGGCTCAGACCCGTTTGCCGCCAGGCGCCCCGGTCATAGCTCAACGATGTCATCTGGCCCGCGCCCCAAACCGCCCCCAATACCAGCGGAATGACCGGCAGCCAGGCAGCAACCAGGCCCCAGTTGCCGTAGGCGCCGTAGGCTACCCAAACAAGCAGCGCAATCAGCGCGGTGGCAATCCCAACCCCGGTATAGATCTGCCGCCACGCCTGGGTATTCGCAGGCGAGAACGCGCTGGGCAGGCAGAACCCGGCAGCAGTGAGCAGCGCCAGGCTGATGCTCAGCAGCAACCATGCATCGCGTTCACCGCGGCGCGCCCAGACTGCAGCCAGGAGCCGGGCAACCGCAGGGCCAGCCAGGATCGCCAGCCACAAGACAACTAGCGCCAGATCAACAGGCTCCCGCCCGCGACCGATCAGCGGCAGCAGCAGGGCCAGCCCTGCCGCACTGCCGGCCCACTGTCCGAACCGATCGCGGCGTATGCTCCAGATCAGCCCGGCGACCCCGAAGCCCAGCAGTAACGGCTCGCTCAACAACAGGCGGCGCAGCAGCTCCCATGAGGTGTAAACGCCGGCGCCGGGAAACAGGCCGGCCAGCCAGTTGCCCAACAGCTCGCCCACCGAAGCCAGGCCGGACGGCGTCATCAGGAAAAAGGTCGAACCTAGGGCCAGTGCACCCAAAAGGCCTGCCGCCGCCGATCGCGGCCTGGCGCGCACGGCAGCAGCCAACCGCCGGGCCATCGCTGGCCGCCAAAGCACGGCGACGGCGCCAGCCAACAGCGCCGTGTAAGCCAGGCTGCCGGTGCTCAACAACAGACCAAGTACGACTGCTGCGGTCAGCAGACCAGGCTCGGCCGGCTGCTTCTCCGCGTCCAGCGCCCAGATGATCGCGGCCAACAGGGCCAGGACAGCCACGGGCGCCAATGCGTCCCCTACCGCCAGCCGGCTGCTCCAAACCGCAAGGGGAGACGCCGCCCACAGCGACGCGGCTGCCAGCGCGCCGCCCCGGCCCAACCGGCTCCGCAGCGCGTAGAACAAGAGCGGCGACAGCCCACCCAAGAACGCGGCCCACCAGCGCGCGCCCGCATCGGTAGCGCCGAAAAGCATGAACACCGCCCGCTGCAGCGTATGCAACAACGGGCTGGCGCCGGCCAGATCGACCGCTTGCCCCGCAGCCGCGGCAGCCGCGGGTAACGCCTGGCTCGCCTCGGCCGGGTTCAGCGGCGTCCACCCCAGCCCCCACAGCCGTATACCCAATGCAGCCAGCGCGATCACGCCGTAGCCAGCCTGCTCCAGCGTGAGCCAATCTGTCCAAGCGACCGCGCCTCGATTATTATGCGAAGTTAGAGTTTGTTCTGTCATCTCTGGGTGTCACCCTATCTATGTGCCCGGACTTGAGCTCTTAGCCGTCAACGTGCGTAGATCCTCACCCCATCCCGGTCATATACTAGCTTCAGGACCCGATCGAAGCGCACCAGCGCGGCATCCCCCACGCCGTACTTGGCCCGTTCCGCTGTGCCAACGAACACGTAGTCAATCCCCCACTTGTCCAGCAGCGCCGGCAGCTCATCAGGCCGGGCCGATCGGTAGATCTGGTCCAACGCCTCCGGTCGGCCGGCCGCTAGCTTATCGTAGCCCGCGTTTCCACGCCACTGCCGCTCGTGAAAATCCCAGCCCAGCAGTGTCGGGTTGCCCGTTGCCATCGAAACGCGCGCGGCGCTCGAATATGAACCGCCAGAGGCTTCAACGACAACGGCGTCCGGCAGCACGTTGGCGCGCAGCCACTCGATAGCCGCCATCTGTGCCGGATCGTCACGCCGCAGGTAGGCCAGGCCATCCAGCGTAGGCCGTGGGTCGCCACTTGCGGGGATCACGTGAAAGTTATCGGCCTTGCTGGGGATCGCAGCCAGCGGATACCACAAGCTGCCCAGGATGAGCAGCGTAGCCAACGCCAGCCCTGGCGCTTTCAGCCAGGCCGGCGTCTCCCGCTCGGATAACCGGCTCAACCCATAGGCCGACGCCAGCGCCAACATCACCCACGCCTGGTAATAGAACTTAAATACCGTGTTCATGCGCGTCCCGAACAGGTCGCGCAAATACACAAACTCCGGCACGAACGCCAGAATCAGCGCCAGACTGATCAGCAGCACAGCGAAGAGGTCCGTGACGGGTAGATTGGTAGATTGGGAATCGATAGATTGGGAAGTTGAATGATTCTCCTCTACTCCCCCGCTCCCCTGCTCCCCTGCTCCCCCGGCCCTTTGCTCTTCCGCTCCTGCATTCCTCTGCAACTTCGCCCACAGCACCCCCGCCGCCCACGCGATCAACCCGGCCACCACAAGCCACGTCCAGGGGGTTGCGACGCGCAGTCGCACCACCAACCCGGCCAGTGCGGACACCGTGCGCTGGCCGATGTTGGCCTGCACCGAGGGATTATTGAGCAGCTCCTGAACCGCGGCCTGGCCCGAGGGCAAGACGGCAAAGCCGAGCAGGATGACGGCGAGAAGCAGGGCCGGCAACAGCAGCATGAAGGGTGCGGCCGTCAGCGCGCTGCGCAGCACCCGTGTGCCGGCGCCTCGACTCAGCAGTGCAAAGAAAAACACGGCAATGACCAGGAAGGCGCCGAACATAATGAAGAACTGGCTGAACCGGCTTGGGAAGAGCAAGTTAGGCAGGATGCCGCCCAACTGTGACTGAAAGCCGACGTAGAACGGCAAATAGAGCAGCCATCCCAGGATCCCCAGGATCGCGCCTGCGGCCAGCGCGCGGCCAACCACGCCCCAACTCAGCCCGCCTCGCATCGCTAACCCAATCCCCACCGCCAGCGCCGCCAGCCCAACATAGATCGGGAAGTCCCAGGTGTTCAGGAATCCCAGCGCGCCCAGTACCAGGGCGTACAGGATGATGCCGGGCGCGCCGAGGCCGGTGGCGTTGCCCAAGAAGGTCCAGAGGCGTGAAACGTGAAACGTGAAGCGTGAAGCGGCCTGCTGCGCGGGCCGTGCGACGCGTGGTGCGTGATTCTCGCCGGCGCCGGACAACACGCCGTCGCGGACAGCGAGCAGGAGGTTCAACGCCAGTCCAATGGCCAGCAGTGCAAACGGCAGCGCCAGGACATGCGGGTGCATATCCCCTAACAGAAAGCTGAAGAAGGGGAACTCATCGATGACTTCAACTGAGTTGCCCAATAGATCCTTGTCATGGATCACGCGCGAGGCGCGCCACCACCACCAGAAGCCGCCGGTCCACCCTCCGCTGGGCGCCGCATCAGTCAACTGCTTGATATCCAGCCACTTAATCAGGCTGAGCGGCAGAAGCCCGCGCTGATAGGCGGTGTCGATTACTCCTTCCAGGTTGGCTGAAACGCCCACCAACAGCGCAGCCAACAGGCCATAGCGGATGCCGCGACCGTGGTGCGGGCGATCTGAGGATCGCGTGCGTGGTGCATTGTCGCCGGGCGCCGGCTTAGAGCATCCGGCAAGTTCCACAAGGGCATGTCCGACGCCAAACGCGCTGACCATCACAAGCGCGTACCACATCGCCACGCCGAGGTTGAAGCCTACCTCCGGCAGCACGCCCGTCGCCTGGATCAGTACCCCCAGCATCACATAGCCGAAGTAGTAATAGCTGATGCCATACCCGGAGAGCCAGGGGTCCTGCGGCGGGAACAGGCGGCTGCGCAGCACGCCGTTGATGAACGCCAATTCCATTGGCTTCTCGGTGCCGGCAATATCGGGATTGTACGCCCGGAACGCCGCCCAACCGGCGAAGATGCCCAGGAACAGCACCTCTGTCGCAATCACCAATCCGCGATGCCCGCGCAGCCAGAGCAACAGGGGCCGATGGCCGTCTTCATCGGCCTGCCAGCCCGCTCGGCCCAGCCACAGCGAAATTGCGGCGACCACGAGCACCGCGAGCGCGATCCCGCCCAGGTCGTTGGGAATCAGGTGCAGGCTGGCGCCTAGCCAAAGCACGTAGGAAACCAGCAACAGCCCGACCACCTTCGCAAACGGGTAACCGCGGCCGGGCAGCCGGACAAAGAGCCGCCAGGTCAGCGGCAAGGCGGCCAAGCCGAATAGCTGAATCACCAACCACCAAAGAGACATTGACAGCATCGACAAATTCCTCGTGCCCTCTGGAATCGAGGCTTCAGCCGGTCGCGCTCACCGCAGAAAAACCGGCAGAAACGCTTATTCCACCCCCAAACCACAATACCGAATAAGAAATTCTAGCACGACGCTCGTATCCCGCAAAATGAAACCCAAAGTCCCCAAAAAGCCGCTGCGCTATGGGATGCGGAGTGCCATGCTCGCGCCAACCCGGGCCGCAGTCAGCCCAGGCGGCTGGGGCAGAGGCGCCGGAACGCGCCGCAGGGCAGCCGCGCCGAAAATGACGCCAGCCGCAGGGCTGACATCATCGCCAAGCAGGGCCGTCGCCGTCGCTGTGGGGGTGAGGGTGAGAGTCAAAGTCGGCGTCGCAGTCGCGCCGGGATCGATGCCTGTCACAGATGAAAGAAGCAGCCAGGCGCCGACCACCAATATGACGATCAAACCGGCAGGCAGCAGCGCTTTTCCCAGTGCGATGCCCACGCTGCCGCGGTTGCGTCGGCCCGCCCCCCGCGGTTCCTGACCCGCCAACAACGTGGGCCAGGGGCGCAGCAGCCGTGCAGGCAAACGCAGATCCGGCAGCGCCTGCAAAGACCGGTCCACCTGTTCGTACCCGGCCAAGCGCGCCGCACACGAGGAACAACCGGCAAGGTGCGCCTCCAACGATGTGCGCGTCGTTTGGTCCAGGTCGTGATACACAGCCAGCAGTCTCTCATACTTTACATGGCGTCTCATTTACGGTTCTCCCGTTGGTATGCCTGCTGGAACAACTCCTTGCCCCGATAGACCCGCGTTTTCACCGCGCCTTCGCTGATGCCAAGGATGGCCGCCGTCTCTGCCACACTGAAGCCATACTGGCTGAAAAGCAACAGCGGCGCCCGGTACTGCGGGCGCAGACTTGCCAATGCGACTGCGACCGCGTCCTCCAGGCCCACGCGCTCCGCGATATCCTGATCCCGCGTCGACGCCATCTCGGCCGCCTCCCAGGGCAGCCATGCGAAACGCTTGCGCCGGCGCAGTGCACTGAAGGTCGTGTTCGTCGCGACTCGAAACACCCAAGCCCTCAGGTTCACCACACGGTCCAGCCGCTCCCGCGCTTCAAAAACCCGCAGGAAAGTCTCTTGTGTCAGCTCTTCGGCCAGGCTGGCGTCGGCGGTGAGCCGGCAGATATACGCGAAGATAGCCGACCTGTGTTGTTCGAACAGCTCGGCTACCAGGGTCGCGCCATCCTTGGCCTTTGCAGGTTCCGCCATCCGTTCACCTGGTCTGATACTATGACTATCGAGGACCACCAAAAGTCACAAGCAACGCGCACGTAGCATCTTCTAGTCAACAACCTGATAGATCGTTACGTCGGCGTTACGATAGACGACGTCGAGCTCGCCCCACTCCGCGAGCACGTCGAATTTGCGCAGCGCATCGGCGCTGAACAAGATGCGCTCTAGCTGGCCGACATAGACGTAACCGACGCGCAGCTCTCGCAACAAGGAACGAACGTACGCGAGATCGGTCGTCTGGAAGAAATCCTGCCCCAGCGCGGCGCGCGTTCCCACCTGATCACCCGGTCGCTGCTCACCTTGATGCGGGCCGACGAACGTCGGAAAGCCGGTCAGGCTGGCCACTCGCAGTCCACCAGCCCGATAGTAATCGTAGCCAACCTGCTGGCCGGCCACGGTATAGCTGCCCGCCGGCGCCTCCGCGATCACCGGCGTGCCCCTTACGTTCTCCAAGAGCCAATGGATCGCGTCCAACTCAGGGCTGAGCTCGATCACGGTCTCTGCGGTTGGCCAGGTGTATTGCCCCACTGACATGTAGGCTGTGCCGTCCAACGTGCCGATCGCCGGCCGCGCGCCGGGGAACCGATCGTCGACCCGCACGCGAATGCCGACCGCCAGGAAAACAAAGCCGGCCGCCAGCAGCAACCCTGCCGCCGCCCGCCAGGGCGCGCCCACCCAGATCGACGCACGTCCCGACGCTGCCCAGGCCCGGCGCAGCATCGGCCCACCTGCGATGGAAAGGAGCAGCCAGGCCGGCACCGAAAACTTGAACAACGTGTTCATCCGGTACCACTCGCCCCCCTCCAGGAAATCGCGCAAATAGACCAGCTCGCTGCCGGCGATGATCGCTAACCCCAGCGCCAGCAGCAGCGCGGTGAACGTTTCGCCGGCCGTAGTCCCGCGGCGCAGAATCAACGGCAGCGCCAAGCACATCGGCAGAGCCGCGATGGCAGCCGTAGGCCGGCCGGCCGCCGCCAGCAGCGCCGACACGGCCAACAGCACCAACAGCCCGATCAACCAGGGCCGGCCGCGGCTTGTGACTGATTCTGCCGCAGCGTCAACCTCATCCGCCACGGCCGATCTCCGGCCGGGCAGTGTCGCACCCGCATTCCTGGGTCCCCCCAGCCAGACAACAGCCACATAACTCAACGCCAGGAACAGGAAAAAGCCCCACACCTTGAGCCAATCGCCCGTCGGGCTGGCCTCGTGCGTCCAGGCCAGAAAGCGGCCGATCACCGGGCCTTCCTCTCCGCCCACCCGCGCCTGGTAACTGGCGTAAAACGGCCAGAAGGCCGCCACAGCCGCCACGGATGTCACAACCGACAACAACGCGCCGCCGGCCAGCCGCAGTCGCCCGCGCCCGCGCCATGCCGTTGCCAGAAACGCTCCGGACACGAGCAGCGCATAGGTCGGCAAATCCCACGTGTTGATCGCACCCAGTGCACCCAAAGCCAGGACCAGCAGCACAACTGTGAACGCTGTGCGGAGCTTCGCCCTGACCAACGAGGCCCTGTGCGGGAATCCTGCTGCCGCTGGAGTTGTATCCCTAACTCGCTCAACGAGACGCTCTCTCCGCGACATCCAATTCAACGCCAGGCCCACCACCAACACCCCGAACGGCATCGCAATCAGATGAGGGTGCAAATCCGCAAACGCAAAGGTCCAGAGCGGGAACTCATTGATCGTGTACGGAATCACTCGACTGGCGCCCCAATAATCGTAATGCGGCAGCGCCCCGCCGCGAACGAAGAAGGTCACAGCCTCCACCAGCCACTTCACCCCGCTCAAATTGCCCATCAGCAGCGCCAGCACTACTGCCGTCAGCGCGGTCCAGGCTGGGGATTTACGATTTTCGATTTGCGATTTTTGATTTGCAACTCGCGGTTCGCATGGCTCTCCCACACCCCCGCTCTCCCACACCCCCTCTCTCTCACACTCCCGCTCTCCCCCTCTCCCGCTCTCCCCTGCAAGGCTAGTCGCCACGCTGAATACGCCCACCGCGGTCAACGCGTACAACCCTGGCACCGCCAGATTAAACGCTACTTCAGGGACGATGCCGGTGAGCTTGATGGGCAGCGCCACCAGGTACAGGCCATAATAGTAATAGTTAATGATCCCGCCGGCGAAGTAGGGGTCATAGGGCGGGAAGTGCGGGCTGCGTAGGACGGCGTTCAGAAAAGCAAAGTCCATGAACTTCTCGCCGCCGTTCCACGGCTGCCACAAGTCCGGATTGAGCAATCGCACACCGATGAACGCCAGGTACGCCGCCGCGAAGAGTACTTCCTGGCCGAGCAGCAGCGGGCGCCGTTGTCTCAAAAACGCAGCGATTTCCCGGCGCTGCATGACCCCGGCGGCGATCCCACAAAGCGCCAGCAGCGCCAGAACAGCCGCCAACGGCCCGACGCGGTTCTGCCACAAGCCCAGGCTGACCCCCATCCAATGCACCCAGCCGATCAACAACCAGCCCGCAGCCCGCGCCAGTCCATAACCCCGGTCGCGCAGGCCGCCGAGCAGCGGGAACAACAGCGGCCACGCCAGCCAGCCGAACAGACTCAGCACCAGCCACCACAATACGACTGCGAACAACGCGCTCTCGCTGGCAGCAACATCCCATCTGAAGTCGGCCACCACGGGCAGGGTGTCCACCGGTTGAGGCAATGTCAGCGGGGCATCGGGGGCCGGAGCCTGCGGCAGGATTCGCGCCACGCCCGGCACTCGCGCCCCCCTCACCGTCGTCCTGTCATCCTGAGCGGGTTCACCACCCACCCCTGGTGACGGCGAAACCCCAGCGAAGAATCTCGGCGCGTCGTTAACCAGGCGCTCATGAAAAACAGCACGAGATGCTTCGCTGGTGACTCGTCGCGGCTGATATTGGGCTGTAGACCCGCTCAGCATGACAGCCTGGGCTTCTGGCGCCATCCCCAGCGGCAGATACCGCCCCAAGCGCGCAGCCAAAAGCGAGGCAGACAACCGCTCCGTGTTGGCTAACACCACCACATGCGGATGGTCGTACACCGAAAAGCTCTCGTCGGCTCGATCATCGCGGATGATCAGGCGGCCCAACTGCGGGTAAGCCGTAAACCCGGCAACTTGGCGATAACCCAGGCTCCCATCAAACAGCAGGCGATAGTACTGGCTTGTCATGGGATAGCGAACGCCCAGTCGCTGCATCGGAGCAGAAAGGCGCTCGCTGGAAAGCACCATGTAATCCGCGGTGCTCAGTTCGGCCACCAAAGAATCGAGCTTCTCCTCCGTGTCCGGGTCCCACATAGGCAGCTCGACGCGGGTGTACTTTCTAGAGGGAGGGCGAACGCCGGGCAGCTCATCCAGGGTCAAGGGCAGTGCATCGTCCCAATGCTCGGTCAGCAGCTTGCTCCCCTCGGGGATGGTCTGATAGATCCATCTTGAGGCCTGGATCCAGGGGTGTTCCTGCCGATAGACGCCGAGGAATGTCAGCGCCCAGACCACGGTCCACACGGCGACAACAGCAATTCCGCCCACCCAGGCCGCCTTGCCCCGCGCGCCCCAGCGCCGCGTCAGGAGCCGATAGCCGGCCAGCGCGGCGGCCGCGCCGAAGACCAGCAGAAACGGCAGCAGCGGCGCCATATAGCGCAGAAACTTGGTATGGAACGCGCCGGTGATGGCAAAGTAGGGCAGCGCCCAAGCCAGCATCACCACCAGCGTTGGGTTGGCCCTCCGCCGCCCGAACTGGATGGTTGCCCAGAGCAGCCCGCCCCACGCAGCTACGCCGAGCGGCCACCCCAAACCCCACTGGCTGAGCTGTTGGATAAAATAGAGATAGGGCCAGGTCCCGATGTACTGCCGGGTGTAGGGCGCGTCCATGGCCCCGCTGACCATCGCGTTTTGGGTGATGATCTGATGGAAATACGCGCTGGACTCGATTACGGCGAACGGGTTAGTGAGGACAAAGGCCAGCAACGCCGCGCCTCCGGCGGCCGCCAGCCGCTTGAGAACGATCGCGACCTGCCTGCCGCGCGAGCCTGTCCCCAAGCCAAAGAGGGCGGCGGCCAGCAGCGGGCAAGCCAGAAGCACCGCGCTGAACTTCGACCCCACCGCCAATCCCGCCATTAAGCCGGCCATCAGCCAGGGGAGCAAGTTCGTTTTATAAACCAAATCTCTCGGAGAAACCTGGTTTGTGAAACGAGACGCACAACGCGCGGCCAACGTCACCGATGCGGTCACGCAGAAGGTCAACAGGGCATCCACCGTCGCGTAATGGCTGAGCTGGATCGGCAGCACGGCGAAGGCGTATGCAGCCGCGGCCAAAAGCGGTAAGGCGCTCCGCATCCTTCGACTTCGCGCTGCGGTGCTCCGCTCAGGATGCTCCGCGGTGTTTTCTTGGGCTGATGTGAGCATCCGGGCCAGCACATAAACCAGCACCAGCGTCCCCAAGTCCGCAAGCGCGGAGATCACGCGGCCCACCAGCGGCAGGTAGGAGTAACTCGCCAGGTGGCGGCCCACTGTGTGCAACGGCTGCAGAAAGGCAGGCAGCGCCAGGGGCGTTTCACCCAGCCAGGTGGCGCCGGCCTGCGCAAGGTGTGCAGTCACCACCAACAGATAGAGCGGAAAATGGCCGTAGGCATAGTTGCGCGGCTGACCGGCAAGATCATGAGCCGTGACTGGCCAGCGAAACGGGTTGATGGTCGAGTGTTCCGGATCCAACGCCGTAGCCAGGCTGCCCGGCCATGTAATGGTATCTGCCACCCACACAATGAATCGCTCATCCGGGTGCACCTGCTGGAACTGGTCCCAACCCACATCATACAGCCGCAGCGCAGCGCCCGCAAGCACCAGCAGGGCCAACACCGCACCCCGCAGCCACGCCCCCCAACGTCGCGACGTCCGTTCCTTCCCTACCACATCACCTCTCACGCCTCACGCACCATACACCACGTATCCTGAGCGGAGTTGTCATAGCCATCAGGCCACCGTACTGCATCAAAATAACCCAAGCACCCTGAGCGGAAAGCCGCCGCGGTTCGCGGCTCGGAGTCGAAGGGGCGGCCAGGCGCCAAGACGCCTCCTTCGACTGCGCCGGGGCCCCGACCCCGGCTCCGCTCAGGATGCTTCCAGAGTCATTTTCAGAGCAGAGCAGCGCAGTGCAGTCGAAGGACGCACCACCCTCATTTCTGCGGTGACTCAAACAGCCCTTCGGGCGACAACGGCGAAACGGCTGCGCCAGCGGTGGGCGTGGGCACCGGCTGCGGTCCGATGAAGGTGGTGGCACTGGCATCCGGCTGCACCCGCATGCCCCGCCCCACCACCTCGTAGATCGTCACCGCTCCTTCCTGGTAGGCCTCGGCCAGGTAGCCCTGGCTGGCCAGGGCGTCAAACTTGGCAAGCCCTTCAGGTGCGTAGGAAGCGCGCTCCGTTCCGCCCACAATGATATAGCTGACATGGTAGGTGTCCAGCAAGTGCTGAACGCGCGGCAGATCGACGGAGTCATACATCTCCGCGACGTGCTGCACCCGGCGCTCAACGACCGCAGGCACCACGGACCGCTGCTGGCGTTGATGCCAGTTCCACCCCTGCACGGTTGGCAGGCCGGTATAGATGCTGAAGCGGCTGCCCCACCGATATTCGGTAAGCTGTGCTTCCAGGATCACCGGTGAGCCTTGCAGGTTGCGCATCAACCACCGCATTGCCGCCTTATCGTCCGCCAATTGCACATCCACTCCGTTCTCGTACTGCTGGGCCAGGTCCATGTAGGCCATGCCATCCAGGCCGCGCGGCGATGCCGCGGCCGAGAAGCGATCGCGCACCTTGGCGCGGGCCGCAAAGGGCGGATAGAGCAGGGTGCCCAGAAAGAGCAAAACGGTCACCCCGGCTGCCAGCCGCCGCCAATCAGGGCGCCACGCCAGGGATCGCGCCGCCCAGCCTGACAACCCGAACGCCGCACTCACGCCGAACAGGGTCCAGGCTTGCAGATAGAACTTGAAAACGGTGTTCATGCGGCCGATGTCATCCTTCAGCCGCACCACCTCAACCCCCATAGTCACCGCCAGCGCCAAAGCCAGCAGGAGCAGGCCCAGCCGCCGCGTAGAAGGGAGCTGACGGCCGAAAGCAAGCAGGACCGCCAGCACGAAGAGCGGCAAGGTAATCAGCCAGATGCGCACCTTTAGGATCCAGCCAACCGCAAGCACGGCTGCAGCCAGCAGCACCAAGAAAGGCCACCATGCCTGCACCCATGTGGGGACCTGCCGGGCCTTCAACTGCGCGGCCGACTCGGCAGCCAGGAAGATCACCGCCAGCGCGATGAAGAAACCCCACACGGTCAGATAATCGGGGATGGCCGTCTTGGCCTCCTTCCAGAGCTGTAGCCCGCCATAGGCGGTCGCATACTGGCTGGTGAAGGGGTAGAAGCTGATCGTCGCGATCGCAAACACCACAACAGCCCGCCAGATCACCGCCACGGCTGCCCGGAACCAGAAGGCTGCCTGCTCTGTCAATGCAGCGTCCGCCAACGCCCGAGCCATGCGCGCCCGTCGCGTGCCTTCCAACACGATAATGGCCGCCAAAACAACCAGTAAGAATGTTGGGAAGTCCCACGTGTTGGTCGCGCGCAGCGCACCCACGACAAAACCGGCGACCGCCAATGACAGCAGTTCAGGCAGTGGTATACACCACGGACTCGGCTCCCCCTCAGCTCCTGATCCCTGACCCCTGCCCCCTGTCCCCTCTCCTGCCAGCCGCACCAGCGCGACCGCAGCAGCCAGTGCGAGCAGCGTCAAGGGCAGCGCGATCATGTGCGCGTGCAGATCGGCGTAGGTGAAGGTAAAGAAAGGAAACTCATTGATGGTATCAGGAATGACACGCGACGCGTTCCAGAACCACCAATCGTTGGGGAATTCCAGCGTGGCTTTGCCGGTAATCACTGCCGCCATGCCGCCGAAAGCGGCCAGAAGCTTGGCCAGCACACCTTCGCCCGCGCTGCCGGGCGCACGCTGCGCGAACTGGTCGATCAACAGCTTCACATTTCCGAAGTTGCCGATGATGGGCACGAAAAAGACACCGGCCAGGCCAGCTAACAGCGGACCGATGCGCAGCCCCTGATAGGGCGCCTCCTCCCCGGGGAACTCAGTGGCCCGGTCGCCGTCTGCCAGGCTGAATGCCACGGAGAACGCGCCAACCCCCGTTAACGCGAAGAGGGTGGGCACCGCGAGGTTATAAGCCACCCACGGCACGATCCCGGTGAGCTTGATCAATGTGCCGACGATGACAAAGCCAAAGTAGTAGTAATTCATGAACCCGCCCGCGTGCCACGGGTCGTAGGGCGGGAAGTGAGTAGAGCGAATCACCGCATTGAGGTAGGCGAAGTCCATGGGCTTCTCACCGCCGCGGGCAGGGTGCCACAGGTCGGGATTGGCGATGCGAAGCAGCAGCAGCAAACCGAACAGGATCAGGAAGATCGTCTCTTCGGTCAGCAGGAGGGCACGGCGCTCACGCACGAACGCCGCGATGGCGCGTCGCCGGCGCCACCCGATGACGGCTGACACGCCCATCAGCAGCCCCAGGCACAGCATGATCCACCAGCGCTGATACGGCACAAGCTTCAGGCTCGGCCCGAACCAACTGAGCCATGCCAGCACCAGCACCCCCAGCGTCTTGCTGACCCCGAAACCCCGATCGGCCAGGCCGCGCAGCGCCACGAACGCGATCGGGAAGGTCGCGACCCCCAGCAACAGCAGCAGCCCCAGCCACGCCAACACTGCCAGCACCTGCGACCGATTGACCGCCGCCGACTCGTTGAAAATCTGAGACCATGTGCCGCCGGACTGCTGCGTCGCGGCTTCCTCAGCGGTCATGTAGAGGGCTGTGGGGGCCTGAGTCACCTGCTTGGGCCACATCATGATGACCTGTTCCAGGTTGATTGGATCGAAATAGCTGCGCGCCAGCGCCTCGCTGTAGGCCGCGGTTTTGCGATAGATGCGGACCTCAGGATGGTCATAAACGCTGAACGCTTCTTCAGCGCCGGTGTCATCGATCTGAATGCCGAAGATCGTCGGGAAAGAGGTGAAGCGGGCGGCCAGCTCGAACCCCAGCTTCTCTTCGGCCATCAATTGATAATACAGCGTGGTCATGGGGTAGCGCATGGGCAGCCGTGGAATCGAGCCCCACAGGCGGTTGCTGGACATCACGATGACATCGGCTTCGTTCAGCCACTGATACAACCGCTCGCGCTTCTGGACCGTATCCTCACCATAGTTCTCGATCTGGCCCTCGCGGCGCCCCGTGTTCGGATCGGTTAAGCCGTAATAATACCCGGATGGCTTGAAACCGGTTTTGCCGTCGATGCCACTCGGCAAGGGGTCATCCCAATGCTCATTCGCCACTACACTGCCGTCAGGGATATTGTCATACATCCATTCCGAGGCCGTGATACGCGACAGCGGCCGGCGATAGATCGCCAGGAACCCCCACCCCCATAGCATTGTGAAGATAGTGACTGCGGCCAGAAGAACATATGCCGCCGGCTTGAGGATCACCACGAAACGCTTGAGATTCGCAGCCAAAGACCGTTGGTCGCGGCCTTGCGCCTGCGATTTCGAGCCTTGAACGGCTTGCGCCCGTTCCACCAGCCACCACAGGAACCACGCAGCCAGCATGACCAGCATCGGATAGATGGGCTGATAGTAGCGCATGGTATAACTAAACTGGATGCTGTGGTATGCAAACATGCCGCCGATCCAAACAACCGGCAGCAGATGCGTCTTGACCGCTTTTGGGTCCGCACGGACCGTCATCCCACGCAGGATCCTCCAGGCAGCCAGTGCCCAGCCTGCCCAGGCCATCACGCCGAGGGGCGCCCCCATGCCCCATACCACCATGTTGACCCAGGGAAAGACGAATGGCGTACGGTTGGCCCATTGGTGGATCGGCGGAGCGTCCGCGTCCCCACGAATGGTCAGACTGATCGACTTCATACTGCTGCGGAAATCGGGCGCGAGCGAGAAATCCAGCACGTTAGTGCCGCCAAACGCATACGGCTGCGCGACTCGGAAGACCGCCACCATCACCAATATCATCAGCAGCAAGCGAAACAGGGTTGCCTGCAGCAGCGTTGTCAGCAGCATCCCATCCCCTGTGCGACGCGCGGCCTTCAGGCGGTCCCAGTCGTCCCACGCCCGGATGCCGGCAGCCAACAGCGCGATGCCGGCCATCGGCAGGAGGTTAATACGGCAGGCCAGGGTGGCCCCCAGGCTGGCGCCCAGTGCGAGATAGGTGCCCCAGCCCCCGCCATGCCGCCCTTGCTCGCCCCCCTGCGCCACGCGCACAGCAAAGTAGAACGTCAGCAGCGCGAAGAAGGCGCCAAACGTATCGACGGTAAAGAAGTGGCTCTGCTGCAGAGGCAGCACTGCAAAGGCATAAAACGCCGCCGCCAGCAGCCCCACTTTGCGGGAGTACAGCCGGCGTCCGACCACGAAGACCAGCCCTACGGTGGCCACGTCGAACAACCCGGAAACCGCGCGACCCACCAACTGGATGCCATCATAGCCGGTCATGCCGCGCAAGACGCCTGGCACAACCTCCCACAGGTGAGCCGCCTCGTTGATCCGCTGGGCGATCTCGGCAGCGATGCGCACGATGAACAGGGGCAGCGTCCCGTAGACGAAGAAGCCATATCCCGCGTTCGACGGGTTCATGGGTGACTGAGTGCTATCGAAGAACTGGCCCAGGCTCTGCGGCAAATGCATGCCGCTGAGCACCATTGTCAGAAAGCGCTCATCGGGGTGGATGTGCCAGCCCTGATCCCAGTTGACATGAGTCAACCGCAAGTAAGCGGCTGCCACCAGGATTAAAGCCAGCAGCCACCGTCCAGCAACAGGGGTGGCCAGCCATGCCCATACCCTGCCGGCCGCTGCACGAAACGTGAGCTTCTCGGAAGAGGACGTATCAACGTTTGTCGTCATAGTGCACTCTGCTTAAGATTACGGATCATAGAACTGCAGCACCACGGGAGCCATAGCGCCCGTTGGGCGCGTGTGCTGCATCATGGCGCCGCAGCAACTGCGTAGCGCGTCAAGATATGCGAACCATCGGACCGCCGCTGGTACTCCTGGGTTGTCCCGCCCGGGAACGCCGCCATAATGCCGGGGATATCCGCGAAGCGGTCGGGCAAAAAGTAGAAGTTGATGGGCCGCTGGCCCCCGATCTCGGCCAGCACCTGCGGCACGCATCCCTTGAACGCGCCCCCTGCGATGTACTGGATGGGCGGATGCCCCACGACACCCTGGGCATCGACAGTGTCTTGCGTGCACAACAGAAAGAGCCCCTGGCCCGCTGCCTTCTCGTACTCAAGCGCCGCGATGGTAACGGCCTCCTGGTTCGGCGACTTAAAGGACTCCCGCACATTGTACACGCGGAAATAGTAGTTGATCGTTGCCGCGCACAAAACAAGGGTCACGCCCAATGCAATCGTTTGGCTCACCCGGCTCCCCAGCTTGAACCGGCGCAGCGCCTTGAGCGGACGCAACGCATCCACCACGGCATTCGCGGCCGCGTCGACGCCCACCGCCGTAGTCGTTATCAGGAGCGGCACCAAACCCAACAAACGATGAAAGTCAGCCGGATCAGTCATCAGGAACGAACCGAGGGTCAGGACGATCACCAACCAGGCGAGCATGCCCTGACTGAGGGGGTGCCTGAATCTGCTCAGAAGCACCAGCAGGCCCGCCAGGAAGAATGGGACATGCAGCGGGTTCAACATCGCCTGCTTAGGGTTATAGAAAGTGCCGCGATCAGGCAGGATGGTAATGATCAGCAGCGTATCCCGGGCATGGCGCCACCACAACTGGGCCGACGTTGTACCGTACCGCGCGGCCACCTCTTCCACCGAGCTGGAGAACGGAATGGTCAGGTCCATGTGCTGGCTGAAGCCCGCGGGCTGTCTGAGCCAGTCGCCGAACAGCGGCTCAACCACGACCAGGGTCACCAGAAGAAAGCCCAGCAGCAGATGCCAGGCGCGCACCACGCCCCGCCGATCGGCCAGCAGCCAGGCCAGGAGCTGGGCGGCTACGACAAACGGGATGGCACGGGCGCCGAAGTAGTAGTATTGGCCGAGCCCCAGGCCGACGCCAGCGGCCGCGTAGGCCAACGGATGGCCGGTGGACCCCGCAGCCCACAATCCTGCCAGGGTCCAGGCCATAAAGAGCACATCGGAAATATTGTTGACCCCAACCCGGCTGAAATGGACGGCCACGTCTGAACTCACAACCAGAAGGCCCGCCAGGATGGCGATCCGGCGGCCGAAAGCAGCGCGCGCGAAGAGATAGACCGCGATCACCGCCAACGTGCCCATGAAAACCGACGGCAGCCGCATGGTCGTAAACGACCGGCCGGTAATCGGCAGCCATAAGCTGTTCAGGAAGAACTGGAGCGTGGGATGCGTCGCCCAGCCCGTCGTGAATGGGTCGCGCGCCGCACCCATCGCCGCATGCAGCGGAAACTGCGCCAACGTGCCCTCGTCCGGCTCGAAACCCCACGGGATCATCTCAAGGGCGGGCAGTCGCAAGATCAGCGCGCCGGCAACCAACAGCACGATGGTCAGGGCATCCCAGCGATCCAGTGGCCTGCGTTCCGAAAGCCCCAGGCGGATGGGCTGGCGCCTGAAATGCGAGACCGCCGTAATCACTATCGTGCAGCTTAGCACCCACAACAGGATCATCGACCACGGCGAGGCCGTGTATTTGAGGTTCGCGGCATTGAGGGCCAGCGGCAGGCCGATAAAAAGCCCGATGCCGATCTGCAGGGCATCCAGAAACGCGCTGGGACGGCGCCAACGGAAGCGCAGCGCCAATAGCAGCAGGCTGCTCCCCATCGCGGCCAGGCTCCAGATCCACAGTTGAAGCGAGTAACTTGCCAGGAGCTGGCCCGCGTACATGCCGAGCGCAGGCGCAACGATGTCACCCAGCGAGACGGGCGGCCGGTCGGCCGAACCGTTTGGCGCATCAGCATCCGCCGATGCACCCCCAGAACTGGACCTCAGTCCCGGCTCCGCATCTGTGGTTTCCATCCTCTGCATCTCTACTTTCGCATCATCGACGTCCAGCCGCGCGCCTCGATCTGCTCATGCACCTGCTGCACCTGTCCCTGCTCGGCGGATGCCAACAGCAGTTGCACCAGGGCGAGGGCGTAGAGCGCGTCCCTCCCAGTCACGGCTGGGGATGCACCGCGCAGGGCGGCCTGGATGAAGGCCCGGATCTCAGCTTCCAGCGGCTCAACCTTATTCAGGTTGAACTTCATCACATTGCCCTCGCCCACCCCGCGAAACAAGGCCATGGCATCCCAAGGGCTCGGCGCCTGGCTGTTCTCGTAAAAATAGAGGTCCTGCTTCAGGTAGTCTACCAGGAACATGCCGCGCGTGCCAGTGACGCGCAACTCACGCACCTTTGTCGGGGTCAACCAGTTGATATCCAGCACGCCGACCGTGCCGTTTTCAAAACGAAGAATGCCTGATAACATATCCTCGTACTTGGCATGCACATTGCGTTCGGTATCGGCGTACACCCGCTCAACCTCGCCGCCTACCAGGTAATGCATGATATCCAGCTCGTGCACCGCCAGATCCATCACGACCCCTACATCACGAATGTAGGCAGGAAACGGGGATAGGCGGCGGCCATGAAGCTGGAAGACGTGTCCCAGTTCACCTGCATCCAGGCGCCGCTTCAGCTCCACTAACGCCGGGTTGAAGCGCTCGACATGGCCGACCGTCAACGTCAAGTTACGAGCGGCCGCGGCGAGGATCATCTCATCGGCCTCTTCGACAGTCGCGGCGATGGGCTTTTCCACCAAGACATGCACGCCGTGATCCATGGCACACAACGACACCTCGCGGTGATTCACCGTCGGCACAGCCACCGAGACCACATCCACCTGCTCCTGCTCAAAAAGCTCCTGGTGGCTGGCATACGCCGGCACTTTGTACCGGCGGGAAATCGCTGACCGGCGCACCTCATCGCTATCGGCGATGGCGACCAATTGCACATCGTCCAACTGGTTGTAGATTCTCACATGGTGCCGGCCGATGGAACCGACGCCAATCACAGCAGCTCGAATCATGAATGCTTCTCCATTCCTTGAAAATGACTATCGGAACGTAATCTCCCGCATATGAATGTGAACCTCGACGCCGGCGTTCAGTTGCTGCACCTCGATGCGCACCCTGGAAGCCTGTGCAGGGCCCCGATCAAACGCCAGATCAACCGTCGGATCAGGCGGCAAGCCGCGGAAGGTCTGCTCGTAGACAACGGGCTCGGACGCACCATCGGCGAAAAGGCTCACTTTCAGGCCGAAATCCATTGACCCCACTGTCACCTTCAGGCCAGTCAGTGTCCGGGGCTGCGGGAAAGTCAACTCGAAGAGCAGCGGGTTGGCCTCCAGCCCGCGCACAAGCGTGAAGGTGTCGCCGTCGAAGAGGTCGGCCAACTGGCCCATATCAAGCTGCGAATGCAGCACCTCAACGGGTTGGCCGTCCAGGATGAATTGCTCGCTTACCGGCTTGCTACGCGTAGTGCGTTCCTGATTCAAGATCTCATCCAGGTTATCAGCGTACGCCAACCGCACAAAGTAGAACCCGGTGCGATCATCCGGATACGGCACCGTGCGCTCCACCTCAACTGACTTGAACTTCTCGCTGGTGCGCGCGCGGTCGTACTCGGCCTGCGTCATCACCAGCACCATGCTCGCATCGAGCGGGCGCTGAGCCGTCATGAAGTAATCCACATTCAACATCTGCACGCGCGCCTGCTGCTCCGGAGACAGAAAGAACCGGATGAAGTTGTCGGTCCCGTTCGCCCAGGTCGGTGACACGATGACCCGCCTATCGGGATGCTCCGCCAAATACGCCGGGATTTCGTCGCCGAAAAGCTGCGTCGCACCATACTGCATGCCGTACAGCTCGTAGTCACGGTACCACAGCGGGCCGTTGACCAGGGCGTCGCGCGTCATCAGCCCGGCGGGGATCATCAGCGCCGCAAAGACGATCGGCGCCAACGCCCAATGTGAGAACTTCCGCCTGACCCAATCGAGAACGGTCTCCAGCCCGATCGCAATCAGGATCGTGGCAGGCACGACAAAAGCCATCACGCGGGTCAATGCGACCTGCGCCAGGGCGGCGCCGGCCGGCGTCGCCAACGCCGCCAACAGCACGATTCTATGCTGAGCCGAGCCCTTCACCGCGCGCCAGAGGGAGATGCCAACCCCGATCAGGAAGAACGGCAGCGTCCAGATGGCCAGGTTGCCATAGCCCTTCATCAGGTGGCGCACCTCATAGGTCTCCTTAGGGACGTTGGGGATGAACCAATAGGAAGGGCTGAGCCCGTAAGCATAGGTCTCGAAGAACTGCGCCAGCTTCGCGGTGAGGGGCTTGTCATAGTACCAATAGGAATTCAGGACGCGCAGGTGTGACTCCAGCAATCCCGGATGCATCGCGCGAAACCGCAGCGCGGGGATCATCAGCACGACCAGCAGCGCGAAACAGGGCAGTGTTATCCGCCAGTTCTTGATGTGATAGCGAAGATCGAACAGCGCCAGCAGCACCCCAGCCGCAGCCATGATCAACTGGCCGTTGGAATAGGTGTAGAACGTTAGCACGCCGAACAGGATCGCAAGATAGAGATAGCGCGGAGAGCGGGTCCGGTACAACAGATAAAAGAGGATGAAGCAGCCGTAGAAAGAGGCCGCAATCACGGTCTCAAAGCCGGTGCGCGAATGCAGGAACCAGGTCGGAGCCAGCGCTAACAACAGCACGCCCGCCCACCAAAAACGTGCCTTGAATGCCGTTTTCAGCGACAGACCGATCGCGATGGCAGCCAGCACGCTCAATAGCGCCTGCGTCCCACGCGTCACCAGCACCGACTTACCGAAGAGGGTCATCGAGATCGCATGGATGTAGACCGAGAGCAGCGGTCCCCAACGATTGGCTGCCACCTCGAAATACAGGGGGAACCGCTCGCCGGTCACGCCGCGAAAGTCGCGAGCGATGAGATCCTGGGCAAACAACGGGTTAGCGGCCTCATCGGTGAAGAAATAGATCGGGAATTTCTCGATGTCCCAGAACCGGGTGATCAGATAGACCCCGATAGCCAGTGCGAAAAGAACCCAGGGCAGCGCACGCGCCATCACCGAACCTTTCCGCGCCACCTCTTCCTCTGTCACCCTGAGTTGAGCGTCGCGCCCCGTCTCTTCCTCTGTCATCCTGAGCGGAGCGAAGGATCTCTCCTCTGCTTCCCCGCGCCCTTTCTCCTGCGCGCCCTCTGTCACCCTGAGCGGAGCGCCGCGCCCCGTCTCTTCCTCTGTCACCCTGAGCCGAGCGTCGCGCCCTGTCTCTTCCTCTGTCATCCTGAGCGGAGTGAAGGATCTCGCCTCTGCCCCCTCGCGCTCTTTCTCCCCCGCGCCGGCCGGTTCCACAGTGACATGCACCGGCGTGCCGTCCGGCAAATCCAGAGGCTCTGCCGGACGCAGCGCACCATCAGCATAGACCGCCTCGGTTTCAAGGCGACGACGCTGGCTACGCTGATCGCTCACGATCATAGCCAAGATGCCGAAAAATGCGAGACCACTCATAACTGCACCTGCCCAGAAAGCTAAAGGCTGCTGCGCCCGGTTTGTGACCAGTAACTCACGAATCCCGGCCGCCGGGACGGAAAGCAAGAGCGGCCGGTGCGTGACGAACAAGTCGACGGCGGCCAGCAAAGCGATTGCCGGCAGCGCCACAATGCCGACCCGTGCGGCAGCCCAGGCGACAGCTTCGGGCACGCGCACACGGCGCAGCGCCTGATTTGCCAGAACCCACTGCCACAACGCCTCCAGCCCCATGCCGGCCAGCGCAACCAACGCAACCACAACCCATGCCAGGAGCGCCGACGGCAGGCGCGCCGCATCCAGCCAGCCGCTGGCCGCAACCAGCAGCGCCGCCGCGGCCACCAGACCCAATCCGACCAACGGCCGCACCGGCTTGCGGCTTGTCGCCAACGGCAATCCTGCCAGGCAGAGCAGCGGCGCGATCCCGACGTAACTGGCAGGGGCGGTCGCGGTCGGTTTCAAGAAAAGCGCAGCCAGCACCCCGGCCAGGCCAGAGTCAGCAGCCGGCCCCTGCTTCACTGCTCCGGCGGCCAGGGTTGGCAGCAACTGAACCGCGGCCAGGCCGCAGCCCAAAACAGCCACAGCTAATGCCACCAACGCAGAATAACGGTTAAAAGCCAGGCGCGGCTGCTTGCCCGGCGTCAACTCCAAGGCGGCAACCAGAACCGGGAGACCCAGCATCAGCAGCGTGGCAACCGCCAGCCCGTAGTTCCCTCCCAGCAGCGTTAGCCCGAGGGCGGCCGCCGCCAGTGCAACATACAAGCGGCGCCGCGCAAGCACGGCGACCAGTCCCCAGGCCAGGGCCCACGGGATCCACGCACCCCACATCAGGCCGGCACTGCCCGAATCGGGCGCCGCCGCCGCGACGCCGGCAAAGGTGAAAACCAGCCCGGCCCAGGTGCGGCCCAACTGGCCGGCGCCCAGGACGATCCCCAGCCACCACATGCCCAACCCCGCGGCCAACAGGCTCAACAGCACTGCGGCTGGCGCGCCCCGCCCAAACAGCCACGCGGCCGCGGCGATCATGGCCAACTCAGGCCAGGCGCGCCGCCAATCGGCCCGTGGCCCCGTGCCCGGCCATACCAACGAGCGGAAAGGACTTAGTTTCTGACTCATCTGATTCTACACTGTCACTGCGATTCAAGTCCACATCGTATGCGCGACTCAGGTCGCCCTGCGGCAGCGCACGAATTGATAGGCGCCGGTCTCAGGCAGCGGTTCCTCATAATAGGGCCGCAGCCACCGCTCGAACAGCTTTCGCTGCCAGTCGAAAAGCATCCAACGCCCCAAGAGACGTTTGCTGATCAGGCTCGGGACGCCCAGGTAGTGACTGAGGTCAAAACGCCGGTGCGCGGCCGCCGAGAAGTAGTAGGTCTGTTCCTCGGCCATCAGGCCCACCGCTGCAAGGCGGCGGCGCCACTCCTCAGGCGGATAGACATGGTAATGATAAGAGATGCGGTTGAAGAACCTGCCATACGCCTGGCCCAAGCTCCCCAGCCCCAGCTTACGGAACAGAGTCGACCCGAGCAGAAACGCGGGGAAATGCTCGCTGGGCAGGGTGGTGGCAAAAGTTCCGCCAGGCCGCAACACGCGGGCAATCTCGCGCAAGACCGCGCCGTTGTCCGGGATATGCTCAAGAACGCAATTGCTGATCACCGTATTGAAACTGGCATCCTCGAACGGCAATGTCGTCGCACTGGCAAACATCACCTTACGATAGATGCCTGGGCGTTGAGCGGCTTCGGGCAGGTCGCGTTCCATCACATCCACCCCGACGTCGATAGGGAGGCGATCATACGCGATGGAAGCGAAATGCCCATCACCACAGCCAATGTCCAACACCGGCGGCGTCAACGGCACGCGGCCCATGAACTTGCACTCCACGGCCCGCAAGATCGCGCGATGTGGCGCCATGTCCTTAAGTTGCTCGACCAGGTAATCCTTCATTACCGCCGTTTCTCCTCAAACAACTTCTCGTACGCGTCCACTGTTCGCGCCAACTCGAACAGCCGCAGGATCTCCTCGCGCGGCTTGATGTACTGCTCCGGGCTGCGCAGCACCTTGACAATACCTGCGGCCAGTCCTTCGGCATCGGCAACAGGCACGATCTCGCCCATTCCGCTGATGGTCACCGGCTGGCGCACGCCGGGCAGATTGGTGGCAACAACCGGGGTGCCGCACATGAAGGCCTCCACCTGCACCAGGCCGAACGACTCGGTGTTGTTAATCGAAGCTACCGTCACCACATCGCACAACGCAAAGAAATCAGCCATCTGCGCCGGGTTCAAGGTGCCCAAAAAGGTCAAATACGGCTGGTACTGTTTGATCAACGGCTGCAGATCGTCCCAAATGGTCTCACCGATGACATCCCTGCCATACGGCCCGGCGAACAGGATCCGGGCGTCGGGGACCTCCGCCAGGATGCGCGGCAGCGCATTGATCAGATAACCGGCGCCTTTCTCGTACGCAAAGCGCGCTGCAAAACCGATCACCTTCTGGCCGTTCAGGTGCCCGATGTGCCGCTTCAGGGAAGCCATGCCGTCCGGCGTCGGATCAGGAATCACCACCGGCGGCAGGATCACCCGAACTTTGGTGGCCAGGAAACGCGACAGGAACGGCGAATGCTCAGCGAAATCGCGCGTATAGGCAACAATGGTGTCGGCCAGCTTGCCCGCCACCAGGTTGTCCCAGAAGGTCACCTTGTCCACGACTTTGCCGTACCAGACAGGCGGCATCTGCAGGTCGCAGTGGTAAGTGATGAGCGGCTTGCGGCCGGCCAAGCGCGCCAGCACGGCGCCGAGTGCGGCCTCCACCTGCGGCAGATGGATGCTCACCACGTCGTGACTGCGAATCTCACGCAGCGCCGCGGCCGCGAAAGTGGGCATGAACACGCCTTTGTTGAAACGGAACAGCACCGGCACGCGCACGACGCGCACACCGTCCATCTGTTCCTCGTAAGGCAGCGCTTTGAGATAATGCGAGGTGAGCACTGTCACCTGGTGCCCGCGCGCGGCCAGCGCCTTGGCCAGCCGCTCGACATAGATCGTGAGGCCGCTCACGTGCGGCCGGTAGTAGGTCAAAATGAACAAAATACGCATAATCTAAATCACACAAATAGTGCCCGGTTCGCTTGCACCCATGCCATCAGCCGGGCGATCCCCTCGCGCACATTCACCTGCGGCGCCCAGCCGAACTCGCAGCGCGCCTTGCTCACATCAGCCACGAACACCGGTTGATCGCCCGGCCGCCAGTCGCGGAACGCGGCCGGCGCGACCTCCCGGCTGGCCAGCTCGCTCAACAGCGGGCCGAACTCGGCCCAAACCGAGAGGGTATTGGCCGGTCCGCCGCCCAGGTTATAAACCTGCCCTTTGGTTATGTCGATCCTGTCGGTAGCCATTTGGAAGGCGCGGGCCAGGTCATCCACGTGCAGCAGATCGCGCACCTGCTTGCCGTTTCCATAGATCGTGATCGGCTTGCCTGTGACGGCCGCGATCACGAACCACGCAACCCAGCCTTGGTCCTCGACCCCCATCTGCCGCTGACCGTAGATGCACGACTGGCGGAAGACCACCGACCGCAGCCCGTAAATGCGGCTGTAATCACGCACGTATTGGTCGGCGCAGCCTTTGCTGCACCCATAGGGTGAGTGGAAATCCAGCGGTCGCGCTTCCGAGACGCCGTCCGGGTAATCCGGCAGCACGTAACGCGTTGCCAGCTCCTGCGCGGGCGCGTCTTCCATGCCGCCATACACCTTATTGGTGGAAGAGTAGATGAAGATCGGATCATACCCCGCGGCGCGCGCGGCCTCCAACACGTTGAACGTGCCCTGCGCGTTGATTTCGAAATCGGTCCGCGGATCGATCACCGATGTCGTGACCGCCGTCTGCGCGGCCAGATGGTAGATCGCCTCCTGGCCCTCCGTCGCTCGCAGGATGGCCGGGTAGTCGCGGATGTCGCCCTGGACGAACGCGAACCCGCCGCCATAAGCTGCATTCAGCCACGCCAGGTTGGCATCGCTGCCACGACGAGAAAGATTGTCGAACAGCGTGACCCGATGCCCGGCCTCAATGCAGGCGGCGGCCAGGTTGCACCCGATGAAGCCGGCGCCGCCCGTGATCAGAATCCGCATGTGTTACTTCCGTCCTTTCCATTTTAGCATCACCTGCCCCAGCGATGTGCCGTGCACGGACAACGCGACAAGGCCGGAGACGCTCAGCGTCAGGTAGTTCGTGGCGTGCCACAACAGCGCAAGACTCATGGCTTGATCCTGAGACACCCCAAACGGCGCCACCAAAGCGAGTACGACCAATCCATGAAACACCCCGATGTACCCCGGAGTGGAAGGGAGCAGCATGCCGAGGGTCGTCACGACCACTGCAAACGCCGGCGCAGTGATCGGCGCCTGCAAGTGGACCGCTTGTGCGGCAGACCAGGCGATGCCGACCACGCCGACCCACCCCAGCAGCGACAGGCCGATCAGCGGCAGCCCCAGCCGGCCGCGCAGCGCGGCAAAGCCATCGATCAGATGGCCGATGGCGTCGTAGATTTGCGGGCGGTCCAAGAAGCGAATGCGGCCAAAAATCGTCCGCGCCCAGCCCAACAGCATATCCTTCCGAAAAGAGATCAGGACCATCATCACCGAGCCGACCAGCGCCGCCAAAGTGATGACCTGCGCGACGCGCGCCATCTCCGCAGGCAACTGAACGAAAGGCAGCAGCACGGCCAACAGGACGATCAACGTCAAAAGGTCCAGCAGCCGCTCAACAATGATCGTCGACAGAGTGCGGGCCGCGCTCACGGGCTGCTCGCTGCATAACAGCACCAGGCGCGCAAACTCACCCGCGCGTGCGGGAAACACATTGCTCACCAAATAGCCTGTACACAAGGCTGTCATCACCGGGCTAAAGGGAAGGCGATACTCCGGATAGAACAGCAGTTGCCAGCGCCATCCCTTCAGGTAGAGCAGCGCTACGGTGAGCAGTACGCCCGGGATCAACCACAAATAATTGGCGTGGCGTAGCGCCTGCCAAAAACCCGCCCAGTCAATGCCGCGCAGCGCCAGCGCCA
The DNA here is from genome assembly GCA_964474695.1 of uncultured Anaerolineales bacterium. GTDB lineage: Bacteria > Chloroflexota > Anaerolineae > CG2-30-64-16 > CG2-30-64-16 > DAOUBP01. The sequence goes on from CAYYTK010000027.1 coordinate 35,539, forward strand.
GGAATCCCAGGCTGACCGCCACCTCGATGGCGCGCTGAAGTCGGGCGCGGCGGCCTCTGACCGGCGCTTCAGGCAACTGGTCTTGAGATGCGGAGAGAGTCAATGCCTCATCCTCGAAATCAGCCTGCCCCAGATAGACCGGCAACCGCAGGCAAGCAGCCATGCAGATTGATTATAGCACTTGGTGCGCTCTCATGCCAAAGCATGCGGGGTGAGTGGTACGGAGGACACGATAGAGCGGATGCGGCCAGGGCCAACCTGGCTCCATCCTAGCGCCGATATGGGAATCCTGCAGGCGGATAATCCGGGAGCACCCACAGGATCTTGTTCGCCGCAGGCGGCGGATCCAGCACGTAGACATCGGTCCACCAATGCCACGAGATGTAGTCACCATCCGAATAGCCCAGATCGATCCACTTGCTCTTGACGCCACCCCCGGTGTCACCCGCGATCGCTTTGCCATAACCCGGCACATATACGTAGGAGCGCAGCGGAATGACCTTGGGATCCACGGCCACGATCCCTTTCACCAACGTCAGGCCGATGCGCGTGCGCCCATACCAGGCCGCGGTCACCGGTGTGCCCGCGCGCGCTGGCGAATAGGAGGTCGCATACATGCGGATCTTGCGCCAATAGGTGATCGTCCCCTCTTCCGTCTCCAGCGTACGCAGGACGATCTTGCGGCCAAAAGCCACGATGCGCGTCACCGGTTCTGCCGCCACCCACTCATCCACCAACGCACGGGCGGTCTCTGCGCCGTCCTCATACGTCACCTGCCAACGCCGGCGGTAATCCCCATCCTTGCCGGCCTGCGCCAGGCGCTGGTTGTCGATCTCCAGATTATCATCCGACACCATGATCGACTCATAAGAGATAGGGGTGCTTTCAACCAATGTCACCTGCGCCACCCGCACGACGCGAATCGGTACATTTTCCACCAGGGGCTGAGTCAACGGGGGGATGACCCGGTCGCGTCCGGTCAGCACGATGCCCAAATCCATCAGCGCCGCACCCACGGTCTTGCCGCGCGTGCGCGTATGAGTGGTGTGGCCATCCGCGGTCACCAGCACCGGCGTCGAACGCTCGATATGGACGCGCAACCCTGAGCTGACCGCCGCCCCTGGTCCCGGCTGCACACGGTCACCCAGATAGAGAGTGACCTCCTCGCGCAGCAGCGCCTCGCCCACCGTATCGGCTGTGGTAAAAACAGTGTAGGGCACGGTTCCATCATCCACCACGATGGGAATCGCCCGCCGGATGCTGAGCCGCACCGGTGTAGCCTCCTGCCCCAGCCAGGACCAGCCCCGAACGTAGCGAACGGCAGACTCGCGATGCTGCACCCGCGGCAACACCGCATCCGGCGAGACCCGCATGCCATCCATCGTCAGTTCGTCATGGCTCTGCAGAAGCACCCCGGCTGCTGCGGCCACCTCGCCGGCCGTGGCCGCTTGCACGAACACGTTGCGCAGCTCGCCGTCGGCCTCCACCAGCGCCGGCCGAGCGCGCGTCAGCGTCACCGCCAGCCCTTCAGCCAGGGACGTATCAGCCGCGGGCGACAGGCGATCCTCCGGCCGGAGCTGCAACCCCAGGTCGGCCAGCAGCGCGGCCACATCAGGCTGGGCGGAACGCAACGACTCGGCTGCTCCATCAACAGTGACGGTCACCGTCACACCCTGGCCGCGTGCAGCCGACATTCCCAACGTTGCCAGAAGCACTACCGCCGCCAGCACCCACACGATAACCTGTGATTTACGATTCACCATTGATTGAGATTTTCGATTTTAGATTTTGGATTTTGGATTTGCCCCTTCATCCTTCATCCCTCATCCTTCCCGCAATCCGCGTCCCGCACCCCGCACAACACCCTTCGCGCAGATTGCGCCGGCCCAACCAGTAGCCGCTCCGCTCGATCACAAGCTGGCCGCAGCCCGGGCAGAAGGTGCTCTCCGTGCGATGTCCCGGCATATTGCCCACGTAGACGTAGTGCAGCCCGGCATCGCGGCCGATCTGCCACGCGCGCTCCAGGGTCGCGGCCGGGGTCGGCGGCGTCGCGCTCATCTTATACTGCGGATGGAACCGGCTGATGTGCCACGGCGCATCCGGCCCGAGCTGATCGAACAACCAACGCGCCACCCACTTCAGCTCCTCATCCGAATCGTTCAAGCCAGGGATGATCAAGGTCGTCACCTCCAACCAGATGCCCAACGCCTGGATGCGGACCAGGTTATCCAGCACCGCCTGCAAGCCCGCGCCCGACAGCTTGCGATAGAACTCGCCCCGCCCGGCCTTCAGGTCCACGTTAATCCCGTCGATCAAGCCCGCCATCAGGCTCAACAGCGCCGGCGTCATGTAGCCGTTACTCACGAACACGTTCCGCAGCCCCAACGCCTGCGCCTCGCGCGCACAATCCAACGCATACTCCGCGTAGATCGTCGGCTCGGTGTACGTATACGCGACCGATGCGCATCCCGTGCGCCGCGCGGACCGCGCGATCTCGGCTGGCGCCGCCGGGCTGCCCGCGATCTCCCCCGCCTCCCGCGGCGACTGCGAGATCTCCCAGTTCTGACAGAACGCGCACTGGAAGTTACACCCAACGGTCGCGATCGAGTATGACTTGCTGCCCGGCAAAAAATGAAACAGCGGCTTCTTCTCGATCGGATCCACATGCTGGCTGATTGTGCGGCCGTAAACCAGCGTCACCAGCTCGCCGTCCACGTTCTCCCGCACACAGCACACCCCGCGCCTCCCCGGCGCAATCACGCAGTGATGCGAGCACAGGTTGCACCGCACGCGGAGGTCATCCGGCCCCAGCCGCTCCCACAAGATGGCAGGATTTCCCATACGCTTCTCCCGCACCGCTTTCTACCATTCTACCACACTTTGTCATAGAGGATGTGATGGATTGGTTCAACCCTCCGGCCTGGGTCGGTTTTGCATGCGCACCGAAAGTGCGTATAATCGCCGTGGGGGTGGTTGTCGTCCGGTGGCGGCCCCGGTCTTCAAAACCGGTGGTGGGCGCCTAGGAAGCGTCCATTGTGGGTTCGACTCCCATCTACCCCCGCCTTCTCTTGGCCAAAAAGCGGTTCTCGCGCTGGCTGTTCCCTCAAGCCAAGATCAAATAGAGAAGTGGGACCCGGAGAACGAGGATATGAGCAAACATGCTCCCCATAGTCGCCTACAGAAACTCGCTATCATTCTCACGGGGCTGATCTGCGCGCTGCTTTGCGGCCTGGGCGTCAGCCTATACCACAAGAATGCCGCCCGCTGGACCCCACTCATCGGTCCTGAGAACGAAACTGTGACCAGCCTTGTGGCCCTAAACCGTGTGCTGGCGCCGTACGTAAAGACTCAGAGCGGCGCCCTCTACTTCTGCAGCGGCGCCCAGTGGCTCGACGGCTGTAAACAAATCACGGAGGCCGAGCTACCCATCAGCGAGGTGCACCCGAAGTGGCTGTCATGTGACCCGCCCTTCCCCGAGACGCCGCCCGCGCCGGGTCCCATCGTCGACGCCATCGAAGTCGGCCAATGCGCCGAGGCCAGGACCTACGGCAAGGTCATCCTCCTGGCCGACAACACCCTGTGGCGATGGCAGCGCACCTTCTCCTGGGTGCAGCCGTTCACCATCGCGTCCGGCGCGGTCGGAGGGCTGCTATTGGGCCTGATGTTGGGAACGCTTGGCGTCGATATGTGGCGCTACCTGCGCACGCCATCCCCCTCTTCGCGGATTTGACAGGATCAATGTTAACGGACAGTGTCCGCTATCCTGCGTCCCCTGGCTGCAAATAGAGGGATCTATCTCTGAATCAATCGTCTGCGGTCCGGCAGACGTTCGTCAACGCGCCGATCCCATCGATGGTCACGGTGACCATGTCGCCATCGTGCAAGTAGCGCGGCGGCTTACGGTAGTGACCCACCCCGGGCGGGGTGCCTGTCAGGATCACATCGCCGGGCAGCAGGGTGAATGCACGAGACAGGAACTCGATCAGCGCGGGGATGCCGAAGATGAGTTGGTCGGTGGAGGAATTCTGCACGATCTCGCCATTGACCTCGCAGCGGATCGGCAGTTTGTGCGGCTCGGGAATTTCGTCGCGAGTGACGATCCAGGGTCCCAGCGGACAGAACGTGTCGAGCGACTTAGCGCGCGTCCATTGGCGGTCAGTTTCTTGCAAGTCGCGGGCAGTCACATCGTTCGCACAGGTATAGCCGAACACATAGTCGTAGGCATCCGCCGCCTGCACCCGCCGCGCCGTCCGGCCGATGACCACTGCCAGCTCTGCCTCGAAGTCGATCTTGTCCGAAAGCGCCGGCTCCCAGCAGATGGCATCGCCCGGGCCGATCACGCTGGTGGGCAGCTTGGCGAACAGCACGGGCCGCTCCGGCGGCTTGCGCCCGCCCTCCAGCACGTGATCGAGGTAGTTCAGCCCGATGGCGCAGATCTTGGATGGCTGCAGGGGCGCAGTCAACGTCACCGAAGCCAGCGGCCGGCAGAACGCATCCAGGAGGCCTCGCTCCAGGGCTATCTCCAACCGCATCCACGCCTCAGGTCCCCCGGCGATCAACTCGCGCATCATGTTCGCTGGCGCGGGCCGGCCGTGGATTGCCTGCTCCGCAGCGGCGACATCGACCACCTGCTCGCCCTCGATCACGACGCCCAGCCGCGTCCCACCATTTTGCACAAACGTCACAAGCCGCATCGTGGCTCCTTGCCCTGAAACAGACCGCCTTAGACGCTTTGCAGCCACCCCAGATACGAAATCAAACCTAACGACATATTGTAGACCGCGTGCGTAATCATCGAAGTCGACGTATTCGCGCGTAGTCGCAGCAAGCCCAGGACCAAGCCCACTAAGAAAACGGCGACCGTCGAGAAACTGATCCCGTACTGGCTGTGTAACAAGGCGAACAGCAGCGTCGTCAGCAGCAGGCTGAACTTGGGCTGCAGCGCGCCGCGAAAGATGCTTTCCTCCCCCAACGCCGCGGCCAGACCCAGGGTCATAACCCCCAGCGATGACGTGGTCAACGGTCCGATCAACTGTTCAGTCAACCGTTCCACGTCCGGACTGGCTCCGATCCCCAGCTTGCTCGCTGCGGCCTCCAGCAGCAGCACCGCCGGCACCAGCAGCAGCCCTGCACCAACCCCTATCAGCACCTGCACCAAAGTCGGCTTAACAATCCCCAGACGGTTGAGCGCGCCGCGCAGGGTGCGTCGTGCAAAAAGACCCACGCCCACCAGCGCCATCAACAAGAACGTGATATTCTGCGCCCACAGGCCGGGCAGCGGATCGTACGCGCTGCCGGTCGCAGCGCTGCTCTCCAGCGCCTCAGCCAGGTTACCCAATCCCAGGCCCAGCGTCACCAGCAGGTTCACCACGATGAGCGCCGTCATGGAGAGCGCCACGGCATGCACAGGGTTCGCAGGGTCGATAGAGGTGAAACGCGCGAAGAGCCGCCGCGCGGGCCGCGTCAGCAGGATCAGGCCCAACAGCGATGGAGCCCAGAATCCCAACGCCATCCACGGCAGCGCATCCACGCTCAACCCCGAGATCGCAAGCAAGTCCGAAGCATCACCGGCCAGTCCCAATCGAATCAGCAGGTCGAGCCCCTGGAACAGCAGGCCAAGCACAAACAGGCCGCCGTAAATCAGGAACAGCAGGCCGTATGCCAGCAGCTTAAACGTCCGCTCCGACTTGATCTCCCCCTCGATCCGCTTGCGATGCGAAAGGTTGGCCAGCCACAGCACGATCACCATCGGCAGGAACATGAGTAACGTGAACAGAATATCCATCAGATCGCCTTCTCTTGCTGCTTCTCCGCTCGGGGCCGCTTAGCCCCCATCCGGCGCCCCTGCTGCCAGCCGAATGCGATGCGGCAGATATCTCAACGAAACACCGAAATCAACGCGTATACCAGCGCGCCGATGCCGGCCGCGGCCGGGATCGTCAACAGCCAGGCCCAGACGATCTGGCCCGCGACACCCCAACGCACCTGGCGGCGGCCCCGCACGGCGCCCACCCCCACGATAGCGCCGGTGATGACATGCGTGGTCGACACCGGAACGCCGAGCGCCGTCGAAGCGAAAATGGTTGCCGCGCCGGCCGTCTCAGCCGCGAATCCGCCCATCGGCACCAGCTTTGTGATCTTGCTGCCCATGGTGTGAATGATGCGCCACCCGCCGGAAAGGGTCCCCAGCGCGATGGCCGCATGTGCCATCAGCACGATCCAGAGGGGAATAGTCAAGTCGCCGCTGGCGTCGGAGACCAGGTGGCGATACGCCGGCACAGTGAAAAGAAGGCCGGCAATGATACCCATCGTCTTCTGCGCATCGTTGCCGCCATGGCCCAGGCTATACAGACCCGCTGAAATCAACTGGCCGCGGCGGAACAGGTGATCCACGGCGGCTGGCGTCTGCTTACGAAACAGCCAGTAAACAATCGTGATGAACAGGGTGCCCAGCGCCCAGCCCAGGAGCGGAGCGATAATGATGAACGACAGCGTCTTGATCCAACCCTTGACAATCAGGACGCCGAAACCGGCCTTCACGATGGCCGCGCCGGCATAGCCGCCGATCAACGCATGCGAGGAGCTGGTCGGCAGGCCCACGCGCCATGTGAACAAGTCCCATGCGATGGCTCCCACCAGGCCGGCGAAGATCACCAGGTTATCCACCTGGTTCACGTCAATCAAGCCGGTGCCGATGGTGTGCGCGACGCCGGTTCCGAAGGTGAAAGCAGCGATAAAGTTGAAAAACGCGGCCCAGGCCACCCCCTGCAGGGGCGTCAGCACACGCGTCGATACAACGGTTGCGATCGAATTGGCGGCATCATGGAACCCGTTGACGAAGTCGAAAGCCAGCGCCAGACCAATAAAGGCAATGACGGAGATAAGGGTGATGTCAGGCATTGGCAATCATCACCCTTTGGATCACATCGCCGGCATCTTCCAGGCGGTCAGTTGCCTGCTCCAGCAGCTCGTAGATCTCTTTCCAGCGGATGAAATCAAAGACGTCATCGCGGCGCTCCACCAGATTGCGCAGCCCTTCTTCCAGCACCCGGTCGCCCATATTCTCGATGGTGTTGATCTGGACGATGCGCTCCTTTACCTGGGGATACTGTTTCTTATCCTGCAGGCCCTTAATCGCCAAATCGAGCTCGGTAGCGCCCTCCACGATAAGGCGACCCATGCGCTTCGCCGGCTTCTTGATCTCGGCGATCTGGTAGATGGCAAGGCGCGCGACGACAACATCGATCGTGTCCAGGGTGTTGTCCACTGCATCGATGAGCCGTTGGATGTCATCGTGGTCGAAGGGGGTGATCAGCGTGCGAGGCAGCAGGTTAGTCACCTCGTGGACGATAAAATCGCCCCGATGCTCGATCTCAGTGAGCCGTGCCGCAGCATCCGCGACATCGTGATAGTCATCGAGCAGCGTTTGCAGCAACTTAGCGCCATCCAGCAGGTTCGAGGTGGCGGCTTCAAAATAGTCGAAAAACTTAACTTCAGCGGGCAGAAACGAGAATTTCAAGGATGCCTCCGGACAATGATTGTAGAAAATCGGATCCAGATAACATCCTACATTATCGAGAGGTTTCGAGATTGGTCAAATTCTCACGCGTTCAAATCAATCAACTCACCTGTGACAAGATAAACCAATCGTTCCGCCACATTCGTCACGCGGTCGCCCACTCGCTCCAGCTCGTGGCCAACCTGGATGTGATAGGTGCCGGGACTGATGAAACGCGGGTTCTCCAGCATGGCGCTCAACTTCACATTGAACATCAGCTTATACAGGGCATCCACCTCATCATCAGCCTCACACACGGCACGCGCCTCGACCGCATCGCGTACAGCCATCGCCGCGAGGACGCGGTCGAACATCTTGAGCACGACCTCGCTCATACGCACAATATCGTCGGCCGGCAGCAGCCGCGGATCCCCCGAGGTGCGCAAACAGATACGCGCCAGCTTCTTACCGTGATCCGCCATCCGTTCGAACTCGGTGGCGATGATCAGGCCTGCGACAATCACACGCAAGTCGCGGGCTACAGGCTGCTCCATCGCCAACAGGGTGTAGCAAGAATCCTCGACGCGATAGCGTAACTGGTTGATCACCGCGTCTTCAGCGATAACCTGACTGGCAAGATCAGTGTCGTTCTGCACGTACGCCTGGACCCCACGAGCCACCTCCTGGCGCGCCCTGCTGCCCAAATCCAATAGCGTCTCATCCAACAGCGTCAGCTCATGGTCAAAATGGCTGCGAATTCCTGCGGTCATATGCTCCCTCCCATGATTAACCATACCGTCCCGTCACGTAACCCTCGGTGCGGCTGTCCTTGGGATGCGTGAAAATCCGTTTTGTCTCGTCCACCTCGATCACGGTGCCCGACTTGCGATCTTCCGTGAGCATCATCATCGCCGTGATATCGGATGCCCGCGCTGCCTGCTGCATGTTGTGTGTCACGATGACGATCGTGTAATTCTCCGCCAACCGGCGCATCAGGTCCTCAACCTTGAGCGTGCTGATCGGGTCAAGCGCCGAGCACGGCTCATCCATCAGAATCACCTGCGGCTTTACCGCGATGACCCGCGCGATGCAGAGCCGCTGCTGTTGCCCGAGCGACAAGCTCAGCGCATCCTTCTTCAGGATATCTTTCACCTCATCCCACAGGTCAGCCCCGCTCAAGCTGGCTTCCACGATCTCGTTGAGCTCGCTGCCGCGGGCCAGCCCCAAAACGCGCGGCCCAAACGCGATGTTATCAAACACCGATTGCGGGAAAGGGTTGGGGCGTTGGAAAACCATGCCCACCCGCTGGCGCAAATCCACCACATCGGCGCCGGGGGCATAAATGTCCTGATCGCCCAGCAGCACGCGGCCCTCGACCACGATGCCCGGGATCGTGTCGTTCATGCGATTCAAGCAACGCAGAAACGTCGACTTGCCGCAGCCCGAAGGCCCGATCAACGCGGTGATCCGGCGCTCCGGTATCTCCAGGTTGACATCGGTCAACGCGCGCTTGGCGCCATAAGAAAAGTTAAGATGCTCAACGTGAATCTTGGTCATCTCGCTCATCCGAAACGCCCGGTGATATAGTCCTCGGTGCGCCGGTCGCGGGGAGAAGAAAAAAGATCCTGGCCGGGCCGGTATTCGATCAGGTCCCCCGTCAAAAAGAACCCTACATAGTCAGCGACCCGCGCGGCCTGCTGCACGTTGTGCGGGACAATAATGATGGTGTACTGCTTCTTCAGCTCCAACAGCGATTCCTCAACCTTGCCTGTAGAGATCGGATCCAGCCCTGAGGTAGGCTCATCCAGCAGCAGCACTTCCGGCTCCAACGCCAGGCTGCGCGCGATACACAGGCGCTGCTGCTGCCCACCCGAAAACGACACCGCGGGCTGGTCAAGCCGATCCTTCACCTCGTCCCAGAGCGCCGCTTGCGTCAGGCAGCGCACGACGATCTCTTCCTCGCGGCTGCGATCGCGCAGACCGGCCATCCGCGGGCCATACAAGATATTCTCCCGAACCGTGCCCGGCAGCGGGAGCGGCAGCGCGAACACCATGCCCACCCGCCGGCGCAGCGCCGGCGCCGAAATTCCTGGGCCGTAGATATCCTCGTCGTCAATCAGAATCCGGCCGGTCATGCGCGTCCCATCCAGCAGGTCATTCAATCGGTTGATCAGGCGCAGCAGGGTCGATTTACCGCTCCCTGCCGGCCCAAGGAAAGCGGTCACCGCATGCGGCGCCACCTCGAGGTAGATGTTTCGCAGGACCTGGTGCTGTTCATAATAGTAGGATACATGATCGATACGGATCTTTGGCTTCGTCATGGGCGCCCTCTCACCACTGCCGCTTCTGCCTGAACCGCCGCCGGATCGACGATGCGGTCAAGCTGAGCGCCAGCACCAGGGCCAGCAGCACCAGGGCGGTGCCGTATTGCACCTCCAACGGCATACCGGGCACCTGGGTGCTGATCACGTACAGATGATACGGCAGAGCCATCGTCTGGTCCATCGGCGATCGGGGCAGCCGCGGCAGATAGAACGCGGCCACGGTGAACAGGATGGGCGCAGTCTCGCCGCCCGCACGCAGCAGGCCCAAGATCACGCCCGTGATAATGCCGGGCAGTGCCTGGGGCAGCACGATGTTGCGGATGCCCTGCCAGCGTGTGCCGCCCAGGCTGGCGCTCACCGTGCGGAACTCCACCGGCACCGCACGCAGCGCCTCCTCGGCCGTACTAATGATCACCGGCAGCGTCATCAACGCGAGGGTCAGTGAACCGGCCAGGATGGAAGTGCCGAAACCCAGGAACAGTACGAACAGGCCCAGCCCAAACAGGCCATATACCACCGATGGAATGCCCGCCAGGTTGACGATCGCCAGCCGGATCGCCCGCGTCAGCCAGCTATCGCGCGCATATTCGGACAAATAGATCGCACCGCCCACTCCCAAGGGTATGGCCACCATCGCGACGCCAACCGTCAGCAGCAGGGTGCCCGCGATTGCCGGGAAAATACCGCCGGCCTTCATCCCGTCGCGCGGCATCGCGGTTAGAAACTCCCACGAGATAGCCCCTGCCCCGCGCACGACAATCGCGCCGACCACAAACAAGATCGGCACGACCACGGCCAGCGCGGCCAGCACCAGCACGGCATATCCCACCCGCTGCGTCATGATCCGCCGCGCCGTTCCGCCACTCACCGGCCTTGGAGCAGCCACACCCTTAGTCACTGCAACCCTCCCTCAGCCTTCGGCCTTCATCCTTCATGCTTTTACCTTCATCCTTTATCTCAACCCGCCCCGCCGCCGCTTCTGAAAAATCGCGGACGCGGCCGCGAGGTTGATCATGAACGTCAAAACGAAGAGCATGATGCCGATGCCGAACAGCGCCGCATAATGGGTGCTGCCCTGCGCCACCTCGCCCATCTCGGCCGCGATGGTCGCAGTCATCGTACGCACCGGCCGGAAGATCGAATCCAACGTCGTCGGCATGCGCGCCGCGTTGCCAGTCACCATCATCACCGCCATGGTCTCGCCGATGGCACGGCCCAGGCCGAGCATCACTGCAGTGAGGATGCCGGAACGAGCCGCGGGCACCACCACGCGCCAGATCGTCTGCCATTGCGTCGCGCCCATCGCCAGACTGGCATCGCGATAACTCTTGGGAACGGCATCCAGCGCATCCTCGGCGACACTGATGATGGTCGGCAGCGCCATATAGGCCAGGACCAGCGCGCCCGTAAACGCGGTCAGCCCAGTCGACGTGCCCAGCACCTGGCGCACCAGCGGCGCCACCAGGGTCATGCCGAAGAAACCAAGCACAACCGACGGGATGCCTGCCAGCACCTCGATCAGCGGCTTCAGAACCTCACGCGCCCAGCGGGGAGCCACTTCACGAACAAACACCGCGGTGGCCACCCCTAACGGCAGCGCCATCGCAATGGCCAACAGGGTGACGAGGATCGAGCCCAGAATGAGGGGCAGCATACCGAAGAAGTCGAACGTGGGATACCAGCGCGTGCTCAGCCATTTGCTAAGCGGCGTTTCGACGAAAAACGGCACCCCCTCCCGCAGCAAGAAAAGGAAGATCAGCGCTACAAGCCCGATCGTCGAGACCCCCGCCACCCGCACCAGCGTCTCAACCGCAAACTCGCCCCAGATTTTGGATTTTAGGTTTTCGACTTTTGATTGTGTCATACTACGCACCACGCAACACGCAACACGCAATCGCACCGCGTACTACACACCCCTACTTCGCCAACGGCACGAACCCCAATGTCGGCACCAGCGCCTGGCCGTCGTTCAGAATCCAATCAAGGTACTCCTTCAACTGGCCGCTGGGCTCGCCGGCCGTATACATGAATAGGGCCCGCGAAATAGGATACGTGCCATCGTTTACCGCATCCACTGAGGGGAGGACGTACGGGCTCTGGCTGTCCCTGGCCACAGGCACCATTCGCTGATCCGCGGTCACGTAACCAAGGCCGTCGTAGCCGATCGCGTTCGGGTTCTGGCGGACCTCGGTGCTGATCCCCTCCGATGAAGGCATGAGCAGGGTCTCCGGTGAGAACATCAAATCGCTTTTTTGGCCCAGGCGGATCACGTTCTCAAGAAAATAGACGTAAGTGCCGGAGTTCGACTCGCGGGACAGCAGCACAATGGGGCGATCCTCACCACCCACCTCGCGCCAGTTGGTGATCTTGTGGGTGTAGATATCCGAGAGCTGCTGCAGGGTGAGGCCTTGCACGGGGTTGCTGGGGTTGACCACCACCGCAATGGCGTCACGGGCCACCTCAACCTCCACCGGTTTGATGCCGTTCTTCTCGGCCGCGGCCACCTCTTCCGCCTTCATCGCGCGCGAGGCATTGGCGACATCCGCGGTGCCGTTGATCAACGCGGTGATGCCGGTGCCGCTGCCGCCGCCCGTGACCGAAATACGCACATCCGGATGCTGCGCCATGTACTCTTCGGCCCAGGCCAAAGCAAGGTTCACCAGGGTGTCCGAGCCCTTGTTCTCGATCAGCGCTGCGGCGGGCGCCTGGCCGGCCCCAGCCGCTACTGACCGCGAGCTGCATCCGGCTACAGCCAGCATGAGCAGCGCGCTGACCAGCCCCAACCCGACGATTACACGAACCAAACGCATATGATCTCCCCCACTTCGATAAGCCCCAACATAGCACGCGAAGTTTAAGCCCACATCATGGAAGTGTTAAGAGGCCTTCACAAAGAGCGGAAAAGACCAGCGCCCCCACCGAGCAGGTATAGCGCCAGCAGCGCGGCGGCGAGCGCCGCCGGCGATGCGACCTTATGGATCGTCTGTAGCAAGCCGTACCCCGGCCGATTGAGGCTCATCAGAGCGCCGGTTACGAAGAGCGCGACCGCGGCCAAGGCGACTGCGATGAGCAGGCCAATGAGGACGGGCTGAACCCCGACGATATGGAGTACATTGAAAGTCTGCCGCGCGCCCACGATCAGCGCGGCCAACGCGATCAGCTTGTGCGCAGTGAAGATGGCCGCGTTCAATGGCTTGCCTGCGCGGCTCAACCGCATGCCGAAAGCCAGCGCCAGAAAGAAGACCAGACCGGGGGTCACAAACTTAGCGATGATGTCCATGCGGAGCTCCTGACATTACTCTCTCCACGTCACGACATATTCGGTCGTCTCCCCCGGTTTCGGCAGGTCCGGTTCATCGACGATCCACTGCCCTGCCAGGCCAAGCTCCCTGGCGGCCAGCTCAAAGTGGCACATCGCGATCCCCATATCCACGCGCTGAAGGTCAGCCAGGCCCAACAGCGTGAAAGTCAGCGTGCCCCACCCATAGCCTGGGGTGCGCCGCAGGTAGAAATGATAACAGGCCCCGTCTTGGATGACCCGCCAGGGCTGACGATTGCTGGCCGATGGCGCCAGGCGCAGCATCGCCAGCGGCACAGCGTAAGCCCCCGCGTCCGTCTCTGCAAGCGGCGTCCAAAAGCTGCGGACATCATTCGGAATCGAGGCTTTAGCCGGTTGCATCCGCTGCCCAGAGAGACCGGCTGAAGCCTCCATTCCGGATTGCGTTTTTCGGTGCGCCGTCTGACCTGCTGCAGGACGAAAGAAGAGCGCTTCCCAGGGCAGGCGCCTATCCGATCTCGCCGCCCATCGCAGAGGGTCGCGCGTGCGGGTTCCCTCGGCCGAGTAGCCGATAGGGGTCACCGCGGGCACGATCTCGTCCCCAGCCGCTCCGATCTTTGCGGCGAAGCTGCTCCTGGTGAAGTTGCCGCCCAGCCAGCACGTGCCCAGCCCCAGACTCGTGGCACAAAGGACAACCGCCTCCATCCCGTAGCCGAAATCCTCCAGATTCTTCTCGCCCGGGCCGGCCGCACCGATGATGAAACCGGCCGGATTCCGGATCAGGCCATACGTCCCCAGGCCGCGCAGCGCCCTCGCATCGTCCTCTTGCGCTACGGCTAGCTCGAAGCGCAAGGCCGCGCCCAGAGGGCCTCGCGTGACTCCCCTGGCAAACGCGGCCAAACGGCCCGCCTGCTCCGGCGCAATGGGCCTCTTGTCGTAGGCGCGACAGGAATAGCGCTGTTGAATGATCTCAGAGATGGGAGCACTAAAAGGCAACATGGCAATCCGCACCTGATACCCTCTGTCAAACGATCTGATCCTATAGCAGGACTCGTGCAGAAGCCATGACCCCTATCATACAGGGGATTCAACGGTCACAAGATCGCTACCCCGGCTTCGCTCAGGATCTTAGCCAAACCGCCCGGTGATGTAGTCCTCGGTGAGCTTGTTCTTGGGATTCATGAACAGGCTATCAGTGGGGCCATACTCGACCAGATAGCCGGCCCGGTCCTCGCCCATATTGAAGAAGGCGGTGTAATCAGACACGCGGGTGGCCTGCTGCATATTGTGCGTGACGATGACGATGGTGTACTGCTGAGCCAGCTCGCGCATCAGTTCCTCGATCTTGAGCGTGGCAATGGGATCCAGCGCGGAGCACGGCTCATCCATCAGGATGATGTCGGGGCGGGTGGCGATGGCGCGGGCGATGCACAGGCGCTGCTGCTGACCGCCGGAGAGGGAGTAGCCGCTCTGGCCCAGTTTGTCCTTTACATCATCCCACAGCGCGGCCGCGCGCAGCGACTGCTCCACCAGATCGTCCATGTTCCCGCGGAAGCCGTTGACCTTGGCGCCCCACGCGATGTTCTCGTAGATGCTCTTAGGGAATGGGTTCGCCCTCTGAAACACCATGCCCACCCGGCGGCGCACCTCCACGGCATCTACGTCGGGAGCGTACAGGTTTTTCCCGCGAAATTCGACCTTCCCTTCCACTCGCGCAGTCGGGATGAGGTCGTTCATGCGGTTGAAACAGCGCAGCACTGTACTCTTACCGCAGCCGGACGGCCCGATTAGAGCAGTAATCTTGCGCGCCTCGATGTTCAGCGACACGTCCAGCACCGCCCTGAACTTACCATAGTACACGTTCAGCTTCTCCACGCGCAGGGCACATTTGGCGTTCGTGATCTCAGCCGCCGCGGCGGCTCTCATCGTCGTGCTTAATCGAGGGCTCGCTATACTCACCATCATCTCAATAACTCCGTGCATACTTGTTACGCAGCAGGATCGCGGCCGCATTCATCGCCAGCAGCAGCACCAGCAGCACCGAAATCGCGCCGGCCGCCAGGTGTTGAAACTCGGCTTGGGGCCGTGCAGTCCATTGATAGATTTGGATCGGCAGCGTGGTGAACTTGGCAAATGGGCCGTTAGGGTCGACCACGATGAACGTTGACGCACCTACCACCACGAGGGGGGCGGTCTCGCCTAGTGCGCGAGAGACCGCCAGGATCACACCGGTCAGGATTCCCGGCAGTGCGTTGGGCAACACATGTGCGCGGATGGTCTGCCACTTGGTTGCGCCCAACCCATAGCCGGCCTCGCGCAACGCTTGCGGCACAGCGCGAATCGCCTCACGCGCGTTGATGATGATCAGCGGCAGGATCAGCAGCCCGATAGTCAGGCCGGCCGAAAGCACGGTCCGGCCATTCGCGGTTGTCGGGTCGACCACCCCGAAGAGCTCGCCGCTGGTCAACGACTCGAGCACGCGCACAAACACGGCCAGCCCCAGCATGCCGTAAATGATCGACGGCACGCCGGCCAGGTTGTTGATATTGACCTCAATGGCTTGGGCCAACCGGCTGCGCCAACCGGCACTGTTCCCGCCGTACTCTTCGAGGTAAATAGCCGCACCCACGCCGAGCGGCACCGAGAAGAGAAACGCGATCAGCGTGACCCACAGCGAGCCGAAGATAGCTGTGCGGACCCCTGCCAGCTCCGGCTTGGAGGACTGGGGCGATGTCAAAAAGCTGCCGTTAACCCAACTGCGAAAGTCGAGGGTGACGTTGGTGATCTGCTGCGTTTTCTCTGCGATGCGGTCGCGCGCAAACAGCGACTCGGCCAGGCTCCACGTCGCGACAATCTCCGGTTTGATAACTTCCGCGGTCAGCAATGCGGCCAGTTCCGCGCTCGAACGTTCAGCCAATGGCTGCTGTGCTTCAAGCGCGCGCAGCCGGCCCGCAGAGATGTGCGCCTTCAGCATCGCGATCTGATCCGCCTGGGGCGCCGCCTCCAACCGTACCTCGCCCGCGTCGATCACGCCCGCAGGCGCCGCCTGCCCCTGGCCAGCATAGTACTCCGCCACCAGCGCCTGGGGCTCCAGCTTATTCTGATACGCGACGTACCCGAACGAATCATCGATCACGTTATAGAGCAAGGCAAGGAGAGCGATGATGCCCACCACAGTAGCGGCCAGGAAGAGGGCCTTCCAGATCTGCCCCGTCCGCTGGCGCCTGGTCACGAACGCCTGGAGCTCCCGCCCTTCCGGATATGCGCCCGACTCAAGATTCTTAATTCTCGATTTTTGATTTGCGATTTGCAATTTGCGCTTCACTCCCACACTCCCACACTCCCACACCCCCACACCCACACTCCCACACTCCCACACCCCCACACCCACACTCCCACACCCCCACACCCACACTCCCGCACTCCCACACCCCGACACCCCCTAACTCAAACCGCCTAATACCGCATCCGGTAGCGCCGCACCACCCACTGGCTGATGATATTCAGCGCCAGGGTGATCAGGAAGAGCAGCAGCGCGATCGAGAAGATGCTGTTGTAGTCGATGGAATCGTAGCTGAGGTCTCCGCCCGAGATGCGCACGATGTGGCCGGTCATGGTTTCCCCCGAGGCGAACGGGTTGAACAACGCAAGCCCACGCCACGCCTCGCCCCAGCTCGCAAAGTTGCGCGGCCCAGAGCCGGCAGCAATTGCGACAACCATCGTCTCGCCCACGGCGCGCGAAATAGCGACGATGAAGGCGGCGCCCAGCCCGGAAAGCGCCGCAGGCACCACGATCTTGACCGCGGTCTCCAAACGGGTGGCGCCCAGGCCATACGCGGCCTCGCGCAGCCCGCGCGGCACCGCACTGAGCGCATCCTCACTCATGGACGCGACCAGCGGCAGGAGCAGGATGCCAATCACCAGGCCGGCCGACGCCATGTTGAAGATATCCACCACATCACGGCCGAAGATGCTGCGCAGGATGGGCGTGACGAAGGTCAGCGCGAAATAGCCGTAAACCACGGTCGGCACGCCCGCCAAAGTCTCCAGCACAGGCTTAAGGAACTGCCGGGCGCGCGGGGTGGCGTATTCGCTGAGATAGAGCGCGACCGCCAAGCCGATGGGCAGCGCGACCAGCATGCCGATGATGCTGGTGAGCAGCGTGGCTAGGAGCAGCGGGAAGATGCCGAACTGGTCGATCTTCGGCTGCCAGGCGGTGGTGGTGAAGAATTCGAACAGGCTGACATCGGAATCCCGAAAAAAGGCCACTGCCTCTCCGAACAGCACGACCACGATGCCGACAGAGGTCAGGATGGACACCGCACCGCAGAAGAGCAAGAAACCCTGAATCAGCATCTCGCCGGGCCGGCGCTTGCGCTGCAGCTCAACCTCGCATGCGGCCGCATCCAACCGCGCGCGGCTGCCGGCCAACGCCAGTGCATCTTGGGTCATACCGGCTCCTCTTCAAGGCTTTGTAACCAGCTCACGATGCGCGTCTCGATCTGGTCACGCACGGCGCGGAACTTAGCTAGCCTTTCATCCTCACTGCCAGAGGCAGCGGCAGGATCCTCAAATGCCCAATGCAGGCGAACGGCGGCGCCGGGAAAAACCGGACAACGCGCTTCAGCGTTGCTGCACACGGTGATCACGTAGTCGAAGTGCATCCTGCCACGAAAAAGTTCAACCGACTTCGCCCAATGGTTCGAGGCGTCGATCCCGATCTCACCCAGCGCGCGGACAGTGAGCGGGTTGACTTCACCCGGCTCGATCCCGGCGCTGTAGGCCTCGAACCGCGCGCCGGCATGCTTGCGCAGCAGCGCCTCTGCCATCTGGCTACGCGCAGAGTTCGCCGTACACAGAAAGAGAACCCGAGAGTGCAGGTTCAGCATATCATCTCTCTCCAAGAACGCTGCCATCCTTGCTGCTCCGCCTCGCGCCAATGCGCTGCCCGATGAGAGCAGCGCACCAGCGCTGACGAACCCTTCCGATATTACTTCATTGCCTCGAGCCAGGCCTGACCGGCTGCCTCAAGTTCGGCCTGGGGGGCCGGGAAGTAGCCGACAGGGCCGATGACGCTGTTGACGTTGGTCAGATAGAAGTTGATGAAAGCGGCGACCTGGGGCTTTCCCTGCATGATCACGGCGTCGGAGTAGATGAAGATCGGTCGGGCGAGCTTGTACTCGCCCGCGTTCACGCTTTCTGCCGTCGGAGCCACCCCCTCGATCGCCAGGTCCTGGAGCTTGCCCTCGTTCTCGATGTAGTAGGCGAAGCCAAAGAAGCCGATCCCATTCTTGTCGCCGGCCACACCCTGTACGAGCACGTTGTCATCCTCGGACAGTTGCAGGTTGGCTGCGCCCAGCAGCGCTTCCTCGCCTTTACCCTTATCCGCGGTCGCATCCTTGACGTAAGCCTTGTCCATCACGGCTTCGACAAAGTAGTCGAAGGTGCCCGAGTCGGTGCCGGGGGTGAAGCGCTTGATCGGCTCCGCCGGCCACGCCGGATTGACATCGGACCAGTTCGTGACGTCCTTTGAGAAAATCTTGGCTAGCTCGGCAAGCGTGACGCCATCCTTCAGCCAATCGTTAGCCGGGTTGACGACGACTGCCAGCGCATCCGTACCGATGCGAAACTCCATCGGTGTGCGACCGATCGCCGCGCAGTTCTCCATTTCCGAGTCCTTGATCGGCCGGCTGGCGTTCGAGATGTCGATCTCGCCGGTCTTACAGAAGCGCTCGAAACCCGCGCCAGAACCAATTGAATCGATGGTGATGTTGCCCGCGTACCCCTCCTCGCGGAACTTCTCGGCCACCGCCTCGCTCAGTGGAAACACAGTGGATGAACCGGCCGTGATGATATCGCCGGTCACGTCGAGCGGATTGACCTCGGGCAGGCTCAGGCCGGTCGCTGCCGGCGACTCCGAAGCTTGCGTGGGCTCGGGAGCCGCAGTCGGCTCCGAGGCTTGAGCGGGCTCAGGCGCCTTCGTCGGCTCGGCCTGGGTGGCGGGCGCCTGGACGGTCAGCGCCGGCGTTGCGGTAGGCTGCGCACAGCCGGTCACGAGCAGCGCCGCGATAGATAACACGACAAAAACGGTGAAACGCATTTTCCCCCCTTGATGATTCGAACCCGTCCCGGAGAACGGATGACTGGACCAGAGATTCCAGTTTCCGGCCGGGATATCTATGTGGCTGAACTAGCCTGATGAAGTATGCCCGGGGGGCGTTAACGCAAAAACAAGGTTCAGTTAAGCGATTGGTAACGTTGTGTAAAGAGTTCTTTATATTTGCGAACGAGGAATCAGGCTTGGGGCAGCGTAAAGCAAAACGTGGAACCCTGGCCGGGGATGGACTCGACCCAGATGCGGCCGCCGTGGCCTTCGACGATGTGTTTGGCGATGGCGAGACCCAGGCCAGTGCCGCCCTTGCTGCGCGCACGGTCCGCCTTATAGAAACGTTCGAATACGCGACCTTGCTCTTCCTTGGGGATGCCCGGCCCATTATCCGAGACGGATACCAGCACATCATCGCCGACCACCTCGGCCGCGACGCTGATGACACCCCCTTCGGGCGCGAACTTGACCGCATTATGGACCAAGTTGCCGATCACCCGGCCAACCTGCTGCTCATCGATTAATGCCCTCAGGCCGCTGGGCGCCAGCAGAGAGAAGTGCTGGTTCTTCGCAGCCGCCTGGGGCAGCAGGGGCAGTACGCTGCGCCGCACTACCGGCTCCAACTCGGCCGGCACCAGACGCAGCAGCACCTGGCCCGACTCGATCTGTGCCAGCTCCATCATCTCCTGGCTGAGTTGGCTCAGGGTCTGCACCTGCGCCTGAATCTGGTCCAGCATGCGTTGGGTCAGTGCAGGATCATCAGACTCCTCGCTGCTGCGCAAAGTCTGCGCTGCCAGGTCGATGTTCGCCAAGGGGGTGCGTAATTCGTGCGAGATGTTGGCCACGAAATCGCGCCGCGCCCGGCCCAGGCGCTGCAATTCGGTCACGTCTTCGACGATGACCGCCGCGCCTCCGTGATTCTCGATGGGTGCAGCCAAAATACGCAACGTGCGGTTCCCCACAGCGATTTGTCGCACAATCGGCCGGCGGCCGGCGGCCGCGTCGACCACGGCCTGGTTCAGCTCGTAGTCGCGCACCAGGGCGATGAACGTCTGCCCGACTTGCGCGGCGCTCTCGCCGAACATGTCCCCGGCCGCCCGATTGGCCCAGATGATCTGCCGGTCTCCGTCGAGCAATAGGAGCGCATCAGTGCTGGCTGTGCCGAGGGCATCCAAATGCTGCCGGCTCTGCTTTGCCAGCTCTTCGAGCGCCTCGCGCACGGCGTTGGCCTCGGCGCGCTCAACGTACGCGCGCTCGGCGCGCTCACGCTCCCGGCGCAGGCGCAGATGCTGCACCAGGCTCAGCGCAAGCATAATCGCCAGGCTGATCACCAATAGCCAGTCAAACGAAGTCATGGGACCCACCTACCCCTCAAAACGATACCCGATCCCTCGCACAGTGGAGATGCGCTCCGGCTGCGAAGGATCCGCCTCGATCTTCTCACGCAGCCAGCGCATATGTACGTCCACAGTGCGGCTGTCGCCGTAAAAATCATAGCCCCACACGCGCGTCAGGAGCAGATCACGCGACAAGACGGCGCCCTGGTGTCGCATCAGCTCAGCCAGCAGGCTGAACTCCTTGGGACTGAGCACCAGCTCGCGCTCACCCAAGGATGCTCGGCGGCTGACCAGGTTCAACAGCAGGTTGCCGGAACGAATCTCGTCGCTGATACGTCGCGGCCCGGCCCGCCGCAGCAGCGCGCGGATGCGGGCCTGCAGTTCGCCCAGGCTGAAAGGCTTGGTCAGGTAGTCGTCCGCGCCGCTCTCCAACCCGATGATCTTGTCGAGTTCCCCGGTGCGCGCGGTCAGGATCAGGATCGGCGTATCGCTGGCCTGGCGCAAGCTGCGGCAGACGGTCAGGCCATCCAACTCAGGCAGCATCAGATCGAGAATGACCAGGTCGGGTGACTGTGCATGCGCCACCTCCAACGCCGCCGCGCCATCGGTCGCCGTCACCACTTCATAGCCGGAAGACCGCAGGTTCAAGGCCAGCATGTCCAGCAGGGCGGGTTCGTCATCGACTACCAGGATTTTGTCAGGCATTAGCGCAGCTCCCAAATCTTGACCGCGCTGTGGCTGCCAGTGGCGATGCGCCGGCCGTCGGCGCTGAACGCGACCGCCAGCACCTGATCCTCGTGCGGCATGCGCGCCGCCAGCGCACCGGTGGTCGCATCCCACAGCTCCGCCTCGAAGGCCGGTGAATATTCAACGCCCTGTCCCAGCCCGACCGCCAGCCAGCGGCCATCGGGGCTGAAAGCGAGGTCCCACCCCACATCGGGCAAGGTGAACCGTGAGATCTCATGCCACGTAGACGTCTCCCAGACTACGATCTGGCTCTTCTGGTCGCCGCCCAACGCCCCTCCCAGTGTCGCCAGGCGCCGGCCATCCGAGCTCACGATCATCTGGCTGACGCCCGCGGGCGTGCTGAGGCGTGAGATTTCCTCCCAGGTCCCGGTCTGCCAGATGACAATCCCGCCCACGTAGCCCAGCGGCGCCGCCAGCCACCGAGTGTCGGGGCTGAATGCCACGTTGCCGTAACCGACCGCGTCGGCCCTGGCCAGCACCCGCTCCTCGAAGGTTAGGATATCCCGCACGATGACGCGCATCGGGCCATAGGAACCGGAGGTGATCACGGCGACCCACGGGCCATCAGGCGCCAGCGCCAGGCCAACCACCATCAGGTCGTTCGCGAACTCCATCGCGGTCTCCCCCGACCCCGCGTCGGCGACGACCACCTTGCCATCCATCGCACCGCTGGCCCACCAACCTCCGCCCGCGCTGAAATCGAGGCCGTACACCCAATAGCCGAACCTCTTCTCGGCGATGATGGCGCCTGTAGCGGCATCCCACAGCCGCGCAGTGCCGTCGGCCGCGGCGCTGCCGACGCGGGCGCCGTCCGGGCTGAACGCTACCTTGTGCAGCCACTCGGTCTGCTCGCCGCTCCAGCGCAGGCGCTCCGCAGCGATGTCCCACACCTCCACCGCGTACCGGGGCGCGCCGGTCCCGTAGTCGGCGCTCCCCACAGCCAGCAGACCCCCGTCAGGGCTAAACGCCAGGTCGTCTGCGCCGGTCGGCAGCTCAGCCAGCAGCTTCACGCGTTGGTCGGCCGCGCGGGTCGCGGTCGCACGCGGGGTCCAAGTTGGCCCGGCTGTGCGGCCAGCGATGGGCATGGGCGTCCGCGTGAAGGTGATCGCCTGCGTCCCTGTGGGTGTGGCAAGAGCCGCAGCCGGCGCGGCAGGCGTCGATGCCGGCGTGGCAGTCCCGGGCGCCAGCGGCGAATGGGTCGGGGAGGGAGTGGGCGATGCGGCAGGGGTGGGCGACCCTGCGACTGGGGCCGCAATCCGCGCCGGTGCGATGCTCGGCGACACGCACCCGCAAAGCACGGCAACACAGAGGATTATCGCACCGAAGCCCCGGCGCCGGCGCAGCCCATATATCATTTGAGCCGGCAAGGCCAAATCCAGCAGAGCATCCTGAGCGTGCGATGCTCGCATCGCGTTGTCATGGCCTTTGAACCACCATCCAGGATGAGAATACGCCAGCGGAGCACCCTGAGCGGAGTGGTCGTGCTGCTCCGGCCACGCAGTCGAAGGGGCGGAGCAGCTATCGGGAAGAGCCGTATCCTTCGACTGCACTCTGCCGCCGTCCTTCGGCTGCACTGTGCTTCGCTCAGGATGCTGGGCAGCTCCGTTCCCCTCAGGATGCCCCCCGCTCACGCCGGCATTTGGAATTCCCGTCATTTAAGCACGTCTGCGCCGGCCGGCAGACCGCCCGCTGCGGCCGCACTCTCCGCGGCGCGCTCGATCGCCTGGCTGACCATCTCGGCCGCGTAGGCGCCCACCAGCGTGGGGCTGGCGCGCACTTTGCCGGTGGCCAGCGCAAAAAGGGTGTCGCCGTCGAACATGGTGTGTGCGGGCCGGATCGCGCGGGCCAGGCCATCCTGCCCCATCTGTGCCACCTTGTTCACCTGTTCCTTGGTCAGCCGCGCGTTGGTGGCTACCACGCCGATCACGGTCGCGCCGGCCACGCGCATGGCGAGCCGGCCCGTCACCCCGCGCAGCAGGGCCAGCGAATCGGCGAACCCGGCCCCTCGGAACGGCCGCGTGCCAGCGATGATCCGACCACCCGCATCCACAACGTCGCCGAAGGGGTTGACTGCGACCAATGCCGCCACCACTAACCCACCGCCCAGGTCGACCGCGGCGCTGCCGATGCCGGTCTTGGTGGCGTGCCCGGCGCCCAGCAGCTTCCCAGCGCTGCAGCCGGTCCCCGCGCCCACATTGCCCTGAGCCACCGGCTCGGCCGAGGCTGCCTGGCACGCTCGATACCCCATCTCAGCATCCGGACGCGCATCCGCCCTGCCGACCGCCAGATCGAACAGGACTGCGGCCGGCACGATGGGCACGCGCACCGGCCCCGACTTGTAACCCACGCCCCGCTCGGTCAAGTAGCGCACCACACCGTCGGCGGCCGCCAGCCCGAACGCGCTGCCCCCGGTCAGCAGCACCGCGTGCACCTGCTGGACGAGATGCATGGGCCGCAACAGGTCGGTCTCGCGCGTGCCCGGCGCACCCCCGCGCTGATCCACGCCGCCGACCGCGCCGGCCTCGCACAGCACGACGGTGCAGCCGGTCAGGCCGGCTTCGTCGGTCGCATGTCCCACCGCGAGGCCGGACACCGCCGTGATGGTATCGTTCATAAGAGCCCCCGCTAATTCCGTCAGTCCGCGTCCACGGCCGAGTTCGGCACGTTCTCCCAGGCTTTCAGCCTGGCCAGCAGCGTGCGGCGAAACTCCAGGTACAGGGCGCGTTTGTCCACCTCAGCGCCCGGCAGCGCACGCCCGACCGCCTCATCCAGCGCGGCCCGTAGTTGCGGATTCAGACAATCGATGATCTCTAAAGACTTGATGCGCGCCATAACGTCTCCACCACCCTCATCGCTCATCATCCAGCGAACCGGGGGCCTGCGGACCCCGATTGGCCAACGCGGCGCGCATGTGCACCATTTCGGCCGAGCGATCCGTCACCTGGACCACACTGCCCGCCCGCAGCATCAAATCGATGACCGCGCGGAACTTCCACGGCGGATTGAACCCTGCGTCCGCATATAATTCCGTTATGAAGTCGGCGGCCAGCGTTAACACGCCGCTGTACGGTATCAACTGATGCAAGCCATCATACCAGGCATAGTATCCCCCAGGGGCCAACGCCGGCGCGACTCCAAACAGTGCAACCCCCTCCCCGCGTCCGACGGCCAGCCGGTCGCCGGGTTCCAACCCGATCGTGACGCTTTCGAGATATAAGCGCGTGCGCGGAATGGCATAGGTGCACGTGTAGCCGGCAAGGTTCGCCTCCGACACCATCTCCGGCTTCAAACCATAGCGGTCCGGGCGGAAAAGTTGCCCACCCGTCGACACCAGCAGATTGTACGGCTGGCCGCGATAGATGATCGTATCAGATTTTTGCACAGTCATGTTCGCTCACCTTCTCCCACTCATGCGCTGTGATGGGCAAGAACAGCCTCCAACACCGCCGCCGCCACCTCAGCCTTCGACATGATCGGCAACGCAACCTGCCGGCCATCAGCATACAACAACGTCACCCGGTTATCATCCGCGCCGAATCCACTGCCAGGCTCCGTGACGTCGTTTGCCACGATTATGTCGAGCTTCTTGGCCGCCAGCTTGGCCGCAGCATTCGCCAGCAGATCCTGTGTCTCCGCAGCGAACCCGACAACCACCCTGGGCGCGCCGAACTGGGCCCGCCGCGCGGCCACCTCCGCCAGGATGTCCGGGGTGCGCACCAGGCGCAGGGTGAGCTCCTCCTGGCCCGGCGTCTTCTTGATCTTCTGGCCCGCCGCCTCGGCCGGCCGGAAATCTGCCACCGCAGCGGCGCCGATCAAGATATCGGTCTCGGCCAGCCGCGCCAGAACCGCATCGCACATCCCCTGCGCGGAGCGCACCGGAACACCGGTCACACCATACGGCACAGACACCGCCAGCGGCGCATGGACCAGGGTCACAGCCGCGCCCAGGTCCAGCGCGGCCTGGGCCAGCGCGACCCCCATCTTGCCCGAAGACGCGTTGGTCAGGTAGCGCACCGGATCGAGCAGCTCCTGTGTGCCGCCCGCGGTCACCACCACGTGGCGGCCCGCCAGCGGCCCGCCCTGTGCCAACGCCCGCCGCGCCGCGGCCAGGATCTCGGCCGGCTCAGCCATGCGCCCCGCGCCCAGTGCACCCGACGCCAGCCGCCCGACCCCCGGCCCCACGATCACCGCGCCGCGCGCCCGCAAGGCCTCCGCGTGCGCCTGGGTCAGGGGATTAGCCCACATGTGCGATTCCATCGCTGGCGCCAACACCCACGGTGCGCCATCCCCCCTGGACAGGCCAGGTTTCTCGGAGGAACCCGGTCTGTCCGGAGACTGGTCCCGTATCGGCGTTGCCAACAACGTCGCGGTAAGGAGATTGTCGGCCAGCCCCAGCGCCAGCTTGGCCAGCGTATTGGCGCTGAGCGGTGCGCCGATCACCAGATCGGCGGCGGCCGCCATGCGCACATGCGGGATCGGATCGCCCCCGGGCGCAGCCCACATGTCGACCCGCGCCGGCCGATCGCTCAGCGCACTGAAGGTCAGCGGCGTCACAAAACGCGTCGCTGCCTCCGTCATTACCACATCCACCTGTGCACCCGCCTGAACCAACTTGCTGCATAGGTCCGCGGCCTTATATGCCGCAATCCCCCCGGTGATGCCCAAAAGCACCCGCTTGCCGTTAAGTAACCGATCGGTCATCTTCTTTATCCTTCATCCTTCCGCCTTCATCCTTCACTGAATTGTACCACAAACGAAGCGCCGCGCAATTGATCCGCTGCGGCGCTTCGTGCTATAATGTTCTCCCTGCCAAACGGCAACAAGGAGAACCCATGCCCGACTTGCGCATCACCAACCTGAAGAATACCTTGCTCTGGAAATGACGCCTATTTCGTCTCAACCGGCAGCCATGTTTCGCCTGCTCCGTCACGCGCCCGCCGTCGGCGCGGAGAATATGGCAATCGATGAAGCGATTACCCGGGCCATCGCCGCGGACGCAGCCCCGCCAACCTTGCGCTTCTATGCGTGGGCGCCTCCGTGCGTCTCGCTGGGGCGCAACCAGCCGATCACCGACCTCGACCTGGCCCGGATCGCCGGCCTCGGCTACCAGGTGGTGCGGCGGCCCACGGGCGGCCGAGCCATCCTGCACACCGACGAGTTGACCTACAGCTTGATCGCTGCACCTGAGCATCCGCTCGTGGCGGGCTCCGTGCTGGACAGCTATCTGCGCATCAGCAAGGGGCTGGTGGCAGGCCTGCGGCAGCTCGGCATCCGGGCGGAACCCGCGCCCGGCTCCAACCGCGCCGGCCCGGGTGTCTCGGCCGCGTGCTTCGAAGTGCCCTCAGCCTACGAGATCATCGCCCGAGATGACGGCGGCGGGGATGGCCGCAAGATCCTCGGTAGCGCGCAGGCGCGACATCCCCGCTCGGTGCTGCAGCATGGCTCCCTGCCCCTCATCGGCGACCTGACGCGTATGGTGGAGTGCCTCGCTGTCGCAGACCCCGCTGAGGCCGCGGCGCTGCGCGCCTCACTGACCGGGCACGCGGCCACGGTCGAGGAGCTAACTGGCCGTCCTGTCAGCTTCGACGAGGCCGCCGATGCGCTCAGTGCGGGCATCGCCGAAGCGCTGGGGATCGAGCTGGTCGAGGGCGACCTGACAGCCCAGGAGCACGCCTGGACTGCGGAACTTATCCGCGACAAATACGCGCATCCAAACTGGACCGCGCGCTTATAATCCATCAGGGCCATCCAAGCGCCAGCTACGCCGGCGCGGTTGCCCGACGCACAAGGAAACAGAGAGAGATGGAAGAACGCAGATATCGTGCTGCAGGGGGTGTCGTCCTGGACGACGAGGACCGGGTGCTGCTGATCGAGCGTTGGGTCATGCGCCCCATGCTGGAAAACGGCGACCCTGTGCTGACCTTCGAAATCCGCCTGCCCAAGGGCCACGTCGAACCGGGCGAGACCGACGAGCAGGCCGCTGTTCGGGAAGTGTGCGAAGAAACCGGCTACTGCGGCCTGGCGATCAGCGCCGACCTGGGGGAGATGGTCACCGAATTCAAGTGGCCGGGCAGGGCGTACCGGACCCTGCGCAACGAGCACTATTATCTGATGCGCCTGACCGACCCCAACCGGGGCGAGCCGCATTTCGACAGCCCGGATGCGGACGAAGCTCGTTTTGCCCCGCGCTGGGACGCCCTCTCCGACGCCGAAGCCCTGATTACTTTCGAATCCGAGCGCGAATTCATTCGCCGCGCCGCATCCGAGCACTCAAAATCCGAAACCTGAAATCCAAAATCGAAAATCCAACCATGCCAACTGTCGGACTGCTCACCCTCGAAATCTATATCCCTGGCGTCACATCCCTGAAGCAAAAGCGGGGCATCGTGAAGCCGCTGGTTGCGCGCATCCGCAACGACTTCAACGTTTCAGTGGCGGAAGTGGAGGATCAGGACCAACTCGGCCACACCGTGCTCGCAATCGCTGCGGTCTCGGCCAGCGCGGACTACGTTCACGGTCTGCTGGAAAAAATCGCCGCCAGCGTCGCCGCCTGGCGCCTGGACGCTGAGCTGGTCGACTACACCATAGAGCTACTCTGACCCCCTACTCTCCCAATCTACCAATCCACCAATCTCCCATCTACCACAAGATCATCAACGCCACGCCGGCCATCGCGACCAACGTGCCCAGCACTGCGCGGGGAGACACGCGCTCTTTGAAGACCAACGGCACCAGCGGCAGGGAGATCACGGGCGTCATCGCCATCAACGTCGACGCGATGCCGACGCGGGCCGACTGCACTGCGATCAACGATAGCCACACTCCGAGGAACGGACCGACAAAGGCCCCGACCGTGATCACCTGCCCGGCGCGGCGATCGGCGCGCACCCGGCGGATGGTGTGACCCGCAGACCTGGTGACGACCGCGATGAGCCACATCACGCTCATCCCCGTCATCATGCGGATCAGTGTTCCTGACAGCGCGGGAAAGCCGCCGCTCAGGCCGGGCTTTGCGATCACCAGGCCTGCCGCCTGACACAACGCCGCGCCGAGCCCGAACAGGATACCCCGGGTATAAGCCTGGCCGTCCCGCCGGCCGGGCGCATTGCTCTTGCCGCGCTCCAGCACGACCCAGGTCACCCCGGCCAGTGCGAGCGCCATCGCGGCCAGCTCCGGCGGCGTCAACTGCTCGCCCAGCACGATCCACGCCAGCAGCGTCCCGAAGATCGGCGAAAGCGACAGCAGCAGCACCCCGATGCGTGCACCGATCAGCACATAGCACTGGAACAACATGCTGTCGCCGATCACCAACCCCACCAGACCTGAGGCGCCGAGCCACAGGAAGCGCTGCAGGCCGGCGTCCCACGGGAATGGCCGGCCGATCAGCACCCAATGGGCGAACGTCAAAAACAGCACCGCCAGCACCAATCGCGTGCGGTTAACGATTACCGACCCCACGCGTTGGCCGCCCAACGTAAACGCGATCGACGAAAACGCCCACAAAGTCGCCGTACCCAGCGCGGCCAACTCACCCAGATAGTTCGTAGACACCCCCTGGCGTAAAAAGACCCCGTACAAACTTGACGCGGGAAAACAGTTATGGTATAAAATCACCCGTCCAAGGCGCACAATGACGTGAACTGGAAGGACAACTGGGGACGTAGTGTAGCGGTTAACATGTCGGCCTGTCAAGCCGAAGATCGCGGGTTCGAACCCCGTCGTCCCCGCTGCTGGTATTTCTGCCTAACAAGGCCTGTCGCCCGACTGCAGAACGCCGGCTATTGAGAGAACCATCCCGAATGCGGCCAAGCAATTCGTTGGGATGGTTCTCGTCGTTTAAGCGGTCCGACGTCCGCATGAAGGTCGCGTGTTAGCCTTTAGTGTTTGATAAAGTGCCACGGCTGTTGTCAGTGCAAAGATACCCTCCTTCTGGTAGTTTGTCAAATCAGTTACCGTCCCCTGCACGTCGTTGGCTGCCCCTGCCGCACGTTTAAACATCGCTACTCGCCGTCAGGCGACCCCGCAGCGGCCGCGCCTGGCGGCAGGTCGAAGGGTCGTTTGCGGCGCTTGGGCCGCGGCTGTTCATCCTTGACCGCCGCCACCTCAACCAGCGTCACCTCGGAGCCGATGACGGTCTGACCGCCCTGCTCGCGCACCGCCGCGGCAAGCTTCTCCATGCCATGCTGATAGAGGTCCTCCGCCAGGGTCGCCAGCATCCCGGTCCGTCGCCCGGCGAGGGCGTACGCCGCGGCCAGGCTGACCGGCTGGTAGAAGGCGTGTTCCTGCAGCACCAGGCCGAAACCGGCCTCCCGCAGCACGCTGAAGATCTTGTGCGGCGTCCAGGCCGCGCCCCGCACAGCGGTCCACAGATCCGGGAAGTAGGTGAAAAGCCAGTGCGCCGGCATCGAAGAAGGCATCAAGTCAATGAAGTGCCAGTAGCCGTTGGGCTCCAACACGGCATAGACCCTGCCGGCCAACGCCTCCAGCTCCGCCTGATCTCCTACGCCCAGCGGCGTGTCCAGGCAGGCCAGCGAGCCGGCAGGCAGCGCCAACGCCTCAGCGAGCGTGCGCGCCTGCAGCGCGACGTCGCCCCATTTGCGCCGATCCACCTCGGCCGCCGGCACGCCGGGATGCGACACGGTGACGAAGAGGCCCCCCTCCGCCCCGGCCGCCCGGCGCGCCTTCAGGATGACGCTCAGCGAGGGGCTGATGCGGGCGTTGGGCGCGACCTGCCAGGGCCAGACGGGCAGAAATGGTGCGGCCACCGGCTGCCTGGTCTGTTCGGTCAGGGCGGGCAGCACCGGCAGCTCGAACTCGCGCGCGAGCTCCGGCGTCCACACCGGCACGAAACTGCCCATCTCGCGCTCGGCCAGGAGCGGGATCTTGCGGAACAGCGGCACGAACGGCGCCGTGGGATAGAGGAGCTGCAAGCGGCCCTGGGCGACATCCACCCGCGCCTCGCGCAGCATCAGATGCGTCAGATCGCGCTGATCACCCACATCCGCATCGTCCCAGACCTCCGACAAGGCATCGAGCAGTTCGGCGGAGTACTTGAGCTGCGCCAGGTCCCCTTCGGACGGCAGTTGCTCCAGCTCCCGCCGCACACGCTCAAGGGCGCGGCGATACAGATCCTCGTCCTCCTCGAAGTCCCCGCGCAAAAAGGCTTCCTTGAGCCGCCGGCGCTCCGCGGTGAGCCGCGCGCGCCGGTTGGCCAACGGCAGCGCGCCGTCCTCCTCGCCGAGCATCTCGGCCAGCTCAGTCTGCCAATCGGCCGGCAGCTCCAGCAGGCGCAGGATCGCGCCGACTTGCGCGTGCAGCCCGGCCGCACGCGTGCCGATCCGCGAGTTGGGGCAGTCGTCGAAGCCGCGCTCGTAAGACATCTCGCGGTAGTAGCCGCCGCTTCTCAGGCCCTGGGCGCGCAGGCTGCGGCCGCAGATATGACAGCGCGCCAGTTGGCTGAGCAGGTACGGCCGGGCCACGGCCTGCGAGACCCGCACCCGGTGCTGGTGGCGCTTGCGGATCCGCATGCTGGCCTCCCACAGCTCCTCCGAGATGAGCGGCTCATGCTGGCCCTCGAACACCTCGCCGGCCTCACGCTGCCTTTGCCCGGCCTTGTAGACTACCTTGCCGGCATAGAAGGGGTTGCGCACCATATCGGTCACGGTGTCCTTGGAGAAGCGCCGGCCTCCGCGCGTGCGCCAGCCACGGTCGTTGATCATGTCGGAGATGTCGCTGAACGAGTAACGGCCGGTGACGTAGCGCTCAAACATGAAGCGCACCACCTCGGCCTCCTCCGGCACGACCACCGGCGCCAGGCGGGCCGATTCCGCCAGCTTGTAGCCGTACGGCGCCACAGACGCGTTGTACAACCCCTCGCGCGCCCGCTCGCGCTTCGCTTTCTTGGTGTGCATACGCAAGATGTCGATATAGTACTGGTTGATGGCCGCAATGATCGTCAGCATGAAGCGGCCGGTGGGATTGGTCAGATCGAACTGCGGCTCTTTGACCGAGGCGAAGCCGACCTTGCAGCGCCCCAGGTGGTCGAAGATGGAGAAGGTGTCGTAGACCGACGAGCGCGACAGGCGTGACAGCTCATGGACGATCAGGATGTCGAACGCGCCCTGTTCGGCCGCGGTCAGCATGGACTGGAGGCCCGGCCGGTCGAGGGTCTGCCCGGAGATGCCGGGGTCCACGAACTCGCTGACTACCGTCCAGCCCCGGGCCGTCGCGTACTCACGAATCTCGTTCAGTTGGGCCGTGATCGACAGGCCGTCCTCAGCCTGCATATCGGTGGACACGCGCGCGTAAGCCGCGACACGTTCGGCCCCTGGCTTAATGTCAGGGGGGCCGGCAGTTACGTGACCTTTACGGGCGGCAGACGCCATCAGCTACCTCTAAACTTGAGAACTTCCCTGGGTCGGCGAGTATACACAACAATTATACCCTGTCTGTGCGCAAGTGTAAATCTCACGCAACAGGGTGATGCCGTTTTCCGGCATCCGGGGCAGGAGGGCGAACGAAACCACTAGCCTGGGCGCCGCCCTGCCCCGAATCTCACTTTTTCTCCTGTTTCCGCCGCTTGCGCTTCTTCCACATCTCATGCACCTTGCGCAACCACTCGCGACGGATCGCTTCATCGGACTTTCGCCTGCTTTTCTGACCCATGCGGCCACCTCCTGGGGTGAGATGGCCCGCCGGCGGGCGTTTTTGCGCGCTTGGGACGTCAACTCAGTGCACTGAGCATCCCCTCGCAGTGAAAAGTGGCAGGGACAGACTGCTGCTTGCCGCTGCCAGATTCACGGCGTTAGGACACTGGCTGCTGCGCAAATCAACTGGCTTCCATTCTTTGCGCATTACTGCACATAAGGGTATCATCCGGCAGTTGTCCTCGCAAGAGGTAAGAATTGACCTACAGGAGCCGGAAATTGACTACAGATGCGACAGAATTGACTGCGGCGCTTGCGCAACGCCGCAATGCGTCACCGTATGCGGGCTTCGGCGCCGCCCTGCGGGCCTGGCTGCTGCGCGCCGACCGCAGCCAAAAGGAGCTGGCCAGAGCCCTGGCGGTCGATCCCAGTGCGGTGACCTACTGGGCGCGCGGCCGGAAACGGCCCGACGCCAAATCGCTCGTCAAGCTGCTGGCGACCTTCCACGGTTGGTTCCGCGCCGCCTGGGATCCGTTAGAAGCGCTGGATGCCATCGCATGCCTGGGTTATGACTGGTCGAAGGTTGAGGAGGCGCTTGTGCGCCACTTCCAGC
>CAYYTK010000028.1:0-67722 GCA_964474695.1 uncultured Anaerolineales bacterium
CACCTGGTGTGGTGGTGCCTTCACCTGGTGTGGTGGTGCCTTCACCTGGTGTGGTAGTGCCTTCACCTGGTGAGATATCCTATTTATTTGACGGCTGTTTGCCCGCTTCGCCGCCGGGGTCCGCGGCCCCGCACAGGCTCTGCCGCCACGGAGGAGCGCCAGCGAGGAGCGGAGCATCCTCAGATGCGGAGCGGCCGGCTGGGGCCTGGCGGTTGAAACCGCGGCAATCGCTGCCAGGTCCACCTCTACCTGAAAGAAGTGAGGTAACTATGGTAACCATGGTAATCGTGGGTGAAACGATTACCATCACACCCATAGTTACCATAGTTACCATAGTTCTATAATTCCGCTGCTCCCATCGTGGGAACAAGCGAAGCCCACCGTGTTGGAGCAAATGGGCGGGGTCAAGATCCGCCCGGAACAGACCAAAGCCTTCCAGTGCACGCCCGACGAGGCGATGCCGGCCGCCGGCATCGAGACGGAGGCGCGAACGCACTTCCGTGCGGCGCCGAGGCGTTCGTGCGGGGCTTCAGCTTCGAGACGCTGCTGCTCCGGCGATATCATCCTGCCCGCTACTGCGGAGGGTCGGGCGGGACGCCGCGGCCTCACGCGCAGTCCGGGATGAGCCTGCCGTAGGGGTCGTGGCAATCGTCGCGCGCCGTGGCGGCCCGGGGCACGCCGGGCAGCAGGGCGCCGATCACCGCGCCGGCCAGCACCAGGACCGCGCCGGCCAGGAGCCTCGGCGTGATCTGCTCGCCCGCCAGCGCCGCGGCCGCGACGATCGTCACCAGCGGCGCCAGCACGAAGCCGTAGGACGCGCCTGACGCGGACCAGGCGCGCAGCAGGTGCAGGTACAGCAGGAAGGCGGCCACCGTCACGGGGATGACCAGGTAGGCGAGGGCGAGCCAGGTGCGCGGCTGCGCGGGGATGGTCCACGGCTCGCCCCTGACGAGTGAGGCGACGGCCAGGAGCGCGCCGCCCACCGTGGCGCCGATGGCGTTCATCACCACCGGCGGGCTGGACGGGAACCGCTTGACCAGCACCCCGCCCTCGGCATTGAACGCCGCGCCCAGCAGGATCGCCGCCATGTGGGGCAGGGAGATCTGCCCGCCGCCCGCGCCCGCCGCGGTGACCGCGATGCCGCCGACGGCCAGGAAGGCGCCGGCCAGCCCGCGCCGCGTGAGCGGCTCGACGCCGTGCAGCGCGGCCAGGAAGACGGTCAGCAGCGGCATGGTCGCCAGCAGGATCGCGCCGCGGCCGGCCGGCACGGCCGCCAGCCCCCAGCTCACGGCCATGAAAGCCAGCCCCACCGTCAGGACGCCGAACAGCACCGCGCCCAGCAGCGCGCGGCCGCGCGGCAGCGGTATGCGCCGGACGAGCACGATCCCCCACAGCACCAGCGCGGCCAGCAGGAAGCGGGCGGCGGCGGACCAGAAGGGTGCCAGCTCCGCGTAGGTCATGCGGGCCGCCACCGGGGCGCCTCCCACCAGCAGGACAAAGAGCAGGAAAGCGGCGAGTACCGGACCTAGCGGCGCGGCCGTCGTCGTACGGGTATTGGCTGCCATGCATCGACCTCCCGGGCCGGATCCCGGCCGCTATCGTGATGAACTTGTATCGTACAAATACGCATCATACACGAATATCGCACCGGGTCGATGTAAGGTGCCTTCCCGCCGGCCAGACGCCGGGCGAGCTGGCGTGGTGCTCGGCCAGCCACGCACGCCGGGGGGACCGGGTGGGTGGGGAGATCCTCTCAAAGGTCGCGCTGATGCTTGATTGTGTCAGCTCAACTATCCCTCTTTTCGGTAAGGAACGCCGAGTTTTGCGGGCACATTGAAGGATCTTCGGGAGACGGTCAGGACAATTGTCAGGATGTAGGGCAGAGCAATGAATAACTCATTGGGGAACATCCCCGCGCCGCGCGACTGCATGAGGATCGCAAAGGCCTCGGCCAGGCCGAAGATCAACGTGCCGGCCAGCGCGCCCAGCGGCTTCCAGTTGCCCAGGAAGCAGATCGCGAAGGCGATCCAGCCGCGCCCGCCGATGATTGTGGTCGTGAACATCCCCAAGTAGCCGATGGAATAGAAGGCCCCGCCGATGCCGCACAGGATGCCGGCAAAAAGGATCGTGATGAATCGAAGGCGGTCGACTCTGATGCCCGCAACATCGCCCGCCTCCGGGTTCTCGCCGATGGAACGGATCGATAGGCCGAGCGAAGTCTTGAAGAGCACGAAGTTGGCCAGCGGCACCAGGATGAAGAGCAGGTAGGTCAGGAGATTCTGATTGAACACGATTCTGCCGATTACGGGGATCTCGGACAGGAGCGGGATGGCGATCGGCTGGAACGGCTGCACGATCAGCGGCGTCACAGGGACGCCGAAGATCACGCGTTGGAAGAACGCACAGATGCCCAGCGCCAGGATGTTGATCGCAGTGCCCGTGACGATCTGATGCTGTTTCAGGTAGATGCAGATCCAGCCGTAGAGCGCGGCCGTCAAGACCCCCGCCAGCATCGCGGCCAGCAATCCGATCGCCAGATTGCCGCCGGTACGGTAGGCCCCTACAAAACCGGCCCAGGCCCCCATTAAAAAGATGCCTTCGATCGCGGTGTTCATCACACCGCTGCGCTCAGCATAGACCTCGGAGAGGGAGCCATACAGCAGCGGCGTGCCCATCATGATGGTTCTGGCCAATAACTCGATCATACGCTCGCCGCCTTTTTCAGCCTGGCTTTTTCGCGGCGGTCCTCCAGCCTCTCGCGGACGTAATAGGAGAGGATGACGAAAACCATGACAAAGCCCAGCATCAGCTCGATGATGCTGGACGGGATGCCCGCAAGCTGGCCCATGATCGTGCCGCCGACCTTGAGCGCGCCGAACAGGATCGAGGCGAAGATCATCCCGATCGGGTTGCCGTTCGCCAGGATGGCGATGCCGATGCCGGCGGCGCCGACATCCGGATTGAAGCCCTGAACCAGCATGTGCTGCACGCCGTTGACCTCGGTGAAGCCGCCCAGGGCGCCTAGTGCGCCGGCGATGGCAAACGCGGCGACATACAGCCGCTTGTAGTTGATGCCGGCCAATTCCGCGGCATCTTTGTTGCTGCCGACGGCACGGATGCGGAAGCCGAGCGGCGTCTTATACAAGAGGACCCAGACGCCGACGCAGGCCAGCACCGCCAGGATGAAGCCGATGTGCAGCCGGGTCCCCGGCAGGACGATCTGCAGCCAGGCGGTCTCCGCCAGCGGATTCGTCTGCGGGTATTCGGCCTTGGTCTCCATCAGGATGGTGCGCAGAAGGTAGTTCATCAGGTTCAGCGCGATATAGGTGGACATCATGCTGACCAGGAACTCATTGGCGTTGAACCTCGCCTTCAGCCAGCCGATGAGTCCTCCCCACAGCCCACCGAGCAGGAAGGTCACCACCGCGACGATGACCAGCACCAGCGGCCCCGGCAGCGTGTGCTGCAATAACAGGGACAAGCCGACCGCGGTGATCGCGCCGATATAGAACTGGCCTTGCGCTCCGATGTTGTACAGATTGGCCTGGTAGGTGAAGCCGAATGCCAGGGCGGTGAACATCAGCGGCGTGGCCTTAACGAAGATATCGGCAAAGGTATAGCGGTCGCGAAAGAGGGAACCGAACAGGGCGCCCATCGCGGCCAGCGGGTTGGCGCCCAGGAAGAGCAGCAGCAGCCCGCTGACTACCAGGCCCGCCACGACAGCCAGGATATTGGTTAGCAGGAGGTCCCGCAGTTTACTGCTCGTAGGCCTTGCCTCCTTCCGCCGTGTACCCGGCCATCAATAGCCCGATTCTCTGTGTGTCAAGGTCGTGATTTCGCCGGATGCTGACGATCTCACCCTTGTAGATGACAGCGATCCTGTCTGAGAGGGCGAAGATCTCCGATAACTCGGTCGAAATCAGGAGGATGGCTTTGCCCTTCTTCTTCTCAGCCAGGATGATCCGATGGACGTTGTCGATGGCGCCGAGATCGAGCCCGCGGGTCGGCTGATCGAAGACGATCACTTCGCTGCCCATATCGACCTCGCGCGCCACGATCACCTTCTGCTGGTTGCCGCCGGACAGGCTCCTGGTGATCGCGTCGGGGCCGGTGGCCTTGACTTCATATTCCCGGATCTTCTCACTGGTGTAAGCCGTGAGCTTCCTGGCATCGATCAGGCCATGCTGGACCCAGGTCTTCTCGAAGCTTGACTTCAGGAACATGTTCTCGGTCAGCGGCAGCGTCATGACCAGGCCGTAACGATGGCGGTCGGACGGAACGTAGCCCAGGCCCAGCCTGATCCGTTCACGCACGGTCATAGCAGAGATGTCCCGGCCGTTCAGCAGAATCTGTCCCGCCGTCAGCCTGCGGTAGCCGCTGATGGCATCGCAAAGCGCGCTCTGCCCGTTGCCGCTGACACCGGCGATGCCCAGGATCTCCCCTTTGTGCACCTGGAAGCTGACGTTCTTGATGCGGAACACATCCTCCTTGGGGTCGCGGATGCTGACGTTACACAGCTCCAGGCCCACCGGCTGTTCCGCTGCGACGACATCCTCGACATAGGTGCGTTCCGGGATTTCCTTGCCGACCATGAGCCTGGACAATTCGAGCTCATTGGTTTCATCTCTGCGGAGGTCGCCGACCACCCTGCCGTTGCGCATGACGACGATGCGATCCGCGACCTCCATCACCTCACGGAGCTTGTGCGTGATAAAGACGACCGCTTTGCCGGCGCGCGTGTTTTCCTTGACGAAGTTCATCAGGGCGTCGGATTCCTGCGGCGTCAGCACGGCGGTCGGCTCATCCATGATCAGCAGTTGGGCGTTCTGATAGAGCGCTTTGAGGATCTCAACTTTCTGCTGCACGCCGACCGGCAGTTCGCTGATGATCGCGGTCGGTTCGATATCAAAGCCATGGCGGGCCGCCAGTTCTGCGACGATCTTGTCGTAGTGTTTGATATCGTACCGGCCCCGGACAAGGCCGAGGATGATGTTCTCAGTCACCGTGTGGGCTTGAACCAGGGCGAAATGCTGCTGTATCATCGCGATGCCGAGCGCGATGGCATCTTTGGGGGAATTGATACTCCTCTCTTCCCCATCCACCAGGATCTGGCCTTCCTCCGCCTTGTAGAGGCCGTAAAGCACCTTCATGATCGTGCTCTTCCCGGCCCCATTTTCGCCCAGCAGAGCCAGGACCTCGCCTTTGCGGATCTGCATCGAAACGTCTTTGTTGGCGATGACCTTGGCGAAGTACTTGCTGATGTTTCTCAGCTCGACGAACGGTGCTGCTGACAAGTCGCAGGATCCTTCCATGCAAAAAGGGCCTTTTCAGTGTCTGGCGCTGAAAAGGCCCTTTTCTGATCGCTCGAGTTACTTCTTCTCGAACATGGTGGTCAGGTCTATTTCACCCTTGACCACTTTGTCCATGCCGGCTTTGACTTTCGCCTGCACTTCGGCGCTGATCTGGTCGGTGTAAGACACCTTGAAGATGCCCTCCTTGATCCCCGCCTTGTGCACCGTGTTCCCGGCCAGTTCGCCCTTGATGAACCTGTCGAGGGTCCAGGTGTAGAACGTCTCAAAGTCGAAGGGGACGGAGGCCAGCACCGTGCCCGGCGCAACTGAGTTTTGGTCGCCGGAGAAGCCGATGAACTTGGCGCCCTTTTCTTTGGCTGCCTGGATCGAGCCCAGCCCGACCTGGTTGGCGTAGACGAAGAGGGTATCCGCGCCATCGGCGATCATGGTCTCGGCCATCTGCTTGCCGAGCGCAACATCATCCCAACTGTTGGCATAGGCGCGGGTTGCCTTGGCATCCGCGATGCCTCTCTCCTTGGCAATGTTGACGGCGGTCTTCTCGTACACGTCGAGCAGCTTCTCCATGGCGTCGTTGGGGAAACCGCCGATGGTGGCGAACTGCCCGTTCTCGGTCACTTCGCCCGCGATCAGGGCCGCAATGTAGCTGGCTTCGTATTCTTTCGGGAAGATCGGCGCGACATTCTCGCCTTCACTGATCATCCCATTGACCACCGTGAACTTGGTCTTCGGGTAGCTCTTCGCGACCTTGTTGGCGGCTTCATCGAACTGCGTGCCGGCCGCCATGATCAGATCGTAGCCGCGCTCAGCATAGTTGCGGAACGTCGACTCGAAATCGGCGGCCTGGACGTTCTCGACGTATTCCATCTTGGTGCCCAGGGTCTCATTGCATTTCACCAGGCCGGCATAGTTCGTGGCATTCCAGCTCTGGTCGTTGATTGGGCCGGGCAAGAGCAAGACAATCTTGTAGTCGCCAGCCCCCTTGCTGGTTTGTGTCGTCGTGGGTGCGCACCCGGCCGCTGAAAAGGCCAGGACCGCAACCGTGAGCAACACAAGTAACGTGACTGCCAAATGACGTTTCATCCGAGAATCCTCCTATTGTGTGAAAGTGCGCCGGTTGGCATCCTTCTTGCCCTCAGATTATAAGAGAATCGACAAGAAAGTCAAACACTCCAGGGCGAAGTTCATTGTGCAGCAGACACCAGACGACCGCTGTCGTCCGTCATTGCGAGTTATCCATCCCGCCGCGGCAGGATGGATAACTCGCAATGACGGTGTCACGTCAGGTGCACGCACATGCTGGCTCCGTGTTGAAGGCAAATGCCCGGAAAATTCGGCCGACCGCCAGGGCCACCCAGAGGCGCAGCGCATGCGCCCCTTTGCCGGCCCCGTAGCCGTGTACCCACAGGCCATCCGGCCCCTGGTTGGCTGCGAACCAGCTCAGGCCGCGGTGGATATCCGCGTCAGCGGCCTGAAAGCCCATGCGCGCCAGGGTGTCCAGGCCGGTCAGCAGGTTGGTCCACCAGAAGGGGTGCTGGAACTTCAGCCAGTACGCGGGGGCCTGGCGGTCACCGTACTTGTCGGCCAGGAAGAAGCGGCCCTTGAGCAAGGCCGCGGCCGCCAGTGCTGCCGGGTGGCGCCGGTAGGCGGGATGCGCGGCAAACGCACGCAGCACCATGCCGGTCGCCAGGTGCGAAAAGGGCCGCGCCCGGTCCGGCGGGATGGCCGGCCCCGGCCACAGGTCAGGCGTGCGCTGTTTCGCCGGCACGGCCTGCAGCGGCACGATCCAGCCGCCGTCGGCCTGGCGCACCGCCAGGAGCCACTCCAGCCCGCGCAGCACCCGCGCATCCCCGGCGTAGCCGGCCTTGATCAGCAGATCGAGGATCACGGCATGGTAGTAGGGCATGTATTGGTTGCCCAGGATGCCGCGGATGTCGCCCTCGGCGGTCTGGCAGGAGAAGAGATACTCCGCCGCGGCCGGCAGCGCCGGGTGGCTGCGATCGAAGCCGAACTTCTCGACGAGGATGCCCAGGCTGCGGAAGGTCTCCAGCACGGCGTAGTTGCTGCCCGGCGTGGAGGCCGGGTTGCCGCCGGGGTAGCGCCACGAGCCATCCGCCTGCTGTTTGCGCAGGAGACGCTGCGGCTCGGGCAGCTCCCACAGCACGGAAGCCGGCCCCATCGGTTCTGCCAGCAGGTCGCGCCGCGCGAAGTAGGCCAGCGCGGGTTCGCCGGCAGCCAGCAGCGCCGGAACGGGATCGCGCAGGCCGGGCATGGTCGTTGAGCCGTTCACCGGCGCCTCCTGTCAGACCTTCCCGGCCGCGGCCAGTTCGTCCAGGCGCAACAACAGATCCCGGAGCGCGCGCGCGACCTCAGCAAGCCTGGCCGCATCCACGACCGCGGGCGTATCATTGGGCGTGTGCGTGATCCCGCCCATCAGCTCGGCCAATTGATCCGACGTGAGCGCCAGGGCGGGGATCTCGTTGAGCAGGAAGAGCCCATGATCCCCCTGATACCAGGGCTCGCCTGCGACCAGGCCATCGTAGGCGGCAAAGGCCTGCTGGACGAGCGCAGCTACTTCGGCCGGGCAGTTGTACAGCGAGTAGCCCACCTTGCCCTTCACGTAGCCCACATCATCCACGTTGATCCCCAGCAGAATGTCGCTGAAGCGGCCGGCGTTCAGGGTGAGCCATTGCTGCTCACCGGAGCTGGCATAGTAGTCCTCGCCGTTCATCGCCACAAGTTCGATGCCCAGGCCGCCGGCATAACCGGTCAGCAGCTCGGCGAGCAGCAGCAGCACGACCGTGCCGCTGGCGTTATCGCCCGCGCCCGGCGTGCCCAGCCAGGCATCGATGTGGGCGAAGGCTACAATCCGCCGCCCTGACCGGCCGCCCTTGCTGGCGATGACGTTGCAGCCGGTGGCCGGGATGCGCGTCGCCCGACTTTCCAGCGCGACCCGTTGGCACACGCGGCCGGCGAGCCGGCTGCCCTCCTCGGCGGTCATGTACACGGAGGGGATGTCGAAATCGCCGTCAACGAAGAGGGGGAAGGGATAAACGCCGCCGCCCATCATCTCCGGGTCGCGCGTGGTGGCCGCGATGATGGCGCTGATGGGCGGCGCTTGCCCCTCCAGCGCCCGGATGATGCGCTGATGCTCTTCGGGGTTATAGAAGGGGAAGTTCTTGGGCATCAACTGCTCTTTGGTCAGGTCGCCCATCAGCAGCAGGACCTTGCCGGCGGCCTCGGCTTTTTCCAGCTCCTCGACGGTCGAAGCCGCGGCAAGCGCCGCCTCGACGCGGCAGCCTGCTGAATAGGGGCTGGCGAAGGCCTCGAAAGCCTCTTCGCCCACCTTGAGCGTCACGCCCGCCTGCTCCCAGTCCATGCAATCGAAGACGGGAGCGGCGATCGCAAACCCATGGGACCGGGCGATGTCGGCGAAGAACGTCGTGGCCTCCCGGTTGCCGGGGCTGCCGGTGCGGCGGTTGGGGATGTCAACGCAGAGATGTTGCAGATAGGCCTGCGCTTTTTTCGCTGCTTCAGTCATAGGGCCTCCCAAATTCTCATCATTGGCCGGGGGCTTCACCGCAGGCTCTCTGAGTCAAGCGCCTGCGCGCCGGTCACGATCGCAGCCAGGGGCACGACCGATACGCGGTCAGCCAACGGATACGGCCGGTCGCCGGGATAGATCACCGTCAGGCGGTCGAGCGCCAGGTCGGCCAGCGCGATCTGCATCGAGGCGGTGAGCCGCGGCGCGTCCATGCGCTTGCACTCCACGCCCAGGCGCCGGCCATGCTTGACCAGGAGCAGGTCCAGCTCCGCGCCGGCGTGCGTGCCCCAGAAGTAGACCTCGTCCGGCGCAACGGCCTTGATGACCTCCTCGACCACGTAGCCTTCCCACGACGCGCCGCTCTTGGGGTGCAGCGCCAGCTCCTGCTCGGTGCGGATGCCCAACAACTGATGCAGCAAGCCTGTATCGCGCAGGTACACCTTGGGCGACTTGATCTGGCGTTTGGCGAGGTTGGCGTACCACGGCCGCAACTGGCGCACCATGAATACGCCCTCCAGCAGATCGAGATAACGGCGGGCCGTGGATTCGCTGACGCCAAGCGCCCGCGCGGCCTCGGCTGCGTTCCAAACCTGGCCGTGGTAGTGCGCCAACAGGCTCCAGAAACGGTAGAAGCTGGCTGCCGGGATCGCACTGCCCAACCGCGGCAGGTCGCGCTCCAGGAAGGTCTGAATGAAGTTCTTGCGCCAGGCCAGGCTGTCCTCGTCAGATGCAGCCAGGAACGCCAGGGGAAAGCCGCCGCGCTGCCAATGGCGCGTCTGCGTGGCAACGCCGACCTCGGCCAGGCTGAACCCCGCCATCGTCACGATCTCTATCCGGCCGGCCAGCGACTCGGCCGACTGGCGCAGCAGCACGGGCGAGGCGCTGCCCAGCACCAGGAAACGGGCCGGCAGCGGGTCGCGGTCGCACAGGACGCGCAGGATGGGGAATAGCTCCGGGCGGCGTTGAACCTCGTCGATCACGACCAGGCCGGTCAGGGGGCTGAGCGCGGTCATGGGCTGCTCCAGGCGCACCAGGCTGACCGGGTCTTCCAGGTCGAAATAGTTGACCGAGTCGGGCGGCACGAACCGCCGGGCCAGGGTCGTCTTCCCGCACTGGCGCGGGCCGATGAGCGCGACGACGCGGCTGCGCGCCAGCGCTTGCTGAATGGTCTGTTGGAGAGCGGTGCGTTCGATCATGAGTTCATTATACCTTGAAAATCCCGCATGTCAAGCAGGATTTTCAAGGTATATGTGCTATCGCTGGAACCGATGCCAGAACAAGGCGATCCTGCGCGTCGCCGGCATGCTCGGCCAGGTTGACGACGTCGATCATGCAGGCAGACTTCGCAATGGTAGCCGCAACTTCAGTTGCCTGGCCCCGCTTTGTTTTTTATGCGCCCAGCAGCCATTCAGCCCTATACTTTACTTTAGCGAAATATTCAGTATAATGAAATGATACGTTATTCCAGCAGCCCTGACCTATCCATAAGCTGAGAGGTAATTCTTGAAACGTTCTCGTCTTCTCAACATCTTCCTGGTCGTCTTCATCGATCTGCTGGGCTTCGGCCTGATCCTGCCGCTGCTGCCCTACTTCGCCGGGCAATACGGCGCCAGCCAGTTCCTGATCGGCCTGCTGGTGGCATCCTATGCCGCGGCGCAATTCGTCGGCGCACCTTTGATGGGCCGCCTGTCCGACCGCTTCGGCCGCCGGCCGATCCTGATCTTAAGCATCGCGGGCACCGCGCTCGGCTTCCTGCTGTTGGGCCTGGCCGAGCCGCTGGGGGTGGCGTTCTCCTCTTTCGTGCTCGATAACCCCACTCCTGACCAACTGGCGGCGCTGCAAAACGGCGCGATCCTGGGGGTCATGTTCATCGCGCGCATGTTGAGCGGCTTGACGGGCGGCAACATCACGGTCGCCCAGGCCTACATCGCCGACGTCACCGACGCGCAGAATCGGGCCAAAGGGCTGGGCCTCATCGGGGCGGCGTTCGGGCTGGGCTTCATCCTGGGGCCGGCCATCGGCGGGATGCTGAGCCGCTGGGGCTACGCCGTGCCGGCATTCGCAGCAGCCGGTCTGGCGACGCTGAACCTGATCGGCGTCATCGCTGTGCTGCCGGAATCACTGACCGCCGAGCGCAAGGCGGAGCTGGCCAAACAGGAGAAGCGGGCGCTGATCAGCATCACGGCCATGATCGAGGAGCTGAACAAGCCTCGCGTCGGCCCGCTGATGACCATCCGCCTCTTCTACGCCCTGGCCGCGGCGTTGTTCCAAAGCATGTTCACGCTGTGGGCCAAGGATCGCCTGAACCTGAACGCGCAGACCACCTCGTATCTGCTCGCCTACGTGGGCCTGCTGTCGGTCATCGTGCAGGGCGGCCTCAT
Organism: uncultured Anaerolineales bacterium; assembly: GCA_964474695.1. GTDB lineage: Bacteria > Chloroflexota > Anaerolineae > CG2-30-64-16 > CG2-30-64-16 > DAOUBP01. The sequence goes on from CAYYTK010000028.1 coordinate 11,235, forward strand.
CGGCCAGTTGACGAAGCGCTTCAGCGAGGCGAAGCTCATCGCCTGGAGCGTGGTCATTCAGGCGATCGCACTGCTGGCCTGGGCCTTCACGCCGAGCGTGCCGGTGCTGCTGGTGGTGCTGATTCCGCTCGCCTTCTCCACCGGCGTGCTCAACACCGTCATCAACAGTGCGATCACCCGGTCGGTGCCGCCGCATGAGGTGGGCGGCGCGCTGGGGACGGCCGGCGCACTCGAGAGCCTGTCGCGCGTGGTCTCGCCTTCGGTCGGCGGCTGGCTGCTGGGTGCGATCGGTGCGTGGGCGCCCGGTGTGTTGGCCGCAGCCATCATGGCCGGGGTGACGGTGCTGGCCTGGCTCCGCCTGATCGTCCGCCCCGATGCCGCATTGGCTGCGGAGGGTTGAAGCGTGCGCATCGTGAAACGCGTTCTGCTGATCGTACTCGTCGCCCTGCTCCTGGCGTTTGCCGGCTTCACGGCCTGGGCCTACACACCGCTGGGTCCCATGCCGGAGGCGATCGCTGCGCTGGCGTCTGATGCCGCGGTGCAGGTCACGACTGCGCCGTGGCTGACCTTTACGCCCGCGGGGCCGCAGCCGGCGACCGGTTTCATCTTCTACCCCGGCGGCCGCGTGGATGCGCGCTCCTATGCGCCGGCCGCCCGCGCCATTGCTGCGCAGGGTTACCTGGTCGTGATCGTGCCCGTGCCGTTCAACCTGGCGGTGTTCAAGCCGAACGCGGCAGCGGCCGTCGTCGCCGCTCATCCCGAAATCGAGCAGTGGGCGATCGGCGGCCACAGCCTGGGGGGCGCAATGGCCGCGAACTTCGTTTTCACTCAGCCCGACGCCGTGCAAGGGCTGGTGCTCTGGGCGGCCTATCCAGCGAGCAACAACAGCCTGGCCGCCCGCAGCCTGCCGGTGGTTTCGATCTACGGGACGAACGACGGGTTGGCGTCCGAATTCGAGGTGGGCGCCACCCGGGCGCTGCTGCCTGCCGGCGCCCGTTATGTTAAAATCGAGGGCGGCAACCATGCCCAGATGGGCTGGTACGGCCCGCAAGGCGGCGACGGGACGGCGGCGATTCCTCGCGAGGCCCAACAGGCCCAAATCGTGGAGGCCACGGTCGCGCTGTTGGCCGGGCTGGACCGGTAGCGTTCTGGCGGTCCAGGGAGTTGGCGCGCATGAGCGCCAAGGGAGGTTTTCAACATGAGGCTAACGGTGTTTGGGGCTACGGGGGGAACGGGGCGCGCCTTGCTAGACCAGGGGCTGGCGCAGGGCCACGAGGTGACGGCGTTCGTGCGGAACCCGGCTGCGCTGGAATCGCGCGCTGGGCTTACGATCGTCCAAGGCGACGTGACCGATCCGGCGGCCGTTGGCCGCGCGGTGGCCGGCCAGGAGGCCGTCCTGTCGGCGCTGGGGCCGCGCGGCGGAACATACGGCGTGCTGCCGGGCGGCGTGCGTAACATCGTTGCCGCGATGAGCCAGGCCGGGGTCAGGCGGCTGATTCACGTGTCTTCGTTCGGGGTCGGCGACAGCCGGGCGCAGATGGGGTGGGTGGCGCGCGGGATCGTTGTGCCGCTGTTCCTGCGCAAGGCGCTGGATGAGAAGGAGATCGAGGAGGGGATCATCCGCGCGAGCGACCTCGACTGGATCATCGCCCGGCCGGGCGGGTTGGAGGACGGCCCACGGACCGGCGTCTACCGCTGCATCACCGACCCGCACGAGAAGGTCGGCCAGCCGCGCATCGCGCGCGCGGATGTGGCCGACTTCATGCTGCAGAACCTGGTGGATGAGCACTTCGTGCGCCGCGCGGTCGGTTTGACTTACTAGGTGAACCTGTTCAAGCTGGGGCGGATGCCGGCCCAGGTGCTGATCGACAAGGCCGGGGTGGCGCGCTACGTCCACTACGGCCACAGCATGAGCGACATCCCCAAGAACGAGGAGCTGCTCGCTCTGGGGGATGAGATCAATATAACAAACCCATAAGGAGAGTCTATCCAATGTCTACACGGAAAGCACCGGTCAAGGCCGCGGCCGCGGCCGCACCCGCAGCCGTCCCCGAAAAACAACTGAGCGGGCTGCGGCGCTTCAACCTCGTGATGGGTTTCCTGCACCTGGTGCAGGGGATCCTGATGATCGTCCTGAGCAACGACACGACCTACCCGATCTACACCAACTTCCTGAAGTTCGATCTGGCTGCCCGTGCGCTGGTGCCCGATCCGAAGCTGGCGTATGAGCTGCCCTTCGGACCGGCCGTGGCCGTGTTCCTGCTGCTCTCGGCCGTGGCGCACTTCTCATTGGCCACGTTCGGCTACAACTGGTACAAGAAGAACCTGGTGAAGGGCATGAACCCCGCCCGGTTCTACGAGTACGCGCTCAGCTCGTCGCTGATGATCGTGTTGATCGGCATGCTGGTGGGGATCTGGGACCTGGGGACCATGATCCTGGCCTTCGGCATCAACGCCATGATGAACCTGTTCGGGGTCGTGATGGAGCTGCACAACCAGACCACCAGGAAGACCGATTGGACGTCGTTCATCTACGGCTGCATCGCAGGCATCCTGCCGTGGGTCGTCATCATCCTGTACTTCATGAGCGCGATCAACTCGTCCGGTGCGAAGCCGCCGGCTTTCGTGTACGCGATCATCCCGACCATCTTTGTGTTCTTCAACATCTTCGCGCTGAATATGTTCCTGCAGTACAAGAAAGTCGGGCGGTGGGCCGACTACTTGTTCGGTGAGCGTGTCTACATCATATTGAGCCTGGCGGCCAAGACCGTGTTAGCCTGGCTGATCTTCGCGGGGACCCTGGCCCCCGTGTGAGGTCTGGATTAGCGGATGTCACCGCGCAATATCCGGTCTTGTTCGTGCCGGTAGATTGGCATTCGCTTATGGCCCGGTCCCCTGGCCGAGAATCCACCACGGCCCGCCGGCGTCCCGGCCTGCGTACACGAACCAATGGCGCGGGCCGGGCGGTGCGCCGGTGATCTCGCGCCAGCGCGACCGGTAGGTCACTTCGAAGAGCAGCTCCTCGTCGTACTCCCCGTACAGCGTGGCTGCACGCGGCGCGGACACGGCCAGGTCACGCGCCAGGAAGGGGTCGTCGATGAGCAGGTGCACTACGTTTGGCGCGTGCAGCCCCTCCCGAACCTGCGGCGCCAGCGCGCGTTCGCTGAGCGCCCGGCAGCCGAATTGCCGCGCGGCGAAGTAGGTGTGCACGACCTCGGCCGCATCGGGGCCGGCGAAGCGCGGCGCGAAGATAAGCTCACCGGCCAGGCGATGCGCGGCGGTCGCCAGCAGGAGGGCGCCGCCCACCCAGAGGGCGGCGATGATGCCAGGCGCCCGTTTGGCCTGGCGGCGTCTCGGGTCAGACATGCGAAGCGACTCCGTCGCGCGGCTTGGATCGGGGGCGTCTTCTGCGCCCCAGAAGCCTGTCCGCGCCGTACAGCACGTAACCGATGACGAGGAAGCCGAGCGCTAGCAGCAGGGCAACACATCGTGTTTGCTCCTGTTTTGGCTGCTTTCTTATAGGGTGATCCATTTTTGCGATGGTGTTTCAGAGTGCCAGGTGACTCAAACTAACAGCGCCGCGATCCAATTGTTGGCGATGTGCGCCAGGGAGGAGGGCCAGATGGACGCGCTGCGCAGATAGAGCCAGCCGGCGAACAGGCCGAAGATGAAGACGCCGCCGGTATTGGTCAGCATCGCCACGTTTACGCCGCCGTGCGACAGCCAGAAGGGCAGGTGAATGCCGGCAAAGAGCAGCGAGGTCAGCAGGTTGGCCGCCCAGCGCGGCAACAGGCCGGCCAGTTCCTTAAGGAACAGCCCGCGAAACAGCAGTTCCTCAATCACCGGTGAGAGAATCGCTGACAGCAGGGCAGGCAGCGTGATCATGGTCTGGATGCCGGCCAGGGCAAGCCTTTTCCCGTCGGTGAAGGCCTGAAAGACAACCAGGGCGCTCAGGAACAGCCCGATGATGGCCAGATATCTGATCCACTGCCGGGCGGTGGACATGGCGGACAATCCCAGGTAGCGGCAGGGCGAGGCACGCCGGACCCAGTAGGCGAAGCCGCAGGCCGGCGCGGCCCAGAGAAGCAGCTTCACCGCGACCGAGTAGACGGTGCGCAGCGCATCTGATGCGATGGTGTCGTCGATCGCGTAGAGATAGGTCGCGCGCACCGTCCAAACCGCGAAGAAGCACAGGATGAACAGGAGGATCTCTCTTGCCGAATGCTGTTGCATCATAAGCCCGAGAGCTCCTTCGCCTGCGCAGTTTCCGCAGCCTTCACGAGCGCCTCCCAGATGACGTCCAGATCGTGGTCGGTCGTGCGCCAGTTGCTGAACGCGGCCCGGATGGCGGGTGTCCCGTGCAGGACCGTGGGGGTGACGAAGGTCGCGCCGCTGTCTCGCACCGCGGCGATAACCCGCTCGCTCATGGCGCGATCCCGCAGCGCAAAGCAGACGATATTGAGCCGCACCGGCGCCAGCAGATCGAAGAGCGAGGACCCCTCGATACGCTCGCCGAGCGCGCGGGCAAGCCGGCAGTCACGCTCCACGATTTCGCGATAGCCTTCGGCCCCGTATGCCAGCAGTGAGAACCATGCCGGCAGCGCGCGCCAGCGGTGCGAGTTCTCGGGCGCCAGGTGGATGGGCTCCGGCTCCTGCGCGTAGTTGCCGAGATAGGCCGCGACGTTGGCGAAGATGTCGCCCTGCAGATCGCGATGGCGTGTGAATGCGACCGCCGAGTCATACGGCACGTTGAGCCACTTGTGGAGGTCAATGCAGATCGAGTCGGCGCCCTCCCAGCCCCGGAGCAGCGGCCGCAGCGCGGGTGAAAGGCCGGCAAACCCGCCGAAGGCGGCGTCCACGTGCAGCCAGAAGCCATAGCGTTCCTTCAGGTGCGCTAATCCGTCGAAGTCGTCGAAGTCGCCGGTGTTGACCGTGCCGGCGCTGGCGATCACCACGCAGGGGCCGGCGGCTTGGGCGAGTGACCTCTCGAGCAGTGTCAGGTCCATGGCCTCCCGGCCCGGCAGGCAGGCGATGGCCTGCCAGGCCGCCCGGCCCAGGCCGAGCATCGAGAGCGCCTTCGTCGTGCTGGAATGCGGCGTCGCGGCGAAGATCTCGAAGCGGGGCAGCGCAGCCAGGCCGGCATTGGAGACGCAGATGCCGTGCGCGCGGCCGGCCCATTCGCGGGCCAGGGCTAGGCCGACGAAGTTCGCCATCGTGGCGCCGCTGACGAAGGACCCGGCAAACTGCTCAGGCAGGCCGAAGAGGGCGCGCAGCATCGCCAGCGTGTCGCGCTCAAGCTGGAGTGCGGCCGAGCCATCCAGCCGCGAGATGGGGTTCTGGTCGAAGGCGGCCGCCAGCCAGTCGCCGAGCAGTGCAGCCGGCGTCGTCCCGCCCGTGACAAAACCGAGATAGCGCGGCCCGGCGCTGGCGGAAAGCAGCGGCGCGACCGAGTCAGTAAAGTGTTGGAGTGCTCCTGCGGCGCCGATTCCTGCCGCAGGCAGGACCGTGGCAGCCAGTTGTGGCGCCGCCACAACTGGCGCCGCCACAACTGGCGCCGCCACAACTGGCGCCGTGTCCAGGCCCTCCAGCACGCCGGCGGCGTACGCGCTCACGGCGGCGATCAGCGCCGGTAGGCGCTCCCGGTCAGCGGCAAGCTGTGGGTGCATGGGTCTCCTCGCGAATTGAGAAAAGGGTTTCCCGGATGCCGCAGGCGCCAGGGGGGTCAGAGGTGTTGCAGGTCGGCATGAGCTCATCCCGCGGGCGGCTACCTCTCAGCCTGCTGCGCCAGATACGCCCGGATCGCCCGCTCCGTGTACGGCTCGACCGGCAGGCGCAGCGCCTCGTCCACGGGGACCCAGACGTACTCCTCCGCCTCGTCGTTCAACTGCACCTCGACCGTACCTTGTGCGGCCTGGTCGGCCCGGCAGGCGAAGTCGAAGAAGATGAAATGCCGCGGCTGCCAGAAGGCCGGGTCGTAGATGAACTCCTGCATGCAGACGAATCGGATGTCATGGATGGTCAGGCCGGTCTCTTCGGCGATCTCCCGCCGCAGCGCGGCCTCCAGCGTCTCGCCCAACTCCACGTGGCCGCCGGGCACGACATAATGTCCGCCCCACTTGTGGGACTGCATAAGAAAGAGCCGGCTCTGTGGATCAAAGATCAGCGCGCCGACGGTGGGTTCGGGGTAGTGTTGAGCAGGTTGCATCAGTACATCGCCTCCGGGTCGGCCGTGTGGCCGCGTCTTGGAGATAATACCACTCGAGAAATCTCGCCATGTCGTCGATGAAGGCCGTCGTGCCCGCCTCAATGCGCGCTGTCAGGGCATCCGGGTCGCTGAGGTCGAAATCCGTAGAGCAACAAGCCCACCAGCGCGAACCCGTCCGTGATTTCCCGGCGGGCCAGCAGATCGCTGATCTCGTCTCGGCTGTGCCAGCGGATACTGCGCACCTCGTCGAGATCGACTTGCCCGGTCCTCTCGCCCGCCTGACAGGTGACGACGCTGGCCACATGGTTCGAGATGCCGTTCAACGGATGATAGACGTAGATTTCCTCATGGTCTGAGGTTTCATAGCCGGTTTCTTCGAGCACTTCGCGCCGGGCCGCCGCCAGCGCGGTTTCGCCGGGCTCGACGCCGCCGGCCGGCAGTTCCCAGGTCGTTGTGCCCGTCGGATAGCGCGCCACACGCTCCAGGAGGATGCGTTGCTCGCGATCCTGCACGATCACCACGACGGCGCGGCCTAAATCAAGGACATGGTATTGTTCCAGGATACGACCGGTCGGGAGCGCCACCCGATCACGGTAGAGATTCACCCACAGGCTTTCATAGAGCACCGTGCGGGCCAGCCGCACCGGCGCCCGATCGTCTGGATCACTCATTCAGCCTCCCATGCTGACTCAGCGGATGCCGCCAGCACAGCCTCCATCCTAACCACCCCGTAACCCCGGTCCAGTGATAGACGACTGCTTTCACGTTCTCCTCCAGCATTGCGGCGATCATTGCATCGGTGACTGCAAGAGCTGCCGTATCCTGGCCGCAATCTCGTTCATCCGTTCTTCGCCGACGCGCTCCGCTTCCGGAACGCCCAGGTACGCGAAAACCTTGGTGCTGCGATACGCTTCGGGCTGATCGGCCATGCGCGGCACGATGTGGAAATGCACGTGCGGATGCTCGGCGGCCTCCGCAAACTGGATCACATACGTCTTGAGGCAACCCGTCACGTCGCGCAAGGCCACGGAGACCTGGCGGATCAATACCCCTAGCTCGACCGCTTCAGGCGTCGTCAGCTCGTGAAGCGCCTCGATATGCCGCCACGCCTCCGCAAACCCGCCGGGATAGACGTACTCCTCGAAGATATGCACAACCGCCGCACCCACGAGCGCAATAAAGACCCAGTCTCCCGTATTTCCTCCTCCTGCCACTCCACCTGGAAAACCTCAACGTCGCGCCGGTTAGGGCCGGTTGCGCGGATGCCGGCGTGCGGTGCGTTCATTCCCGCGCTTGTAATTGCCGGTGATGCGCGCCATCGCTTGCTGCGCGGCCGCGAAGTCGGTCTCCGCTTCGGCCAAGAAGTCGGCGGCCGCCCTCCCGCGCAGGGTGGCCGCGACGCATCCCCGGTGGCGGATCTCGATCTCGCCGCTCTTTCTGACGCGGTAGGTGAACCCGAGATCCGGGCCCTCAGCGTCATCGGATGGTCTGGCCGATAGCTCCATGCAAGATTGCCTCGTGTAGTGCGCAAGCCGCGCTTGTTACCATTCTATGCCGGCGCCCAAGCGGCCGCCATGATTCCTGTCATGCCTGTGGCCGCGTCGTCTGGGTGCGCCGGAGCCAACTCCATCGTCTACTATCTCGAGGCCGTTCCTCCTGTTGGCCTCAACCCGTTGTTCGTTGGCGGCAGGTGTGATACCATAACGTGGCCGTCAGGCCGGAAGGAGTACATCATGGCCAATTACCATCCCGGACACAAGGCTGTCCTCGACGACCTGCTGCTGGGCCACCCCCTGGTGCAGCCCGGCAAGATGTTCGGCTTCCCGGCCTATTACGCCGGCCGGAAGCTCTGTATCTGCTTTTACGAGCAGGGCGTGGGGGTCAAGCTGCCTGAGCAATCCGCTGCAAGGCTGCTGGCGGCGGACCCAAACGCCATCCCATTCCAGCCCCTGGGCAAGCCCAAGATGCGCGAGTGGGTGCAGATCAATCTGGTCCGCTCGGAGGACTACCGCCAATACGAGTCCGTGTTTGACGAATCCATCCGCCACGTGCCGGCGCTGCAGGAATAGGAGTCAAGCCAAATGCAATCGGACGCCGCCACAGTCGCCCAATACCTGGCCGAGCTGCCGGCCGACCGGCGCGCCGCGCTCGAGGCGGTCCGCCAGACCATCTTGGCCCACTTGCCGGAGGGCTATGAGGAAGCGATCAACTGGGGGATGATCACCTATCAGGTGCCCCTCGCACGCTATCCCAACACCTACAACGGGCAGCCACTGGCCTACGCGGGGCTCGCCTCGCAGAAGAACCACATGGCGGTCTATCTGATCGGCCTCTATGCGGACGATGCGGCCCGAGGGCGGTTCGAAGCCGCCTACCGGGCGACGGGCAAGCGCTACGATGTGGGCAAGTCGTGCGTGCGCTTCCGAAAGCTGGACGATCTGCCCCTGGCGCTGATCGGCGAAAGCATCGCCTTGTTCAGCGTGGATGAGTTCATCGCGCGCGTGGGGCAAGCGCATCCCCCGCGTAAGGGCAAAAGGGCCTGAGCGGCTCGTCCACACCTCTCAGCGAAGGGCCACCTATGTTTTTGGGGCCGGGGCCTCCCCTCGACCGTCGCGACGTCTCGCGTGGTGAGAATATGACGGTTTCTGTCATGATTCGGGTGTATAATATTGCTGAATCTAATCCAGGAGGCTGCCCCGATGACCACGCTGGACCTGCGCAAACAATGGAAGCACCTGTACGCGCCCTCCGCGCAGAAGGTGGAGCTGGTGGACGTGCCTGAGCTCAAGTTCGTGATGCTTGACGGCCGCATCGAGCCGGGCGAGGCGCCGGGCACGTCGCCCGGGTTCGAGGAGGCCATGGGCGCGCTCTACAGCGCGGCCTACACCCTGAAGTTCATGTCGAAGCTGCGCAAGGAGGATCCGATTGACTACCCGGTGATGGCGCTCGAAGGGCTGTGGTGGGTGGAGGGCGAGGCATTCGACATCAGCATTGCCTGGGAGGCCTTCACCGATAAGTGGGCCTACACCCTGATGATCATGCAGCCGGACCACATCACGCCGGAGATGTTCGCGGAAGCGCTGGCACAGGCCGCGAAGAAGCGTCCCACCCCCGCGCTCGCCCGGCTGCGGTTCGCGTCCTTCCACGAGGGCCTCTGCGTGCAGATCCTGCACATCGGCCCGTATGCCACGGAGCCGGCGACCGTCGAGCGGATGCACCGCTGGGCGGCCGAGAACGGCTACCGCCTGACCGGCAAGCACCACGAGATCTACCTGGGGGACCCGCGCCGCGGCGATCCGGCGAAGCTGAAGACGGTGCTGCGGCATGGGGTGGAGCGAATCAGCGAATAGCGAATCAGCGAATAGGCGAATCAGCGAAGCAGCACGCGCACGCAACACGCAATACGCAATACGCAGTACGCATGACCACGACCGCGACGCGTCTCATCACCCTGATCATGCTCTTGCAGCGGCGGCCCAACCAGAAGGCCGAGGAGTTGGCGCGGGCGCTGGGGTCTCGGTGCGTACGCTCCACCGCTACATGACCATGCTCGACGAGATGGGCATCCCCATCTACTCGGAGCGCGGGCCGCACGGTGGGTTCGGCCTGGTGCGCGGCTACAAGATGGCGCCGCTGGTCTTCACGCCCGAAGAGGCGGTTGCGGTCTACCTGGGCACGAGCCTTGTGGGCGAGATGTGGGGGCGGCTGTACGAAGGGGCTGCGCAGGGCGCGCTGGCCAAGCTGGACAACGTCCTGCCCGACGAGCAGCGGCATGAGGTGGCCTGGGCGCGGCGCAGCCTGGTGGCGACCGGGATGCAGCGCACCGCGCTGGCGGCGCTGGCGCCGGTTATGGAGAAGCTGCGCCGCGCGATCCGCGAGCGGCGGCGGGTGCAGATGACTTATCGCGGCCGCAATCAGGCGGAGGCGAGCCAGCGGGCCCTTGACCCCTATGCGCTGGTGTATCGCTGGGGCTGGTGGTACGTCATCGGCCACTGCCATCTGCGCGGCGCGGTGCGCTCCTTCCGGGTTGACCGCATCACTGAATTGATCTTGTCCGGCGAGAGCTTCGACTCCACTATCGCGATCATCGCCCCCGGCAGTCGCGGCGATATTCAGCCGTACATCGCGCTCGGCCAGGGACTGCGCCGGGCTGGTCATGGCGTCCGGATCGTCACGAACGCGGATTTTGTGGCGCTCGTGAAGTCGTACAACCTCGAGATCTGGCCCGTTGACATCGACGTCCAGGCCGCGCTGCAGACGCGAGGGGCCAGCGCCGCGATCGAGGGCGGGGGGCTTATCACGTCGTTTCGCAAGCTCTCTGAACTGGCTAACGTCGGCGCCCGCATGCTGATGCAGGTGGGCCTGGAGGCCGCACGCGAGACGGACATGATTATCTCCGGGTTGAGTGGGATGCTGGTTGGGGCCTCCCTCGCCGAAAAACTGGGGCTGCCCCTTGTTCAGGCCTATAATGTGCCGCTCACGCCGAAGGTGGGGTCTTCGCCACGCGTTCGCCGCTATCTTCCCCCGTTCGAGGGAGCAACAATCCCCGCCCCAGGGGATGACATCTGCGGCAGTTCGCTGTATCCTGGCGGCAGATGTCAAACGGGCGCACCTCCTGCCTGCGCCCTGCTTTCCCGGGGAGGGTCGCATGGTCAACGAGCATCGGTCAACTGCTTCGGAAACGGTCTGGAAGCGCGTGCTGTGGCTGTACGGCCTCTACATGCTGCTGTCCAACGCCGCGTATCTCGCCGGCTACTACCTGCTGCCGGAAGGCTTCATGCGCGGTAGCCCCCAGGTGGGCATCGGCCGGCTGGTAGGCAGCGCGACCTCCTTCTGGGGCGAATTCGGGCTGACGCTGCTGTTCAACCTGGGGCTGGTGGTCATCATCGGCGTGCTGCTGAACCTCAACCAGGTCCGGGGATTCCCGACAGGCTACGTCGTCCTGATTTCGCTCGGCCTGGTCAGCGGCCTGATCTCGGGCACAAACTCGTTTGCAGCGTCTGACTTGCGCCTGTACAATGCCTGGGACGGGATGGCGCTCGGGCTGAGCATCGGCGGCGTGGAGATGCTGGCCTACATCCTGGTCATCGCGGCAACGGCCGGCCTGGGGGTCTATCAGTACCGCAGCTGGTGGCGCTGGAGCGGCGCGTGGGCGCCGGTCAAGCTGCGACGCCTGCGTGACATCCGGCTGTCCGGACCGGAGACCGCCTGCCTGGCGCTGGGGATCGCTCTCTTGATTGCTGCGGCCTATCGCGAGACCTGGCTGGCGCTGCAGGCGTAAGACACATAGGAGATCTTCATGAGCACGATGAACCGCTCCGGTCAACTTCAGCTCATCGTTTGGCTCGGCGTGAGTCACCTGGCCGCCGCGGCCGTTGGCGCCCTGGGCCTCTGGCTCGCGCCCGGGCATCTGCCGCTCGCCCTGCGTTTGGCTGCAGCGCTCCTGGCCGGCGCCGCGCTTGGCCTGCTGCTGAACAGCCCCATCTTGCGCGCGGCCGAGCACCTGACGGTCGCGCTTGGGCAGTTGGCGCAGGGCAAGCCCATCGCGCCCCCGCCGGCCTCGCCGCGGCGGCCGAGGTTGCAGCCGCTGTATGGCCTGCTGGCTCTCGTGGAAGTGCTGGCCGGTCGCGAGCGCGAGATGCACCTCCTGCGCGATGATTTGGTGCGCAGCACCGGTCAGGCTGCCGCCCAGGCCGAGCGCAACCGGCTGGCGCGCGATCTGCACGACTCGATCAAGCAGCAGCTTTACGCGATCAATGTCAGCGCAGCCGCCGCGCTGGCTCGCTGGGAGTCGGACCTGGCGGGCGCGCGGGCCGCGGTGGAGGACGTGCGCCGCGCGGCCCAGGCCGCGCTGGCCGAGATGGCCGCCTTGCTGCAGCAGCTCCGCCCTGCGCCGCTGGCCGCGGCCGGCCTGCTGGACGCGCTGCGCGAGCAGTGCGAGGCGCTGGCCCACCGCACCGGCGCCGCGGTGACCGTGGACCTGGGGCAGCTGGAAGATGCGACAGCCTATACGACGGCGGTGGATGCCGGACGCCTGGCCCCCGGCGCTGAGGAAGCGATCTTCCGCATCGCCCAAGAGGCGCTGAACAACATCGCTCGGCACGCGCGGGCGGCTCACGTCAGCCTGCGCCTGCGCATCGCAGACGAGGCGCTGCATCTCGAGATCCTGGACGACGGCCAGGGGTTTGCGTCGCCCGAAACCGGTGACGCATCCCCGGCCGACCGGCCGGTGACCGGCTACGGGCTGGCCGGCATGCGGGATCGGGCCGCGGCCATCGGCGCCAAGCTCGACATAACAAGCACATCCGGCCAGGGGGCACGGATTGCGCTGTCCGTGCCGCTGGGGGCGCCGGCGGCGCAGCAGGAGGCTGAAGTGAGCGCGGAAGTGAAGTCCTGGTTGCAGAAGGCGAGCCACTGGCAGACGGTGGCGCTGGCTGCAGGCGGCCTGGCCGCTGTGTTTGCCCTGAGCCTGGTTCCGCGCCTTGCCGGGGGCGCCGGCCTCGCGTGGCTCATCAGCCTGGTGCTGGCGCTGGCCGGCGTGGGCGTGACCGTCGTGTCGTGGACGCGGGGCCGCAGGGCTGCGCTGCGTGCGACCGTCGCCCAGGGCGCGGAACACCCGGCCGCGTGGCGGTTGCGCCGCGAGTCTGCCGCGTCGCGGGTCTGGGCGGCCCTGGCGGCCCTGGTCATTCTGCCGGGAGCGCTGCTGCCCAAGTCATGGCCGCAGTATCCGATCGCAGCGCTGGCAGTCGGGCTTGCGTGTGCCTTGTTCGCCGCCGTGACCATTGCCCAGTCTTACGGCGCGACGGAAGGGTATTGGGCGCGGCTCTCCGCCGGCGCCCTGGCCGCCGAGCTTGACCAGGCGTGGCGCCAGCGGTTCAGTTGGGCTCTGGTGCTGTTGGTCACCGGGGCAGGCTATTTCGGCGTGTACGGCGGTTTCCAGGCCGCATGGGCCTGGCCGCCGGCGCGGGATCTGGTGCTGGACATCCTGGTCACTTTGTTCATCAACCTGGTCCTGGTGATGTCCGTCGTCAGCTATCTGCAACTGCGGAGCTGGCGGGCGAAACATGCCGACCCCGGAGCGAATGCTGTTTGATGCGCAAGAGATTCTCTGTGTCTCTGTGGTAGAATTCCCGTGGAGGATGCCTGATGAGTGCGCCATACATGCCGGACGAGCGGATTCGCGTGCTGTTGGTGGACGACCATGCGGTGGTGCGGCAGGGGCTGCGCAGCTACCTGGAATCGTTCGGTGACATCGTGGTCGCCGGCAGCGCGGCCAGCGGCGAAGAGGCCCTTGGCCTGCTGGAGACCAGTCTGCTCGATGTGGCGGTGGTGGACCTGCTGATGCCGGGCGGCATGGATGGCTTCACGACGATCCGCCGCGTGCGGAGCCTGTCGCCGCACACGCAGGTGGTGGTGCTGAGCGGCTACAGCGATGATGCGCGGGTGCTGGCCGCGCTGCGCGCCGGGGCCATCGGTTACGTGCGCAAGGAGGCCGAGCCCGAGGTGCTGTTGGCTGCCGTGCGCGCTGCGGCCCGCGGCCGCTCGAGTCTCGATCCGGCGCTGGCGGGTGCGGTCCTGCAGGAGCTGTCGCGCAAGCCTGCCAGCGCCGATCCCGATGCCCTGACCCCGCGCGAAGAAGAGGTGCTGCGCCAGCTTGCGCTGGGCCGCAGCAACCGCCAGATCGCCGAGGCGTTGATCGTCGGCGAGGAGACGGTCAAGACGCATGTCGGCAATATCCTGGCCAAGCTGCACCTGGCGCACCGGGCGCAGGCGATGATCTACGCGCTCAAGCAGGGGTTGGTGGCGGTGGATGACCTGAACCTCGACGAATAGGCTCAGCGCGTCGATTAAGACGCCTGCGACCACGCCGGTCGTGGCGCCCAGCCAGCCGGTTGCCCGAAAGACGGCATAGCCGAGGATGCCGCCGAGCAACGCCAGGAGGGGGATTCAGTAGACGGGTTTCATGATCATGCCTTCCTTCGGCGGAACAGGAACACGGCCAGCAACCAGGCCGCCGGCGCGGCGAGCACAGCCCAGCCCCAGGCCAGGTAGTACGACCAGGCTGCATGCGCCAGCGCAGTGACGGCGGCGGCTCCCAGCCATGCGCCGCCGCGCCTGGCCCCCCCGTAGATCACCGCCGCGGCCGCCGCGCCGAGCACGATCAGCCACGCGGCATGGAGCGCTGCTGTGCGGCCCACGACCGCCCGCCATTCCTGTTCCAGCGCCGCGAGCGAACGGCCATACATCTCTTCGAAGTCCATCCGGACGTTGACGTTGTGATAGAGCGCGAGCCAGGCGGGCAGCCCGTAGGTGTCGATGAGATAACTCGTAAACGATCCCGCAACGGCGTACCGCAACTGGCTGGCGGGCATATCGGCCGGGTCCCACAACGACTTGCGATGCAGGAGGTCGGCGATCGCGGGAAGTTCGCCGGAGCGCAGCGCGGCGCTGATGTGGGCGCTGAGGGGTCGGCCCCAGGTTGCGAACGCCAGGCCCCAGCCCAAGCGCTGCTCCATCCGCACCGCCAGCCCCTCGGCCAGGAAGGCGTTGTTGTAGCCGGTGAGGACGTGGGTCAGCTCGTGCACGAAATCGCCGCGGCCCAGTTGATAGGCGTATAGCACCACCGTGCGTCCCGTGCCGATCGGCACGCCGATCTCCGGGCGCAGCGTAATCGTAACCTGCCGGTCATCGTCAGGCAGACCGAGCTCAGCCATCAGCCGCGTGCGCCGTTCCTCTGCCCGTTGCAGCAGTGCGGTCACCTCGTCATCGGCTATGTAGGCGCGCGAGGCCAGCACACGAAACCGCTGGCTCCGACCGAGCTCCGTGGGCGAGCCGAAGCTGGCCGAGTCGCTCGATCTCGCGGCGCTGCGCACGCCAAGCTGCGAACGAGCGATCGGCGCCAGCCGGACCAGGGGATACGCCAGTAGCAGTGCGCCGACCAGCAGCGCCAGCCACGGCAACCGGGCAGAAGGGTGGGAAGATTTGGCTGTCATCAGCACGCTTCGACCTCCGCGGAGGAGACTCCCTGGATGATACCGGATCTTCTTGGCATTCATCTCTCGACGGTTCACTGATTTCTTTCGGGGGATGCGAGGTGCATCTCCGCCTGCGTCAGATACCTGTGGTACTGCCGCTCGACCCCTGCCAGCCAGCCCGCAGACCGGCCGGCCAGGCGTGCATCAAGGCCGAGCGGTATTTCATGGAGATAGCGCGCCCAGCGCACGACCCACCAGACGAGCATGATCGTCGTATAGGTATGGACGCGTAGGGCCAGGGTGGGATCATCCCGGCGCTGAGCATAATCGGCCGCGAACTGGTCCCAGCGTGAGGCGGGCACGCCCTCGTAGGCGGGATGGACGGCGAGCTCACTCAGCTCGAACGCCGGATCGCCCCAGCCGCTGTTTTCCCAATCCACCGAGGCCAGGCTGCCCCCGCGGCGTATGAAGTTGCGCCAGTTGCCGTCAACCCGGACCAGTGTGCGTGGCGGCGCAGGCCAGGTGGGCGGCGACCAGTCAGCGAAGCGCGCCAGTAACTCCCGCATGCGCCCCGGCTGCACCTCGCGCGGCAGCCTGGCGGCTTGCTCGCGCACCAGCGCCTTGCCCGCCTCGCCGCTTGAGGCAGTGAGATAACCTTTCGGCAGCGTCACTGCTGTCCGTCCCGGAATGACGGAATGAATGGCGCAGTAGTGATCCAGCAAGCCTGCCCACTCGGCATCGCTCTGCGGCGGGCCGTCGAGAGGCTCCCCGTCCAGCCAGCTCTGCACGACCACCGGCTGCGTGTACTGTGTGCGATCGAGCCAGATCGGCTTGGGTGCGATGCGGAGACCGGCCTGGCGCAGCGCGTCGAGCGCAGCGTACTCGCGGCCGGCGCGGTCCCGCTCGTCGCGCGCGGTGAATTTGACCGCATAGTCGGCGGGCTGGCAGGTGACACGGTACACCAGGGCGTTGGCGCCGCCCGTCACCGGCGTGATCTGCCACCCGCGCCAGGTTTTGCTCGCCGCCGGTTGAGCACTGTCAAGATGTCGGAGCAGGCTGGGGAGCATCTACCTATTTATTGTAGGCCGAGCAGCGGCCAGATGACATGCCAGACGATGTCTGCCCAAAAATGGATCCCGACCGCGGCAACCAGGCCGTCACGCATGTAGCGCTCGCCTGCCACGAGAGCGATGAGGCTGTTCAACAGGCCGATCTCCGCCAGCGCCAGCGCTGGAATCTGACTGAGACTGGTCAGGCCCAGCAGCAACATCACTGCCGGCAGATGGCCCGCGCTGAAGGCCAGGGCTGCGATGATGTTGCCAGCCCACAGGGCCGCCCATAGGGCCACCTTCGTGGCTTGCCAGCGGCGGAGCAGCAGGTTAAGCAGGAAGGCCCACAGCCCCAGCACAAACGATCGAAACAGGATCTCCTCGCCGATCCCGGCCGTGCCTGAAGCGAGCAGTGACAGCGGAAAGGTGGGATGGGTGATTCCTTGCCAGCCGCCTGCCGCGCTAAAGAGCCGGTCCAAGACCACGAGCGCAACGCCCCCGCCGGCGCCGATGAGCATGGGCCACCAGAACCAATTGCGCCAGCCGGCGCCAACGCGATAGAAGGGGCGAAGCCAGATCAGGTAGGCGGACGCCGTGACGCCAGCCAGTGAGAGCCATGCTGCTTTGCTTGCGGCGGACATGGATCCCTCCGGCATGCTTATCCTCCCGTTTTCCTCGCTACCTGGCGGGCCTGCGCGATCATCCGTTTCACCCTGGCCTCCTGATTGGCCGACATGTTCACCAGCCGTCTCTCCAATACTGTGACGAAGGCGTCCGCATGCGCCGCGTCCACAGCCAGGACGATAGCCTCTGCGTGCTGGGGTACGTCCTTCGGCCGGCAGGTTTGCAGGTGGTGGAACAGGTAGGGGAGCAGTTCGGCCCGGTAGGCATCGTCCGCCGCTGCAATCGCGGCCAGCACCTTCACGCCGTTATCCACCGTGATGATGGAGCCCTCAGTCATCGCATCCTGGATCCGCTGGCGCTGCTTATATAGATCATCGGCGCGCAGCGGCGCAATGGTTGCCAGCGCCAGCATCGCGCCCCAGACCATGCGATTATGGCGGTCGCGCAGCAGACGCAGGAACTCGCCAGCGTAGTCGGCCACCAGTTCGGGCTTCAGGTAGCCGACCTCGTAAAGGGTCTTGATGCAGTCGCTCCGCACGTCCTGGTCAGCGTGGCCCAGGTTGGCGACCAGCTCGCGGATGCCTTCCTGGTCGCGCTGTTCGGCTAACTCGCGCGCCAGCTCCTGGTTGGGCACCTCATCGCGGCGGCCCTGCGCACAGGCCAGGCGATCCAGAATTGACATAAGCCCTCCCGCTTCAGAACACACGGAGATACTTCATCTCAGCGATTCCTGCGCAGCCTGGGGACGATGAACGGCACCCGGCGCCGATACGCCAGGTACTCTTCGCCGAAGCGCGCGACCATCTCCTGCTCCTCCAAGACCTTGATGTAGGTCAACAGCACGGTCGCCCCCAGGAGCACCAGCAGCGCGGCGCCCGGCGACCCGGCGATCACGCTCACGCCCAGGTAGGCGATAATCGTGCCGAGGGCCATCGGATTGCGGCAGTAGGAGTAGGGTGGACGAACGATTAACTTCTGGGTCGCCATCACGGGCACCGGCGTGCCGCGCCCCAGGGTGAACTGGACGTAGATCGACCACAGGGCGAACGGCCAACCCGTCAGGATCATGAGCCCGCCGAGGATCGCATTGGCCGGCGGGTGGAGCAGCGCCGGCCAATCCAGGGCGCGGTCCAGCCGTCCGCCCAGGCGGATGAGGGCCCACGGCAGGATGACCAGGAACAGCACGCCGGCGACTGCCAGCATGGCCAGCCGCTGATTGGGATTGTACTCACGTTTCGTCTGCTTCAGGAGCCGATCGCGCATAAACCACCTCCTCGCTTGTCATGCCGGCGGCAGCACCCGGCCGATGACCACCGAGAGAATCGCGATTAATACGACCGCCGCATTGTAGAACTTGCCGATGTGCTGCGCCACCGGGCTGCCGTTCTCATCTGCGACCACAAAGTCCAGCCAACTGCGCTGCCACCGCTGCCATCATTGCAGCAGATGACCCGCTACCTGTCTGTACTTTACTGCTGGCCGCATTCCTTGTCAACCCCGAAGTGGGTCACCGAACGCCAGTGCTAGGCGGGGCCGTCATGAAGCGCAATACCTCATATCGCAGTGGGCCAAGCGTGCGACAGGCCGCCGGCCATTTCGCGCGTGCCACCCAGCCGGTTGGACGGGAAGTGCCGGGAGCACCGCACGGCAGTTGGTCAGTCTCTACGGTTTCACGATCACGGGCAGGTAGATGAGCGCGCGGATGGGGCAGGCCGGTGAAAACACCGAGGTATTTCCCGTGCCGTCGGTAGTCGTGGCGGTGACGAACGGGCCGCTGAGCGCGCCATCCCTGGCGAAGGTGAAGCGTCCGTCGGCGTCCGCCACGGTGGTCCCTTCGTACCATCGCCCTTCATCCGCATCATCGGAGAAGATTTCCACCGTGCACCCGGGACAGGCTGTCCCCGTGACCGACGCGGGCGCGACCGCTGTGATGACCGGCGCCGGCAGCAGCAGGTTGCCACCGTCCGTCAGCACGATGCCGGGCCCAGTGCTGCCGTAGATCGCATTGCGTCGCAGCGTGTTATACGCGTAGGAGGTTATATCGATCCCTGCGCCGGCCGAGTACGCGATCCGATTGCCCTGGATCGTGTTGTGCTGCGCCATGACCGTGATCTCCCCGAGACCTCCCCCCACCAGCGGCCCCGCACCGGAGGCATCCGTGCCGATGCTGTTCCCGGCGATGTAGTTGTGATCGGACTCGATGCGCAGCGCCGGCCCGACTGCCCCGCCGATCAGGTTGCCCTCAGCTGGGGTCGCACCGCCGAACAGATACTGACCGCCGTGCACCAGCCCGACGGCCACCGAGTACCAGTGGGCGGTGGCGCGCGTGCCCGTGATATCGGCGCCGATGTAGTTGCCCAGGACCAGGTTCTGGTCGCCGGGGACGCCGTTCAGGTGCAGCCCGATATTCTCGCCGCTGATCACGTTCCGCTCGCCCGCGGTCGTGCCGCCGATCCGGTTGTAGAAGCCCCCCATCTCGCGGCCACCGATGCCGATGGCGGCCGGGAGGTTGGCCAAAACCTGCGTGCCGGTCACATCGCTGCCGATCAGGTTTCCAATGATCGTGTTATAGTCGCTGCCGAAGTCGCCGATGTAGACGCCGAAGTGATGGTTGCCGCTGATCAGGTTCGCCTGCACCAGGTTGCCGAACGCGCCCAACTCCATGCTGACGCCGAACATGCCGTTGCCGACCGCTCGCGTGCCGGTCACGTCCGTGCCGATGTAGTTGCCGAGGATGCGGTTGTCCGTGCTGCCCATCATCATGCTGACCCCGGCCAACGCGTTGCCGCTGATGATGTTGCGGTCGCGGGGATCCAACCCGCCGATCCGGTTGCGCGCGGAGTCGACGTTCATGAAGATCCCGAGCGAGCCGTTGCCGAAGGCCTGCGTGCCGCTCGCGTCGGTCCCGATGAGGTTGCCGATCACTGTGTTGTCAGTGCTTTGCCCCATGTTGACCCCGCACCCGGCGTTGCCGCTCAGGACGTTCCCCTGGCCGGTCGGGCCGGCGCCCAGGCTGCGGTCGCCGCCGATGACATTGTCGTGGCCGGGGATAGACACCCCGTTTTCCGGGAAGCGGATGATCTGCAGGCCGCGCACGATGTTGCCGTTCGACACGACCTCCAGCCCATTCCCCGCGGCATTGAGGTTGGCGCCATCCAGGATCACACCCGCGCTGCTGCCGTCGATGGTGACGTAGCCGCGCGCCAGGAGAGGCAGCGCGCTGTGCGGGGCGATCGTCGTCGGCGCGGCGGGCCGGAAGACCGCCGGATCGAAGCTGATGAGGTCGCCGCTCCGGGCGTCGCGTAGCGCCTGGCGGAGGGTGCCCGGCCCGGCATCGGCCGTGCTGGTGACGGACAGTGTGCTCCGCGTCTGGTTGGACAGCGATATCGGGGCGGAGAGCTGCGAGGTGTTGCCGGCCGCATCCGTCGCGGTGGCCGTGAGGCGCGGCCCGGTGAGGCCGGCTGGCTGGCTGAAGCTGAACGCGCCGGACGGGCCGGCGGTCTCGTGACCTTCGTAGCGCGCGCTGCCGTCGCCCCAGTCCGAGAAAATCTCCACCACCGCGCCGGGCGCCGCGCTCCCAACCACGGTGGTGGCGGTAACATCCGCCAGCGTGGGGGCGGCCATACCGGCATTGCCGCCGTCCGCCAGGATGATAGCGGCGGCGGCGTTGTCCGCGATGGCATTGGCCGTGATGGTGTTGCCGGTGGTGCCCGGGCCGTGGACGAACACCCCGCTGCCGTTGAACATGATGCGATTATCCGGCCCGATCGTACACTCCTGCGGCCCGCCGTTCAGCTCTACGGCGGCGCCGTACACGCCGAGGGCTGCGCCCGCCGCATTGGTGCCGATGAGATTGCCGGTCACGACGTTGCCGCGCACCCCGTCGCCGACCATGAGCACGCCCGTCTGCACGCCGCCGATCACGTTGCCCGGGCCGATCCGGTTGCTGCTGGCCTCGCTGTGCACGATGACGCCGCAGAGAGCGTTGTCGGCCTGTTCCCGCGTCCGCAGGACCGCCGCGCCGGATGCGTCGACGCCGATCAGGTTGCCGGTCAGGATGTTGCCCGACGTGCCCGGGGCGTTCAGCATCACTTCGTGCTCGCTGTTCCCGCCGATCACGTTGCTTTGTCCCGGCGCCAGGCTGCCGATTGTGTTGTCGTGGGCTGCGCCGCCGATGGTGATACCCAACCGGTTGGGCGCCACCCGACCGCCGCTCACGTCGAGGCCGACGTAATTGCCGACCACCGTGTTGCCTGCAACCTCCGCCCCGCCCAGGCTGATGCCCGCATGCCCGTTGAAGCCGGCCAGGTTGCCCTGTCCCAGCGGCCCTTGCCCCACGTTGCGGTCGCCGCCGATCCGGTTGCCCGCGCCGCTGCCGATGTAAATGCCCGAAGCCGGGAAGCGCACCACGTGAAGGCCCTGGACGACGTTGTCGTCGGAGACGACAACCAGGCCTACAGTATCCGCGGGCGCCTGCGCGCCATCCAGCACGACCCAGTTGTCGGAGGCGTCCAGCGTGACGCGGCCCTGGTCGAGCGGCGGCAGCGGGCTGAGCACGGTGATGGTGACGGGCTGAGCCGGTGGAAAGGCAGTCGGATCGAAGGTGATGTGCGATCCCTGTCCGGCGCCAGCGAGGCACGCGCGCAGCGTGCCCGGCCCGGCGTTGGCGGCGCTCGTGACGACACATCCGGCCGCATTCGCCCTGGCTGGACCTGTCCCGATGCCTGCCGGGATGTGATCTTCGGCGATCGTCAGGCTGCCCGACCAGGGTGTCGTCGCGTGCGGCGCGGCGGCGGCCTGGGTCAGCGCGGCCAGGGCTGCCTGCGGGATGCCGTCCGCCGGGGAGCGATCTTCTGTCAGCGCCACATCCTTCGACTGCACTCCGCCGCCCGCACTACTGGGCGGCTTCGTTCCGCTCAGGATGCTTTCAGAGTCATTTTTAGAGCAGCCTGGGCCGGCCGGGCTTGCAACCGCTACTGGCGCCAGAACCACCAGCCCGCCGGTCGCGTCGGCTACGTAAGCCTTGCCACCGGATACGATTACCTCCTCAGCATACCCCGGGGTCGGGATGCTGTCGACCAGCCGGGGATGGCTTGGATCCGAAACATCGACCACTGCTACGCCGCGCATGGCATCGCCCACATAGGCGGTGTCGTCCGCGACAACCAGCTTGCGCGCATAACCCGGCGTCGCGACCTCCCCGAGCTTCACGGGATGCGTCGGGTCCGCAACGTCGATGATGTTCAGGGAGTCGGTGGTGGACAGGTAAACCAGGTTGCCGGCCACGGCGACATCGCGGCCGTTGATGATGCCGTAGTGCCCGATGACCTCGGGGGCATTTGGGTCGCTCACGTCGACGATCGTCAGGCCGCCACCCTCTTCCAGCGATCCGTCAACGGCCAGGTAGGCGCGCGTGCTGCTGACCGCCACCTCTTCGGCGCCTGGCACGTTGACCGCCCCGAGCAGCGCGGGTTGCGCGGGCTGGCTGACATCGATCAACTGAACGGGACCAGCCTGGCCGGTCACGTACAGGATATCACCCTGAATGGCCATGCCGTTGAATTCGCCGGTCGCCTGGAACACGGCCACTTCCGCAGGCTGAGCGTGATCCGAGACGTCGATGACATGGATGAAACCCTGCCAGGTGCCCACGTAGGCCCACCCGCCCTGCACCTCAACCTCAGAGAAATCGGGGTCCAGCGGCGGCTGCGGGTTGACGTGACCGATGACGCGGAGCGCCGTGGGCGACGACAGGTCGATGATCCAGAGGCCGCCCGTCAGCGTGTTGACGTAGGCGGAGTGGTCTACGACAACCAGGCCCTCGGCGTAGATGAACGTGTCGAACGCGCCGATCTGGGCAGGGTGCGCCGGTGCGGTGACATCGAAGACGCGCAGACCCACGTAGCGGTCGGCGACAAAGGCGATGTCGCCAGCGATCGCCACGTCCGCGGCGTGCCCGCGGTAGATGGCCGCGGCGCCGAGCTCACCAGGCTGGGCGGGGTTCGTCACGTCCACCACCCGCAGCCCGGCGTAAGCCGCAGCCACGTAGGCCTGAGTGCCCGCCACCGCGACGCCGAACGCCTGACCTGGCATCGCCCGCGCAGCTTTCAGGGCCGGGTGGGCCGGGTCAGCCGCGTCGACGATCTGCAAACCGCCCCAGCCATCGGCGACATACGCCAGGCCGCCGCTCACCGCGAGATCGTAAGCATAACCCGGGGTATCCAGTGTGCCCAGCGCGCGCGGTTGCGCGGGATCGGAGACGTCGGCGATCAGAAGGCCGGCGCCGCCCGCGGCCAGGTAGGCCCGGTGATCGGCCACCGCGACGGCGAAAGCGTAGTTCGCATCGAACGCAGCGCCGAGCGGTCGCGGGTGGCCGGGGTCGGAGATATCCACCAGGCGCAGGCCGTAGGGGCCGTCGGCCAGGTAAGCGATGGCGCCCGCGACGGCCACCCCCTCGGCATAACCGGGCGAGTCCCAGGAGCCAATTTCCTGCGGGGCAGAGGGAACGCTGACGTCGACGACGAGCAGCCCTGCATCTCCGGCCGCCACGAACGCGTAGCTGTGGCCGCCCTGGATCGCCAGCGCGATACCTTCCACGAAATACGGGAGGGGCGGTGTTGCTCCCATTTCGTGCGGTCCTGCCGGGTCGGATACATCGAGCACGACCAGCCGCAGGCCGACGCCCACGTAGGCGTAGTGTCCGGCCAAGGCGACAGCATTTGTTGGGCCGCCGATCTGACCGACGAGTCTCCAGCCGCCTGCGTCTCCTGTGGTGATCGCAGCAGTCTGCGTGTGCGACGGTGGCGCAAGCAGGCAGAGTGCGATGACGATGCTGACCAAACATCGCCGCGTGCGCATGGCCGCCTCCTCTCCGAGATCTTCGCTCATAGCATTGCGCTCGCATTATCTTGGGTCATGAAACCCCTCCGGCGGTCCGTTCCAAGTATTCTTAGGTTAGAAAAGGGCGTTAGCGGGCCACTTAGGGGTGTATTATAGCCGATTCATGGCGAAACACACAAGATAAGATGAGTCTTCTTGGGTAGGTCTATGTGACGGAAACAGCCGGATAAGCGGGATGCTGACACCCGCCGGTCCTCACTCTCAGAGATCGCGAAGCGACTTTTACCTTGCTGTCGAACCTGGGGTGAGCTGGTTCTCGTTGGCGCGCCAGGAGCCAATTGGCTCCTGGCGCGCCAACCTTCGTGGCTGATCCACGGCAGCAGCGGTCAGATTCACTGGATAGAGAGAAACCTCGGAAACGAGTGTATAATGCGATTGCAGAGCTGATGGATTATGCTTTTCGATCCTGGGTGCGCGGCTTGTCGAGGAACAAAGGGCGCCTGCTCTCAATTCTGTTAGGATTTACGGAGGTTCGATATGGTGCAACGCGTGGCAGATCGCTCATGGGTCACCGAGTTCTATGACTCGGCGGCGGAGTGGTGGGGGTATAGCTGGTATGAGGGGGAGAACCTGCGGCCGCGCCTCGAAAGGGTGCAGCGTTTCGCCGGCGCAGCCCCCAAGAACCTGCTTGAATTGGGTGCAGGCACGGGGGAGACCGCGGCCTACCTGGCGGCGGCCGGCTACACCGTCACGGCGGTGGACATCAGCGCGAAGAACTGTGCGCTGATATCCGAAGTGGCCGCCCGTTGTCCCGGCGTGACCGCGCTCCGGGGCGATTTCTATACCGCAGCCATACCGGGCCGCTTCGACGCGGTGTGCCTGTTTGAGAGCTTCGGGATGGGCGTCGATGCGGACCAGCGGCGCCTGCTGCAGCGGATCGTCGCCGAATGGCTGGCTCCCGGAGGGGTCGTCATCATGGATGTCTACCATCCCTTCGGCCCCATCCGCCAGGCCGGCGCTGCGCAGTCGCTGGACCGGCTCGAAAACGTGCCGGGGTCGGTGGATATGACGGAACGCTCCTACTATGATGCGATCCTGGGCCGCTGGATCGACGAATGGGAGCCTGTGGGCGACAGTGCGGCCACGCGCAGACAGTCGGTCCGGTGCTACACCCCGGCCGACCTGCTCCTGCTCCTCGAAGGCACAGGCCTGAGAATCGTCCATGCCGAGTTCGCGGGCCAGGCCTTTGATCCCGAACCCGGCGAGGTCACGACTGTGAGTCCGCTGCACGATTATGAAGCTGACTACGCCTACACGGTCATATTGACTGCGCCAGCCGCCGCGTGAGGCGCTGGGCGGCAAGGAGCACGAGCGATGGAGAGCAGCACCCAGATTCCACGGTTATTGGCCGCCCAATACGGTCAGGAGGCTGTCCAGATCATCCGGCAGGGCGCCTACCGCGCGCCATCCGGCCAAATGGTCAACGTCGCTGATCTCGTCGAGCACTCCGTGCAAGGCACCGTCTCCTATCCGCCCGATCGGCCTCTGCCTCAAACGCATGTTGGGCCGCACCAGACCCGCATCGAGGTGGTCAACGAGACGACCCTGGCCGCGGTGCAGCGCTTGCGCAGCGCGGAACATAATCCGGTTGCGCTCAATTTCGCCTCGGCCACTCATCCCGGGGGTGGGTTTCTGTCCGGCGCGCGGGCGCAGGAGGAATATCTCGCGCGTTCTTCCGGCCTTTATGCCTGCCTGCAGATGCACCCCATGTACGGCTACCACCGCGCCCGCCACGACACGTTGTACACCGACTACGTGATCTATTCGCCCGCGGTGCCGGTCTTTCGCGCCGATGACGGAACGCTGCTTGAGACGCCCTACACCGTCGGGATCATAACCTCGCCGGCCGTGAATGCTGCCGCGCTGCCGCGTGAGCGGCACGCGGAGATCGGCCCGGCGATGTGGCAGCGCATCCTCAAGGTGCTCGCGGCGGGCATCGCCCACGGCCACGACAGCATCGTGCTGGGCGCGTGGGGCTGCGGCGCGTTCGGCAACAAAGGTGCGGAGATTGCGCCGCTGTTTCGGCAGGCCCTGGAGGAGAACTTCCGGGGCGCCTACAGCCAGGTGATCTTCGCCGTCCTGGATTGGTCGCGGGAGAAACGGTTCATCGGGCCGTTCCAGCGCACCTTCGGAGGATGAGCGGATGCCTCAGTTGTTGGTTCGGGACCTGGATGCCGGCACGGTGGAACGGCTGAAACTGCGCGCGCAGCGGCAGCTTAGGCAGCCGGCCGTGCCTTTGGAGTGGGCAGATTGCCTTGTTTCCCGCATCATCGCTACGCGCTGTGGGACATGTTCTCCGTTGTGACCGGTCTGGCGCCACTAGCAACGGACTGTCTGTCTCGAGATGCCGAAGCCTTGCCTCATAGGAGATCATTTCTATTCAGCAAAGCGTTTTTCCAAGGCGTTGTTTGCTAGCAAGGCCTCTACTTCGGAGCGTTTGGGCAGCGGCGACTGAGCCCCCAAGCGCGTGGTGGCCACGGCCCCCGCTGCATTGGCAAAGCGCACCTTGCGCAACACCGCTTCCACCGCCGGCATGGGCACCTCGAACTGCACCAGGAGTAGCTTGGCCTTGCCCAGGAGGGGCTCGGCGGCGAACACATCTTGGGGTAACACGGCCTGATTGGCTCCACCCACGACGAGGATGCGATTTTTGCCAGCAGCCTCCACCACGATGAGGGCCACGCCTGTCGACGCGGTGGGGTCAGTTTGGAGATGGCGCGTATCGATCTGATGGACCGCCAGGTTCTGGCGTAGCCCATCCGCGAAGCTGTCGCGTCCGAGCCGCCCGACCATTGCGACTTGTCCGCCCAGCCGTGCGGCTGCCACCGCTTGGTTGGCGCCCTTACCGCCGGGGATCATCGCGAAGGTCTCGCCATGGAGAGTTTCGCCGGCCCCCGGCATCCGGGCGGTGGTGACCACCAAATCCATGTTTAGGCTGCCGATGACGACAATATCGCTCGGAAGATGTTCCATGAAGGTTGCTCCTTGACTGAAGTCTGAGGCAGCTACACGGGCAGGGGGGACACGCTGACGCGCTCGGTGGCCAACCGGCCTTCTTCACAGACCAGTGCAACAGCGCCACTCAGCAAGGGCTCTTCCAGGTCGTGGACGTCAAATAGCCGGTGGCCATTGATCTCGCCCTGTATCTGGCTGCCCTGGACAGATAAGCTGAAAGCATAGTCTGTGCCCATATCCCAGACGAAATCAACCTCGGCCAGAATCGTCCGCTGGTCCCTCCATTTCTCCAAGCGAGCCTTGCCCTCGGCGCAGAGGAGCAGCGCATAGTAGCGGTTCAGACCCTGTACACAGGCTGCCAGGCCCCCGGACTGTATCAGGTGTGGCTCGATCACTGCATCGACCCGGTAGCCGTGCCATTCGCGGCAGCCCTGGATCAACAACCCCCGCCCACGATCCTGAGCGATCCGGAATGCCTCGGGCCAGTGCTCATCATAGTGATCCACGCCGTTAACCCAGGCGCGTCGCCACATTTGCCCAGGCCTGTTGGGCCGCTGAAAGACGACGTCGGGGGCGCCCTCCCAGGTCAGATAATCCAGATATGCCGTGCCACTGGTGCGCTGGGCGGCGCCGATTTCCAGCCCAATCTCGAAAATCGGCGCGCCGGCTGTATCGGGAAGGCGCCATTCAAATATCTGCGCACCCCCGGGTGCCAGACTCTGCGCAGGGCCATAGATGCGCGTCGGGCGATCACTGGGCCCATATATGCTCACATATAGCCGTGTCTGTACAGAGGCTGTGTTAGCCTCATCGCCGGATATTCTTGCGCGCACTATCTGGCCGGGATAAAGGGTGGGCGAAGCCTCAAAGTCATAGGTCCCCGGCATTTCGATGGCCTCGGGCGGAATAAACGTGGGGGCAGACACGCGGCCCACCCGCCCGGTGGCTAGGGCGTTGAAGGTGATCGCCAGGCTGCGCTGCCCGAGGGCGCTGTGGCCGGCGATATTCCGGAGGGCCACTGTGCCCTGGCTTTCGACGCTGGGATCGGCCTGGAAACTTTGAACGGACCCCGGCATTTCAAAATGAAAGCGCACGCCGCCTTTCGGCGTAACAGGCTTTTCCCCGGCCAGCGCGAGCCCCATATTCGCAATGTGGTAGGTCTCGATCACGGCATCAGTGATCGCCCGACCCCCATCCGCGCTGGAGAGATACAGGCGATCGGCCACCGGGCCGCGCCAATCTGGCCCGGTTTCGAGCCCCGCCAGGCCATTCTTGATCCCCAACAGGCAGCCCAGATTGCCCGAATTGCAGTCCGTATCCCAGCCCGATGTATTTGTGATCATCAGGGATCTCTGAAAGTCATCCTCGCCATAGAGCAAGCCCAGGAGGATCAGCGCATGGTTGGGCACCATATGGCAGTTGCCGCCATACGTGTCGTAGCCATACACCGAGACGATCTTCGCGCGGGTTTTGTGCCAGTCGGGCTCAGCGGCGTGCCATGCGCGCAGGTCCTGGATCAGCCGGTAGATCACCGAGTCCGCAGGAATGGCCCGTCCCCCGATATCCAGTAGCTTCTGGATATCGGGTTCGACAAAGGCCGCTGCTTCCATCGCCGCCAAGGCCTGCGCCCCATAGAGGGCCTCGCCATCGTGGCTGACACTCCCCGCCCGGCGCGCCAGGTCGGCCGCCAGTTGGGGGTCGCCCGGCGCCACCATCGCCCAACCATCGATAAAGATCTGCGCGCCGATCTGCTCCGAGACCACTTTTCCATTCAGGCGGGCGCTACCGCTGTCGGGCGCGGGGATGCCGGCTTTCATCCGCAGGTAAGCGGTGTGCTCGGTGGAATTGCCCAGCCCACCCCACCACAAGATGGACCGGTTTTCGATGATGTAATTGAGCCAGGTCTGCCCGATCTGAGCGGGGGTCAGGTGGCGTGAGTGCCCATGATCGGGCAGGGCCCGCAGAAACGTGAACGTGCCGGCAATATCGTCATCAGTGATGATCAAGGGAACGTTGCGTCGTTCGTGAACGTAGTAGTTGATCTCGCCCAACTGGGCAAGGATTGTTTCGTAGGTCCAGCCCTCAAAGGGCCGGCCGAGATAGACGCCGATGATTTTTCCAAGAACGCCCGCATAGACGCGTTCCACATAATCGCTTGGGATAGACATGATGTTCGATTTGCCTCTTGCCCTACCTGGGCGGAAAACAGTTGAACTGATGTAGTTGTTGGCGGACAATGCTGGAGCTTACCCCTTCAGGCCGCCTTGGGTGAGACCCTCGACAAATCGCCGCTGCAGAAGGAGGAACAGGATCATCAGCGGCGTGATCATCATGACCGCCGCCGCGCTGATCTGGCCCCAATCGGTGAAGTAGGTCGAGGCGAAGTTGTAGTAGCTGGTGACGACAGTATAGAGCTTCTGATCGGTCAGGAACACGGTGGCCAGCAGGAATTCATTCCAAACATTCAAGCCGACCACCAACCCCACCGTCATAAATGCCGGCCAGGACAGGGGTACCACGACCCGGGCAAAAACCTGCAGCTCATCGGCGCCATCCACCCGGGCCGCATCTTCGAAATCCCCGGGGATTTGGATCATATAGGAGCGGAGTAAGAAGATGGCAAAGGGCGATTGCACCGCAATGTAGATGATGATCAGCCCAAAGAGATTGTTCACCAACCCCAGGCTGCGCCACAGAAAAAACAGCGGCACCAGAAAGAGCTGTACAGGCAGGCTGGAGCTGATCAACAGAAATAGCGTCAGCAAATCGCCTCCGGGCAGCTTGAGCTTGGCAATGGAATACGCGGCCAGGCCCCCCAGTGCCATCAATGGGGCATCGAAGGGATGGGGGTCAGGTTGAGATGATGAGATCATCGCGCACCGTCTTCAGCCACGGCAGCGTCCCGGCCACCGCCTTGACCAGGCGGCCATCAGCGGTCCAGAGTTCGCAGCCGGCGTCCTTAGCCAGCGCCAGGTAACTGGCATCGTAGGCTGTCGGCCGGTTGTACTTCTGCGCCAGCTCCCAGTCCGGCACGGATGTGACAGTACCTGGATCGCTAACTCTTGCGCCGGGGGCCTGATTCGGGCTGTCCCCGCAGCGGCTGCAGAAGGCGCTGCCAGCCGGCGCGGATGTTGTTCCTGCGCAACTGCCAGGTGCCGACGATGCCGTAGGGCAGGAAGAGCACCAACAGGACATAGACCGCGCCGATGATGAGCGGCCAGCGCGGCCCGAAGATATCGTTGAGCCAGTAGCCCAGCAATTGGAGGACCGCCGCGCCCAGCATCGGGCCGGTCAGGGTGCCCACGCCGCCGATGATGGTCATCAGCAGCGCGCTAATCGTGGTCTCGACGCTGAGCACGTCAGGCGTGGCGTTCAGGTTCCACAGCGCGTTCATCAGTCCAGCCAGTGCAGCCATGACGCCGGACAGGGTGACGGCCAGCAGCTTGTAGATGAAGGTGTTGTAGCCGATCATCTGCGCGCGGGCCTCGTTCTCGCGAATTGCCACCATCACCCGGCCGGGCGGCGAATCCACGACGCGGCGCGCGATCAGATACATGATCACGCAGAAGGCCAGCGCCAGGAAGTAGAAGGTCAGGCGCTGGTCGGTGGGGCTCATCCACGCCGGCACCTGGATGCCGTGCAGCCCGTCCTCCGCACCGGTGATATCACGGAGATCCGTGGCCTGCACCAGGATGAAAAACATCTGCGCGAAGGCCAGCGTGGCCATGGTGAGGTAGACGCTGCGCACCCGCAACGAGACCACGCCGATGAGGAGGCTCTGCACGATGGCGACGCCGATCACCGCCAGCACGGTCGATCCCAACGCCCAGCCGGCGTGCTTCAGCAGGATGCCCGTGGCATAGGCGCCGGCGCCGAAGAACATCGCGTGCCCGAAGCTCAGGATACCGGTGTAGCCCATCAGCAGATCGTAGCTCATCGCGTAGACGGCCAGGATGAAGACCTGGGTCAGCATCCCCTGCCAAAACTTGGGCGTGCCCGCGGCCACGGGCTGCCCGGTCAGCAGCGACAGGATGAACGGAAACGCGGCCAGCAAGAGCAGCGCGACCGGGCCGAGCCAGTTGCGGGAAGTGGCGATTCGGGAATCTGTGACTCGCCGAGTCGAGGAGCGGGCTTTACTCACGGACGATCCTCCTAATCTTTCTTCCCAAATAGCCCCGCGGGTCGCAGCAGCAGCACCAGGGCCATGATGAGCACGGTGGAAGCCCGTGCAATCGAGGGCGACATGCGAACGACCCCCTCCATCCAGGGCAGGTGGATGCCGGAGAGGACGAGCTGGTCGCCGAACGCGCGCGCCAGGCCTACCAGCAGCGCGCCGACCGCCGCGCCGGCATAGCTGCCCATGCCGCCGATCACCACCGAGATGAAGCCCTGGAGCTGCAGCTCGGCCCCCAATCCCAGGTTGACGCCGAGGAAGGGCGCCGCAGCCACGCCGCCCACCGCGGCCAGCCCGCAGCCGATGGCGAAGACCAGCGTGAACACCCGCCGCACGTTGATGCCCAACGCCTGCACCATCTCGCTGTCTTGCACGCCCGCGCGGATGATGATGCCCAGCCGCGTCTTCTGCAGCAGGAGCGCGATGGCGACGAACATCGCCAGTCCCAGGACGATGATGAACAGCCGGTAGCTGGGGAAGTTCCGGCCCAGCACATTGATCGACTGGCAATGATCGCTGAACCACGACCACAGGCTGGGGGAGGGGCAGTTGTCGCCCGAGCCGCTGAAGAACGCCGGGATATCCATGTAGAAACCGGCCGTCCCCCACACGGTCTTGACCAACTCGGTGCCCACATAACTGAGGCCCAGTGTCATCAGGACCTGGTAGTAGACCCGGCCATAGAGCGGACGGATGAGGGTGGCTTCGATCAGCGCACCCAGTCCCGCGCCCGCCAGTCCTCCGACCACCAGCGCCAGCACGAACCGTACGTTGGATGAGATGCCCAGCAGGAAGGTCTCGCCCGGCGTGCGGAGCGGTGCGAGCGCAAAGGCGGCCGCGACCAGGATCAGGCCGACGACCAGGGCGGCCGGTCGCGTCCGTTGTCGCATCTCGACGGCGCCGACCCGGCCCAATCCGATGCCCAGAATGAGGCCCGAGACGGCCAGCAGGGCGAGGCGCGGCAGGTAGGCCGCCGCGGCCTCCTGCGCGATCTCTGTCGCCACGGCGCCGCCGGTGGAGGTGGCGCTGGAGGCCACCAGTGCCGAGAGATTGAAATCGCGCACGCCGATGAGCAGCAGCGCCAGAGCCAGCAGGAAGAGCAGGGCCAGGAAGGATCGTTCGAGCCAGCGCGTCTTGAGTCGCGCTGGCAACTGGCCTCCCAGCCAGCGGCCAGCCTGGACCCCGCCCAGGATGGCGAGCGCAAAGGGCAGCGCGTTGAGGATCAGCCGCGGGTTGGCGTAAGCCGTGAATCCGAAATAGGCGCCGATCATGAACAACACGCCGTGCGCGAAGTTGAGCACGTCCATCAGGCCGAAGATCAGCGACAGCCCGGAGGCCACCAGGAAATAAAGCGCACCCAGGGTCAGCCCCGACAGGAGGATGCTGGCGGTCACTTTGGGCTCGTAGCGGTTCATCATCCAGAGGAGCACCGCGGCTACGATCAACAACGTTACCAGGAGCGGCCGGTTTTTGCGCAGAAAGGCAATCATGAATCAACTCCTTGGCGGGCAGACGTAAGGCCCGCTCCGGCGTAACCCGCCCCCAGGTACTTGGTGATCAGTGGTCGGTCCTGGACCAGGTCCGTCATCTGGCCTGCGCTGACCGTCTGGCCGTCGTCGATGATGTAGTAGCGGTCGGCGAGCTGCGAGGCCATGCGGAAATTCTGCTCCACCAGCAGCACGGTCGCGTGTGCGGCGAGCTGGCGCAGCGCGGCGACGATGGCCTCGATGAGGATGGGCGCCAGCCCCTCGCTCGGCTCGTCCACCAGCAGCAGCCGGTTTTCGGGCACCAGGGCCCGTGCAATCGCCAGCATCTGCTGCTGGCCGCCGGAGAGCTGGCCGCCGGGCAAGCGGTAGAACCGTTTCAGGTCGGGAAACAGCTCGAAGATCAGGTCCCCGCGCTTCGCAAGATCTCCCTTGGACCGCTCTGCGATCTTGAGGTTTTCCTCGACCGTGAGAGCGCGGAAAATGGCGCGATATTCGGGCACGTAGCCGATGCCGCGCGCCGCGATCTGATACGCGGTTTTGCCCTGGATTGGCTCACCGGCGTAGACGATCGTGCCCTCGCGCGGCGGGTTGAGGCCCATGATCGAGCGCAGCGTGGTGGTCTTGCCTGCGCCGTTGCGGCCCAGCAGCGCGGTGATGCTGCCCTGCGGCACGGCCAGCGACACCCCCTCCAGGATGTGAAACTGGTTGATGAAGGTGTGGATGGCGTTGACCTCAAGAATGTTCGTCATGCTGAGACTCCCCCAGGTACGCCCTCTGCACCGCCTCGTTCGCGGCGATCTCCGACGGGTTGCCTTCGGCCAACACCTTGCCCTGGTGCATCACGGTGATGCGGTCGGAGATGTTCATGACGATGCTCATGTTGTGCTCGACCAGGATGATCGTTTTGTTGCCCGCGGTGCGGATGCGCGCGATCATCTGCACGAGGGCCGGCACCTGTTCGGAGGCCATGCCCGCCGTGGGCTCGTCGAGCAGCAGTACCTGCGGATCACCCGCCAGGATGATGGCCAGCTCCAGCTTGCGCTTGTCGCCGTGCGGCAGCACCGACGCAGGCAGGCCGGCTTTTTCTCCCAGCCCGACCTCTTCCAGGGCATGCAGCGCCTGTTCCTGATAGCGGCGGAATCGGCCGGCCGGCACCCACAGCTTTAGGTTGTCGCGGCCGAGGGCTTGCGCGGAGAGACGCACGTTCTCCAGCACCGTGAGGTTCGGGAAGACATTCGTGATCTGGAACGAGCGTCCGATCCCCAGGTGGGCCATGCGGTGCAGCGGCAGGCCGGTGATCTCGCGCCCGCGCAGGAACACCTGGCCGGAGGTTGGCTTGAGATAGCCGCTGATCAGATTGAAGAGCGTCGTCTTGCCGGCGCCGTTAGGGCCAATAATCGAGTGCATGGCGCCCTCGGCGACCTGCAGATCGACGCCGTCGACCGCGTGCAGGCCCCCAAAGTGTTTCGCGACCTGGCGGGTCTCAATGATGGTGTCAGCCATAGGCCCGTACCGCCTTTTGCAATCCTATTCATGGGGTATGCTGGGCGGCTGCCAGCCGCCCAGCATACCCCCTTCGCGACATTTCCCCCCTCTCCTGAACCGACCCGCAGGTCGCCAGTTCAGGAGAGGGGGGCAGGGGGGTGAGGCTACTTACACCGATTCAACTCGGCCGGCACGGAGCACGGCGGGGCAGTCTCCTCAGGCTTGAAAAGCGTCACCAGTTCGAAGAACTTGAAGTCCTTGTCGGTCGTGTTGAGCAGCTTGACCAGCGTCATAGGTTGCAGCAGCGCATGATCGGCCGCGCGCACCTCATAGTCGCCCTTCGGCCCTTTGAACTTCATGCCCTCCAGGGCAGCGATCAGCTTGTCGCCGTCGGTGTCGCCCTGGGTGGCTTCGACAGCCTCCTTTACCATGACCGCACAGTTGAAGCCGGCTTCAGCCCACAGATCCGGCGGCACCTGGAAGCGCTTGATGTGCTCCTCGGTCAGGTATTTGTTTTCCGGGGTGTCGAAGAGTGAGTAGTGGTAGACGACGACACCGACCGAATTGATGGCGTCGGCGTAGCCTTTCGCCAGGGTCTGGTTGTCGCCCATGCCGGTGGCCACGGCCATCTGGTCGAAGACGCCCATCTGCGTCATCTGCTGGAACATGGGCACGAAGCCCGCGCCGGACCACGTCACGATCAGGACGTTGGCCTTCGAGTCCAGGATCTGGTTGATGTAGGGCGTGAAATCGGTGGTGTCGGGCGGCGCAAAGATCGCGCCCGCGGCCTTCGGGTCATCGTTGATCGGGAACTTGCCGCCTGCCGCCTTGACGACAGCGTAGAAGCCCGCGGCTGAGCCCTGGCCGAACGCGTTGTCCTGCGAGATCTGGATGAAATTCTCGCCCAGCTTGACCAGCGCCGCACCCATGGTCAGCGCGTCCTGGATGTTCTGGCGGCCGCAGCGGAAGACGTACTGGTTGAAGTTGGCGCCCGTGATGGCATCGGCGGCCGCGGGGCCGGCGATGTACACCTTCTTGTTCTCAGCGGCGATGCCGCCGACCGCCAATGCGGTGGGTGAGCTGGGTACGCCGACCAGGATTTCTGCGCCATCCTTCTCGATCGCCTCGCGGGCCAACGCCGAACCGACGTCGGCTTTGCTGGTGGTGTCCTTCAGCACGATCTGGACGGGCCGGCCGGCGATCGTCCGGGTGCCGTCAGTGACGTAGTCGAGGCCGATCTCGAAGCCCCGCTCGAACAGGGGGCCGTAGATGGCGAGCACGCCCGAGTTGTCGGTCAGCTCGCCGATGATGAGCGGCTTGGCGGCCGGTTCAGGGACCTTGGTGGGTTCCGGCACAGCGGTTGGCTCCGGCGCCTTTGTGGGTTCCGGTGCTTTGGCCGGTTCGACCGGGGCTGCGGTTGGCGCCGCCGGGGCCGCAGTGGGTGTGGCCGCGCCGCCGCAAGCCGCCATGATCATGGACAGCACGGCGATCAGGCTGATGATGAACCATCTGTTGGTGCGCATGTGTCTCTCCTCCGGTTTTGGGTTTGGTGGATTGGTAGATCGGTAAACTGGCGAATTGGTGGATTGGGTTTCAATCACCTCCTTTCCCCTGCTGCTCCAGGAAGCCGAGCACCAGGCTGTTGAATGCCAGCGGCGCTTCCCAGCAAACCGCATGGCCGGCGCCGGGGATGATCGCATAGGCGGCGTGCGGGATTTCACGGGCGATGATGTCGGCGTAGGCGCGCGGCTTCAGGTTGTCCTCTTCGCCGACCATCAGCAGCGTCGGCGCGGTGATGCGATGCAGCTCGCCCGTGATGTTGAGGGCCAGGAAGGCCCGGCAGAGCTCCGCCACTGCGTCGAAATCGAGCGACGCGTAACGGCTGCGGGCCTGGGTCAATGGGCCGGCGTTGGCCGCGATCCAACGCTGGCTGAAGTTGAACGGATAGGTCGCGGCGAAGAAGAGCTCCGGGTCGCGGCGCTCTGCGGCCGCCAGCCACATGCCGCAAATGCCGGCAAGCACCGGGTCAACCTGGCTCACTGCCGAAGACAACACCAGGCTGCGCACGCGCTCCGGGTATTTCAGCGCGAAGACCATGCTGATCTCGGCGCCGTAGGAGATGCCGCCGATGTGGGCGCGGGCGATGCCCAGCGCGTCGAGCAGCGCAGCCAGGTCGTCGGCGTGCTGTTCCATGCTGTAGGGCCCGGCCGGGTGTTCTGACTGCCACTGGCCGCGGCAGTCGTAGCGCAGCACGCGATATCGCCGCGCGAAGGCCGGGATCTGGAAGCCCCAGCTTGCCGTGCTCATCAGAATGCCGTTCGAAAGCACTACGGGCCAGCGGCCCGCCAGGTCGGCATCGGCATCAGCCGGGCCATCCAGCTCATAATAGAACCGGCAACCGTTAGCCGTGATCTCAGGCATGTTCCAGATCCTTCACCAGCACGAGCGCCTCGCCCTCGCAGACGACCTGCCCGGCGGCGGTGCAGATCGTCCGCAGGTTGACGAGATCCTTTTCGGGCCGCAGCCGCACGATCTCGACGCGGGCCGTGACCTCTTGCCCGGCATAACACGGCGCCGGGAAGGCCAGCCGCTGCTTCAGCCAGTTGGTGCCGCGGCCCGGCAGGCGCGTCCCCAGCAGGAAGGAGAAGAGCCCGCCCAGCAGTCCGCCCGGAACCTGCAATTCCGCCTCTACAGTGTCTCCCGCCGCGGGTCTGCTGAAAGCGGGATTGGTGTCTCCGGAGAGCTCGCGATACTCCAGCATGTCGGCCACGCTGAATGTGCGGACGACCTCCGCTGCCTGGCCCAACGCCAGCCATTTGAGCGTTGCAGCGCCGCTTTCATCCCTGGCTTGACGCGTTTCGCGGTCTTCGTGCTTCGCGGTTTCGTGTGGCTGCGCGACTTCGTGATCCAGCGTTACCAACGCCCGCCCCTGGCAGGCGATCGAGCCATCCGGCCGCGTGATGACGGTGCTGATGTCTACAAGATTCGCATCGGGTCGCAGCGCCGTGATCTCCAGGCGTACCGCGATCTCCTCGCCCGTGTAGGTGGGCGTGACGAACATCAGCTCCTGCTCGCGCTGGACGAAGCCCGGCCCCAGCGCATCGGTCAAGGCACGACAGATTGTACTGTAGAGGAACATCCCGTGGCAAACGGTGCGGCCGAACCGCGTCCGACCGGCGAATTCCGGGTCGACGTGGATCGGGTTGTCATCGCCGCTCAGAGCCGCAAAGCTATCGAAGTCTTGCTGGCTGAAGGTGCGGCGGAGAATGGCGACTGCGCCGGGCCTGATCTCCATACGATCACTTCCCATACAAAGCCCGCAACTCCCCCTTCACCACCTTGCCGGCAGGGTTGCGGGGGAGCGCCTTCATAAAGACGACCGAGCGCGGCACCTTGTAGCGGCCCAGGTTCGCGCGGCAGTGCTCGATGATCTCGGCTTCGGTCAGCGTCTGCCCCGCCTTGACCGCTACCAGCGCCCGGCCGACCTCGCCCCACTTCTCGTCCGGCACGCCGATCACGGCCGTCTCCGCCACCTGGGGCAACTGGTAGATGACGTTCTCCACTTCGGCGGGATAGACGTTCTCGCCGCCGGAGATGTACATGTCCTTAAGGCGATCCACGATGTAGTAATACCCGTCCTCGTCGCGCATCGCCACGTCGCCGGTGTGCAGCCAGCCGTCCACGATGGTCTTGGCCGTGAACTCGGGCATCTGCCAGTAGCCGGGGGTGACGCCCGGACCCTTGATCAGCAGCTCACCGCGCTCGCCGGGCGGCAAGTCGCAGCCCTGGACATCCACGATGCGCACACCGACGTACAGACAAGGCTTGCCCACCGAGCCGAGCTTGCTGTCGGGATAGCCGGGGTCCACCAGGAACACCGTGGGTCCGGTCTCGGTCATGCCGAAGCCGAAACGGATGTCGATGCCCCGTTTGCGGTAGAGCTGCAGCAGGCTGGTCGGGATCGGCGCGCCGCCGTCCGACCACGAGCGGACGTGCGACAGGTCGGTGCGGTCGAAGTCCGGGTGCTGGCTGAGGAAGAGGTAGATGGCCGCGACGCCGAAGAAGGCGGTTGCCCGGGTCGAGAGCAGTCGGAGCGTCTCGGCCGGCTCGAAGGCGCGCTGGATGATGGCCGTGCCGCCCACGTGGAAGGTTGGATTCGTGAGCATGTTCAGCCCGCCGGTGTGGAAGCAGGGCAGCAGGTTGAGCGTGACGTCCTGCGACGTCAGATCGATCTTCAGGCCCATATTGATGGCGTTGTAGAACACCATGCCGTAAGTCTGCAGGACGCCCTTGGAGCGGCCCGTGGTGCCGCCGGTGTACAGGATATGCCAGATCTCGTCCAGACCCCGCGGGGGCATCACGATGGGCTTGCCGGAAGCGTGCGCCAGCGCGGTCTCGTAGGCCCATTCCCCCTCGGGGGCTTGCCCCTGCGCGGCCAGCGTCATCATCCGGTCGAGGCCGAGTCGCTCCCGGAGCGCCGCAGCCGGCGCCGCGAACGGCGGATCGTAGATCAGCGCCACCGGCGTCGAGTCGCGCATCATCAGCTCGAGCTCCGGTACGGCGAGCCGCCAGTTGAGGCAGACCAGGATCACGCCGGCCTTGGCGCAGCCCCACAGGATCTCGAAGTACTCCGACGAGTTATTGGCCAGCAGCGCCACGCGCTCGCCCGGCCGGACGCGCCACTCGTCGCGCAGGAATTCGGCGAAGCGGCTGGCGCGCAGGTGGAACTCGGCGTAGGTGAAGCTGCGGTCGGTCGCCGCGTCGATCAATGCGATCTTGTCGGGCCGCATATCGGCCTGCTTGGCAAGCCAGTCAAAGGTGTACATAATGTTTCCTCGTGCCATATCTATGTGATCCGTACCATGGCCTTGCACCTGCCCATAGGGCGACCGCAAGGGTGCGCCCCTACCAGCGCTCCCGGTGCACCACCTCTTCGAACGCCAGCTTGCCCCGCAGCAACCGGCCCAGGCCCCGGCTGTCGCCCCGGCGAAACTCGTAAACGTCCGCCCGATCCTGCACCGGCCGCGGCTTAGGCTGCTCGTCGTGATACCCCAGCGGTGTCGCGGCGATGATCTCCACCTCTGCGGGGATGCCGAGCAGCTCCTTCAGCGGGGCGCCGTCGTTGTCCAGGGCAAAGCCGCCATACCAGCGCGTGCCCAGACCAAGGGCCGTGGCTGCGATCAGCAGATTCTGCATGGCCGCGCCCAGGCTTACCAGATACCATTGGCGCAACACGGCTTCATCTTCGGGACGTGCGAAAACCGCCTTGGGCTGCAGGCACAGGAGCACGAAGCAGGGCGTCCCATCGAAACCCTCGTAGAAGCCCATCATACGCTCCGTGCGGCTGGCCGGCATGTCCATGAACTCGTTGAAGACGCGCGTCTCCTGAACCTCGAGCAGATAGCGTGCGACCTTGGCGGTCATGGTCGAGTCGGTGACCACCACAAAGGCCCACGGCTGCAGGTTGACGGGGCTGGGCGCCGCAACCGCAGCGCGCAGCACCGCGTCGATCTTTTCGGATTCCACCGGATCGGGCCGGAAACGGAGCACCCCGTGGCGTCCGGCGATGGCTTCCAACGCGTCCATGCTCATCCCTCAACCTGCCGTGAAAGCCAGCACCGTGCTCTTCTGCTCGCCTTCGCCGTGATCCAGGAAGGTCACCGCCAGCGGGGCGCCGATCCAGGCGACGTCCGGCCGCTTGGCATCCACACCCACGATGCGGGCGCTGATCTTGGCGCCCTCCTCTGTCTCGACGATGCCGGACACGTAAGGGTTGTTGCGATCGTAGCCCTCGGCGACCATCGCGCTGGGGCCGACGTAGATGGACGTGAAAGCGGCCAGCTTGCCGCGACCCGAGAGCTCAACCCACTCCAGCGCGTCGCCATGACAGGTCGGGCAGATGGCGCGCGGGGGAAGATACGTCGCACCGCAGGCAGGGCAGCGCGTGCCCATCAGTTTATGTTCGGCCAGGTATTGGTTGAACGAAGCCGCCGTGAAGGGCCGGGTGATGTTATCTGGC
The DNA here is from genome assembly GCA_964474695.1 of uncultured Anaerolineales bacterium. Classification (GTDB taxonomy): domain Bacteria; phylum Chloroflexota; class Anaerolineae; order CG2-30-64-16; family CG2-30-64-16; genus DAOUBP01. The sequence goes on from CAYYTK010000028.1 coordinate 51,108, forward strand.
ATGAGATTTTCTCCTCTACCTGCGTTCGTAAACGTGCACCACACACGTGGACCCTGTCGCGCCGACGTTGTGCGTGACCGCGAGCGGCACATCGCCCTTCACCTGCCGGGCGCCAGCCTCGCCGCGCATCTGCTTGAAGACCTCGACGGCCTGCCCCACGCCCGATGCGCCGACCGGGTGACCCTTCGACTTCAGGCCGCCGGAGGTATTGATCGGACGTGCGCCGTCGCGGGCCGTTACGCCGTCCTCGGCCGCCTTGTAGCCCGTGCCGGGCGCAAAGAAGCCCAGATCCTCGCTGGCGATGACTTCGGCGATGGTGAAGCAGTCATGTACTTCAGCGATGCGGATGTCGCTCGCTTTCACGCCGGCCTGCTCGTACGCCTGAGCGGCCGCGCCGCGGGCCGCGTTCAGCGTCGTCAGGTCAGCCCGGTCGTGCAACGCCGCGTCGGAGGCCTGGCCCGCACCGATGATGTACACCGGATTGTCAGTGAACTCCCGTGCGCGCTCGCCGCTCACCAGCAGCACACAGGCCGCGCCATCGGTGACGGGTGAGCAGTCGAACAGCCGCAGCGGCCAGGCGACCATCGGGTTGGCCGCGTCATCGTGGAGGAAGTCCCACTGGTCACGCCAGGTTGGCGCGGGCTTGCCCTTCTTGATCGCCGCCGCGATGCGGCCCTGCACCCAGTCAGGGATGGTAACGCCGAACTGCGCCTTGGGATTCAGCGCGCCGTTCTGGTGATTCTTGATCGCCACGTTCATCAGGTGTTCCGGCTGCATGCCGTATTTGTGCATGTAGGCGGTCGCAATGGCCGCGTAGAAGCCCGGGAAGGTGAAGCCGGCCGGAATCTCGAACAGCGTATCGGCGGCCGAGCCGAGAGTGTCGGTCACCTGGGCGGTGGGCAGCTTGGTCATGCGCTCGGCCCCGCCCACCAGCACGACATCGTGCAAGCCCGAGGCCACGGCCATTACCCCCTGGCGGAGCGCTACACCGCCGCTGGCGCAGGCATCTTCCAGGCGCATCGCCGGCGCCGGGCATAACCCGACCGCGTCGGCCATGATCGGGGCCATATGCCCCTGGCCCTCGAACAGGTCGCTGGAGTAGTTGCCCAGGTAAAGAGATTCGACAGCTTCTGGGTCGAATCCCTTGTCAACAGTGTGGCGCAGCTCTTTGAATGCTTCCACGAATAGATCGCGGCTGTTCTTGTCCGGGAACGCGCCGAACTTGGACATGCCGACGCCGACGATCGCAACGCTGCGCCCCAATTTCCTGGTTGTCATACTTTTCTCCTTCATTCCTTTAGTCTCAACAAGCTGCGCTCCACGATCCATTTGCCCTCCCGGGCGCGCAGCATTGCCAGCGCGGTAAGACCTCGATGGTCTGTGGCACTATAACTGATCGGTGGCAGCAGGCCCCCTGTCCAGTCTTGGAAGCTCTCCAGCGCGGTGATGAAGGCCTCGCGCGTGAGGTTCGGCCCTGCGCGACGCAGGCCCTCGACGACCAGTTGCGCGGCCGCGTAGCCGATGCGGCTGTGGGTGCCGGGCATCTCCTCAGGATACTTGCGCGCCATCGTGTTCTGAAAGAACAATTCTCCCCGATGGTGCCGCGGCCCCAGCGGGTAGGTGGCAGCGCGCAGCCGATTTGTTGCGGCAGGCCCGGCCAGCCGAAGCAGGTCGGGACCGGAGATGGTGTAGCTGCCCAACCAGGTGGGGCACAACCCCGCGGTGTGTGCGGCGGCCAGCAGGTCGGCTGCGGGTTTGACATAAGTGTAAAGCAGGACGAGATCAGGCGCCGCGGCCGCCAGCGCTGCAACCCACTGGACGGGCGCCCTTTCCTTGGTCGGGTGCAGAATCTTCACGACCGGTTGCTGGCCAGCGGCGCTGAATTCTTCTGCAAAGGCGTCGGCTCCCTCACGGCCGAATTGGTCGTCTGCGGCGAAAATCGCCACTCGTTGTGGTTTGATCGCGGCCGTTGCAACATACTGGGCCAGGATGCGCCCCTCCACCTGGTAAGAAGGCTGAAGCGCGAAATAGGTGCGCTTCAGCGGCGATGCCCAGGTCGAGACGCCGCTGTGAGGCGAGATGACAGGAATCTGTTTATCCAGCAGGTAGTCCAGCATGGCCAGGTTGGTGGGCGTGCCCAGCGGGCTGACGATAGCGAAGACATCCTCTTGCTCAACGAGTTTCTCCGCCGCGCCGCGGGCCCGAGCCGGGTCGAAGCCATCATCCTCCACGATAAGCTCGATTCGCCGGCCGTGGATGCCGCCGTTGGCATTGATATGTTCGTAGAAGGCCGAATATCCACGGAGCACAGCCATGCCGACGGTGGCGTTTGGGCCGGAAAGATCGCAGGTGCTGCCCAGCCGGATGGTTTCAGCGGTCACGCCGGGCGCGGACGCGGCCGGGATAGGTTTCGCCGGTTCATAGCCCGACACGACAAGGCGCGGGACGATGCCGAGGCGTTCTACTTCGTCGCGGATCCAGGTTCGGAAGTCGGGGTGCGCGACCTTGATCAGCGCCTCGGTGCGCTCTTTGATCGTCTTGCCCTTGAGCTCCGCCACGCCGAACTCCGTCACGATCGTGTCCACGTCGTGGCTCGGCACGGTGACCTCGGCACCCTCGGTGAGCATCGGCACGATAGTGGAGAGCGTGCCGTTCCTGGCCGTGGAGCGTAGGGCGATGATCCCCCGACCGCCGGGTGAAAGCTGAGCCCCGCGATGGGTGTCGAGCTGGCCGCCCGTGCCCGAGAAATGCCGCGGACCGATGCTCTGGGAGCACACCTGGCCGGTGCAGTCCACCTGAAGCGCCGTGTTCACGCTCACCATCTTGAAGTTTTTGCCGATGACGGACGGATCGTTGGTGACGCGGCCCTGTTGGAGCTCGACGGCCAGGTTGTTGTGCAGGAAGTCGTAAAGCTTCTGCGTGCCCAGGGCGAACGCCCCGACCATCTTGCCCTTCCAGAGACTCTTCTTGCGCCCGGTAATTACGCCCGCCTCGTAGAGGTCCACCATGCCGCTCGTGAACATCTCCGTGTGGACGCCCAGGTCGCGGCGTTCCATCAGGAAGGAGGTGATCGCATTGGGGATGCCGCCGATCCCTAACTGGATCGTGGAGCCATCCTCGATCAGGTCCGCGATATGGCCGCCGATAGCTTCTTCCCAGGGTGCAGGCCGCGCGCTGGGCAGCTCGAAGAGCGGGACGTGGTTCTCGACGACGTAGTCGACCTCTGAGATGTGAATCTGAGTGTCGCCGAGCGTCCAGGGCAGATTTTCGTTGATCTCCAGTATGACCAGGTCGGCCGCGTCGATCAACTGTTTCTCGATCACCAGCGACAGCGAGAGCGACATGAAACCGCGCTTGTCCGGTGGGGTGGCCGTGCCCCAGAAGACATTGACGTGATTTCTGGCCGCGTGCAGCTTACAACTGGCGGCCTGATGGAGGTTGTTGGGGATATATGAGGTGCGGCCCTGTGGGTGAACCTCGCGATCCGGCGCGCCATAGAACCAATTCTCCACAAAGAAGTGCCCCGACATCTCCGGCTTCAAAATAAAGTCGTAGAGGCGCAAAGGCAGGCAGACCCAGACCGCCACGTCATCGAGGCGGTCACGGTGATTGCTGAGCTCCTTGAGCAGGCCCATCGGTTCGGCGGCCGCCATCGCCGTGCCGATCGCCTGGTGCGAGTGCACCAGCGATACGGCCTCCGGGATTGAGAGGAGCTTGCTCTGGTAGAGATCTTGCGGGTTCATTGGTTAACGTTCCCCAGGAACGCAGTGTCCTAAGAACGCTTCCAGCCACTCAGCCGGCTTCTCGATGTGCGGCGCGTGGGCGCAGCCGGCGAGCAGGACCTCACGATACGAGCCGCCTGCCGCAGCATACTGCTCCAACACGGCGCGGGTCTGGCCGATCATCGGCTGAGGCGGGACGACCTCCTCGCCGGGCCAGCCCGGCACGTAACCGAGCTTGCCCAGGGTGGCGAGATCGAACATCGAGTTGTCAGACACGATGAGGTCGCTGTCCCCGCGAATCCAGAGCACCGGCGGCTTGGGGTTGGTCGCCAGCAGGTCCGCCGCTTCATGGCGCAGATACTTGGGCGACCAGCAGTTGACCGGCCCGAGGACGCCCGGCCCGACGTTGGGCCAGTTGACTGCGGGCACGAAGTCGCCCGGGTAGCGTTCGGGGCCGGTCTTTTCCTGCAAGGCGGCGGTCAGGAAGTCCTCCTCGCGCGCGGCGCGGAACGGCGCCCTATAGTAGAAGGTGTTGATGATATTGCGCGGGGAGTTGGCGTCGTCTGCGGTGCGGTCCCCCATCTGGATGCGCTGGACGAAAGTCGGGTTGACCACCCCACCGCCGGACCCCGCGGCGTCATCGAAGCAGGGCGTGCCCTGAAGATCCTTGGAGCCGCCGAAGCCGTATGGACTCACCGGCGCCTGCAGGGTGGCGGTGATCACCTTGTCGGGGTGGTCTGCGATGAAGCGGTAGACGATGCCGCCGGCCATGGACCAGCCGACCAGGTGCACGCGGCCACGGCCGCCCGCGATGCTCAACGCTGCGAGCAGCGCGTCCACGTCGTCGGCCCAGTCGCGGTAGCCGCGCGTCGCGTCGATCAGCACATCTTCGGTCCAGCCGTAGCCGCGCAAGTCGGGCGCGAGGCAGCGGAAACCTTGTTCACCCAAGGCGAGCATCAACTCCTCCCAGTAGGTTGCGGCCGAGAAGTTGCCGTGGAGGAAGACGATGGGCGCTCCGTCCGCGGGGCCACACGACAACACGTGCTGGCGCAGCCGCGGCGTGTCGACAAAGGTCGAGGCAATGCCGGGAAGAACGGGTATCTCAGCCATGGGAAGACTCCTTTGTCCTTGTCAGAAGAACGACCGCAAGGGTCACCCCTACGGCATCACAAATGCCGCACCGGCCTGGTTGTATCCCACGCCCGAGCCGACGAAGGTCACCAGATCGCCGGACTTGATCTTGCCCAACTCGCGCGCTTCATCGAAGCACATGGGCAGGCATGCCGAGCCGGTGTAGCCAAAGCGGTCCATGATCCAGTGGGCGCGCGCGAGCGGCAGTCCCAAGTCCGCCATCACGAGTTCGATGCTGGCATAGCGCACCTGGGTGAAGATGGCCAGGTCGATGTCTTGCAGGTCGAAGTTGCCGTGGGCGGCCAGTTCCCGCACGCGGCGGGGCCATCCTTCATTGTTGACTGCGGCCGGGAAGGGCGAGACGAAGCGGACCTGTGTGCGACCGGCCTGCACGGCTTCAACGGTTGCCGGTTCGTAAGTCCCGCCGGCATAGATGCCCCAGCTTTTGTGGTACGAGCCGTCGGCAAAGAAGGTCGAGCTGATGAAGCCCGGCTTGTCGCTGGCTGCCAGCACGGCAGCGCCCGCACCGTCGCCGTAGTAGAACGACACCGGGTCGTTCTGCCAGTCCGACAACTTATGCATCATGTAGGCGCCGATCACCAGGATATACTTCATGTACCGATTTGTGGCGATCATGCCCGCCGCCTGTACCAGGCCAGTAGGGAAGGATGCGCACGCGCAGCCGATATCGAATGTGCCGGCGTTGATGGCCCCCAGCTTATGCGCCACGACCACCGAGGTCGCGGGCGTGGTGTAATCCGGGCTGTCGGTGCCCAGCAGGATCATGTCGAGCTGTTCGGGCTCAATCCCGGCATCGGCCAGCGCGTCCTTGCCGGCTGCCACCGCCAGATCGGAGGTGGCCCAGTCATCGGGTGCGTAGAAGCGCGTCTTGATGCTCGTGGCGATTTGGAACTTGTCGATGACCTCGCCGAACTTGGCACGCATCTCTTCGTTCGTTCGCTCGATAGGCGGCAGATAGCGGCCGGTGCCGACGATGGCCGCATGGCGGCTTGCATTGCGGGCTGCGTATGGAGCCATGGCGAATACTCCCTGGTGAATCAGCAATCGCAAATCAAAAATCTTGAATCGGAAATCCCCTCACGTCCCGACCACCAGCCCGCCATCCACCCGCAACACCGCGCCACTGATGAAGCTGGATTCGTCGGAGGCGAGGAAGCAGTAGGCATTGGCGATGTCCGCAGGCTGACCCATGCGGCCCAGCGGCGTGCGCGCCACCATGCCCTCAATGACCTTCTCTGGCATCGCGGAAAGAATTTCAGTAGCGGTGAAGCCGGGTGCGACTGCGTTGACCCGAACGCCGAACTTGCCCAGCTCGCGCGCCCACACCTTGGTCATGCCGATGACGCCGGCCTTGGTCGCAACGTAGTTCGTTTGACCGAAATTGCCGTCCAGGCCGACCACCGAGCTTGCATTGAGGATCACGCCGCTGCCCTGCTTAATCATGACCGGCGCAACCGCCTGGGTGCAGTTGAAGACGCCCTTGAGGTTGATGGCGATCACCAGATCGAAATCCGCCTCGGGCATCTGCTTGACCAATTGGCCGTCCTTGAACCGGACGAGCTGATTATCCCGCACGATGCCTGCGTTGTTCACCAGCACATCGACGCGGCCATACTTCTCGACCACAGCGTCCACCCAGACCTGGACTGCGGCGCGGTCGGCCACGTTGACCTTGTAGAATGCCGCGGCCGGACCCAACTCGGCGGCAGTGGCCCGCCCGACCTCTTCGTTCACATCGCAGATGATCACTTGCGCGCCTTCGGCCGCGAATTTCAGCGCCGTGGCCTTGCCGATCCCGGCCGCACCGCCGGTGATGAGACAGACTCTGTCCTTTAGTCGCATAGAAAAAGCCTCCTTTAGCCCCATTTAACACACGCCGCGCCCCAGGCATAGCCGATGCCGGCGGCGACGATCGTCATCAGATCCCCATCTTTGAGCCGTCGCGGCATATTTGCCGTCTGTCTAAGTCCTTCAGCGATCGAGAACATGGCATCCTGCTGCCCGATGTGGCCGTAGTCGGAGAGATAAACCGATTGATCCTCGCGCAACCCCAGCCGCTGTAGCATGTCGAGGTGCGCGGAGCGTTTCATGTGGAGCACATTGAGGAAGCCCACATCCGCGCGGGTGTAGGGGCGACCCTCGCGGTCGCCCGTCTGCTTGCTCGCTCCGCTTTTGCGGAGCGCCTCATCAATACAGTGCATCCAGTTGTCCATCGAGACGGCATTCAGCCGGTTCTTCATCGCTTCGGGCTCGACCAGGTCGAGGTAGAACAGGCCTTTAGCCCGGGCTTCGTCTGTGGGGAATTGTTTGGTGCCGCTGGCAGGCACGATGACGTGTTCGCTCATGACGCCATCGGTCATCAGGTGCGTGCCGAGGATGTGGTTGCGCGGCCAGTCTTTCCGGATGAGCATGGCTCCGGCGCCAGCGCCCAGATTGAACATGAAACTCGTGCGACTGTTGCGGTAGTCGATCAGATCGCCGTTGCGGTAACCGCCGGCAATGAGCACCGTGTTGATGTCCGGGTCGGCAATCATCATATCCTTGGCGAGCTTCATCGCAGCGATGGTGGTGCCGCAGCGCATTTGGACATCGATGGCCCACGCGCGTGTGGCGCCGATCTCGTATGCCAACTTAATACCGGCCGTCCAGAGCAGGTATTCCTTCCACTCCTCGGTGGTGCAGAGCACGACGTCAATTTCCTCGGGCTTGATCTCGCTCCGCGCCAGGCAATCCTGCGCAGCCCAGATCGCCATCTGATTGGTGTGGTCGTTCGGCCCGGGTACATGCTTGCAGGTAATCCCGAATTTCTCGCGGATCACCCATTCTTCGATGCCGCTGGCCGCGGCGATATCGGCCGCGGTCATGATCGGTTCGGGCACATAGGTTCCTACACTTGCGATGCCTATTTGCGGGTCTGTTTCACGCATCGATTTTGTCCTCCCGGAGGTTGACGAATTCGGAGATGAATTCCAGGGCATCGTCCCAGTGGGTGAAAAGGCGCTCTTGGTTGGACTGCACGTGGCGGATGCTGCCGCGCCATGTATGGCGCGGCTGGACGGATGCTCGGTGTTGTTCCTCACCGGGCTTGGTCTCCCGCACGAAGCGCAGGATGAAGGAATCGAGGTTGGTTTCCGTGTGCATGGCGATATCTTGATCGTGGCAGCTTCAGACTATCGTTTGCAGCGTTCGCAGAACGCACTGTTAGTGTAGTGAGGGAGAGTTACAGGGGAGTTACAGGGATGCCGCGCCCTATATGGCGCGGCGTCATGCATGGCGCATGAATGGCGCGTTTTCAGCCGCTGAGTTGTCTGTACAGACCAAGGGTTTCTGCGGAGGGGGGTACGTCGAGCTCGGCGCGCAGCACCTCAACGCAGCGCGCGTAAATGCGGTGCGCCTGCACACGGTTGCCCTGCCGCGTGTAGGCCGACATCATCAGTTGGTAGGCGTGCTCCCAACAAACGTCGCGCGCGAGAATAGCCTGGCAGATATCGAGACCTTCTTCGACCTGCCCGCGCTCGATGAGGGCATCGGCCAACCGGTCGGCGGCACGCAGATACAGGGTGAGCAGTCGTTCGCGCTGCTCGGCCGCCCAGTCTTCGTAAAGCGCCTCGGGCAGATAGTCGCCGGCGTAGAGCGCCAGCGCCGACCGCAACGCTGTGATGGCCTCTTCATCGAGCGGACCGTGCAGACCCCGCTCGCAGTACGCCTCGAATTCGGCCGCATCCAGCCACAGGTCGGCCTCAGGACGCAGGCGGTAGGCGGTGCCTTCGCGTTCGATGAAGAAGAACCGATGCACGTTGCGCCGCGTCGAAGGCATTGAAGACGCCGGTTCCAATGCCCGGTTGAGCGCGTTGAGAGCAACCTTGAAGTCGCGCACGGCAGCCTCCGGCGTCAGTTCCGGCCACAGGCGCTCGACAATCTGGTCCCGCTGGAGCCAGTGCTCTCCGCCATGGTCCGGACTCCGCGTGCCCGGCCGGTCAGGCCGTCGAGCCCGGCCGGCAAGGGCCTGGTCGCGCTCGGCAAGCAGAAGTTGGAAGAGTTGGCGAGCTTTGTCGCGCTGCCACTCGCGTGCTGTGATCTCCTCGGCGCCGCGCCAAACTTTGAATGCGCCGAGCGTCTGGACACTGAGTCGGTAGCCGGGATGCAGCGCCATGTATGGCGCCCTGATATCGGGCATGCCCATGGCCGCCAGCAGGTGCGTCACGTAGGCGGGGCGGATGTGGTGGCCGCGCGCTTCCAACAGCAGTGGCACAAGCCGGCGCTCGTCTGGCGGGCCAAGCAGGCTGGGACCGGTAAAGAGGAAATCATAGCCATTGGTCTCGCAGAGCGCCAGCAGATCCTCGACGGCGGTCAGGAAGTGGCTGAGCGCTCCGCTCCCGCTGCCCTGCGGAAGGCCCCGGATTGTGAAGCTCGGAGTCGGCTCGGCGCGGTGAGCCAGATCCAGATGGGCAAGCGCCAACCATAGACGGGCGGCGGCGCGGCCGAAGGTGTCGTTGCACTCGCGGAAAGCGCCGAGCGCGCGGGTGAGGTTCTGGAGTGCGGTCTCGGGGGCTCCGGCGAGAACGTAGCTGGCCCCCAATGCAAGGCTGGCAAGGGCCACAAGCCAGATATCGCCGGCCTCGATTGCGATCTCGATCCCTTCTGCGGCAGCTGCAGCCGCGAGATCCAGGTCGCCGCCATAGCCGTAGGCGCGGGTCAGTCCCCACATGGCTTCGGTGCGCGTGCGCCGCACCGCCAGACGGTCCCCCAGCACGATGGCGGAGCGATACCAGCCAATCGCGCCCCCGTAATCGGGGCCTCCGTAGCCGGGGTGTCCCGGTTTCCGGGAGGGTGGTGGGAGAACCGTCCGTGTGCTCGCATCTGCCCGGCCGGGAGAGACGCTCAACTGCAGGGCATGGCCCAGGCGCATGTGGCCCACCGCGGTAATGAAGGGAGACTCAAGTCGCTCGCCGAGCGCGATCCCTTCCTGGGCCAGAGTGAAGGCGCGTTCGCCCTGGCCCATGAAAGCTTCGACCAGCGACAGCAGCAGCACGGTCTCGCGATGGCCGCGGGGTGGACCCATCTGCCCTTGGGGCGCGGAACGGGCCGCGCTCTGTTCGGCCGCGGCAAGGGCTTCCAGCGCCTGCCGGGCCTGACTGAGCCGGCCGGTGCGCAGCTTGACGCGGGCGCTCAGCGTGTCGTCAGCGGGCGCCTCGTTGCGCAGAACGTCCGCATCGCGACGCAGCACTTCTGCCTCGGCCGGCTTGCCCAGGTTGAGCTTATTCTCAGCCATCAAATCAAGCAGGCGGGCGCGCGCCTCGCGGTCGGGCGTGCCATCAGCCAGACGCAGCGCCTCTTGGAGTAGGTGCTCGGCCTGCGCCGGCCGTACGGTATCCAGGTAGACCAACGCCTGCCCGCGCAGCGCCCGGCTGATCCCGGCCGCGTCATCACGGGCGCGCCACGCCTTTTCAGCCTGGGCGTACCAGGCGAGCGCGCGGTCGAAGAGGCTGCGCAGCCGATAGATATCGCCAAGGAGGGCTTGCAGTCTGGGGTGATCAGCCAGAATGTGCGGCGGCAGTGCATCGATCCAATCCGCCAGCCGGTTCAGGCGGCCTGCCCGCAGCGCATCTTCGTCGATGGCTTCGATGGTGTCTGCGGCCTCCTCGAACCCTTCGGCCGCCAGCCAATGGGTGATCGCCTCGTCACTCTCGCCTCGCCCCTGGAAGTAGGCGGCGGCGCGGCGATGCCGCTCGCGCATGCCGTTCGGGTCCGAACTCCACTGGGCAAGCAGGAAATCGTGGAAGAGGTGGTGGTAGCGGGTGTGTTCGTCACCCAGCGCGACGACGAACAGGTCAAGGGCGTACAACTGCTTCAGCAGGGCTGCACTGGCGCCCGACCCGGCTTCGCCCCGCACGGCGTCGCACGCATCAGGCGTCAATTCCCCAAGGACAGCCGTATCGCGGAGGAAGGCGCCGATTTCTGGCGGCTGGCGGTCGAGCAATTCGTGCGCCAGGTAGTCAAACAGCGTTGCGGAAGGTACGACGCCGCCGACCGCCGGTCGCGCCAGCAGGTCGAGCACGCCCTCGGCGGCGCCGCTGCGCAGTCCCTGCCAGGCCAGTTGCAGGGCGATAGGCCAGCCCTCGGTTTTGTTATAGAGTAACGCAACCTCCTCCGGGGCCAGGTTCATGCCGTAGGTCTGGCGAAAGAGGTCGGCGGTCTCTTCGATCCGGAACGCCAGATCGGCCCGACCGATCTCCAGCGTCTCACCTCGCGCCCGCCAGGTAGCCAGGCTGGGCAAGCTGATCGGGTGGCGCGTCGACAAAATCGCGTGGAGGTCGGCAGGCAGGAATGCCAGAAAACGCTCGACCAGCCCGACAACCTCGGGCGAGCTACTGACGATGTGGTAGTCATCGAGGACAAGCAGCGCCGGCTCCTGAAGGCAGACAGACAGCGCGTTGATCAGTGCGTCGACCACCTGCACCGGCTCGACCATGCCGTTGCTGAGCTCGCCCAGCAGCGCCAGAGGCGCCTCAGCCAGCTCCGGCAGTCGCAGCCGGAAGGCGGCGATCAGGTAGGCGAGGAACTGCTGCGGGTCGCGGTCCGACTCGTCCAGCGTAACCCAGAGGAAGTGCTTGGCATCCCCTTTCAGAGCTGCCAGGGCGGTAGTCTTGCCGTAGCCGGTCCCCGCCTGGACGATTGTGAGCCGGCAGTTCAACGCCTCGCGCAGGCGCGCCAGCAACCGAGGACGCGTTAAGACGCGTCGATGGGGTCTCGGCGGGGTCAGGCGGGTGCGCAGCAGCAGGTCATCACGCAGCATGATCGACTGGAAGTATACCGCGGAGATTGGGGAGGTCAAAACAAGAAAGGCACCCGAATTCGTCTTCGAGTGCCTCATCTTGGTGTTTCATACGGGGACGACGGGTCATGCGCTAGCTGGGCAAATGTCCAGTTGCTCCCCGAAGATGTCGCACCAGTGGCTAAACCCGACCGGAAACTGATCGAATCAGGCCGGTAAGGGCAGCTTCACGTACCCTACGAACAGCGGATAGCGAATGATCCTGTGATCCGGGATCGAGCGCAGGCTCGATTTCGGTCAGGGGCGTCATGCGCTATCCGCTTTTTGTTGCCCACCGCCAGCCCGCCTCACCTGTGTCCATATCCCACCACACGGAGCAGACACATGGCAAACCAACACACACCCTTCGCCGTGGACGGCAAGCGCATGCGCGCCCTGCGCAAGGCGCGCGGCTTCTCGGCCGATGCGCTGGCCTGGCACGCCGGCTTCAACTCGCGCCACATCTGGCGCCTGGAGTCCGGCAAATATCAACACGCCGCGGCCATCACCCTGGCCGCGATCGCCCAAGTACTGGACACAACCATTGAATATCTGCTGGGCCTCACCGACGACCCGCGCAGCATCGCCGCGCTGATCGCCGCGGCCGGTCCGGCCGCCGGCGGGTCCGCCGGCGCAGCATCCCAGGACGAGCAGCCATGACACCCCTGAGGAGCATCCCATGAGCCGAACCTTCAACCTCTGGACCCTGGCCCAGGCCGAACTGCTGCAGATCGCTGCCAGGGCGCATGACTTCCTGGCTGCGCACGGCCTGGCGCTGCGCGGGGAGCCGCAGGGACAGATCGCAGACGACGCCGGCCCCCTGGCCGCGGGCGCGCCCGCGGCGCACACCGACCTTGCCGCGGGGGCGAGCATGATCTGCCCGCCGGAGCCGCCGGCGCTGCCCCCACCACACGACTTTGGCGCGTGCTGACACTGTGCGCCAGAACGGATAAGGAGAATCACATGCAGACACCAACACCATATCGTCGGGAGGGCAGCCCGCCAGCCTCGGCCGACGCGGCGCCGGAAATCCTCCTGGGTCTCGATCCCGGCGCCGGCGCGATCAAGATCTATGGGCCGGGCGGCGGCATCCAACTCCCGTCCATCGTCGCCACTGACGGCGGCCGCACCCTCAGCCGGATGGCCGGCCTGGCGCAGGCCAAGCCGCCGCTGCGCATCGTCACCCGGGCCGGGACCTTCTGGGTCGGCGAGCGCGCGGCCGACTGGGGCCGGGTGGTCGAGAACCTGGACCACGACCGCTTCACCGGCTCGCCGGAACTTCAAGCGTTGACCTACGGCGGGCTGACCCGCTACTTCCAGCAGAGCGGCCTGCCGGCGGCCGCCCTGAACGTCACCATCGGGCTGCCGCTGGAATCCCTCACCGGCCCCGAGGGCGAGACCGCGGGCCTGGCCGCCGGCGTGCGTCGCTGGCTGGTCGGCGCACACGCCTGGACGGCGGACGGCGCGGCCTGCGAGGTCGCGATCACCGAGGCCAAGATCTCCTCGCAGCCGGCCGGCGCGCTGTTCGACTTCCTGCTCGACGCCGCGGGCGGCTTCATCCCGGCCCGCAAGCTGCTCTTCGCCAAGGAGATCGGCGTCGTCTCGGTCGGCATGTCCACGGTCGAGCTGCTGGTTGCGCGCAACGGCGCGCCGGTCAACCGCTTCACGGCGGGGCAGACCTTCGGCGTGCGGCGCCTGCTGGAGCTGGCTGCGCCCGACGGTTTCTACACCCTGGGCGAGCTGGACGCGCAGCTCCGGGCGGGGCGGCTGGACATCGGCCTGGCGCTGCCGATCTGGGCCAGCGAGGTCACCGGCCTGATCGAGCGGCGCTGGGGCCGCGACTATCGGCGCTTCGCCGCGGTCGTCGTGGTGGGCGGCGGCGCGCTGCTCTTGCGCGAGGCGCTGCTGACCCGCTTCGGCGGCAAGGCATTCCTGCCTGAGGACCCAGTTCTCGCCACCAGCCGCGGCCTCTACAAGATGGCGCTGATGCAGGCCGCCAGGAAGCGGGCCAGGCCCGCCCGGGACGGCGCCGAGGAGGTGAGCGATGGCTAACACGGCCTATCCGGTCAAGCGCGGCCGGCCCCGGCTGGTCCAGCCGCCGCGCATCTACTTCATCAAGCTGCGGCTCTACCCGGGCCAGGACGACGATCTGATCGCCTTCCTGTCGGGTGTGCCGTACCGGCTGCGCACCGCCGCGGTCAAGGGCGCGCTGCGCACGGGCAATCTCAAGGTCAGGCTGGACGGCCTGCCGGACGACGAACAGATGGCCGATGCGTTGAGCAGCCTGATGGTCTGAGCGGCGCAGGGGTCGCGGGCGAAGGGCCGGTCGCGGTCGAACGCCGGTTGCCGCATGCCTGGTGGAGCTCACCCCGTTGGGGCGGGCCGCCGAGATCAGGTGGGCGTGAGCAGCCGGCGGAGACGCCGCCACCGGCCGGGGCCGGGGAGCGCCATAGTAGCGCGGCTCTCCGATCCAACCGCTGACCTCCGTTGCCGCTTCGTCCGCCGGGCGAAAGGGGAGCGCCGATGCCGCGGGGACGCAAGAAGCGGGTGCTGCAATGCCACCCGCCGCCCAAGGGGTACTACACGGTGGATTGGGTTGTCAACGACCTGGTCAGCCTGAACGCGCTCTCCGGCCCGGCGCTCGGCCTGTGGCTGCACCTGAAGGGCCTCGCCTGGGAGCGCGGGGAGTGCGATCCCACGGACGAGCGCCTGGCGGAGCTCATGGGCGGGGTGACGGCCGAGATGGTGCGCATCACGCGCCGCGAGCTGCGGGCCAGGCACCTGCTGATCGAGTATCAGAAGCCCGCGTCGGCGGTCCGCTGGCTGATCCCGCTGCCGGTGCTCTCTGGGCAGCGGGGCAGCCTGCCGGTTGGGATCAGCGAGACCGTGGCGGTCGCCGAGGCGCAGCTCCGGCAGCTGCTGGCCCAGCGCCGCGCCCCGCAGGCGGAGCCGCACCCCGGCTCGAACGGGAATTCACCCCAAGTGGAATTTGGGGCAAATTCAATTTGTCCCAAATTGGCCCTTAAGGAGGAGGAAGGCAAATACTCCGGAGAGATCTATCTTCCTGCTCCTCCTGAAAGGGTTAACGCGATCGCGCGCGGTAACGGGGAGGGGGGTGCGGGGGGAGGGCGAATTTACCCCAAGCAGGATTTGGGGCAAATTGGATTTGGGGCTAATCCGGCTGGGGGTGAATTCGTCGCGGCCGCGGCCAACCCCGAACGCGTCGAGCTGACCGAGTTCCTGGTCGAGCACGGCATCTTCGCCAGCGTCGCGGTCGACCTGGTCGAGTGGATGCTGGCGCACAAGACGGTCGCCGAGGCCAAGGTCTACGCGTTGGCGCACCTGCGGGCGGTCGAGGCGGGCGAGAACCCGCGCGGCCAGCGGTTGCAGGGTGAGCAGGCCATCGGCCGCTGGGTGGCGCGGCTGCGCGAGCACGCCCGCGCGCAGGAGTGGGCGCTGGACCAGGCCGCGCGCGAGCTTGAGGCCGGCGACGGCGCCGACGAAGAACTGCTGGATGAGGACGATCTTGAGGTCGATGATGAATCCGATGACGAATTGCCCGACGAGGACCCGGCCGGCGCCGGCAACGACGACGCCGAGGCTGCCGAGGAGATCGCCTGCATCCCGTTGAACGGCCAGCCGGCAACGCCCTCCGCCGTGTGGGAGGCGGCCAAGGCGCAGTTGCGCTTCCAGATGGTGCGCGGGACGTACGACAACTGGGTCGCCGACACCCGCTGCATCGGCGTGGAGGAGGACCCAGAGAGGGCCAGCGCCGGCCAAACCCTGGTGGTGCAGGTGGCCAATAAGTACGCCGCGGAGTGGCTGGAGCTGCGCCTGAAGCGCCTGATCCTGCGTACGCTGCAGGGCCTGGCAGGCGGCGAGATCGGCGTGCGATTCCAGCTCGCCGGGCAGAACCCGGCGCCGTGAGTCAATGAGCGAACTATCCAATCAACCTGGAGGAGGAGAACCCATGGCAGCAACAACCCAACCCAAACCGAGCGTCCCGAATCAGCACACGATCAACATCACCGACCTGCGGACCGAGACCCGCGAGATCGTCGAGAAGGCCCACTTTCGTGGCTGGCACTACGTTGTCCTGCGCGCCGGCCAGCCGATGATCGCGGTTTTGGATTATGAAGAGTATGCTCGCCTAGTGGCAATAGCCGACAACCTCCTTTCGGACGATTGCACAGCAGCGCGAAGAACACGCAAGGGTCTTTAGCGTAGCCATGTCCATATTCTTCTTCGTATCACGTCTGCTACTCCTATGGCATGGTCATTCAATTCTCACTCGACGACTGAGGGAGACTGTGTCGACTTGAGAGAGACAAGGGAAGGGCATGGTATCATCTGGCATAGCTGACAAGCAATGCGAGGTGAGACTATGCCTGGCTCGATTATTGCTTTGATCGATGTTTTTGTCGAGATTCCCGACTGGCGGGACAGACGCGGCCGGCGCTACTCGATAGCTGCGATTCTGGCTTTGGCCGTTGCGGCGATGCTGTGCGGCTATCGCAGTTACAGTGCCATCGCCGAGTGGGGCCGCAACTATGGTCAGATCCCCACTCGGCAGCTAGGCTTCCAGACCGGTAGGATGCCATGTGCGGCAACCTTGCACATCGTCTTCCACAAGCTGGATGTCATACTGATCGGCGGCGGGCCGCCCCCGGGGCGGTTTCTGGGGTGGGAGGAGCGGGGCGAGCTGCTCCCACTGCTCATTCGTCAGGTCTCCTCGGTTCATACCACCGAGTTTACACAACCTGACGCATTTTGCAAACACGCCCTAATAGCGCGGCCGCCTGCCGGCGCCTGGCCACTCAAATAACCGCCGCTCTCGCACTCATCGGCATCCAACCAGGAACCGAATGACCCTCAGGACTTTCGCTTACACCGGCTGAAACGCCGGGATCCGCGGGTTACGCAACTC